>DATEHT010000034.1:0-263229 GCA_035279425.1 Terriglobales bacterium | reverse complement strand
CAGGCAATCTGCTGCCAGCTGGGATGAAAATCACAGCCTATAATCATCATTTGCGAAGGCTCCTTCCTGCTCAGCAGTCTTGGTCCTCAACCAAAAACTATCTGAGTTTGCATCGAGCCTTCGCTCTTATCCAATCAACTTGGTACATTGATACCGGCAGCGACCAGAAGATCGAAACCGGCGTGCACTGGCAGGCTGATTTGGCGGTGACCTTTCGAAAATTGGTGGAATCAGAGAAATCGGCGAAGGGCACGCGCGAGCAGAAACTGCAAGCTGTTTCGGACCGCTTCTATCGCGGCGACATCGCCGATGCTTTGCAAGTCTGGTACATCGAGAAGGGCGGATTCCTTCGCAAGTCGGATTTGGCCGCGCACAAAACTCCTGTTGTCGACCCGCTCACAACCACGTACCGCGGCTACACGGTCTATAAGACCGGTCCGCTGACGCAGGGTCCTTATCTATTACAAGCGCTGCGACTGCTCGAAGGCTTCGACCTGAAACAGATGGGATTCAATTCGGCGGATTACATTCACACGGTGATTGAAGCGGAGAAACTGGCGCTCGCCGATCGCGACGAGTATTACGGCGATCCCAATTTTACGAAAGTCCCGATGCAGCAGTTGCTTTCCGATCAGTACACGGAAATGCGGCGCAAGCTGATCGATCCGAAAAAGGCATCTCTCGAGCTCCGGCCGGGCGATCCGTACAACATGAAACCGACCAAGCCGCCGACCATCACCGGCCCGTGGCATGGCGGGACCACCGTGATGTGCGTGACGGATAAATTTGGGAACGTCATCGCGGCGACTCCGAGCGGCCTGTCGAGCACGGCGGGAGTGGCGGGGCATACGGGCATCATTCACGGTGCACGGCTCACCAGCCTGAACACGTTTGCGGGAACTCCCAATGTGATTGAGCCCGGCAAGCGGCCTCGAATCACGCTAAGCCCGACGCTGCTCTTCCATGATGAGCACCCGGTCATGGCGATCTCGGTGGCGGGGGGCGATATGCAGGACCAGGCGGCCATCCAGGTCATCCTTAATTATGTGGATTTTGGCATGAGTCCCGAGGATGCCTTTAAGGCACCACGCTTCTCGACCGATCATTTCATCAGTTCCTTCGGTCAGGACGGCGCGAAGTTGGGCAGCTTGTCTGTACCCAGCACTTTGCCCGAACAAGTGAAGGCTGAGTTGAGAGCGCGTGGCCACGTGGTTAGCGACCTTCGCGAAGGGGTCGGCGGCGTAGCGCTGATGGCCATTGATCCTAAGACGAAGCAGGCGACGGCGGTGGGGCCAGCTGCGGGGAAAGTGGAGTAGCAGGTGGATTTAGAGCCAACGAGTGATCACCCGCTTGTACTAGCTCTCCATGGAAAAAGTGAGTACACTTTGCGACCATGAGCGCATTGCCGCTGGTAATCTTTCTCGTTGCGACGATTTGGTCCATTTCGCAAAGTTCAAAACGTGTACTGACGGTAGTGTGGATCATTAGTAGTCTCGGTGTTGTGGTTGGCCTGCTCTGGGTGCTTAGCGTCCTAGTGCCCTATGGGCCAGGTGTTCTTGGCCACGCTGCGGCTCCCGCCAGCTTCTTGACTTCCGCCATTTTCGGAATAGGACATGCGAAGGCGCACCCGCGCACAGCCGCGTCCTCGGCTCAGTAGGAGGAACAACATGAGCGTTTCGGCTGATGATCTGAAAAACGGGATGGCCAATAAGACTGACGAGGAACTTTACGATGTCATTTACGGACATGCGAGCGATTACACGCCGGATGCGATCGCAGCCGCCCAGCTGGAGTTTAACTCTCGCAAGTTGGATGTGCCGACAATCAGCACGCTAGACCGCGCAGTCGCGGCAAACAAGCAAGTTGAGGAAGCCCCGCTGACCTGGGGCTACAGAATTCTTGCCTTCTTCATTTCCACCATATTCCTCGGCATTCCTATAATCCTGGCACATCGACATTTTGTTGAGCGAGGTGCTAGACGACAGGCGCGTGAGTGGGCACGCTGGAGTGTCTTCGGGTTTTTCTTCTACTTAGCGGTCTCGCTAGCATTCCGATTCCTGTAGCTGGCCGGTGGCGCACGGCTCTTGCGGCGTCCTGTTTGCCGGCAATATTGTCACAGGGGGTGCCCCATCCTTTCGCGATTTGTGCGAAAGGGTGGGCAGCATAAACTTAATCCCAAACCGAAGATCAAGAGTTATAAGTTCGAGGTTCCCACCCTTGCAAAGAACGCAAGGATGGGGCACCCTCAGTTGGGGCGAGTCCTAACAAGTCAAAAGGTCCACCCGGCCGTGTCTATGTTTCCTCGTCTTAACAGCACAGAAAGCGACGACCCGAAGTTTATTTCAATTGTTAACTCTCTAGTGTGCGGTATTGTCAATCGCTCGTGGGAGCCTAGGGAAATCTGGATAATTCACATTGACAACTGGTTTGACCACAAATGGCTAAGATTCTCCGGAACCGGGCGAATAGATTTCGCCGCGGTAGTAGATCGGATTTTCACAGCGAGGGTTGACTATTTTGGAGGTCACGACAAACTGAACTTTCCGCCGTTTTCGCCAAACCGGGTCTTGGAACAAAAAATGTTTGTGAGGACTGGCGACGACTACGCCGAGGCGTCAATGAAGGCGCAGCCACATGTTGCCCAGAAGCGTCCGAGCGAAGCCAACTTTTCTCGAACGCTTCAAGATTTTAGCCGATCCGCGTCGTTTCTCTGGTATAGCGGCAATACTCTCGTGAACGGAAAAGGAAGCGTGATGGTTTACAGTGTGGCGAACAAATTACTGGAGGCCTGGTTTGCTGCTTTTACTCGTCAGCGGGGATGGCGATTGCACGCGACAAAAGGGGTTAATCGAGAGAGTGTTGAAGCTTTGCTGCAATTTGAAGCTTCAGCGAAGGACAAATCCCCCTAACTCATTGTCACTTTTTTGGCAATTTAAAGGACAAACATGAAACGCCGCTCTTTTCTCAAAAACGCCGGCGCGGCCGGCGTGCTGGCTGGGGCCATGCCCGCCTGGAGTGCGCCGCAACACGCAAGTCACCAAGCGTCTCATCAGCCGTCAACCAGCAAGGCATCCGGAGCGGCTTCGCCAGAAAACATTCTGCTCAAAGACTACAAGCCAAAATCCATTTACAAGATTCCGATTACGCAGGTCCCCAAGGCGAAGTTTCCTGTCATTGACATGCACTCGCATCCTTACGCCAAGACGACGCAGGAAATCGCCGAGTGGGTAAGGAATATGGACGAGGTCGGCGTGGAGAAGACGATGATCCTGGCTATGGCGACTGGAGAAAAATTCTCCGAGATTTATAAAAAATATTCGGCGCATTCCGACCGCTTCGAAATCTGGTGCGGCTTTGACTACAGAGGCTACGACCAGCCGGGATTCAGCGCTCGGGCCGTAAAGGCGCTGGAGCAGTGCCACGATATTGGCGCGCGCGGCGTCGGAGAGCTGCACGACAAAGGAAAGGGACTGAGTTCAAGCACGCTGAGGGCCCATGGCATGCACCCCGACGACCCTCGCATGGACCCGGTATTTGAAAGGTGCGGGCAATTGGGCTTGCCGGTAAGCATTCACGTCGCCGATCCGATCTGGATGTACCAACCAATGGACAACACCAATGACGGCCTGATGAATGCCTACAGTTGGCGGTTGGACAACCAGCCCGGTATTGTCAAGCTTTCCGGAATGGTTGACATCCTGGAGCGCACGGTTAAAAAACACGAGAACACAACGTTCATCGCCTGCCACTTCGCAAACCTCGGCTACGATCTCGCGCGCCTGGGGCAAGTGCTCGATGCTCATCCCAATCTGTATGCCGACATTGCTGCGCGCTACGCCGAAACTGCGCCTATTCCCCGCTTCACCGCCAAATTTTACGCAAAGTACGCCGACCGCCTGGTTTATGGCACCGACATGGGATTCGACAAGCCGATGTATCGAATTACCTTCAGAGTTCTCGAGACCGAGGATGAGCACTTCTATGAAACAGAACAGTTCGGCTATCACTGGAGCCTGAACGGCTTCGGACTGTCAGACGAAATCTTGCGCAAGGTTTATCACGATAACGCGGAGAAGCTCCTGGCTTCGCGGAAAACTTAAATTCAAAACTGATGGTCAGCACTTCCGGGATGGAGCTAAGTTCGTGCTGCCCACCCTTTCGCAGCGAACGCGAAAAGGGTGGGGCAACCGGCGAAAGGATCATCGCTTGGGGGTCGATATTCTGCGCTAAGATGTGGTCACGTCAGATCGGTAAACGACCATGCCCAACGACTTGTTCGCCGGATATTCTGAACGAAGTGATGACGAGCTTCTGCACTTAGCAACTCAGCGGCATTCCCTGACCACGGAAGCTCGTGCCGCTCTAGATACGGAACTGCTTCGGCGGAATCTGACAGAATCCGACCGAATCGAACATCGGAGATTCGCTAGACGGCAGGAGCGCCGAGAAAACAGGACCACCCGACGCTGGAAAATTCCCGGCCTTAAGAACCAACTGTCGTGGCGCGATATTTTGGAGGCCTTCGGTACGATGGCCCTGATTTCGTTCGCATATGTCGTACTCCCTGGGCGCTATCATTTGAATCCCGATTGGCAGGAGGCAGCATTTATTGTGATGATCACGGCAGTTATGATCGTCTTCGGCGCTATCTCATTCCGCAAGGTCGCCTTTTGGATGTCGTTAGGAATTTCATCCGCAATCCAACTTCTAGTGGTTCATGCTGCGACACGACGCACCACCGATCTTAGCCGTGCAGCTGGCCGGGGAGCCGCTCTCCTAGGATTAATGCTATTCGCGATGGTCTATGCGATAGTCCGCTACTTGCAACGGAAACTCTACGCCAAAGAAGCGCCTGAAAGCTGCTGACCGATCAATTGCCTTTGTTGCAACTAGGGAGACTGCCCGTGAAATTCATAACCGCTTTCATTTTGTTCGCATGTGTCTCGGCCGCTTCGGCCCAGCCCAACGCCTCTTTCTATGTGGCGACCACCGGCAACGACTCCAATCCCGGCACTCAATCCGCGCCATGGAAGACTATTCAACGTGCCGCCCAAACTGCCCGCGCCGGCAGCACGGTTTACGTGCACGGGGGAACATACGAGGAATTAGTTCGTATCAATGTCTCCGGAAACGCGAACGACGGTTTTATAACCTTCAGGAGCTATCCGGGCGAGGTTGCGGTGCTGGACGCATCACAATTCACACCTCAAGACAGACAGGGTGTGCTCACGATCCAGAATCAGTCTTATGTGCGGATTGAAGGATTTGAAATTCGCAATTTCCGCACTGCCGAACATCGCCTCACGCCGATGGGTATCAACGTCATCGGCTCGGGCTCGCATATCGAATTGCTGAACAATAATGTCCACGACATCCAGCAGACCTTCCCAGGCCGCGATAGACCCGGGAGTGGCGGCAACGGATTTGGCATCGCTGTCTATGGCACGAGCGCCACGTCTCCCATCACTGACCTCATCATTGATGGGAACCAGGTGCACCACCTCAAGACGGGATCAAGCGAGTCGCTGGTGGTGAACGGAAACGTCACGAATTTTCGCATCACCCACAACACTGTCCACGACAATAACAACATCGGCATTGATGTCATCGGCTTTGAGCGAACCGCCCCAGATCCGGCCGTGGATCAGGCGCGTGACGGAGTCGTGAGCCACAACCTGGTTTACAACATCACCTCACGCGGCAATCCGGCATACGGAAACGATCAATCGTCGGACGGCATTTACGTGGATGGCGGAACCAGAATCCTGATCGAGCAAAATACGCTTCACGATGTGGACTTCGGGATCGAGCTGGCCAGCGAGCACAAGGATCGAGCGACTAGCTACATCACTGCGCGAAATAATCTTATTTATCACTGCCACACCGCAGGTGTTTCCATCGGCGGCTACGCTCCCGATCGCGGACACACCGAGCACTCTAAAGTGATCAATAACACTTTGTATGAAAACGATACATCCTCGACCGGTAGCGGCGAGTTCCAGATGCAATGGAACATGTCGGATAACGTCTTTGCCAACAACATCGTTTACGCGGGCCCGCACTGCCTAATCTCAATAATCAAAACCGAGGTGAACAAAACCCAGCCTCCAGCCCTGATTGATCACAATCTTTATTATTGCGCCGCGGGGGCCGAGGCAAGCACATGGGCAGAAGTCTCGGGCACCATCAAGGGTTTCGACAATTACGTCAAGTCCACGGGGAACGACCAGCACTCGCGCTTCGTCGATCCGCACTTTGTCGATGCCGCCGCGCACAACTTCCATCTGCAATCTGATTCGCCGGCGCTCGCCGCTGGCACAATCGACGAATTGCCGGTCGGAGAGCTCGACCTCGACGGTGCCGCGCGAGTCAGCTCTGGAAAAATTGATCTCGGCTGTTACGAAAAGCGATAGGAGAACCCATGCACAATTCAGACGTTTCCCGCCGTGAATTCATGAAGCTCACCGCTGCAACCGGCGTGTCTCTTGCTGTGCCTTCCGTGGCGCAGGCTGCCGTTTCTCCGAGCGAAAAAATGGTCGGCATTCAGATAGGAGCGATTTCCTTCGTGGATGAAGGCACCGAGAAAGTGCTCGACATCCTTCAGGAACGGGGCGGAGTCAATACGCTGTTTCTTGCGGTGTTCACTTACGGTCGCGGCATTGCCGGCCGGCAAATCCCCGGCTACCCGTTGCCCGATCACGGCAAGCAGGTCTACGACTTGAACTATCACGGCGGCAATTTCGCCACGCCTCATCCGCAGTACTACAAGGAAACAGTAATCCAGCCCGAGCACGCGCCGGATCACGTCAATCTCGACATCCTGGAAGAAGTGCTTCCGGCGGCAAAAAAGCGCGGCATGAAAGTAATCTGCTGGATGGAAGATGTGTTCCGCAAGGACCTTCCTAACATCGACCAAGTGCAGGAGCGAGATTTATACGGGCGGAATCAGGAAACGCTCTGCGTCAACAATCCGAATTATCGGAATTTCTTTACCGGGCTGGTGGAAGATTTCGCACGGTCTTATGACGTGGATGGAATCATGTGGGGATCGGAGCGGCAAGGCGCGCTTTGCGACAGCCTAGGCGCCACGCATGACACGCCGCCGATTGATCCCGGCGAAGTGACCTGCTTCTGCCCGTATTGTTACAAGACGGCCCGGGAGCGGGGAATCAATCCCGATCGGGCGAAGCAGGGCTTTCTTGAACTCGAAAAATTTGTGCGCGCCTCACGAGGCGGCAAGCGCCCGTCGGATGGGTACTTCGTTGAATTCTGGCGAATCCTGTTGCGATATCCCGAACTCGCTGCCTGGGAAATGATGTTCACGGACAGCCTGCGCGAGACTTATGCGACCCTTTACCAGACCGTGAAGACGGCCAAGCCGACGATTCCGGTCGGCTGGCATATCTGGCACAACGATTCTTTCAATCCTATTTATCGTGCGGAGCAGGACTGGCAGGAACTCTCGAAGTATTCCGATTTCATCAAGGTCGTGATGTACAACAACTGCGGCGGGGAGCGCATGGCGCTTTACATCGATAACATCGGTTCAACGCTTTACGCCGATCTCACCAAGCAGCAGTTGACGGATTTCACCTACGAGGTGATGAACTACAAAGAAGCCGGCTACGACCAGATTCCGCGCACAGGCCTTTCACCCGACTATGTCTATCGAGAGACCAGGCGCGCTCGCGAAGGAGTCGCGGGGAGCAAGACGCAAATTTGGCCCGGCATTGACATTGACATTCCAACCGAGAAAGGCCACAGCAAGTGCACGCCTCAAAGCGTGAAAGATGCAGTAACCGCAGCCTTTCGCGCCGGAGCTCCCGGCGTAATCCTCTCTCGCAAGTATTCCGAAATGAAGCTGGCGAATCTCGGCGGGGCCGGCGACGCGGTACGCGAATTCAAGCTCTCGAGTTGAGAGCAAGGACCTAAAAGGTAAGCAGCCTGCCGCTTACGCTCGCGCTCGGTATTGGTGCCAACTGGCCATCTTTACGCTTGACAACGCATTGCAATCGAACATAAAAGATAGCAAACGAAATGATACGCTCAGGAACTCAGCCGATATGTTGGTTGCCGATCGGCTTGTCTCGCCAAGCAAGGTGCTTGGTGTGTGCGTTCTTGCCGCTTTTTCTGATCCCGAAGGCAGCCTCGGAGACCGACGAAACGCCATGGACCCACTACGTCCGTATTGGCGCATACGGCCTTAGAAGCGATAACGCTGCACAAATCGTTGAAAACGCGGATCGGGATGGGGTCTTCGGTATTGAAGTCGATAACGATATCGAAGGCCGTTATGAGAGTTTTCTGGATCCGACCTCCAAGTTAAAGGCGATTCACGCCGTCGCCGAAAAGGCCCATGCTGCTAATAATTATGCCTTTGTTTACATCGCCGGGACGGAGTGCATTACCGCGAATGCTGCCAACACTCCTCATTCGATGGCCAAAGACCATCCGGACTGGCTGCAGCGGAAGATCACCGGAGAACCCGCAATGTTCGGCGGGGGAACGGCTTTTTGGATCAAGAAGGGCGATGAAGACGTTTGGGTCACCCCGTATGCTCCCGGATGGCGAAAGATATATATGGAACACGTCCGGCAGATCGCCGCGACTGGAATTGACGGCATTTATGTCGATATTCCCTACTGGATGACCCATTTCGAAGGCTGGGAAAACACCTGGGCCAGTTTCGATGACTACACGGTTGAGGCCTTTCGTAAGAAGACGGGACTGGAGGCAAAGAAGGACCTGAAACTCGGAGACTTTTCGGATCCAAACTTTCGCAAATGGGTCGACTTTCGTATCGATACCTTTACAGACTTCATGCATGAAATCGCGGACAACGCGAAATCTGTGAACCCGAAAATCCAGATCATTCCCGAAATTTACCCTGGGATCGAAGAAGAGGCCGTACGAGTGGGGGCCGATGTTTACAGTTTGTACCCAGTCGTGGACGTGATCGCGCACGAGTACGAGTTCGGCGAAGGCGGCCACATGGCTGCCCAACGGAATCCGCTTGACTGGTTTAACTACCAGGTTGGAATGCACTCATTCCGCGCTTTCGCAGAAGGTAAGCCGACGTGGATTTTGAACTACTCGTGGGACGGACAGAAAAACGTCAGCATCCCTGAATCCATGAAGAACCTTGCCATGTCAGAAGTTATGGCAGACTCGAACTTTTGGGACGCTCCCGGGCATTCCATGGCCGGGTCGAACGATTACCCAACCCGGCGCGAGATATTTACCTGGATCAAGGCCAACGAGAAAACGCTGTTTGATGCGCGCACTCCCATTTCCCCCGTCGGCGTCTACTTCTCTCCGCAAACCCGCGACTACTACGCTGACGAATTCATTAGCTCTTATCGCGGCATTCTTATTCTGTTAATGCAGAAACATCTTGAATTCCAGGTCGTAACTCCACGCACCCTCGCTGCCTTCCGGGGAAACACGTTAGTGATTCCGGACGCCCGGGTAATGGGAAACGATGAGAAATCATTGCTCCGCAACTATGCCGAGAGCGGAAAGACATTGGTGATAACTGGCCAGGACGGAACTGAATTGGGCACTCGAGCGAACATCGTTCGTTTCAGCAATCGTCTGGGTGCAGAGTATTACGCCAAATTGCAGAAAGATTTTTCTGCAGCCACTCCCGATGATGAAAAGCAATTCCTGGACAGCTTGAAACCAGAACAGCAAATCGGCGTCGCAGCGGGAACTTCCGTAGCCACTTCAATTTCAAGCGTAGACGGCAATCCGCATATTTATTTTGCGAACTTCACCGGCTTGCGGGGCGGAGCGAATCCGGTGCAGACGCCTCAGACCGGAGTAAAAGTTACCATCCGGGGTACCAATACAGCGCATGGATTTTTTCTGCCATTTCTTGGGCAAGTATCAAAGGTCGATGCTGTAGACAGTGACGGCGCGCTGACGTTCAGCTTGCCTTCGATTCAAAAGGGTGCCGTGTTCTGGTGGGAACCGTGAAAATAATGGTCACAATTTTCAGAGATCACACATTCGGCCTGAAAAAGTCCGAAGGATAGGGGCTTATTTATGACAATGATTGCGAAACTCTCCCGCATATTTCTGACCACGTGCATTTTGCTCTCCTCCGCCGCTTTGCTTTTTGCGCAGGGCACTTATCGGTCGCAAATCAGCGGCATCGTCAGTGACCCCAGCGGCGCAGTGGTCCCCAAAGCGCGCGTTACTATCATCGAGACAGGGACGAACATTGCGAGCACCGTTCAAACGAACGATAGAGGCGAGTACTTTTTCACCGGGCTACGGCCTTCTACCTATTCATTGAAAGTCGAGGCACAAGGATTCCGTGCGCAAGAAAAAACCGGCATAGTGCTGGCCGTCGATCAGCAGGCGGGCCTCAATTTCACGCTCTCTCCAGGTGCGGTCAACACTGAAGTCCAGGTGAACACTACCGCTCCACTGCTCGATACTGGAAGTTCAACCCTAGGGACGGAAGTTACCAACCAATACATTAAAGAAATTCCACTCCCCGGGCGCAACTTCTTCGGACTCACATTCCTCTCGGGTGGGGTTACTGAGACCGCCGGTTCAGGGACTACTGACAATTACCCTGCCGGAACCAATTTCGTTTCTAACGGCCAGCGGAATTCAACCGCAGAAATACGTATCGATGGCTCGCTAATCAGCGCCCCCGAGCAGGGCGAAGGCGCGACCAGCAACGTGTATTACGAGCCCTCCGTTGAAGTGGTTCAGGAATTCAAAGTCCAGAACAACAGCTTTTCGGCAGAGTTTGGGAATAACGGTGGCACCGTGGTAAACATGGCCCTCAAAAGCGGGACCAACAGCTTCCACGGAAGCGGCTGGTGGTTCGGGCAGCGCGCCGGCACCGATGCGCGCGACTTTTTCAATCCCGCATCGGTAGGACCGAAGCCCGACCATAAGCGCGATCAGTATGGATTTTCCGTGGGTGGGCCGTTGCGACGGAATAAGACGTTCTTCTTCGGCGACATCGAAAAAGTTCGTGACAATGCTGCTGTGAATATTGTCGCCACCGTGCCCACGCTTGCGGAGCGGACAGGAGATTTCAGTGGCACGTCAACTCCGATCTACGATCCCATCATCTGTCAGCCAAGCTGTCAAAACAGGCCGCAAGTGGGATCGCAACCGGGTGGAACGCTGAACGTGATCCCGGCTGGCGAAATCGATCCGGTCGGGCAGGCCATCATCAATCTCTATCCGAAACCAACCTTGCCCGGAGAATTCAACAACTTCCGCTTAAGCACGCTCTCTCATGCGTCCGACTACCAGTTCGACATCAAGGTCGACAACCAGTTCACCGACAAACAGCGGCTCAGCGCACGCTACAGCCGGCTCAGTAGCCGATTCTCGGTGCCAACCTATTTTGGAGATGGCGATACCTGGGGCGATGGAATTGCGAACGATCCCGTCAAGGCGCAAAATGCGTCTCTTGAGTACGCCTGGACAATCAGTCCTCGGGTCGTCTGGACCAATCACTTTGCCATCGACCGCGTGAGTGAGCACGAGGTCGAAAATTATCCCAGCCTGACCAGTGTTGGATTCCCCTCCTATCTCGCCGCCAATTCCGGCATCGACCGTATGCCCACCATTCAACTGACGGGCGCTCAGCCGGACACAAATCTGTACGACCAGTGCTGCGTGAACACAACATTTGCGCACACCCTTTACAGCTACTCCTCTCAACTTCTGATCTCGAAGGGATCGCAGCTCATTACCCTTGGCGGAGAACAGCGCATCTTTTTCAACAACTTTTTCCAGCCGCCCAATCCCACGGGCCTGTTCGATTTCAGCGACACAGTGACCTCGCCTACTCCCGGCAGCGATACCGACTCGATCGGCAATCCCACCGGTAATCCGTTCGCGACTCTTATGTTTGGATATCCCGATAACACCAGCACCATTAACATTTACCCCGCTGTCGCGAATAAATCGAAAGAGACCGGCCTCTACATTCAGGATGATTGGAAAGTGAATTCGAAACTTACCCTGAATCTGGGCCTGCGCTACGAGTGGAGTACTCCCTACACAGAACGCTCCAATCGAATTGAGTTCAGCGATTTCACCGGGAACAGCGGCATGTCGATTGATTTGACCGCAGGAGGACAGAACGCGGGGCTGGGTTTAGGCACTAAGCAACTCATTGGAACGACGCTCTTCCCAAACACCTTTGGACGTAGAAACGTTCCCGTTGATCGTAACAACTGGGGGCCACGCCTCGGATTTGCTTACCAATTGGCCCAGAACACCGTAGTCCGCGGGGGCGCGGGTGTTTATTACGGAATGAGCGTGGCCACGAACTTCCAGTATCCGGGCACCGCGTTTCGCAAGAGCGCTACGATGTTCTTCACCAACGACAATTTCGACACTCGCGCGACGACGTTATCGAATCCCTTCCCGAGCGGTTTGACGGGTCCACAGAATGAGAGCTACGGCAAACTGGCGGAGTGGGGCTACGGGAACGGGAACGACCTGGGAACTACAGAAGCCCAAAATGCCGATATTTACCAGTGGAACCTTGGAATTCAGCATCTGTTGCCAAGTCAGATTGTGCTCGCGGTAGATTACTCCGCAAACCGCAGCACGCATCTTCCCTTCGGTGGCTACTCCAGCACTCGCAATCGCGACTTTATTTCATCGGCGTTGTTGGCTAAGATCTCAGCTCAAGTCCACCCTACTGATCCCACCTGTGATGCTGATAGTTGTGTCAGCAACTACCTGGCAACTCCGGTAGTGAATCCGTTCTGCTCGTGGTTCAACGGCGGCGCGAATTGTTCGTACAATGCGGGACCGGCAATTTTCAATGAGCCGGATTCGCAATATGGCAACGGAACCATCCCACTGGCGAATCTCCTTCGGCCATATCCGCAATTCGATGGCGATTTCGAAGGATTACCACGCCTGATCGCGAACTCCTGGTACAACTCCATGCAGATTCGCTTTCAAAAGCGCACTACTCATCACATCAGCTTCGAAGGCAGTTACACGATCTCAAAACTGACTGACAATTCCTCTACCGGCGCCAATGCCTTTGTGGGAACACTCAACAACGGAAATCCGCAGCAACTCGATAATCTCGCTGCAGAACACAGCATCAGCGCCAACGATACCCCGCAAAGACTCGCGGCAGCGGTGGTTGTCGATTTGCCCATCGGTCGCGATCGCTGGATCGGCAGCGGCATGAACCGCGTCCTGGATGCAGTGATTGGAGGGTGGGCGGTGTCAACGCTGATCTCAGAGCAATCGGGGCAGCCGCTGTCCATCTATATGTCCAACAATCGATTGCTTGACGGTAATCAACGGCCGAACGTGCTTTGCGGCGGCAGCACCGGTGTTGGTGCGAACCGCGCCGCCGTAACTCAGGTGCCTGTATTGAACGCAAACTGCTTTGCTGATCCAGGCGACCAAATGCCGGGCGACGGGCCCCGCTATTTCTCCGGCCTGAGAACGGATGGCATCCACAACTTCGACGCCAACCTGTACAAAGAGTTCACGCTGCGCGAAGGCATGACCCTGCAGTTGCGAGCGGAAGTTTTCAATACCTTCAACACGCCTCGCTTCGCTCCGCCGGATAGCGCTTTCGGTGACTCGACGTTCGGAATCATCAATTCGACCGCGGCTGGTTACACGCCGCGCAGCATTCAGTGGGGCGTGCGGTTTGAGTTCTGAGCGCACCGCCACTCAAAGCTCAGAAATTGGCTTAGAGATTTTTGGAGGCAACTCAAAACAGGCGGGACGGTTCCCCAAACCGTAAGCATGAAACGTCGAGACTTTTTGAAGAGTGGTGCCGCTATAGCGGCTGCGGCTGAACTGGGCAGTCGAAAAGCACATGCGGTTGTACCCGCGCATAACTGGGGAAAGTACGATTTCGGTTCCGGCCCTCACGTCAGTGACCGCCTGAACCAGGGACCTTTTCCGCAATACGCTCCCTACGGAGTTATTCCCAGCGACGAAGTGGTGATGAGCACAACTCCGTCCGAGGACGTAGTCCCGAACTACGGGATGGGACTGGTGACTTACATCACCGCCGACATGGGTGCGGACGAAATCAAGTCGGATAACATTACGCAGGCGATTGAAGATTTGGTCCGCTTCCCTTTAGGGCAGAAACTCTACATCCGCCCCACCTGGCGGGAGATCCAGCCGAAGCCGGGGCGACTTGCCTTTCCGGACTATCTCAAACAAGTTTTCGATCTCGCGAAGAAAAACGACAAGCGCATTGGTCTGCGGGTTCAAATGAGCGCTCCGGACTACTGGCACGCGCCGGCGCTGCCGGATTTTGTTCTCGACAAAGTTCCGACGGTTGACCTGGTGATGGACCCACACGAATCTGCTGCCGAGGGTACGAGATTTCTCAAGAACCCCTACACGAAATATCAACCGCGGTTCGACCATCCTTTTTTCCAGCAGTCGTTCATGGAGTTAGTCGAACAGATGGCGGCAGAGTTCAACGGAAACCCGATCATTGAATTCGTCGACACTTTCTTGTACGGCTTCTGGGGCGAAGGTCATACCTGGCCATTCGCCAACAGTCCTTTTCCCGACTATCAAACTGCAGAGCGAACCTGGATCAATATGTGGAACGTGCAGCAGGAGAACTTTACGAAGGTTCCTCTGCTGACCAACACCGAGCCCGATTACAGCCGCGTGGGCAATTCAGAAGTTCTCGATCGCACGGTTCGAAGCAATAATTGGATTCGCAGCGATACCATCTTTATTGAGAACGAGCAGATCGAAGCCTTGAGCAACCGTCCGCCATGGACTGGGGTGATGATCGAACAAGGCCTACCGGGGCAGCCGCCAGACAAAGTAACGTCGCACGAAGGCGTCTCTCCTTCGGACGACATCATTGCGCACGTGATGGATGTGGGCGCGAATTATTGGTCCCTCTGGAATTTTCATCAGATCAACGCAAAGAATCTTGCGAGCTATTACCAGGCATTTCCCACCTGGTTTGACCGCATTGGTCGCCGTATCGGATATCGCGTGAGGCCATCGTTTATCTGGACGTATGAAGACGACGGGTATCGTGGACTGATTATCGGGTTCGCAAATGATGGCATAGCCGGAGTTCCCGGCGTTCTCCGCGTCACGGTCGAGAGTGAAGATGGAAAGCCTTTGAAGAGCGGCTGCCTGGATGCAGGCTATCCGCTCCCAGGAAAAGTACGGCAGGCGCAATTTGTCCTACCCAAGGACCTGAAATGGCAAGGTCTGCGGCTTCGCGCCGAAATTGAAATCAAGGGCATGCGCTACCCGGTGCGCTGGGCCTGTCACCAGAAATTGAATGATGATGGCACGCTCAGCTTGCGCGCAAATGGCCGTCATGGCTGACATCGCCTTCGAATCTCGGCCCCGGGGAGATCGAAGGACGGTAAAGAGATAAAACAAAAAACCGTCTGGCATCGAATTACGCCGCAAAAGATTACAGAAAAGCCCAAGTAGGGTTGATCTCGATAAGCTACATCCAGTATCTGCTACGCTGGATGATTCTGATTCGGGGATGCTATTGGCAAAGAATGTCATGCACGACCGATTGCTAACACCTTCCGCTGGACTCACACGACGGTACCTTCTGAAAGGTGCCGCCGGAATTGCAGGAGCTGCAGCCGCGCAATCGCTCATGCCCCGGAACGTGCAACGAGTTCTGGCGCAAGGCCCGCCGCGACAAGCATCATTGAGCGACATCAGGCACGTTGTTCTTCTCATGCAGGAAAATCGCTCGTTTGATCACTATTTCGGAACGCTCGCAGGCGTGCGGGGATTCAATGATCCCATGGCAATGAAGCTGTATTCGACGAAACGTTCGGTGTTTCATCAGCCCGACGCTAAGCATCCCAATGGATATCTTCTTCCCTTTCACCTCGACACGCGAGCGACGAGCGCCCAGAAAATTCCTTCAACTGACCATTCATGGTCGGTGCAGCATGAAGCATGGAACCGGGGCGACATGGACCGCTGGGTGCCTGCGCACCGCAAAGCAGATGGAGCGAACGGCCCGTATTGCATGGGCTATTACACGCGCGCCGATATTCCTTTTCAATTCGCACTGGCAGAGTCATTTACTCTTTGTGACGAATATTTTTGTTCCGTGCTCGGTCCGACTTGGCCAAACCGTATGTGCTGGATGACAGGCACGATCGATCCGGCCGGCGAAGGTGGAGGGCCGATCACGACCAACGTTGCGCCGCCGGGCGGGTTCACCTGGAAGACATATCCCGAGCGGCTGGAAGAGGCAGGGATCAGTTGGAAGGTGTATCAGCAGGAAGACAACTACGGCTGCAACGTGCTCGAGAACTTCAAAGTTTTTCAGCAGGCGCCGAAAGAATCAGGTCTTTATAAACGAGGAATGCTGCGCGGTCAGGAAGGCACGTTTGAATATGACGCAATTAATGATAAGTTGCCCGCGGTTTCCTGGGTCATTCCTACGAGCTTTCAATCCGAACATCCGGACTATATGCCCGCCGATGGCGCCGCCTTCGTAGCTAGCAAAATTGATGCGATTGCCGCGAATCCCGACGTCTGGGCAAAGACGCTCTTCATCTTGGACTACGACGAGAATGACGGCATTTTCGACCACGTTGCGCCTCCGACTCCGAAAGCTGGCACGCCGCATGAATTCGTTGATGGAGTTCCGATCGGAGCAGGATTTCGCGTGCCATGCATTCTAGTCTCGCCGTGGACCACTGGTGGATGGGTATGTAGCGACATTTTCGATCACACATCTGTGCTCATGTTTCTCGAAAAATTTACCGGAGTCCGCGAACCCAACATCAGTGAATGGCGCCGGCGAACATTTGGCGATCTTACGTCGGCGCTGCGTTTTGGAGACGTGAGCAAAGCACCCCCTACTCTGCCCGATACCAGCGGACCATTAAAACTTGCAGAATATGAAACCACATTTCTCCCCGCTCCACCCATTCCCACAGCAGAACAGAAGCCACCGGAACAAGAAAAGAGCCGGGGAACAAAGACTCCGACGAAGTCGTGATGGTAAATAGCTAAGGTACCAGGCGCGCGGCTTCCTTCAGATCGATTGATGTAAGCTATATCGAGCGCGATGGGGATTTCCAGTCCTGGTTTTCGTTGGTGGAAACGTGTTGTTGCCATTCTTGCGCCGTTCCTTTTCCTATTCGTAACGTTCGTTGCCTCAGAGTCTCGTCCATCCCCAGCGGTAAATAAGAAGCAAACCACTCTTCAATGGGCAGGCGAGCCCGAGGGCGCAAAGCGCTGTGTTGTTTGCCATCGCGCGGAAGTTGAAGGTTATGCCAGATCTGCGATGGCGCACTCGTTGCGCCGCAGCGCCAAGGAGCCCGACGGCGCGGTTACGACTGCGGACACCCAAATTAACGTCTCAAACCGCGAGACTGGTTATTGGCAAACGCTTGTAAGTGGCGGCGAAACCACCAACTATCGGATTGATTACGTGATCGGTTCGGGCAATCATGCCTCCGGTTACCTGCTCGATTTGGCAGATCATCTGTTTCAATCCCCAATCGCTTACTACAAAACGCGCCGCACATATGACCTCGCGCCGGGCTATGAGGGTTTGGCAAATCCAGATTTCACACGACCGGTAACAGAAGCATGTTTGTTTTGCCATTCGGGAACAGCCCTTCCAGATCCGGGCACTCGCAATAAGTACCACTCACCTCCATTCTCGGCGGAAGCAATCACATGCGAACGTTGCCATGGACCGGTGGAAAAACACTTGGCTGATCCGCGGGCTGGCACGATCGTGAACCCTGCGAAGCTCGATCCGATAGCTCGTGACAGCATTTGTGAACAGTGCCACTTGCTGGGAGTTGGAAGGGTGCTCAACCCGGGCAAGAAATTCTCAGACTTTGTTCCCGGCGAGCGGCTTGAGGATGTATTCACCACCGATCACCTGGTTTTGCCCGCAGGTGAGGATTCCGGAAAATTCAAAGTGATCAGCCATGTTGAGCAGTTTGCAAAAAGCACATGCTCGCGGATGAGCGCCGGCCGGATGTGGTGTGGAACATGCCACGATCCTCACGACAAGCCGCTCGATCCCGTCCAGTACTTCAGGAACAAGTGCCTTTCCTGCCACACCGCTGCACTCCCCACTCCGCATCCCGATAAAACTAGCAACTGCATTGGCTGCCACATGCCGCGGCGAAACGCCAACGACGGGGGACACACTGTATTCACCGACCATCGAATTGAGCGGCGGCCGTCGATTGAACAACCCCTCCCTGAGAACATTGACATTGCGGCATGGCGCGAACCCGCGCCGGAGTTTCAGAAACGAAATCTGGGAATTTCTTACGTCAACTTTGGAGCGGAACGCCGCTCGCCCGAGTTTCTAGTTCGCGGCTACCGATTGCTGACGCAGGTGCAACAGCAATTTTCGAACGACGACGCGCTCTTCACCGCGATTGGAACGGCGCTACTGCTGGGCAAGCAGCCGAAAGAAGCGGAATTCGCATTCGACCGCGCGTTGCAACTGAACCCAAACTCCGTCAGCGGTGAGACAAACGATGCGTCCGCGTATTTGCAGGCAGGCGATGTCGATCAAGCGATCGCACATCTCGAACGGGCCGTAACTCTGGATCCGCTGGATTTGACGGCCGTCGCTCCATTGATCAATTTGTACAAAGAGAGAGGGAATCCGGCACGCGCGAACGAACTCTCAGCCAACATCGATCAAGCTCTCAAGAGACAAGCTGCGCCGGCCACCGAAAACCCACAGCTTCCTCCTATGGAAACGCTGCCTGCGGAAGAAGGCTACAAGAATATTGAGGTCCTTAAGGGTGTTCCCGCTGGCCAACTAATTCCCACGATGCGCTTCATCGCCCAGTCACTCGGAGTCGAATGCAATTACTGTCACGTCCCGGGCCACTTCGAGGACGACACCATGAAGACGAAGCAAACCGCGCGTCAGATGATGCGAATGATGAATTCAATCAACCGCAACAGCTTTGATGGACTCCGCGCTGTCACTTGCTATTCTTGCCATCGGGGGTCCGCAAGACCCGAAAACATTCCACAGATCGGTAAGAGCTGGCAACCTGGAATCACATCAGAAATTTCCGAAAAGCTCGTCACAAGCTTGCCAAGCGCTGACCAGATTGTTGGGAATTATATTCAAGCACTTGGCGGGATCGATGCACTCCAACAAATCCAGAGCCGGGAAGCCGATGGAACTGTAACGTCCGGCGGGACAGTAGCCGAAATCGAAATCCTCGACAAGTTCCCCGACCGTCACGCTTCAATCCAACACTTGCCGGCGGGCAAAGACTACACGATCTTGGATGGCGGAATGGGATGGTGGGGAACGGTTGGACGTTCGTTCCACAATCTTCAAACTTCCGATCTCGATGCAGAAAGCATCGTTTCCGATCTCCACTTTCCGATCGACCTGACAAAGCGATTTGCAGAGCTACGAGTGGAATACCCGGAGAAGGTGGGCAGCCGCGATGCTTACCTTCTTCTGGCTTGCAGGACAGGAACGCCTCCGGTCAAGCTCTATTTCGAGGAAAAGACAGGGCTGCTAATACGAATGGTGCAGTTCGCGGATTCCCCGTTAGGCAGCGCAACACAACAGACCGACTACGATGACTATCGGATGGTTGACGGCGTGAATGTACCCTTTCGATGGACTGCCACCCGCGGAAATGAAGCCTCAACCATTCAGCTTGAGAAAGTTCTACTGAACGTTCCTATCGACGATCAACGATTTGCCAGACCCGCGCACTGATTCCTCAGACTAGGTCTCGACACGGTTATACAAGCGATATTCCTCCGACATAATCGAGGGAAATGGGCGCAAAGTGAAAGTTCCGTTGCTGGTCTTGACTACCCAGTCGCTGGACGATGAACTGACCGGCGTCGCCGATAGTAAATCCTGGCGAGAAAGCCTGGCCGGAATTTCGCCCACCGCAAACAGAGCGATTGGGCCGTGAAGCAGCGCAACATTGTTGGGTGTTTCTTTTTCAATCGACTCCAGTCGCAGTGGCATTTCGAATTCGATTTCCACTCGATCCCCGTCCTTCCAACTGCGCTGCAATGCTAGAAATTTACCGGGCTCAACCGCGTTTTCGGCCTTGCGACCGTTGACGGAGACGTTCGTCTTGGAGCCCGCCCAGGCAGGAATCCGCACATAAACAGTGAATGTTTCCGGAGTCGGCAAGCTGAACACGAGCTGTGTCGTATTCGCCCGTGGATAATCGGTACTCTGCGTCAGCGTGCATTGAGTGTTGTTTTGCATCCACGTAAGGCGGGAGGGAATGAACAGATTAACGTAGACGCCGTCCTGGCTGCGGTAATACGAGCTGATGCCGTAATCAGCAGTCAGTTGCGGAAAGGTTCCGGAGCAGCATGGCCATTTGTCTCGATAATGGACTTTGCGGCCGGAGTTGTTGTAGTCGGAATAATAAAAGCTTGTTCCATCGGCCATGATCGGCGTCGCGCCGGCGATGGTGTTGTAAAGCACTCGTTCCATGCTGTCGCCGTAACTCGAGTCCCGGGTCACACGCAGTAAATAGCGAGTGATTTTGAAGTGTCCGTAAGAACCACATGGGGTTTCAAAGCTCGCGTGTGTCGTGCCCAGACTCGCATCCAGAAGATGCTGCCCGGGCACAACGAATGCCTCATCGGGGCCCCAGCCCCCAGTGGCATAGCTTTGTTCCTGCACCATTCGCAATCCATTGCGCGCGGCGCGCAAATATTTTTCGTCACCGAGCACGAGGTAGGACTGCATTGCCGAGCTCAGGGCATTGACATGACTGTAGGCATGCTCGCCTGGAAGTACATTTTGGTTCTCCGCAAGAGGACCGAAGTAGTCCTGCTCAATGAAGCGAACAGCAAGATCGCGATACTGCGATTTCCCGCTGCGCCGGTACGCGAGAAAGAAGTTCTCGGGCAATGTGTAAGTTTCATCCCAGGTGTCAGCCACCATCTTGTGAGGACGCGCACGCTGCTCGGCCCGGCTGAGCGCCTTTTCGGGGAGATAGGGGAGCACGGCCTGGGTTGCGCGCGAATGAACATCGAGCGCATCGGGACATTGCGCGAACTCGTAGGCGTCGACTAAACCGCAACTTGTCTTGTCATAGGTGTACGCGGGCAGGTGATACCCAACGTAGAACTTCCCTGCCGGCTCAACGGTCTCACCGAATGCTCGAACCAGGCGATGCACTTTCTCCTGAGTGGCTTTGTTTCCGGTCACCGCATACGCACGCGCCAGCGCGGAGACGTACTGCCCGAAGCTATGCCCTGGGACGAAGGCATGGAAATTCTCCGGAGGACTGAAGTCGTCGGCGTTGTCATACCACCCACCCATGTCCGGCCCTGGCGCCGGCATTCCCTCGCGCTCGCGAAAGGGCTTGAGCATCGCATCTTCGTTTAGGTGAAGGAAGAGGTCGTGATTGTGATCGAACTGCTCCTTTAACGGTCCATCGAGTAGTTGGACTTCCGAATACTTGAGCGTCGAAAGTGGAGGGGTGATCGCGACCTCCGCTGACATGGAAGCGGCTCCCCAAAGGCGTGTCCGCGAAAGCGCTGCCGCGCCAGCTGTCATAAGAGCGCCATTCTTCAGAACTTGTCTTCGAGTGGTTCGCATGTTCATCCTCCAAATTTTAGGTTTGCTGCGCTATGGTAAACGTTATCCGCAACTTCGCAGGGCCCCGCGCCTTTCACGCTCATCATAGTACTTTGAGATCGGAACGTACCACCATACATTTGCCTCGCTAGCGCCGTCCAGACTGGCCGGATTCCGAATCCTTTCTGGGCCGAACCGTTCGCGATCTTGTATCTTGCATACCAGCAGGAGACATCTATTTACAATCACTTATACAGATCGTCTGCGGCTGCGCAGGTTGTATTAGGGCGCTCGTACTGGAAGCAATAATAGAAAAGCACTAATTTTGCTTGACTGTTGTATACAACATGCGATAGCGTACTCAGCCTGTAAGCAAACGCTTACTCACCTTCATCCTGTCCGTCAAATACAGCGTCTCGCGTCCAGGCGGTGTGGTTTGCCGCGTGGTTCCGCTGCATTAGGGTGAACTCCTCAAGGAGGGGCTATGAGTTCTAAAGGACGAGTACAACTCATCGTGGGGCTGATGTTTATTTTCTGCGTCGCCCTCTGTCATGCGCAATTCACGAGCAACGTGCAAGGCGCTGTCCAGGATCCATCGGGTGCGGTCGTGCCAAAGGCCACCGTCACCATCACAAACAGCGCAACCGGCGCCAGTGCTACCACCACCACCGATCAGGATGGCAATTTCCGTTTCCTGAGTCTTGCGCCCGGTGGATACAAGTTGAAGGTCGAAGCCTCAGGGTATGCACCATCGCAGACCGATGTAAGGCTGCTGACCGAGCAGAACCTGAACGTGCCTGTGACTCTGAAAGTTGGTGCAGTAACCGAAGCCGTAACTGTCACTGAGGCGAGCCCCTTGGTTGACACTGCGGACAGCCGCACCCAGATGACCCTTGAGAACCAGGCGGTAGCGCAACTGCCGATCGTGGGAAGAAATCTGGTGACGTTAGTGACAATGGCGCCCGGAGCTTCAGGTTTAGGAACCAGCACGTCGGGCAGCCCTGCTTCCGGTGTTGACAACTATTCCACCGAAGAGCAGGTCGATGCCAGCGCCAACGGACAAGGACAAAACAATAATCAATATGTAGTGGATGGCCTGGACGTCACCAGCGGAATTCGGCAGGGAGTGCTGAACCTCACGCCACAGCCTGCGGCTATCCAGGAAACCAGCGTTCAGGTCAACACATTCACTAGCGAGTACAGCCGGGCCGCTGGATTACAAACGATGTTTACGACCAAGTCCGGTACCGACCGGTTCCACGGTTCAGCCGAGGATTACTTCAATTACGAGAAGATGTTCGCCGCTCAACATTTCCACGGCTTTCCCTACAAGCCGTTCCACTCCAACAATATGGATTTCGCAATTGGTGGCCCGATTATCCCGCACCACAACAGCTTCTTCTTTTTCTCAGTCGAGCCTCTGCGCTCGTCATCCAGCGCCGGAGGAACAGCAACGTTCGCGGCACCCGAGTTCATAGCCTTTGCGCAAGCGAACAATCCGAATACGGTAGGTACGCATATTCTCACCACCTATCTTCCTTCCGGAATAGTAGGCGCTACAACCTCTAGCACCGCCTCAAAAGTGCTTGGCGCCACATGCGGCACTCCAGCTGCCGAAAACATTCCTTGTACTTTGCCTATGATTGACACGGGTTCCTTCGGTGCGACTTCTATCCGAAAGGGGACCCAGTACTTTGCTCGCATCGACCAGGGGTTCAAAAAGGATCGCATCTACGTCAGCCTTTTCAGGACTCTCTTGCTGACGGGCGCGCCATCCCCGATGACCCAGTTCTCCGCGTTGAATAACACTTGGCAAGTCGCTGGTCAGGTGTCGTGGACACACACTTTTTCCGACACAACTCTGAACGAATTCACCGCTGGGCAAAGCCGCGTGGAAGGCGTTCTGGGTAGTGGGGCAAAGGACTACACCGTACCTTCGATTTCAGTGAACGGAATCAATGTTGACTCAGGTCAGGCTTATGGCGTCGGCTTCGCGCAAGGAGATTTCATCCAGCACAACTATCACTGGCGCGATGTGCTCACGCATGTGAAGAGCGCGCATACCTTGAAATTCGGGTACGAGGGCTGGTATGGCGATGACGTCGAGCCGTTCCAGGGACCATGGTCACAGCCAAAATTCAGTTTTGACAACCTGTTGCAGCTGGCTAACGACGACCCGAACAATGAGAACGGAATTTACTACAATCCACAGACAGGGCAGGAGCAATTGTGGAACTGGGACGCCGCGTCTCGGACCTTTGGCCTGTTCGTTCAGGACACGTGGAAAGCGCGCCGAAATCTCACGTTGACTTTGGGTCTGCGCTACGACGATAGCGGAAACCCATGGTCTAAGAGCGCCTCCACCGTATTTGGAAACTTCTACTTAGGTACAGGCACCACCGAGCAACAGCAAATCGCCAATGGCTACGCCAAGGCGACACACAATGCATTGCTCCACCCAGTGGATAACTTATTTAGTCCGCGCATGGGCTTTGCCTGGGACGTGACTGGTACCGGCAATACCGTCTTGCGCGGCGGCTTCGGGGTGTACAACAACTGGCTCACACAAGCCAACGTGCAGGAAGAATTCCGCGGTAGCCCTCCAGGCGAAGTCAACCCGAATTTTGTACGAGGTGGGACCCCAACGGCGCAAGCTCCTATTTTCGTTCTTGGAACCGGCAGTAAGCCGCCATTTGGCTTCACTTTCCCAACCTTCCAAGGAGGCTTGAACGCACAAGGAGGCGTAGTCGGTGCCAACTTCTCTATAGGCGGCGTTAACCCGCTATTGAAATCTCCGAAAGCGGACATCTGGTCACTAAGCCTGGAGCGTAAAGTAACCAACACCTTCGCTGCCAGCGTGGGTTATAACGGCTCACACTCTTACGATATCGTCGCCAATGGCAACAGCATTGGTAACGTCAGTTACGGCGTCAATATCAACGTTTTGCCAGGCGATTTGATCAATCAGATGAACAACAGCCCGACCGCGAAGATTCCGAACCCAACCCGCCTGAATCCTAGCTTCGGTTCGATTCTCTATGCCGACAATAACCGCTACGGCAACTATGATGCGGTGTTTTTTGACCTCAAAGGACACTTCTCACGCGGTTATGTTGACGCCTCCTACACTCGCTCCCGATCCATGGATGACGCTTTAAATTATCCGGATCCATTTAACCCGGCTCAGTTTTACAGTCCATCGAACTTCAATGCCCCGAACCGCATCTCTCTGAGTTTCAACTATTCGCTAAGAGGACTCAATAATGGGGTCGGCGCACTTGGCCGCCTGACTGGTGGATGGGGCCTCAGCGGCACCAGCATTGTGCAGTCCGGTTATCCCATTACCGTCATGAACACGAATGGTTTCGTGGCGGTTTGCCAGTCCGGGGCCTTGAGTAACAAGGCAGGCTGCTCGGCCGCGGATCCCGCCGTCGCTTACGGCGCCGGCAGCGGCGACTACAACGGCGATGGGAATAACTTGGATTTCCCAAGCGCAGTCAGTTATCACCAGCGCACCAACAATAGTGCTTGGCTATCTGGAGCAATTCCTAAGAGTGACTTCGCAGTCCCCACCTTCGGTCAGGAAGGGAACGAGAAGCCGCAACAGTTCCATGGGCCAGACTTTATTGAAACCAACATCAACATCTACAAGGACACAGCAATTACGGAGAGGGTCAACTTCCAGCTCCGGTTCGAAATTTTCAACCTTTTCAACCGGGCAAATTATGCCTGGAATGGAAACAACACCAACGGCGGTGGAGTGGACGTCAACTATCCGGATGGAAACTTCGGGTTTGCCACTGCTTCGCACGAGCCCAGGTTCTGGCAATTGGGAGGCAAGATCTCTTTCTGAGTTTTCCCTGTAGCCAGCGGCCCACTTCAAACCAGGAGTGGGCCGTTTCTATTTAGGCCGTGCAGCGCTGCATTAGTCACCTAACACTCTGTCATTCCGAGCGAAGAAGGTCGTCCGCTTGAGGATGGCCTTCGCAGTCGAGAAATCTGCAGTGTCGAAATAGATTTTGGGTGCCGCATCTTTGGTTTCAAAGCCCGGATTCTCCCATTTAGTTGATGTCGAGAACTCGAACCGCAAAGTATGTAATCCTGTCACAGACGATGCCTGTCGTGCGTTCCAAATTTAATGTCCTGATTCTCGTCCTACTGCTCTTATCTTCTTGTTTTTCGATTTTTGCTCAAAATCAGAGTCAGCGGGAGGCGATCGCCTCAGCCCTTCAGAACAACGCTTTTGCGGAGGCGCTCACGTTGCTTCAGCCCGCGCTGGCGCAATCACCGGCTGATGCGCAATTGTGGGCTATGCAGGGCGCGGCTTTTGTAGGAGAGCACCGCAACGCCGATGCGCTAGCTTCCTATAACAAAGCTCTGAAGTTTTCTCCCAATTATCTGCCCGCGCTTACCGGCGCAATTCAAATCGAATTTGACTCGGGCAATCCGGCCGCCGTTCCACTGCTACAGCGCGTTCTCCGCCAAAGGCCAGCCGACGCTACCAGTCACGGCATGCTCGCCGTGCTCGAATATCAACAAGGAAACTGTGCCGCAGCGGTATCACAGTTTGAGAAGTCAGGTTCGCTGTTCGATTCTCGCCTGGGAGCCTTGCACGCCTACGCAACGTGTCTGGTAAGGCTTAAACAGTTCGACCGCGCTGTTGCGGTGTTCCAGCATGCGGTGGCACTCAACGAGGGCGACCTGCAGGAACGTCGTCTGCTGGCATCAGTGCAGCTGATGGCGCAGAAGCCTCAAGACGCGATCGCGACCCTCGGGCCGGCACTCGAAAGCTCAAAGCCTGACACTGACACGCTCGAGTTGGCCGCAAACGCTTACGAAGACGCCGGAGACACAGAGAAAGCTCTTAATAGGTTGAAGCAGGCGATTGCGTCTGCTCCCCAGGACGTCGAGCTATATCTAGACTTCGCCTCGCTTTGTTCTTCGCACCAGTCGTTCCAGGTAGGGGTCGATGCGGTAAGCGATGGAATTGCACAACTACCCGATGCAGCACAACTCTACTTTGCGCGGGGAGTGCTATACGTGCAACTCGCGCAATACGAGAAAGCGGAAGCCGACCTGGCGAAAGCGTATCAACTCGATCCCAGAGAATCGCTTACTGCCGCCGCGCAAGGATTGCTGGCAGTCCAGCAAAATGATCTGGATCGCGCCCTGGCAGACGTTCGCGAAAAGCTGAAGCGCACTCCGAATGACGCCCTGCTGCTGTATTTACAAGCCGACGTTCTCTCGCAACAAGGTGCGGAGCCCAGCAGCGCCGAGTTTCAGTTGGCAGTACAGTCAGCTCAGCATGCGGTACGCCTGCGGCCTGCTCTTGGGCCAGCTCACGCGGTGCTTGCCAAGCTCTACCTGGATTCAGGAAAAAATCAGGCTGCGGTGGATGAATGTCGTAAAGCCCTCGAAGTAAACTCGAAAGACCAGACTTCTCTTTATCGATTGATTCAGGGATTGAGAAAAACCGGCAAGACTGCCGAAGTTCCTGACCTGCTGAAACGGCTTGCGCAACTACGCCAGGACGAAGCAAAGGAACAGCGCCAACGCTATCGTTACAAGCTGGTGGAAGGCGCTGCCGAGTAGGGGCCGAGGACGTCCACAGGAATTCTCAACATTCATTGCGCCGGTGATCGGTCCGGCGGGCCTTCGTATAGCTTGTATCTGTTTCCCTGCGCTTCCGCCGTGCGTTCCTGCTGGCGAAGCGTGGCCAATCGCTTAACCAAAGCCGGCAGTTCGCTTTTATCTCCCTTGCTCTGACGGAGTGCCTGAATGAGGTGATAGAGCGCTTCCTGATCAGACGGATTCTCTTGCAACGCAAGGCGGGATTGCGCAATCGATTTTGCGATCTCTCCCGATTTCAAATAAAGATTACCCAGCAGATCGTGCGCGAGCGCAAAATCCGGGTTCAACTGAGTGGAGCGCGCCGCTGCGATAACGGCCTCTTTGAACTGCGAGTTCTCCGGGTCGGGTCCTTGCTGGAAGAGAATCTGGGCTTCGAGGTAATGCAGAAATGCATCGTTGGGGTGAGCCCGCAATTGTGCTCGCACCGTCACAAGCGCTTCGTCCAGATTGCTCTGTTGTATCTGCGCCAAGCCTTCTGCTACGGCGCCCGACGTTTGGCCGGGATCCAATTCCGTCGCTTTTCGAAAATCGGCTTCGCCCTTATCGTATTGCCCGAGTTGGATGAACAAGATTCCGCGTACCACGTAGAGCTGCGCCGCTTTGGGGTTCTCTTGCAATCCGACATTCACCATATCCACGCCGACCTGAAACGACTGATGATTGAATGAGAGCGTCGCAAAATCCACGTAGTACTTGACCTTCTTCGGATCGAGCACAATCGCCTGCCGCAGCAGGCTTACCGCCTTCGGAGTATCGCCGGACTCTTCATAGGCGGAGGACGCCAAATCCAGCACGTCAGGATCCGGAGCGGGTGCGCTGAGCAGCGGCTGCAGAGTATCAGCTGCGTCTTTCGTCCGGTGCGCCGCCAATTCGACGACCGCGAGGTTGTACCGCGAGTGAGTGTCTTCCGGCTGCAGATCCAGGACCTTTTGAAATACGGGCACAGCTTCGTCTGCTTTATCGAGATTCATCAGGCAAAAGCCATACTGCGCGAGCGCCGGAGGCTGCGAAGAAATCATCTGAATCGCGGCGCGAAAATGTTTTGCCGCCGAAGCGCAATCATGTTGTTTGTACTTCAGAATTCCAAGCATCGCATTGGCCGTGGGATCGTCGGGCCGGAGCTTCACAATTCGTTCGAGAAGTGGCGCCGCCCGCGCGCTCCCGCTCTGGTATTCCAACTCAGCAGCGCCTTCAAGGGCAGGAAGATAATTCGGTGAAACGGCGAGCGCCCGATCGTAAGCCTTCAATGCCTCGTTCTGTCGGCCAAGTCCTGAAAACGACATCCCTTCGAAGAGAAGCAATTTGGGATCTCGTGGAGATTGCGTTACCGCTGACTGGGCCAACTCGAGCGCACGCTGAAAGTCACGCTGGCGAAGGGCAGACTCAATGGCGCGGTCCGGCGGGAATGTACTCTGCGCAGAAAGGCCAGCAACGCAACTAACAAACAACAGAAAACTAGCTGTCAGTTGGAGAGACCACAGTGGCCGCATAGATAAAGTGTGTGAAAGCCATGGGAAATACCGGTCAACTGAACTGGGCACTTATCTCAAAATTCCTCTCGCGCGCGGCTTTTATGATTACCGTGTCACTATTTCGTCCGGCAAAACTCGCAGCCTTCCCGTTTACAGTCACGATTCCGGCGACACTTTTCCTCGGCAATCGTATCTTAACCTGAATTTCCGCCGGGGATCCCGGGTGCTCCAGTTCGACGACGGCATTCACTGCTCTTTTCGCAGACGTCATTCTGAAGTTCACTCTTCCAAATCGGGTGGGTGCGCCATCGATTTTGATCGGTTTGCCAGAAGCAATCCATTCCCGGGGAACACCCTTGGCAAAGTAGAGCTTTTCTTCATCAGAATCTTCAAGCACCAGCATCCAGCGCATGAGCGGAGGAATTGTCAATTGTGCAGGGATGCAGAAAAGCGCGTTATCGCCATCAATTCCCGCGACTTCTCCTGCTACCCAACTGCCGCGCGTGTGGTCGTGATATCGGTGAGAGTACAGAAAGAGCAGAAACTCCTCGACCCGATCCATGCGCAACAGGGCCTGCGCATGTCCATAAGAAATGAAGCCGAGAATGTCGCGACCTTCCGGGTGCGGTCGTTCTACATTCGCAAGTACTCCGAGTGTGGTGCCACCGTACGCGCGCAAACAGTCGAGAATAAGATTGGTCAGATCAGGGGTGAGGACATCGGCCTGCAAGAGTTCCGCGTAACTCCGATGCGGCCACTGTTGTGGGCTAGGACGCTCTTTCTGCATAGACTCCCAGAACGTCAGTGTGGTCCCAGGAAAAGTGCCGATGTATGGCGGGGTCGTATCACTTCGTACATTCTTCCTGATGCTGGCCACGACTGCTGATTGCAAAGTATCGCTTCGCTCCTTCCAATCAATCGCCTGCTGTTTCGCGTTTGCAGACGGGACAATCGATGACCATACGCGACTAAGGTCCCTGAGACCGCGCGCCGTGAACGCGTTATTCGCATAGTACGGCAGCCACCAGATTTCTGGCTTCGGCATTAGGCATGAATCAGACTCGCTCCAGCCGTGGATAAGCCCATGGCCGACGTTGTCCTCCGGTAGACGAAGGCTCTCGTCGTGCATCTCGCATAACATCCGGGCAGTCGCCTCGATCTTGGCGCGATGCTTCTGCAACAAGTGTTGATCATGCGTGTAGTTGAAGTAACGGGCCAATAGCGAAAGCGTCAGACCGAATTGTGCTGTTTCCGGCCCGCGCATGTTGATCATCCCTTTTTCATCGACGAAATCACTGAAGTAGTTGTCGATCACGTCACGAGCCATTTCGAACCGGCCGCATTCAAGGTTCGCGTAAACGGAGCTGGTTAAAATATCCTGGAATCCGTCGTATTCCGATCCGTAGTAGTCGCGATCGACCGCGCCGTATTTCGGATACACCCCGCCAGGCCGCACCATGAGTTCCTTGGCAAACGCGTGCTTTGCCATATCGCCCCACACATCGTTTGGCAGCGATACGGGAACGAAGTCGCGAACAAGGTTCTCCCAATATCCGGCAAAGACAAGCAGAGCGCGGTAGAAATCTTCCGGCTTGGGATCTACACGGGCAGGAGGAAACGCGGGATAGCTGTATCCGTAAACAGCTTTGACAATTTTTCCATTTTCAATCCGCGCGGTGCGATGCCAGGTCTGCACGATGAATTTGTCGTGAGCTTCCGGATCCCCGAACACGATTACTTCGTCGTAGGAGGTCTCCGAAACTGGGAGTATTTTTCTGACGGCCGGCATCCAACCGCCAACCAGGCCGTCAAATCGCTTCTGTCCAGCTTCGCGGTTGTCCCGTGGGAAGTACTGCACGGGGTGATAAGTTCGCGTGCTGCCGGTTGCAAATACCGGCATCGTGTCTGAGCACTCTTTCGTCCCGACGAATGTGTTCCACGGCAGGCGCCAACTCGGGCCGTTTGGCTGCACGGAACCTAATGGAGGCGCAGCCGCTTTCACCTGCTCAGGATCGGGATCGTCTCCGCTGGCAAGTAGTTTTTCGGCGAGAAGATCGCGCGGGGACAAAGCAATATCTTTCAGCGAAAGGCCGAGGTACGGTGTTGCCTCTTCCGGAAACGATGCTTCCGCACTCTTTGCAAGTACGCGCGCGCCGGCAGGAGAAATGAACGTGATCGGCCCCTCACGCGTTCGAAGGTCATCGTAGACTTTCCAATCGTTACCATCAAGTTTGAATTCGCATATTTGCGTGTGGCTTTCGATGTTTACGTCTGACACCGGCAAAAGGCTCACGTTCAATGCTGCAACAACCGGCGGTTGGTCGCCGGCCACTGATCGCTCGACCATCCTTGCTGCGGCGGCAACCAGCACACTGTTCTTCACAAATCGGCGTCGGTCCATAGTTCTCCCTAATGTCTTGCGCTGATTTAAGACTAGAGCTGAATTTGCAGCGGCTTTCCCGTGAACTCGATGTCGCGCTTGCTGTCATTCAATCTGACTTGAATATTTCTCCGCAGCGGGAGCAGCGTCTTCGATCCTTCCGCGAGACGCAGCCTCAGCACACGTTTTGCGTCGCTCCACGATATTTGAATTCCCATCCATTCACCGTGGCGGTAGTCGAAGCTCTTGCCGTCGTCTTCATACAGAAGAAATGATCCATCCGCTCCGGGATAGACAGAAACCGTGAGCGGCTCGTCTGATTTCTCTTCCACGTACTGCTTTACCGGACCGAGTGGCAACGTCGCCCCGGCGCGCACATAAAGAGGAAGAGTTTCAAGGTCGACGGGCCGACTGATTTCGCGACCGCCTTCGATGCGCTCGTTCGTCCAGAAGTCATACCAAACTCCATGCGGAAGATAGACCTCGCGGGATGTCGCTGCATTCTCGACTATCGGCGCAACCAGCAAATCTCTGCCCCACAAGTATTCGTCATCGCGTGCCACTGCTTTCGGATCATCCGGATAGTGCAACCAAAGAGCGCGCATGATCGGCATGCCCGCTTTCGTGCATTCACGCACTGCGCTGTACAGATAAGGAAGTAGCCGATAGCGCAGCTCGAGATATCTCCGGCAGATCGGTTCGACCTGTGGGTTGTGTAGTTCGCTTGCATCCGGAATCGCCGCGCCCCCATAGCGGCTGATCTCCATTGGTCCCGCATCTCCAGTGTTCCATTGCCAGGGCAAGCGAAGTTTCCAATTACGCCCATGACAACGAAAAAGAGGACAAAATGCTCCGAACTGGAACCAGCGCAGGTAGAGCTCAGCAGTAAATTCTTTGGTGGGGACAAAGCCGCCAATGTCTGTCCCCCAGTACGGAATGCCGCTCAACCCAGTGTTGATCCCGATTGCAATGTGGGTCTTCAGCGTCTCCCATAATGAATAGACATCGCCAGACCATAAGAAGGAAGCGTAGCGCTGCATACCTGCGTACCCGTTTCTGTGTAGCGCATAGGGGCGCTCGTTCGGCCGATCAATTTGCGGGCCCTCCCAATACATTCGATTGCGCACTAAGCGCGACGCAATGTCCAGCGGATCTCCTTCATCCGGCCACCAGCCATCCACTCCCATCGCGAAATCTTTGCGGTGCTCATCCCAATAGCAGCTTGCTTGTTCATCATCGAACCGCGAGAGTTCGCACCCGTCGCGAACTGTTCCCTTCAGCTGGTCAGCGAGAATCACCGAGTGCAGTACAACTTTGAACTTGTCTTTATGCAGTTCATCGATCATCGCTTTGGGATCGGGAAATACTTTGGTATTCCAATCAAACGAACCGTTTTCCGTGTTCCATCCAGAGGGGCAAAATCCAGTGCCCAAATAAATCAGCGCGTCGCACGGAAGGCTTTTCTCGCGAAACGTTTTCGCTTCGCTAAGCACCTCTTCCCTGCTCGCCAGCGTGCGATGAGATTGCTGATAACCGAGACTCCACAGCGGCGGAAGTTCGGCATGGCCGGTGAGTCGCGCGTATTCGGCCATAATCACTCCCGGCTCGCGGGAGCTGATGAAGAAAATATCGAGCGGCAGAGCTGTTTCAGGAGACACAGGCTGAAACTTGCTCTCGCGGCCAGTGAAATCGAACGTTCCGAACGGCTGATGAATAAAGAGCGCCCACCCGCGGGTTCCCCCGCCAGTGCCAATGATCCACGGAATTGGAACCCGGCCGCCGTGCGTGTGCAGCTTATAACCGCCCTGGCCGCTGCGCATTTCATCCGCTGAGCCCCGCCGATCAAACTGCGGGCCGCCTTCGCCAAGCCCGAACAGAGGAGAATCGCCGGTCGTGAAAGACAACGCGCCGGTTTGCTGGTCGAGTGTGAATCGCTCTACGGGTTCACCCTTTTTATTGGTGATCGAAAACGTTAAGGGGCCCGGAGAAATTGTCAGCTCCATCTCGCCGCACGTGAACTTCGAATCATGATCGAGTGCACGGAGGGTTGCGGTTGGCGGTCCCCAATCCGTACGGACCAAAGATCCGTCATTCGGGACCGCACCTGGCTTTCCTTGCACGATGGGAAGAACGCTCAGGCGCACTGTCCGTGCGCTGATTGACGCGACTCGAATTTCGATTTCACCGTCCGCAACTCTCAGTCCTGAAGACTCCGCTCGCGCCGGCAAGACCGCGGCTGCCGACGCAGCGGCCATGGCTTTAATCGCTTGCCTGCGGTTGAATAGCGAAGTCACGAAGTGAGTCTCGAAGTGATAGCGAATTTCATCGATTCCGGCGGCCGGACCGTCCGCCGAACAAATCGGATTCATTTAGCGCGAAATCTTTGGGCGGCGTCACCCCCAAAAGGTATTGCACAAAATAATCCCAGCGCCGGCGGACTAAATACGCGGCGTGCGGCCCGCTTTCGCCGTGGTACATGTTGGGAACGAATAGCATGTCGAAATTCTTGTTGGCCTTCATCAGAGCATCGGCGAAGCGCATGGTCTCGACGGGATGAACGTTGTCATCGATGTCCCCGTGAACAATAAGAAGGCGGCCTTTCAGCTTGTCGGCCATAGTGACGTTCGACTGCGCGACGTAATCATCCTGCACGGGATAGCCTTGGTAAAGCTCGTTCCACCAGGCCTTGTCGAGGCGAGCATCATGATCTCCCGAGATCGAAACGCCGACTTTGTAAAAGTCTGGGAAGACAAGCATTGCGTGGGCTGCGCCATAGCCGCCAGCCGACGTGCCGAAAATTCCCACTCGATCAACGTCCATGTAAGGGAATTTCGCCGCCATCTGTTTGATCATGGCAACGTGGTCCTCAAACGCGCCGCCGAGATTTCGGTAAGAAAATAGATGGAATGCCCGCGAACGGCCGCTCGTACCGCGACCATCGACCATCACGACGATGAATCCAAGTTCCGCCACAGATTGGAGGCGAAATACCGCATTGAAAGTCTTCGGAACAAAGAAATCTTGCGGGCCGGTATAAACATGTTCAACGACTGGATACTTTTTCGATGAGTCGAAATTCGAAGGCTTCCAAATCAGTCCATACACGTCCGTAGTCCCATCCGCAGCTTTGCCCTGAAACGGTTCGGGAGGTTTCCATCCTGTGTTTTGTAACGCGCTCACGTCCGTAGTTTCGAGCGCCCGAACTTCAGATCCATCTTTGGTACGGCGTACCACTGATTTCGCGGGCATATCCGCCCGCGAGTAGTTGTCGACAAAAAATGTTCCATCAGGAGAAATGCTCACGCCATGGTTCGCATTTTCCGGAGTAAGTAATGTCAGTCCCTTGCCGTCGAAACCAACGCTATATAGGTGTGTCTGATACGGATCTTCTCCCTTTTCGCGGCCTCCTCCGAGAAAGTAAACTCGCCGGGCCTTCTCATCGACATACTCGAGGCGGCGCACCACCCACGACCCCTGGGTTATCTGATTTTCCAGCTGGCCGTTCTTGCTGTAGAGATAAAGATGGTTCCAACCGTCGCGTTCGGAAGCAAGCAGCAGCTCTCCGGTCGCGTTATCGAAGCGGTAGAACTCCTCGCCGGGATCGACGTACGGCTCAGAAGAATCGCGCACGATCACCTTCTGCTCGCCGGTTTCGGGATCGATGCTGCGAATTTGTTTCGCTTTATACCCGCGCTCGTCGTAGTCATACAGAATCGCTTTTCCATCAGGAGACCAGTCGAAGCCAGGACCATCCTGGAACGGGAGCTCAATGGGTGATGTTTTTACATCAATTCTTTTCTGCAATCTAAGATCAAAAATGATAGGTTCTGCTTTCGGCAACACCTCACCGGGCAACGGATACACAACCGTGTAAGCCTTTGGCCTAAGTTGACCGGGCGGAACATATTGAATGCTGGTGAAACGTCCAGAATTTCGAGAATCAATTCTGTAGCTGACGAACTTGGTCGAGTCCGGCGACCAGAAGACCGCGGCAGGTTGTTTTATGTCCTCAGTTCCTTGGTCCGTCAGCAGCCGCAGCGATGGTAGCCGCGTCGCATAGTCCCAGCCGTTCACTCCGTCCTGTGTGAGCTGGACTGAAGTGCCAGTCGACACGTCACGAACATATAAGTTGTGGTCCTTAACGTAAGCTGCCCACTTCTTGTCAGGAGAGAGCGATTCATCATCGTCTTCTGCGGGCTGCTGCTTGCACTGATAGTCAGCGAGAGTACAAGTCCAGTGCGCCTTGCCGATATCGAAGCTTATTGATTTCCCATCCTCGCTCGGCTCAATCGAGTCGAATGGCAGATCTGTAGCGGCAATGCTGCGGCCAGTGTCGCGTGAAAGAGTGGCTGCCAATTTTGCATGATCGAACGCCGGTGCAATGGAGTTATGATCAGCGTCGACGAGAATGAATTCACTCCCCTTTGGACTCACCTTGTGGTACCAGAATCGATTTGTCTTATCGACCCAGTGTGCCGTGACATCAGCCACGTAGATGGTATGCCGCAGGTTGCCGGGGAGAAATTTGCGCGCGCGTTCATAATCTTCGCGCGTCCCCTGCGCAAACATATGTGGCGTAATTGCTAACAGGAAGAGGAGGACGAGAAACGGCTTTCTCTGATGCATTTCCGACCTTTCAGGTTAGGACTGCAGATTATTTTGCCGGTACCGCGTATCCGTTAACCAGCTGAGGCCGGGTATGCAATGCTTCGCGAATCGTTTTTTGAATGGCTCCTAACTTTTCTCCTGCCAACTCCAGGCGAGGCGGACGAACTCTCGCGTTTCCCATCCTGACCTCGGCTTGAACCAGCTTGATCAGCTGCACGAATTCAGGGACCGTGTCCATTCGAAGCAAAGGCAGAAACCAACGGTAAATCTCGAAGGCTTTTTCTCTTTCGCAATTCATGGCGAAATTGAACAGCTCTACCGATTCGCGGGGCAGCGCATTGGCCAGTCCTGCGATCCATCCGGTCGCACCTACTCCAACGCCTTCAAGAATCGCGTCATCCACTCCTACGAAAACTTCGAGTCTTTCTCCAACGAGCGCCCGAATCGCGGCTACGCGCCGCACATCCGTGCTCGACTCTTTGACCGATTCAAGGTTCTCGTGCTCGCTAGCAAGTTCCTGTATCTGCTCGGGAAGAAAATCGGTTCCGTAGGCGACAGGGTTGTTGTAAAGCATGCAACCGAGCGGCGTCGCCCTGAAAACGGCAGCCACGTGCGCCTTCATCTCCCGCCAGTCGCCCTGGTAGACGTACGGAGGCAACACCATCAGTGCGTCGCAACCCGCGTCCGCCGCCGCTTTCCCCAGGGACACCGCTTCTACGGTCGAAAGGGCCGAAATGGATGCGACCACGGGCGCGCGATGGTTCACGGCTTTCACAGACGTGCGGAGTATTTGGACCTTCTCATCGAACGAGAGCGTTGCGCCTTCGCCGAGTGATCCCAAACACACGATCCCCGTGCAACCGCTGTCCAGCAACCAACGGCAATGTGACGCCATGAATTCATGATCGACTTGAAGCTTTTCGTCAAAGCAGGTTGTAATCGCGGGCATGACGCCATTCCAGTTCATTGCTGTCCTCGCATTCTTTCGCAGTACTCCGATTCAGAATTGCTGAATGCTGCGCTCAGATTTTGCACTCTCGCCGGGAAAATGGGTGGCCGCACGGAGTCAGGCGACCAATGGAAGAGAAACTCCGTCTGTGGTCCACAAACACGACCCTGGCAAGGTCCCATCCCACAGCGAGTCTGAAGTTTCGCCGCACGCCAGGACGGCTGGTTTTTCAGCCGGGTATAGGTTACATCTTCGCATCGGCAGATAATGGTTTCCGGTAGGGCTAGTTCGCGCAGTTCCTGGCGAAGGGCAAAGGTCCGGTCGAGCGCGCGCACGAATTTCCGTAACTTGCGTCGCTTAAAACACAATTTCTGAACGGATTCTTTGTGATCAGAGGCTGCGTAGCCCGCAATTTGTCCTTCAATCAGTGCAAGTTCTACGCCTCCAACTCCGGTCGGTTCACCCGCACAAAATATCCCTGGTACGGAAGTTTCCTGATATTCGTCGACTTGCACGAAGCCATTTTGTGCCCTGCATCCGAGGAGAGTGGCAAGCTCTGTATTCGGTACCAAATGAAATCCGCAGGCGAGAAAGTCGCAGGAAACTCTTTCGAATTTCGCTGCGCGCGAAATTACCGCCGCCTTCAGAACAGTTTCGCCTTCGGCAGCAACCGGCCATGCACCTGTGACAAAAGGCACGCCGGACAATTCCCTTCTCAATGTCGCCGCCTGGGCGATTTTGTTCGGAGAGCGGAGAAGAGAAAGAGCGAAGCTGGCGAGGGACAAAAGCGAAGCCTGTTCGCAGATCATCACGACCTGCGCTCCATGCATGCGCAGATAAGCTGCTACTGCGAGCAGCAAAGGACCGGTACCGGCAACAACAACTCGCTTGCCCTCTACTGAAAATCCGGACTTCACCAGGGCCTGCAGAGCGCCCGCGCCCATAACATTGGGCAACGTCCATCCCGGAAAAGGAAGGAAGCGTTCGCGCGCACCGGTTGCGAGCACGAGCTTCTGGTACTGAATTTCGACCAGATCATCTTGCCGTTCGGCGTGCAGTAAATTCGTGGCTGGATGATCAAACACACGCGCGCTACAAAGAATTTCGACGCCGCTCGCCTGCAACTTGCTCAACCAACTGCGCGCTTCGGGAGATGCGCTTTCGCCACTCTGCCGCCAAATCTGACCGCCCGGGGCTGGATTGTCGTCGAGCATACCAACGCGCGCACCGTGCTCGGACGCGCATGAAGCTGCGGCCAGGCCCGCAGGTCCCGCTCCAACCACCAGCACGTCGAATTGTCTCTTAGCCGTCATGCCTCGCCAATTTTTTCAGATCATTTTGCGTGCTCACCTGCATCCCAGTAGCGCAAACGATTTGGCAGGTCCGCTGATGTGGCCTGCCGTTTATCTGCGCGCGGCATTCAAAGCAAATCCCCATTCCGCAGAGCACAGAGCGGGGTTCTCCTTTTACCGAGCGCCGGCAAGCAGCGCCGGAGGTTGCGATCGCAACTGCAACGCTGGCCCCTTGCGGTACCGAAACACGGCGCCCGTTCACCAGCAGCGTGATCATTTCAGACATTCGCATGCTCCGGACTCGCCACACGTGACGGCAGATAAGGTTCGACTGGGATGGCGCTACGACTCCCGACCAACTGATCGGCCAACAAACGTGCGGTGGCCAGTGAAGTGGTTATTCCTAGACCCTCATGTCCGGTCGCGAGATAGATGGACGGATCAGACGACCACGGCCCGATCAAGGGGAGTTTGTCGGCGGTGGCGGCGCGGAAGCCGGTCCACGTACGAATCGCAATCGTTTCCCCAAGCGATGGTAGATACTCGAGCGCTCGCTGCAACATTCGCCGCACGATCTCCTGGTCGACTTCCTTATGCTCGGCGCCGTACTGGCGCGAAGAACCAATCAGTAGTTGTCCCGTCTGCCGCGGCTGCACATTGAAGGCAACAGAGTCTGCCGTGAGCGAGTGCGCGCTCTTCAGATACCCGAGTTCGACCAGTTGGTGTCGAACAAATCCTGGATAACGGTCTGTGATCAGCAAATGACCCTTACGCTTCTTCAGATCAATTCCCGGCGTGAGGGCCGCAGCGCATGCGCCCGTGGCGTTCACGATCGCCGCCGACGATAAGCTCGTTGAATCTGAAAACTGCACTTGACCATCACCCATGCGCGAAACGGTAGAACCCGAATAAAGCGTCGCTCCCTTTTGTATTGCGCGTTCCAAAAGAAACTGCGCCGCACACGGCGGATAGAGCACAGCATCCTCGGGAACCAGCAGCCCACCTGCCATTCCCTTGCGCAGGTTTGGTTCCAGTCGCGTTAGATCGGAGGAGTTCAGCACTTCAACAGGAACGCCGTTCCGGCCGTAATATGCACGTTTACGCATGACTTCGTTCATTTCGTTGTCGTCGGCTGCTACCCAGATCGTGCCGCATTGCTCGAATTCAACTTCTGCGGGCAGATCGGGTCGCAACTCCTGCCACAATTTTTGCGAATAGCGAGTTAGCGCGAATTGCGCATCGGAGTCGTCCATCACGACAATGTGCCCCATGCCCGCCGCTGTTGCGCCTCCGCCAATAACATCGCACTCGACCACAGCAACCTTCATGGCACGCTGTGCGCATTCGCACGCACAAGCGGCACCGACAATGCCTCCACCTACAATCACCACGTCATAGGTCGCGCTGCTCATGCTCGGATGCCGTCACAAAATGGATCACGCGGGTCAAGCAGCAGTTCCGCTTCAGAATTCACGAAAGCCGAACCGGTAATGCTCGGGTACACCCGACCATCGCGCACATTGATCCTGCCCTCGAAAACGCTGCCAATGATGCTTTCCTGCTTCCACACTTGCCCTTCGCGAAGTTTTCCATCGGCAAAAAGGCACGCGAGTTTTGCGCTGGTTCCAGTCCCGCAGGGCGAGCGATCATAGGCCTTGCCTGGACACAACACAAAGTTTTTGCTGTTCACTCCACGAATTGAAGAAGGCCCGAACAGTTCGATGTGGTCGATTTCCTGGTCATTGTCGCCCGTGATGCCTTGCGCACTGAGGGCCTGCCTTACAGCCCAGGTGAAATTTGTGAGCGCGTCAAGATTCCTCAGCGTGAGTTCAAATCCGTGCTCTTCAACCAGAAAGAACCAGTTACCGCCCCACGCGATGTCTCCGCGCACAACACCGAAACCAGGCACGTCCACGGAAACCTTCGCCGCCTTACGGTAGCTGGGGACATTGTTGACGGTGACCGTACCGTTCTTGTGCAGGGTCGCCGTTACTATTCCTACTGGTGTTTCAATGCGTTGCTCACCAGGCTGTATTCTGCCGAGGTAGGCCAGCGAGACGACCAGACCAATGGTTCCGTGTCCGCACATTCCGAGGTAGCCAACGTTATTAAAGAAGATGACGCCCGCCGAGCATGCCGCTTCATGTGGCTCGCACAAGAGTGCGCCGACAATGACATCAGATCCACGAGGTTCGTTGACGACAGCCGAACGAAATTGATCGTGTCGTGCGCGAAAAATGTTCAGGCGCTCTGAAATCGGACCGTCACCCAAGTCAGGGCCGCCGGCGATAACTAAGCGCGTCGGCTCACCGCCAGTATGGGAATCGATGATTTGGATTTTGCGAATATTATTGGTTCCGTTTTTGATTTTCGTGCTATGCAACCCAACCTCGTCCGACTCCAATTTTAGTGGAGCGTCTGACGCGTAGGAGCGGCCAAAATGTAACGGAGACAATGACTTAATCACGCGGGCACCGGTGTATACTTCGTGAGCACTTATCTTATGTATACAATATCCATCGAGTCAAGATCATAACTTATGCCGAGTCGAGAGGTAGCCGTCGCCAATCCCGCCGTTTCGCAGGAAATCTCCCCCGAAGAGTTCTCTCGCGGGCTCGGATTGTTCGATTCCACCATGTTAGTGGTCGGAGTCATGATCGGTTCGGGGATTTTCATAGTGTCGTCAGAAATGGCACGTGAGATCGGCAGCCCCGGCTGGCTCCTGATCGCGTGGGCGATTGGCGGTGCTTTGACGATTGCCGGGGCCCTCTGCTACGGCGAACTCTCTGCGATGATGCCTCACGCCGGCGGAATGTATGTCTATCTGCGAGAAGCGTATTCGCCGCTCTGGGGATTTCTTTACGGCTGGACGCTGTTTACAGTAATTCAAACCGGCACGGTGGCGGCCGTCGCCGTCGCTTTCGCGCGCTTTACGGGCGTGCTGCTGCCCAGAATTTCAGAAGAACGATACCTGATCAGTCCCGTCCACATCACGACGCACTACGCTCTTTCTCTTTCGACAGCGCAGTTGCTGGCGATTGCTATCATCTGCGCGCTCACCTTCACCAACACTCGCGGCCTACGGTACGGCAAACTGATTCAGAATACGTTCACCGTCGCAAAGACCGCGGCGCTCCTCGGGCTGATCGTCGCGGGTATTTTCATCGGTAAGAATTCAGCAGCGCTGCAGGAAAACTTCAGCAACCTTTGGCACGCGCGTGGAATTTCTCACCTTGCTCCAGCCCTCGACGCGACGACGGCCTTCGGGTTGTTCGTCGCATTGTGCGTGAGCCAGACCGGATCGCTTTTTTCCGCTGATTCCTGGCACAACATCGCCTTTGCCGCCGGCGAAGTGCGCCATCCTGAGCGAAATGTGACTCGCGCGATGGTCATCGGCACTGTGGTCGTCATTGCTTTGTATTTATTGGCTAACATCGCCTACCTTGCCACTCTGCCCTTCAATGCCATTCAGCATGCTCCCGCCGATCGCGTAGGCACGGCTACCCTTCAAGCTATTTTTCCGAACGTAGGTGCAGCCTTGATGGCAGCCGGCATCATGATTTCTACATTCGGGACTATCAACGCTCTGATCCTGGCCGGGGCGCGCGCCTACTACGCGATGGCGCGCCAGCGACTATTCTTCTCTTTCGCCTCGAAGCTCAATTCAGCCAAGGTCCCCGCCGGAGGACTGTGGCTGCAAGCGTTATGGGCGATCTTACTTGTGCTGCCACGAACCTACGATCCGGGCACTCATGTCTGGGGAAATCTGTATAGCAACCTGCTTGATTACGTCATCTCCGCTGCACTGCTTTTCTATGTGCTCACCGTCGCTGCTGTCTTCCGGTTGCGATGGAAGCGCCCGCAAGCACCCAGGCCATATCGAACCTGGGGATATCCACTGGTTCCCGCGGCCTACATCGTCACCGCGGCAACAATTCTCATAGTGCTGTTCTCGTATCGGCCGGCGACCACGTGGCCGGGGCTGTTGATCGTCATATTAGGGGTCCCTGTCTATCGAGTCGTTTCCGGTGTAGGCGGGCGAAACCGCGTGAAAAGCGCGGTCTGACGATAATGCCTGTGACGATTCTCTCGTCAACTCGCCCTCTTTCTAGTATTCTGGCCAAACCTATGAACGTGGGAATGACACCTGAATCGGCGATTCCGCGCCAATCGCTGACTTCGGCGGTTGCCGATAAATTACGCGAAGAGATCATCCGGGGCACGATCCCTGAGGGCGCGCAGCTGCGTCAGGACGCAATTGCCATGCAGTATCACGTGAGCCGGATTCCGGTACGCGAGGCGCTGCGTCAGCTCGACGCCGAAGGCCTGATCACGATCGTCCCTAATCGCGGAGCCGTCGTGCCGGCGCTCTCACCTACTGACATCGAGGAGCTATTCACGATTCGCGCGCTGCTTGAGCCGGAGATCTTACGGCATTCGATTCCGCGGCTGACCGAAGACGATTTTGCCGAGGCCGATGTGGTGCTGCGCCGCTACGAAAGTGAGTTACAGCAGGAAGAACATCTGTTTTCGTGGGGACGGCTGAATTGGCAGTTCCATTCCATCCTCTATTCGCGCGCCGAGCGGCCGCATTCAATGCTCATCATTCGCAACGTGAACAACAGTGGAGAGCGGTACACGCGCTTGCAGCTCTATCTGACGCACGGCATCAAGCGCGCCAATGAAGAACACCACGAAATCCTCTCGCTATGCCGTAAGCGCGACGTAAGCGCGGCGTGCAAGCTTCTGCGTGAACATATCGAACACGCCGGTCAATCACTCAAACAGGCGCTACAGGAAAGAAGAGCGTCGGGGTAACCGACGCTCTCATAATTACGAGGATTTCTCCTCGGTACTCAGAATTCCACGTTCGCCCGCAGTTCAACTATACGTGGCTGGTACGCCGGCGAGAGCCCGCCGACTCCAAAGCCGGAAGACTGCACAACCGGGAAACCACCGCCCGCGCCACATGCAAAGCTGCAACCATGCCCTGATCCCGGCTGGAATTGAGGATGATTGAACGCATTCAGCGCCTCCATCTGCAAGCTGAACCTGATGCGCTCAGTAATCGGAATTCGCTTCGTAAGAGATAGGTCGTCATTCACGAAGCGCGGGCCATATAAGTAAACCGGCCGGCTAAGGGTACCAGCCGTCGTATTTGGAGTTATAAAAGCAGGATTGGCGCCACCCCCTGAGAGGTACTTGGGATTGATGAAGGACACGCGGGGCTGACCCGCGACCGGATACACACCCACGGAGCTTTGCAATTGCGACGTCGTAACCCCATGCAAAATGATGCCGCCATCAGCGTAGTCATTGAAAGTGCTATCTCGGTTCGGAAAGCCTCCCTGCAGTTGGAACGGATTGCCGCTCTGCAACGTTAAAATGTTGCCGATAGTCCAGCCGCCGACAATTCGATCCAGGACTCCGCTGGAGCTAAGAAATGTCCTGCCCCTTCCGAAGGGTAGATCGTAAGTCCCACTAATATGTACAGCGTGGCGGATGTCGTACAGCAGTGGCCCATAGGCCAAACGCTCATTGCGAAGCGTCAAAGTGTTCGTCTGGCCGAGCCAGTTATTCGGGGTTGAAATTCCCAGAGTATGCGACCAGGTGTAGTTTGCGTCAAACTGCATCCCGTGCCACGCACGCTGGCGGAAGTCTACCTGCAGTGCGTTGTAATTTGAGTACCCTTCGGACACCAACTGAGTGATGTTACCTGCCGCGTACGGATTCACCTGGAAGAAGTTAATCGGATAACCTGCACCTGCGACATTGATACTCGCATTGTTGGCGCAAGGTGAGAATGCTGCACTTCCAACCATAGGACAGAACCACTGCGGGCTAGTGGCCAGGGCATTGGCAAACGCTCCGGCCCGTCCATTATTTAGCTCGGTAATGAAGGTACCGTTTGTGAACTCGCCCGTGTCGGCCGAGAAGGCTGCATCCATAATGGGCAGCGGAACAGTACCTGCCGCACCGCCATGTGTGCTGTCAGCAAAACTCGTCCCGCCATTCGCCGCGAGATTTGCTTGTGCGTTCTTAAACTCCTTCAGAAATCCATTTTCGAAAATATTCACTTCGTTCGGATTGATGTTGATCCATTGCCGCAGGCTTCGGTTACCGATATAGCGGATTTCGAGCGCCTGGCTCGTCCCGATTTGCCGCTGAATCCCAACATTCCACGACTCCGTGTAAGGCTGTTTGAACTTGGAGCTGACACCATTAACACCGGGAGCGTTGGCAACATATGTGAAATCCGACTCCGGCTCATTCACCTGGTACGTGGCAGGATTACAGGCATATAGAGTTGCACCAGTTGCGCCACCCGTCGGGCAAGTGAAGCTCGATAAGGCTTGGGATTGACCGTTAAGAATTAGTTGACCGTCCTGCGAGCCCAACGAGAAGTTCCCCGGGGCGAAGGTTCCAGTAGGCTGGGTTCCGCTGCTCTGTAAGGGATTGAAGCTGAAGCCCTGGAAATAGAACGCGCCAAAATCCGAAGCTTCGTTCCAGAAATATTGTTGCGGCTCGGTGAACATTCGCAGCGAGAACCCCCCGCGAAGCACCGTCTTCCCACTGTTTCCTGGACTCCATGCGATACCGAAAGCCGGCTGAGGAACCGACTGCCGCTTAGCAGGCGCGCTGCTCTGGGTAATCATGGGGTTGTTGGTTCCGTTCAGCGAACCAGGATGAAAGAGGTTGCCAATTCCGGAAGGCCCCCAGATCGCAGCGTCCAAAGCCGAGTGGTAGGCGTGGGTCACATCTTGATCGGGGTAGATGGCATCCCAGCGCAGCCCATAGTTCAGCGTTAGATTGGGCCGAAAACGGTACGAATCCTGAAAAAATACGCCATAGGATTTTTGCACCTCGTCCAAGTTGTAGGCACCAATTTGACCTTCACCATATGAGTTGGTTTTCTGGTCGTAGGTGTAGCTTCCGGTAACGGCGTTGATACGCCCAACCAGGACTGCGTACAACTCCTGAGCTTCACTGATGTCGGCGGTATTGCCGTCGCCCATTGAAGCGGCAGTGAAAGCATTGCTGGCCGGATCTGTAGAGGTCAGACCGAGGCTGATGGCGGGCCAACCCAACACGCCGTTGTAATAGTGGTCCTGCTCGCGCCACCAGGAGAATCCAAAATTCATGGTGTGGGAGTGTTTCTGCCAGGTTACGGTATCCGACGCGTTGAACACCGGGTAGTACGAGCCGGTTGGAATTGGGAAGTTTGTCCCGTTCATATTAGTGTTCTGCGGGAATGGCAGTTCCTCGAAATTCCACTGAACCTGCTCGGTTGTCGGCGTAGGGGTCACGCCGTTGTAGCCGAAGAAGTTGCCTACATAGAGGAAGCCTCCGCGAAATTCGTTCACGATAGACGGAGAAATCGTATAGTCAAAGCCCAGAGCTGCGGTGTAATCCTTAAAGCGGTTGCCCGCACCTGTCTTTACAAACGCCGACCCTGGCAGATTGGGAGCGATTGCGCCCGGGTCAACGATCTTCGTGTAATTCCAGGCAACATTGAAGCGCATCTTCTCGTTGGCGTTGTAGTCCACGCGTATCGCCGGGAAATAGCGTGTATCTGGGTTGCTGACTTGCCATTTCAGATCCTGGAAATTTGGATCAGAGAGTGACGTCAATACACCGGCGGACCTTGCTCCATTTGCGGCGCTCAGCATGGATGAGGTCTGGCCACTCGGCGTGGTGGGCAATGGGGCCGAAGAACCGCACGTTGTGCAGCTCGAGATCAAGTTGTACACATTCACCGTATTGCCAGTACTCGGTTCGACGAAATTGCCTGCTTGCGCGGCAGGGGTCAACATCCACACGTCCGCAGGACTCACTCCTGGCTGCTTGCGCATGGCAAACGTTCCGAAGAAGAACAGCTTGTTCTTGATAATCGGACCGCCAACGCTGCCACCGAATTCATTCAAGATCACTTTGTCCTTGGGCAAGAGCACCTTGCCGTTCGAGCGCGGCGTCGTGGAATTGGTGTAGTCGTTGTCCCAGCTGTTCGCATTCAGCCAGTCGTTCCTGAAGTCTTCAAAGACGCGACCGTGAAAGGCATTCGTGCCACTTCGGGTTACGAAGTTCACCTGCATGCTGGAGTTGCCATAGCCCTGGTTCAGATCCAATTGATCAGTCTGAACAGTCATCTCCTGAATGTTTTCAATACGAGGCTCGGCGGCAGGCTCGACCGCCCCGCCATCAAACTTCATTCGGCCTGCGTTGCCGATCACGCCGTCAATGTTGCTGCCCTGAGCAACGCCTGGCAAACCGTTGAAAGTACCGCCACCGTCTCTTAGGGAGCCCGTATAGCCGGGAACCAGCGTCGACATTGCCGTCAGGTCGCGGCCCTGAATTGGCAAGTCTTCAATCTGCTTCATGTCGATGACATTGCCGATCGCGTTCGAGGTAGTTTCAACCAGTGGCGCAGCCGCGGCTGTGACCTCAACCGTCTCAGTCAAAGCGCCGACCGCCAATACTGCGCTGACGTCTGTCGTCTTCGTCGCCTGCACGATTACGGAATCGAAGACTTGCGACTTGAACCCTTGCTTGGAGATGCTCAGCCGGTATGTGCCCAGAGGAAGATTGACGAATGCGTAGATCCCGGCATTCTGAGTGTCCGCGGTTCTCGCCACACTCGTACCTAAATCCCGCAGCTCCAGGTGTGCGCCGGGCACCACGCTGCCGCTAGGGTCAGTCACTGTCACAGTCACTGTGCCTTCCGAGCTGTGTTGGCCGAGAGCGGCGGGTACGGAGATGAGCAGCGCGAGGCACGCCAACGCAACGAGAGTAAGAGCAGAGATAGCAGACCTGCGGGACATAGGGTTTCTCCTCCGGCAGACAATTCGATCCGCGACTCGACACTCCATTACAGTGCCGAGGAAACACGATCAGGGCCTACCTGCAGCAACACTGCAGGTAATCGTTTACCGCTGGCTGGATTTTGTATACTTTATTCGGAACCGTTGTCAAGCAATTAATTGTCAAATCAGGAGCCGCTTGACCTCTCGGACCTCTGCTATACCCTTTCCCTAGTCCTCGTGCGAAGACCTCGACTGATTCACCGCCGTGATTTCATTCGCGCTCTAGGCTCGGCTGGCGTGGCGACCTGCGCTCGTTTCGCTGCCGCGGACTTAATCACCCCGCATCAGCCTAAGTTCGTCGACATCACTCGATCCGCAGGAATCACTTTTCAGCACGATAATGCGGCCTCGCCGGAGAAATACCTGATCGAAACCATGGGCTCGGGTTGTGGCTGGATCGACTACAACCAGGACGGACTGCTTGATCTTTATCTGGCAAACGGCGCAGCTACACGTGTGTATACGCCGAAAAATCCGCTACGCGGCGCCCTTTATCGAAACAATGGGAATGGCACGTTTACCGACGTCACGGAAAAAGCTGGCGTCGGCGCCGAGGGCCAGTTCGGGATGGGCATCGCGGTCGGCGATTACGACAACGATGGCTTTCCGGACCTTTTCGTCTGCGGATATGGCCGCTGCATTCTTTACCACAACAACGGCAATGGCACGTTCACGGACATTACTTCGCGTGCCGCGGTTGCCAACACCGGGCGCTGGGCATCAAGCGCGGCGTGGTTCGACTACGACAACGATGGCCGGCTCGACCTCGTGATCGCGAACTACGTCGACTGGTCGCCCGATCGAAATTTCTACTGCGGCGATCGTGGCCCGGGAATGCGCAGCTATTGCCATCCCGATGATTTCAATCCCGAGCCGCCGACTCTCTACCACAACAACGGCGACGGCACGTTTACCGATGTGAGCAAGCGTTCTGGTCTGGCTCTTAAGCCCGGAAATGGGTTAGGGATTGTCACATTCGACTACGACAACGACGGCTGGCAGGACATCTTCATTGCCAACGATCACATGCCGAATTCGTTGTTCCACAACAATCGCGATGGGACGTTCGCCGAGGTTGGTTATCTCGCGGGTGTCGCCGTCAGCGGCGATGGCCAGGTCGAAGCCGGCATGGGAACTGATGCCGCAGACGTGACCGGCAGCGGCCGCCTGGATATTGCGGTCACGCACTTGGACATGCAATTGGCGCGACTTTACCAGAACAATGGCGATGGCACTTTCGATGATGCAACTTTTCGTTCGAAGCTTGGATATTCGACCTTCCATACGAGCGGCTTCGGCACCCGGTTCTTCGACTACGACAACGATGGCGCTCGCGATCTCTTCATGGCGAACGGCCACGTGCTCGACAATATTCAGCGCTATCACTCAGAAGTTTCCTATGCCGAACCGAAGCTGATGTTTCGCAACACTGGTCACGGCATTTTCGAAAATGTGAGCGATCAACTGGGACCGGATTTTGTTCTGCCGCGAGTAAGCCGCGGCGCTGCAATTGGAGACTTCGACAATGACGGCGATTTGGACATTCTGGTCAGCAACTGCGGACAAAAACCGCAATTACTTCGCAATGACGGTGGCAATCAAAATCACTGGCTGGAAATTTTGCTGATCGGTACGAAATCAAATCGCGACGGAGTGGGCACGCGGGTAAAGCTCGTCGCTGGAGATTTGGTTCTCTACGATCAGCGCAAGGGTGGAATGAGCTATCAGTCGGCGCAGGATCCACGCCTGCACTTCGGCCTCGGCCCGCGCACGAAAATAGATTCAGTCGAAATTACCTGGCCAAGCCGAATGACGACGAAATTAAGTAATTTGAAATGCGACCAGATCATCGCAGTGAAAGAAGGACAGGGAATTGTAGACCGGCCATTCCCGCGAATCTGGAGCTGAGTTCCTTCGTGTAACTTCGTGCCCTTCGGGGTGGCAGAAGAAAACTGTTGAACCACGAAGGTCACGAAGATACACGAAGAAAAACCATACTGGATTCGAATTCAGGGCTACGAGATATTCAGGGATGCTGCTCGCCTGCCGTGCCGGCGTAACTTGCCTTCCGATCGCCCGGTGCTGTTCTGATCTTTTCGGCCCGGGCGGCGTTTAACTGCGCCAGGGTCGCCAAGGCTTCCTTAGCCTTCTGCGTGTCGCCTTGTTTGCGATACGCAGCAGCCAAGTTCGAATAAATCGACGGATTTCCGGGGTCGAGTTGCCGCGCGACTTCCAGGTGCGCAACTGCATCGCCGAGTCGATTCGCGACCAGGTAGAGTTTACCGAGCGCCAGCTGCGAGCTCGGATAATTCGGACGCTCGGCAACCGCTTTCTCAAGCGCCTGACGCGCTTCTTCGAATCCAGGCTGTCCGGGAGTGATGCCGGACCGCAGCAACGCCTCACCCAACAAGGTCAGCAGCATGAAGTTGTCGTGTCCTTTGGCGATTCCCTCGCGCGCGCTGCGAATCGCTTCCGGCACATTTCCCCCGAACATGGCTTCCTGCGCGGTCGCGATGAATGCAACGTCAGAGTCAGGAGCGAGTTTCCGCGCGAGATCAAAGTCGTTTTTCGCATTATCGAACTGATCGAGAAGCGAAAGGAACATCGCGCGTTCAAAGTGCAGCCGCGCCGAATCCTGTAGATGCTTCAATCCTAAATCGACCACCTGCATACCGAGGGCGTATGCCTTCTTGCCCATGCACGCATCGGCCACAAACATGTAAATTTTCTCGTTGCCCGGCGTAAACGACGCGGCCCGTTGCAGCGACTCGAATGCCTTCTGATTTTGCGTGTCGCCGACGTACGCTTGCGCAAGAAGGTCGTTGACCTCGGCGTTGTCGTGACTGTTGGTACGAATTTCAGTCAGAATTGGTATCGCGAGCTTAGGCTGATCCGTTGCTACGTAGCAGAGTGCCAAATTGAAATCTGCTGCGTACTCGTTGACTACGTGCCCACGAGCGGCGAGGAGATGTGGGATTGCGTCCGTGAAACGACCCGTCCTCGTAAGGGCAGTCCCCGTTGCAAGCTCGGTTTCGGACTGCGGGGCTGAGCCTTCCGAAGTCCCCGGGGAGCCGAACGCAACACAGGACAAGAAAGCAAAAAGCGTGACCACCCTCACAAGTTCACGCCTTATCTGCTTAGGGCGTTTCATCGAAATACGAGACCAGAAAAGCTATCTCCACTTCCCTTCTCCTTCCACAATCGTGACATAACGGTCGATGGGCAGCTCGGTGAACCTTTCGATTTTCCCGCTCGGCTCGGGCCACTTCACTTCGAGCCAGTCGATTTTCGTGTGCTGTCCCAGCCCCAGCACCATTCGCGGATCGTGCGAGGAGAGATAGCTACCGCCACCAACTTTGAAAACATGCCACTCGAAATCACCCGAGCGCCAAGTCGCCTTAGCGCCGATTGCGTCAATGTTCGCTTTGCGGCCGATGAGTTTTACTCCGAGCCAATGGTTCTCGCGTCCGGAATTGTTTCGCAGAAGCATCGGCGCGCCGTTATTTTGCGTAACCAGGACATCGACTGCCCCATCGTTATCGAAATCTCCTAACGCCAACCCGCGCCCGGCTAGCGGTTGCGAGAAGATTGGGCCACTCTCGGCGCTCACATTCCTTAAGCTCTTGCCATTGTTACGGAACAACAACATCGGCTCGCGGTATGTAACGCCAGCAATTTTCTTATCCACTTTGTCGTCGGGATGTCCATTGCAGAGCAATAAATCCAAATTTCCATCATTGTCGTAATCGAAGAATTTCAGGCCCCAGCCGCTCATCATTCGCGTGGCCTCGCCAATTCCGGTTGGCAGAGCGACATCGCTGAAGGCTTCGTTCTTGTCGTTGTGATAGAGCGAATACATTTCGTGATCTACGTTGGCTTCAAAGAGATCAATCCATCCGTCCTCGTCGTAGTCGGCTGCGTCTACTCCCATGCCCGAGCGCGGCTTGCCGAACACGCTAACACCAACTCCGGCGAGCATTCCGATTTCTTCGAATTTTCCCTTGCCGCGGTTGGCGAATAGAAAATTCGGAACCGTGTCGTTTGTCACGTATAGGTCCATGCGCCCATCGTTGTTAATGTCCGCCGCAACCACTCCCCATGCCTTCGCGAGCGACTGCGCGATTCCAGATTCTTTGCTGACATCAGTGAATGTGCCGTCGCCGTTATTGTGAAAAAGCCAGCACGGCATGGGCTCATAAATCGTAGGAATGCAGTAGGAGCGCTCGCCCGTCAGTTTGTCGCCGCAGAATTTAAGTTTGTCTTTGCTGTAGTCGACAAAGTGGCAAACGAACAAATCGAGCCGTCCATCGTTATCGTAGTCGAACCAGACGGCGCTCGTTGCCCAGCCGGGTGCGGCGACGCCGGCCTTCGCAGTCACATCCGTGAACGTTCCATCTCGATTGTTGTGGTAAAGAATGCTGCGCGGATATTGCGTCACATATAAATCCGGAAAGCCATCGCCATCGTAATCGCCAACCGCGACTCCCATTCCATACGCATTTCCTCCGACGCCAGCTTTTTCAGTCACGTCGGAAAAAGTACCGTCACGATTATTGTGGTAAAGAGCATTGCGCAGCGGTTGCGGAGGCGTGTAGAAATCGCATGGCCCGCTGTTCACCAGATAAATGTCCACCCACCCGTCGTTGTCATAGTCCAAAAATGCACAGCCCGCGCCCACCGTTTCGGGCAGATGCGCCATAGGAGATCGACCGTTGACGTGGGTCCAAGTGATGCCGCTCGCCGAGGGCGGAATTAGTTCGAACGCAGGTTTCTCAGTCGGAGCCGAAGTAGGATCGGCCATTGACGGTGGGAGCATGGGCATCCCCGCCCGCGCGATAAACGGACTGCCGAGTAAAGGCACACCGGTCAGGACTTGGAGGAATCTTCGTCGTGAAAGGATACTCGCTCGATCACCCCGGATTCTGAACATCCATCCTCTTCGGGTCAGTGTGCTTGTTGCGGATTCTTGGCGCTGGCTTCACGCTGTAATGCCATCTCGCGCTCTGCGTCTGGCTTTCGGCCGGTGCGAGAGTACGCAGTCGCCAATTGATAATGGCCCGCCGGATCGTTGGGCTGCATCTTCACATAAGTCTGCAGTGGAGAGATTGCGTCTGAAAATTTGCCCGCCGAATTCAAAGACATCCCCAGCGCCAGATATGCCTCCGCGAAACCCTGGTCGAATTTCGCCGCCCGCGAAAAATGCATGACTGCTTCGTCCCACTGACCAGCCTGTCTTGCAGTTTCGCCGAGCATAAATTCCGCCGATGCGTTGGTCGCATTTAGCTTCAATTCTTCTTCAAACTCTTTCTTCGCCCCGTCTGGATCGGGTGGAGTTTTCGAAAGCAGAATGCGGCCAAGGCGGAAATGGATCTCAGGTTCTTTCGGGTTCTGCTCGAGAATCTTTTCGTACTGCGCAGCCGCTCTCTCCCAATTGCCTTGCGACTCGAATGATTCGGCCTCCAGCTTTTCTGCTTGCGGAGAATTTGGCGCAGAGGCCGCGAGTTGCTGCGACGCGCGTGACGCCAGCTCAGAATAGAAATGCGTCGTGGTGTAGAGAACTTCGGGGTCTTTTGGGAATTCGCGATTGAGCAACACCAGCGCCTCGACCGCGGTTTGGGTCCGATCAAGACTCATCGCGCAGCGGGCCAAAAGCATTGCTGAGTCATATTGCACTTGCTTTTCGGGTGAGTGCGCCAAGGAGCCTTTTAACAAAGGCAGGGCCTCTCTACATCGGCCCGAATGCGCAAGTTGGATTGCACGGTCTGCCGAAGAAGCCGCGGCTTCGTCGGCGGCGTACAGTTTGCCCAACGCCGCTCCCCAGATCAAAGCTAGGTATAGGCTTATATATAAGGTGTGCAAAATCCGGTTCATGCGAATTGGTTCCGGAGGCAGTATAAAGCGCGTTCGCCTGATAGACGTTTTTCGACGTCAAACTTGCGACAATCGCTCGGCTAGAGTTAGTGTATACAATATCCATTCGAGAGTAATGCCAGGAGGATCCATGGCTTCATCTTTGAAATTTTCCCGTAGAAATTTCCTCACTACCGCTTGCGTTGCTGCTGCCGGATCATCACTGCTCCCGAAACGTCTGCTGGCGCAAGATCCCGTAGTAGATGCGATGCGTCCGACGGGAAAAGATACAAATCGCGAAAAAGTCGCATGGAAGGCGCGTCCGTTCCCGATGAAGCAAGTCCGCCTCGGCGAAGGTCCCTGTAAAGCTGCAATGGAAGCAGATCGCCACTTCCTGAATTCCCTACCGCCCGATCGTCTGCTGCACACGTTTCGAATTAATGCCGGAATTTCGTCTTCGGCCCCGCCGCTCGGGGGATGGGAAGCTCCCGACTGTGAGCTACGCGGCCACTACGCCGGCGGCCACTACCTTTCTGCCGTGGCTCTGATGTACGCGAGCACCGGAGATGAAGACCTCAAGAAAAATGGCGACCTTGTCGTTGCCGAACTTGCCAAATGTCAAAAAGGCCTGAACAACGGCGGATATCTTAGCGCTTTCCCGATTGAATTCTTCGACCGCCTTCGCAACCGTGAACGCGTGTGGGCCCCGTTTTATACCATCCACAAAATCATGGCCGGCCTGCTCGATATGTATCTCTACACCGGGAACGAGCAAGCGCTCGACACGGTACAGAAGATGGCGGGATGGACCGCAGGCTACACCGGCTCGCTTAGCTATGACCACATGCAACGCATTCTCGGCACCGAGTACGGCGGCATGGGCGAAGTGCTCTGCAACTTATATGCGGTGACAGGAAGGCCGTACTACCTGCACGTTGCGCAGCGCTTCGATAAGAAATGGTTTTTCGACCCACTTGCCGCGCATCGGGACGAACTGAAGGGCTTGCACGTCAATACACACATTCCGCAGGTGATCGCAGCCGCGCGATATTACGAGCTGACCGGAGATCACTATCACCGCGACATCGCCGAATATTTCTGGGACGAAGTTGTTAGCGAGAGAACCTATTGCACCGGCGGAACCAGCAACCATGAATCGTGGAACACCGATCCCGGGAAGCTGGCTTCGGAGCTGAGCACCAATACGACCGAAGATTGCTGCGCTTACAACATGATGAAGTTGACGCGTCACCGCTTCGGATGGGAACCCGATGCACGCTTCATGGATTACTACGAGCGGCTGATGTTCAACCATCGCCTGGGGACGATCAATCCCGAAGATGGCACCATGATGTACTACTTGCCGCTCGCCTCCGGTTATTGGAAGACATTTGGCAAGCCGTTCGACGCATTTTGGTGCTGCACTGGCACGGGATCCGAAGAATATTCGAAGCTAACAGACACGATCTATTTCCACGATGACGATTCTCTGTACGTAAATCTATTCATCGCTTCGCAACTCGAATGGCCGGAGAAGGGCGTAAGCATACGGCAGGAGACGAAGTTCCCCGAACAGCAAGGAACGACGCTCGTCATCTCCAGTAAAAATCCAGTACAGATGCAGATCAATTTGCGCGTTCCCTATTGGGCGAAGGGTGGAAGCGTAAAAATCAACGGCAACGAATTGCAGGCGTTCTCGAGTCCGAGCAGTTACCTCGCCCTGAATCGCGTGTGGAAGCCGGGCGACAAAATCGAATTGAGCTTGCCAATGGACCTGCACATCTCTCCCATGCCCGATGACCAAACGGTGCAGGCGATGATGTATGGCCCGCTGGTTCTCGCCGGAAAATTTGATCCCGTGACGAAAGAAATGCTCTACGGCGACTACGAACCGAAGCCGAACGATCAGTACAAAGTGCCTGAGATTGCCGCCGACAAGACGAACCCGACTGCATGGGTCAAAGCAGATTCGAAGCCGCTGACCTTCGTGGCTGAAGGACAGAGTCAGCCGATCACGCTGGTTCCGCTGTATCAGATTATTCCCGAGCGCTACGCGGTCTACTGGAAGGTGAACAATAAGACCGCGTAGGCGAAGGGTGGTTTCTTCACGTCAGACTATGCCGCTGGCTGCTGCAGCGCCGTTTCGATTTCGTCCATTTCGCCCGAGCTTAGCCGGAATTCGGCTGCTCCGATAATTCCTTCCAGCTGCTTCGGACTGCGAAAGCCGACAATCGCGCCGGTAACGGCAGAATTGTGAAGCGTCCACGCGATTGCTACTTCGCCAGGAGACCGGCCATGCCTCTTTCCAATTTCCCGCAGCCGCTCCACCAGTTGCAGATTGCGTGAGAGCAGCGGCTCACGGAAATTTGGCAGGTTCTTCCGCCAGTCTTCACTGGTGAAATTGGCGACACGTTCCCGGGTCATGGAGCCGGTCAGTAAACCGGCAGACATTGGCGAATACACGATTACGCCGATGGTGTTGCTCTTCGCATATGGCAATATGTCGCCCTCGATCGCGCGAGTTACGATCGAATACGGCGGCTGCAATGACGTAATCGGCGCGATCGACTGCGCTCTTTTCATTTGCGACACGCTAAAATTTGAAACTCCGATGTACCGGACTTTGCCTTCTTCTTTCAGCCGCGCCATCTCCGTCCAGCCTTCTTCAATGTCTTTATCCGGCTCGGGCCAATGAATCTGGTAGAGATCGATTACGTCTATTTTGAGACGCCGCAAACTTGCCTCGCATTCGCGGCGAATCGATTCCGCCTTTAACGAAGCACTAACGCTTCCCTTGCTGTCCCAGACGCGCTCACATTTCGTAAAGATGTATGGCCGCGGATTTCGGCCTCGGATGGCTTCGGCGACGACTTCCTCAGAATGGCCCAGACCGTAAAGTGCGGCGGTATCGATCCAGTTCATTCCACGATCAAGCGCGACGTGGATGGCGGGGACCGAGTCGGCTTCATTCTGCGGGCCCATGCTGCCAACCCAGCCGCTTCCTCCGATCGCCCAGGCTCCAATTCCCAGGACCGAAATTTGCATGTGGCTATTTCCCAGCCGCCGAGTTTCCATTTTTTAACCTTCCTCTACTTACGTGTGCAAAGCGTCCGATAGAATATATGGCAGTAAACGTTTCCGCAAACTTGTAAGCCTGTTTCCTGAATTTCATTGATGAAGATTACCCGTCGTGTTTTTGTAACCCTCTCCGCCGCGGCCTCCGCCGGTCCTCTGTTCGGGCAAGGCGTCGCGCCCCGCTCGGTAAAACCGCAGGCAAAACCCGCTCCCTCAGGACGCCCCTTCAATGCGCAGTTCATCGATGTCGCACACGAAGCCGGCCTCGTCTCGACAATCATTTACGGCAATCCTGATTCAAAAGACTACATTCTCGAAGCCACTGGCTGCGGGTGCGCATTCATCGACTACGACAACGACGGATGGATAGACATCTTCACTCTGAGCGGAACTCGAATCGACGGCGATCCGCCCGAGGCAACAAACCGGCTCTACAAAAATAATCGTGATGGAACTTTCACCGATGTTACCGAGAAAGCCGGCCTCCGCTCGGTGGGTTGGGCCTGCGGGGTGTGCGTGGGCGATTACAACAACGACGGCTTTGAAGATTTGTTTGTTACCTATTTCGGTCAGAACAAGCTTTTCCGCAACAACGGGGATGGCACTTTTACGGAAGTGACCAAGGAAGCGGGCTTGCTCGGTAATGTGCCACGTTGGGGCGCCGGCTGCACATTCGTAGATTACGATCGCGATGGGCACCTCGATCTGTTCGTGTCAAATTATCTTCAATTTGATTTCAAACACGTCCCGAAGCCGGGCGCGAACAGCAATTGCAACTGGAAAGGAGTTCCGGTTGAGTGCGGTCCGCGAGGACTGCCCACCGGTTACCACTCGCTTTATCACAACAACGGCGATGGCACGTTCACTGATGTAAGCCGGCAGACGGGCATTGCCGAGTTGCGCGAGAGCTATGGCATGACCGCTGTCACGGCCGACTTCAATGAAGACGGCTGGCCCGATATCTACGTCGCCTGCGATTCAACTCCAAGCCTCCTGCTCATGAACACAGGCAAGGGCACATTCAGTGAAGAAGGTGTTCTTCGCGGCGTCGCTCTGAGCGATGACGGCATGGAGCAAGCCGGCATGGGAATTGGCGTCGGCGACTACGACCTCGACGGCCATCTCGATATTTTCAAAACGCATTTTGCGGAAGACACGAATGGCCTGTATCACAATGATGGAACCGGCAACTTCGAAGACGTCACGCGCAAGGCAAAGATCGGCGTCGAAACCCGCTTTATCTGCTGGGGCGCGGGCATGGTCGATCTGGACAACGACGGTCTTCCAGACCTGTTCATGACCGCCGGCAACGTGTATCCGCAAATCGAGAAAACGCTTCCACAATATGCCAAAAACAATCCGCGGGTCGTGTTTAGAAATCTTGGTAACGGGACGTTCGAGGAACTGATTGCGGAAGCTGGTCCAGGAATTGCCGCTCCGCACTGCAGCCGGGGCTGCGCATTTGGCGATTTCGACAACGACGGCGACCTCGATATTTTGGTGGTCAATCTCAATGAACCGCCTTCGCTGCTGCGCAATGATATTCGCGGGAAGAGTCACTGGCTGAAGGTCAAGTTGTTGGGAACGAAGTCGAACCGTAGCGCGATCGGCGCGCGGGTAGTCGTCCACTACGGCGGCAAAAAGCAGGCGCAGGCGGTGATGAGCCAGTCTAGTTTTTATTCGTCCAACGACTCTCGGCTTCACTTTGGGCTGGGGGAGATAAGCTCTGCAGACGTCGAGATTCACTGGCCGAGCGGTGCGCGAGAGAACCTGAAAGGCATAGCAGCGGACCAGTTGGTTATGGTTAAGGAAGGGTCAGGTATTGTTCCTGGCGCCGGCTGGTCAAAGAGGTGACTCCTTTTGCGATTAGACATCGCGATCGAGGCCGGGACAGAGTCCCAGTCTTGACAATCGGTTCCGTTCGCAGGATATTTGTGCGGTAAACGTTTTCTGTCGCGCTCATAACAACGCATTTTCCATTCGTCTTCTCCGAAGAGGTGATCTATGTCCCGCAATCGCGTTTCCCGGCGTCAATTTCTTTCGGCCGCAGCAGGTTCTACGGCTGCCTCGATCATCGCTCGACCCGCAATTTCGTCAGCGCTTGTTTCTGGTAAGTATCGCAGCACTTTTGACGTAAGTTCTGCGGCGGCAATTCTTGCCTGGGAAGATCAAGGTGTGATCAACACCGCAAAGTCTCCGTATGCCAAGCTCCACAGTGTTCCGGTTCACGCGGTCACGATTGAAGAAGGATTCTGGTCGAAGCGCCGGGCGACGAATGTCGAGCGCAGCATTCCAACCATGCACGACGAGCTTGAGGCCCACGGCCGAATGGATAATTTCCGCCGTCTGGTCCACAAGAGTTCCGGTCCGCAGAGGGGACCCTATTTTGCTGACTCTGACATTTACAAATGGATCGATGGTGTCGGCTGGGCATTGCAGTCCGACTCCCTGCCGGAACTCCGACGCACCACGGATTCCATGATTCGCGAGGTGGTCGCTGTGCAGGAGCCGAACGGATACCTGAACACTTACTACCAGGACGACCGCGTTTCGCTCCGAATGGACCAGCACGATCAGGAAGTCGGGCATGAGATGTACTGCCTGGGCCATATGATTCAGGGTTCGATTGCCTATTACCGTGCCACCGGTGACACCAAGTTGCTGGATGCGGGAATGCGCATGGTCGATGATTTTGTTCTGCCGAACTATGGGCCTGGCCCGAATCAGAAGCCGATCATCTCCGGTCACCCCGAGATCGAGATGGCCTTGATCGAGCTTTATCGCACTACGGGCAAACATCAGTACGTCGAGCTCGCCGGATACATTCTGCACGGTGATGAACGCGCGAAGATTGAGCCCGAGCGCATCGTCTATATGTTCTGCGGCATTCCTTTCACCTCGCGCACCAAACTCGAAGGCCACGCGGTCCGCGCCATGTACGCCTGCTGCGGCGCGACTGACTACTATCTTGAAACCGGCGACCAAGCCTACTGGAAAACTTTAAATACGTTGTGGGAAGACCTGACTCGTCGGCAAATGTACATCACCGGCGGGGTTGGTGCGCGATCGGCAGGAGAGTCCTTCGGCACGGCATACGAGTTGCCGAACCAGCAAGCCTATGGTGAAAGCTGCGCCGCGATCGGCAACATGATGTGGAACTGGCGGATGCTCGCCGCAAGCGGCGAAGCTAAGTTCACCGACTTAGTCGAGCGCGCACTCTACAACGGCATCAATTCCGGTATGTCGCTCGATGGGACTACGTATTGCTATCGCAATCCGCTCGCCTTCGATCCGGCTGCCTTCGATGGTTTCCGCGGCAGCCCGAACATCCGCAACCCCTGGTACGACGTAACTTGCTGCCCGCCGAATATCGAGCGCACGTTTTCATCATTGCCAGGATATTTCTACAGCACCAGCAAAGACGGCTTGTACGTCCATCTTTACGACAACTCAAATCTCGATTGGCGCTTGGAAGACGGGACTGCGATCAAGGTGCAGCAAAAGACGAACTATCCGTGGGAAGGAACGGTCAAACTAACCGTGAACCCCGCACAAGAAAAAGAGTTCACGTTGTACGCACGAATTCCTGGATGGGCTAGTGGCGCTTCTGTGGCGGTAAACGGCCGAGCTGAATCCGGCGTAAAACCAGGAGAATACCTGCCGATGAAACGCACCTGGAAATCAGGTGACGTGGTGACGCTCGAATTTCCCATGCATACTGAAATTGTCGCCTCGAATCCCCGCGTGGCAGAAGATCGCGGTAAAGTTGCGGTGCGTCGTGGTCCGGTTATTTTCTGCATGGAGGAGCTCGACCAGCCGAGCGGCACCACACTTTCTGATGTCGCGATCAACGTCAACGAGCGATTAGGCAAAGATTTCCAGGGCGAATACAAGGCCGATTTGCTTGACGGTGTCGAGGTGTTACACCATCACGGCAGAGTGTATGAGTCGGCTTCGTCAGAGCTACCGCTCTACATGCCTACCAGCCCCGAGCCGGCGAAAACTCGCGCCGGTGAGTTGACCTTCATTCCCTATTACGCATGGGCAAACCGGAAACCGAGCACCATGCAGGTTTGGACACCTTTCGTTCGCACTTGAGAACTCAACCTTACAGAGAAAAGAGAACTCACAGTGCGCTGGCGAATCGCTGTTCTGGTGAGCGCGGCAATCGCGATCAGTTACCTTGACCGGCAGACTTTGCCGGTAGCAATCAAAGCGATTGGCCGTGACATTCCTTTAACGAGCGTACAGTTCGCATATTTGCAATCCGCTTTTCTGGTGGCCTATGCGTTTATGTACGCCGGTGGTGGCAAGCTGAGCGATGTTCTGGGCACGCGGCGCGGATTTACAGTCATCATGCTGTTCTGGTCGGTGGCGTGCCTGAGTCACGCGCTGGCGGCGAATTTCATGATGTTGGCCGCAAGCCGGTTTTTACTCGGAGCAGGCGAAGGCGGCGGCTTCCCTGCTGCGACCCGCGCGGTCGCAGAGTGGTTCCCGTTGAAAGAGCGTTCGACAGCAATGGGAATTATCAATGCCGGTACAGCGGTGGGCTCCGTTGCAGCGCCGCCCCTTATTGCCGCCATCCTGGCATTCGCAAGCTGGCGTTGGATTTTTGTTTTCACCGGGTTCTTCGGACTGATTTGGACGGCATGGTGGCGGATCCGGTATTTCGTGCCGACCGACAATTCTGAGTTGACTACGCGCGGAGATCAAACGAAGCAATCTGCAAATCAATCTTCAGACGCCATTCCGTGGATCAGCTTGCTGCGAATTCCTGAGGCGTGGGGTCTGATTCTCGCAAAATTTCTCAGCGATGCTGCCTGGTACTTCTATCTTTTCTGGCTACCGAAATATCTTTACGATGCAAGAGGCTTCGACATTAAGGCTGTGGGAAGGTTGGCTTGGATTCCATACGCCGCCTCCGGTGTGGGGTGTCTTGTCGGAGGGAGCTTCTCAAGCTATCTGGTACAACGAAAGTTCTCGGCTGGAAAAGCGCGGAAAATTGCGCTCGGGCTGAGCGCGGCTGTCATGCCCTCTGTCCTGCTCGTGCCGCACGTTAACGTGTCTTGGGCATTGGCTTTGTTCAGCATCGCCTACTTCGGGCAGCAGTCCTGGTCGACGCTGGTCATGGTGCTGCCCACAGATCTATTTCCTCGGAGTACGGTTGGCGCGGTCGCCGGATTGGTAGGATTTGGTGGCGCGATGGGCGGAATTGCCTTCGGGCAGCTCGCCGGATATTTACTCGATCACGGTTTCGGCTATTCACCTATTTTTGCCATGGCAGGAACATTCCACGTCGCGGCGTTTCTCATTATCTTGCTGATGATCCCGGTTGTAGCACCTTTGGCAGTTCAGCCAAGACTCGGATTTAAGGCGGCTCATTGAAAATTACGGAAATTCGAACTCGGGTTGTGCGCTGGAAAGGCAAGGTCACTCCCTTGCCCCAACATTTCTGCACCAACCCTATGGACCTGCTGGCGCTCGAACCGGTTGCGTCAAAAAACAAGAAAGACAGAGCAGCGTCCATGAGCGCGTTTACGTTTCATGGCTGGCTGGTGGTTGAAATTTTCACCGACGACGGCCACGTGGGAATTGGAAACGCCGCACTCGCGCCGCAGGTTACTAAGCAGGTCATCGACCTTTACCTAAAACCGGTCCTCCTCGGTGCAGATCCATGGGACATCGAATTCCTTTGGCAACGCATGTATCGCAAGACTGCCGCCTTCGGACGCAAGGGCATTGGCATGGTCGCGATCAGCGCAGCGGACATTGCCCTTTGGGACCTTCTCGGGAAATCAGCGAAGCAGCCTGTGTATCGCTTACTAGGAGGTCGCACAAAATCGAAGATTCCTGTATATGCGAGCCGGCTTTACAGCAGCCCACTGGACGAACTTGCGGCGGAAGCCAAGCGCTATAAGAACGAAGGATACAAAGCGATGAAAATGCGCTTCGGTTGGGGACCGACCGATGGCGCAGCAGGAATGCAGCGAAATCTAGATTTGTTGAAAACCATTCGCGGCGCGGTTGGCGATGATGTCGATCTGATGGCGGACGCCTACATGGGCTGGACCCTCGATTACGCCAAACGCATGCTCCCCTTGCTTGAATCTTACAATTTGCGCTGGCTGGAAGAGCCTGTGATGCCCGATGATGTGCATGGCTACGCTGAATTGCGGCGGAGGACACAGATTCCAATTGCCGGAGGCGAGCACGAGTTCACGCTCTACGGTTTTCGCGATCTGCTCGAGGCCAACGCGGTTGATTACATCCAGGTCGACACAAACCGGGTTGGGGGAATTAGTCAGGCGCGGAAGATTTCCGCGCTCGCCGAAGCGCACTCGATTCCAGTGATTCCGCACGCTGGGCAAATGCACAACTATCACGTCGTGATGGCCAGCCTAAATTCGCCGATGGCAGAATACTTCCCCGTGGTCGATGTCGAAGTTGGAAATGAGTTGTTCTGGTACATCTTCAAGGGTGAGCCAAAGGCGAAAGACGGATTTATCGATCTCGACGAGAACGTTCCCGGTCTTGGACTCACTATCGACGAGCGAGTCTTGAAACAAAACTTCGAAATGATCGAATGAGTGCGCGATTAATTCAACTCAAACGAGAAGCGGTCCGCCGGGTTGCGCTGGTGGAGGAGCCAAAGCTGCGACTGCTCGATCCGGAAGTCTCATCGATCTACGACCTGGTACGTGCCTCTATCGCGGAGAAGATGGATTTATCCAGATCTGCCATGAAACGAGCCACGAAAGAGCAGCTAGACTACGATCCAATCTATCTCGGGAACTCCGACTGGAAGATCATGCCGGCCATCGATCATCCGGAACCGTCGCGTTGTTCGGTCTCCGGAACGGGCCTTACACATCTCGGCAGCGCGCGCGATCGACAAGCGATGCATGCAACACCGCCAGCTGCGGCGGAGCTAGAGCAACTCACCGACAGCATGAAGATGTTTCGCTCGGGCTTGGCTGGCGGGCGCCCTGAACCAGGTTATATCGGCACATCACCCGAGTGGTTCTATAAAGGGACGGGCTCAGGACTGCGCGCTCATGGTGAAGCACTCTTTGTCCCGTCGTATGCCGAAGATGGCGGCGAGGAAGCTGAGATCGCCGGTATTTATTTCAATGATCAACAAGGTCAACCTCGTCGTATCGGAATGACGATCGGCAATGAGTTCTCCGATCATTGCTTTGAGAAGACAAATTATCTGAACCTCGCCAGTTCGAAATTGCGTACTTGCTCGATCGGTCCGGAGCTGGTAATCGAACCAGCGTTTCATTCTGTCGAGGGAGAAGTCACGATCGAACGCGCAGGCCGACCTTTGTGGCGCAAGAGCCTCCGTACCGGCGAAGCCGAGATGTGCCACAGCCTGCAAAACATCGAACATCATCACTTCAAGCATGAAGCGCACCGCCAGCCAGGGGACATTCACGTCCATTTTTTTGGCGCTGATTGCCTCAGCTTCGGTGAGGGCGTCCGACTGGCCGATGGAGACTTCATGCAAATTGCATTTGAGGGATTTGGACGGCCGCTGCGAAACCGAGTGTCTTCAAATAAGAATGATCCAACGCTGATCAGCGTAGTTTCGATGCGATAGGAGAATTATGCCTAAGCCTCATGTGGCGCTTCTCGGATTAGGGACCATGGGCGCGGGAATGGCCGGGCGCCTGCTCTCTGCCGGCTTTCCGCTTTCTGTTTACAACCGTAATCGCGAACGTGCCAGATCTTTTGTGGACCACGGCGCAGCGCTCGCTGGTTCTCCGCGTGAAGCCGCAGCAACGGCGGAGATCATAATCAGCATGGTCGCCGATGACCCGGCCTCCCGCGAGGTGTGGTCCGCGGAAAATGGTGCGCTCGCCAGCGCCAAACCTGGCACAGTGCTGATTGAATCCAGCACTCTGTCTGTCGGTTGGATCAAAGAACTGGCGGCGCTTGGCGCGCAGCGAAGTTGCGAATTGCTGGATGCACCCGTCACCGGCACCAAGCCGCACGCGGAATCGGGTCAACTGCTTTTTCTCGTGGGCGGCTCTGAACAGGCCCTGGAGAGAGTTCGCCCTGTGCTCGCAGTGCTTGGCCGCGACGCAGTCTATCTTGGGCCAACCGGAAGCGGAGCGCTGATGAAGCTGATCAACAATTTTCTGGCTGCTGTGGAGGCCGTCTCGTTTGGTGAAGCACTCGCCCTGATTCGAGCCGGTGGTTTGGATTGGGCAGCAGCCACGTCCATTCTGTGCGAAGGAGCGCCTGGAAGCCCCATTCTTAAGCGCGTCACGGAGAGGGTCGCTTCCGGAGACTTTACCCCTCATTTCCATCTGAACCTGATGGCCAAGGACGTCAGCTATGCAATCGAGGAAGGCCGCCGCCGGCACTTAAACCTGGAAACCGCAGCCGCGGCATTGGCTGCATTTAGGCGCGCCATCGCCAGCGGGCTTGGCGAAAAAGATTTCACGGCAGTGGTGCAGGAAATCAGCAGTCCTTCGGCAAAGACCGCATAGAGGCCTAATGAAAAACAAAGAACGCGAGCACCTCCGGAGCACGAACTCGCAAATCGTCCGATGGTTCCTCTTTTTTGCCTTTCTGTGTGCCGCATCGGCTAATCTCAGCAACGCGCAAGAATCCCAGCGAAAGACGCCTCCTACTCCCGGCCCGATGCTGAATGAAGGCACGATTACGGTCTCTACGCCTGACTTCAGTCTCGTCCTGGTGAAATCTTCACAAACGGTTGCCGCTCTCAACCCAAAGGCCGCGCCGGATTTCGACTTCACTCCCGGCGACCTTTTGACGGAACGTTCGCAGAACGGATATTTTCACCTCGGCGACATTACGTTACGGCTCCGCTCAGGCGATTCCGGAGATTGGAAAAATTATTCGACGGCAACTGAGCGCACACCTGTGAAAGCGCTCCCAACGCCGGCACACGTTTTGGCGTCCGCCGATCTCAGTTCGACGCTGCCCTCCGACATTCCTTTGCAGGTTGTGCGGACGTGGGCGCTCGAAAATGGCAAGCTGACGCTGCGCTTCACCTTAAAAAACAAGAGCGATGCCGCGGTGGAAATTGGCGCGCTCGGCATTCCGATGATTTTCAACAACGTGCTCAACAATCGTTCGCTCGAAGAAGCGCATGCGAAATGCTCGTTCTACGATCCCTACATCGGTGAAGATGCCGGATATTTGCAAGTAACTCGTCTCAGCGGCAAGGGACCCGCATTGTTAGTGGTACCTGATGGCAAGACGCCCTTCGAGGCCTACAACCCTATTCTCGATCACCCAAATCGTTGGGGAGCAAAGCCGGTTTTCACCGATCCAACGCCGCGCGGCATCACGTTCGAAGGCTTCTACGAATGGATGGTCCACTCGCAGTCATACGCGGAAAACGAATGGAAGGGCGTGGACGAGTGGAACCCTGCAACCGCGGTTACGCTCAAGCCCGGTGAATCGAAAACTTATGGCGTCAGGTTTCTTTTGTCCGATTCGATTCGCAACATCGAGAACACGCTCGCGACAAATCAACGCCCCGTCGCGGTCGGATTTCCCGATTATGTGCTGCCAACCGACATCGATGGCCGGCTGTTCTTAAAATATTCACGAAGAGTGAAGTCGCTGGCGATTGAGCCGCAAGGCGCACTTTCGCTGCAGCGCTTGCCGAATCCGGGCCATAGAAATTGGGCCGCATACGCCGTTAAAGGTCAACAATGGGGACGTTCTCGGTTGACCGTCACTTACGACGATGGTCTCGTGCAGACTATCCACTATTTTGTTACGAAACCAGAGTCGGAAGTCGTCTCCGACATGGGCCACTTTCTCACTACGACTGACTGGTTCGCCGATCCCAACGATCCCTTTCATCGCAGCCCGTCCGTCATGACCTACAACCGCGAGCAAAACAAAATCGTAATGCAAGACAGCCGCGCCTGGATCGCGGGCCTCGGCGACGAAGGCGGCGGAGGTGGCTGGATCGCTGCCATGATGAAGGAATTCGTCCAGCCGAATAAAGAAGAAATCGACAAACTGCAGCAGTTTATTGATGGCGTCGTCTGGGGCGGCCTGCAATACAAAGATGGCGAACACAAATACGGCGTCCGCAAAAGCCTTTTCTACTATCAGCCCGACGAATTGCCCGCAGGATTTTATCGCAGCGATTTCGATTGGAGCAGCTGGACAAGCTGGAACAAGAAAGCATCCGAGCAGGTCGACCGATCGTACGATTATCCCCACGTTGCCGCGGCCTATTGGGTGATGTATCACCTTGCTCGCAATAACCAGGGGCTTGTCATAAACCATCCGTGGGATTGGTACCTGAACCAGGCGTATGAGACCTCAATCGCGATGACCAAATATGCCGAGGGACTCGCGGTGTTCGGACAGATGGAGGGCAGCATCTTCCTGCAGATTCTGACCGACCTGCGCCGCGAAGGCATGAACGACAAAGCCGACGATCTTGAGGCGAAAATGCGTGCCCGCGCCGATCGCTGGAAGCGTGAGCCATATCCCTTTGGAAGTGAAATGCCATGGGATTCGACCGGCCAGGAAGAAGTCTACGATTGGACGAAATATTTCGGGTATAACGACAAGGCTGAGGTGACACTAAACGCAATCCTCGGCTATGATCCCGCGATCCCGCATTGGGGATACAACGGGAGCGCCCGCCGCTACTGGGATTTCATCTTCGCGGGAGGGGACCGCAGATTGGAGCGGCAGCTGCACCATTACGGATCATCGTTGAATGCAATTCCACTTCTTGCCGAGTACCGCGAGCATCCTGATGACGTCTACTTATTGCGCGTGGGTTACGGCGGAACGATGGGCGCTTTGACCGATATTGACCAGGAAGGCTTCCCTGCAGCTGCGTTTCATTCCTTTCCGGACATGCTTAAGGACGACCCCATCACCGGCGACTATGGTCCAAATTTTTTCGGGCATTCATGGAACACCGCAACATATGTTGTTAATGATCCGCAATTCGGCTGGGTCGCATTCGGCGGAAATCTGAAAAAGGACGGGAATACCATTGACGTCACGCCGCTCGATTCCTCCCGCACGCGAATCTACGTCGCTCCTTATGGACTCTGGCTCACGCTCGATGCGGGAACGTTTGCCGCTCTCGAACTCGATCCTACAAGCAGCGCCGTGCGTATCGGATTCAGCGCAAGCAACCAGTTCAGTTCCGAAGCGCGGCTTAGAATCGATCAGCCTGCCAAACTTACTGGCGTTAGCAGTTTTCGTCCAACCACTGAACTTAAGAGCGAACGCCAAGCTTACGTCATTCCGCTGAAAGCAACCGTAACTTGGGTTGAGCTCTCTTCGAAGACCAAATAAACGGGCGCGATGAGCACGACATTGGGCCTGGATAACTATCTAGGCCTTTTTTTGACGCACTGCGGAGACGGCGTTTCTTGCTCTATCTTTTACGGCGAGCAGTCGCTCGCCGGCGGCGGCCAAAGTTTCTTCGCGTTTTGCAAAATGCAAGCGAACCAAATGGTTTACAGGTTCGTGAAAAAAACTCGAACCGGGCACTGCCGCCACGCCAACTTCTCTGGCGAGCCACTCGCAAAACTCCACGTCACTCCTCCACCCAAATTCCGCGATATCGATCATGACGTAGTAAGCGCCTTCCGGTTTCGTGTACTTGAGTTCAGCCCGGTCAAGATATTCTAGAAAGAGGGACCGCTTCTGCGAGTAGAGATTCTGCAGTTCTGCGTAATAACTATCGGGAAGCTCGAGCGCTGTGACCGCTGCTTCCTGTAGTGGGGCCGCGGCCCCGACGGTCAAGAAGTCGTGTACTTTGCGGGCTTCGTCGATCACCGTAGGGGAGGCGATCACGTATCCGAGCCTCCATCCTGTCATTGAGTAAGTCTTCGAGAGCGAACTGCAACTCAGGGTCCGCTCGAACATCCGCGGCAAAGAAGCAAAATACGTGTGCTGGTGCGGCGCATACACGATGTGTTCGTATACTTCGTCGGTCAGCACAAAAATGTCGAATTCCTCCGCGAGGTCGGCAATCTCTAAGAGCTCTTCGCGAGTAAAGACTTTTCCTGACGGATTCGACGGATTGCACAGCACCAGCGCCTTCGGCCTTTTCTCGAACGCTTTTCGCAATTCGGCGGGATCGAAACAAAAATCAGGCGGATGAAGAGTTACGTGAATCGGCTCTGCCCCGCAGAGAATGGCATCGGCCGCGTAGTTCTCGTAATAGGGCGAAAAGACAATGACTTTGTCGCCGGGATTGCATGCCGTCATCATGGCGGCCATCATGGCCTCAGTGCTGCCGCAGGTCACGACGACATTTTCATCCGGATCGAGCGAAAGCCCCATAAAACGTGATTGCTTCTTGGCAAGGGCGGCGCGAAAGTTAGGCGCTCCCCAGGTGACTGCATACTGGTGTGGACCCTCGCGGGCAGTTTTTTCTGCGGCCCTCAGCACAGCTGCAGGAGGATCGAAGTCCGGGAAACCTTGCGAAAGATTGATCGCACCACATTCGTTCGCGAGTCGGGTCATACCGCGTATCACCGACTCCGCGAATTTGCTGGTGCGCAAGCTGGTACGAGGCATCGCTCTATTTTCGCATCCTCCGTGGCCATATTTGTGTAAACACGAATGTGCTTTTCCGGTTGCCACTGGCCACTAGCCACTGACCACTGACCACTTGTTTTTGCTAACATCCTTGCTTCCCTGCTCTCACGATGAAACACATTGGTGAAAACGTAGTCCGCATTGAAGCGCGAGCTCTGTCGCTGCTCGCCGACCGCCTTGCCGGTCCAATGGCGAGCTCATTCAATACCGCGGTCGAATTGCTCTCCTGCTGTCCCGGGCGGGTGGTCGTTACAGGTATAGGCAAGAGCGGATTAGTTGCGCGCAAGATTGCAGCGACACTGAGTTCAACCGGCACGCCGGCGCTATTCATGCATCCGGTTGAGGCCCTGCACGGTGATTTAGGAATGCTGGCGGTCGGGGATGTGGTCGTAGCGCTTTCCGCAAGCGGTGAAACCGACGAAATTCTGCGCTTGCTTGCCACGATAAAAAGGCTGCGTTTGCCGCTGATTGCGATTACCTGCGATGAAAATTCAGGAAAGGACTTTGCAGGCACGGCTCTCCCCGTCAGTCAAAAGATTGAACAAGTACTCCCAAAAATTTCGACCCTCGCTTCAGCTGCCGATGTTTTTCTCAGTTGCGCCGTCGAGCAGGAGGCTTGCAGCATTGGCTTAGCACCAACTGCCTCAACCACAGCAATGCTGGCGCTGGGAGATGCTCTCGCCGTCGCCGTTGCCGAGAAGAAAGGGTTCAAAGAAGAAGATTTTGCACGGCTCCATCCCGGAGGGAAATTGGGCAAGCGGCTGGCGCGAGTCGAAGCCCTGATGCATACCGGTGATGCGCTCCCGCGAGTTTCTCCGCAAACCAAAATGCCGGATGTGATCTATGAAATGTCGCGCAAGAAGCTGGGCGTAACCACTGTCGTCGAAGCTGGCCGGCTTGTCGGCATTATCAGCGATGGCGATCTTCGCCGCTTGCTTGAGCGCAAGGGTAAAGACGTGCTCGATCTTACCGCGGGGGATTGCATGACGCGCGACCCTAAGACGATTTCACCGCACGAGTTCGCCGCCACGGCTTTGGCCTTGATGGAGGAGGGCAAGATCACATCGCTGGTTGTAGTTGCTGACGGTAAAAAGCTGGAGGGTATCGTTCACCTGCATGACTTGTGGGGAACGGAAATGGTGTAACGCTCCGCCAATAGACACTCTCAGATCGGAACTCGGTCAATCGAAGTGATGAATTGAACTCCGGGAACGTGCTTTCCCTGTAATCGTTGATCGTTCGTTACAAACAAATCAACACCAACGCTCGCCGCACAAGCGAGCTGGATAGCATCCGGCGCACGGAATGATCGATCGCGACGGATATCGGCATAGCTCCATGCCGCGCGGACATCGAATGGTACCAGGAGAGCCGCTTTCGTAATTGTGTCCTGGTATTGCCTGCACAGAACCATATCGTACTGTTCGAGTGGTTTTACTAAGACTTCCCCCATCGTGAAGGTCGATGTCAGAAGTTGGTCGCCTCGCATCAGCATCTTCCTGCGGAGCTCTTTGGTCAGCGGGGAAAATTTCTGATTACCTTCCAGGAAATAAATGAAGAGATTGGTATCCCAGAATATGCGGCTCATTCCCACCCTTCGCGAAGTCTACGGACGTATTGGTCAGCATGTTCGTCGGCCCAAATGTCTTTACCCGAACCATATAGAGCGAGGAGCGGATCGTGCTTGATTCTTTCGCATAAGGTGTTCTGACTCCACGCACGATACCAGTCCATAAGAGGACGATATGCTTCCGGTAATTCGTTTGCGTCCGGAATTGTTTTTGAGCCTTCCCGCTCCGGATGATAGGAATCACCGGGACGAAATAGCCGGCGGCGGCCAGGTGCAGTCTCGAGCAGCATTCGGTAGCGCCCCGGACTAGGTGCTCGGTTTGCTACGCAATGCTGAACGATATGGGCATAGACTCCCTTGCGCAGAGGCTTCCTCAGGCCCTCCTGCTTAGCACGCTCCAAAATTTCTTCAATCGCAAAGTCCTCTCTTCGTAAATTCTCCTGATGCAAGAGAGCCGTCGCGATCCATACCTCGTCAGCAACTTTGACGTCTATCGCCGTGGTAAACATCCAGAACCCCACCAAATTTTAACATAACGATTATATACTAAGGTTATTTGTTGCAAATACTAAGTTTAAATGTATTATACACTCAGATGGAATAAAATGGCGATATCGAGGTGTATCGCTCATGATCGACGACCAGAAGGTAACCGGTGGTTCGATGTACGCAAAGTTCCGGGTGCAATAAGGAGAAATCACGGGTGCTCGTTTGCTTCACGAGCACCTCCTGATTAGCGCGAAATCTTACATCCCGCTAAAATAACCAATTCCCTTCTTCATCCGGGACTCTTTCTATGCACCGCTGGTCACAGCTTTTTATTCCTACGCTCCGCGAAGCTCCGGCCGACGCTGAAGTCGCAAGCCACAAATTCCTTGTGCGAGCCGGATATATACGGCAACTGGCCGCCGGAATCTATTCGTATCTTTTCCTGGGGAACCGTTCATTCAACAAAATCATCGGAATCGTTCGCGAGGAGATGGACCGCATTGGACAGGAGTTCTACCTCCCCGCTCTCCATCCGCGCGAGTTGTGGGAGGTGAGCGGTCGCTGGGCGGTCATGGGCGAGAATCTTTTTCGGCTCAAAGACCGCAAAGGCGCTGATCTCTGCCTCGCCATGACCCACGAAGAGAACATGACCGAGATCGCGCGCAAAGAGCTGCGTAGTTACAAGCAACTTCCGCAAATCTGGTATCAGATTCAGACAAAATTCCGCGATGAGCCACGTCCGCGATCTGGTCTGCTGCGAGTAAGGCAATTCATTATGAAGGATTCGTACTCCTTCGACGTCGATGCCGCGGGACTTGATCTTTCATACCGCAAGCATCGCGAAACGTATTGCCGAATTTTCGACCGTTGTGGATTGAACTACCTGGTGATCGACGCTCATTCCGGCGCGATGGGTGGCTCGCAATCGGAAGAGTTCATGGTTTATACGCCGGCCGGCGAGGACCAGGTCGTAAGCTGCGCAAATTGCAAGTACGCGGCGAATCTGGAAAAAGCGACGTCGAAGCTTGAGCCAGTAACGGACCTTTGGCCGGAAGGGGACGGCAAGCCTCTCGAAGTCCACACGCCGGGACAGAAAACAATTGAAGATGTAGCGAAGTTTCTCGGTGTGTCCCCGAAGAACAAGATCAAGACACTCGCGCTGATGATCGATTTGCAAGACGAGAAATCGGGCAAGCCAAAGTCGCGTGGCGTGGTGGTGCTGATGCGCGGCGATCATCAGCTAAACGAAGCGAAGCTTTCGACCGCGCTCGCTGGCAGAGTAACTCGGCCGATGCAGGATGAAGAAATTCGCGCCCTTTTCAAGTCGCCTGCTGGATTTCTTGGTCCTCTCGGAATTCACTGGGCCAGGAACCTTGACGATGGTTCCCTTCCAGCCCTCCTCGTCGACAAAGCGCTCGAAGGCCGCACAAACTTGATCGCTGGCGCGAACAAAGAGGACTACCACGTCAAAAACATCACACCGGGAAAAGATTTCCAGCCCACGGCCTACGCCGATCTCCGCAGCGTCGCAACCGGCGATCCATGCCCAAACTGTGGTTCCCCGCTGCGAATGGACACCGCGGTCGAGATCGGACATATCTTTAAGCTCGGAACCAAGTACTCCGAGTCAATGGGCGCTCGCGTGCTCGACAAAAACGGCAAGGAAGTTTTGCCAACAATGGGCTGCTATGGGATCGGTATTGAACGCATCCTCACGGCCGCGGTCGAGCAGAGTAATGACGAAAACGGTTTTTGGCTGCCGCCGCAGATCGCGCCTTTCGAGATCGTGGTCACACCAACCAACGTCAGTGACGAAAAGATACGGACAACTGCTGAAAATACCGCGAATCAGCTGAAATTAGCGGGTTTTGACGTGCTACTGGACGACCGGGACGAACGTCCGGGGGTGAAATTTAAGGACGCTGACCTGGTCGGCATTCCTTTTCGCATCAATGTGGGAAAGAAAGTTACCGAAGATAGGTTAGAGGTGGTTAAACGCTCGACCCGTGAAACTCACGATGTTAGCATCGGCGCGATAGTCGAATATTTTCAGCAAAATCTGGGCCGGGCGCGCATGTAAGCCGCAGCGTTCGCACCCCGCGGAGCGCTGATGAGTTTCTTCAAAATGTTCTTCGGAATCGGCATGATAGTGGCCGCCTTATACCTTGGGTGGGTGATAATTCCTCCGTATTTTGAGAATTATCAGTTCGCAGACGCTGTCAAGAACGAAGCCACACTAGATTCGTATTCGAGCAAGACTGAAACCGACATTCGCACCGCAGTCTTTAAGAAAGCGCAGGAACTGGAAATCCCGATTTCTGAGGAACAGATTCACGTGCAACGCACGGGTGGGCTGGGAAACGGCGTAGTCAGCATTCGCGCGCCCTACGTAGTTCACATTGATCTACCCGGTTATCCGCTCGACCTGCACTTTGACGCATCCACCACCAACCGGGGCGTACTCTAAAGATTCCTGCGGTTGACCGCGGGCTCGATTCGCTTCCAAATCAATTAGAATAAAGACTGCTTCGGAACCGTCGAGGCATGCTCTGGTAACGATTTCTCGCGCCGCCTCATCTCACCAGCAGTGGCATGAGTTCGTCCGAATTTTAAGGGTAGTTCCGTCAATTCGTGGCAATAAAAATCAGAATTCCGCACCGTAACAAGCGTGCAAGCAGCTCGCGCCATGATCCCGTGTTGCGAGTTGCGATGACGGTATTCCTGTTCCTGGCTGTGGCTTTCGTGGCCTTTTTCTCGTACTACTACGTGAAATACGAGCGCATTATCGCGCAACGGTTTTCGGGGCCGGTCTTCGCCAATGCTGCCAAAATTTATGCGCGCCCAGTTTCCATCGCTGTCGGCGAGAAAGTCGATTTGAAAGAAATTGCAGCCGACCTCCGCCATGCCGGGTATTCCGAAAAAGGTACACAGTCTTCGATGGGAAACTATCGCCTGACCGCGAGTAGCATTCAGGTCCAGCCCGGCCCAGGTTCTTATCACAGTCCTGAGCCAGCTACCATCCGCGTCAGCGATGGGCAGGTCGAAGGCATTACAGGCAATTCCGGCAGTCAACTCGAAGCGTACGAGCTCGAGCCGGAGATGATCACTTCGCTTTTCGAGGGCGATCAACGGTCCAAACGTGAAGTCATCCATTACAACGAAATGCCGAAATTGCTGGTTGACGCCGTCCTGTCTATTGAAGACCGTCGGTTCTTCGAACATAACGGGGTAAATTTCGTCAGGTTCGCAGAAGGCGCGTGGTTTGATCTGACACACCAGCGACTGAAGCAAGGCGGCTCGACTCTCACCATGCAGCTCGCCCGGGGATTTTTCCTTTCGCCACAAAGGAAAATCAAGCGCAAGCTGATCGAGATGCTGATCGCTATTGAGCTTGAGCAAAAATTCAGCAAACAGCAAATCTTTGAGTTCTACGCCAACTGGGTTCCACTTGGACAGCGAGGATCATTTGCGATCAGCGGCTTTGCAGAAGCATCCCGCGCCTACTTCAATAAGGACATTAAGGACCTGACGCTGCCCGAAGCCGCATTGCTTGCGGGCATTATTCAGGGACCAAGCTATCTTTCGCCATATCGGCATCCCGAACGCGCGCAGGAACGCCGCAACTTGGTTCTCGATTCGATGGTCGAGACCCATGCCATCACCCGTGAGCAGGCCGATAAAGCCAAAGCCACACCATTGAAGCTTGCCCCTCCCAATGCAGAGGCCAGCGATGCTCCGTACTTCGTTGATCTGGTTCGCGAAACCCTTATCGGGAAAATTCCCGAGCGAGAGATGAACGAGCAGGCGTACCGGATCTACACCACCCTCGATCCTGACCTGCAACGGGCCGCGGCGCAGGCGGTCGAAAGCGGAATCAAGCTGGTGGATGAACAAGTTACCAAACGGCGGACCAAACGGATAAAAGTCGGCAGAGGTAAATACGAAACTCAGGTCGAATCTGGCCCCCAGGCGCAGGTCGCGCTGGTAGCCATGGATCCACACACTGGCGACGTTCTCGCGCTGGTGGGCGGCCGCAACTACGGATTCAGCCAACTGGACCATGCGGTCGCAAAGCGACCCACCGGATCGATCTTCAAACCCTTCGTCTATGCCACTGCTATGAACACGGCGCTCGACGGAAGCAATCCGGTTTATACTCCGGCCTCCATCCTTCAGGATGAACCGAGCACGTTTGCTTACGGTGACCAGATTTATGAGCCGCGTAACTACAAAGAGGAGTATCGCGGCGACGTAACCGCACGCTATGCCCTGGCAATGTCGCTTAATAATGCGACCGTTAAGATGGCCGAGGAGGTCGGATACGACAAGGTAGTCGATTTGGCCAAAGCCGCAGGCATCACTTCCGTCAAGCCAACACCGGCGATGGCCCTTGGAGCTTATGAGGCCACGCCTCTCGAAATGGCCGCCGCCTATACCGTATTCGCCAACAACGGTACCCGGCTCTCGCCCGTGTTAGTCAAGTCGGTCCGTAACGCCGACGGTGATCCGGTCATGAATTTCAGTTCTGAAACGCGGCAGGTCCTTGACCCACGCGTGGCATACGTGATGACCGACATGATGGAAGGCGTGGTCAACAATGGGCTTGCATTTTCCGCCGTGCGCGGTCGTGGTTTCCAATTACCCGCCGCCGGTAAAACTGGCACTTCACACGACGGCTGGTTCGCCGGCTATACCAGCAACCTGCTTTGCATCGTTTGGATTGGCTTCGACGACTATAGCGAAATTCACCTGACCGGATCGCAAACCGCCGCACCCATCTGGACCGAATTCATGAAGAAGGCGGCTGAGCTTCCCCGCTACTCCGATATGAAAGCCTTCGCCCAACCTTCAGGCGTGGTGGATGTCCAGCTCGATAAACTTACCAATCTGCTGGCGACTCCGTCATGCCCGCAAACATACACTTCGGCCTTCATTGTAGGAACCGAGCCGACCAGCACCTGCGATCAGGGAAACGGAATCCACGGTATCCTTTCGAAGATTTTGGGCTTGGGAAATCCCCAACCGGAGCCGCCACCGAATTCAACCGATGCCTCCTCAACCGACCAGAATGGCCAAAAGAAAAAGGGTCTGTTGGGCAAAATTGCTGGTATTTTTAAGGATGACAAGCAGGCGGATCCTCCACCCAAGCCGCCGGAAGCAACCGCCAGCCCTCACTGAAGCGGATAGCAGAGTTTAGAGGAAGCGGGCGGGAACACGGCGAGCTTCGCTGGTGTCAGTACATTCAATGTATTCCCTGCTCAGGAGGCATGTTATGTCTCGCGCTTCCTTGCGCTATCCGCTGATGATGGCGCTATTTGGAATTCTGGTCTCGATGGCGGTTGCGCAGTCTCCCTCCGATCAAATTCAAATTGCTCCGCCGATGAGACGTGTGGCTCCGCCGCCAGTGGATGCTTCCGCAATCGAACTGGAGAGGCAGGGAGACGATCTGCGTTCACGGAAACAGTACCTGGACGCCATCGACTATTACCGGGCAGCTCTGGAGAAAACCCAGACCGCAGCGGTGGCCAACAAACTGGGCATCACGGAGCTGATGCTGCAGAGATTCAAGGAATCTGGGCGGGACTTTGAGCATGCGATCAAGCTTGATCGCACCCTGGCCGACGCAGTCAACAATCTGGGCGTCATCGATTACGAACGGCGCAAATACGGGCCCGCGATAAAGCAGTACAAAAAGGCCATCGCTTTGCGGCCGGATTCGGCGTCGTTTTACTCGAACCTGGGCGCGGCCTACTTTGCGCGAAAAGATTTTGAGCGCGCGACGCGGGCCTATGCAAAGGCCGTGGAACTGGACCCCGATATCTTCGAGCACACTTCGCACACCGGGATTACAGCGCAAATGGCTTCGCCTGAAGACCGTGCCCACTATGACTACGTGGTTGCGAAGCTTTACGCCAAGATCGGTGATAAGGACCACTCGCTTGAATTTCTTCGAAAGTGCATGGAAGAGGGCTACAAAGACTTTAAGAAAGCCTATACCGACCCCGAATTTGCCGACTTGCGGAAGGATGCTCGCTTTGAGCAGCTCATGAAATCGAAGCCAATGGCAATTCCCGAGTAGGACCTGATTCGCCCGGCGGACTCGACTGATATCTCCGCAATCTCTGCGGTTAAACGCTTTTTGCTGGCGGAAATTTTTCGGAAATTTCCACAATTTTCCCCGAAACTCCCGCCGCAGAGCCGGGTTCACTCCCCTAGAACGAAAACATGCCCACCGGCCGCCGACCCGAGCACGCCCCAAGCAGCGCGGCCGGTAAGGGCCTGTTCCTGTAGGCCGCATTCTAGTCCGCACCTGAGTGGCGCCACTTCGCGGCCCACTGCTATGCTTTCTCCTTCGTCCAGGAGGAGGCATGTCTTTTTCGCTCGAAGGCCGCGTGGCCGTCGTCTTCGGAGTCGCTAATAAACGCAGCATTGCCTGGTCAATTGCGCAGGGCCTACATCAGGCCGGCGCCAAGCTTGCCATCACATATCAGAATGAACGCCTTAAGCAGGAAGCTGAAGACCTGATCCTCTCCCTTCCCGGAGCCGAAGCCTTCATGTGCGACGTCTCGAAGGATGATCAAATCGAGCGCGTGTTCGCGCAACTGAAAGAACGTTATGGCAAACTGCACGTTCTCGTGCACAGCGTTGCGTTTGCGCCGCCGGACGAACTGAAAGGCGAGTTCTTGAACACCACGCGCGAAGGATTCCGCATTGCGCACGATGTCAGCGTCTATTCATTGATTGCCGTGTCGCGCGCAGCTGCTCCGCTGATGGAAGACGGCGGCAGTGTGATCACGATGACTTACTATGGCGCAGAAAAAGTCGTCCCTCATTACAATGTGATGGCCGTGGCAAAAGCGGCACTGGAGTGTTCGGTCCGATATCTCGCGAATGATCTCGGGCCGAAGAAAATCCGTGTCAACGCAATTTCCGCTGGTCCGATCAAAACCCTTGCTGCCCGCGGTATTTCGGGCCTGGGAGAAATGCTGAAATCCCATGCCGAACGCGCGCCGCTGAAGCGAAATGTCGATGTCAATGAAGTAGGCGCAACCGGAGTGTTCCTGGCGTCGGACGCGAGCTCGGGAATCACTGGAGAAGTGATCTACGTTGATTGTGGGTACAACGTGATGGGATTCTAAAAATATATGTCTGTGCACGGCACTGTATCCCTGTAGCCTAGGAGCCTCTCAGTCGCGTCGAACTTAAATTCCACATGGATAGAGCACTCATACAACGTAGCTTTGAAATCGCTGGTTCTGCCTTCAAGGGTATTACTTGCGTTCTGGTACCATCCCTCTTGGCCCGGTGTCGGCGCGAGTTCGGTAGAGATCATGTTGCGCAACTTTAAGAACTTCTGAACATTGCTAATGTCCGAACCCAGGGGCAAGTTGCGTTCAACGTCCTGCTCAAAGGCAGTACGCCGGTCGAGAAAAGTAGCTCGGCTGCGTTGGTAAGCGTAATGCCAGCCACTGACGCCGACAGTTACTAGGACGATGACAATCAGTGCGCAGTTTGCGAGAATTCGAGTTTGCAGCTTGCCATCTTTGTTCAATTCTCGGTGACGCGGATCCTACGCTCCGTATCGGAGATTCGAGTCAGGGAGATTTCCACGTTCCTTTCTCTCTGAAATCTCTCAAACTTCTCTCCCCACTCGATCAGCAGAATACTGTTCTCATTCATCAAGTCATCGAGAGCTAGCGTGTCCAGCTCGCGCGGCGTATCGATGCGATAGAGGTCGATGTGGTAAATCGTGGCTGCTGGCCCCCGATATTCGTGAATCAGCGTGAAGGTGGGACTGGTCACATCCTCTTCAGCCGCAGCCTTAAACCCTTCGGCGATTCCCTTTACTAGTGTGGTCTTGCCCGCACCTAAATCGCCGCTCAGTACAACTACCTTAGGCGGTAGTAACAAGGCCGCCAATTCTCTCCCCAGCGCAACCGTTTCTTCGGGAGACCTAGTTGTAAATTCGCGAAACGCCCGGGTTGTTGTGGCATGTGGGTTCATGCTATCCGGTAATCTCCGATCTTCGTCCATTTCTCGGGGGCTTGCGCGCGAACGCGGCGGAAGGCTTCTGGTAATGCCGTTATAAGATCAGTGGCAACAAGCGAATGCTCCCCCGTGGTTTCGCACGCGATATCGCCAGCGAGACCGTGCAGGTAAACCGCCGCGAGGACGGCCTCAAAAGCACGCTTCGGATGCTGGGCCAGCGTTCCGGCAACCATGCCAGTGAGGATGTCTCCGGTGCCGCCGGTAGCCATACCGGGGTTGCCGGTCGTGTTGACCCAAGCCTCGCCTTGCGGGTTTGCGATGATTGTTCGATCGCCCTTGAGCACCACGATGAGGTTGTGCTCCTGGGCGAATTGCCTTGCGACGTTGATGCGATCGCGCTGAATGGCGCCGATGTTTAGTCCGGTGAGTCGGGACATTTCTCCGGGATGCGGCGTGAGAACAAGCGTATTTTTCTCCGCGTTCCCGGCGTGATCTCCACGGCCTCTGCGGCTAAAGTCTTCTGCTCGGCCTTCGAATGCGTTCAGACCGTCGGCATCGAGAACAATTGGAGTTTCAGATTGCTGCACAACTGTGCGGACGAATTCCGCCGTGCTCGGATCGCTCGAAATTCCCGGGCCGACGGCGAGCACAGTTTTTCGTTCGGCGATTTGCTCGAAGGCTTTCAGCGATTCGCTCGATATCGTCCCCGCATCAGTTTCGGCGAGGGGCTCGGTCATCAGCTCAGGATGGAAACTCGCGACCGTAGAAAGTGCAGAACGAGGCGTGGCAACGGTCACAAGACCGGCTCCCATGCGAAGAGCGGAAAAGCCGGCCATCACAGCTGCGCCAGTCTTGCCGACCGATCCCCCGACGACGAGGACGTGGCCGTACATTCCTTTGTTCGAGTCGCGCGGGCGAGGACCGATAAGAGGGGCGATTTCTTTCGGAGTGGTGACGTTCAGGTTTAGAGAAGACAGCATCGCCTCATCGGGTGAGCCGATAGGAGCGACGACGACGGGACCCGAAGTGAGATTTCCGAAAATGTGCGCCGGACGCGGTGCGGTGAATGTGACAATCGCGTTGGCTCGCGCGACGGCGCCGCTTTGTTCGCCCATAACGTCGGAATCTGCGCCTGAGGGGATATCGACGGCGATACAAGGAGCTGTCGCTGCGTTTATCTTCGCGATCGCCTCCCCGTACACGCCGCGAACCGGAGGCTTGAATCCGCTGCCGAGGATGGCGTCGATAAGAACGTCGGAGGCGAATATCTCCTCGAAACTGTGTTCTTCCCCTTTCTTGAACACCGCAAATCGCGAGCTAATTTCCGACGCCACGGAGGCTTTGGGCAATCTCTCGAAATTCTTTGCCGAATCGCCATGTAACTCTGATGGATCAGCCAACAACAATAAGCGCACTTCCCGGCGAGCTTCGTGCAACTTGCGCGCTACAACGAATCCATCACCCCCATTGTTCCCCTTACCGCAGATCACTCCGAATGTCTTCGCATTCGGATAAGCGCCACGCGCGAACTCCGCTACCGACGATCCTGCATTCTCCATCAGTGTGAGGGACGGCTCACCGATGATCTCGATAGTTACACGGTCGATCTCGCGCATGTCGGCAGAGGTGACAAGTTTCATAGGCAGCTTTCAGCCATCAGCCATCAGCCATCAGCTTAAACCGTCACGTTGGAAGGAACAATTCAGATCGGTAAGCGTACGTCAGCAGTTGCGATTCGAAGGTTACTGACAGCTGAGAGCTGATAGCTTTTGTCAATCCGCCATCGTCGGCCCGGCCTCTGTGTGACCATCTCTGTGTAACTCAGCGCTCTCTGTGGTGAGGTTTTTAAAAGCTTCACCACAGAGGACACAGTGTTACACAGAGGAACGCCACTGAGGAGATCTGAACTGAGCTGACAGGTACGTCTAATCCGCCATGGTTGGCGTCGGCTTGGCAGCAGATTCAGAACGACGTGCCACTTGCACCTTGCTATGCTTGCGGCCGTAGGTGAAATAAATGATCAGGCCAATGATGAGCCAGCCCACCAGGCGAAGTTGTGTCCAATAAGAAAGCGAAATGATCAGCGTGCCGGAAGCGATGATCGAAAGAATTGGGATCAACGGCACCCATGGTGTCTTAAACGGGCGCGCGACTTGGGGATGCGTCCTGCGCATGACTACCACGCCCGCGCTGACCAGCACAAATGCAAGCAGCGTGCCAACACTGGTCATTTCGTCGAGAATGCGAAGCGGGAGCAGCGTGGCAAGAATCGCAACGCAAAAACCCACGACAATCGAAGTCAGATACGGAGTACGAAAGCGCGTGTGGATTTTCGCGGCCCACGGCCAAAGAAGCCCGTCCTTTGACATGGAATAAAACACGCGGGATTGGCCCAGCAACATCACAAGCATTACTGTCGCCAAGCCAAGCAATGCGCCAATTTCAACCAGGATCGTCGCCCAGGGATGGCCGGTTGCACGCATGCCGACAACCACAGGATCGGGAACATTGAGTTGAGTGTAGGGAACAATGCGGGTGAGCAATCCCGAGACTAAGATGTAAAGCGCGGTACAGATCACAAGCGAAACCAGAATACCGATTGGCATGTCGCGCTTAGGATTTTTTGCTTCCTGCGCGGCGGTTGAAACTGCGTCAAATCCGATATACGCGAAAAACACAACTCCCGCCCCTCGCATAATGCCCGACCATCCAAATGCGCCCCTTTCACCGGTGTTCGGAGGAATGAACGGATGCCAATGGTTCGGCTGGCCATTGTGCGCCCAGAGGAATGCGGCCGCCAGCGCGATGAACACGCAAACCACGCCCACTTTCAAAAAGACAATGGTTGTTGTGAAGTTTGCGGATTCTTTGATGCCGACAACCAGGATCGCCGTGATGGCAGCGATAATCAGGAATCCGATGTAGTCGTACCGAAGATGAATCGGCAATCCGAAAAGGGTGGCGTCGGTGGTGGGCATCTCAGGAACGTGGATGCCCAGGTCGTGGCAGAATGCCCGCAGGTGGCCGCTCCAGCCGACAGCAACCGTAGCTGCACCGAACGCGTATTCGAGTATCAGATCCCAGCCGATGATCCAGGCAATCAGTTCCCCGAGGGTCGCGTAGGAGTATGTGTATGCGCTGCCGGCGATGGGAATCATTGACGCGAATTCGGAGTAGCACAAACCTGCAAGCGCACAGGCAATGCCGGCGATCACGAATGAAATCAGAATCGCAGGTCCGGCAAATTGCGCTGCAGCCTGCCCGGTGATCACAAAAATGCCCGCACCGATAACTGCGCCGATCCCGAGGGTCACCAGATTGATTGGCCCGAGCGCCCGGCGAAGACTGTGCTCGCCGGTTTCCTGCGCCTCCGTCAGCAACTTTTCTAGCGGTTTTTTGGCAAACAGATTAGCCATTTCGTTGGGTTCTCCTAAGCAGCGGACGCTTCAACTGCCCATCGCCGCGGACGCCACGCATAGTACACGGGAATTCCGAGCAGCACAATGATCAGCCCCGGCCAAGTATATTGCGGCTTATAGCGCAATAAAACCACGTCGATGAAAATCGCCATCACGATATAAACCGCGGGCAGTACTGGATAGCCAAAAGCCCGATAAGGTCGCTCGGCATTGGGACGAGTGCTGCGGAGCACAAACAATCCAGCAATCGTCAAAACATAAAACACCAGCACCGCGAAGATAACGTAGTCGAGCAGTTGCCCATAGCTGCCCGAAATGCAAAGAATACAGATCCACACCATCTGCACCATCAGGGAGGCTACGGGCGTTCTGTAGGTGGGATGCAGTTTGCCTGCGCCGCGAAAGAACAAACCATCTTTCGCCATCGCGTAATAGACGCGCGCACCGGAGAGGATGAGTCCATTGTTGCAACCGAAGCTGGAAATCATGATGGCTGCAGCCATGAGATATCCGCCGATGCTGCCGAACATCTGTGTCAATGCGGCGGTAGCTACGCGGTCTTCGGTGGCATGCTGAATTCCTCGCTGCAGAATTGTGGCGCCCGCGGCTGAGCCCTGCAATGGAAGAACATTCAGATAGATAAAATTGCACGCAATGTACAAAGCGATTACGACGCCCGTGCCAAGCACGAGAGAAAGTGGAAGATTGCGCTTTGGGTTTATGACTTCGCCTGCGGTGAAGGTCACGTTGTTCCATGCGTCGGCTGAGAATAACGATCCCACCTGGGCAACGGCGAGGACCGTTATCGTGCTTACCAGAACCACCGGACCGCCGACCCCAACTTCAATTGGATGTAAGGCGCGAATTCCGTGCCAGAAGTTTGCCCCGAAATTTGCGGCGATGGCTTCGGCATTTCGGCCGACGAAAATTCCTACGAACACGAGTCCCAACAGGCCCGCAACCTTGGCCGCGGTGAATACGTTTTGAATTAACGCTCCAGTCTTCACACCGAAAATATTTATTAAAGAAAGAACCACGACCAGCAGAATCGCCATGAGGTTCTGCGTGTTGATTCCGACGTCCATATTGCCGAGGACCATCGATCCGAGGTGGATGGGCGGCACCTTCACCAGATGAATGAGCCAGTGAGTCGAGGAAATAGAAGGAAAGAAAACCCCGAGAAATTTACCGAACGCCACGCCGACTGCCGCAATCGTTCCTGTCTGAATTACGAGGAATAACGTCCAGCCGTAGAGAAATCCCCAAAGCGGGCCAAGCGATTCGCGCAGGTAAACGTATTGCCCACCAGCATGGGGCATCATCGCGGCGAGCTCGCCGTAGCTCAACGCTGCGGTGATGGTCAGGAACCCAGTGACGAGCCAAGCGCCGATCAACAGAGCGGGCGAGCCGACCTCACGTGCAATATCCGCCGAGACGAGAAAAATTCCCGAGCCGATCATCGATCCCATCACCAGCATGGTGGAACTGGTCAGGCCGAGGCCTTTGACGAATTCTCGGTCAGTGGAAGGAGATGTGCTGACGGCCGGTGGGTTGCTGGTTTGAGCGGCCTTGGTTTCTACGGTCAGGTGGCTCTCCATGGTTCGCGATTCGTGACTTGTGACTCGTGGTTCGTGATTGGTAAGGCGTGACCGAACTAAGGAGCACGAGTTACGAGCCACGAGCCACGAGTTTCCACAACTTTACCCCAGAATGCGCAGAAATTCTTCAGCTGATTTGCGCGGGTCCCGCACCAGATCGGATATTACCGCGACTGAGTCTGCTCCAGCTTCGATCAGCGATCGACAATTCGCGCGCGTAATACCGCCAATCGCAACTAGCGGTTTTCGGGTAAGTTCGCGGGCGCGGCGCACTCCCGCCGATCCAATCACGGGATCAGGATTCGCTTTGCTGGAGGTCGCGAATACCGGCCCCACGGCAACGTAGTCAGCCGAGGTTTGATCCGCGACTTCGACCTGCTCGGGATTATGCGTCGAGACACCGAGCCACCGATCGGGCCCAATGATTTCTCGCGCGCTCTCGGGAGAAAGATCGTCCTGGCCAACGTGCACTCCGTCGAATTCGGCAGCCAGGCACAGGTCAGCGCGATCGTTCATCATCAATGTCGCTTTCGAGCCGAGTTGAGCTTTCAACTCGCGAGCATGCGCAAGCATCGTTCGCGCATCGCCGAATTTGTTTCGATATTGGATTAACCTCACTCCAGCATGCACCAATTCCTGGGCAGCGCGGACAAGCTCTTCCGGTGCGGAAAAGCACGCGGCATCGAGGATTGCGTAGATCTTCGGAAGTGACTGGCTTCGGATCAATCCTTGAATATAGTCGAGCCGCTGGCAGGATCACAGATTCTCGTGATCCGGAATGATCGCAAAGACAATCCAACTCCGAATAGTATTCCGCTGCAGAACCGATTCTCAGTTCAGATCGGAGAGTACGGACGCGCTGAAGCCGTTTCCGTCGAGTGATACAACAGTGCGAATCTGGCCGGCGGTGAACGAGATCGCGCCGCTATTGATAATGGGAATCTTAGATCCAGCCTGGGTGAACAACACCTCATATGTGCCGGCAGCCAGAGTCTGGTAGCCGGACGCCGCCTGGAAGGCGAGTGTCGCAGTCGGATTCATTGTGGAGATGTCGGTGTTTGAAGGGACGACGTAGACATCAGCGGTGCCGAGAGTGTTCGAGGCGTTAATCGCACGAATCTGAACATCATTCGAAGGCGGAGTGGATTTGTTGTCAGTAAAAACTGTTGCCCCTGAGAGTGTGGCGAGGATGGTGTTGTTCTCTCCGCCATTGATGCTCAGGCTAAGGTTTAGTAAGGTGGCCGACCCGGAGTTAATTTGTACAGGCTGCGACCCAGAGCTCACTCCAGCGTATCCAGACGCTGCTCCGTAACCGATGCCGCTGGCGATGGTGTTGTTGTTGACCAGCAGACTAACGCTCGACTGACCATTGATCGCGTTCATTAATCTCACTTGAGTACTTCCGGAACTACATCCGACGCTGATGACAGTAACAATGAACGCAAGCGAACCGACACTGAGGGCTTTCCACAAACGAATCACGAGGGGCTCCTGGGAAATTTTTTGGGCTACTTGCCAAGTGATGCGGGCTTGTTTGAGGAAAGTTGCTGACACTGCGTAAAGAGAAGTAAAGGGTTGTAAAGTCCGAAGCCACTCGCCTTACGCATAACGATAGCTCTGCAACAGCACGGGTCAAGACCTGTGCTTGCACAGAACGTTTTGGCTGAGAGCTGATGCCTGAAAGCCGATTACAGCTGGCTCATCTTGGCCAGGAACTCGCTGTTGGTCTGCGCTTTTGCGAGGCGCTCGATCAGCAGTTCCATCGCCTCAACCGGCGAGAGCGGGTTCAGCACTTTGCGTAGAACCCAGATTCGTGCGAGATCGTCTTTGGGAATGAGCAGTTCTTCTTTTCGTGTGCCGGAGCGTTGAATGTCGATGGCTGGGAACGTGCGTTTATCCACGAGTTTGCGATCGAGAATGATTTCGGAGTTGCCGGTGCCTTTGAATTCTTCAAAGATCACGTCGTCCATGCGGGACCCAGTGTCGATGAGAGCGGTGGCGATGATGGTAAGAGATCCGCCTTCTTCAATATTTCGCGCTGAGCCGAAGAACCGTTTCGGGCGCTGCAAGGCATTTGAATCGACGCCGCCTGAAAGCACTTTGCCAGATGGCGGAACAATCGTGTTGTAGGCGCGAGCTAGACGCGTGATCGAGTCAAGGAGAATCACAACGTCGCGCTTGTGCTCAACCAGTCGCTTCGCCTTTTCGATGACCATCTCCGCGACCTGCACGTGGCGCGCGGCAGGTTCGTCGAAGGTCGAAGAAATAACTTCGCCTTTGACCGAGCGCTGCATGTCGGTAACTTCTTCGGGACGTTCGTCGATGAGCAGCACCATCAGCACAACTTCCGGATGATTGGTTGTAATTGAGTTCGCGACGTTCTGCAGCAACATGGTTTTGCCGGCGCGCGGAGGCGAAACGATCAAGCCACGCTGGCCTTTGCCGAGCGGAGTCAGTAAATCCATCACGCGCGCGCTGATGTTTTCGCGCACGGTTTCGAGCTTGATGCGTTCCTGCGGATAAAGCGGCGTCAGGTTATCAAAGAGAATTTTGTTGCGTGCTTCTTCCGGAGATTCGAAATTGACGGCTTCAATCTTTACCAGCGCGAAATATTTTTCGCCTTCATGCGGCGGGCGCACCTGGCCGCTGATAGTGTCCCCGGTTTTGAGATCGAATTTGCGAATCTGCGATGGCGAAACGTAAATGTCGTCGGGGCCCGGCAAATAGTTGTAATCCGGGGAACGCAGGAAGCCATAGCCGTCAGGCAATATTTCCAGCACGCCTTCGGCGAAGATGTGGCCTTCTTTTTCGCTTTGTGCCTGGAGTATCTTGAAAATCAGGTCCTGCTTGCGCATGCCGCTCGCGCCTGGGAGATCAAGCGTGCGCGCAATCTTGGTTAATTCAGTTATGTTTTTTTCTTTAAGTTCTGCAATGGTCATTAGCTCACCTGCGAGGAGATCGAAATAAGGAAGGTATTTTCAGGGGAAGATTTAGGCTTTTACAGGCAGGAGGGCAGGGGCTGCTTTCTTAAGCAGCCCGCCGTTGTGCCTCTACAAAATGCTCCGGTTCCGACAGGACCGTCTGCTTCTCAGAGCTTGCAATCCGATCCAGAACTTCGTTCATGGTTTCCTGGATTCTGGTATTAGGCTTATGAAACTTGCGAGTGGCCTTCGATGCAAGCTGACAGAGCATATAACGGTTCCGTAAAGTATGTAAAGCGTCAAAAACACGATCAGAGCGCATGGGGATTGTCCTTTCTGTCCAAGAATTTGGTTGGCGTCGTCGGAGCTCGTTGCCCGAAGCTCGGAAACGCCTGCCTACCAGAAAACTGTAAGATACTGAAAACAGATGAGTTCTACAGGAAAATGCTCTGGCTACTTTTAATAGATGCTCCGAGGCGGCCGAAAGTTTCTCGGTTACATCGACCAGAGCCTTCCGAGCGGAGATTCATCAGGAATCTGATCTAAGACCTTCGGAACGCTTTAAATTACAGCCTCAGGCGGTTCGCGTCAAGAAATTTATCACCCGCGCTGTTAATAACTGGAACACGCGCGGCCCGCATTGGGAACGCAGAATTGGCAGTCTTTTTTGGCAGGCGACAGCTAGGCCCAGAAAACCCGATCCAGGCTTCGATACTGGATTGCCTCTGCAATGTGTTTAGGTTCAATGACTTGCGAGCCATCGAGGTCAGCGACGGTGCGAGCCACTTTGAGGATCCGGTCGTGGGCGCGTGCCGTCAGGCCTTGCTGGATCATAGCGCGTTCAAGGAGACGTTCGCAGTCTGGCGACAGTTCGCAGAAGGTGCGGATGTGGCGCGCAGTCATCTGCGCGTTGGAGTAAATCTTGTGCTTTGCGATACTCGAAAACCGCTTCAGCTGTGTCTCCCGCGCGTGCTCGACCCGAGCACGAATCTGGATTGAGCCTTCTGGCTCGGCGGCAGCGCGCATTTCTTTGTAATTCACGGCTGGAACATCGATGTGTATGTCGATTCGGTCCATCAAGGGCCCTGATATCTTTTGCATGTAGCGCTGAATCATTGGTTGGGTACAGTGGCATTCGCGGGAGCGGTCGTTGAAAAAGCCGCAGGGGCATGGATTCATCGCCGCTGCGAGCATGAACCGCGCGGGGAAAGTGAGCGACATCGATGCACGTGCAATGCATACGGTCCCATCTTCGAGCGGCTGGCGCATGACTTCGAGGACATTGCGGGGAAATTCCGGGAGTTCATCGAGAAAGAGAACTCCATTATGCGCAAGGGAAACTTCGCCAGGACGAGGTACAACGCCGCCACCGATCAGCCCTGCATCGGAAATCGTATGGTGCGGTGAGCGAAAGGGCCGCAGTCCAACCAGGCCAGCTCCCGGATCGAGCACGCCGGCCACGCTGTGTATTTTGGTCGTTTCCAGTGCTTCTTCGAACGTAAACGGCGGCAGAATGGTCGGAATCCGCTTCGCCAGCATGGTTTTGCCAGATCCTGGTGGGCCGATCATTAAAATGTTGTGCCCACCCGCGCATGCCACCTCCAGCGCGCGTTTCGCTGTCTGCTGCCCGCGCACATCCTTGAAATCGATTGGAAACTGCTGCGATTCGCTCAGCAATTCCTGCTTATTGACGGCAAGGGGCTGAATACCGTTTCCGCTGTTCACGAAGTGAATGACATCGACGAGCGACTTAACGGGATAAACCGTCACACCGCTCACCATCGCCGCTTCCCTCGCGTTCAACTCGGGAACTACTACGCGAGAAATTTTCCGCCCGCGTGCTTCAACGGCGATCGGCAATGCGCCCCGCACCCCGCGTACGCCCCCGTCCAGCGAGAGTTCCCCTACGAACAAACAATCGTTGATCTCCTTCTTATTCAACCCCCCATAAGCGCCCAGAATGCCCAGCGCCATCGGCAGATCGAACCCTGATCCTTCTTTCTTTATGTCGGCCGGAGCGAGGTTGATAACAATGTGCGTCGGCGGAATGTCATAGCCGCAATTCTTCAGCGCAGCTCGCACCCGGTCGCGACTCTCGCGAACCGCGGCATCGGGCAGGCCGACCGTATGAAAATGATCTTCCTCGCACTTGATGCCGGACACATCGACCTCCACCTCAATAATGTTGGCGTCGATTCCGTAGACGGCGGCACTAAGGGTTTTGTAGAGCATTGCGGGTTACGCAGGGCAGTCCTGCTTCACCCTATTTCAGTTGTTCGAATGCAAGCTGTGACCGATGTCACAACTCAGGCGCGACAGTGTACTTTATCCTGAGGAAATCTGCCGCTTGCAGAGAGGCTCAATCTTGCGGAGCGACGGCCAGTGGTCGCTTTCATTCTGAGGAGCACCGCGAGTGATTGACAATCTTCCATATCTCTCTTAGCATCAATCACTTGACACACTTCGAAGACTCCCGCGCGATGAGGACCCTGTGATCAAGCTCGACATAATTAATGAAGTCGTGAACCGCACCGGTATCACCAAAACCAAAGCTGAAATGGCGGTGGAAACGGTTTTTGAAAGCATGAAGAGGTCGCTCGCGGCCGGCGATCGCATTGAGCTACGCGGATTCGGCGTCTTCAATGTACGTCCGCGAAAGACAGGAATTGGCCGGAACCCGCGGACCGGGGCTGAAGTTTCAATCCCTCCCGGAAAAGCGGTGCGTTTCAAACCCGGCAAAGAGCTGCAGACGATAGAATAGCGACAGGGTCTCCGCGATGCTGATTGGCGGAGCGGATGCAGCCTGTCCGGCGCACACCAGCGCTCTCCTTCCTTTGAGCGAAAGATGTCAACTCAGAACTCCCCTGAAGTTTATCTGCCGAACGAGATTTACGCTCCGAGCGAGGACATCGTCGTTGCTCCGCCGCAGAAGCATAAATATTGGCTGCACATTCTGCTGCTGTTCATAACTTTTTTCACCACACTGGTTGTAGGAGCACACCTGCAATGGAATTTTCTGAATGGGCAGCCGCCGTTCACAATGGAGAACGGCAGTGACTTCTTTCCGCTCAGTTGGGCTGTAGAAGGCAACCATCTGCTGCTCGGACTTCCCTTCTCGCTTACGTTGATGCTGATCTTGTTATCGCACGAGATGGGACACTATTTGTATTGCGTGCGCTATGGGGTTTCTGCGACGCTGCCATTCTTCATTCCTTTTCCTACATTGATCGGGACCCTCGGGGCATTCATTCGAATCAAGTCACCGCTGCGATCTCGCGCCGTGCTATTTGACATCGGGATTGCAGGACCGATCGCGGGATTCGTGGTTGCACTTCCGGTGTTGATTTTCTCTCTTGGACTTTCGCGTATTGCGCCGGCTGGCGCTGCGCCGGCGGACATTCAGTTGGGATACCCGCTGGTTTTTTATGCGACTCAGAAGCTGCTGGCGATCACCGGACACGCGCATGCGATCGCGAACTTGCCACTCAGCCAAATTTATTTGCACCCGGTTGCGATTGCCGCATGGGTAGGAATGTTTGCTACATCGCTCAATCTTCTTCCTGGCGGCCAACTCGACGGCGGCCACATTGTTTTCGCGGTGTTCCCGCGCGCGCATAAACTCATTTCTCGTCTCACGATACTGGTTCTGATTCCGCTCGCTCTATTTTTCTGGACTGGCTGGCTGGTCTGGGCCGTGTTGTTGCGACTGAGCGGAATGCGGCATCCATCAGTTCCCGTGTGGCCTGAAATAGACCGCAGAAGGCGCTGGCTGGCGATTTTTGCAATCGTAATGCTGGTGCTGACGTTCTCTTACATTCCGATCTCACCCGCAGGCGCACCGCAATCGGTCCTTGAGTATGTACAGGTGGTGGCGGATTATCTCCACCGCTTGCACGTGGCGCATTAAAGACCCACCACCTGTTAGTCCTCCGCGCCGGACGCGGTCATCTCCTGCACCGGTTCACCACCCACCATTTGCTGCGCGATGATCAGGCGGCGTGCTTCACCGCGGATGTGGGGTAGGCGCATTCCAAAAATCCACGCGCCGCCGATGCAAGCTACCGCTCCCATAACTACGGCAAGTGGAGCGCCAAGCCGGTCAGCAATAGCTCCGGCGAAGAACGCTCCAAATGGCCCCATGCCCATGAACATCATCGAGTAGGCAGACATGACGCGGCCGCGAAGATGATCAGGAACCATGGCCTGGATCAGCGTGTTTGAAGAGGACATCTGCAACATCATGCAGAAGCCGACCGGCACCAGCAGCGCCGTCGAAAGATAGAAATTTTTTGACAGCGCAAATCCAATCAGGAATACACCAAAACCAGCGCAGGAGAATGCCACCCAGCGCCCCAGCCCGCGAACGCCGGTCTTAGTCGCCAGAGTCAGAGCGCCAAGAAGTGCTCCGACGCCGGTTGCGCCCATCAAAATGCCCAAACCGCGCGCGCCGCCGTGCAGAATGCGGTCGGCAAAAACCGGCATGAGGACGGTGTACGGCATCGCGACGAGGCTGACGAGCCCTAGCAAGAGCAGCAGTAACCGTATGGGCGCTGTCTCGCGGACGAAACGGAACCCCTCGATCATATGCGCAAGGGGTGAGCCCATCGGCCGCGCCGCGCGTGGGCTTACGTGCATCATGAGCAGGCCGACGATAACCGCGATGTAACTGACTGCGTCGGCAAAGAAGCACCAACCCTCGCCGATTTTGGCGACGACGATTCCAGCAATCGCGGGCCCGATCACGCGCGCGCCATTGAACATGGATGAGTTCAGGGCAATGGCGTTCATCAAGTCTTCTTTGCCCACCATCTCGACGATGAAGGCTTGCCGTCCGGGAATGTCGAAGGCGTTCACGATTCCGCGAAGAATCGCAATGATGAAGATTTCGAGGACGGTAATTCGATTTGTGAGCGTGAGGCCGGCGAAGGTGAACGCCAAAATCATGGACGTGATCTGCGTACCGATTACAATGCGATGGCGACTGTAGCGATCAGCGACGATTCCGCCCAGAGGGGCGGTCAAAAAAACTGGGATTTGTCCGGCAAAGGCGACGGACCCAAGCAGCAGCGATGAACCCGTAAGACGATAGACGAGCCAGGCCTGTGCAACATTTTGCATCCAGGTGCCGATGAGCGAGATAAGTTGGCCACCGAAAAAGAGCTGGAAATTGCGATGCTTAAGAGCACGCAGCGTAACCGGCAGGCTGAGTCCGCGCGATTTTACAGACGATGCATCAGGTTGTAAGGGGTTTGAGGATGGCACGGAACTCACGTTTCATGATGCGTTGTAGCATCACTCCGATGCAAATTGCAGGTTGCAGGATGGGACTCTTCTTTTTACTTTCCCGAAGGGTGTTCTTGGGTTAAAGTGTTTGCCTGATGACGAGCGCCGAGCAGAACCGGATTGAGCGCCGTTCGAGTCAGCGGTTTCCCTACCAAATCCCCGTTCTTCTGCGGTTGGCCGGCCAGGAGCGAAGTGGAACCGGATGCACCCAAAACCTCAGTTCTCGTGGCGCGATGCTGTGGACGGACTTCGCTTTGTCCGACGGTGACGTTGTCGAGATGACGCTGGTAATGCCCTCCGAAATTACGCTTGCAGATGACATGAACGTGTGCTGCAAGGCACGAGTTCTGCGACGCGAAAAGGCTGACGGTGGAAAGCCCGCCGTGGCCCTGAGAATTGAGCATTATGATTTCCTCTACCGCGATATTGGTCCTGTCGGAGACCATGCTCCTAAAGAAATGCCTGTAGTAAGATCCTGATTTATCGCGCTGGTTGTCGTTGCGAAAGATCTTTCTTGCCGCCGAAGCGCTCGGCTACGACCCCAACAATTCGCTCATACCGCATCGGGTTCCCCTTACGCACTTCGACTCCGCGAGAACTTCGATTCTCAAGTTCTCCCTCAGTTCAGGATGAACGGCATTGTGCGGAAGGGCCGGGGAATCTTCGATCATTCCATATGAACCTGACGCACGCGGAACGCGTATTTCTCAGTTGGCGAGATTTTCGGAGCGATCAGGGTTACAAAGGCACGCGAAGATAGTCCAAATTAAGGTCGCATGAGTCGCTAACGGAATCCACGCACTTCATCCACGGCGGAATGTCCGATAGTGGACAATGGATTCCGCGACCGGACAAGGAGTACTCCTAAACTCATCTTCTGCGAGACAATAAATTGAGCCGACTCAGTACGGTAGGGAATTCTGGCCTGTGGCCAGAGAGTTGCACTACGGAGGTACACATGGATATTGCACGGCCTGAGTTTAAGCGGCAAAAGCGGCGCCGACAAATAATATGGTCGGCGGCGGGGATCATTGTTCTTGCCGGGGTCACGATCGGCGTCAGCCGGCTCAAACCCGCGGCGCCTGAGGTGGAACGTAGCACCGTATGGACTGATAGCGTGAAACGCGGCGACATGCTGCGGCAGGTGCGCGGGTTGGGCTCGTTGATTCCCAGCCCGGAGTTCATCCGTCAAATACCAGCAGAAACCGATGCCACCGTGGTGCGCATTCTGAAGCTGCCTGGTTCTGAGGTAAAGCCTGACACAATTTTGCTCGAAATGAACAATCCGCAGCTGGAGCAGGAGACGGTTGACGCAAAATTGCAACTTAAGGCGGCCGAAGCTGCGTATCAGAGCTTGAAGGTTACGTTGCAAAGCCAATTGATGAACCAGAAGGCGGGAGCGGCCACCGTGAGCTCCGATTTTACGCAGGCCAAAATGCAGTCGGACATCGACAAAGCGCTTTATGACCTCGGCGTGATTTCGGGCTTGGCGTACAAGAATTCGAAGAGCAAAACCGATGAGATGACGACGCGCAACGACATTGAGAACGAGCGCTTGGACATCAACGAAAAAGCGATTGTGACGCAGCTCGCGGAGCAGCAGGCGAAGGTCGACCAGATGCGCGCGCTGGCTGATCTGAAACAAAAACAGCTGGATGAGTTGAAGGTACGGGCGGGCATCGTCGGCGTCTTGACGGAATTGCCGTTGCAGGTCGGTCAGCACGTGACGCCGGGAACGGAGCTCGCGAAAGTTGTGCAGCCGAACCATCTTCTTGCGGAGTTGAAGATTCCGGAAACGCAGGCGCGCGACGTGCAAATTGGGCAGCCAGCGACGGTCGACACGCACAACGGAACGGTTGATGGAACGGTGATGCGCGTCGATCCAGCCGTGCAGAACGGAACGGTCACGGTTGATGTGAAACTCACTGGCGATTTACCAAGAGGCGCGCGCCCTGACCTGAGTGTTGACGGAACGATCGATCTCGAGAAACTTACCAATGTGCTCTACGTCGGGCGTCCAGCATTTGGGCAGGAAGACAGCACAATCAGCTTGTTCAAAGTAGATCCGGACCAGAAGGGTGCAGTGCGCGTTCCGGTGAAGGTTGGACGCGCCTCGGTGAATTCGATCCAAATTCTTGAAGGATTGCACGAGGGCGACATGGTCATTCTTTCTGACATGTCGCGCGAAGACAACACGGACAGGATACGACTTGATTGAGTCATTCAGTCATTGAGTCATTGAATCGTTGTTATGCTCCCTGCACAGGTGCTTTGCAATGACCAAGCGACTCAATGACCAAATGACTCGTTGCTCGATTCTCCTGGAAAGGAAAATTCATGGCTGATGCCGGACAATCGTTGATTCAAATTGAAGACCTCACGAAAGTTTTCTACACGGACGAAATCGAGACCCATGCCCTCTCCGGCGTTCACCTCGCGATCCGCAAGGGCGAATACGTGGCGATGTCGGGCCCATCGGGCTGTGGCAAATCGACCCTGCTCTCGATCATCGGATTGCTCGATACGCCAACGGGGGGCAAGTACCAACTCAATGGCAAACCGGTCGAAAGCCTTGATTTTGGCGCGCGCTCCCGCATTCGTAATCAGGAGATCGGCTTCATCTTCCAGAGTTTTAATCTGATTGGCGATCTCACGGTCTACGAAAATGTCGAGCTGCCGCTGACCTACCGGCAGCGCATGCCTTCTGCGGACCGTAAGAAGCGCGTGATGGAGTCACTCGAACGCGTGGGCATGGCGCACCGCGTGCGCCACTATCCTTCGCAACTCTCCGGCGGTCAGCAGCAACGCGTGGCGGTAGCGCGCGCTCTGGCTGGGCATCCTTCGATCCTGCTCGCGGATGAGCCAACTGGAAATCTTGATTCACGTAACGGTGAAGCAGTAATGCAGCTACTCGCCGATCTGCATCGCGACGGCGCGACGATCTGCATGGTCACTCACGATCCGCGTTTCGCGAAACACGCGGAGCGCGAGGTTCATCTGTTCGATGGGAAGGTCGTGGCCGAAGAAGAGCTCCAGAAGTTGATGGCCGACGCTAGCGCGTAACAACACTTAACGACACTTAACGACACCGAAACCGGCTTCAAGAAGCCAAGGGAGAAGTGTGTCTGCATTCATTCAAACTTTCGGTTACGCATTTCGCCCGCTGCGAAAGTCGCCAACGGCCTGGCGTTGAGATACGAGTGAGGAAAGAAAAATGAACGTCTTGATTCAGGATTTTCGTTTCGCACTGAGGCAGTTGAGAAAAACGCCGGGGTTCACGGCGACGGCGCTATTGACGCTTGCCCTCGGAATCGGCGCGAATGCGGCGATTTTCACACTGGTAAATGCAGTGCTGATGAAGAACCTGCCGGTCGCCGATCCGAAGTCGCTTCTGTTGTTTGCTGACCAGAATCAATGTTGCGTGGGGTCAGGGATTCCTGACAACGGCGACTATGGCCTGTTCTCAACCGACGCGTACCAACAGTTACAGAAGAACGCGCCCGAATTCGAAGACTTGGCCGCGATGCAGGCAGGATTCGAATATCGGCCGATCGTTGCCCGGCGGGGCGGGACGCACGACAATGCGAAGTCGGTGATGGGCGAGTTTGTTTCTGGCAATTACTTTCGGACTTTTGGCCTGAGGCCGGCGGCAGGAAGACTTTTTTCTGACTCTGACGATGATCAGGGCGCAGCGATCGTTGCTGTGATTAGCTACGAGAAATGGAAAAACGATTACGCCGCCAGCCCATCGATTGTTGGCAGCACATTTTTCGTGAACACCAAACCGGTAACGATTGCCGGAATTGCGCCCGAAGGGTTTTTTGGCGATCGGCTGTCGAGAACGCCACCGGATTTCTATCTACCGATCGAGTCAATGCCCGTCATTTCTAACGCACCATACGTGCGCGATCCCGACACAAATTGGCTGTACATAGTTGGCCGGGTAAAGCCCGGATACTCGCTGGCGCCACTGCAGGCAAAGTTGAGTGGGTTATTGCGGCAGGCACTGGCGCCGACTCGCACGTTTTCTTCGGAGAAAGACAAGGCAAAACTGCCGAAGGTGCACCTTGTACTGACGCCCGGCGGGGCGGGCATCCAGCACATGCAGGAAGTGTACAGGGCGCAGCTGCGGCTGCTGATGTTGACATCCGCGCTGGTGCTGCTGATCGCCTGCGCCAACATTGCCAACCTGCTGCTGGTGCGCGGAATGGCGCGAAGATCCGAAATATCAGTGCGGAGCGCGCTTGGTGCGATGCACGGGAGAATCATTCGGCAATTATTGACTGAGAGCGTGCTGCTTGCGGGCCTAGGAGGAATCACCGGACTGGCATTTGCGTATGCAGGAACACGAATGCTGCTCGCGTTTGCTTTTCCTGGAACCGCCATCCCGATCGACGCCGGGCCTTCGCCTGTGGTACTGGGCTTCGCCTGTGGATTGTCATTCCTCACGGGCATTCTCTTTGGCATTGCGCCAGCGTGGATTGCGGCGCAAACCCAACCCGCTGACGCTCTACGCAGCGGCTCACGGACAACAGGCGGAGCGACTCTGCTCCAGCGTGGATTAGTAGTTGCGCAGGCCGGATTGTCTCTTGTGTTGCTAGTTGGAGCGGGATTGTTCTCGCAAAGCTTGAACAAGCTCGAGCACATTGATTTGAAGCTCGACTCCCGAGACCGTTACATCGTTCACTTCAATCCGCAGGCCCCCGGCTATACACAACGCCAAGTTGGCGATTTGTACCGAATGATTGAACAACGATTCCACGCGGTTCCAGGCGTGGAGAAAGTTGGCATTGCCACGTACACGCCCATGGAAGACAACAACGACAGTTTTCGTGTGCGAATTCAGGGCAAGCCGGATTTGAGTGTTAACGCGTCGTTCATCAAGGCAAATGCAGATTACTTTGACTCAGTCGGAACACGCGTGATCGCCGGGCGCGGCATTCGCGAGCAGGATACGCCGGCCTCTACAATCATCGCGGTCGTGAACGAATCATTCGTAAAAAAACTGTTCAAGCCGGGAGAAAACCCAATTGGGCAGCATTTCGGTTCGCCAGCGCGGCCCTCCGACTACGAAATTGCAGGTGTTGTCGAAGACACTGCTTACACCAACCCAACATGGAAAGACCACCCCATGTACTTCGTGCCGCTGCTACAGAGACCTGCCGAGATCAAAAAGTCCATTGACAACGACGAAATGATGTATGCGAGTGCGATTGTCTTGAAAACAACGCGACCGCTGAACAACATGGAAGCGCTGGCCCGCCAAACGCTTTCCGAAATCAATCCTAACTTGGCGATCACAAGATTTCAGAGTTTCGATCAGCAGATTGCGGAGCAGTTTACCGATCAACGTATGCTGGCCAGGCTGACGATGCTGTTCGGAATTCTCGCGTTGCTGTTGGCATCGCTTGGGCTGTACGGCGTGACCGCGTACAGCGTTGCGCGGCGGACCGCAGAAATCGGCATCCGCATCGCGCTCGGCGCCGAGCGGACGCTGGTCACCGCTATGGTGCTGCGTAGTGCATTGATCCAAGCCGCGATCGGGCTCGCGATCGGAATTCCCGCGGCGCTCTTGTGCGTGCGGTTTCTAGAATCCGTACTCTACGGAGTACAGGGCCTAGGTTTGGACGTGCTTAGCGTCTCGACTTTGGTGCTGCTGCTGTCTGCATTGATCGCGGGATTCATTCCTGCGCGCCGCGCGGCGAAGGTCGATCCCACGGTGGCGCTGAGGTACGAGTAGGAATACTTATGAACGGAATACTTCAAGATGTTCGTTATGCCGTGCGGCAATTAGGAAACAATCGCGGATTCACCATTGTGGCCGTTCTGACCCTGGCACTCGGAATTGGCGCAAATACCGCAATTTTTTCGGTTGTCAATGGTGTTTTGCTTAACCCGCTGCCGTTCCCGAATGCGAACCGCATAGTTTCGATGTTCCAAGACGTGCCGAACTTCACACAAGCTTCGATTTCTTACCCAAATTTCCTCGACTGGCAACGTGAAAATCATTCTTTCGAGGCAATCGCAGCGTATCGCTGGGCGGATGGAACTATAACCGGGGTGGGGGAAGGCGAGCATGTGCAGGCCAAGCGTATCTCCGCGAATTTTTTCCCGATCCTGGGAGTGACTCCGATCCTTGGTCGCAACTTCACTACCGACGAGGACCGACGCGGCGCAAATCCGGTGGTGATGATTTCTGAAGGACTATGGAGACGAAAATTTGGTTCCGCTCCTAACGTGATCGGCAAGCGCGTTATTGTCGGAGGTGAAGGGCGGACAATCGTCGGAGTGGTTCCGGCGTCGTTTCGCCTGATTATTCAGAATTTCAAAACTTCTGATATCTATGAACCCATCGGAGAAGAACGCGACCAGGCATTCTACAACCGGGACTCATTCTGGGGCACCGACGCGATTGGGCTGTTGAAACCTGGCGTCAAGATCGAGCAGGCCCGCGAAGATATGAAGCGAGTGAATGCAGGACTCGCTGCTACATATCCGGATATCGACGCTCACCTAAAATCCACGATCCTGTCGCTTAAAGATGAGATCGTCAAGCAAGTGCGGCCGGTGTTATGGGTGCTGCTCGGGGCAGTCGGGTTCGTCTTGCTGATCGCGTGCGTGAACGTCGCCAACTTGCTGCTCGCCCGCTCGACCGGAAGGCAACGGGAGTTCTCCATCCGTGTGGCGCTGGGCGCCGGGCAGAGGCGCATTCTGCGCCAACTCCTCACGGAGAGCGTGTTGCTGGCTCTGCTCGGTGGCGTGCTCGGTCTAGTCGTTGCGAAATGGGGGACAGCGGCTGCAATTGCTGCTGCGCCCGCGGGAAGCTACGCTCCCACCATTCCTCGTGCCGAAGAGATCGGACTCGACTGGCGAGTTCTATGTTGCGCGTTCGTAGTTTCTCTGATCACAGGGATCGCGTTTGGCCTGGTCCCAGGCCTTCGAGCTTCGCGCAAAAATGTAAGCGGTACGTTGAAAGACACCGGGCGTTCGATTTCAACCGCTCGTTCGCGAGTTCAAGCCCTGTTTGTTGCCGGTGAGATGGCAATGGCGCTGGTACTGCTCGTAGGCGCGGGGCTCATGGTTCGCACGCTGGCGCATCTGTGGGCCCTAGATCCCGGGTTCGACCCACACAACGTTATCAACTTCGATATTTATCCACCGCCTTCACTGGCGAGCCAATCTCCGGAGGCGATCCGCGCGGCGTTCCGCGAAGTCGATTCAAGAATCCATTCGGTGCCGGGTGTTGAATCGGTTTCTCTGAGTTGGGACGCGCAGCCTATGGAGGGAGACACCGAAAAGAGCTTTCTGGTTGAAGGCCAGCAATCGCCGGCTCGTCAAGCCGACCTGCCCTCGACCCTCGATTATGTTGTAGAACCCGAGTATCTGAAGGCGATGCAAATTCCGTTGCTGCGCGGCCGCTTTATTACCGAAGCAGACAACGAGAATTCCGCGCGTGTCGCAGTTATCGATAGCAGCTTCGCACACCAATATTTTTCAGGGCAAGATCCCGTCGGAAAACACCTTCGCATTCTTGATTTCGACTCTGATCCAACAAAAGAAACCTGGATTCAACTCACGATCGTTGGCGTCGTCGCGCATGTGAGCCAGTTCGGGTTGTCGGACGATCCAATACGGCCGCTGCATGCTCAACTCTATCTTTCCGTAATGCAACGTCCTGACACATTCATTAGAGGCGCTGTCCAGGGCGGAACGGGTTTCGTACGCTTCCAGCCGCCACTTACTCCTGAATCTACATTTCAGAACATTCGCAAACAGCTCACGTCCGGCAACGATCCGATGGTGCTGGGAGAAAACTACTCCGAAGAAGAAGTTGTGGCGCGATCGATCGGGAACCAGCGATTTGCTTTGGTCCTATTCGGAGCCTTCGCAGGATTGGCTCTGCTATTGGCCAGCATAGGAATCTACGGTGTGCTGTCTTATTTGACGGGGCAGCGCACACGGGAAATTGGGGTTCGCATGGCACTCGGAGCCCAGCGGTTTGACGTGCTACGGATGGTGCTCACGGACGGCACGAAGATGGCCTTGGCCGGGGTCGCAATTGGGGTGGTTGCGGCTCTTGGTCTCACCCAATTGATGGCCAGCATGCTGTTCGCAATTACGCCAACCGATCCCGTCACATTTAGCGCAGTCGCGGTGGTGTTGTCCCTAGTCGCGTTATTCGCTTGTTATCTTCCTGCGCGCCGCGCGGCGAAGGTCGATCCCATGGTGGCGCTGAGGTACGAGTAAGCGAACTACGCTCGATGAAAGTTGGCGCGAGTGGAACATGAGGCTATGAACGGATTACTGCAGGATGTCGGCTATGCGTTCCGCCAGTTTCGCAAAGCGCCCGGGTTTGCCTTCACCGCAGTGATCTCTCTCATGCTGGGAATCGGCGCGACGACGGCGATCTTCAGCGTGATCTATGCGGTGCTGATCGACCCTTATCCATATCAAGACGCCGATCGCATGGTGCACGTTCAGTTAAATGACAAGCAGGGTCGCGGCCCATTGCTGATGGTCAATGGCAATGAATACCCAGCGTTAGGCCGGTCGCCGTTCATAGACGACGTGTTTCTGCAGCACAACGCACAGGCGATTCTTACTGGCGAACACTTCCCCATTTCTGTTGAGGCGGACCGATTTTCAGCGAACCTCTTTTCGTTTATGGGCGTGCCGCCGCTCCTGGGGCGCGAATTCGGGCCGGCGGATGTGCCTGAGGGAAAGCCTTCTCCGGTTACCGTGTTGAGTTATCTGTTTTGGAAACGGCAGTTCAATGGCGACAAGCATGTTCTCGGGAAAAATATTGAACTGGATCACAAGCTGTACACGGTGATCGGCGTCGTGCCTCCGCGGTTTACCTGGGGAGACGCAGACGTCTATCTTCCCGGCGTGCCTTCGGCCGATCCGCATGAGTACTGGCTGGCATTTGTGAAGCTGAAGCCGGGAGTGAATCACAAAGCCGCAGCCGATAATTTCCAAAGTCTGCTGAACGCGTTCACAAACACCGACCCAAATGACTTCCGCAAAGACAGGCGCGTGCAGATTGTCTCGTTGAATGAGGAGGTGCTTGGAAAGTTTTCTGGGACGCTGGTGCTGCTGTTTGTGGCTGTGGTCGCGCTGCTGGTGATTGGCTGCGCGAACGTTTCTATCCTCTTATTAGCGCGCGGAACCGGACGGCAACACGAACTGGCGATGCGCGTCTCGATCGGGGCGAGCCGTCAAAGGCTGATCCGCCAGTTGCTGACGGAGTCTCTCCTGCTTTCGTTCACGGGTGCCGGGCTCGGAGTTTTCGCCGCATATTTCGGTGTGAATGCGATCGCTTCTTTCCTTCCGACTTTCTCGTTCCCTCATGAGGCGTCAATCCATGTGAATTTTGTAGTGCTGGGATTCAGTGTCGCGGTGGCCCTGATTACAGGAATTCTCTTCGGCATGTCGCCGGCGTGGGAACTGTCGCGGCCTTCGATCAGCCAGCTTTTGCAAGCGGGGAGTACCAGGCACTCGGGAACTTCGCATGGACGGAAGACACATCGCTTTCTGATCGCAGGCCAAGTGACGCTCACTCTTCTGCTGCTGGCCGGGGCCGGAGCGGCGACCAAGGCATTTCTCGCACTCATGCGCCGCCCGCTCGGCTTTGATCCGGACCATTTGATTGGCCTTAACGTTGCGCTTCCCAAAGGAGCCAAGAACACTTGGGAAGCGAGACTAAGTGCCAATGAGCAAGCGCAACAAACCATCGAGCAAGTTCCGGGAGTCACCAGCGTCAGCAACTCCCTCACGTTCTTCCCGCCATTTGGAGAATTCACCGGCAACATTGAGCTGCGCAGCCAGCCGACTCTCAAAGGTGCGCAAGCAGGGCTGGCGCTCGTGGGTCCACAAGAATTCGCGACGCTGCACATACCTCTCGTAAACGGCAGGCTGTTTGATGGCGCAGAGGTGCATCGCGGGGCTCACGTGGCTGTTGTGAATCGCACGTTCGTCAATCAGTTTCTGGATGGCCACTCCCCCATTGGGGAGCGAGTTCGTAGTCCAGCCCTCAAGCTGCGGCAAAGTGATCTTCTGCTGGTACAGGCGCCGGATGATTGGCTTGAAATCATCGGCACGGTAGAAGACACGCGTAACGATGGCCTTGACCGTCCAATCAAGCCCGCCATTTTTCTTCCGTATAGCTTTCTGTTGCCGCCAGATCAGTTTCTGTTCGTGCGCACTAGTGTCGATCCTGAGGCCGCTCTGGTCTCGATCAAAGACAAGCTGCGCCAGTTCAATCCGGAAATGGTAGTGAGCCGGGACCACCCAATGGACTGGTGGTTGATGACACAGGGCTGGGGTCAAGGACGATTCGTCGCCACTCTGTTTTCAATCTTTGCGGTCCTCGCTCTTGCGTTGGCAGCGACGGGACTGTACAGCGTAGTTTCCTATGCGGCCACGCAACGCACTCAGGAAGTTGGAATCCGGATGGCGTTGGGCGCACAACGCGGCAACATTTTGACGCTAGTGGTGCGCTCGATGGCAGTTGTGTTGGGCATCGGTGTCACAGTTGGGATTTCCCTCAGCGTCGTGCTAAGCAAGACAGTCGCGTCCTGGGCAGGAGGTGGCAGTCCACGCGATCCGGTGACGTTGGTAGCAGCGTCGGTGTTGTTGATGTTGGTGGCCGCTATTGCATGCCTGATTCCGGCATGGCGGGCGGCGAAGGTCGATCCCATGGTGGCGTTGAGGTACGAGTGAGTTTTCGAAAACAGGTTTTGTGGATATGACCGGATTCCTCCAAGACGTTCGGTACGCGCTGCGGCAGCTACGTAAGAGTCCGGGTTTCACCACGGTTGCTGTGCTTACGCTCGCGCTCGGTATAGGAGCGAACATCGCCATCTTCAGCGTGATCGAAGCGGTACTACTTCGTCCGCTTCCATTTAACGAGCCAAACCGACTAGTTTGGCTGAATGGCAAGTTCCCGATGTCCGATGAGGCTGCTGTCTCCCCTCCCGATTTCCTGGACTATCGGCAAGACAATCGGACGTTTTCCTGTCTCGCTGTGATGGGCTATAGCGCCGGCCCGTCAAATCTAGTTGGCGACAAACCAGAGCAAGTATTTACGCAGATTGCATCTGCGAACTTTTTCGGCTGTCTCGGGATACATCCCCTTATTGGACGAGAGTTCACGTTATTCGATGAGCAGGTGAATTTACCTCAGGTAGCAATCCTCGGCTACGGTCTCTGGAAGCGCGATTTTGGCGGCGACCGGAATGTTTTGGGGCGCACAGTCAGGATCGATGGCGCAGATCTCACGGTGGTTGGCATCCTGCCTTCAGATTTGCCGCTACTGACTGAAGCTCAACTCTGGCTTCCGACGCCGATGCTGAATCCAGGAATGAATGTTCGCCTGGGTCATTCGCTGAAAATGATTGGACGCTTGCGGCCCGGCATATCACTGCAGCAATCCCAGGCCGATTTGGACTCCATCGCTTTGCGCTTACAAAAACAGTATCCCGATACAAACAAAGACTGGTCAATGCGGCAACGGCCGTTGAGAGAAGTGCTGGTGGGCCCAACGCGTCCAATTCTGCTGCTTATGTGGGGTGCTGTTGGATTATTGCTGCTGATTGCATGCGCCAATGTTGCAAATTTGCTGTTGGCGCGTTCCGTTTCACGAGAAAAGGAATTTGCTTTGCGTGCGGCGCTGGGCGCAAACCGCACACGCATGGTCCGCGAGGCCCTCACTGGAAGCGTGACTCTCGCTCTCTTAGGTGGCGCGCTCGGCGTGTTGATTGCGTATGGGGCTGTTTATCTGCTCCGTTCCTTCGGGCCTGCCGACGTTCCACGTTTGGGGAGCAGCAATATTGATCCCATGGTGCTCGCATTTGGTTTTGGAATCTCGTTGCTCACCGGCGTTGTTTTTGGCTTGTTCCCAGCATTCCAGCTCTCTGGCGGAGCGTCAGCCGACAAGTTGAAGCAAGCGGGACGCGCGTCGCAATCGGTTGCGCACAAGCGAGTGAGCAGTGCGTTAGTAATTGCCGAAATTGCGATTTCGCTGACTTTGCTGGCAAGCGCCGGGTTATTGCTTAAGAGCTTTTGGCGATTAATCCATGTGTCTCCCGGTTTTCAAACGGAGCATGTCATAACTGCACAGTTCAGTTTGAACGCGCCAGCATATGGTCCCTACGGCGACCCTGAGAAGCGAGCAAGATTTTGGCAACTTTTCGAAGACCGTGTCCGTTCGCTGCCGGGAGTGGAAGCGGTTGGCGCGATCTCAGAACTTCCTCTCGGCGGCACGCATTATGACAATCCTTTTCATATTCCGGGGCATACCTACGGTCCCAGCGATTTTGACGATGCTCAATTTCGCCAGGTGACCACCGGTTATTTGTCCGTGATGCGTATCCCTCTAATCCAAGGACGATGGATAGGCGAACAGGACAATGCGACTTCGCCTGGCGTCGTTGTGGTTAACAAAGCATTTGCAAATCACTTTTTTCCGAAGGGGGATGTGCTGGGTAAACGCCTGCAACTTATGGGCGACCGACAACGAACACGCGAAATTGTCGGCGTGATCGGAAACATTACCCACATTTCGCTTAGCGAACCCGATTGGCCGGAGATGTACGTTCCCTATGCGCAATTTGCTCCAGCATTGCTCAATATCGTGATGCGCGCGGCGGCTAACCCGATGAATCTGGCGGCTGCTTTGCAGGCGCAAGTTAGCGCAATCGATAAGGACATCACGCTCTCCAGTGTGAGGTCGATGGATGACGTTTTGGAGATCTCCGTTTCGCAACCACGATTTTCCTCACAACTGATTGGCGTATTCGCCGTTCTCGCGTTGTTGTTGGCTGCCATTGGCCTCTATGGTGTGGTGGCTTATTCCGTGAGCCAGCGAACGAGCGAGATCGGCATACGCATTGCCTTGGGCGCCACGCGGGAGGATGTTCTCCGTCTCGTGCTTGGGTACGGCGCCCGTTTGGCGCTGATTGGAGGGGCTCTTGGATTTATGGCCTCTCTTGCCGCCACGCGTCTTCTCTTAAGCATGTTGTTCGAAGTAGGCCCTAGCGATCCGCAGACGTTTCTGATTGTTGCAGCACTACTCATGGCGGTGGTTTTGCTCGCTTGCTACATCCCCGCGCGTCGGGCGGCGAAGGTCGATCCGATGGTCGCATTGAGGTACGAGTGAGGAATTCATGAACGGCTTTCTTCAAGACGTGCGATATGCGGCGCGGCAGTTGCGAAAGAATGTTGCGTTCACGGTTGTGGCGGTGATCACGCTGGCGCTGGGGATAGGTGCGAATACGGCGATCTTTCAGATGCTCGATGCGGTGACGATGCGGTCGCTGCCGGTAAGCAATCCGGGCGAAATCGCAGAAATTGACCCCGCAAGCATGGACAAGGCGCGAGGAAGCGAGGAGTCGTGGCATCCGGTCGTAACCACCCCGATCTGGGAAGAGATTCGGCGGAGGCAGGATGCGTTTTCGAGCGTGTTTGCTTGGAGTCCGGGCATGTTCAATCTCAGCCAAGGAAGTGAAGCGAGATTCGCGCCAGGACTCGAGGTCAGCGGGAACTTTTTTAGTGGGCTGGGAATTCTGCCTGCGGCCGGAAGGCTCTTCACGGATGCGGACGACCAGCCCGGGTGTAAACCGGCTGTGGTGCTGAGCTACGCGTTCTGGCAGAGCGAATATGGGGGCAATTCAGGCGCGATCGGCAAGCTGATCACGCTGGAACACCAGCGGTACGAAATCATTGGAGTAACTCCGGCGAATTTCACCGGACTCGAAGTCGGCAGAAATTTTGATGTGGCCGTGCCGATTTGCTCGGAAGATTCGATTGGCGGGCCCGAAAATTCGCGCTTGAACTCGGGCGTGGACTGGTGGCTCATCGCGATGGGCCGCCTTAAACCGGGATGGACGGTCGAGAAAGCAAGCGCGGAGTTGACAACCATTTCGCCGGGAATTTTCGCGGCTTCGCTGCGGCCGGAATATCCCAAAGAGAGTGTTGCGGACTATTTGAAGTTCAAGCTGGTGGCTCGGCCCGCGAGCGGCGGAATTTCGATGCTGCGAGAGAGCTATTCGAATTCGCTTTGGATGTTGCTGGCCATCACCGGGTTAGTACTGCTGATTGCGTGCGCGAACCTCGCGAACCTCATGTTGGCACGGGCAAGCGCACGCGAGCACGAACTGAATGTGCGCGCCGCACTAGGGGCCTCGCGTTGGCGATTGCTGAGCCAGACGCTCGCGGAGAGCCTTTTCTTAGCTGCGGCGGGCGCGCTCAGTGGAACATGGCTGGCGACGCTGCTGTCCCGACTAATGGTGCGGTTTCTGGCGGCGAAGACCGATCCACTTTTTCTACCGATGCACCTGGACTGGCGGACGGTGTTCTTCACCGCCGGGATCGCGGTGGCAACGTGCATCCTCTTCAGCGCCGCTCCTGCCCTGCGAGGGATGGGAGTCGCGCCGGGCGCGGCATTGAAGACGGCAGGACGCACCGCAACCTCCGCGCGTGGGCGATTCACCCTGCGGCGGCTGCTGGTGGTCACGCAGATTGCATTTTCACTGATGCTGCTGATTGAAGCGCTGCTGTTTACGCACAGCTTTGTGAACTTGAGCACGGCGAAGACCGGGATCAACACACAAGGTGTCTTGATTTCGTATCTGGATTTGTCGCGCTTGAATTTACCGATCGAGCGGCGGTCGGCGTTCAAGCGCCAGCTGGTCGAAAGGCTGGAGCAAATTCCCGGTGTGCAATCGGCCGCACAAACCAACATCGTTCCGCTGAGCAGCAGTGGATGGTCGAACACGATCTGGATGGAAGGATCGGATAAAGCGCACGGTACCGAAAATTATTTCAGCACCGTGGGACCGGGGTTCTTTCAAACCGTAGGGATTCGTTTGCTGGCAGGAAGAAATTTTTTGTCCAGCGATGTTGCAGGAGCACCCAACGTGGCGATCGTGAACCAATCGTTTGCGCGGGTGGTGCTGCATGGCGCGAACCCGCTGGGACGGCATTTCACAAGAGAGGCGGTGCCGCATGTTCCGCAGATGCAATTCGACATTATTGGAGTGGTGAAGGATTCACGTTACCGCTCTCTGCGGGAGGAGCCGAAGCCGGCGATTTATTTACCCGCAGCGCAGGACCCGCGACCCGGCGTGTTCACACAAATTTTGATCCGTTCGAATCTGCCGTCAGCGACGCTGCTACCTTCCGTGAAGAGCACAGTAGCGGAGGTGAGTCCGGAGATCGTGGCGACGTACCAAGTGTTCGACACCATGCTTAGCGACTCTCTGGTGAAGGAGCGGTTGATGGCGTGGCTGTCGAGCTTTTTCGGAGCGCTGGCGATTTTGCTGGCAGCAATCGGGCTGTATGGCGTGATCGCGTACGTGGTGGCCCAGCGGACAAATGAAGTGGGTATACGTATGGCGCTGGGCGCGGACCGCGGAACGATTTTGAAGATGTTCCTGAGCGAGACGTCGATGCTTCTGATCGCAGGATGCGTGGCGGGAGTCACGCTGTCGCTGGCCGCGGGAAGAGCCGCGGGGACGTTGCTGTTCGGCCTGAAGACGTACGATCCGGCGACGTTTCTGGCGGCAGCGGTTTTGTTGGGGGCGGTGGCGATGATGGCCAGCTTCCTTCCCGCGCGGCGGGCGGCGAAGGTGGACCCGATGGTGGCGTTGAGGTACGAGTGAGGCTCGCTATGGAAACGCTGTTGCAAGATGTGCGCTACGGACTGCGAATGTTGTGGAAGTCACCGAGCTTTACCGTGGTGGCGGTCCTCACGCTTGCGCTCGGTATTGGTGCGAACACTGCGATCTTCTCCATTGTGAACGGCGTGCTGCTGAATCCATTGCCGTTTCCGCATGCCGATCAACTGATCGCGCTGGGGGAGAATAAACCGAATTTTGAAGACGGATCCATCTCCTATCCGAATTTCCGTGATTGGCAAAAGGAGAACCGGTCGTTCTCGTCCATGGCCCTAACGCGCATCTTTTCCTTCAGCCTGCTGGGCGCGGGTGAGGCCGAACAGGTCCATGGCGAACTAATCTCATCAGGTTTCTTCTCAACTCTCGGCGTGAAACCCGTAGCGGGACGATGGTTTGCGGCCGGAGAAGACGAAGTTGGCGCTGCGCCGGTTGCGCTGATTGGAGAAGATCTCTGGCGACGGAAGTTTAGTTCGTCTCCGAACATCTTGGGGGAGAACATTAGGCTTGGCCCAAAGAGCTACACAGTCGTTGGAATCGTTCCTGCAAGTTTTCACTTATCTATGCTCAGTTTCCGCGATGCCGACATCTTCGTCCCGGTCGGCCAGTGGGACAATCCACTTCTGCTGCATCGAGGAGCTGGCTTAGGCTTTCACGGCATCGCGCGTTTGAAGCCTGGGGTGAGTCTTGAGCAGGCGCGAGCTGACATGGAGCGGGTATCGCGGAATCTGGCTGCTGCCTATCCCGATACGGACAATGGCATCAGCGCAAATCTCGCTTCTTTGAAACAAAGCATGGTGGGCGATGTACGGCCAGTGTTGCTTGTACTGTTGGCAGCGGTTGGCTTTGTGCTGCTGATCGCGTGTGTGAACGTGGCCAACCTGATGCTGGCACGTTCCAATCTCCGCGCGCGCGAATTTGCGATTCGTTCCGCGTTGGGAGCCACACACGGGCGCATGGTTCGCCAGCTCTTGGCAGAAAGCATTCTGCTCGCGGCGATGAGTGGCGCGCTCGGATTGCTCTTAGCTGTTTGGGGTACTCGGGCTGGGCTTGCGGTGTTGCCAAGCACCCTGCCCCGGATGGAACGGATTGGCGTCGATCTTCACGTGTTGATTTTCACGGGCGCTGCCGCGTTAGTCGCAGGCATTTTGTTCGGCTTGACTCCTGCGCTGAAAATGTCACGCGGCGCGACGAGCCAAGCTCTCAATGAAGGTGGGCGCACTGGTGCTGGCGGAATGCGTCATCGCGCGCAAGGCGTTTTCGTTGTAACGGAAATGGCCATGGCTCTGGTGTTATTGGTGGGCGCTGGTCTCATGGTGCGTAGTCTGTTGCGATTGTGGCAAGTTGATCCCGGATTCGATCCTCATCATGTCGTCTCCTTTGGCCTTACTCCCGCACCTTCAGTTCTGAACGGCAACGCAGACACTATTCGCGCCTACTTCCGCGACTTCAATCGACAACTGGAGGCAATACCCGGAGTGCAGGCTGTCGCACAAACCTCAGGCGCTGCGCCTCTCGACTACGACGATGAACGCTTGTTCTGGCTTGCAGGACAACCTAAGCCCGCGAACGACAATGATATGAATTGGGCAATCGACTACATCGTTGATCCTGGCTATTTAAAGGTGATGCGAACGCCGTTGCGTGCTGGACGGTTCTTCACTTCGCAGGATGACGAACATTCGCCGCTTGTGGTCGTGGTTGATACGGTTTTCGCAAACAAGTTCTTTCCCAGACAAAGTGTGGTCGGCCAACGGATCCATTTAAATGGCACAGACCAATTGGCCGAAATTGTGGGCGAGGTCGGACACGTCAAGCAGTGGGGTTTGGGTAGCGATGATACGCAATCGTTGCGAGCTCAGCTCTACATTCCCCAAATGCAAATGCCCAACGACTACATCAAGGGCACAGTCTCTACGGCTTTCGTGGTCCGCTCGACGAGCAACCCCTCAGCGTTGTTCGCTGACATTCGCCGTGTAAACAAACAAATGAACAATGAGCAGGTGATCTACGACGAAGAAACCATGGACCAGGTTGTTGCTCGCTCACTCGCGACTGAGCGCTTTTCGATGAGCCTGCTTGGCGCATTTGCGGCGTTGGCAATGATTTTGGCCAGTGTCGGAATTTACGGGGTTATTTCCTACATCGTCGGACAGCGTACGCACGAGATAGGCGTGCGCATGGCGCTGGGCGCGCAAAAGCTGGACGTGCTGCAGCTCATTCTGGGACAAGGAGCGCGCTTGGTGTTGATCGGAATCGCGATCGGAATCGCAGGCGCTCTGGCTTTAACAAGAGTGATGGCGAGCCAGCTATTCATAATTTCCAGCACCGACCCGCTGACGTTTTTAGTTGTATCCGCGGTCCTCATCGTCGTTGCTCTGATGGCTTGCTACATCCCCGCGCGGCGGGCGGCGAAGGTGGATCCGATGGTGGCGTTGAGGTACGAGTGAGGGACCTGCAATGAGCATGCTTCAGAATCTTCGTTACGCGCTGCGGCAACTGAGAAGAAACCCAGGTTTCGCGACGATTGCGGTGTTGACGCTCGCTCTCGGTATTGGTGCAACCACTGCGATGTACACGGTCAACTACGCGACCTTGTTAGCGCCTATGCCTTATCCGCATCCCGAGCAGTTGGTCATGTTGTGGACGACTGTCCGCGGCGATCGCAATGACATTTCCGCCGGAGACTTTCTCGACTGGAAGCAGCAGAGCACGATTTTTCAAGATCTGAACGCCTGGACCGGCGGGAGTTTTAACCTAACCACAGCCGACCATCCGGAAGAGCTTTCTTCTCACATCACCACGCCTGGCTGGTTCAAAATGCAGGGATTTCATTTTGCCCTTGGACGCGATTTCCTGCCAGAAGAGGGCGAGATCGGCAGAGAGCATGAAGTAATTCTCACCGATCAACTCTGGCAACGATTGGGAGCGGATCGCAACATTCTTGGAAAACAACTTCGCCTTAATGGTGAGGGATACACGGTTGTAGGCGTACTCGCGCCCGGAGTTGCAGATCGTATGCCGGCGCAGGTTGCCATTCCCTTGGCATTCAGGCCGGAGCAAATCAATCATGACTTCAATTGGCTGCTGGTGATGGGCCGATTGAAACCAGGTGTTTCGATCGCCCAGGCCAATGCCCAAATGAATGTAATTGCCAAGCACATTGCTGAGGCGCATCCCGCGTCGAACAAGGGCAGAGGAATCAGCGTCGAGCCGCTGCGCAATGACTTTATCGATCGAAGTACTATCGTCGCTCTCTGGCTGCTTATGGGCGCAGTCAGTTTTGTCCTCCTGATCGGATGCGCAAACTTGGCCAACCTGCTGCTCGCCCGCGCCAGCGTGCGGCAGCGAGAGGTTGCGATTCGTGCTTCGGTTGGCGCACGCCGGCGGGAACTGTTCGCGCAGTTCATGACGGAGAGCCTGGTGCTTGCGGTTCTGGGTGGTATCGCCGGAATTGGCTTCGGCCAAGCCTTTATAAGACTATTCGTCGCATTGGTGCCGCCGAACACGCTGCCTTCAGAGGCCGATATCCGGATCAACGCGCCCGTGTTGGTGTGTTGTTTGGCAGTGACAATTTTCTCCGCGTTATTGTTCGGCTCTGCTCCAGCGTGGCAGTCCAGTGGAGTGGACCCGAATACCACGTTAAAAGAAGGAGGCAGCGCGGGAACCAGTTCGCGACGACAACGCCTGCGCCGCGTTCTGGTGGTAGGGGAATTCGCTCTCGCGCTCACTTTGCTTACCAGCGCAGCGTTGCTGATTCACAATTTTTGGAACGTAATTCACGTAGATTCCGGTATCCGGACTGATCATGTTCTGACTTTTAACGTGCATGCGCCCCAGGGTCGTCTGGCAGGCGCAGAACAAACCATCGCGTTCTATCGCGAACTGCTTGCAAAGTTGGAAGCCCTGCCTGGAGTTTCTAGCGCCGAAGTCGCAACCGGCATCCCGCTTCTGTATACGGAATTTAACCACCCCTTCACGGTCGTCGGCGGTCCCATTGTCGATGCCGCATTGCGCCCGACCGCTGGGTTTCAATCAGTTACGCCGGGATATTTTCAGACATTCGGTATCCAGTTGGTCCGAGGGCGCACATTCAACGAGCAGGATGTGGCCGGAAGCACGCCCGTGGCGGTAGTCAACGAAAACTTTGTAAGGCGATATCTACACGGTGCGGACCCGCTCTCGCAACGCATCGAGGTTCCTCAGGTTATTCCTGGCTCCGCGGGCCTTGGCCCGCCTGTGCAGCGGCAAGTTGTTGGCGTGTTTCACGACGTTCGTACCGGCGGCGTGGCCAACCAAAACTTCTCCGAAATTGATGTGCCGTTCTGGCAAACTCCATGGCCGTCCACAAATCTCGCGGTTCGTACTGCGGGCGATCCAGCGGATATGACGAAGAGTATCGCGGCCGCCGTGGCATCGGTCGGCCCCGACCTAGCGGTAACTGACGTGCGCACGATGGACCAGATTCAAGACGAAAATCGCGCCGGTGACCGCTTCGGGATGATCTTGTTTGGCAGCTTCGCAAGTTTCGCGTTGCTACTCGCAGGGCTTGGCATTTACGGGGTGATGGCGTTCACAGTGGCACAGCGTACACACGAGATCGGGCTCCGAGTGGCGCTCGGCGCCGGACGCGACCGCGTGCTCACCATGATTTTGAGAGAGGGCGTCCGGTTAGCCGTAATTGGCACGGGATTCGGACTAGTCGGCGCAATCTTCGTCGGCCGGGTGATGAGCAGCATGTTGTATCGGGTTGGCACAGTCGATCTGAAGGCCTTCGCAGGCGTTGCCGTCGTGTTGCTTTCAACGGCCCTGTTGGCCTGCTACATCCCGGCGCGTCGCGCCGCAAAGGTCGATCCCATGGTGGCGTTGAGGTACGAGTGAGGACTCATGAACGGACTATTTCAAGACTTTCGTTACGCTTTCCGGCAGTTGACTAGGAAACCGGGTTTCACGATTGTGGCGGTCATCACTTTGGCGCTTGGCATTGGCGCGAACACCGCAGTATTCAGCGCACTGAACGCCTTGCTGCTCAAATTGCTTCCGGTACATGATCCCGAAAATGTCTACACGGTCGTGCTCGTCAATGGCGGCACGCAGCCGCCGAACACCGATGGTACGGGGAACGGTAACACATCTTTCTCTCTTCCAGTTTTCCAGGCACTGCGATACCAAAAGCGCGTTTTTGCGGATCTGATCGCTCATGTTCCGTTAGGGTACGGCAAAGTACCGGTTCGTTTCGGCGAAATGCCCACCGAAAAAGCGGGCGAAGAAGTCAGTGGAAATTACTTCTCCGGTCTCGGAGTTCAACTCGCGCGTGGCATCGGCTTCAACCGGTCTGATGAAACGAATCACAGTTCAGTCGTAGTTTTAAGTTACGGGTTTTGGACAGACGCTTTCTCGCGCAATCCGGCGGTTCTTGGCCAGACTCTTTACATAAAGAGCATTCCGTTCACGATCGTCGGCGTGACTGCTCCCGGATTTTTTGGAGTCGCACCGGCCCAAGCAGTCGACTTCTGGATTCCTTTGCAAACCCGGCCCGAGTTGAATGCCTGGGGAGTTCCTGCGACGGACCACACACTCTATACATCGGCACGTTGGTGGGCCCTGCCGATGATTGCGCGCTTGCAGCCTGGCATGACTCCCGAGCAGGCACAACAGGCCCTTGAACCTACATTTTGGCAAACCGCAACCGAGCCTCTGGGAAAGTTAGAGTTCAAGGCGTGGCCTGCGCATTTGGGATTCGAACCAATTCGCGGCATTGCGAACTATGCCGAGAACTACCGCGAACCTCTGGAAATCATGATGGCGCTGGTTGGATTGGTGCTGCTGATCGCATGCACCAATGTCGCGCTTCTGGTCCTGGCCCGCAATGCTGCACGACAGCGCGAGTTTGCGGTGCGTATGGCAATCGGAGCACATAGTTTCCGAGTTTTACGGCAGCTTCTGATAGAGAGCCTGTTGCTCGTCGGGAGCGGAGCCACGTTAGGTTGGGCGCTTGCGAGAGTCGCCACCAAGGCGCTGGCAATTTGGGCAAGGATCGACGCCGGCCTGCGTCCTGACGAACACGTGCTGATCTTCACGCTGATAATTGCCGCGCTCATAGGTCTGTTTTTTGGTCTTGTGCCATTACGAGGCACGCTGCGAATTTCCATCGAGCAGGAACTCAAGAGCAGCGCTTCGATGCTTTCCCTAAGCCGCAGGCGTGTGTACTCGGGAAATCTTGCTGTCGCGATGCAGATCGCGATGTGCCTGGCTCTGCTTGTGGCATCAAGCCTAAGCGTCAGAAGTCTTCTGAACTACCAGCATCAGGATCTGGGCATGAGCGCAGACCGCCTGCTTGTTTTTGATTTGAATCCACAGGGGCTGGCGAATCAAGTTCAGGCGCTCTCGTTTTACCAGAGACTACTCGATCGCGTGAAAGCGGTGCCCGGAGTACACGCAGTGTCACTCGTGCGCACGCGACCGGGATCCGGCTGGGAAATGACTGGAGGGATCACTGTAGACGGCGTAGACATGCGAAGCGATGCGCCGCCCCATGTCTCGGTCCGTCACAGTTTCGTTGGCCCTGATTTCTTCCACACACTGGGAATCCCTGTCCTGCAGGGACGGGATATATCGGACTCCGATACATCTACGAGCCCACCTGCGGCCTTAGTCAACGAGACATTTGCGTCGCGTTTTCTAAGACACGGTGCGTTGGGACACCGCATAGGTGACCATCCCGGGGCCGAGATCGTTGGTGTCGTGAAGGACAGCAAAGATGCGCGGGTGCGCGAGACTGCTTTTCCTGCGGTTTACTACCCCCTTTCACAAACAGGGATGTTGGGTCAGATCACAGTTGAGGTACGCACGGCGGGCAACCCTTTGGCCCTCCTCCCTGCAATGCGGGAAGCGGTACGGGGACTCGATCCGAACCTGCCGCTGCAGAAACCGATGACGCAGGCCGCACAATTTGCCGAGACCTATGTCACGCCCACGCTGTTCGCTCGCCTCGCTCTTGGTTTTGGAATCCTCGCAATCATTTTAGTGGCGACTGGATTGTGCGGAACGCTTGCTTATCGTGTGCAGCGCCGTACGAATGAAATTGGTGTTCGCATGGCGTTAGGAGCGCCACGCGAAAGTGTCTTGTGGATGATTGCGAGCGAGAGTCTCCTGTTGCTAGGCATTGGCGTTGTGCTTGGCCTCCCTCTGTCGTTCGTTGTTTCGCGGTTCCTGCGCTCGCAGCTCTATCAAATCAGCTACCTTGACGGAACCAGCTTTGCGCTGGCCCTTGCGCTTTTGTTTTTCGTCGCCATAACCGCGGCATTGCTGCCTGCGCGCCGCGCCGCCAAAGTTGATCCCATGGTGGCGTTGAGGTACGAGTGAGTCTCGATATGAATAGCGTGGCACACGATCTTCGTTACGCGCTGAGGCAACTGCGGAAGTCGCCGGGATTTACGGCCGTCGCTGTGATAACGCTGGCCTTGGGCATTGGTGCAAACACTGCAATCTTCAGCATTGTCGAAGGAGTTCTGCTGGCACCCCTCCACTATGCCAATCCTGAGCGCCTGGTAATGATCTGGGGAAATAACCCGCGCTTTCCACGTGTGTTTAATTCGTATCCGAACTTTCTGGATTGGGAGCGCAGTTCTCGTTCATTTGAGCAAATGGCGTCGTTCCGGGAACAAGCAGTAGACCTGACTGCTCCCGGCGCACCTTCACATGTGAGGGCGGCGCAAATCTCAACCGGTTTCTTCAGCACACTTGGCTCGCAGTTGCCAGTCGGTCGCGAATTTACATCGCGAGAGAATCAACGGGGCGGCGCACCGGCGATAGTAATCAGCAATCACTTTTGGAGACAGCGGTTCGGCGGCGAAGAGGTACTTGGCAAGACCGTCACATTAGACGGCGTGAATTATTCGATTATCGGAATTGCTCCAGCTAAATTTCATTTCGAAGATGACATAGACGTTTACACACCTCTAGGGCAGCTGGATCCGCTGATTCTCAACAATCGCGCCGCTCACGATGGCATCTTCACTGTCGCCCGGCTAAGAGCTGGCGTCAGTGTTTCGCAAAGCCAGGCTGAGATGAGCTCGATCCAGGACAGCCTCAACCATCTATACCAAAACGACAATCGCGATTTAGGAGTTTACGTCGAACCGCTGAAGCAAGCGATCGTTGGGAATGTCGGTCAAATACTTATGCTGTTGCTGGGCGCAGTCTGCCTCGTGCTCTTGATCGCTTGCGCCAACGTTTCCAACCTTCTGCTAGCCCGTTCAGTGGCGAGAAACCGGGAGTTCGCGATTCGCACAGCCTTAGGCGCGAGTCGCGGCCGCATAGCACGGCAATTATTGACAGAAAGCGTGATGCTGTCGCTGGCGGGCGTGTGTCTTGGAATTGCAATTGCCTTCTTTGCGCTTCGGTTCGTTTTGCCAGCGATTCCCGGAGATCTGCCGCGCAGTGGCGATGTGACACTAAATATTCCTGTCCTGCTTTACACGCTTGGAGTTTCGCTTCTGGTCGGAATTCTCTTCGGATTACTTCCTGCGTTTAAGAGTTCGAACGCCGCACCTCAAATGTCGCTGAAGGAAAGCGGCCGCGGTACTACGCAGGTTAGCCGACGTGCTCAGAGCAGTTTCATTCTCCTTCAGGTGGGCTCAACGCTGGTGCTCTTGGTGGCCGCCGGCCTGTTATTTCGCTCTATCCTGCAATTGTCGAGGGTCAATCCGGGATTCGACCCGCAGAACGTCATCACTTTCAGGGTTGGCGTCTCGCATTCGCTGAAGACGCCAATGGACATTCGGGTCGCGTATCAACAACTGCTTGATCGGATCCGGACAATTCCTGGAGTTCAGTCTGCGGAACTCACGACTGCCGTGCCGCTGACCGGCGAGGGCGGATACCTGCCATTCTGGCTTGACTCCCGCAAACCGGACTCCGTGCAAGGCGCGCCGCGGCTGCAACCTTTCCTGACCGGACCTGATTACCTTCGGGTAACGGAAATACCGCTCCTGCAAGGGCGCTTTCTCAGCGAAAGCGACTCGACGAATACACCTTGCGTCACTGTCGTTGATAAGGATTTCGCGCACAAGTTTTTCCCCGGCGAAACAGCTCTAGGTCACACGATCACTGCCGGCTTCGGATCTGCGGCGTTTGGTCCATGCACGATAGTGGGCGTTGTTGGCCATGTTAAGGCCACGAGCTTAAACGACGAGACCTTCGCCAATCAGGTTCAAGCCTACTATTCGCTGCATCAGGACCCGGATCAGTGGGTACCGCTTAACTATCGCGAGGCAAGCGTAATCATTCGCACACCGCTCGATGTTGCAGCAATTATCCCTGCGATCAGGCGCGCGACTTATCAAGCCGGCAGCGAGCAACCGATTTACGACGCGCAAACAATGGGCCAGATCGCGTCTGCTTCGATGTCTGAACAACGTTTTCCGATGATGCTGTTGGGAATGTTTGCAGGACTGTCACTGCTGCTGGCGTCAGTCGGTCTTTACGGCGTGATCTCGTATGCGGTCACTCAACGCACACAGGAGATTGGCATTCGCATTGCGCTCGGCGCTGATAAGCGAACGGTTGTTCAGATGTTTATTTGGCAAAGCTTGAGATTGGTTCTGCTTGGAATCGGAATCGGTGCGGCCGGAGCGTGGATCGCGGTACGAACGCTCTCAAGTATGTCGCACTTGCTGTACGGAGTTGGCGCGGCAGATCCCGTGACTTTTGCGGCTGGCGCTGTTCTGTTGATGAGCGCCGCGGCTTTTGCCAGCTACATCCCTGCGCGCCGCGCCGCCAAAGTCGATCCCATGGTGGCGTTGAGGTATGAGTGAGGAAGGTGCGGACATGAATTCGCTGATGCAGGATTTTCGGTATGGTGTTCGGCAACTTCGCCGCAGCCTGGGGTTCACGGCGATTGCAATGCTGACCATCGCGTTGGGCATCGGGACTACAACTGCGATGTTCAGTGTGGTGAATGCGGTGTTGCTGCGGCCATTACCTTTCCGTCACGCGGACCGCCTGGTTGCAATTGCCGAGTATGACACGCGACACGGAGTTCCGAAAAACGCGACAGGAAGTGTTTCGTATCCAAACATGGTGGACTTGCGCACTCGGAACCGATCGCTTACTGACGTTGCCATTTACGGCTGGAGCGAGGCTACCGTTACCGGCCAGGGCGAACCACGACATGTGGGGCTTTCTACGGTCAACGCGTCAATATTCAATATTCTCGACGCCCAACCTTATTTAGGACGCACCTTCACCGCCGATGAAGACCAGCCCGGGCATTATCCCGCGGTCTTGAGCTATCAATTTTGGCGCACATATTTCAGCGGGAACAAAAACGTAATCGGCCGAAATATCAATTTGAATGGCCGTCCGTATCACGTGGTTGGTGTCATGCCAGCCGGATTCCAGTTTCCAATCACCTCTGATACGCGCGATCTGTGGATCACTGTTTCAAAAGACGCCGAAAGCGACTCGCCCAGAGACACGCCTGTGACAGCGCAACGTGGCGCCCACATGTTTAACGCCGTTGCTCGCCTGCGAGACGGAGTCACGATTCAACAGGCGAACGCCGATATCACTTCCATTGCGCAGGCCCTAACGCGGGAATTCCCGAACTCGAATTCGCACAGCGGAATATTGGCTGTCTCGGAACTGCAGTTCCTGGTCGGCGACGTCCGCACGCCACTGCTGATTCTTCTGGTCGCGGTGGGACTAGTTTTGTTGATTGCGTGTGTCAATGTTGCCAATTTGTTGTTAGTGCGCGGCAGCGATCGTCTGCGCGAAATCGGTATTCGTGCCGCACTTGGAGCTTCTCGTCTGCGGCTTATGCGGCAACTGATCACGGAATCGATTCTGTTGTCCGTAGCAGGTGCCGCGCTTGGAGTTTTTTTCGCGTCTTGGATGATCTCCGGCGTCCTACACCTTTACCCGGATAATCTTCCTCGGGCAGATCAGGTCGGGATCGATGTTCGCGTGCTCCTGTTCAGCACAGCACTCGCGATCGTGACGGGGATTCTTTTCGGGCTTGTGCCCTCGTTTCAGATCGCACCCATATCGTTGGTGGCCAACATACGCACCGGTGACCGAACTTCAACTTCGAGCCGCGGGCACAATCGCCTGAGATCGGGACTCGTCATGGCGGAGACGGCTGTTGGAGTAATGCTCTTAATCGGAGCCGGATTACTATTACGAAGCTTGCACCGTCTTGCTCACGTCGACCTGGGCTTAGACCCCGACCACCTGCTGACCGCAAGCTTCGATCTTTCGGAGACGCGCTACAAACCCGACCAGCAAGATCGGTTTGTGAATGACTTATTCGCTCGCCTGAATTCGCTGCCCGGAGTTGTAAAAGCAGCCGGAGCCTTTCCGCTTCCTTTAAGTAACAACAACTGGGGTGTTTCCTTTAATTTGATGGATCACCCAGTGGGGGAAGCGAACCAGCCGAGCGCCGCTTTTTATCTGGTTACGCCGGGCTTTTTCGAAACCATGAAAATGCCTCTGATGCGAGGGCGCTTCTTTGATCAGCGCGACCAGCGGAATTCAGCGCCGGTAATGGTCATCAGTGCGTCTTTCGCCAAGCAGTATTTTTCGAACGAGGACCCGATTGGAAGAAAGATCGAGATCGGCGCGGACGAAGGCGCCGCACGCGCTGAATACAAGATACGTGAAGTTGTGGGCATAGTCGGCGACTTGCGCATAAATGAGTTGGAAAAGGATCCGCCTGCCGCTTATTACATTCCGTTGTCCCAACTGATGTTCGGGCCGCCGACTCTGGTCTTGCGGACACAAGGTGAGCCGATGGCGCTCGCCTCTGCAGTCGGCAAAACATTGCGCGAAATGGACGCGGACGCGCCGATGTACAACGTTAAAACGATGAACGACTATCTGGCGCTCGATCTGGGCCGCGCGCGTTTCCAGACGGTCTTGTTGGGTTTGTTTGCGAGTATTGCGTTGTTGCTGACTGCGGTTGGACTTTACGGCGTAATGGCGCAGTCGGTTGCCCAGCGTACGCGAGAGATCGGCATACGAATGGCAATGGGGGCCACACGCGAAAACGTACGCGGAATGGTCCTGTGGCGAGGAACTTTCCTTAGTCTTGCGGGAACAGCAATCGGAGTCGCAGGCGCATTGGCATTCGCGCGGGTGATCGAGTCGCTGCTGTATGAGATACCCCCGCGCGATCCTATGACCTATGTGAGCGTATGCGTCGTGTTGGGAATCGTGGCGTTGATCGCGAGCTATATTCCAGCCCTGCGCGCAACTCGCCTCGATCCCATGGTGGCGCTGAGATACGAGTAGCAGAAGTAATCATGAACTATGGAAACGCTCTTACAAGACGTTCGATACGGATTCCGGATGCTGTGGAAGTCGCCGGGATTTACGGCCATCGCAGTACTGACGCTTGCGTTGGGAATCGGCGCAAATACGGCGATCTTTAGTTTGGTAAGCGGAATTCTTTTAGCTCCGCTGCCCTATTCGAAACCGAATGAATTGGTGAGCATCACGGGAACCTATCCGCGTGGTGCGTTTGTGGCGATGCGCGAGCAGGTGCACTCGATGGACGTTGCCGCGTATGCCGAAGGCCACGAATTTAATTTAACCGGGCACGACGAGCCGGTGCGCCTGACGGCCACGCTGGTTTCCGCAGAATTATTTTCTGTGCTCGGTGCGCGACCGGCGCTGGGAAGAGCGTTCAACCCGGGCGAAGATATCGCTGGTCAAGACAGCTACGTAATCTTGAGCGACACGCTTTGGCGGCAGCGGTTTGGCAGCGATCTATCGATTATTGGGCGAGTGGTCCAGATTGAAGGCGAAGACCGGCAGGTGCTCGGAGTAATGCCGCGCGATTTTCACTTCCCCTCGGACCGAACGCAGATCTGGCTGCCGTTACATTACGAACCACGCGACGTAACCAGCACATGGGCGAGTGACTACATGCCGGTAATAGGCCGGTTGCGAGCGGGCTCGACGCTCGCACAGGCGCGAAATGAAGTTCGCCTGTTTCAGTCGCACGTCGGTGAGTTGTTTCCCTGGCATATGCCCTCCGACTGGAATGCTGATGTCAGCGTCGTACCGCTGCGGAACAGCATGGTCTCTGACGTTCGAACGAGGCTGCTCCTGCTTCTGGGAGCGGTTGGGCTGATTCTTCTGATTGCGTGCGCGAATGTTGCGAATTTGACGCTCTCGCGTGCGGCGACTCGCGAAAAGGAGGTGGCGATTCGGTCGGCGCTCGGCGCAGCGCAAGCACGAATCACCAGGCAGCTGCTCACTGAGAGCGTGCTGCTCGCACTGCTCGGCGGAGTAGTAAGTCTCGGCATGGCGGAGGCCGGTCTAGCCCTGCTGAAGTATGCGCTGCCTGCAGATACGCCACGGCTCGCAAATGCCTACGTAGATTGGCGTGTGATGCTGTTCACCGGTGGACTCGCCGTACTCACGGGGCTGCTGTTTGGAATTGCTCCTGCACTCCAATCTTCGCGCGCGGGATTTACCGCGTTACTCAGAACGTCTGAACGCGGCGCGACTGTGTCGGTCTCACAACGTCTGCGGAGCGCGCTGGCAGCGGCGGAAATTGCGCTCGCGACTTTGTTGATTATCGCCGCGGGACTGTTCATCCGGAGTTTCTGGGCGTTGTCGCACCTCGACCCAGGCTTTCAAACTGAACGAATCGTCACGGCACGAATTACACCCAATGAAACCTTTTGCAGCGACACTGGGCGATGCCTCGCTTTTTATCGCAGCCTGCTCGAACAGACGCAGGGCACCGCCGGGGTTCGCGGGGCGGCGCTCGTCAACACGCTTCCACTCGGAGGCAGGGTGGCCAAGCGCTCGGTTGAAATAGAAAACTTCGCCAGCAGCGGCGGACAAACTGACGCGCCCCTATTTTGGATGGACGCCATCACCTCCGATTATTTCCGGGTGATGGGCATTCAACTGCGTTCTGGTCAGCCCTTCGCGCCGGGCGAAATTTCCGGCAATCCCCCGGTCGCAATCGTGACGGCGGAAACGGCACGCCGGTTTTGGCCTGGACGCGACCCCATCGGAGAACACATTCGCCTGCTCAACGAACCGAACTGGCGAACGGTCGTCGGTGTGACCTCCGATGTGCACGCTTATTCCTTGACCCAAACAATTCCCGACTACATGAAGGGAACGGTATACGTACCTTACAGTCCTACCGCAACCGGAGAAGACCGGCACATGCCGGCAGAGATGACCATCGCGCTTCGTACCACGCTCGACGAATCGCAGGTGAGCGCGATTCTGCAAAGAATTGTCGCCGGACTGAACCACGATGTTCCGATCAGCGAAGTACGCACGATGGGCGCACTCGTTTCGCAGGCAGCGTCGACTCCGGCTTCAACGACTTCCCTCTTCGTCACCTTTGCCGGGCTGGCGCTAATCCTCGGTTTGGTTGGCATTTACGGTGTGCTGGCATTTCTCGTCTCCAAGCGCACACGAGAGATCGGGATCCGAATTGCGCTGGGCGCGCAACGCAGAGAGGTTCTGTGGCTGGTTCTGAAAGAAGGTGCAAGGTTCACGTTCGCAGGAATCTCTCTGGGTCTGATTGGCGCTTTCCTTGTTACCCGCTGGCTTTCGAGCGAACTGTACGGCATTGGCGTGGTTGATCCGCTCACGTACGGATGTGTGGCAGGAATTATGGCTTTCATAACCATGCTTGCCTGCTACGTGCCCGCGCGCAGAGCGATGGAAGTCGATCCGCTGGTGGCTCTGAGATCGGAGTGAGTGTTCGCCAGGAGTGAACGAATGAGAGTATTCGCTCAAGATTTTCGCTACGCACTGCGGCAGATGCGAAAAAACCCCGGGTCCGCGGCAACTTCGGTGCTGACGCTGGCGCTCGGCATCGGCGCGACGACAGCAATCTTCAGTGTTGTGTATGGCGTGCTGCTGCGGCCGCTGCCATACAACGACCCGAGCCGGATCATGGCAATTTTTGAGGTTCAGCCCAACGGCAAATGGAACCGGCTGGCCGACCCGAACTTCGATGATTTCCGCGATCAGAGCCGCAGCTTCGAAACGATCGCGAAGTACGGAGCGTCCCCGGTAGCAGTTTCAGGTGGTTCGCAGCCGACCAATTCAATAGTCGCTCAAGTCTCATTGGAGTTCTTCAACATATTTCAGGTCGAGCCGACGAGAGGGCGCGGCTTGACTGCTTCCGATGACGTGAAAGGAGCAACGCCGGTTGCTGTCGTCAGTTATGGATACTGGAAGCAATATCTCGGCGCGTCTCCGGACTTATCGCAGTTACACCTGAAGATTGACAATGCCATTTACTCGATTGTCGGAGTGATGCCGCCGAGATTTCAGTTCCCGCGGGATGTGGCATTGTGGGTCGCGGCGGGTCGTGAAGGGGAAAATCCCAGCAGGACATCCCATAACTTCGAGGCAGTAGGGCGCTTGCGGGAGGGAGTGACTCCCGCGCAGGCGAATGCGGAAATAAGCACGATCGGGCGTCGCATTTTCGAAAGCTCCACTGAAAAGGGCGACTATCTGCTCAAGGATGCAACGGTCGTTCCGCTGCGCGATGCAATGACGCGCGAGACGCGGCCGGCTCTGCTGATATTGCTCGGGGCCGTCGGATTCCTTCTTCTGGTGGCGTGCGCGAATGTTGCCAATCTCCGGCTGGCGCAGGCATCTGTACGAGAGCGGGAACTAGCCATTCGGACGGCGCTGGGCGCGGCGCGAGCACGCTTGATCCGCCAATTTATTACCGAAGCTTTTGTACTTTCGCTTGTCGCTGGCTTTCTCGGTGTACTTGCTGCTTTTTTCGGTGTAGACGGATTACTTGCATTAGCGCCGAAGAGTTTCCCGCGACTGAACGAGGTCTCCCTCAACATTCCAGTTCTCGTATTCGCGTTTCTTCTCTGCTCCTTCCTTGCGGTAGGGCTCGGTATCTTCACTGCGGTGCGTGCAACGGCGGGTAACGTGCGCGAGGCTTTAGTTAGTCGAGGTCATGGGCAAACCGGATCGCAGAGTACTCAACGGATCGGACGTGGAATTGTTGCGGCACAGATTGCCATCACTGTGGCGCTGGTAGTTGGCGCGGGGCTGCTTGGGCGCAGCTTGATGAAAGTGCTCGAGGTCGACCCTGGATTCCGCGTGGACAAAATCATCACCATGGGTATTTCTTTGCCCATGCTGGAGTGGAACGACCAGAAGGGAAAGCTGGAGCAAGCACTCTTCTTTCGCAACCTGGTCGACCGACTGAAGACAATCCCTGGAGTACGCAACGTGGGTGCGGCGACCGGCCTGCCCATGGCGGGAGGACTCGGTAACGGCGAGTTCCGGCTGATGAGGCCGGACGAACAGCCGAGGACTCCTCCCGATTTGCCCTCGCTTGGACGCTTATTCGACCAGTTATTCCGCGACAAGGAACGAATTGGCACTGCGGATTATTGCGCCGCGACGGAGGGATACTTCGAGACTCTCGGAATTCCTCTTCTCAAGGGACGGATGTTTGCTGATAGTGACGGTCCGGATATGCCCCATGTTGCAGTGGTCAGCGAATCGCTCGCACGCGAACGCTGGCCTGGGCAAAACCCAATTGGCCACACGATCGAGTTCGGGAACATGGATGGCGATTTGCGGCTGCTCACAATTATCGGCATCGTCGCCGACGTTCACGAATACGGTCTCGATCAGCCGCCCCGTCCTACAGTTTATGGAGACCTATTTCAGCGTCCGCTTCCTTTTGTCACGCTAACAATGCTGAGCTACTCCGATCCCAGCACCATTACATCAGCCGCTCGCAGCATCTTGCACGACATGAATCCCGAAATTCCGCCGAAGTTTGGGAGCTTTTCGCACGTCTACGCGGAGTCGCTCGGCTCGCGGCGCTTCAACCTGATTCTGGTGGCAATGTTTGGAGCGGTTGCTCTCATTCTCGCGATGGCTGGCGTGTTCGGCGTAATGGCTTATTCAGTAAGCCGGCGCACGCGAGAGATTGGCGTGCGAGTGGCTCTGGGAGCACGCTCCCAAGACGTTCTGACGATGGTTCTCGGCCAAGGGCTGCGGACCGTTCTCATCGGCCTGGTCATTGGGCTTGCCGGTTCGTTTGCGTTGACCCGCACGATTCGGTCGCTGCTGTTCGGCGTCACGCCAACTGATCCCTTGACGTTTTGCGCTGTCGTTCTCTTGTTGGTGACGGTTGCATTGCTCGCCTGCTACATCCCCGCCCGCCGGGCGGCAAAGATCGACCCGATAGTGGCTTTGAGATACGAGTGAGAGAAGCAAGATGAACTCATTACTTCATGACATTCGTTCCGCGCTCCGGCAGTTGCGGAAGAACCCGGGGTTCACGGTAATCGCGATTTGCGTGATGGCGTTCGGAATTGGCGCTTCCACGGGAATGCTCGTGATTGTGCAATCGGTATTGATACGTCCGCTGAAGTACCCACGCTCCGAACAGTTGATGTTGGTCGCGGTGTCAGGTACCCGATCAAACCAACTCGCGATTGACGTTCCGGTTTACCGGCAAATGAGAACGGAACTTTCAGCTTTCTCCGGCCTCGCCGGTTACCGCAGCATGCCAGTGCCGGTCGAGACTGAAGACGGGACGAAGATGGTTTTCGCTCCCGCAGTTACGCCCAACTTTTTTCAGGTGCTTGGAGTCGCCGCCCAGAACGGCCGTGTCTTCAACGAAGGCGAGCGCCTGGAAGCTGTGATCGGCTCTGACTTCTGGCATACCTCATTGCATAGCCGCAAAGACGCAGTCGGCAGCACGCTGAAAGTCGGCGGGCATTTTTACACCATTGTCGGCATCATGCCTGCAGGTTTCCAGTTTCCTCAGGGTGGAAGTTTGTGGACGACACTCGACCTGGATGCGAAGGACACGATTACACAAGGAATGGAATCGATCAGCGTGCTCGGGCGGCTGAAAAACGGAGTGACGCCCGAGATCGCGGAACAAGAAGGTGAAAGTTTCATACGCCGTTTGCCCAACCTCAACAGCTCTGAAGGCAAGACTCACCTCTGGGTTTATCCGTACAGCCGAATTGTTACTGCAGACGAGCGGCCGGCGTTGCTGGCGTTGCTAGGTGCCTGCTTTGTACTGCTGCTTATTGGCGTCGTGAACACGGCCAATTTGCAGATTGCCCGGGCTACCTACCGTGAGGCGGAGATGGTTACTCGCACCGCACTCGGGGCAGGACGGGGGCATATAGTCCGGCAGATTTTGACCGAGAGCCTCATTCTGGCAGTGGCGGGTGCGAGTTTCGGGTGGCTTCTGGTTTCCGCGATGCTGCAGCCTGCGCGACACTGGTTCGCGTGGCTGCCTCGTTTCGATGAACTGCGTCCGGACCTTGGCAGTTTTGCCGTTTGTGCCGGCTTGACGCTCGTTTGCGGAATCGCAATGGCGATAGCGCCTCTGCTTCGTTTGCTCCACTCGGCAAAACAAATTTCCCTTTTGCACACCACTCTCGGCAGCTCTACCAGTGCGCGCCAGCATCGGCTGAGCGCGGTGCTGGTCTCTGCGGAGATTGCGCTCACCTGCATTCTGCTTGTAGCGGCCACTCTTTTTCTCCGAACATTCAGGGAGCTCGAGCACGCGCCGCTTGGATTTGAACCTGCGAATGTCGTCACCTTTTTGTTGTGGCCCGAGCGCCCGAATTCCGCTGTCGAGCAGGAACAGGCGAGCTTCGAGCGGGTGCTCGATCGACTGGAAAGCATGCCGGGAGTGCATGCCGCGGGCCTGGTAACTTCGGTGCCGCTTTCGAATTTCGCATTTGAGATCAGCGGAACGTTCAGTATTCCCGGACATGTTGCTTCCGATGTGAAAAACACAACCCGTTTGTCCGTCTCCAGTCCGGATTACTTCAAAGCCATGGGAATTCCGATCCTCAGCGGCAGAAGTTTCCTGGCGAGTGACCTTCCAGGAACGAATCTTGTCGGGGTGGTCAACCAGAGTTTCGTTCGCAGGTATCTTCCGCGGGCAAACGCAGTCGGCGAGCCGGTGATCCTCGACAAGTACGCTAAGTTTCCAGCGCCGATCACAATTGTTGGCGTCTCTGGAGACGTGATTCAGGGAGACAACCTCGGGCAGGCCGCCGCGCCCGAAGTCATGATCTCCTACGGGCAGCTACCGCCTTCGTCGCCAATCGCGCACATGCTGCTCGGCATTGCTTCCGGCTTCGCAGTTCAGACCGACCGAACCGAACGGTCGATCGCTTCTACGATTCAGGCGGTGGTCAAACAAGAAGCTCCTGGATTTGCACTGGACAGCGTTTCCTCCCTGGAGAGTGATATTTCTGACCATCTGCAGACGCGACGCACTGCCCTGCAGCTGTCGTCAATATTCGGAGCTCTGGCGCTTCTGCTCTCAATGGCCGGGGTCTACGGTGTGTTGGCGTACATAACAGGGCAGAGGACGCGCGAAATCGGGATTAGGCTGGCGCTCGGCGCCACGCGAGAAAAGGTGATGATGTTCGTTCTGCGGATCGGCGCTGTCGCTGTAGTCTCCGGCGTGATTGTGGGTTTTGCAGGAGCCCTGCTCGCGTGTCGCTGGATTCGGACATTCCTCTATGGCGTCTCGGCATATGACCCGCTGTCATACCTGTTGGTTGCTGGAGTTCTAATAGCCGCAAGTCTTGGGGCGATTCTGGTGCCCGCGCGCCGGGCGGCGAAGGTCGATCCCATGGTTGCATTGAGGTACGAGTGACATGAATGGACTGATTCAAGATCTTCGCTACGCGTTGCGGCAGTTGCGCAAGAGCCCGGCATTCACGATCGTCGCCGTGCTTACCCTTGCAATAGGCATCGGCGCAAATACGGGAATGTTCACGCTGGTAAACACTGTTCTGCTCAAGTCGCTACCGGTGCCAAATCCCGAGCAGCTATATCTGGTTCGGCAACGAGATCGGTTTGCGGAACAAACACGCGTTTCATACCCGCTGTATGAGCGAATGCTGAATTCGATGCCGGCATCCGCAACACTCGCTGCCATGACGCGCGTCGGAGATTTCTATTTCGGCACGGGTATTTCCCAGCCCGAGATGACAAAAGGCCAGCTCGTCTCAGGAAATTTTTTCGAAACCTTCGGAACATACGCTGTCTTGGGTCGGCTATTAACAGCTGCGGACAATCGTGTTCCTGATGCCAATCCTGTGGCCGTTATCAGCTATGGATGCTGGAAAAGACGGCTCTCTGGCGATCCGAATGTGATCGGGCGGGAACTGTTAATCAACGGTGTGCGGTTCACAGTTGTTGGGGTTGCGGCCAAAGACTTCTTTGGCATTGAACCAGGCAAAGCTCCTGACTTTTGGCTGCCGTTGATGATGCAGTCGTCACTACGCTACGCCCAGCATTATAGCAAAAGCACATCGGCGGACCAAAACAAGCCGTGGGTGCTACAGGATGACATCACCTGGCTGAGCTTGCTTGTTAGGGCTGTCGATTCACGCGCTATTGGTCAGGTTTCCGGCACGCTCAATCAGGCTTTTTCGCACGATCCCTGGCAAAGGCGCGCTGGCGATATCACGGAGAACAAACCGCAGCGGCTCGAAAATGAGCTTGAACTCGTTCCCGGAGGACAAGGAATTAAATTGCTGCAACGCGAGTTTGAGCGACCGCTCACGGTGCTGATGGGAATGGTTGGTCTGCTGCTCTTGATCGCCTGTGCCAACCTCGCCGGTCTGTTGCTTGCACGCGCGACTGCTCGAACACGTGAGATTGCAGTTCGACTCTCGATTGGCGCCACACGGACCCGCCTCGCGAGGCAACTTCTCACCGAATGCATCGTGCTCTCTAGCGTCGGAGGTTTGGCGGGAATCGCCGTGGCGTACTGGTGCGATGAAGTACTGCCAAGGTGGGCCTCCGGCGGTTCCTTCCCAATTCCACTGAATCTTTCTCCCGATTTCAGGGTCCTGCTGTTTAGCACTGTCATAGTCATTGCCGCGGGAACGCTCTTCGGATTGGCTCCGGCTATGCAAGCGACAGCGATAGAACCGATGCAGGCGCTTAAGACGAACGCGACGACGACACTCGGGACACATCGCTCTGGCGCAAGGTGGTCTCGTCAAAGCTTAGTCGTTGCGCAATTTGCGCTCTCACTTGTGCTGCTTGTGGGCGCGGGGCTGTTCGTTCGAACTCTGCAAAACTTCGCGCACATCTATCCTGGGTTTGATCGTGACCATATTCTTACAGTCTGGCTCGACACCTCAATCCGGAATTACAGCCATGACCAACTGCTCTCCCTTTATCAGCGGACGCTGGATCGTGTAGAGGCGCTGCCGGGAGTGAAATCGGCATCGCTCGCGACATGCGGACTCTCGACCGATTGCAGAAGTGCCAGCGACATTTACCTCCCAGGCCGTCCGGATTTGGCAGCCACGCCGCAGACAAACGTGGTCAGTACCGGTTATTTCAATAACGTAGGCATGTCTTTGCTGAACGGGCGTGATTTCACGCGGAGCGATACAGACAAATCTCCTCTTGTCGCTGTCATTAGTCAGACGCTCGCTCGCCAACTTTTCCCGAATCTCGATCCTATCGGCCAGCGATTTGGATTCGAGACCAAGTCGGCAAATCAATATCAAATCGTCGGCGTGATCTCAGATGCCCAGGTGAACAGCATTCGCGAAGCAGCACCACCGATGATTTATTTCCCGCTTTCGCAAGCGGTCCTCGATGTCGAGAGCCTGGATGTAAACGTGGCTGGCGATCCTTCTGGCATGGCAGCACAAGTAAGACAAGTTTTGACGAGCATTGATCCCGATCTGCCGATCGGCAAGATCACGACTTTGCGCGAGCAGGCCAGCAGCAATCTGGCGCAACAAAGGCTGATTGCCCGTCTTACTTCGATTTTTGGCGGATTAGCTCTGTCGCTCACATGCCTGGGGCTTTATGGCGTGATGTCGTTCATGGTCGCGCGCCGCACCGCTGAGCTTGGACTCAGGCTGGCGCTCGGTGCGTCGCGAAGAAGTGTGCTTTGGCTCGTGCTGCGGGAAATTCTGATTCTTGTTTGCCTGGGCCTGACGGCAGGACTGCTGCTGTCCCTTGCAGGCCTTCACGCCGTAAGCAGTTTGCTATTTGGGTTAAGCCCGTACGATCCAGTGAACATTTTAGCCGCGGCAACATTGCTGGTAATTGCGTGTGTGGCTTCGGGCTTAAGGCCCGCACGGCGCGCGGCGAAAGTGGACCCCATGGTGGCATTGAGGTACGAGTGAGATGAATGGACTGATTCAAGATCTTCGCTACGCAATGCGGCAGATGCGGAAGGGCCCGAGATTTGCGATCGGCATAGTCCTGATTTTGGGACTGATGGTTGGCGCAACATCGGCAGTCTTCAGCGTTATTTACGCTGAACTCATTCGTCCGTTGCCCTACGATCAGCCTGAAAAGATTTTTTATTTAGAAAGCTACGCTGCGGAAGGTTATGAACAGCCGGCGTCCTACCCGGAATACCGCGATTGGCAGCGTGAGAACCACGTGTTTTCCGCGCTGGCTGGCTACAGCACTGCCAGCAGCAATTTTGAAGGCCCAACGGGACCAATCGCTGTTCCGACGATCGCGGCGACGGATGACTTCTTCAAAGTTTTGGGTGTAAATCCAGTCATGGGCCGGACGTTCGCGAAAGGTGAGGATCGCGCTGGCGGCGAGAATGTTGTCGTCCTGAGCTATGAAATCTGGCAGCAGAATTTCGGCGCGCAGCGTGGAGCGATTGGGCAACAAGTAAAGATTGACGGCGCGCTTTGTACAGTGATTGGAGTAATGCCCGCCGGCTTTCGTTTCCCGATTGCCAGCCACGGCGCTATCTACGTGCCATTGCACCCTCCTAAATCCCTGGTAGAGCAACGAGGGAATCATTGGCTGGAAACGATTGCTCGCGTGAAATCCGGAAGCTCGGCGCAGCAAGCTGAAGCCGATATGAATCAAGTGCTCACTCAATTGGCCAGCGCTTATCCGGAGACAAAGGGAAGAAGGACGAAGCTGATTGGCGTCGGCGCACTATTTGTGGGTGATACGGCTCCTGCGCTGAAGGTATTGATCTTGGCAGTAATGGCGCTGCTGGGAATCGGTTGTGTCAACATCACCGGCTTGCTGCTGGCACGGGGTGTAAAGCGCGAGCGCGAAGTCGCGGTTCGTTCGGCGATTGGCGCGACGCACGGACGGCTCGCACGGCAGATGCTGACTGAAAGCTTGTTGTTCGCGGTGATTGGTGCGGGCCTAGGCATTCTGCTCGCGCACGGACTGCTGTCCGCTATCCGCTCTGCGCTTATAGCCGCGCTAGCACGTGGCGCGGATGTGCATTTGAATAATCAAGTGCTTGCAGCCGCTGTGATCGTGGCGTGTATGACAAGTCTTTTAGCAGGTCTGCTACCTGCGCTGCGGTTATCGCGACTCGCGCCATATTTGGCCCTCAAGTCTGGTGTATGCGCGGGCGCGACCCGAGGACAGCAACACTTGCGATCTAGCTTTATTGCGATGCAGGTCGCACTGGCACTCGCGTTGTTGGTTACGTCGGGCCTGCTGTTGAAGGAATTGGGCGGCCTGAGAAGTACGGATATCGGGTTCAACCCCGATCATCTGCTGGCAACGAAGATCAATATTTCGCCCAGCACCTACCAAGGCCGAGATGTAGTTACCAATTTCTATGACCCTCTAATGGAGCAGGTACGGGCGATTCCGGGTGTTAAGTCTGCAGGGCTGATTCAAGCGTTACCTCTGCAGAACCCGGGAATTAATTCCGAGATCCACATTGCCGGACAACCGCCAGCGCCGCCGAATGAGGTCACCCTCGCGGAAGTGCGGCTGGTCTCGCCTGCATATTTTCAGACGCTCGGTCTCCCTTTGCTGCGCGGACGAATGCTGAATGAGAAGCTCGATACTCCGTCCTCGTCGGCAGTTGCTGTAATTAATGAGGCGTTCGTCCGCAGATTTTTTGCTAGCCACGAAGATCCGATTGGCAAGCACATTGAGGGCGCGGGTCTAAACCCGACCATTGTTGGCGTCGTGAACTCAGTTCGACAAAATCTGTACGATCCGCCCATGCCAGAGATGGACTTTTTGATCTCACAGATTCCCGAGGAAGTTCGCACCGATTGGGCTTCCAATATGTGGCTGTTGCTGCGCACTGACGTGGAACCAACGTCAATTATTCCGAGCTTGCGAAATGTTTTTCACGATCTCGATCCCGGCCTGCCGCTTCGCCAGCCCGAGACCATGCAGCAGCTGTTTGCGGACACCCTGGTGTTTCAACGCCTACAGAATTGGCTGTTTGGAACTTTCGCATTCCTGGCGGTTCTGCTGGCGCTTGCGGGTCTATATGGCCTTACCAGCCATGAAGTGGAACTCTCGGCCAAAGACATCGGAATACGGCTGGCACTCGGCGCCAGCCGGTTGCGGGTGCTGATGCGAGTGTATCGCCGAGTAGGAGCCATGCTGCTGATCGGCGTAACCGCCGGGCTCCTGATTTCGGCGGCAGCGGAGAAGATGCTGAAGTCTTTGTTGGTTATCCAGACAACCGGTTATGTCGCGCTGATCGCGATGCTCGTAGCGGGACTTAGCTTGGTAGCGCTACTTGCGTGTTCCCTGCCCGCGCGGCGGGCGGCGAAAGTGGACCCGATGGTGGCATTGAGGTACGAGTAACCTGTAACCGAAACAATGGAGCCTTAGTCAATGGTTCGACGGATAAGCAGTAAATAAAAGGACGCGCAATGAATACGCTACTCCAGGATTTTCGCTACGCAATGCGGCAGTTGGTTAAGAGCCCAGGGTTTAGCGCTGTGGCAGTGCTCACCTTGGCGCTCGGGATCGGCGCAAACACTGCCATGTTCAGCGTCATCAATTCGGTGTTATTGCACTCGCTGCCGTTCGCCAATCCCAACCGACTCATCGTGGTTTGGAAGACGATGACCAATGGCGCACCGAACGCCTTTTCTACTCCCGAGTTCCTCGAGTGGAAGGACCAGGGCGGACTCACCGGAAACATGGGCGCATTTTCTTCCGTCGGAAAAAATCTCGGCTCGAAAGACGTGCCGGAACAGATCAGCGGCGGACGAATGAATTACGATCTGCTCCCAATTCTCGGAGTTCAGCCGATCGCTGGACGAATTTTTTCTCGCGCAGAGGACGCGCCGGGTGCAAATCCCGTCGTCCTCTTGAGCCACTCGCTCTGGGCTACCCGTTTCAACTCGCGCCCCATGCTTGGCCAGCCCATCGACCTCGATGGAACTCCTTACACCGTTGTCGGCGTCATGCCACCCGGGTTTCATGTGCTTTCCGAGAACGAACTCTTTTGGGTTCCTCTGCAGCTTGAGTCAGTCAACGCGCAGAGTTCCGCCCGCAATATTCACTGGTTATTCGCATTCACCCGCCTGCCTGATGGCATGACGCAGAAACAAGCGGAAGCACAACTGGCGACGATCGCAGCGCGATTCAAAACCCAAGACCCGAACGGCGAAGCCGCCCTCGGCGTGACCTTCCAATCAGTAAGCGACTTTCAGAACGGAGCAGTAAAACCTGTGCTGCTGATGCTGATGGGGGCCGTGTGTTTCGTGCTGCTGATCGCATGTTCGAACGTTGCCAATCTACTCCTGGCGCGGGGCAGTGTGCGGCAGCGGGAGATGTCCATTCGTGCGGCCCTCGGCGCCGGACGGATGCGCATTGTCCGGCAACTTTTGACAGAGAGCGTACTGCTCTCCGCGATCGGCGGCGGGGTTGGGCTTGGGCTTGCGTGGGGAGCGTTAGAGATCTTGCTGGCAATCCATCCTCCAAGCATTCCGTCTGTCGGCGGTATCGGCATTGATGCAGCCGTTCTCGCCTACACGGCGGCCCTTTGCGGAATAGTCGCTATTCTTTTTGGAATCGCACCGGCATGGGAAGGCTCGCATTCGCGAGCTGGCGATGCGCTCAAAGAGGGCACACGAGGCAGCAGCGGCTCAGGCAAACATCGGGCGGCGCTGGTCATCGTCGAAACCGCGCTGGCCAGTATTCTGCTGATCGGCGCCGGTCTGTCGCTCAAGAGCTTGTGGCGTACGGAGAGCGTGGACCCTGGTTTCAATCCGCATAATGTGCTGACCTTCCGATTGGCTGCGCCTGCGCAATTCTCCGGCACGCGCATTCCAGTTTTTTATCAGCAGGTGATCGAACGAATCAAAGCTCTGCCAGGAATCCAATCGGCAGTGCTCGTTCGCAACCTGCCGATGAGCGGCGCTGATCCCTCGATGCCGATCGCAATCGAAGGCACACCCCCGCCTCCGTCCCAAATCCCAATCGTCACGCGGCTTCGCATTGTTGGTCCGGAGTATTTTTCCGGACTACAAATTTCAATGCTCAGTGGCCGCGAGTTTGGCGAAGCTGACACGGCCGCAGCTCCGAAGGTGGCGATTGTGAGCCAGAGTCTCGCAAAACTCTATTGGCCGGGCCAGAATGCGCTCGGTAAGCGAATTAAGCCCCAGATGCCCGATGGCGAGTGGTGTACCGTGATCGGCGTCGCTGCTGACGTTCGCCATTGGACCGCTGATGTCACCGATGTCGAACCCACAGCGTATTACCCCTACACGCAAATTCCGGAATCGTTCTTGCCGCTGATCGAACGAAATATGGCGATCGCCGTGCGCTCCCGAACTTCGTCTGATCCGCTCGGCGCAATTCGCGCCGCTGTCGGCGAAATAGATAAGACGGTGCCGCTCTTCCAGGTGCAAACGCTGGGCCAGATTGTTTCCGATGCCGGCTCGCTTCGTCGTTTCGATATGTGGCTGATCGGTGGCTTAGCCGCTCTGGCGCTGGTTCTGGCCGCGATCGGAATTTATGGAGTGATGGCATATTCGGTTTCACACCGCACGCGAGAGATCGGAATTCGCATGGCCTTGGGCGCACAACGCCAGGCGGTACTTCGCCTCGTGTTAAGGCAAGGGGCGAAACTCGCGATAGCAGGTGTGATCTTAGGAATCGCAGGTGCGCTGGGCCTGACGCGCCTGATGGCGAGCTTGCTCTTCGGCGTAAGCGCGCGCGACTGGGCGACATTCTCGATTGTTCCCTGGATTGTTCTCGCAATGATTATGGCCGGCTGCTACATCCCTGCGCGCCGCGCGGCGAAGGTGGATCCCGCGGTGGCGCTGAGGTACGAGTGAGACAAACGACATGAGCTCATTAGTTCACGATCTTCAATATGGTGCGAGGCAGTTGCGGAGGAATCCTGGGTTCACCGCGACCGTCATCGTGACGCTCGCTTTATCGATTGGCGCGAACACGGCGATTTTTTCCATCGTGAATGCTCTGCTGTTGAAGAGCCTGCCATATTCGCATCCCGAGCGGATGGGCACGATTTATACGCGAATGCGGGGATCGAGGGTTTCCGATGAGCGGCATCACATCGACGGCGAACAATGGGAGTTGCTGCGGGATGAGGTCCCAGCGCTGATATCGGCGATTTCGAACATTCGACCTCAAGGCGTGAATCTCGAAGCCAAGTCTCACGCGCAGTATGTGCGTGCCGGGCGTATCTCGGCGCATTACCTCGACGTGCTGTCGACTCACCCGATGATAGGGCGTAATTTCTCGGAAACCGAAGATATTCCGAACGGGCCGAAGGTCGCCATTCTCAGTTACAACGTGTGGCACAACACGTTCGCTTCTGATCGCAACATTCTAGGACAGACGATTTTGCTGAAGGGTGAACCGTACACGGTGATTGGGGTCCTGCCGCAGGACCTGATGACACCATTGAGCGCCGACGTGTACACGGCGATTCAGGGAAATCGCGACGGCGAAGGAGCGGGGACAAATTTCGAGTGCATTACGCGTCTGCGTGATGGTGCCACGTGGCAGGAGGCGGACGCTCAAATTAACCACGCGTGGGGGTCGCGGCCCCATCGCTACGAACTACAAGACGATCCGAGCGGCGAGATCAGTTACTACTCGGAGCCGCTACAACGGGGCGAAACCGATCCGCTGCGTCCGCAAGTTTTGGCGCTGATGTTGGCGGCGGGATTCATATTGTTGATTGCCTGCGCAAATCTAGCAGGTTTGACGTTGGTTCGCGTACTGAGGCGAACGCCTGAAGTTGCCACGCGGTTGGCACTCGGCGCGTCGCACTGGCAAATTCAAAAGCAACTGTGGGCTGAAAATGTCGTATTGGCGGTCGCGGGTGGGGCAGCGGGAATTGCAGTCGGATCTCTCGCATTGCGCGGACTGCTGCTCCTGCTTCCCGAACACTTTTTACCGGTCGCTGACGTTTCTCTCGATGGTCGCGTGCTGGCATTTACGGTCGCTGTCTCATCACTCACGAGCTTGCTTTTTGGAATGCTCCCGGCGCTCACCACACGAAGGTTCGACCTGCGTTCTGCTATCGGCAATCGCCAGGCGACTACCGGTGATCGATTGCGGTTGCGACAGGCTCTGATTGCGAGCGAAGTTGCCCTGACCATTGTTTTGCTGGCTGCAGCGGGCTTGCTGGTTCGAAACCTTATTCATCTGGAAACTCTGCCACCAGGATTCAATCCGGATGGGGTGATAACCGCACGGGCATCGCTCGACAATGTGCGTTATCACGACGCGGCAGCCTTCCGAAACCTGCTCGATGAAAGCACTGCGGCCATGAGGCGGATTCCTGGAGTGCAAGCGGCCGCGGTTGGTCTCGGCCTGCCATATGAGCGAACAGTGATCACGGGGGGATTAACCGTCGATGATGGCAAGGAAGCGGGAGAGAAGGCCGTGTCGTCAATGGCCTACGTGACCCCTGATTATTTTACCGCCTTGCAGATTCCGCTCGTCTTTGGCCGTTATTTCTCTAGCTCAGATGGACCGAACACCCAGGCGGTAGCAATCATCAACCAGGCATTCATGCGCAAATTCTTCCATGGCGAAAATCCGGTCGGACGCCATATGTGGGGAGGTGTTGTCGTTGTCGGCGTCGTGGAGGACGTTGCGATGGCGCCAGGTATCGACGCTACTGCACCGCTGATGTCGGAGCAGACGATGTACATTCCTGCAACACAGATGGCGGCTCCGATGCTCTCGCGCATCCACTTGTGGTTTCAACCCAGTTGGATAGTTCGTACCTCGCGGCCGATTGAAGGACTCACAGCACAGATGCAGCGGGCGCTGGCGAGTGTTGATCCTGATTTGCCGTTCTCTGGTTTCTATCGCATGCAAGATCTGCTCGCGAAGACCTTGGCCACAGAACGCATCGAGGTGGCACTACTCGGCACCATGGCTGCGCTCGCGCTGATCTTGAGTGCGGTAGGAATTTTCGCACTCGTCGCGAACATGGTTACGCAGAAGACGAGAGAGATCGGCATTCGCATGGCCCTCGGTTCAACCATTCGTGAAGCGGTTGTGCATGTGGGAGTGCCGGGGGTGCGAGCTTTGGCGGTGGGACTCATTGTGGGGCTGGCCTTATGCGCAGGAGCACTGCGGGTGATGAGTAGCGTGCTTTACGGCGTAGGCGTGTACGACGCGCCTGCAATTCTGTCGGCGGTGCTGGTGCTGGCAACAGTGGCGTTGGTTGCGGCGAGTATTCCGGCTTTGCGGATTGCACGAATCGATCCCGCACAAACGCTGCGAGAAGAATAAGAAGCTCAGGAGACATATGATTCAATTCAAAAACCTGGAACGCAGTTATAAGACACCAGCCGGCCAATTTTTTGTGCTGCGGCGGGTGAACCTGGAAATCCAGCAGGGCGAATTTATCACCATCATGGGCCCTTCTGGGGCGGGAAAGTCCTCCTTATTAAACGTGCTGGCGCTCCTCGACGATGCGTGGGAGGGCGAGTACTGGTTCCGCGATCAGGCGGTGCACAAGATGAAACGGAAAGAACGTGCTGATCTCGCGAAGAAAAATATCGGCATGGTGTTTCAGAGCTATCACCTGCTGGACGATCTGACAGTGCGGGAGAACATCGACCTGCCGCTTTCTTACAAAGATATTCCCAATAAGCAGCGGCAAGGGATGGTTGCCGACACGCTGGATCGCTTCCAGATCGTGGGCAAGAAAGATCTGTTCCCGAGCCAGCTTTCCGGCGGGCAGCAGCAGTTGGTGGGAATCGCCCGCGCGGTGATTCACAAGCCTGCACTGCTGTTGGCTGATGAACCCACCGGAAATTTACATTCCTCGCAGGCAAAGGAAATTATGGAACTCTTTCGCGAGTTGAATCAGCAAGGGACGACGATTGTGCAGGTAACCCATTCAGAGGTAAATGCAGGATATGGATCGCGCACAATTCAGTTGCGCGATGGTTGGTTGGTGAGCGACACCGCGAATCCGGAGCTTCAGCCATATGAGGCGGTGAAGCAATGAAGGCAAGATCTTTTGTATTTCCTGCACGCCGACCTTCTTTCGATCCCAACCGCGCGGCCGAAACATCGGGACGTTGGCGAATATCCGTGCGAGACAGTCTTATTTACGTCTTCGCATTCTGGCTGTTGATTTTTCTCAACCCGGCGAGCTTTGGAGAGCAGGCCGGGCAGGAATCGGCCCCTTCGAACGTAACCCCATCGGCGCCGTCCGCACAAATTAACGTGCCCCTGCAAATGCCAAAGTCGCGGAACCCATTTCGCGCGTATACCTCTAGCGAAGCTCCGGAGCCTTCGCTCACCAATTCGCCCACGCTTAGGCAACTGATTCGTGACGGCAAGCTGTATCTGTCTCTGAAGGATGCGATTCGGCTGGCGCTTGAAAACAATCTGGACATCGCAATCGCACGCTACAACCTGCCAATTGCCGATATGGATATCTTGCGCACGAAAGCTGGCGGCGTCTTTCGCGGCGTAAACGCGGGTGTGGTGCAAGGCACTCCCGGGGGCGGGGTCGGCGGTTTCGGTACGGGCGCTCCTGGCGCGGGCGCGGGCGGAACAACGGCAGGCGCAGGCGGCGCAGGCGCAGGCGCATCGGGCTTAGTTCAATCCACCCTGGGAGTAGGTGCTCCGGTCTCTTCCTATGACCCAACAATCATCGGCAGTGTCGGCGCCGAGCATCAGACCACACCGCTCGCGAACCGCCAGGTGTACGGAGTTCCACTTCTGAAGAACAACACCGGACAAGCCAACTTCAGTTTCATACAAGCATTCCCGACTGGAAGCAGCATCTCTTTCGAGTTCAACAATGCGCGTCAAACCATCAATAGTCCCTTCTCGAATCTCAACCCGTTCCTGAATGCCATGTACCGTTTCTCCTTCCAGCAGCAGCTCCTTTCGGGATTCGGGTTCGGCCCCAATCTTCGCTATCTTCGCATCGCTAAAAACGACAAAAAGATTTCCGACATTGCCTTCAAAGACCAGGTGATTGCAACCATAACTCAGGTTGAAAATATTTATTGGGACCTTGTGGACGCTTACGAACAGGCGCAAGTGAACGAACAATCGGTGGCATTTGCCCAACAGTCGCTCGACAACGCTCGAAAACAATTACACCTGGAGAGCATTCCGGCGATGGACGTCACGCGTGCAGAAGCGGAGGTTTCAAAACGCGATCAGGATCTGACCGTTGCCCGCACAAGCTTGCAGTTGCAGGAACTGCTGATGAAGAACGCGCTCACGAAAAGTCTTGACGACCCGGTCCTTGAGTCCGTGAATGTGGTGCCAACCGATCGCGTGCAGACTGCAGAATCACCTGCGAACCAGTCTGTTCAAGACCTTATTACTCAAGCCCTCCGAGACCGCCCTGAGCTCTTGGAATCAGACGTTGACCTTGTGAACCGGCAGATCAGCCGCAGTGCGGCGCGCAACGCCCTCTTGCCATCACTCTCGGTCGTCGCATTTTACGGCGGGTCTGGGCTGGCTGGCCCTCTCAACAATTTCTACAGCCCCAATCTCGGCCAGAACGTCTCCAATGTGCCCGCAGATTATTCCGGCGCACTCAGCAATGCCTTCAACAACACCTCTCCCGACTACTACGTAGGCTTCAATCTCGCCATTCCCATTCGCAATCGCGTGGCCAAGGCGGACCAGTATCGGTCGGAACTCGAATATAGACAGGCGGAGTTGCGGCGAGAAGAACTGCGGAAACAAATTCGGATTGAAGTCCGCAACGCTGAATACGCGCTGGAACAGACTGCGGCGCGCGTCGATGCGGCGCGTAAGGCGCGAGATTTGGCCCAACGCACGTTGGAAATCACGCAAAAGGAACAAACCTTGGGAGCGGGCTCTATTTTCCAAACCATGACCGCTCAACGTGACCTAGCACTGTCCGAACTAGACTATGTGAGCGCAATGACTGTCTACCAAAAAGCTAAAGTTGAGCTGGATCGTGCGACCGCGGCCACTTTGGAACATAATGGAATCCAGATTCAGGATGCGATGAACGGAACTATCGGCAGCCGGAATCCTTAGGCGTTTCGAGACTAGCGTCGAACCATCCACTATGCCCACCACGGCAAAACCGCGCGAGGCCAGTGTTCCCGCAGCTCTGACCAAAGCTGCGCGGCCCCCTCGAATTCTTGCTGCCGACGACCAGCAGCACATTCTTGAGGCAATAGAGCTTCTGCTGAAACCGGAAGGGTACAGGGTCGACACCGTCCGGTCTCCAGAGTTTGCGCGGGACGCCTTGAACAGTACTCAATACGACGCTGTGTTGATTGACCTGAACTACACGCGTGACACCACGTCGGGCCGCGAGGGGCTTGATCTGCTTTCCGAGATCGTTGCGCTCGATAGCACGTTGCCGGTGATCGTGATGACGGCATGGGGAAACGTTGAGCTTGCGGTTGAAGCAATGCGCCGCGGGGCGCGCGATTTTATCCAGAAGCCATGGGAAAACGAACGTCTGCTTTCAATCCTGCGCGTGCAGGTGGAGCTGCACCGGGCGTTGCAGGAGTCCGAGCGGCTTGCGGCTGAGAACCGCCTGTTGCACGCACAGGGTAGACCCGAGCTGATTGCCGCTGCTCCCGCGATGGCTGGGCTGCTCGAAACCATAACCCGCATCGCGCCTTCCGACGCCAATGTCCTTATCACGGGCGAACATGGGACCGGCAAAGAAGTGGTTGCGCGCACGATTCACGCGCTCTCATTGCGTAGTTCCCGTCCGCTGATTGCCGTCAATACCGGCGGCCTTGCAGAAGGCGTTTTTGAGAGCGAGCTGTTCGGGCACGTGAAAGGCGCTTTCACGGACGCTCGCACCGACCGCATCGGGCGCTTCGAGTTGGCAGACGGGGGATCAATCTTTCTTGACGAAATCGGAAACGTTCCACTACAGCAGCAAACGAAGCTGTTGCGCGTGATTGAATCGCGAGAGATGGAACGGGTAGGCTCGTCGCGAAGCAAGAACATCGACGTTCGCGTAATCTCGGCAACCAACACCGACCTACAAACCGCCTGCGCCGCCGGACATTTTCGAGAGGATCTGCTTTTCCGCTTGAACACCGTGGAGTTGCACCTGCCGCCGCTGCGCGAGCGCCGCGAGGATATTCCCGCACTTGCCGTCCACTTTCTTTCGCAATATGCCACGCGTTATCGGCGTGACGTAAAGGGAATCGATCCCGCAGCCCTGCAGACGCTTTTGCAGTATTCCTGGCCGGGCAACGTCCGCGAACTCGAACACACGATGGAACGCGCGGTTCTGATGTGCCGCACTGAGCAACTCCAGCCCGGCGACCTGGGCTTGGGGGCGCAACGTGTGCAGGCGCCGAACCTCGAGGAATTGAGTCTCGAAGCAGTTGAAAGTATCCTGATTCGCAAAGCGTTGCAACGCTTTCAGGGCAACGTGAGCCAGGCGGCGGAGGCACTTGGGCTGAGCCGCGGCGCGTTGTACCGGCGGATGGAAAAGTATGGGCTCTAGCCCAGGCATCAGGAACATTTACTCCTCGCAAAAAAGAAAACGTCATCGCGCTCCCTTCGAGCGGCGGATCACCCGGTTCTCTTTCCTGCTGGTGTTGCCAGGCGTCATCATCAGCAGCATCCTCATCTGGCAACAGCCATGGTCGCTTGAGTCGAGGTTGCTGTTGCTTGGAGCCGAACTGCTGGCGTGTTTGATGATCGGCGTGTCCCTTCACGACCACGTTGTGCGCCCGCTTCAGACGCTGGCGAATGTCGTAGGAGCATTGCGCGACGAAGATTATTCTTTCCGCGCGCGGCTCGCGATTCCCAATGATGCCCTTGGCGAACTTTCTCTCGAGGTAAACGCGCTTGCCGATCTTCTGGCACAGCACCGGACGGGTGCTATAGAAGCGGCAGCGCTGTTGCAGAGGGTCGTCGAGGAAGTCGAAATCCCGATTTTCGCTTTTGATCCACAAAATAAGCTGCGCCTGCTGAATTCCGCGGGCGAAAAACTTCTTCAGCACTCGTCCGCACAGCTGCTGGGAAGGACTGCCGGCGACTTGCGCCTGGAAAGCTCCCTGTACTGTGAAAATGAGACCCTGATCGAGTTGCCGTTCGCCAACGATGCGCGTTGGTTCGTGCGGCGCAGTTCGTTCCGCCAGCAGGGCGTACCACATACTCTGGTCGTTCTCTCAGACGTCAGCCGCGCATTGCGAGAGGAAGAGCGGCGCGCCTGGCAGCGGCTGATCCGGGTGATGGGACATGAACTGAACAACTCGCTCACGCCCATCAAATCCATCGCCGGTAGCCTCAGTGCGCGGCTTTCAGGGAGCGATCTTGCGGCAGAGGAACGGCAGGACTTTGAGCGTGGGCTCGGCATCATTGAGAGCCGCGCGGCCTCGCTGAATCGCTTCTTGCAGGCATATCGTCAGCTGGCGCAGATGCCCCCACCGGCACTGCAGCGTTGTTCGGTATCGTCGATGGCCACGAGAGTCGCCGCCCTGGAAACCCGTGTGCCCGTCATCATTTGTGAAGGGCCCGAAGTGATCTTCGTAGCGGACCCCGACCAGCTCGAGCAGATGCTGATCAATATATTGCGCAACGCAGCGGAAGCCGCATTGCAAGCGACCGAGACCGGTGACAATTCAAGCGACGCAAAATCGGGCCACCTTCAGCCAAAGATCGAGCTACGCTGGACCGTGACCGACCACGACCTGATCGTGACCATCGAGGACAACGGGCCTGGGTTGATGAACCCCGGCAACGTATTCGTTCCGTTTTACACAACTAAGCCTGCTGGCAGCGGCATCGGGCTGGTGCTTTCGCGTCAAATCGCTGAGGCTCACGGAGGCTCGCTCGAACTGTCAAATCGCTCCCCGGAACGCGGCTGCACTGTCACCATCCGCTTGCCTTTAAAGGTACCGCAAAGGGCCGTTGGCCAAGGCGACCAGAAGTTACAGTAAGGCGAGCGTCAGCGGATCCAGTTCTCCGGCAAAATATTTTTCGAGTGCTGACGTAAAGATCTCGTGCTCTCTGGTGGCCTTCGAAAACAAGGTCATGGACGAGCGAAATTTTACTGCGTCGACCGGCCCGAAAATTCCTGCTGCGGAAAGACCCTGAATTGCGTTGACTAGTTCCGTACATTCTCGCAGATGTGTACCGAGTAACGGATGATCAAGGTAGGCTGCGGCCTCCGCCAAAGATGCGATCCCGTAGTACTCAGAATTTTCGCTATGGCCGAGGCCCTTCAATTGAGGAAAGATGAACCACATCCAGTGCCCGCGTTTGTGGCCACTTCTCAACTCCGAGTAGACGGAATCAATCACGTGTTGCTGCGCTTCCAGAAAGCGCTCGAGATTGAACTCATCGTGTGGCATCGCTTCGCATCCTGCTTCATAGAGTATCGAAAGCGGGCTACAAGGTAGGCGCGCAACTGCGATATTTGAGAGAATAGAAGTTTCTCCAAATGGCTGATTTTCTGCTTGAGATTGGGACCGAAGAGATACCGGCACGCATGATTGCTGCCGCGCAAGATGAACTGCGCCGGCGTATGAACGACTTGCTCACTCGTGAGCGCTTGGCCGCTTCCGGAGAGCTTGCGACCCTCGACACGCCACGACGGCTGACGGTGATCGCTCATCAGATTCCTGCCGCGCAGCCGGATGTCACGGAACAAATCAATGGGCCGGCAGTAAGTGTGGCTTTCAAGGACGGTCAGCCTGGGCCAGCCGCGCATGCGTTTGCGAAGAAGGCAGGGGTCGATGTGGCGGGATTGGAGCGGGTAACGACCCCAAAAGGTGAGTATCTTTCGGCAAAAATCACAAAAAAGGGACGTGGTGCCGCCGAGATCCTTGCGGAACTGCTGCCGCGAGAGATCGCTTCCATCTATTGGCCGAAGAATATGTATTGGCGGAAGCCGGCGGAGCGGTTCGTGCGCCCTGTGCGGTGGGTCGTAGCCATGATCGACGATCAGGTCGTGCCGCTCGAATTTGACGGCATTCAAGCCACAAACGCGTCGCGCGGTCACAGAATTCTTTCGCCTGGAAGTGTGCAGATTGCGCGTGCCGGCTCGGGATACGTTGAGGCATTGCGGGCGGCCAAGGTGCTGGGACGGATAGAACGCGAGCAGCAGATTCGCAAAGCATTGGATGCCGCGACTCGATCGATTCCCGGCGCAAGGTGGCGCGAGGACGCATCGCTGCTCGATACCGTGGTGAACCTGACCGAGTGGCCGTCGGTGATTCTGGGCAGCTTTGATCGCGAATTCCTTCAATTGCCCGAAGAGGTGTTGGTCACCGTGATGCGCGATCATCAGAAATACTTTGCAATTGAAGATGCAAAAGGGAAATTGCTTCCGAACTTTTTGGCTGTGCTGAACACGGACGCAGATCCACGAGGCATAATTCGGCATGGAAATGAGCGTGTGCTGCGGGCGCGGTTCAACGATGCCCGATTCTTTTGGGAGACAGACCAGAAGCATCCCCTGCGAGAACGGCTTCCCTGGCTGAAGAGCGTTACCTTTCAGAAGGACCTGGGTAGTTATTTCGACAAGACCATGCGGGTGCAGCGGCTGTGCAGCTGGATTTCCGAAGCTGTGCGGCAGGGCGGATTACAAATACGCCCGGGAGTTGTGCATAAGGCTGCCTGCCTCGCGAAGACCGACTTGACTTGTGAACTGGTGAAAGAATTTACGGAGCTACAGGGGATTGTAGGAGGATTGTACGCGCGCGTGCAGGTGCTCGATCGCGGCATGGCGGATGAAACTCGGCAGGCGATTGCGCAGACTATTTACGATCAATACAAACCCGAATCAGCCGAGGATTCAGTTCCCCAGAAAATTGAAGGCGCCGTACTTTCGATCGCTGATAAAGCAGACACCATCGCAGGAATGTTTTCGCTCGGCCTGCGGCCGACAGGATCAAAAGATCCGTTTGCACTGCGACGGCAGGCGAATGGAATCGTCAAGACCGTTGCTGAGCACAGGTTGCCGATTGCAATTCGTCAGTTATTTGAACTTGCGCGGGAAACTTATCGCCAAGGCGAGGCGGAGAAGAAGTTCGCACGCAATTTCAACTACGAAGATGCGATTCGTGACTTTTTTCGCGAGCGGCTGGAGTTTTATCTGCGTGATCAACTCGGGTACAAGTACGACGTCGTAAATGCCGTGCTGGCGGCAGGATCAGACGACGTAGTCGATGTTGTATCGCGAGCGGAGGCGGTCGCCAAGGTGCGCGGCTCGGCGGATTTCGAGTCCATATCAGTCGCGTTTAAAAGAATCAAGAATATCTTGCGACAGGCTCAGGAGACCGGTAAACGCGTGGCTTCGGCGTTTGACGAGAACGGGTTTCGCGAAGAGCCGGAGAAGAACCTTGGAGGGATCATTCCGGAAATTGCCGGCAAGGTCGAGAGTTTGAAACAGGGGCGGAATTATTCAGAGGCACTGGCAGAAATTTCTCGCATACGCCCCGCGGTAGACACATTTTTCGATAAAGTAATGGTGATGGTTGAGGAAGAGGAATTGCGCGCCAATCGGCTGGCGCTGCTACAGACGTTACTCAGGGAGTTTTCGACAATCGCCGACTTTTCGGAAATAGTGACGGAAGGTAAGACATAACCCTGCGATGATGTCATTCCGAATAGCTTTAGCTATGAGGAATCTGCTTTCCCCAAATAAACAGCAGGTTCCTCGCGGCTGAAGCCGTTCGGAATGACAACACTCGTTAATGACATCACAATCCAGCCTAGAAAAGGACAGCACTAATATGGCGACATCAACACTTCCAGAAACTGACGTTCGGGAAAGCGCGAAGAGCACGCCGAAGACCGCAATGAAATACGTGTATTCGTTCGGGGGCGGCAAGGCCGATGGCAACGGCAAGATGAAGGATGATCTCGGCGGAAAGGGCGCCGGCCTGGCAGAGATGACCAACGCTGGATTGCCCGTCCCTCCCGGTTTTACGATTCAGACCGAGGCCTGTCGTGAGTACATGCGCAACGGCGGTGTATCGGAAGAAGTCGACCGGCAGATGGAAGAAGCCTTGCGGAGACTGGAAAATTTGCAGGCGCAGAAGCTCGGTCGCGGCGAGAATCCCCTGTTGGTCAGCGTACGTTCTGGTGCGAAATTTTCCATGCCAGGGATGATGGATACCATCCTGAATCTCGGGCTGAATGATGAAAGCGTCGAGTCATTGGCAAAGCGGGCAAGCAATCCGCGATTCGCGTACGACTCTTACCGGCGGCTGATTCAGATGTTCGGCAACGTCGTGCTCGATATCGAGAAGCATGCCTTTGATGAGGTCTTTGACGCGAAAAAGAAACAGAAGAAAGCTAAGCTCGATACCGATCTTGACGCTAAGGCACTCAAGGAAGTAATTGCCGAGTACAAGAAGGTCGTTAAGAAACATGCCAAGCGCGACTTTCCTCAAGACCCTCACGAACAGCTGGTGATGGCCCGCGATGCCGTATTCCGCTCGTGGCTGAACGATCGCGCAAAACACTACCGCCGCATCAACAATATTTCTGACGACCTCGGCACGGCTGTGAATGTGCAAGCGATGGTCTTCGGCAACCTTGGCGAGACCAGTGGCACCGGCGTCGGTTTCACACGCAATCCAGCCATTGGAACGAAAGAGTTTTACGGTGAATTTCTGATGAATGCGCAAGGCGAAGACGTAGTCGCCGGTATTCGCACGCCGGTGCACATTTCAGAACTTGAAAAGATCATGCCGGACGTTTATCGGCAATTGCATGAAATCACAACACGGCTCGAGAAACATTACCGCGACATGCAGGATTTTGAATTCACCATTCAGGACGGCAAGCTCTACATGTTGCAGACTCGCAACGGAAAACGCACGGGAATTGCGGCCGTTCGCGTCGCGTTGCAGATGGTCGATGAAGGCCTGATCACGAAAGAAGAAGCCATCTTCCGCGTGGAACCGAACCAGCTCTACGACTTCCTGGTTCCACGTCTCGACGAGAAGAACGCCAAGGTCGACGTACTCGCGACTGGGCTTCCGGCATCGCCCGGCGCTGCAGTAGGACAGATTGTCTTTACCGCTGACGACGCAGTGAAAAAAGCCGGGCATGGTGCGAAGAAAAATCCTGTCATTCTCGTTCGCGCTGAAACGACTCCAGAAGACATTCACGGAATGGAAGTGGCGGCGGGAATTTTGACCTCGCGCGGCGGCATGACCAGTCACGCCGCTGTCGTGACACGCGGCATGGGCAAGTGCTGCGTCGCTGGCGCGGGAGACATTCACGTTGATGAGAAGACGCGGGAGATGCACGTCAAAGGGCAGACCTTCAAAGAAGGCGATTGGATTTCGCTTGATGGCACCACCGGCCGCGTGATCAAGGGCAAGCTGAATGCAATTCCCCCCAAAGCCGATGATCCCGAGCTTCTGAAGTTCATGAGCTGGGCCGAGCCGTTCCGCACCATGAAGGTACGGGCGAACGCCGACATTCCTCGCGATGCAATTCAGGCACGGGCTTTCGGCGCCGAAGGGATTGGACTCTGCCGCACCGAGCACATGTTCTTCGCCGAAGACAGAATTCCCCACATGCGCGCCATGATTTTGGCAAACAACGAAAAAGACCGGCGCGCGGCCCTCAAGAAATTACTTCCGATGCAGCGATCGGACTTTGTCGGTGTCTTCAAGGCAATGGATGGATTCGCAGTCACGATTCGGACCTTGGATCCTCCGCTGCACGAGTTTCTGCCGCGCCGCGAAGATTTGATGGTCGAAATTGCCGTGCTCGAAGCCACGAAACCAAAAGCGCCCAAGTTGAAGGAACTCCGCAATCTTTTACGGCGTGTTGAGGAGTTGCATGAGTTCAATCCCATGCTCGGTCATCGCGGCTGCCGGCTGGGAATTACCTATCCCGAGATCACCGAGATGCAGGCGCGAGCGATTTTCGAGGCCGCGGTTGCGGTCGCGAACGATGGAGTCAAAGTTTATCCCGAAGTCATGATTCCATTGACGGCGACGTTAAAGGAAATGGCCAACCAGGCCGCGATCGTCCACCGCGTAGCGAAAGAAGTGTTCGAAGAAAAGGGCAAAAAAGTCGAGTACATGGTCGGCACCATGATCGAACTACCTCGCGCGGCGCTGGTCGCTGATGAGATCGCCAAAGAAGCGCAGTTCTTCTCATTCGGCACCAACGACCTTACGCAGACGACCTTTGGCTTCTCGCGCGACGATATTAATAAGGTCCTGCCAACGTATCTTGCCGAAGGCATTCTGAAGCAGGACCCGTTTGCTGTGCTCGATCGCGAGGGAGTTGGGCAACTCGTCCGGATGGCAACCGAGCGCGGCCGCAAGACTCGTTCCAACCTGAAAGTTGGAATCTGTGGCGAGCACGGGGGAGAACCATCATCCGTCGAGTTCTGCTATCAAACGGGACTGAACTATGTTTCATGTTCGCCGTTCCGTGTATTGACCGCACGCCTCGCGGCGGCGCAAGCAGCGGCGACCGATAAGCTAAAGGTTGAGGGGGGAAGGACGAAGTAGCGATCGCTAGGCTTCTCAACAAAGGTTCACTCAAAACCCCACCCTGCTCCAAAAGCCGGGACAAGGGTGGGTCTGTATTCCATCTTTATTATCTGTCTTCCCCATTCCTCTACGCGCTCTCACCAGAACTACCCAAAGCACTGGTTTGAGACCGGCCAACTTGTCCGCTTCGCCTGATTTCTCCTAAGTACAAACGCACCATTTACTTGCGGGATACTGACCCATTCCTGCCGGACAACTTGTCCGGTGACAGATTCTGTCACCAACCGCCTGAACTGTATTTTCAGCAACTTAGTTGGATTGGCCGTTTGGCCACTGCCCTGCATTTAATCTTGCCAGGAGATAACTCTCATGAGCCGGAAAGCTTTGCTACGGACGTTGAATGTCGCCTTGTTGTTGGCTGCTATTTACGGAGTCAGCCAGACAATTCACCGGTCAACCTTTAACAAAGTAATTTCGCCAATCGCTTCCGCGGTATGGGGTTCCTAAGCAGTGTTGGGTTCCTAAAAGGAATTGAGCACAGACATGAAACCAATTAAGGCCACTTCGAAAACATCTAACGCAGGAAAGGGATTCCGCGCTTTGGCGGTCCTGCTCATCCTGGGGTCGGCGCACCTGATCTTCGCCGCACCTGGTCCGCGTGGGTTTAACAGCGCGCACCCGAAATTTTCGCGAGATCTCGACTATGCGCACGGCGGCAGCAACCACATGGTCGATGTGATCGTGCAGTACCGCGTCACGCCGAACTCCACTCACTACTCGAGAATGGCATCACGTGGAGCATTCGTGAAAGCCAGGCTGCATGGCATCCGGGCCGCTGCATTCCGGGTTCCTGCATCGGCGATCCCGCTGCTCGAAAAAGATCCTGACGTTCTCTACGTCTCGCCCGACCGCCCGCTGCAATTGCACAGCTTTTCGCAATTTGAGCCGTACGACTCAGCGGTAATGGCCGACGCGGCAGCCCAGCAGTATGGGCTGGACGGCACGGGAATCGGCATCGCTGTCATTGACAGCGGTGTTACCGATCATCCGGATTTGCACAATTCCGCCGGTCAGTCCCGTGTGGTCTATAGCCAGAGCTTCGTCAATGGAGATCCAACCACTGCAGATGGTTATGGCCACGGCACACACGTAAGCGGTATTGCGGCTGGAAATGGAGCGGCTTCTGCTCCTGGTTCTGGTTATCCAGTTCAGTTCACGGGTCTCGCGCCAAACGCGAACATTATCAACTTGCGTGTTCTTGACAAGAACGGTAACGGGAGTGATAGCCAGGTGATAGCCGCGATTCAGGCGGCCATCCAGCTCAAGAACCAGTACAACATTCGCATCATCAACCTGTCGCTTGGACGGCCCGTTTACGAGAGCTACACGCTCGATCCATTGTGCCAGGCTGTTGAACAGGCATGGCAGGCGGGAATCGTGGTGGTGGTCGCGGCCGGCAACAGTGGCCGTGACAATTCACAGAGGACTTCGGGTTTTGCAACAATCGACGCTCCGGGCAACGATCCTTATGTGATTACGGTGGGCGCAACCCGGACGTTCAACAGCGCAACACGAGTTGACGACGCGATCGCCAGCTATAGCTCAAAAGGCCCAACGCTGCTTGATCACATCGTTAAACCCGATGTTGTCGCTCCCGGCAACCGCATTGTCTCGTTGCTGGTAAGTGGCAGCTCACTCGATGCTAACGATCGGATGCTCGAAGTGGCGCCAGATGCGTGCACCACCGGATCTTGTTCCTCAAGGTACTTCCGCTTGAGCGGCACCAGCATGTCGACGCCGGTCGTGAGCGGAGCCGTTGCCCTGATGCTTCAGCAGAATCCTGGGCTCACTCCGGATACGGTCAAAGCCCGCCTGATGAAGACGGCTTGGAAGGGCTTCGGGACATTCTGCAGCTCATACGACGTTTTCCTGAACCTTTACAACAACCAGTACGACATCTTTACGTACGGCGCCGGATACATGGATGTGGATCAGGCGCTGGCAAGCAATGACGTGGCAGCTGGCCCAGCGTTATCGCCGAGCGTGTCGTACAACGCCACGAACCGGACCATTTCAATCCAAAACACTGGTTCGTCAAATTTGGCGAATTCAGTGATCTGGGGCCAGAGCGTTGTTTGGGGCGCCTCGGCTGTATGGGGCGGCTCGGTGATCTCCGCCAACTCAGTCGTTTGGGGCGATTCGGTGATCTGGGGACAGAGCGTGGTTTGGGGTAACGGCGCCAGTGCGGGATTCGGCACGATCTGGGGACAAAGCGTAGTCTGGGGCAGCAGTAACATGACCTCAGCCTACAGTGACGGTCAGGACGGGGAAAACTAACATGAAATCTCTTCCCGTCAAGGCCGCCATTCTCGTTGACACAGTGGCGGCGCTGAGCGTCGCTCTCTTTCTACGGGACGCCCTGACGCACAGCGCGGTCCACGACTACTGGCGCTTCACAGCTTACCTGCTGGTGGCATCGGTGGCCGCGCGGTTCCGGGTGTCTCTGCCGCGTATGACCAGTTCGATGGCCGTCAATCTGCCGTTCATTCTGATTGCGGTGCTCGAACTGAGCCTGATGGAGGCATTGACGATAGCGGCGGTTTCAACTTTCGTTCAGTCCTTCTGGCCCGACAGCAAAAAGCGCAGTATGGTGCAGGTGGTCTTCAACGTCGCTGTACTGGTGACCAGCGCGCACCTTACCTGGCTCGCTTCACGCTTCGCTTTCCACAACACCGCTCAGCAGATCACAGCCAGCGCAGCGACAATCTTGCTGGCCAACACCGTGCCGATAGCGGCAATCATCGCGTTCAGCGAGAAGCACAGCGTCTGGACAACCTGGAAACAGATCGTCCTGCTGACCTTCCCGTACTACCTGGTTGCTGCCGGATTGGCGGCGTTGGTTAAATTGGCCGACCACACGGTGGGCTGGCAAATACCGCTCTTCGTTCTGCCGGCGACGCTCGTCATGTATCGGTCGTTCAGCGCCTACTTCCGGCAAATGTCGCAAGCGCACGCGCTTAGCGCCAAGGCAATGTCGGCAAGCGCTTAACACTCAGACTGAAATCTCACCCATGCCTGATCCTTCGCACGTTCGTCGCAAGACGGACGTGCGGAGGGCTTTGATTTAACAATCGATTGTTACTGGCCGGAAACGGCTTTCGCTACGAACGTCGGTGCGACCGGCAGCGCGCGCACCAGAGCCTGAGTGTATGAGTGTGCCGGGCTGCTGAACATTTCCGCGGTGTTCCGGCACTCAAGAATTTGTCCGTGGTCCATCACCGCGATTCGATCGCAAATCGTAGAAACCGCGAGCAGTTCGTGCGAGATGTAAAGAATGCTCATGCCAAGCTTGCGGCTCAGGGTAGAAAAGAGCTGCAGAATCTCCGACTGCGTAATGATGTCCAGAGCGCTCGTCGGCTCATCAGCAATGAGCAATGAGGGGCGATGCAAAATAGCCATCGCGATTAACACACGTTGCGCCTGGCCGACGCTAAGTTGCGTAGGGTAGCGCCGCAGGAACTCCTTTTCCGCCGGCAGGCTGACTTCCGAGAGGGTTTGCAGAATCGAGCTCAGGCATTCGTCTTTGCTGCCATCGCGGTGCACTCGCCAACCTTCCTCGAGTTGACGCCCAATTCGCAGTGCCGGATTCAATGCCGACATTGGGCTTTGCAGTACAAGCCCGATTTCTCTTCCCCGCAGTGCACGAGTGTCGCGCTCGGGGAGTTGCATGAGATCACGGCCTTTAAAGATGATCTGACCTTCGGCGCTGCCCCGCTTCAAGTGAAGTAGTTTCAGAATGGCCAGCGTTAGTGTGCTCTTCCCGCAGCCACTCTGCCCAACCAGGCCGAGAATTTCTCCTTCACGAATTTCGAGCGAGAGACCGCGCAGCACATCAGCCTTCTCCGGATAGCTGACGCTCAGTCGCAATGAGAGTAAAACCGAGGGTGCCATTACCTATTTCTCGCTACTTGCTGGTTAAGCGAAAGCTCGTCGATGTTCCAGTAAACCTGAGGACGCAGAATTGTCGGATGCACATTCTGCAGCGCCGGCGAAACTGCCGACAGCGCATCGTGATTCACTAAGTAAATGAACGGCTCCTGTTCCCACACGATCTGCTGGACTTGGTCGTAATACGTCTTGCGCTTGTTCTGGTCTAGTGTCGACGCCTGCTCGTGCATCAGCGTGTCGACCTCTCCTTCCCACTGTGTCGCCGGAGATTTCTGCTTCGGGTTCCATTGATGATTTTCGGACGAGCTTAGCCACACGTTCATTTCTGAGTTTGGATCCAGGTCATCATTCACAAAACCGACAAGACACGCCTCGTAGTTATAAGTATTCGTCATACGGTCAATCAATGAAGGGAAATCAAGCGTGACGACGTTCAGCTTGATTCCTATTCCCGCCAGGTCCTGCTGGATCAGCGTGGCCATGCGCTCGCGATTCTTGTTGTTCGCGTTTGTAGCGATCGAGAACTCAACCGCATGGCGCTCACGGTCGTATAAAGTACCGTTTTGCAGTACAAACTCGTCATCCGCAAGCCTCCTTAATGCCGATTTTTGGTCGAAAGGGTGGGCGTGAAGCTGCGCATTAAACCAGAACTTATTGGCTGGCGAAACGATTCCGACAGCGGGCTGGGCATGATTTTTGAAGACGATCCGGGCCATGTCTTGCCGATTGATGGACTCCGAAATCGCTCGGCGAAAATTCGTCGAGCGGAACCAGGCTTTTTTGTAGTCGGGAATCGGCGCACTCGGCACCTGATTGAACCACATGAACTCTGAATCGAGTGAGACGCCGGCGTCGTGAACAAGTGCTGGGTTCTGCGCCTCGATCTTGTCATAATAGTCAGCACTTAGCGAATTAATGAAATCGATCTCCCCGCGCAACAGCCTGAGAATTTCCGTATCCTGATTTTGCATAATATCCAGCCGTATTGAATCCAGGTATGGAAGTTGCCGTCCTTGCGCATCGCGCTTCCAGTAGTAAGGATTGCGCTTCAAAATCAGATACGATCCGGCCTTGTTTTCGGCAACAAAAAAAGGACCCAGCACCGCCATGTCGTTCTGCGGCGACTTCGCAGACATGATTGCAACCTGATCGAAAGATTTCACCACGTTCGCAAGTGACGCTGGAAATGTGATTGTTACCCGAGTCGGACTGTCTACCTTCACCTCAGTCTGGCCCTCGCCCGAGCGAAACATGTCACCAGTTGGCGAATGCACTGCAGGATCCATCAGTTGCTTCATCGTGAAGGCGACATCATCCGCCGAGAACGGAGTGCCGTCGGAAAATCGCAACCCGCTCCGCAGTTCAAAGCTGATAGTCCGTCCACCGTTCGAAATCTTCCAGGACGTTGCCAGCTCCGGGGTGGCTTCCTGGGTCAGGCGATTTACGCGGACCAACACGCCGCCAGTCATGTATCGGATACTTTCCGAGGAGTCATCTTCCATCAGCACCGGATTGAAGGTTTTCGGCTCGGAGTGAAGCACAAACCGCAGTTCACCTCCGGATTGGGCGATTGCATTGCATGTAAACACAATCAGCGTGGACCACAATAGAAACCATTTCTTCATACCGGCAACTCCTCTTTATGTCGCAGAATCAGATGAAACGACCCGACAACGATGACGAATAAAATCAGCGGAACAAATTGTGCACGCTGGCCAGTAATCGCTGAGTAACTCTGCAGTTCTCCTAACAGGCTTCCCCAGGAAGGCAGCGGCTCGGTGATGCCGAGGCCAAGCATTCCCAGGTTTGCCTCGGTGATGATGAAAACCGGAATCGAAATCCAAAATTGCGCCAGCATGATCGGCCGCAGATTCGGCAGAACGTGGCGCCACAATAGACGCCACCCCCAGTTGCCAGAGGCTCGCGCGAGTAGAACGAATTCGGATTCGCGCACGCTGCGCGCATCAGCACAAATCATGCGCGCCGCCCCGGCCCAACCGAGACAGCCCAGGAGCGCGAAAGTAATCGTCACACTGATCAGTGGCGAAACGTTCAAGGGAAGGACCGCCCGCACCGTCAGTAACAGGAACAGCCACGGAAGAGAGAGAAAGAGATCCGTAGCGGACATCACGATGCGTTCCGGCCAGCCGCCGGCAAATCCTGACAGGCCGCCGATGATTAGCCCTAGTAGCGAAGCAAGCAACGCTGCAGCTGGCGCTAGCAATAGCGAAACCCTCGTGCCATAGAGCAGGCGCGAGAAGCGGTCACGACCGAGATCGTCCGTGCCAAGCCAGTGCTGCCGGGAAGGGCCCGCTCCTGGCTCCTCGCGAAACTGGTAAGCATACGACGCAGGCGCAACAAAGTTGGCCAGCAAACTCGCGCCTGCCACGGCAAGCAAAAAGACAATCGCAGCAATGCGCGCCCACTTCATGCTCGCCTCGCGCCCAGCATGTTCCCCAACAACTCACATGTGGAGTTTGCAATGAGCGTGACGGCGGTCACGACAACTGTGAGCGTCACCAGCAAATAAAGGTCCCGTCCCATGGCTGCTTTCCAGGCAAGCTGGCCAATTCCTGGCAGATCGCAAAGCGCTTCGATCGGAATCACGGCGGTAAATGCCAAACTGGCTGAGACCCCCGCGACGGCGAGAAGCTGCGCCAAAGCGGGCGTAAAAATGTGCCAGAGCAGCACGCGCATGTTTCCTAATCCTTTGGCGCGGGCGGCCAGGACGTGCGGTTGGTTCGCGCTTCGGACAAGCAAGTTCCGCGAATAGCGATACACCTGCGGAAGTACGACAACGGCCAATACCAGCCTTTCCGGCGCACGTGCCAAGACGAAAAGCAGTGCGACCACGGCCGCGGGAATGCAGAGCAAGGCTCCGCAAAATATTCCGGCGGCAGTATCGAACACCGCCGAGCGCGACATGACTCCCACGCATGCGAGCGTGAGTCCCACGAGCCATGCGAGGAGCAGGCCCAAACTCACCGACTTCAGCGTTTCTGGCATTCGCTCTTTGATCAACTCCGCCACCGGGCGCTGTAAAGTTCTCGACATCCCGAGGTCGCCGTGCAACAAACCTTCGCAATAGTGAACATAGAAAGTAGCGATGCTCTCTTTCGGCTGGCGCAAGGCTTCGATGCTCTGATTGTTCAGGCGGAAGTCGATCTGCTCAACGTCCATGCCAAACCCCGGAGCGAAGCGCACAAGCGTCGCGGCAAGAAATCCGCCGAGCATCAGCGTAAGCAGCAGCTTCAACGCGTGTTTGGCCAAGCGACTCAAACTACTCCAGAGCTCCAATTCTCTTTCGGACAATTTTTCCGGGCGCGAATGCCGGTGTGTGCAGAACCCGTGTGGGGCGGAGTCTCCGCCCGAACTAACTCGAACTCTTCAGCAGGTTTGGCGCTTCGACTTGCACAACTTGCTTTTCGGCGTGCTCGACGATGCGGTGCACGAGCTCGCGCTGTCCCGGTTCGTCCACGTCGAACTGCACCGCGAACCCAAAACCTGGCTCGCTCAGCACCACCTTGCCTTTGATGTGATGAGTCTCGTGAGATATGCGGAACGCGAGCCGCACAACCGTTCCCGTCTTGACGAGTTGGTTCGCTTCAACGTAGCAGCCGCCCAGCGAAATCGTGATGACGTTCGCCGGCGTAGGTTCGTCGTCGTCTTGGGGATGAAAGTCAATGTCGAGCAGACATCGCAAGCGCGGATGCAGGCGGCGGTTCTTGCGTATCGGACGCCTGCGTTTTTCCATGTACATCCGGCGGTCGGCTTCTGCAAGCAAGTCTTCCGCGTCAAGACCCGTTTCCGGGTAAACTGCCTGACCAATACTCAGGGAAAGTATGTTTTCTCCACATACCTCACGCCCGGATTTCTCCGCCAATTGGCGTAATGCCTCGGCTTTTTGTATTGCAGCATCGGCGGTCAATCCTGGAGCAATGACGACAAATTCATCTCCGCCCATGCGCGCCACATAGTCGTATTCGCGGCAGCTCTTTTTCAACATCTGGGCAAAGCGAACCAGCACTCGGTTCCCTTCTAGGTGTCCGAAGCGATCGTTGATCTGCTTGAAACCGTCCATGTCACAAACCATAACGGTGAGCGAGTTGTTGCTACGCTTGCAGCGCGCGAGTTCGTGATCAAGTTGAAGGAAGAGCGAGCGGGCATTAGGCAATCCGGTTAGGTAGTCGGTAGTTGCTGAACTTTCCGCCTGGCGGAAACGCAGTGCATTTTCGATCGCCAAGGCAATCCTGGAGCGAATCGCAAGCAGAATGCGCAGGTGGTCGGCGGTAAAAGCGTCTTTGTCCGCGTGATAAAGCGTCAGCACGCCAACCACAGCTTCCGGGCTCTCAAGCGGGACCGCGAGGGCCGATCGCAAAGGGGTATATTCTCCGGCTTCACGCGGATAACCCGGCTCAAGCGCAGGATTACCGTTTAGCACAGGCTTCTTGTTCTGCGCGACCCACCCTGATAAGCCTTGCCCTAACGGAATATTCAGCCCGGCAAGCAGCCGGAAGTTATCGCCGGTTACGTGTTCGGGCAGCAGTGTGTCACCATGCCGCACATAAATCGCGATCGAACTGTAGGGTACAAGCCGTTTCAGCTTCGCCGAGAATACCGAGAGAGTTTCATCCAAGCTGAGAGAAGATCCCAAATCCTGCGTCAACTCGAATAGCGCTTGCACTTCCTGCCGTGCCGCCGCAATCGAAGCCAGGAACGTGGTGCTACCTGCCGCAACCGAAGGCGCGCTTTCCATCAATCCTGTTCCCGGCGCCACGCCGCGCTCCACCTTTACTTCGGTTGACAACTTGGTCCAGGGAATGTCGCCGGAGTGGTTCTGCACCATCTTTTCAATGTCGACGTAGTGCTCCTGCAAGACGCGTACGACTCTCGGATCGAAAGACTTTCCACATTCCTCTTCCAGCCGATTCATTACGGTCTCAATGGGCAGAGCGTGACGATATTGCCGGTCCGACGCCATTGCGTCCAGGAAATCTACCGCAGAAAGAATTCTGGCGCCGAGTGGAATTTCCTCATTTTTCAGTCCATACGGATAACCCGAGCCGTCCCATTTTTCATGGTGCGCCCGCACAATGGGAACTACCGCATACGGGAACTGCACGCGCTCGAGAATTTCGGCGCCCACGATGGGGTGTATTTTCATCTTCTCGAACTCTTCCGGGGTCAACTTGCCGGGCTTCGAGATGATGTTCTCTGGTACTGCAAGCTTGCCAATGTCGTGCAACAGCGCAGCCGCCTGCAACGCCTGTAAATCGTCGTTGCTGAGCTCCAGAATCTTTCCCACTTCAGTCGCATAAACCCGCACCCGCTGCAGGTGGTCGTGGGTAGTGTGGTCTTTCGCTTCGATTGCGAGAGCGAGCGCTTCGATCGTGCGCAAGTGCAGGTTCGACATCTGCTCGACGTGGTTTTTCTCCGACTCGAGTTTCCCAAGATAGAGCCGGTACGAGCGGTAAATAAGAAAGATGGTCGGCAGCATCAACATCGAAGTCTGCCAATCGAAGATGCGATTCAGATAGCTCATCAGGCCGACGATGCCCGCCCCCATCAGGTAATAAGGAAAGGACCAGAAGTAGCAATCCGCCCATACTTTCCTGATCGGCTTGTTCTCAGTAAGGCAAATAATCCCGGCGACGGGAATCGTATTAGCGGCGAAGTACACCGACGCGCCTAGCAGCAACAACAGCGATGGGTGATTGATCGAGTTAAAGCGCTGCGCCCAGTGATATGAACCGTAACCGAAACCAATCGCGAGAGCGGAGGCGCAAAGATTGAAAACAACCTGCACCGGCCGCGGCCTTTGCCGCGACAAACACTGCACCAGGATGGCCGAACAACCTACCGCAAGCGTCTGAGAAAAACTCAGTTCAATGATGCCAAGCAGGATGAACAGAAAGTTGACCGACATCGTGCCGGTCACGCCCGGCAAATTCACTTTCAACCGCGACGCGAGTAGCGCCACCACTAGATAACAGAGAAATTTAATTGGATCATGCGTGAGCGGCTGCGACACACCGAAGGCGAGCACGCCGGAACCGGTAGCGACGACCGATGCAACGTAGACGCGAGTACCAACATTCATCTCGCCCCACGTTTGCGGTGGAGAAGGCATTTCCAACCTCACACTCGTCCCTCTAGCTGGGACATCATTAGTATTGCGGATACCGCTCGCGAAACCCATAATTTGCAAAAATCAGGAGAAACTTTGGTAACACCCCGGTGACCAGGAACTCCAGAGCATCCACCGCTCATCGCCGACCCGGATCCAGGATGGAACTCGCCAACATAGTCGAACTTCAAAAAGGGCGGCCAGAATCCCGCAAACATTAGCGCTGCGTGGTACGGAAGTAACCTCTCTTGGCATAAATCAGGATGCTAAACCCCCATTCACGAGTGAGACTGGTGCGGGAATGCGCCTGCGCTTTGGTGTGTCCTGATGTCAACAAACTCTGATACAGAAACGCGTCTGGTGAACGGCACGACTGTGGTGTTCCGCAGCGAAGCTATGCGGAAGCTCATCACCATGGTCGAGCGCGTAGCGCGCCAAGACGCGGCCGTGTTGATTTCGGGCGAAACCGGCTCCGGCAAAGAGATGATCGGCCGGACCATTCATGATCAATCGCTTCGTTGCGCCAAACCGTTTGTAGACGTGAACTGCGCCGCCTTTCCCGAGCACCTGGTGGAAAGTGAGTTGTTTGGATACGAGAAAGGCGCCTTCAGCGGCGCAGAACTAACCAAGCCCGGACTATTCGAACTCGCCGACCAGGGCACACTTTTCCTCGATGAAGTCGGCGAGCTTGACGCGAGAGTGCAAGCCAAACTTCTACGCGTCCTGGACGGCGCTCCCTACTACAGACTCGGCGGCAGCAACAAAGTTTCGATAAATGTCCGAGTCGTTGCGGCAACCAACCGTGACTTAAAGCACGAAGTGCAACAGGGGAAATTCCGGCGCGATCTCTACCACCGCCTGGCGCAATTCGAGTTGCACGTCCCCGCGCTGCGCGACCGTACGCAGGATATCGTTCCCATTGCTGAATTCTTTCTGCAGCAACAATACCCCGGAATAAAGTTTGCACCCGACGCGGCAGAGGCGCTCGACGCGTATCAGTGGCCGGGAAACGTACGCGAGCTGAAAAACGTAATCCTGCGTACCGCCATCGGACTGGAACCTGAAGTTACAGAAATTCGCGCATGGCATTTGCCGGGAGTGATTTATGGCGCCGCAACAGCAACTCCAACGAGCGGCAGCGGTAATCTCGAGGAAATCGAAAAACAAATGATCCTCCAGGCCACCAGCGAGAATGAAGGAAGCCAGATCAAAGCGGCGCAGAAGCTTGGCATCTCAGTTCGGACGCTTCGCCGCAAACTGAGCAAATACAAACTGGAAGACAAAGGAGCAACTTCTTCGTACCTGGGAACGCTGGGTTCATTCCAGCAACGGTATTTTCGCGTCACCGCCGAGCTTCCTATTAAGCTCAGCTGCGGTGACCGGGATATAGATGCAGTAACCGTGAACGTAAGTTCCGGCGGCGTTGCACTGAAGTCCGCAGTGCCCTTGCCACACGATTCCAATCTCGACGTCAGCTTCACTCTGGCTGGGGGAAAGTCTCCTATTACTGCCAAAGCGAAATTGGCATGGACCGGCCCGGAAGGCCTGTCCGGCTTGAACTTTGTCGACATCCATCCGGCGTTTCAACGAGAGCTGCACCAGTGGCTGACAGAAAGAGCTCACGCTGAAGGATGGGTCGAAGCCGCGGCCGGCCGCTGATTCACAATCGGTTAAATCGTCACTTTCTTTCTCGTCTTTTTAGAAGCGCCTCCCGAAAGCCGACATCACTCGGAGCGGATTAGCTGCTTGCGCCCCCATCAAATACCAGGAAGTCGCGCCAATATGCAGGTACGGAAAATAATTAAATCCGAAGCCTGTGTTGAGAATGCTGGTTGAGGCTGTAATTCCCTGCCCCACAGTAAGCGCCTGCCCATTGACCGTCTGCCCCGCTCCCAGGCTGTTTTGCGCGACCTGTACGTTCTCAATTAATGAGCCGGCCAAAGCTAAGTCACCATGGAAGCTTGGGATGTCTTCTTTCGCCGGTAGACGGCGCTGCAGCAACGCCGCTATCAAATGGCCGGTGCCCTCGAGCCAAACCGCATCGGCATCGACGGTATTGTCTCCCAGCACGGTCCCGAGCTTGCTCAGGCTGGCATAAGTCACGCCCGACACCCGCAAGCGCAAACTGCCATTTACACCCCAGCCGTTATTGAATGCAAACGTCGTATCCGTGGTGGCAAGGTTTGTCTTTACCCAGTCAAGCGAAATGGCAAATTTCTGGTCTTCAAACGCGAGATACGACCAGGTCTGAACGTCTTCGGGGCTGTTGTTGAAGAAAATGTGCGTCGGATCAGACGTGCCAGTCCAGAAATGTCCGGATGGCGCATCGAACATAGCTTCGACGAACGCACGCGCGTGCGCCGCGCCGTCGAGCCAGGAACTGTCCCCAGAAAGCCGCGCCAGCATGGTGAAGAGGGCATAGACGTCAATGTTGTGCTCAGTGGATTTGTTGCTTTGACCATTCCCGAAGTAGTACCCGCCTGGCGGCACATTCGTATTGTCGCGGGTTGTGGTCTCGATAAACGTTGCTGCCCGAAGGGCGCCGTCCAGGAAAGAATGCATCCGCGTCCGCGCGTAAAGTTGAGCGAGCGCGATTCCTGCCCACGCCACATCGCCAACCGCACTTCCTTGAAAAAACGAAAGCCCGGGCGTGACGTAAACGCCGTGGCTGTCGGCCGCCCCAGCCATATACGCCTGGCGGAAGCGTCCGTCACCGACGGAGTCCGTCTGCTGAGCATAAAGCAGCGCATTGCCTATGATGATTGCGCGCGCAATATCTTCGGATCGTCCACGGGCCAAATAGGCGAGCACGAGCAGCGCATTGTCATACGTAAATGCCGTGCTGAAAAAAGTTCCGCCAGCGATTTGATCGCAATAGCTCTGGCACAGGCGCACCGTGGAACCTTGCACGTACGCGTCCATCATCTGGTTCAGGAACTTGTAAGCGCTATCGACTGAAGCTCCGAAACTTGCAGCAAATTCGAACGGCGCATCTGCTCCGTTCTCGTCGGAAGCACCCGCAAGCGGCGCGGCAGCAGTTGACGCAAGGCCGGCAGTAGCTGCGCCGATTCCCAGCTGCATAATTCGGCGTCGTGAAATCTCGTTCTCGGACATCGTGGTTCTCCTTTTGCAGCGAATTGGAGATGCCGCTCGTTCCTGGCAACGCATCACAGGAGCGGGGTTCTCCGCGCCCACACGCAAAGAATTTCGGGAAGAGATTTTACATCGAAACGTTTAGCCCTGCGGAACGTTTTTGCAGGGCAGTCAGAGAAGAAGGTTAGGCAGGTGCTATCTCAGGGATGTTCAGCAAATATTGGCGTCGCAAGCAATCACTGTAGCGATACTGCGGCGACCCCAATGCCGGCAGGGCTGAAGTTTCCAGCCGTTGAAAACTGTCCGCTGGCGGGATTGTAAATCTCGCACTGTGTGTTGCTTCCATTTCCCCCGACAACCAGCACGTCTCCGGACGGCAAGAGCACGGCAGCCCCGTTTACGCGAGCAACCGCCATGCTGCCGGTAATCGCGAACGTGCCTGTGGTTGGGTTGTAAATTTCGGCGCTATTGGTTCCGCCCGTGCTAGTTTGCCCGCCTGCGATCAAGACGGAGCCATTTTGTAACACCGTCGCCGTGTGGCCCTGTCGCGGGATCGTCATATTCCCGGTTGCGGTAAAAGTTCCCGTTGTCGAGTTGAACAATTCGGCACTCGCTGATATCAGCGTTCCATTCTCGCCGCCGGCGATCAGAACACTTCCGCTTGATAGCAAAGACGCCGTGTGGAATACACGTGGCAAGAGCATGTTGCCAGTCGCAGTGAATAATGCTGTCGCAGGATTGAATATTTCGGCAGAACCTGTGGTCGTTCCACCGGAACTGGCGTCGTTACCGCCAGTGAACAGGACCAGACCACTCGAGAGTTGGGTTGCGGTGCCTCCAAAGCGCACTGCAGTCATGCCACCGACCAGCAGCCATGCGCCGCTACTCGGATCATATATTTCGGCGCACTTCGAGCTGGATCCACCGGCTACCAACACCGCCCCAATTTGCAGCATGATGGCGGTGTGATAAAGGTGCCCGCAGTTCATGTTGTTGATCTGCTGAAAAATTCCGCTGGTCGGAGAAAAAATCTCTGCGGTTGTAGCTGCGGCCGCGGTGTTTCCGCCAGCAGCAAGGACTGTACCATCACTCAGCAGAGTGAGCGTGAAATACGAGCGAGGATCGACCATGCTGCCGGTGGCTGAAATATTATTCGACTGCCCATCGTACAGCGCGGCCGCATTCGTGGGCGTCTGTAGTGCGCTTGGCTGGCCACCGCTGATCAATGCAGCGACATTCGCGCCCCCTCCGCCACCGCTCCCGCCGGTGCCACCCCCTCCGCCACCTCCGGCCGCGGGCGAGCCACCGTTGTACAGCGGATTGCCAGGACCGCAGGAAATCAAGGGAGCTGCCACAAGCAGAGCCATAAAAATGGCTCGGATGATTGTTTTGCTAATTGGTCGCGGGTTCCGCGCAGCGCACAGCATGGATGCTCCGATCACGAACAGTGTCCATTCTGAATCGCGCGCTTGCATGACCGCAAATAACTAAGGTCATGGGTCGAATTCCGGTCGGGAAGCGGTCATCTCGCTTCCCACCTCTCGCATCCGCTATTGGCCACGACGGTTCTCACCAGATTGCGAAAGTTTCGTCATCATCAATGATGAGAACGCGCAGACAAGGAACTCAAGTTCTTCAACTCTATACAACTCTGGACAATTTCGTGACGCGACCAGTTTGGTTCCAATCGGAGACGAAAATGTTTGCCTCTGAATCTATAAAACACCCGTGCGCCGCGCTGAATACAGCTGCATTGATCATGCTCGGGTCAAGTCCGTATTCGGCCCACTGCGATTTCTGCGGGTTATCGCCAATAAATGCGACAGCGACATTGTCGTGGTCAAGGATAGTAGCCCGTCCTTCCAACTCTGAAACCAGCGCGTAATCCCCGTGAAAGCTTACCTGGCAAGGACGCCGCAGATGCTGGGTGACGGTGCGGACGTAGCTGCCTTCCAGATCAAAATGACAGAGCCTTCGATTCTCGCGATCACAAATTAATAGGAGTGGCTGATCGTAGCGCGGGTCAATCGAGAGCCCATGACTGCAATTCAACTCGCCATCGCCACTTCCTTTTTTCGAATAGCTCGCTTTGTAATTTCCATTCTTGTCGAAACGAAAGATGCGCGAATCACCATAGCCATTTGCAATAAAAATAGAGCCGTCTGGAGCAGGCAGCGCCGCCGTAATTCGCCATTCATTTGGAGCCTTGAAGCCGGCCTCCGGAGGCGCCGTGATCTTCAGCACGACGCTGCCGTCGGTCTTCATTTTGAGAAACAGCCAGTTCTCCCGAGGATTTCCTTTTTGCACCGTCGCATAGATGTATTCTTCGCCCCTCTCAGTGGCAAAAACCATCGAGTGGATCTCGGGGTAGTCCGTCGCAATTTGCCTGAGCAGATGGCCATCGGACCCATAGACCAGAACGCCGGTATGGCTCTGTGTGCTGACATATATATTTCCGGCTTTGTCCTGGGCTATGCCTCCGTGTGTGCCGCCGAATCTTGTGCCAGTCGGCAAAGCTCCCCAGCCGGACACCACCCGATAAGTCCACTCACCATTGCCGGTGAGTTGAACCGCGCCCGACGCCGGATGTGATGGAACTGAAACCGATTGCCCATGCGCGAGGGCCGTCATTCCTGTCGCAGCAAGAAATGTACGCCGATCTATGCTGGTCATTGTGTGCTCCTGACAGTCGTGTTCGTGTCCATCGAAGCTTTCTCCGCAGGCGTGTCGAATAAATAGATGTGGCGCAGGTTAGGCATATTTTTCAACGGAGCCAGTGCGGCATCCGTAACTTTTGTCCCACTTAGGTTCAAGTAGGTCAACTTTGAAAGAGATGAAAGCTTCGCTAGGCTCGTTCCCGTAACCGCCGTTCCTTCCAGATGAAGAGTACGTAAATGCGTGAACTTGCTGATCGTGTCGAAACTTGCGTCGGTTATGGCAGTGCGTCCGAGTTCTGCGTCGACTATAAAAGGCGCGAATCGATCCAAGCGCGCGAGTTGTGCGTCATCAAAAGTGGAAGCTACGTCAATCGTGCGAAGAATTAGACCGTCCGACGGCTTGGCGGATACCGCGACCAGCTTTGCGCCTGTGGACTGCTGCATCTGGCGAATCTCGCCCATCAAATTGCTGTAGTCTCCCACAGGTTCAAGCGGCAAGTCGGTGTTTTGCCCAGTAAGAACAATCCCCGGAACGCTGGTTGCCGAAGGCGAAGCACCGGCTTGAACCCACGCGCGAATCGCAGAAGTCTCATCCGGAGTTAAAGGTGTGCGGCCCTCTGCGGGCATAAAGTGTTTATCGCTGGGGGAGAGCGAAACTCTTTGCAGAAGCAGGCTTCCATCCGGATTTTTTGGCGCAATCACCGCGCCGTCCTTCCCCCCCTTCATCAGAAGTTCATAGAAGTCGAGGCGAAGACCGCCCTGCTCTTTGCTTGAACCGTGGCAGGCAACACACTTCGCATCGAGGATAGGATGAATCCGGCGCATATACACTGAGCCCACATATGCGGCGTCTGAACCGCTCGATGCCGACGGGAAAAACCGCTGCAACGGGCCGGGCATATAGCGAAACAGGTAATCACTTCCATAGGTAAGTGAACCGCCCTGGTGTGCCGTCCAAGTCAGCGTCAACAATGCTAGTACGAGCACCGCCGGATAGACGCGTGGCACCTGACCAGCGACCCATGCGGGACGCACGGTGAGACAGACAAGCAATGCAATCAGCAGCACGATCGCGCCCCACATGTGGCGTGTGACCGTCGATCCAGTAATGCCGCTGCCGTAAGCTAACAAAATTCCTAGAGCAAGCGTTACTACACACGCCGCTACCGCTATTTGCAGAACAAACCCCGCGGCTTCGCGCAAAGCGGGTCTGGTCAGGCCAGCGAACTCCAGTATTGGCAGCAGCACGAGCATGCCAATGGGCAGGTGCACTATAAGAGGATGGAAGCGCCCGAGGAACTGGAGCCAATCTGCATGCGGATGTCCGTCGAGCCGAAAAACAAATGGAATGAAAGCGAGGGCAATCGCTGCTAATAGAATGACGAGCCACTGCTTTGGCCGCGTCGCGGCATGCACAGTCCGAACCGCAGCTGTGAGTTTCTGCGCTGCGATCACGCCAAGAGTCCCTGCACTACATAAGCCGGTACCGGGCTGGTTAGTTTTTGATCAAGCCCCTGAAATTCGTAAGTGAAACGGTTGTGGTCAATCCCCAGACAATGAAGGATAGTCGCGTTGAAGTCGCGAACGTGCACGCCATCCTTCACGACGTTGTAACTGTAATCGTCAGTTTCGCCATAAGTGATGCCGGGACGCACGCCGCCGCCCGCCATCCACGTAGTGAAGCAGCGCGGATGATGATCGCGGCCATAATTTTCATGCGACAGGCCGCCCTGGCTATAAACAGTACGGCCGAACTCGCCGGCCCAGATGACCAGCGTGTCATCGAGCAAGCCACGCCGATTCAAATCCGTGACCAACGCGTATGCGCCGCGGTCCGTTTCCTGGCAAAGAACCGGCAACATTCCAACAGCATTGTCGTGAACATCCCATCCGCGTTTGTATATTTGCGTGAAGCGCACTCCGCGCTCCGCCATTCGGCGCGCCAGCAGGCAGTTGTAGGCGAATGTGCCCGGCTGTTTCGCGTCGGGGCCGTACAAGTCCCACGTGGACTGCGGCTCCTTGCTCAAATCGGTGAGCTCCGGGACTGACGATTGCATGCGAAACGCCATCTCGTATTGAGCAATGCGGGCGTTCGTTTCAGGATCGCCGACCTCAGCCAAAGTCTGGCGATTAATTTTTTCGACCGTGTCCAGCATCTGACGGCGCACTTCGCCGTCCACGCCCGCAGGATTTTCAAGGTAAAGGACAGGATCGGCTCCCGAACGCAACCCGACGCCGGCATATTCCGAAGATAAAAATCCGCTGCTCCACAAGCGTGACGAAACCGGCTGGTTGTTCTCCTTGGGATTCGTCTTTGTCTGCAAGACGATGAACGTCGGCAGATTATCGTTCATGCTACCGAGACCATAGGCCAGCCACGCGCCCAGGCATGGTTTTCCCGCATTCATGTTGCCGGTGTTCATCAGCATGATCGCGGGCTCATGATTGATTGCGTCAGTGTGGGTGGTTTTGGTTATGGTGAGGTCATCAATCATGCGCGCGGTGTATGGCAGCAGGTCGCTCACCCATGTTCCGGTCTCTCCATGCTGCGCGAATGGCCAGTGCGAAGGCGCCACGGGAAAGCGTGCTTGGCCGGCGGTCATGCCAGTCAGTTGCTGATTGCCGCGAACCGAAGCGGGCATGTCCTTATCGAACTGAGCTGCCAGGTTTGGCTTGTAGTCAAACAAATCCATCTGTGGCGGACCGCCAGACATGAAGAGATAGATCGCGCGCTTTGCCTTCGGCGCAAAATGCGGCAAGCCCAGGTCGTTTCCTGTGACCGTCGATGATGGCGCCTTGATCTCTGCTCCGTTCGCATATTTGTGAAGACCGATTTCACCGCAGAGGCCTGCCAGCGCGGCCCATCCCAGAACTTTTCCTGACCTTCCTAGAAATCGCCGTCGTGTCTCAATCGCAGCCCACTCCTGCTTGAGAGTTGTAGGGATGGGGAGGTCGAGCGGGGTGATCGGATTCTCACAATCGGTACAACGCGGATGTTGCTTCATATCGGTCTCCGGCTATTTGTTAATGGTCTCGTCAAGGTTCAGCATCTCGTTCGCAACCATCGTCCAGGCAGCCAACTCTGGCTCTGGAATGGATGTGTCGTGGTTCTTCTCGCCAACATCGACAAGCGCGTGCGCGGCTTTGCGATCTTTTGCGTAGTGTTGCTGCATTTGTTTCAGTGAAGTTTCGAGAGCGGCTGCCATCGGCGCAGACGCATCATGCGCAAGCAGAATCTCGCTCATGCGATTGATGCGCTTCGGCGTGTCCGGGCCAGCTTCGTGAATGACGCGCTGGGCAAGGGCGCGAGCGGCCTCTACCCACTGGACATCGTTCATCGTCACGAGCGCTTGAAGCGGCGTATCCGTGCGCTGGCGCCGAGTGCACACCACATCACGCATGGGCGCGTCGAATGCATCCATACTCGGTGGCGATGCCATGCGCTTGACGTAGGTGTACATGCTGCGGCGGTAAAGGGCATCGCCGTGTTGCTGTACGTAATGCAGCGTATCGCTGGTTGGGTAACTTACCTCCTCCCAGATGTTCGGCGGTTGATACGGCTTCACACTTGGGCCGCCGATCTTCTCCACGAGCAGCCCGCCCGCCTCAAGCGCGACATCGCGAAGCATTTCGGCATCCATGCGGAACCTCGGCCCATGTGACAAGAGCAAGTTCCTTGGGTCTTTGGCGAGCTGCTGCGGAGTCGAGTTCGCACGCTGCCGGTACACCGCTGACATCGCCATCAGCTTGTACATGTGCTTGACGTTCCATCCACTCTCGCGGAATTCGACGGCAAGCCAGTCGAGCAGTTCGGGATGAGCGGGCCTCTGGCCCATGATGCCGAAGTCTTCAGTGGTTTCGACGATACCGGTTCCGAAAAGCTCATACCACATGCGGTTCACGGTCACGCGCGCGGTTAGCGGGTTTTCTGGGCTAACCGTCCATTTAGCCAGAGCAAGGCGGTTGTGAGGTTCACCCTTCGGCAACGGCTGTAAAAAGTGCGGCGTATCGGCTTCAACCCGCTCGGTGCGCGCAGTGTAAATTCCGCGAGTCAGCACATGAGCGTAAGCGATCGAAGGCCTCTCCCATGAGACCTGCGTGAGATCACCGCCCTTCGAGAGCCGGTCGAGCTGCTCATCAAGTGGAACCATCTCGCGCTTGATTGCCTGATAGAACGTATCCACGTGATTGAGATAGAACTGGCTCATCACGTGCCATTGGTCCTCGGTCCACTGAGCTTGAGGGCGCGTTGCGATTTCCGAGGCATAGTCTTCGAATAGCAACCGCTCGACTTCATCGGGGCTAAGAGTGCGCGCGTACAGCCGAATATCCTGATACCGAGCATCCTTGGCGGGATGTTCGTCTGGGTCACGCCATCCGAGTTGCATAGGTGCTTGCGTGTGGATGGTCGCGCCGCGCAGATTGTCGCTCGCCACATGAGTGGCGACCGCACTCCCGTTGACGAAGATTTTTATTCCCGAAGCGCGGCCCGAACCGTCGTAGGTGAAGAAGATGTGCTTCCACGCGCCATCGAGCGGCAAAGGAGTATCAGCAACGACACGGATGGCAATCTCCGGAGTTGAATCTTTCGGCGGTTCCTTGGTCGTGTGCTTTTTGGCTTTTTCTTCAGCCTTCGCTTTTTCGCCCGCTTCTTTTTCGGCCTTCAACTGTTCCGCAGGTTTGTTCGGGGCGAGATCCTTCTTGCTTAAATCCTGCGGAGTGGGATAGTCGAATGGTTCCTTAGCCTCTATTTTTTTGTCAGCTTGTGTTTTTTTCTTCGCTGATTTCTCTTCTTGCGGTTTCGAATCCGAATCCTTCGGCATCTCATCCACAAGTGCCACGCTCAGGAACCCATTGTCGTCGGCAGAGAGTTCCCATCCTCGGTCATGTTGCGTGGAATCCATTTTCGAGATCAGAGTGCCAAAACTTCCGGGATGGAACGGTGCGGAGCGAAACATGAACCAACCGCCTGATGAGAAGCCCTGACTCGCCTCGTAGTCGCCGGTTTGGCCTAGCAGTACGCGCGTGCTTGACTGCATGCGAAAGTCCGGCCAAAGCCACGTCGTCTCGCCCCACTCTCCCTTGAGCGTAGTTGTGCCGAAGCTCGCAGGATTTGCATTCGGTGCGCTGTTCTTTAACTCCTCGCCGCCGCCCTCATCGAGACGAAGACGTACCACAAGTCCACTCGTGTCGACTGCCAGAGGCCGCTTGTTGCCAGAAGCCAACCATTGAGTGACTAAGCCATGGCTGTTGCGGCGCATCTCATTCAACTTGTTTTGCAGCTCGGAGCGTTCGGCCAGAACGCGGTCATACGCATCCTGATTCTGCGGCCGCGGAATTCGCACCACCGGCGCCCACACCGGCCGGTCATCATTAAATGGCTTTTCGTCAATGTTGTTGAAGAATGCGCTCAGAGCGTAAAAGTCGTGCTGCGTAGTCGGATCAAATTTATGATCGTGACACACCGCACAGCCGACCGTGAGTCCCATGAAGGTAGCTCCAAACGCCTCCGTGCGCTCGCGCGCAATGTTGACCCGCAACTCCTCAGGAATAGTGCCGCCTTCATTGCTGCTCACGCCCAGCCTGACATATCCACTCGCGATCAATGGGTCAAGATTTTTCATCGGCATCAGGTCGCCGGCGATCTGCTCTTTAGCGAACTGATCAAACGGCTTGTTTTCGTTGAACGAGCGGATCACATAATCGCGATATGGCCAGATGTCGCGGCTGTTATCGAAATGCAGTCCGTATGTATCAGCGAAGCGGGCGTAGTCAAGCCAGTAGCGAGCGCGCTGCTCACCGAAGGTAGGCTGTGCCAGTAGACGGTCCACTAAATGTTCATATGCATCCGGCGATGTGTCATTCAGGAATGCCTTCACTTCTTCGGGAGTCGGCAGCAAGCCGGTGAGGTCAAGCGTCACGCGCCGGATAAGCGTTCGCTTGTCGGCTTCCGGAGAAGGTTGCAGGCCCGCTTTCTCCAGCTTTGCCAAAATAAAGTTATCAATGGGCGTCTTTATCCAGGCAGCATATGACTGTGCACTCGGAACCGCTGGACGTTTCGGCACCTCGAACGCCCAATGCGGCCGATAAACCGCGCCTTCCTTTATCCACTCTCTTAATGTCGCAATCTCAGCCGCGCTCATCGGCTTCGCCACACCCTGCGGATTTTGCGGCATCAGGTAGTGCGGGTCGTTGGAGGAGATCCGCTTCACCAATTCGCTTTTTTCGGGATGTCCGGGAACGATCGCATCGGGATGATGCGGCCGCTTGCGCAGCGCCCATTCCCCAAGATCAAGACGCAGGCCGGCCTTGCGCATCTCCGGGTCCGGACCGTGGCAGCTGAAACAACGGCTGGCGAGAATTGGCTGTACGTCCTGATTAAAATCCAGATGGCGAGCCGCAACACTAGGGCGGCTACAACTGGCCAGAATGCTCAAGAAAAGCGCGGCCAGCGACGAAACAACGGCCAGCGCTATCCATCGATACGACTTGGAATCGTGCCTCACTTATGTACTCAGATTCGGTAATTAGCCGGTACTTACAAACGATCTTAGGCTCCGAGGCCACATTGTATTGCTATTTTCGAACGCTATCGAAGGAAAATCACCCTCCAACATAAACCTTACTCGAGCGGAATGAACGATTTCAGGCATCGCGGAGTCGTCGGTCAAATTACACGCCGTCTACTGTATGTCAACATCTGCTTGTGGTTCACCCATGATTACCGCCTGATCATGTTCAAGAGAGCTGTGCCGGATCTCCTGCGAGCGCGCGAGGGCTTTACGCGCCAGTTCCGGTTGTCCGAGTTTTCTGTATGCCACATACAACTGGTAATGTATGTTTCCGTAGTGATCGATCTGCGCTGCCTTCTCAAGATTCGCGACCGCGTCCTCATACCGGCCGAGGTGCATTAAAGCTGTTCCTAACAGGTTGCTCGCTTCAGGGAAATCAGGCTGCAGGTGAAGCGCTTTCTCAAAAAAAGGAACAGCTTTTTCATTGTCTGGCTTCAAAAGGTATAAGCGGCCCAGAAGATATAACGCCCGCGTCCTCGATGGGTCAAGATTCAGGGCAGTATTGAGTTCCTTCTCGGCATCTGCTTCAGAATGAGTGTCGAGATACAACTCCCCTAAAGCCTCATGTAGTTCCGCATTGTCGGGCTTGATTTGCAAGGCAGCCTGAAATTCCTTGGCCGCATTATCGTAATCGCTCTTCAGCGCCTCTCCCTCTCCGCGCAATTGATGCGCGCGCCATGAGTCGGGGAAAGTCTCCTGCAATCGTGTGTATGCGTCGGCGCCCAAGGCTTGATAGGTGCGCGACAGCCAATAGCTGGCTTCAGCGTTTTGTTTCGAAACTCCTCGGACTTCAGCCAGCGACTTTGCGGCCGCTTCGTACTGGCGCATCGCGAATTCGCTCTTGCCTAACAACAGGCGTTCGAGATCGCCCGATGTTGGTCGGTCGCTGAGTAAGCGGATGCAGGCAGAATAGTGATGCACTTGGCAGGAGTTTGCTTCTACTCTATGGCGTGAGTTTTGCGAAGCCGTCAAGTTGCCTTCAAACAGTTTTGTTTCTACATCGGACTGCGCGCTTTCTCCTGAACTGACGTAAAGCACCGCGAGCAAGAAGTGTTTTGCGGGAGTCTCTGCCGCATTGTTGATGTTCAGAGCTGCTTGTTTGGCGGTATCGGGTCCGATTGCGACCGTTGGGAATTCTGTCTGCAAGGCCACGAAATCGGGCGCGATTTGCCAGGCCTTGTTGATCGAATCGAGTGTTGCGCCAGGCTCGTTCTGCGCGAGCTGTGTCTCTGCCAGGCCGAGCCACGCAAGCGGATTTGTTTCATCTAGTTCAATTTCGTGCCGAAACTCCTGCTCGGCTTTACCGAACTCGCCCGCTTGAAGATATGCATGGCCGAGAGCCGTGTGCAAACCTTCCTGCTGAGGCTCTATGGCCAGCGCCTTTTGATATTCGCGCTCCGCGTCATCCCAGCGACCGCGTGCGAACTGCAGGTCTCCTAGAAAACGATGGCCCCAGGGGGAATCGTGATACAGGCGTGCCCCTCTGTACGCGAGGCGGGCGGCCAAATCCAGATACTCATGGCCAAGTTTGAACCAGGCTTCACTTTTATCCGGGTTGAGCGTTGCCAGCTCGCGATATTCCTCTGCCACACCCTGAAAGTTGTCCTGGCTTACATACAACGAAGCCAATGCCTGGTGAGCCTCATGGTTTGAAGGATCAAGCTTCAGCGCCCGCCGAAGATAGGGAACGGCTTTTTGCGGAGAGCCCAGCTTCACGTAATCCGTGCCAACGATCACGTTGGGAGCCAGCAGGTTTGGCCTTTGGCGGAGGGCTATGGTGAGGTGCTGCAGCGCTAAGCGGTATTCAGAAAGGCTTTGATATGCAAGCCCGAGGTTGACCTCGGCTTCGACCAGGGTTGGATCAATCGCCAGCACTTGCTTGAATTCTTGCGTGGCTTCGGTGAAAGCACCGCGCGCCATCGCTTGCTGGCCTGCGCGGAAGTGCGCTACGAGTTGGCCCTGATTTGACTGAGAACGGTTTGACTGCGACCGGCTTGACTGAGCACGTGCGCAATCAGCTGAGATGAATACGGCGATGATCAACCCGGCAACCAAAAGCGTGAAGTTTTTCTGAGAGCACATCCGGAAGGTTGAACTGAATTAATGGTAGCAAAGAAAAAGGCCCGGGGCGGAGAACCCCGGGCCTTGCCATTAGAAGCTTAGTCGTAATCCAAATTGGATTTGGCGTGGCAAGTTGTATTGACTGGTGACCTCGCCAAAGCTACAGTTCGCGCCGGTGCAAAAGGACGTATTCGGAGGACTGAATTGGGTTCGATTGAACATGTTGAAGAACTCAGCGCGGAATTCGAGGTTAAGCCTGTCGTCCGGGCCGAACTTGGTGTTCTTGACCGCCGCGAAATCGAAGCTCTTGACCCCATCAGCGCGAACATTAGGTTCCGTTCGTCCATCGCTGCCGTAACCGTAATTCTGGGTGACAGCATATGCCGAAGTGTTAAACCAATGCGCCAATTTCTGGTCCAGCGATCCAGAGGTGTTTCCTCTTGGGCCAACGACGCTGAGCCGCGGGCAGCCTACGTTCGGAATTCCAGATAGGCCAAGCAGGCCATCACTGCCGCCGCAGCCCATGCTGATTGGGAACCCGCGCTGGAGGCTCACGATGGGGTCGACTTCCCAGCCGCCGACGATTTTATCGGCAACCCCACTCATATTGCCACCAAACGTTTTCCCTTTGCCGACTGGTAAGTCTAAAACGCCGGAGAGCACGAAGCGTTGCGGAACATCGAATCCATCGAGGCTTCGTTCGCCGCGAAGGTTGTAGGCGTTCGAGTCTCCCCATTGCGGTGATGCAGCCTCAAGCCAGTTGATTTCCGAGTTGGTGTTATCGATGAGCTTCGATAGCGTGTAACTGGCCAGAATGCTGGCCCCAGCGGAAAAGCGCTTCTGGAACTTTACCTGGAGTGAGTGGTAGATGGAATCGCGGTTGTCAGGCTCTTCCATGGAGACATCGTCGAACTGCGGGTAGGGCAGAAGCAGTTTTCCCGCTGGTATCAGTGCGTTACTACCTGTACCGCCCGACTTAACCACTCCCAAGAAGGGGTTCGCGATTGAGTTAGTCAAATTGGAGATGATGGTGTTGTTGGCTTTACTCGGTCCGCCTTGCGGCAGGTACCGCAGCGGCATCTGGTCGAGATCCTGGCTGTGGGCCGGCAGGTGCGTGCCTTTCGATCCGGCATAAGCCACATCGATCAGAGTATTGCCCGGAAGTTGGCGTTGAATGTCCAAATTCCACTGCTGAACGTACGGAGGTGGAAAGTTGTTGAGCGCTGCACCAACTCCATTGCCTTGCACGTTAATCAATGCTTGGTCTCTGTACATTGGCTGCACGATTCCGTTCGGGAACGGATTATTGAGCGTGACCGCTCCGTTAGGTATAGGAACGCCGTTTACGGTGACGCTCGGAATCCAAGGCGTTACTGAGCTGTTTGTGAACAGGTTGTGCGGCGCATCGTCCCAACGAACGTCAACCGGTAGGAAGAACATGCCGTATCCGCTTCTGATTACCGTATTGCTATCCAACTGATAGGAGAAGCCGATGCGAGGCGCGATATTTTTCCAGGCGGGAAATGGAGTGCGAGGTGAGTAAGCTGAAGAATGAACCGCCGCAAATTCGCCCTTCAATCCGGGCATTCCGAGTGCGCCAGCCAGTGGACTGGCAGCGTTCGGTAGAAAGACAACTTGGCGGTCGAGCCGCTCAGTCCAGTCTCCCTGCCAGTCAAAGCGTGCGCCGAGGTTCACGGTCAGTTTCCGAGTGGCTTGCCAAGTATCGCCGGCATACAAAGCCCAATATTTAATCTCCTCCGCCATCTTCCCAGGAGTGGTTATGTTCGAGTTGCCGTTGAGCGATGACCCATAACCAAGCATGAAGGAAGCAAAACCCTGCCCACCCAGAACCCCACTTCCGGGCGAAACTAGCGGATTTGCTGCGGTCGCCTGAGCGTCGAACTGAAAGAGACCGGCCGGTTGATTCGATTGATAGTAATTATTCTGCAACAACCGGTACTCGCCGCCGATTTTGAGGGTGTGTGACCCGAAAATCTTCGAGAGCATAGGGTTGACGCTCAGAGTGTTGTCGTGGGCACCGATTCCGCTTCCCGTCCCGGCCGCGCACCAGCTGCCAGCCCCCCAACGGCTGTCGCCATTTAACTGCGAAATGCAGACTGTCGGTATGTGGGTGTAGGCCATCTGAGGTGCCAGAGCTGCCCAGTTCGGTCCGAACTGGGACATATTGATGCCCTGGCTCAGCGGAGTTCGCAGGTAAACGTAACGGGTAAAGCCGGCATGTAGGTCGAGAATGGTCTTGGGCGAGATCGCAATCGTATCTCCTACAGCAATCTGTTTGGCAACTGTGTTTTCCGTGCAGCGGTCCGAGCAAACATCTTTGAATGGGCTGTCGGGCAAAGACAGAATCGAGTTCCGGGTGAAGCGCCCGAAGAGTCTTTGCCGGGAGCTGAGATTGTAATCGACACGCTCATTGATCTGGTTGATATCGCCGCCTGCACTAAAGCTTTCGATGAAGTTGTTCTTTTCGCCCGGCTGGTTCGGCAGCGGGAAGTAGGAGAGCAATGCTTTGGCTGTCGGATCGATGCGAGCCGGGTCAATGACATTCGCATTTCCGTTAAATGACAGTTGAGTTCTACAAACCGTTACGCCTGCGGCGGCGCAATAAGTGGCGTCCGTTTTGGTCGTGTCGGTTGTGAGCGGGTCGTAGATATTAAAACCCGACTGCGAAAAATCTCCATTGCGTTCAAGTGCAGTCGGTACTGTTGTCTGGAGGGTTTGCCCTAATCGCTGGCGAAATCCTTCATAGCTCGAGAAGAAAAACAGCTTATCTTTTATAATCGGCCCGCCGAAACTAGCTCCGAACTGGTTCTGAGTTAAGGCAGGTTTGGGGATGGGAGTGCAGCTGCCGCCGGCACAGGTGCGAGCAAAGTAGCCGCTCGCATCAAAAACTTTGTTGCGCAAAAATTCATAACCGGAGCCGTGGAACCCGTTGGTTCCGGACTTCGTGGTCAGATTGATTACGCCGCCTGCAAACCGGCCATACTCCGGTCCCAAGTTGTTAGTCTGAACTTTGAATTCCTGGATGGCTTCTTGATCGGGAACGACCGTAACCACATTCAAGTAAGAACCGTTGGTTGGAACGCCATCCATCAGAATTGCGCTTTGTCCCGCCTGGCCGCCGCCAATTTGAAAATCGCCCATCGCAAAAGGATTGGCGCCCACTGGGGTGCCGCTTGAATTGCCGCCATTCGCCGGCGCGCCTTGCGGAACAACACCCGGTACCAGCGCCACGAGAGCGAGCGGATTGCGCCCATTCAACGGCATTTCGTTGACCGTTCGCGATTCAACCACCTGCCCGAGAGATTGCGTTTCCGGCTGAAGCAACGGCGCTTCAGAGGACACCTCAATGGTTTCCGTCTGCGATCCAACTTGCATCGCGATGTCGACCCTGATGCCGCTTTCGATATCGACAACTACGGGTTCGCGCACGAAAGTCTTGAAGCCGCTCTTGGTTGCCTCGACACGGTAGCGGCCGGGCAAAATGTTGACAAATGTGTATTCGCCAGCCGCACCGGATTTGACTTGATGTTTCTCGGCAGTCGCGAGATTCGTCAGCGTCACGTTTGCATCCGTGACGGCAGCGCCGGTCGTGTCAGTCACAGTGCCGGCAATGGTTCCGTAGACGTTCTGCGCTCGCGATGGTAGAGAAAGGGCCAGAGCGACAACAAACCCTAGAGACAGCAGTTGAATCTTTCTAAATTGCGGCATTTTTCCTCCGACGGCTGCGATTGTTAGGTTGTTTTTATTTCCGTCGACCAAGAAAGCGACCCCACGTATTAGACAAGTACAGTCCCCTGGCAACAGATAGCGACTCCACGAACGTTGAAGAGAAACTTAGCGGGAGTTTTAGTCTGATTCAGTAAAGGATGTCAAGCAAAAAAACGTTATTGTTCGCGACTCAAACAACTTTTGACAACATCGCTGGGGAAATTATGGCGTCCGAAAAGCACCACGTGCCCTCCCTAAACCGTTTCAGACTTAGAAAGGCGATCTATTGAAACTGGTTTTTTGTTTATAAACCGCGATTGTGTGGTCCGTGAAGGTCGCGTGCATTTCGGGCACCCGATAACGCGGCATGTGACAAGTAACGCATTCTTTCTGTGCTACTGGACAAGCTGGCGCTGTTCGCGCACGATTCTCGTCCTCTTTAATCAGCGCAGTGCTCGTCGCTGCTCCGCCTTTGTGGCACGCCAAACAATTTTTGTCGTACGAGACCAGATCACGCACCAGCGGCTGGTGCGGATCATGACAGGCGGAACAGGTGAGTCGCGAATCGGGTTTCTTCCAGCATCGGCTGCCCTGAAGCCGATATGCGGGAAAGCGCAAGGTGAAAGCTCCGCTAATTCCTAAAAAGCTCACGTCGACGGCCGTGCGGTGGCATGCTCCACAGAAGTCAACCGCAGCAACCGGCGCGAGCTTAGCCGGATTGAAGATCATGCTCGGCACGTCGCCGGCTTTGCCTGCGCTCATTAAAGCAACGTGTACTACGCCCGGACCATGACAGCCTTCGCACGTGACCCCCGGAATCAAGCGCTGCGGATCAAAGTGGCCACTCGTCGTCGCCTGCGTAGCATGGCAACCGAAGCAGGCGCCTGGATCGGCTATGGGCCGCCCCAATGCGAGTGCGAGATCAGTAGGCACTGAGCGCGCGTGCCCGGTTGTGAAATCTAGATTTTGCAGGTCGGTGTAGTAGCTGAGGTGGCTCTCGTAGAACCGATTCTTCTGCTGGTAAACATAGGTCCGCCCGATTTCACCGACACCGAAAACCCAGCCAATCGCCGCCGAGGCCGATTGCGTTCCGTCGTTAATTGAGAGCACCGGACCAGCAGGCGTTGACCTGAGCGAGTAGCTGTAAGAACCAATCGTGCGGTGAACCGGTCCGCGCGCAAGCTCGGCAAGTCCTTCTCCGCCGACCGGAGTCATCGCGTGCGCCATTTGGGTGGAAGCGTAGCTTGCAGTTTTCTCTGCGTGACAACCAGCACAAGCAGCATCCCCCGCGTATTCCTCGCGTGATGCCGAGCCTTTTGTCGGCCACCAGCCCGGATCCAGGAGCCGCATTTCGGTTGTGGTCGATTTGTCTTCGCTGGCTGGCAGAGAAGATTTCGCCCCGGCGTGCAGTTGAATTGCGGAGAGGCAAAGTATCGAAGCTGGGAGGAAGTAGGCGAAAGCGCGCGACAAAAAACTCAAACTAGGCATGAACTCCGACCGGACATTCTAACCCGTATCGGACGGGCAAGGTTGCGACCTGCAAACTGAGTCGCTGCACTGATTATCTTATGGTGGCCGGGGACGGAGTTGAACCGCCGACGGCAGCCTTTTCAGATTACCCTTATTCAATAACTTCAACTACTTAACAGGTCACGGCGTTGCCTCTAAGTACCTGATAGTACGTCGAAGACGAAATCATTGCGGGTCCCATTGCGGGTACGATCTGTTCGCGCTCTTAGAGCGCGACTCCTTTTCATTCGCACTCTGGGCCATTGCGGGTTCTTCCTCCACTCGTGCAATATTTGGCCAACTTTGCGAGCCATAAATGGTTTCCTCCTTGGCTCGCAAGGGGGCATATGCCTCGCGCACTGGAAATAAGTGAGCAGACACGCCAAGCGCGCCACGGAATTTGACATCCGATTAGGCGATTGCAAGACTGAGAACGTGATTCATTTTTCCCCGTCTAGTTCGCGAAGTCACAGCTCAGGTATCGAGAGTGAATAACGAGACGGTTTCGCCGGAGAACAGTTCGTCTTTGCCCAAACGCGACACCGCAATGGAGGTAACTCCTGCAAATGGCAACGACAGAACCCTGAGCTGGTATTCGACTAGGGAACCGCTGGTAATTCTGGTTCTCTCGGGAGTCGCTATTGCATTCTTCTTTCTCGTGGGCGGTCTATCTCATCTTTACAAACGCGAGGTGGATGCTCGCGCCGCTTTTTGGTTCAGCCGGGGCCAAAATGATCTCCAGTCCGGTCGTTTCACGCAAGCGGCTGCTGCTTTTCAAACCGCATTAACCTATTCTCGCGGCAACTACGACTATGAGTTGAGTTTGGCGCAAGCGTTGATCGCGCTGAAAAGAACGGAAGAGGCCAGAGCATATCTGATTAGCTTGTGGCAGCGGCAGCCCGAGAACGGAGCTGTAAATCTTGAGCTGGCACGCATATTCGCGGAGAAGGAAGATATAACGAATGCCCTTCGGTACTATCACAACGCGATTTACGCCGTTTGGACGAGCAACCCCGAAGCACAACAGCTCTCAGTCCGGCTTGAGCTCGTCAAGTTTCTTTTAGATCGCAAGGCCGACAACTTGGCCGAATCTGAGCTCATCGCCGTCGGTCGAAATGTCCCCGAGAACACCGCCCTGCAAGTACGGATCGGGGATCTTTTTATGAGAGTACCTGATTACGATCGCTCCCTTGCGCTGTACAAACAAGCCCTCAAGTTGGATCATCGCGACGCGGATGCTCTGGCGAGAGCCGGGAAAGCCGCTTTCGAACTGGGCCAGTACCAATTAGCCGAACGTTATCTCACTTCGGCTTTGTCGCTCAATCCTGATGATATCCGGAGTACGGAACTGCTGAAGATGTGCCGGATTATTCCGACTTTGGATCCTTACAACTTCTACTCGGGGACAAAGCGCGACCGTTTAGTTCTGAGTGATTTCGATACGGCTGGGCAGCGGCTGAACACCTGTATTAGCGGCCCAAACAAACAGACGTCTGCTGGTTCACCACTACAAGCACTTTATGCTCAATGGATGGACATGAAGACGCGACTGAACGAACGCGTGCTTCGCCAACATCCCGAGTTGACGGATTCCGCCATGAACTTGGTTTTCAATGTCGAGCGCGAGACCAGCAACTCCTGCGGTACTCCGACTGGCACTGACTTGCTACTGTTGCTGATTGCAAGAAATCGTGAGGGCGGTTAGCCCGGAAAGACTCTCGCCCAAAAGATGCCCGAACCGCAACTAGAGAATGCAGAAATCGGAAACACGTTGCCCATCAACCATGGCTCAAGGTCGCGTTCTCTTTTGCGATTCGTCTTTCGTGAAGAAAGATTCTTCCTTGTTCTGTCGGTTTTCATCGGCATCTTTTCTGGCTTGGCGGTAGTCTGTTTTCGCTTCGCGATTGATCTCAGCCGAATTTATTTTCTGGGATCTGAAACCGCAGCCAGTCACATCCGGTTGCTGCTCGCGCCCACGCTAGCCGGACTCGCGATTGGCGCTCTCGTACTACATGTTTTTCCTCTCGCCAGGGGCAGCGGCGTTAACCAAACCAAGGCCGCCCTTTACATCTACAACGGGTACATCCCGTTTCGTACCGCAATCGGAAAATTCATCACAGCGGCGCTCTCTATTGGCTCGGGTCACTCGCTGGGCCCTGAGGACCCGTCCCTCCAAATCGGTGCAGGACTTGCGTCGGCGCTGGGCCGTAGGTTGCATCTCTCCCGCGACCGCATGCGACTAATCGCACCGGTTGGAGCTGCCGCTGGACTGGCCGCCGCCTTCAACGCACCTATTTCAGCTGTACTGTTCGTGATTGAAGAGGTAATCGGGCGTTGGAGCGCAGCAATTCTAGGATCAGTAGTACTTTCGGCGGTCTCCAGCGTCGTTGTTATGCGCTGGTTTCTGGGATCGGAACCCCTGTTTCGTATTCCTCCAGTCGAACTCGTGCGTCCAGGGGAGCTGATCGCATACGCAGTGCTGGGGATTGTGGGCGGTTTCGCTTCAATAATCTTTTCGGGCGGAATTGGGACGATGCGTCCGATTTTAAAAGGCATGCCCCGCTGGACGCAGTACTTTCAGCCTGCTGTAGCAGGGTTAATTATCGGCTCTATTGCGATACTGGGCGCCCCACAAGTGATGGGAGCTGGCTACGATTTCATCGATCAGGCCATCCACAACCAGTTCACATGGAGCTTTCTCGGAATACTTGTCGGACTCAAAATACTCGCCACAATCGTTTCCTTTACCAGCGGAACTCCAGGTGGGATGTTTGCTCCCACTCTCTTTGTTGGTGCGATGTTGGGAGCGTTTATTGCTGGCCTGGAGCATCTTGTGCTTCCACATCTGGCGATCTCGACAGGAACCTACGCGATGGTTGGCATGGGCGTGTTGTTCGCTGGATTTTTGCGGGCCCCGATGACTTCCGTATTTATGGTGCTTGAAGTCAGCGGCAATTACACAATTATTCTGCCTGTTATTGTCGCCAATACATTTGCATACGTTATCTCACGCGCGTTGCAACCGACCCCGATTTTTGATCTCTTAACCCGTCAGGACGGCCTTGATTTACCGTCGATGGAAGAACAACGAGAGCAGAGTATTCTGCGAGTAGAGGACGCCATGCGACGGGTGCCAGATCCAGTATTGGACGCTGAGCAACCGCTCAAACGCATCGTTCAACAAGTAAATGGTCTAGAGTCAGTAAATATGCTGGTTCGAATTCGTCATCGAGGATGGAACACGATCAGCGTGCAAGAGTTAAGGAAACTTGCAGGCGAAGGCAAAGAAGAATTGAGCCTCAAGTCTGTTTTGCCCATAAAACAAATCCCATATTTACACCCTGACCATCCGCTCGACGTTGCTATGCGGTACATACACCGCTATCCCCTCTTGCCAGTCGTCAGCCGCGCGGATGTTACTAAACTCGAAGGCATTATTTCCAAGGAAGACGTTCTCAAAAGCTACCATGAACTTGGAGAAGCTCTAGATGAGACGGAATCTTAACTCAGAGTTCGAGCGACGATCGGTCATGAGTTCACTGCTGTTGCCTTGTGTTCTGCATGGTTACCCTGCGCTTTGCGGGCGCGTTGTCCTTATTCAAATTGCCGTGCCCAGTCGCGAAAGCGTTCGCCACTACAGAGATCTCCACACCGACCGGGTATGCGCAGGCGACAGTTCGACGAACGTAAATTTAACTTAAACACCTGTCTAGTAGTTGCGGGGACCTGGGAGTCAGTTAATGCCATTCGAGAAATACAAAAGAAGCAAGTGTCGGGAGAGGCTAGAAACACCCAAGCGCTGCCCATACTCTCTTTCGGACACTCCCTCGCCGAGCTGGAAATGAAACACAAGGTGCTCTCTGAACTCGGCCACAGGATCACCAGTCTCTCCGACTTCAGCACGGTCGAGTCTCTGATCGTCAAGGCAGGGCGCACCTTCACAGTGCTAATTGTTGGCCCCAATGTCGGTGTTCAGGAACGAGAAGCCCTGGCTAGACCCTTTCGCCGACACAACTCTCAAGGAAAGGTGATCTTGTTTTATTGGGAGTCAATAATCAACGCGGAACAAGCGACTGCCGTCTCCAAAGAAGTATTACTCACAAGTGGGATTACAAGTGCAGCAAGCACCCCGCAACAACCGCCACCGATCCAGGCTGCAAATCGTCGTTGCATAAATCTCATCATAGTGCTGATCCTGAGCTGCTCGTCGTTGAGAGCTGCACATCAAGCTTCCCGAAAAGAGCCTGAATTGTGTCGATCAGATTCGTCGGTGAGCACCGCTCGTTCAAGGCCGTCATCGCTCGGGTATTGCAAATCCTCGGCGCAGTCACGATCCTGGTAATCGGGGGAGGCTTGCTCCTGTTCTTTCGTATAGAGCACAGGAACAGAGTTGTGAGATTGTGATGGTTTCCGCCCCATTAGAAAGCACGGGAGTCACTACCGCCTCGCGCACTTGCAAAGGGTTCTCGGATCCGTTTGCGTGGAGCACATCAAGGACGTAGTAGACAATTGGAAAGCGTGTGCTTCTCCGATTTTGTAGTTCCTGAAAGTTTGCACGACCCTGCTCATCCAGCGCCACGATTTCGCCATCAAGGATAAGCTTTCGATTAAGGTCCTTTGGGCTGCGATTGCCGGAAATTCGCGCTTGTCATCGAGCGGGGCCGGTGAAAATGCGTTCACAGGGTAAGTCGCTGAAAATAAATGGTGGCCAGGGACGGAGTTGAACCGCCGACGCCGCCTTTTCAGGTCCCCGTTATTCAGTAACTTCAACTACTTAACAGGTCACGGGGTTGCCGCTAAGTACCTGATAGTACGTGGAAGACAAAATCATTGCGGGTCCCATTGCGGGTACGATCGTTCGCCCTCCATTGGCGTTTTTCGCATTTAGAGCACGACTCCTGGTTGGTAATCTCTAATGCGGACTGATTTTGCGGACTACTGAATACTACGCGAATTACAAGTAACGGCCGATCAGCCGGCTCCCTCCGAGGCAACGATAATTTCTGCTTGTGGTGTGCGTATCTTGTGCCAAGCGGACATTGCAGGTGGCTAACCCGGTTTCAGAACCTCGTGCCCGCACGATTTCCAAAAAGTGCGGGAATCTATTTTGTTTCCATTGAACTAAGAGACCGGGAGGCAGACAACGGCGGGCGTAGAAGTCGTGAGCTTTTCAGGGACAGTATATTTGAGCAGTGTCGCGCTTACTACTGTGCAGCCTTTTCGAAGCTCGCGGTGAGCACCTGTTGCACAAGATCTCCGAGCTGCTGAGCGCTGAACTCATTGCCTTCGAGATTGGCAACTAATTTCCCTTTGCGATTGATTATTGCCGTATGCAACGAGTGAGCCATGAGCCCCTCGTCCTGGAAAAACTCTTCTCCAAAGAGCTCGCATACTCTGCGCACATCCGGGGCGGCTCCAGTTAGGAAATGCCAGTTATTGGAATCAGCTTTCCACGTTGCCGCGTACTTGGCGAGTTCTACCGGATCGTCATGCGTAGGATCAAACGTAACCGTCAGCATCACGAGATCTCGTCCGAGGCGCTGCCGGAAACGCTGTTGCAGAAGCCCAAGATTGTTTGAGCTTCGAAAGCAGAAATTTGGTAGTGCGCAACGAGTGTAAATAAAATTGAGTACTATCACTTTTCCTGCGAAGTTCGACAAAGTTACCTCTCCCCGATTCTGGTCTATCAAAGTGAAGTCCGGAACGGATTCACCGATCCTTACCGCCGTCGTCGTCGAAGGATTCACGACCTGATTGAGTAGTCTTAATCGTCTGGCGGTAAGGGGATCGGGCTCAAGCCCCTGGTATTTGTGTACGTGAATGCCTTTCACAAACGACGAGTGCGGCCCCACAACCAAAGTGAAGTCGACCAATGTTCCGGGAGCAATGTGTCGTAGCTCCTGCGTATCTCTCACCGAGTACAGCATCGTCATAGCTTCCATGTACCCGGGAATCGCGTCGGAAGAAACCAGAACAGTCTTATGAACCTGATCAACTTTCAGGAGTAAACCGCGGCCCGAGTAGCTCTGTTCCGGAAGAGCGAAGGCCGAGCAACAAAGCAAAACCAAAAAGATTTTCCCCGCAAGTTTCACTTCTTTATCTCCGCAGTAGCAGTGGGCTGCCGACCACCTAATTTGACTGCCTTGCGCTCCAGCTTGATGTAGTTCGGGTCAAATTCCTTGATTTGAAAGAATTGATTCTTCGGCACCTCGGTAAAGCTTTGGTGTGTATTGCTTGTCGGCCACCAAATTTCAAGGTTCAGAATTTGTGCGGACTTGCCTAAACCGATGTGTTGTTCCAAAGGTGAAGCGCCGAATGACCCGCCGCTTCCGACTGTGCGGTAAATAGAGCGAGGAGTTTTGCCTTCATTTTCGACGATAACTTTGATCCTGGCACCGACAGCTGCGCGATTGCTTTTGCTTCCCACCAGCTTCAAATTAAGCCAATCGTTGCCGTTTCCAGGGTTTTCAAACACACGAAAACGATGCGCGTCGCCGGGAGTTGCACCGCCAGTTACCGTCAGGATGTCCTCGTTGCCGTCGCGCGCCAGATCAGCAAATGCAACCGCGTGTCCTTTGTGAAGTTCACCCGTACCGGTGGCCGCAGTCACGTCGGAAAAGTACTGTCCGTCGTGATTGCGAAATAAAAAATGCGGGATAAGGGCTGCGTAATTCGGGTATCCATTGCCTATGTAAATGTCGAGGAACCCGTCATTATCTATGTCTCCGAAGTTTGCTCCCATCGGCATGTAAACCTTATCAAGGTGGACGTCGGAGGTAACGTCCTTAAATGACCCATTCCGCTCATTGTGATAGAGCTTCATGGTCGGCGCATTGTGCGGCAGATTGGAAATCGTGCGGATGCTTTCATCCACGGAAATAAAGTAACTGTTGACCAAAAGGTCCGGCCAGCCGTCGTTGTCGTAATCGAAAAACCAGGTTGGGAAAGAGTAATGTGGTCCTACAACCCCTGCCTGACTTGCGACTTCGCTGAACGTATTGTCGTGATTATTGTGATAAAGAAGGTTATTGCCGCCATAAACGGAGACATAAAAATCCGGGTACCCATCATTGTCGTAGTCGGCACTCACCACCGCCTTGCTGAACGCTGTCGCGTCCACACCAGCGGTATGCGCAATGTTCTTAAATGTGCCGTCTCCGTTATTGAGGAAGAGCTGTGCTGGGCCGTGTTCTGCCACCACAAACAGGTCAAGCCACCCATCATTATTGATATCGGCCCAGACGGCACTTTGGGTGGCTGTTGGCGGATCAGCCAATCCGGCCTGTTTGGTGACATCGGTGAACGTTCCATTGCAGTTTCCGCGCAGCAAAGACTTGCGCATAGGAAGTTCCCATCCCCCGCGGAGCACAAGGATGTCCATACACCCGTCGTTGTTGTAGTCAGCCTGAATCATGTTCAGGCCGCCAAGTTGATCCCCCAGACCTGCTTTTTCGCTGCGGTCCGTGAAGGTGCCGTCGCCATTATTGTGAAAATAGTGCAGATGCTCGCACATGTTCATGCTTGAAGTCACAACATCAAGTAACCCGTTATTCTCGAAATCATCTACGATGACACCGCCTGCCATGGATTTCAGACGTAATCCCGTCTTTTCGGCAACATCAACGAAATGCGGTGCTGGCTCCTTTGACTCAAAAGCGGAAAGTGGAACGAGAAATTCTTTGGGCACTCCGTTTGGATACTGCCCGAGGGTCATGTAGGCATAGTTAAGCAGCCAACGAATTGCCAGATCGTTCGGCACCCTTTCGAGATATTTGTGAAAATATTCGATCGCCTTTAGTGAGTCTTCTTTTTTCTGAAAGGACATGTTCGCTGGCGGCGGGATCAGACAGCGGTCGCCAGGCGCGTCATAGATTCCATTTTTCATTTCGGACCGGTGAAGATATGCAACCCCAAGTTCTTGGTCAAACGTAGGCACCACGTCTGGACTGAGATCTTTCGCGATCTCATAACCCTTAAGATATTCGCCAATGGCTTCATCCATTTTGCCGTCGTACGCATACAACTGCCCAAGGCCGTAATACTCCTGTGTTAAGTCGAGTGGATCCTGGCCAGAAAGTTGCGGCGAGTTTGCATTAGACAGCATCGATTCCATGCGCTTCACGGCATTCCGGTAGCTATCCGTGCGCGTCTGACATATCTCTTTAAGATCCTGTCCCCACCCTGGCGGCTTGGTGAACTTCATCAGCGCCGATTGCGCTTCGACAATTCCGGAGACGTCGGGGGTGAAACGGATGGCGCCCGGCGCTTGAAGCTGGCTGAGCGCAGCCGGCTGGTTGCGCGCTGCATTCTCAGATGCCGCGGTTTGAGAAGAAGGGACTATTTCCAAGATTGCGTAGCCTTCCGGGATGTGCACTATCTTCGAAAGTTGCCCCGGCGCCAGTCCCTGCAATGCCTCGCGAAGTTCAATGCGAAGCGAACTTGGATCAACCAGGCCGGTATATCCACCGGCTTGTCGCGTTGGATCTATTGACTTCTCTTTCGCAAGAGCGCCGAAGTCCTCTCCTTTCGCCAGTCGCTCTAAGATGTCATGGGCGGTTACCTCGTCCGCGGCAACGATAATGCGGAGCGCCAGTTCATGCGTGGTGGGAGCGATCTGGGCTGAACCCCTGCAGCATAAAAGGGCCAAAGAAAACAATGCGCACGCCAATTTCATCAGTGATCGGCGGGATCTCATGGGCATCAAGTACATCACCACGTTTCGAGGCACCCAAATTGTAAGGTCAGAAGGCCGCCGTTTACACTGCGCTTGGCTGATCGCTGCTACCTCAACCAGCCACGATTCGCAACTTGACCAACACCTTCTTTAATTGTGATTAACTGGTTTACGGAAACTTTACTGAAGCTCTCATGCAAGCCGTTCGGCCAATAAACCTCCAGCTCCACTGATCTGACATTCCCCAGCCCAAAATGAAGACGTGGGTCGTTACAGGAAAAGAAACTCGACTGGCTCATGACAGCTTGAGCCTGGGTCTTTCCGCCATAATGGACCAGAACGCGAGCGCCAATCGCGCTCCGGTTCGATTTGGTACCTTCCAACTTTATCTTGATCCACTTTGCCTTTCCGGCAAGGTCGTTGCGCAGTAACGATGGCGGCTCATTCAGATTGATGATGAGGATGTCGATGTCGCCATCGTTGTCGAAATCACCAAATGCACACCCACGGCTACAATGCGCCGACGCAACTCCCGGTCCGGCTTGGCTCACGAGTTCTTCGAAGACGCCATTGCCCAGGTTTCGAAACAAGGCTCGAGCCGTCTTGTTGGGATAGTCTGGAAGACGCGTCTCGATTGCCGGATAAATGTTGCCCGTGGTCATGAAAAGATCAGGGTAACCGTCATTATCGAGATCCAGCATCCCTGCTCCCCAGCAAACGTAGCGTGTTTCCACCCCCAGACGCGACGGGATGGTGGCGTCCTCAAAATATGCCTTTCCATCGTTTCGGTAGAGAACATTGGAGTCGTCGGCAAAGTGAGTCTTGAAAATGTCGAGATGCCCGTCGAGATTGTAATCACCGACCCCAATTCCCATTCCGGCTTGCTCTACCCCATCGTCGCTCAGGGCCACGCCGCGGAGTAAGCCCTCCTCCCTAAACGTGCCGTCATGATTGTTCATGAACAGCAGGCTGGGAGTGGAATCGCAAGCGACGTAGATGTCAGGCCACCCGTCTTCATCGAAATCTGCCGCAACCACCGTCATTCCATAAGTCGGCGGAGCCTTAGCAATCTGAGCACGCTCCGTCACTTCAGTAAACGTGCCATCCCCGTTATTTCTATAAAGAGAATGTTTGCAGGGAGGCAGACCCCGCGGCCCGCATTGAACAGGAATTCCTTTCCACATGCAACTGCTGTTCTGTCCCGGCACAGGCATGTGCTCGAAAGAGAATTGAACGTAGTTGGAAACAAACAAGTCGAGGTGACCGTCGCGATCATAGTCTACGAAGCTGCAGCCCGCCCCCCAGCGGGTGTCGTCATTTAGCAGGCCTGCGGCTTTGGTCACATCCGTAAACGTACCGTCCCCGTTATTCCGATAGAGGCTGTTCTGTCCGAAACGGGTAATGAAAATGTCATCAAATCCGTCATTGTTGTAGTCAGCAACGCAGACGCCGGAAGCCCACCCGGCTGAGTGCAGTCCGGCTTTTTCCGTCACATCGGTGAATGTACCGTCACGATTGTTCTTGTAGAGACGATTGGTTGCACCTTCTGGCGTCGCCTCCAGCCGCGTACCGGAAAGGATGAAGATATCCATCCAGCCATCATTGTCGTAATCCAGGAAGGCGCAGCCACATCCGGTTGATTCCACGATGTACTTGGGTGATAAAACCGAACCGTAGACAATCATCTCACTCAATCCTGCCTTTGACGCAACATCCACGAAGTGAGCATTGAATGGACGTCCAGAAGGAGCTGCTCGTGGCAGTGGCTTCGCGGAGTGGGTCGAAACACCCTGCCCCAGGAGCAGTTGGCCGCCAACCGATAACGCAGCTCCCAGTCCCACCCGTGCGAACTTGCGACGCGTAAAGGTCATGAACGAATATTCCTGGGCTGTTCTGGCGTCCTAAAAACGAGGTCCACGTTCATTGCTTATGCCGGCCAGCGCTGAGCTTTTCCAGAACATTCGTAGTCTGAGTATCAGCCGGGTTCAGCCGGTGAGCATGCTCAAGCACTGGCAGAGCAGCGTCATCATCTCCCAACGTGTATAGCGTGGCACCGAGTAGCACGACCGAGCCGTAGAATTCCGGACGCAATGCGACAGCTTTCTCAAGTGCTTCGCGAGCCTCGGTGTAGCGCTGCAAGCGGAAGTACGTGACGCCGAGGTTGTGCCATGCTTCGAACGACTTTGGGTCGAGTTGCACAGCGCGCTTCAGTGGATTGAGCGCCGCATCGAAAGCACCGGCGTCCCCCAAACAACTGGCCCAAGAGGTAAAGGTGCCGTCACGATTGTTCTTGTAAAGTCGGTTACTCGCACCTTCCACTGGCCCCGTGCGGCGGGTACCTGAAAGCAAAAAGATATCCATCCGTCGTTGTCGTAGTCCAGAAACGCTACCCCGCAGCCCACGGACTCAAGGATGTAATCCATCCCACCGACAGGGCCATAAATGATCGGAGAGCGCAAACCCGCCTGAGCAGCAACATCGGTGAAGCGCGCGCGGAATGGGAGGCCAGAGGGCTTCCCGCTCGGCTGCGCTTTGATGCCCCGCGTCGCCATGCCGCCTTCCTGCGCGCGTAACAGATTGGCCCCTGTAGTCCCTGCGGCTAGCATAGATAAGAAACGGCGGCGGTTCATTACATTAACGATAATAATCAATGTCCATTGGATCGGCCACAGGTTGCGATGGTATCGTATGAGGAACTTTGCAGCCCAGCATTGCTGTTAACAGTTCAGGTTTGCCAAAACCCATGTCCCCTCGCGAACCGTCTCGGTTTGGTTGGGCTGTGCTTCTCCCATTGCTCTTCTTAGCGAATAATGTCAGCTCTCAGCACGTCGCTCCTGCCGGCGGAGCCAAGTTTACGGATATCACGAAAGCAGCTGGCATCAGCTTTATCCATTTCAAGGGCAACCAGGGCACTGCCATCAACCTGGAGGAATTCGGGCCCGGGGTCTGCGTCGCAGACTTCGATGGAGACGGCTGGCCAGACATTTATTTTGTGAATGGCCGCGACCGGTATAACCGCGGCATTTCCGTCCAGAACGCTCTTTATCGCAACAATCAAAATGGCAGGTTCACCGATGTCACTGACAAAGCCGGCGTCCCAGGCACTGGCTATGGTCTCGGCTGCGTTTGGGGAGATTACGATAACGATGGCTATCCCGATCTCTTTGTAACCCAATATGGGCGAAATGTCCTTTACCACAACAATGGAAACGGGACGTTTACCGATGTCACCGATAAGGCGGGCGTCGCCGGACTGGAATCAGGCAAATTCCACAGCGCCGCCACGTTCTTCGACTATGACCGCGACGGCTATCTGGATCTTTACGTAGGCAGCTACGTCCAACTAGAGCCCGACGGTCCATTCTATTGCACGGTGGGTACAGTCAAAAGTAGTTGCCCGCCACAGTCGTACCAGGGCAGCCCTAACGTTCTGTACCACAACAATGGGGATGGCACCTTCACCGATGTAAGCAAGGCGGTGAACATATTCCAACCGAAAGGCAAGAACCTCGCGGTTGGTGCCGCTGATTACGATAATGACGGCTGGCCGGATTTATTTGTCGCGAACGACGGCATGCCGGCGTATCTCTATCACAATCAGGCCGGCAAATTCACCGAAATTGCGGCGTCCGCAGAGATGGCTTACAACCCCGACGGCAAGGAAATGGCTGCCATGTGTATTTCGCTGGGCGATTACGACAATGATGGCTGGCTCGATCTTTACATCTCAGATTTTCAGTCCTTCGGCGACCACCTTTGGCATAACGACCATCGCGGCCACATGCACGAGGTGACCGGCCAAGCCGGCATTTTTCTCCCGACACTCAATGTGTTGAGCTTCGGCGGAGGCTTTCTCGACTACGACAACGATGGCTGGCTCGATCTGTTTATCGCAAACGGCCACGTCTATCCCGAGGTCGAATCCTTTCCGGTACGTGAACACTATCGACAGCTGAATTCACTGTTCCACAACGCCGGGAACGGCAGGTTCGCCGAAACCACCGAAGCGGCAGGTATTGCCGCTCTTCCGCCCCGAGTTGGACGAGGAGTGGCCTTCGCGGATTTCGACGATGACGGCTTCACCGATATCGTCGTGGCGAACAACGATGACCCGCCTACTTTACTTCACAACTCCGGCAATTCAAATCATTTCCTGAACGTAAAACTAGTCGGGACTAAGAGCAATCGCGATGCCATGGGTACCCGCATTCGCGTGGTTGCCGGCGGCATTTCGCAGATCCGTGAAATCGCTGGCGGCGGAAGCTATCTTTCACAAAGTGATCTTCGCGCAAACTTCGGTTTGGGGCGCAGCGTCCAGGCCGAAACCGTCAACCTCCAGTGGCCTAGCGGTGAGATGGATACATTCTCGAATGTCAAGGCTGATCAATTCTATTTGATCAAAGAAGGGACTCACCAGCTGCGGTTGCAGCAATTCGCCCGGGTTTCCACGCAGACGAACGCTTCACAAGCTCATTAGCCGCAGTTTATTGCAAGCAACCCCTACAAAAATAAGAGGCGGCCCGCAAAGGCCGCCTCTCTTGATTACTTTGCGACTAGAAGCTGAACTTAACGGCCCCCTGAAGAATACGGTGGCCAGTCTTGCTGTTAGCGACACCGAAGTTGGGGTTGGTCAGCTTACCGGTCTGATCGAACGCCAGGGTCAAGTTCGGGTCCTTTTGCAGGAACGTATTCAGCGGGTGATTAAGGAAGTTGTAGCCGGAGAACCGGAACTGCAGCTTCTTGTTCTCAGACTTGCCGAAGGTGAAGTTCTTGAAAACCGACAAATCGGTATTGAAGAACCCAGGCCCAGACCCGGCCGGGATAATGTAAGCACCCTGCACGCCGGGGGTGGCAAATGAAGCAAAGCACGCACCATTAAGGTACTGATTGTGTTTGAGCCCGCTCCTGGGATTGCACGTCAGCACCGGCATAAGCGTGACGTCAGGAGTTCCCAGAATGTTCTGGTTGTTTGCGCTCACGGGGCTACTTCCGCTGTTAACACCCATAAATGTCGTGTTAGCAGGAATGTAAGCCGAGTAACCAAAGTTGTAGCTGTTGGAAATAGCCGCTTGCAAGTCGGCGCCAGTTTGGTACTGCACAATGCCGGAGATCTGCCAACCATTCGCGGCCCCTTTGACGAACCTATTGCCAGTCCCGAGTGTGGGTAACTCATACACATATGCAGTGTTGAAGATGTGTGTACGGTTACTCGGCAGAGTCCCGTAATTATGAATCAAGCTAGTTGGGTCACCGGTTTGGGAGCCGTTTTCACCGCGAATACCTAGCGCCTTACTGTAAGTATAGTTCGCCAGGAAAGTGAGGTGTCCCACTTGCTTGTTCCATGAAGCTTGCAGGCTGTTGTAGTTCGAATACATCTTGTGGTCAATGATCTTCAGCCCAGTGCCGTAGCCAGGTGTGCCGTTCGGCGTTGTGACGTAGGGGCGGGCGGCATTCTGCACAGCCGTTGAATAGTTGCCTTGTGCGCTCCACGCACATACACTACCACCGCATTGAGAGTTAGGCTTAAACAACGCCCCCACGGGAAGGTCGTTGATCTTGTCAAAGTTGTTGTTGTAATTACTCAGATAGTCGGACTTACTTCCAACATAAGCCACCTCCAGCACACTCTTCCAAGGTAGGCGTTGGGATACCGTCAAGCTGTAAGTTTGCGACCTGGGCTCCTGGTCATCCGTAGGATCCAAGGCTGTGACGTTAGCTGGCACGGCAACTTTAGTATTGTTGAGCAGGGACGGACTTAGACTCGAGAATGTCTGACTTCCTACGCCAATGTCGTAAGAGCCGCGAACCACCCCGTAAGCGCCGTTCTGCACATTCTGCTCGTCATGGAAATGGTACATACCGTAGCCACCGCGAAGCACGGTGTTCCCGTGACCAAGGATGTCCCAGGCAAAACCTACCCTCGGATTGTAGAAGAAGATCCGACTTGCCGACCCTGACAACGGCGTAGAGGAATGAGCCTTGTTCCATTCGATGCCGGGGAACAAAACTCCCCCTGCGGTCCCACCTTGGTTGCTATTGAAGAGATTTGGATACCATGCACCGAAGCCGTAGCCCGTTGTGTCAACCCACGGACCGAGATGTGAAACACGAAGTCCGTAATCGAGTGTAAGTCGCCGAGATACCTTCCACGAGTCCGTCGCGTAAAATTCTGCAGACATGTAGCGGAACGCGGGTACGGCGTCAAAATTCTGCTCGTCGTAACCGGCCATGGTGCCGGTCAGCATATCGGCGTATGCATTGCCGCTTGTGTTGTTCGCCCAAGTCGCAAAGTTCGTATCGCCGTTTACCGCGGCGTTACCGGGCTGCGAGTTCCAGGTTCGCTCCCAGTAGAAGCCGAACTTGGTGGTGTGAGTTCCCCATACCTTGAAGACGTTGTCCGCAACCGATGGCAAAGTCTTCTTTGCATAGACGCCACCGGAAAGCTCAAAGCCGGTGTTAAGCATATTAGTAACGCCGTCACCCCAGCCAGTCATCTCCGGGAAGATGAGCTTATCAGGGTTAGGGTGATTAAACAGCAAGTTGTAGTTGAGACCCAGACCTGCGCGATTCACCTTGTTTGGATTCTGGAACTGGTTGGGGAGATTTAGGTACGTGTAGGTGAAGATCAACTCATTGGTAAGAGTTGGACTGAAAACCTTCGTGAGGTTGGCCGAAACTACGTGTGACGTTGTGCTCTCGACAATTGGACTCGGATAAGGCGTCGTGGGCGATGCCCAACTTTGGCCGTTTCCCGTCCAAAGAACGTCCAGACTGTTTACCGCGTTGTCGTGCTGATGGTTATAGGAAACGTATAATTTCATCGAATCGCTGATGTTGTAATCAATCCGTCCGCGCTCCTGCAACATATTGGAAAAGCGGGTTTGTGCGTTGATGTAGTTCCAGCCCAGCTTTTGACCATTTACCACCAGTCTGGGATCTACGTTGGGCAGCGGATAGACGTTCATTAACTTTTGCCCATTCGGATCAATTGCACCCGGATTAACCACGCCGTTTGTGTAATTGGTACCTTTCGTCGCCGGTGTGCTAATGCCAGAGCCGTTCAGTGCGCTAATGTAAGCCGTGTCCGTAAAATCGCCATTGCGCATGGCAAGCGTGGGAACCGCCGCCTCATAGACGCCGTTGTTCACATCCTGCTTGTAATACTCCATCCCGTAGAAGAAGAACAATTTATTCTTGATTATGGGGCCGCTAATATTACCGCCAGGATAGAAGTATTTGGTTCTGGCCTTTGGGGCCACAGGTTGGCCGTTGGGAAGATTTCCGAAGGAGCCGTTCAGCGGGTCATTCGCATCCAGCGCGAAATAACGGTTGTACGTGTACAGTTCGCCATGGAACTGGCTGCCGCCTGACTTACCAATTGCACTGATAGTCACCGGGCCCTTAGCTTCGTCCGCACCGAAGTTCGAGGTCATCACCTTAAGTTCCGAGGTCATATCGGCATTGGTATTCATCGCCTGACCGCAGTTGCAACCTGGATCGATGATGTGCGCGCCGTCGGAAGTAATATCGAGTGCGCCAAGACGCTGGCCGTTCGCAGAAAAGCTGCCCACTGGCCCCGTACCTGTGCGCTCATCCTGCGCGGCGTAAGAGCTTTGATTGAGCGTGCCACCCGAGAATGCCATGCCGGGCATGATCTTGACGAATTCGGCGGCGTTCTGCCCCACAATCGCCACGTTGTTAAGAATGTGCTCATCGATAGTTGTCGATACCTCGCCAGAATCGACCGGGGTGAGTTGTGCTGTGGCCTCCACCGTGATGGTTTCGTTAGTCGTAGACGGCTTCAGAATGATTCCGGTAACAAGCCGCTTGTCAGCAGATTCTAGGACGACGCCCTTCGCTTCCCAGCTACTAAAGCCATCCTTTGAGACATTGAGGGTGTAACGTCCCGGCGGAATGGCGGCGAATGTGAAATAGCCGTCGCCGTTGCTCACGCCGTTTCGCATATCACCGCTCGCCTCATTCTTCAGGTTGATCTTCGCGCCCGGGATCACTGCACCCGTAGCATCAACAACAGTTCCGTTCAACGTGGCACTGGTTTGCTGCGCGTTGGCGGGCAAAGTCATAACAGCCAGAACAGCAACGATCGTCGTGATCGCAAGTGGTGAGAAGTAGCGGCGCCTTGTTTGCATTTTTGACCTCTCCTGTGGAGGTTCAACCCTAATAGAAATCCCAAGTCTAGTAGAAAAACATTATTCCAAACCTGGGGAGCACTTCTATCGTGATTTTGGAGGCTCTGTCAAGCAAAAAAGATAAGTCTTTGTAAAAAATTCTGCCAGTAGTAGTTACTTAGCATAAGTGAGAGGAAAATGCTTCACCTAAAACGTTATAGAAAAACGAGGTAGGCAATGGTTTGGCGGTGAATTGCGAATCACGCGCCGGCGGTTCACGGCCAATTCGCCTGGCTTGACTTGAGTTGTTCGTATTCGGCCATTTCCTTACGCATATCATCGATGCGGTGGAGATTGCGGTAGGCGCTGGCGAGATACAGACTGATCTGTGGACTAACTGGATCAAGTTCTCTGGCACGCCGGAGGGGCACAATTGCTTGCTCATCATGGCCCTGAGCACGAAGGCATTTGGCTAAGGCCAGCTGAGCTCCCACTGAGTCAGGGCTGAGGGCCACTGCCTCGCGAGCCAATTGCAATGCCTTCACGAGTTTTCGGTCGAGGATGTATCGCAAAGCCAATTCGACCCGTGCGGGAACGTCATCAGGGGTAATGCGCAATTCTTCGAGAAATTCAGCCGCGCACAATTCAGGGTGATGAGCCGCGAGGTAGGTGCCATAAAAATAGTGGACATGGGGAAACTTTGGATATTTCGAAACTAAAGCTTTAAACGCCGCCTCAGATTCTGCTGGAACCAGCGTAGCCAAAGACCAAAAAGCGTTGCCGGCCATGGTGACGACTTCACGCTGTTTCTCGGGCACTTCATCAGGAAAAATAGGCATTCGCAAACATGCCAAACCGGAAGCGAATGACATTTCCGGATTATCGTGAACTCTGCGCGCTACGCGCATGAGCATTCCCTGCGCTAACTCGAACGCGCCCTGGCGATTAAGCAATAAAGCCAGGTGATAATCAGTCATGTCGAACAACTGCCCTACTCCCTGGCCCTCGGGAACCATCATGTGCGCTCTTTTTAAATGTTGGAACGAGTCGTCGTATTGCTTGGTGCGGAATTCGCAGAGTCCGAGCAATGCCCAACCTGCGGGGGCGGAGTTGTCGAGTTCTACCATTCGGTTCAATTCATCGCGGCATTCCTGATAATGATCACGCTGGTAGTCGATCATCCCTAAGGCCCACCATCCCTGTGCCCATTCCGGGCGTACTTTAACCGCGTCGGCGTAAAGCTGAGCTGCCTGTTCAAGTTCATTGGCTTCGTAGGCTTGCTGCGCCTTCGCGGACAGCTCGTCAAAGTTTTGCGGTGTGGTTTGCCCAATTGCGGCGGGTACCAAAATGGATAGAAGAATGAGTCGGCGCATTACTTATTCAGATTCCGTCCCCGCTCCTGGTCCTGTGCCTGGATACTGGCATCCATCGCTTCAGCAATCTTGCGTTGTTCTCGGCCTTCTTTGGTGCGACCGAGGCGAAAGTAGATCGTGGAGAGGCTACGATGAGCTTCTGTGTACTCAGGCGCGTCCTTAATCAGCGCTTCGAGCAGTTCCGCCGCCTTCTTGTCATCGTCTTGCGCTGAACAAACGAGAGCATATTGATAACGCGCACGAATTTCTTTGGGCTGCAATTGGAGCGCATGTTCCAGGCGCGCGCGGGCTTCGGGTAACTGACCTTGTTCTCGTAGTAGGGTTCCCAGCCATAGAAGTGCGTCAAAGGCATTGGGATCGAGTTCCAAACCCTTCCGAAATGCGAGCTCCGAGTCCTGCAAGTCAGTTTCGAGGAATTCCAATCTGCCGCGCAGAATATATGCCTCTGGCAGGTTCGGATTCAGGGCAAGCGCACGGTTGACGTCCTCCATGGCGCCTTTTTTGTCGTTCGCTTTCATTCGCGTGAAAGCCATTAGCATGTGGGCTTCCGCGGTGTCCCCGTTTTTTAGAATGCGTTGAATCATCAGCGCGCCGCGCTCGTCTTGCCCTTGGTGCAGGAGTGCGGTTCCGAGAAGATAGGCGAGCGCAAGATCGTTTGGATCCGTATCCGACAGAGGATCCAGCAGAGCGATAACCCTGGCATCTTCACCTTGACGCAGATAGCATTCCCCTAACAGGAGAGCGACCCGCTTGCGCTGCGGGTCATCAAGGGCTAACTGCGCATAAACCGCTTCAAAGTCCTTCTTCGCATTCTCTATGTCGCCTTCTTTGTAATAGGCAAGGCCGAGGTTAAATCGGATTCCCGCATTGGAAGGTAAGGCGGCTAAGGCCTGCTTGTATTCCTCAATGGCGTCATCGTAACGGCCCTCATGTGCCAGCGCCGCCCCCAAATTGGACCGAACCGCACCGGCTTCCGGGTGACTCTTTAAGTAGGTTTGGTAAGCAACAATGGCTTCGGCGTACTTTCCCGATTGATGCAGTTCAACGGCGCGGCTCAGTGTCGCCTGCCCGGCTTGTTCCTGCCCTAACGCGAGATGGCCGAAAAGTATTGCCGCTAATAAATATCTGTACATCTGTTCATTCTATCGACGTATTTATGAAACATTTTTTATGAAAAACAGTCGATCCTACTCGACCTGAAAGGCGACATTCTCTTCAATTTTTGCGCTTCCCTGGATGACTCCGATGTGGATCTCATACGCACCCGGGGTGAATTTGTCTGCCGGCAAATTCTCCGGATACGGAATTCGTCCTTCCGCTTGCATTTCGGGCAGCGGCGGCTGGGGCAAAGGAGGTGCTTCCGCCGCTCCTAAATATTGTCCTTCTTTGTAGAAGGACATGATTACTTTGGGCGTCTCCTTCACGTTGGGGTTGGGATACACCACAAAATAGAAAGGGAGAATATTCCCTGCGCCACCCTTAAAAGTCTGAGTAAGTGTCGGAGTGATCTTACCCCCCGGGAAATAAAACGCGTCCAAAATCTCTTTACTCTTCATTACGTCGGTTCGACGAACCACAACCACGTCGCTCATCGAAAGCTTGTTCGAAGGTTCCGGGACGGTGAGAGCGGATTTCTTAACGCTCATCTTGCTATCGTTGCGATCCATGACGACGGCTTCGAGCGAATACGTTCCCGGGGCTAATTCCGTCGGAAAACTCTGTACCAGGTTTCCGGCTTTGTAGGCCTCCGTTTTATCCAATGGCACTTGCACCGCAAAATCTTTACTTAGCTTCTCGACAATTTCTCCTGCAGGATTTTTCAGAACCGCCAGCAACGCAGCGTCTAAAGTTGCATTTTTCTGGTCTGGCTGCGGGGTGAATGTTAATTCCTTGAGCGGCACCTCGAAAGTAATCATGTACTGGATCTTGGGCCCGCGATCGTTGAACCGCTCGGCCGCCGCATTGAACGCGAGATCTGTTGGAGCTTGCGCGGAACCCAATGCATTCAGCAAGGGCATCTCGTAAGAAGCCAATTGCTGTCCTGACTTCAATTGAGGCAATGCGAAGTAACCGCTGCGAGTATGCACGATGACGTCGGGGCGATCCACACGAACCGATATTTTTCGGAACTTCCCGTCGGCTCGCGACGCAACTGGGGAGTAAGCTGCCTCGTAGTAACTCCTCACTTCTTCCAAAGCCACTCTAAGCGGGGCTTTGTAATCATTGGTTTCGGCGATTGTCGCACCGCCGGTCTGCTGTGCCAGGTCGCGCAGCCAAAGTAGCGGATTCGCGCGGAGCGCTCCTTCGGCGTTCTCCTGAGCACGGGCCTGTGAGGTTGAGACTGCGCCAACCCCGCCGCTCATTTGCAAGTTTCGATTCTCTCCAACAGCTGCACTCAAGTCCTCAGCCCCAGTACTGCCATGGCTGAAAGTTACCTGGTCCCTAGAGGTAGCGGTGTCAGAAGATTTCAGAGCGAGCAAACCTTCTGGATCGACGGTGTAAAAACTAATGTTGGCGCGATTCGCCATGCTGATGAGATTGGCATACTGTTCTTTGACCATCTCGGGTATGAACAGCGAAGGGTTAAAATACAATATTATTTTGCGGCCGGGAAGCTCGGATTGTGCCCGCACCAGAGCCATCAATGCGTCAATCGTTGCGCGCGCGTTGTACTCACGGTCGGCGTTCTCGGCAGCTTGCAGCATGTCGTACTGCATTTTCGCCATCCTGTAACTCACGGCGTCTGCAATCGCAGATTGACTAGGTCCGCCTCTAGCGCCCCCCGACAACTGCGGTTCGCCGCCGTCAATAACTTGTTTCAGCTCATTTTTTACCTGCACGGAATTGTTCTGGTACTGGATAAATGACCACATTGCGGCACGATCCACACTCTTCAGCAAGGTTGTGTGATCGGCGGTAAAAGGCTGGAGCACATGCAGCTTTTGGTCAATCGTTAGGATGGAGAAATACAGGTTTTGCTCCGGCGTCATATCGAGGATGTCCTTGAGCGACTGGCGGAAGAACCTTTTTCCTTCCTGATCAAGTCCCTCGAACACAAGCGTCACTAGACGGATCTCACGCATGGGATCCAGCTGTGGTGCGGGGTTCTCAGCGCCTACAGGTGCCGCTTGGCTACCCTGAACCAACCGGAATGATGTCAATTTTTGCTCAACTCCATCTTCTAAAATGTGAATCTCCTCCGGCCGGACATCGCGAATCGATCGCCCTTTTTTGTCGCGGAACACCATGTCGAGAACCACTTCTTGCGATGTTGCGTGTATGGCGGTCGCAGCCTGAGTGTGGTCATTTGGGTGAGACTGGTTTTGCTGTGCAAGGCTGGATGCACACAGCAGAAGCAGCGCAGCGAATGAAAAGAACAGCCATTTCATAGCCAAACTCCTTGCCGGAAGCTTGCTGGGCGAGTGTAGGGATCAATGTAATACAGCACGAACGATCTTTCCAGCCTTCCGGGAGTGCACGCCGTATGAATGCTGAATTGAGTCGACTGGACTAGACTTTCGATCGAACCGAACCAAGGATATATGATAGGAAGCTTGTCGTCACCGGAAGCTCATGCTGCCCTTCGGGCTTGGTGACCGTGAGCATGCATTAATCAAAGTGAAAACGACACGAAAAATTGCCGCTTATTTTATCTTCATGTCATGTGGGCTGACGTTTTGCCAAAGGGCTTGCCTCGGCGATGTTGAGGCGCACCAAAGGCCACCGCAGAAAGCCGGCGTGTCGGAATCGTTCGATGATTTGGCAGCACGTGCGCAAACGGCAATGCAATCGGATCGTGTTCCCGAAGCGATCAACTCGTTTCAGCGCGCATTGCAACTCCGCCCAGACTGGTCCGAGGGCTGGTGGCATCTGGGAACGCTCTTGTTTGATTCAGGAAACTTCTTGGGTGCCCGCGCCGCTTTCCTCCATTTCGTCGCGCAGGAACAACGGCAACCCGGACCCGGCTTCGGCATGCTGGGTCTTAGCGAATTTCACCTAAAACATTACACCAGCGCTCTCGCTGCGCTGGAGCGATGTATAAGGCTGGGACTTGGGAACAACGCAGACTTCTCGCGCGCTGTTCTGTATCACGACGGTATTCTGAATACACTCTTAGGGAAGCCCGACATCGCACTGATGCGGTTGACGCTCGCAGTCAATCAAATTGCTGCCGCACATCACGAGGCCCCAAAAGATGCCGTACTTGGCGATACAGAACTGCTGGATTCTTTGGGGGTGGCCGCCTTGCGCATGGCAAAGCTACCTTCGAACGTTCCGACCGACCTGGTCCCGTTAGTTCGGCAGGCAGGCCGCGCACAGGCGCTGATTGCCTTACAAGACCGTGTTGCCGCCGATGAGGAATTAAAGCAGTTGCTGTCACTTTATCCTTCCGAACCTGGTGTCCATTACTTATACGGTGTGTTTTTGCTCAAAGAACATCCGCCGTTAGCTATGGACGAATTCCGCCGCGAGATACAAATCACTCCCTCACACGCACCCGCCCGCATTCAGCTTGCACTGGAGTACCTGCGGACTGGAGATTATCGACAAGGTGTGAAGTATGCCAAAGAGGCGATCGCGATAGCGCCGCAGGATTTCGTGGCTCACGTTGCATACGGGCGCTTGTTGATAGAACTCGAGAAGGCTCCAGCCGCAATTGAACAACTGCGAATCGCGGTCAAACTTGCTCCGGGGAGTCCCGATGCCCACTTCGCGCTCTCGCGAGCCTTTACCGAAGCCGGTCGAAATGCTGATGCGTCGCGTGAGCGCGCACAGTTTGAGCGCCTTAAAGATATTGCAGAAGCCTCAGGACGTCAGCCAACGAACCCCTGACCCATCACTATGCTAGACTGGCGTTGAAAAATGGTTCGGTTATTCCTAACGATAGCGGCGCCCATCGCTCTCGCAATAACGTTCTACTCCCAGGTTAATTCACCCAACGCCGGCATACGCTTTGAAGACATTACAGCCCGCTCCGGCCTGGATTTCAAGACGGACAGTTCTCCAACTCCAAACAAGAACCAGCCAGAAACCATGGTTTCTGGCATTGGCCTGATCGACTACGACAATGATGGCTGGCTGGACATCTTCATCATCAACGGCGCGGCAATCCCGTCCCTGAAGAAAGAATCTCCGAAATACTACAATCGCCTTTTCCATAATAACCATGACGGAACTTTCACTGACGTGACCGAGAAAGCGGGCCTCGTCGGCGATGGATATGACATGGGCGTAGCCGTCGGGGACTTCGACAATGACGGATGGCAAGACATCTATGTCGCGAGCGTAACGAAAAACCACCTGTACCGAAACAACGGTGACGACACTTTCACCGATGTCACAGACAAGGCTGGCGTCGGCTCTCCCATGTACAAAGGACTGAAGATGTGGAGTGCTGCCGCCGGCTGGGTAGACTACAACAATGACGGTAAGCTCGATCTCTTCGTCTCTAACTATTGTCGCTGGGAGGTAAATAAAGACCCAAAGTGTCTGGGGGGAGGCCGCTTGCGTGCCTATTGCCACCCAAAGTTTTACGAGCCATTGCCTTCCACTTTGTACCGCAACAACGGTGACGGAACATTCACTGACGTTTCTGATGAGACCGGCATTTCAAAAAAACTAGGCAAGGGTATGGGAATCGGGTTCAACGACTACGATGGCGACGGCTACATGGACATTTTTGTAGCTAATGACAACATGCCGAACTCGCTTTTCCATAATCTTAAAGGGAAAGCGTTTGAAGAAGTAGCAATGGACGCCGGCGTCGCTTATTCAGAAAACGGCAAGGCCGTTTCCGGAATGGGAATCGAGTTTCGCGATCTCGACAATGATGGACTACCGGACATCTGGCACACCGCAACAGAGCTCGAGACTTTTCCTCTATTTCGTAATCGAGGCGCCGGTATATTCATTGATGTCACTGGCCGAAGCGGGCTGGCGCGTTCCACGCTTGAAATGTCCGGATGGTCGAACGGGGTCGCCGACTTTGATAACGATGGTTTGAAGGATTTGTTCGTCGCTCGCGGCAATGTGCTGGACAACATCGCCGAATTTTCAAACCGTACTTACGGGGAGCCAAACTCCATCTTCCGCAATCTCGGCAAGATGACCTTCGAGGACGTCACCGCTCAGACCGGCACAGACATGCAAGTATCGGAGCCCTACCGTGGTGCTGTCATCGGCGATCTGTTCAATGACGGTCATATGGACCTCGTGGTCACAGTCTTGAATGGAAAAACCAGAGTCCTCCGAAACGTGACCGCTAACGACAAGAATTGGGTAGCATTTACGCTAGTGGGCACCAAGAGCAATCGTATGGCGATCGGGGCGCAGATCAAGATCACAACCGAGGACGGAAAGAGCCAATACGATATCGTTTCCACCAGTGCTGGCTATGCTGCTTCTCGCGACCCGCGCGCTCATTTCGGTCTCGGCGCATTCAAGACAGTAAAACAGGTTGAAATTCGGTGGCCTAGCGGTGAACGACAGATACTGAGGGACGTTCCTGCTAATCGGATACATCGTGTCGAAGAGCCGTAGGCACGTGGAGAACAAGCCACGCGCTCTTGGTTACGATCATTAGAATCGCATGGGCGCGAAAAGTGGCCGGAATCGCGCTTGTCGAAATTCACTTTTTTCCTGGGATCAAGATCACAGTCGCAGTGTACGGCGGCATAGATACTGAGAACGATGATCCCAACCCCTCCATTACCCTTCCAGCAACGGAATTCCTCTCCGGCGGATTGCTTTTTCCATAATCGAATCTAACCCCTTTAGCCCCGAGAACTACCCCCTTCAAGGAAACCTTAACCGTAGTCGCGTTCTTTTCATCCTTATTTATCAGCATGAGTCCGACGCTCCCGTCGGCGCGTTTGGCGGCATGCACGCTGACCAAGGAACTGCTGGAGGATGAAGTGAGAATCGCATCATTAAAGTTCATCAGCGCGAATACCAGTTGCGCACCATAGTAGGCCGGTGCGGGTTTGTTGTTCTCATCAAAGAAACCGCCATTGTGCAGTTCGGCCCAGTCAACGTTTATGATTCCAAATTCCGAAAGTGTGAGATACACATCTGCTGCGAACAATCCCACAGCCACTGGTTCTCCCACCTTGCCCCACTCAATAGGGCTTATTTCAGTGATTGCAACGCGAATGCTCCGCGCACGTTGTCCACACGATTTCTGGATGGATTGCCCAACCGCTCCAAGGGTTTCCGCCAGCACCCCTTGGGGAGCCATCAACAATTTATAACTATCGAGAGCTTTCCAGTTCGAATCCGCCGTCGTGTCGCCCAAATGCAATGGCAAAGAAACGAAATCGATGTCGTTGCAGGTTGTCGCCAAAACGCCTTTCGCCCAGTCAGCCGCATAACCAAAGTCCTTGTCCGGACTGAAACTGGTTTCATTCACATAGTTTCCCGTAATCGGATCTTTCGTCCATTCCTGCCGATTGAGCTGACTGTTCAGGGAGGGGTTGAGAGGAATTCCCAAATGGATTTTTGGGTCCACAGCTTTCATGGCGTGGGCAAACTCAAGGAAGTTCTTGGCATAAGCTGCCGGAGAAAGCCCCGGATTCTTTCTTCTCGATCGTTCATTGTCGGCGGCCTTCTCGGAATACGGCACGTGCGCATCTTCCTCAAGTCCCTCTCCCCCGTAATAGCCGTTCTCGAATACCTGATTGCCAACCTCCCAAAAATGAATCTGGAACGGCGCTGCATGTGCAATCCGGAGAAAGTTCTTGCCGTCGTCGGTTGCGAGCGGATGCGACGCACGGATCGAGGCCCAATAGCCGACCGTCTGCCAATCATTTCCGGCCGAGTCTGTGCCTATCGGCTTCGTGTCACTTGGGGCTCCATTCACATAAGCTACCCATGCTGCTGCTTCCGCGGGTTCTCCTCCACCGGTGCCACTGAGATTGGACCCGTAGTTTACCGTGAACACTGCTGTTCCGACTTGTTCCATCGAGCGCAAGAACGACCCCAAATTGTTTGCAGGTGCGTATTCGACGTTCGGATGTCCCAAGCCCTGCCAGTTCGATGGGGTGTGGATGGACCAATGAAAGGTGTCGGCATTTCGCCCACCCGGATAGCGGAGAGTCGTTATGCCCGCCGCGTGCAGCAATGCAACCACGTCTGAATCGGTGGCGTGCCCATCGGACACCAGAGAATTCACTCCCAAGGTCCAAGGCATTAGAATGCTTCGCGGCTTATCGCCTTCCACAACCACCTTCACTTCTTTGGGGACGCTCACCGGACCGGAATTGTTCTGATGACTCATCTCCTCCAACTTGCGATTGCTTTCGCCGGTATTGTCCGGTAGCAGCTGACCCGATCCTTCCGCAGTGGCTAGCGCCAGAGCGGCAAGTACACATAGAACGAAAGAAATTCGATTCACTGTGATTCCCCCGGCCGACATTTTACGATTTTCAGAGCTGAAATCCGCTACAGAATACGACATGGATAGTTTTTCCTAACCGGTGAAATGTATTGATTTGAAAATCCGTGACATTTTGGCTTGGTAAACGACGTACAATTCACACCGATGGACAGTTTGCATCGGATTGGCGCACTTCCGTTTGTAGTTTTCGCATTTGCGTTCCCGTGTAACGCCCAGGGTGTTGGAAGCCCTCCGGTCAATGTAAACAGCACCAACACCATTACTAATCCGACGGTGAATACCACCTTTATTTCTGGCAAGGTGATGGTTGATGACGGTACTGATGTACCCGACCAAGTCTCAATCGAGAGTGTTTGTAATGGGCGCACTCATATTGAGACAGTCACCGATTCCAAAGGGCATTTCTCCTTCCAGATAAAGAGCCCCAACCAGCCCGGTGTGGTGTCAGAGGATTCATCGGACTCATCGCAACGCAGTTCCGATGCAGCTGGATTGCTTAATAGAAGAGTGAATGCTGATCCGATAGGTGACTACTTGCGAACCTGCCGCTTGCGTGGATATGCGTCAGGGTTTACGTCCAACAATGTTGATCTATCGGCAAAGGTTTCTGAAAACGGAATGGCTGACGTTGGCACGTTAGTATTGCACCGCCTGGGGCAAGTCGAGGGTTCAGTGGTAAGCGTGACAACTGCACAGGCCCCGGCCAATGCAAAGAAGGAATATGACAAAGGCCGTGACTCCGCAAGAAATGAGAAATGGGAAGCGGCGGAAAAGCATTTTACCAGAGCAGTTCGGACATACCCGAATTTCGCGGCTGCGTGGGTTGAACTCGGACGTCTGCAGATGCGAAGGGGCGATGCGCAAGCGGCTCGGAACTCCTTTCACCAGGCCCTTTCGGCGGATGCGAAGTTTGTGCTTCCTTATGATCAACTGGCGCAGCTGGCCGCAAGCGAACGGAACTGGAAAGAGGTTCTAGATACGACCAACACATTGCTGAAGCTCGATCCGGTAAATTTTCCCGAAGACTGGTTGCTCAACGCGGTGGCAAATTACAGCCTCAACCACTTCGATCTTGCAGAGGCTAGTGCGCTAAAAGGATTGGAACTGGATAAGGAGGGTCGGTATCCCAAGCTGGAGTACATCCTGGGACTCAGCCTGGCACAAAGGCAAGACTATGCGGGCGCACTTGTCCACATTCACAATTATCTTCGCCTGGCACCTTTGGATCCTGATGCAGAAAACGTTCGGAAACAGGCGACTAATATCGCTCGCCTTGCTGAAAACAGCCAGAAGTAAGGCCTGGCGCGAGTCTGACTCTGCGCTACCTTCGGGATTGGGCGTTCGTCGAACGGCACATCAGGCCAGACGAGCTGGTTTATAATGCGCACAATTTGAAGCGAACAATTATCTCCAGACTGCTGTCTCAAAGGTGCGATTCGCTGAAGTTTTTTTGCAGAATTTGCAGTGTCTGGCTGTTCCTGTTGATCCACAATTTCCTCCTCGCCCAAAGCCCGCCACCTGACGATCGCACGTCGCCGGCTTGCATGAAGTGCCACCACACTGAGACGGTTCGTTATCTCTCAACGTCAATGGGAAGTACGCTCATTCCTCAGAAGTATCCGGACGCAGTCGTAAAGCACGAGCGTTCTGGCAGCGTCATTACCGTGACCGTACGAGATGGAACCATGTTCCATAAAATCACAAGAAATGGAATAACCGCCGAGTATCCCATTCGATACCAGGTTGGTGGAGGAATGGAGGGCAGGACCTTTCTGGTTGAATTGAGAGGTTATTTATTCGAGTCCCCCCTCTCCTGGTTCAACGGTTTTGGTTGGGACCTTTCTCCTGGCTACGCGGCACGAGATGTCCTGGAATTCGACCGCGCCGTCGCGAAAGAATGCATATTCTGCCATGCCACGGGTGCCCGCTTTGACGACGCGGACGGAAAGCACCTGGCCACAAAATCCCTACAGCCCATAACCTGCGACCGATGCCATGGACCAAGTGAAGCTCACATCCAACACCCGAGTAAGTCGAACATTATTGATCCAGTCAGGCTGACCGGCCCCGCCCGCGATAGTGTTTGCGAGCAGTGCCACCTTGAAGGAACGAATCGCGTCCTGAATCCCGGTAAGGACTGGACAGACTTTCACGTTGGAGATCCTGCGGAAAATACTTTCACCACCTACTTATTGCAAGGAAATGAGAAGGAGGAAATCCCGCTGGCGAGTGAGGTGGAGCAATTTGCACAAAGCCATTGCGCCCGAGCTTCAGGCGGGAAGTTCTGGTGTAGTGCCTGTCACAACCCACATCGTCCGCCGGCGCCCAGGGCGTCGGAAGTTCGGGCGGTCTGCACCTCGTGTCACCAGAAGCTCTCTCCCGAAACCCATGTCGGCGACGTTCAGGAATGCACCAGCTGTCATATGCCCACCATCAAGAAGACTACGATAAATCATGCTTCCAACACGGATCACCGCATTCTTCGGCACCCTGCCACGGCAACTCTGCCATCCCAAGAGGAGAAGCTGGTTGCATGGCGCGAACCGGCGGAACAGTTCCGCAAGCGTAATCTGGGGATCGCGGAACTTCTGCTTTCGTCAACGGATAATCGAGAGCTGTGGCTGGACGGAGGTAACCTTCTCTCATCCCTCGGTCCAGAGACCCTCAAGAAGGATCCGGAAGTGGTTTCCTCGCTCGAAGCTTTTTACTTTGCGAACGCCGATCCCTCACGGGCGCTCGAATTCGCGCGCCGTTCGGTTGAACTAAATCCTCAAAGCGCAAATGCCGCGCTGGGGCTTGCGCGGATTTTGCAATCCTCGGGATCCGACAGTGAAGCGGAACGGGAATTCCTGAGGACTATTACCCTCAACCCATCGTTGAAAGAAGCGTATGGACGTCTGGCAATGTTGTACGCCAAGCAAAAAAGAATTCCAGATGCGGTCAACATCCTTGATCGCTATATGCAATGGAATCCGAATGAAATCCTGTTTAGGGACTGGAAAAAACAACTGCTGTCCCAGAATGCAGCTATCACCCCTTAGTCGGCGCCTGTGCAATGCCTCGCCGCTTTCAATTTTCTTGCCCTCAACACAGAGAGTTAATTCGTTCCGCAAACGTGGAACAGCCAATATAATGTGCTAACCATCCCCTTCTTTTCTTTTGTGACTATTGCCTTGATTGCATTGGAACCATCTGTTCGGGTAGCCCGGTCCCTTCGTCCTAATATCATTCTCGGACGCATTTTATTTGGTTGCATTGCCTTCTTGCTTATTCATTCGGTTATGTCAGCCCAAGAACCAAAGACCGCCGATAGGCAAATGACAACCGAGGAGCATATCGCGAAACCGGGTTGGTGGCCACGAAAGGGCGACGCGGCAAGGAGGGATTTTGTAGGATCAGCAACCTGCGCCGAGTGCCATTCGACCCTATTCAAAGGACAGCAGCAGCACGCAATGGCGCATTCCTCCTCACTGGTGCCCAAGAGAACAGCCGAAATGCAACCATCGCAACTCGACCAGGGACCTGCTCACTACTCGATCGGCACTGAAAATAGCAGTTTGGTTTTTAAAGTACGTTATAAGGCGCAGTCCTTCTCCGCCCCGTTGGTATGGCTGTTCGGCAGCGGTCACCACGGCCAGACATATCTCTATCGCCGCGCCGGCGAATGGTGGGAAACGCGGATCTCAATTTTCGGAAATTTCGGTCCGGCCATCACCCCGGGAGAATCCGAGGCCGCTCCGGTTTCATTCACCGAAGCGTTAGGCCGAAGAATCCCGGACGAAGAATTGCCGAAGTGCTTCGGCTGTCACGCCACGGCTGCAGTTACCGATGGAAAATTCAGTCCGGAATCGGCAATGCCAGGCGTTTCCTGTGAAGGATGCCACGGCCCTGGCGCCGCTCACGTTGCCATTGCTCGCGCTTACCCGGGAGGGAATCCGGGAATGATACTCAACCCTGCAAGCCTGGACGCGCCCAGCTCCGTGGATTTTTGTGGCTCGTGCCATCGCACATGGTGGGACGTTTTCCAAGCCCCCGAAAAAGCGGTAAGCATTGTCCGTTTGCCAGCCTATCGGCTTGAACAAAGTCGATGCTGGGGAAATGGTGATGCCCGGATCACATGCATAGCGTGTCACAACCCGCATATCCCCTTAGTCACTGAGTCCACGCAATATGATCAAAAATGCTTGAGCTGCCATGTGGCATCATCCTCCATGACCCCGTCAGCGGACCACCCCGGCGCTGGGTGTCCAGTGAAGTCCTCCGATTGTACGAGTTGCCACATGCCGAAATATGAATTGCCCCAGATGCATTCCAAGTTCACCGATCACCGCATCCGTATTGTGCGCGATCCAGATGTTATTCCTACGATGAGCAGCGCTTCGGAGCTGCCATGATAAAGGCGAGGCATTGCCTCGGCACTGCTGGTTTCCTATGGCTCACTCTATCGATTGTCCATGCCGCGGACTGGCCAGTCACTAGTGCTGACAAAAAGAGCGGACAGGTTTTCAAAAACTTGAAAGTGCTCAACAACACCCCTTCCGACCTGCTGCTGCCATCCATGCAATTCATCACCTCCTCTTTGGGAGTCCACTGCGATTATTGCCATGCAGAAAACGCATTCGATAAGGATGACAAGCGACCAAAACAGACGGCACGGCAAATGATGCGCATGATGGAGGAAATTAACAACACACAATTTAAGAATCAGCAGAAAGTAAACTGTTACACCTGCCATCGCGGCAGTCCCAAGCCATTGAGTGTGCCTGTCATTCCTTCGGCTCCTGCGCGATTGTTAAACGAATCCATTTCCGATAACGCTTCTGTAGCACCAGGCCAGCCATCTCCCGCAGTTGTCATTACCAAATTCATTACTGCACTGGGAGGGACAGATGCAATCGCCAGTCTGAACAGCCTGGAAGAAGGAGGTACTTTCCACTCCGATGCTCGGGAATTTCCAATAGAGCTTTATCTGTCCAAACCGGGTCGAAGTGCCGCCCGGATCCACTTTCCCAGCGCCGACAGAATCACAGTGTTCGACGGCACGTCTGGATCAATCGCCCAGCCAGGAAGCCCTCCGCGTCCGATGACGTCGGGCGAGGTGGACGCTGCTCGCATGGATGCCGACCTTCAATTTCCTCTGAACATCAATAAAGCTTTTTCCGAGCTCAAAGTCACAGGCACCTCTAAAGTAGGGCCCGAACAAGTCGTCGTGCTCTCGGGCGAGAGACCGGGCCTTCCGCCGGTCGAGATGTACTTTGGCATAACCACGGGATTACTCTTGCGAATCGTTCACTATTTGCCCTCGGCGCTCGGATTGAATCCGGTTCAGACGGACTATTCCGACTATCGCAGAATCAGCGTGGGAATAAAGATTCCATTCCGATGGACCTCAGCAACTCCTACGGGACGTTTCACCGTAGAGATTCGAACGGCACGGCCGAACGTGCTTGTCCCCGAGAGGTTGTTTTCTGTTTCGGCAGGACCCTAGACCGGGAGAAGCGGGGCCCGGCACCAAGCACGTGCAGAGAAGGGCATCGGATGCACCAACTGACGTGGACTTCAGGCGGAATCATTTTCGTGGTGGTGGTAGCTGCGGTGTGAGCTTCTCTCTTGATTGCCTGGTGGCGATTTCCTAACAAGAATCAGCCCCCCTCTGGCCCGCTAGCGACAACTTGTGCTGCGTTTCGGTTTGATCGGCAACAGGCTATCGATTGCTTTGCTCTGCAGCTTCCTTGTCCTCGCTCTTCTGGCGAAATATGGAAACTTGAAGGCGTCGCATCTACTATGCGCGTTCGATTTTTTCCTCTGGATTAGCGTCAGCTTTGCCGCCGTCTTGCTCGGTGCGTTCGGGCGCGGCGTGTTCGCGTTTCTCGGTGATGGTTAACGGAGTGGTCCTGTCCGGCCTTTGGTATCTTTTGGGACTTGCAAACAGCCCATCATTTGGTATCTGGCTACCACCGGCCTCGCAGATCCTTCGGCACCTGGCTGGTGAAATACGTAAAGGCCCACGTCAAAGATGCTCAGGCGCAGATGCGACATTCACGTGCTTCTACGACTCTCCACTGGTTCGCCAGTTCGTGCCCGAGAGCCAGCGAAAAGTTGCAGATCGCTTGGGAATGATCACGGAGACGACTTAATGAATTTTCTCTATGGGCTGCTTGGCGCTCACCGGTGGCGTGATGTTCTGTTCCTGCTGGTAATCGTCGGCCTGCTCATCTGGTGGGAAGCGAAATGACCATCGAATTGTACCCAGCGTATCCAAAAACCGACCGCCTGTTCGGTAATAAGTGCTTTGGAATGATGGTGGCCAGGGACGGAGTTGAACCGCCGACGCCAGCCTTTTCAGGGCTGCGCTCTACCACCTGAGCTACCTGGCCACTTGCCTACGTTCCATCTCGCTACAGCTTGCCGGAACCGCAGGATCGAAGAGGATGCGATGGAGGTTAGCGGTGACGAACCATGATTATAGCAACCGAGCTAGTAACGCTCCAAGCCGCCGCCGCCATCGCATGATCACTGCGCGCCCCCGCGGGAAGAACAGATGAGCTGGCCATTTGCAACCACCGCTGCGCACCGATTCGCCGCCACCCAGTATGGAATTTCCCGATAGTCCTTCACGTCAAGAACCGCGATGTCGGCGTCTTTGCCCGGCTCAATCGAGCCTTTGCTGGCTTGAAGGTTCAGGGCCCAGGCTCCGTTGATGGTCGACGCGGCAATTGCTTCCGCCGGCGACATCTTCATGTGGGTGCAGGCAAGTGAGAGAACGAACGGCATGCTGGCAGTGGGCGAAGAGCCTGGGTTGAAATCGGTAGCGAGCGCGACGGCGACTCCGGCGTCGATCAACTTGCGCGCGGGCGGATACTGCTCCAACCCGAGAAAATAGTTCGCGCCCGGAACGAGGGTCGCGACCGTGCGGCTTCTTGCCAGATGAGCAATGTCGGTTTCGTCAACGTGATCGACGTGGTCGAGAGACGCGGGATTGAACGAGAGCAGCTTCGCGAGAGGAGTGCGGATCAATTGTGAAATGTGCGCGCGAGTGCCGAGGCTGTGCTTCTGCGCGGCGGCGAAAATCTTTAGTGCGTCTTCTTCGCTGAACGCACCGCGATCGCAAAATACATCCACAAATTGCGCCAGTCTGCGCCTGGCAACTTGCGGAATCATCTCTTCGCAGACGATGCGCACATATTCCTCTGTGCGGTTCTGAAATTCTGGCGGGACTACGTGAGCGCCAAGCAACGTTGAAGAAACTGTTCCGGGCCATTGCGATGCGGCGATCCGGATCGCTTCCAGCGATTTCAGTTCTGACTCGAGCGACAAGCCGTAGCCGGATTTCGCTTCGACGGTGGTCGTGCCGTGCAGCAGCATTTCTTGCAGCGCGGAAAGTACTTTTTCAGTCAATTCAGTTTTTTTGGCAGAACGCACAGCAAGAACGCTCGACCGGATACCCCCGCCTGCTTGCGCGATCTGCTCGTATGTCGAACCAGCAATTCGCTTTTCGAAATCGACGAGTCGCGGTGAGACAGATGCCGGGTGCGTGTGGGAATCAACGAATCCTGGCAAGATCACCCGACCAGCACAGTCGATCTCGAGAATGCTCTTTCTATGCTTCTTAACCCAGGTATCTTTGAGTGCGTCTCTCGCCTTACCAATAGAAATAATTTTCCCAGCCACGCACAGTACTGCCGCGTCTTCAATAATTCCTAACTCTTTAAGTTGTGTTCCTCGCCGCGGGCCAGAATCACTGGAGCCTGAACGTAACGTGATCAACTGCCCGATATTGAGCAGAAGAATCGGGCGTGGGGTCGCGGGTCTCTTGGAGGATGGCTTTCGCAAGGTCTAATTCATCGGTACGACAACCCCGCGCTCGCGCGCGAAATCCTTCGCATCTTGGTATCCCGCATCTGCGTGGCGGATAATTCCCGTGCCAGGATCCGTCGTTAACACGCGCTCAATGCGCTTGGCCATGGCTTCGGTGCCGTCCGCGACCGTGACTTGCCCAGCATGCAGCGAATAGCCGACGCCGACTCCGCCGCCATTGTGAATCGAAACCCAAGATGCTCCGGCAGCGGTATTCAGCAGTGCGTTAAGCAATGGCCAATCGGCAACTGCGTCGCTGCCATCTTTCATGCTTTCGGTTTCGCGAAAAGGAGATGCAACCGAGCCGCAATCGAGATGATCGCGTCCCATCACGATTGGAGCTTTGATCATACCTTTCTTAACCAATTCGTTCATTGCCAATCCGAACTGCGCGCGTTCGCCATACCCCAGCCAGCAGATGCGCGCCGGCAATCCCTGAAACTTGATGCGCTTGCGTGCGAGATCGATCCAACGGCGCAGAATGCGATTGTCAGGAAATAATTCGAGAACCAGGTCATCGGTGACATGAATATCGGACGGTTCACCGGAGAGAGCAACCCATCGGAATGGTCCCCGGCCCTCACAAAACAGCGGTCGAATGTATGCCGGGACAAAACCAGGAAAATCGTAGGCGTTTTTCACGCCGTTCTGGAACGCAAATGTGCGTATGTTGTTTCCGTAGTCGAACGTGATCGATCCCATCTTCTGCAATCGCAGCATACCTTCGACATGGCGAGCGATGGCATCAAGTGACTTTTCCTCATATCCACGTGGATCGCGCTTACGTAATTCGAGGGCCTGTTCGAGCGACATGCCGTTCGGCACATATCCGTTTAATGGATCGTGTGCCGAGGTCTGGTCGGTCAGAATGTCAGGAACGACGCCCCGTTCGGCGAGCTCCGGAATGATGTCGGCGCAATTTCCCACCAGGCCGACTGAAACGTTTTCTTTCTTGCGCACAGCATTTTTTAAAATTCGCAAGGCCTCGTCAAGCGTCGTGACCATGAAGTCGCAGTATCCGGTCTTGAGCCGTTTCTTGATGCGTTCGGGATCGACATCGATTCCCAGAAATGCCGCGCCATTCATGGTTGCTGCGAGCGGCTGCGCGCCGCCCATTCCACCCATGCCGCCGCTGACGATCAACTTGCCAGCGAGATCTCCGGCGAAGTGTTTTTCTCCCGCAGCGGCGAAGGTTTCAAATGTTCCTTGTACGATTCCCTGCGAGCCGATGTATATCCAGGACCCGGCGGTCATTTGGCCGTACATCATCAGGCCGGCGCGCTCAAGTTGGTTGAACTTCTCCCAGTTTGACCAATGTCCGACCAGGTTCGAATTGGCAATCAGAACTCGCGGCGAATATTCGTGCGTTTTGAAAACTCCCACAGGCTTTCCCGACTGAACGAGCAGCGTTTCGTCGTTTTCGAGCTGCTTGAGAGAGCGGATGATTGCGTGATAGCAGTCCCAATTGCGCGCCGCTTTGCCCGTCCCGCCGTACACGACTAGATCGCGCGGGCGCTCGCCGACTTCTTCGTCGAGGTTGTTCATCAACATGCGCATGGCGGCTTCCTGCTGCCAGCCTTTGCAGGTGATCTGATTGCCGCGCGGCGCGCGAATCGGCGTATAAGCGGGAGCTTCGGTTTCGACGGGCATGCCACGATGGTATTGCTAATTGCGGCTCAGATTCAAATCTCTACAGAAGGTTCCTCGACTCCGCTCGGAATGACCGTGATTGAAAGACAGGAAAAATCAAAATCCCTCCTGTTTCGCAAAATCGGCCAGAGAAGATGGGGTCCGCTCAGGGTCCAAGGTCAAATGAGTGATAGCGCCTGATTTCGCGATTTGGGTATGGACGGTTAACGGTTTAACATTGGTTCGGCGATGTCAGGCTGGATGAAGGCCGCTCGTGGTTTGCTGAATGTGCCCCTTGCCATCGTTGTTTCCACATCAGCGCACAGTCAGCATCAGCATTCCCCTGGCAAGCTGTCGCCTCCGCCAGTTCCTGTATTTGAAGTACACCTTTCTGCCGATCCGAATTTGTCCGTTACCTTCCCGCAAGATCTGCCGGTCATTGCAACCCAGTGTGATTCTGACGGGGCTCCTTACGTCAAGGTCGCGGGAGTTGACGGATGGGAAATTCTTGGCTTTACGTCCAAAGGAGTGATCACATTTGCCACAAGCCAGATGACCGATATTCCACAGCCAAGAATCGAGAATTTCTATGTCGGGTCATCCGTTTACGTACTCGTAACCGGTCTCGATAATGCCCGCCAAGAAGAGGTTGTAGATACAGATGAGGAGGGGAAACCAGTAAAGTTCGTGCGAACCAAAGGCGACCCCATAGACTACATCGCTCGATTCGACCGGGACGGCTCTTATCGTGGTGCACTGAAACTGGATTCCGATTTCCACCCGCTACAAGTGGCTGCTTTCGATTCGGGTACTTTTGTGGCAGCGGGACTTGATGGTAGCAACAAACCACGAGTGGCTCTGATGAATTCCAGTGGCCAAATTTTGAAATACCTCGAGATGCCAAAGAACCTGGAAAGCGTCAAAAGCTCAGAAAGATCTTTCTCGGATTCTGGCAGTGATGTAATTGCAATGTTCACCCAAGTTTATTCTGATAACAAGCTTGTTCTACTCGTTCGTGCAGGCACCACGCTGATATACGAGATCCAAGAATCTGGAGAGGTCAAAGCCGTAAAGGCGATGCTTCCGAGCGGTGTGGCGGTTGACCATCTTGTGCCGTCAGACCGGAACTGGATTATCGCAGCAAGGAGCCGTCCATTAGATGCGGAAAGTGAATCGATTTACGAGTTACAGCCCCAAACTGGTGCTGTTGTAGCGAAATACAGAATATTGAAGACAGACAGTCCGAGCGCAACCTTATCCTGTCAAAGCCAGAACAGCTTTAGCGGAATTGACCACGAAAAAGGGAGATTAACGGTTCTCAAGGGATCGGCAGAACCCGCTAAGGACAAGGTTGCCGGTAACGAGTGATAAATCGCCATATCACTCACCGACGTTGACGTCAGGCTAAAATCTGGGAATGCGAACGACCCCTTTCTCCGCATCCGGCAATTCGTTCTCTGTCCATGAATGGCGAGGGAGTGGCCCTGCAACCCTGCACGTGCACCATTCCGACGACGAGGCCTGGCACATTTTAGAGGGCGAACTAACGTTCCGCTATGACGATCGAACCGAAACCGTCGGCGCTGGAACAACAGTGTTCGTGCCGGCAGGGAGGCCACACACCTATAGCGCCGAAGCAGGGGCGCGCTATCTGATTATTCTCACGCCTCGCATAGCTGCTCTAATTTCGGCCCTTCAGTCTGATCGCGATCCAACCCATCAGCCAGACATCTATCGACGATTCAATTCCGAATTGCTTGAGTAGCACCTCAGGCTTCGGGCCTCGTCTCGGGCAACATCGCGTTCATTGTTGGTGAGTGATCGTAGTATCGCTCAAAATGCCGGACGAGCGGCTCACAAAATGTACGGCACGAGCGCGGCGGTCTGATGGACATATGTGGCATACGCCTCGCCAAATTGGGAACGCATCCACTCCTCCTCCATGCGCAGCTTAGCCCACAATACGAGGAATATAAGGACGAAGCCGATGACTCCGCGCACCTGCGAGAGCGCAATCGCGGTGCCAAGAAACCCAGTCAGGATGCCGGTGTAGATCGGGTGCCGAACCAGGGCATAGGGGCCTGTCCGAATCAACTCGTGGTCCTGCTTAATGGTTACGGCGTTGCTCCAGTTGCGGCCGAGGTGCCGGCGCGCCCACACGGCGAACAGAAGGCCACCGACGGTAACAGCAGCTCCAATCCAGAAGGACCAAAGGCCCGTGGGCCAGAGCTGTCGGTATAGCCAGCGCAGCGGTATGCGCGGTACCAAGAGCAGGACGATCACGATGAGGAAGGTAAGGGCTCTTATGATGGGCCAGGCGTTCGGCTCAAGGCGCCGGGAAGTTTTGGTATCCGCGGCCTTGAGCCGCCAATAGACAATAAAGGCAATCCACACGACGGGAAAGAAAGATTCATAGAACCAGAGCATTCAGGACCTCCAGGCATTGTAGTTGCTTTGAAATTCTTTGCAGTATTTACGTGGGCGCAACGGGAAGTTCCATGTCGGGCGAGGTTTCGCCGCAAACCGAGCGCAGAGCAAACAGCACGAACGCAGCTTCAAGATGATCGGCGACAAGTCGCTGTATCACTCGTTGAGCCGAGACCTGATGAATTGTTAACGGGTTGGGACGAGTCACCGAAAGGCGGCGAGACCAGGATGGGGCTCCGCTTTCAGTAGAGACGTACTTACGTCTCTACTCGATCAATATTGGCTGTACGGCACGCCGTCGGTGCCGACATCATTCGACGAGCTGAATACATCGTCAATGCCGCCTTCGTCCTGCTCGTCGGGAGACATGATCGTCCCCTCATCCGCGTTGTGCCAGTTCCAGTTCGACTGTCCAGTCATGGGATCGACTGGCACCTGCTTGAGATATCCGGCTTGCACCAGGTCGTCGCCCGATTGTGGCATTTTTTGCTTGTCGAGCGTGTACTGCGAAATAACAGAACGTATGGTGAAAAGGTCCTGACGCAAAACCGACTCGCGCGCGCGCTTTATGGAATTCGAGTACTGTGGCACAGCGATAGAAATGAGGATCAGCAGAATGCTGATCACGATCATCAGTTCGATAAGCGTGAAGCCGCGGTTCCTGCGTTTGCTGTCCCGGGAAAGCTTCCTTTTATTGAATCGACCCATTACCAATCCTTGTATTTCGTCCCGTCAAGCCCGGTGCCTTCCGATTTCGTGTAAACGTCAAAAACGTTGTCTCCGCCCCAGGAATCCGAGTCTGGGTCATCCTGCATGGACCGCATTCCCCAATCGGTATTGCCCGTCATCGGGTCTGTCGGAATTCTTCGCAGAAACTTTAGTTTCTTCCCGCCAACATCGACACCGTTAACCAGCGTATCGAGATCGGGAGGATATCCCTCAGAACCAACCTTGATCTGAAACGCTCCTCGGTCGGCGGCGTCCTTGTAGCGATCAATTCCGTCCCGCAGCTGCCACAAAGCCGCTCGCAGTTCCTTCTCCCTCGTGCGCTTAATGGTGACGCGCGCCATCGGCACCGCCATCGTGCTCAGGATGAGCAGGATGCTCGTGGCGACGATCAGCTCGATGAGGGTGAAGCCACTTTGTTTTCGGATTTGGCGCATCTCTAGTTGGAACGCTCAGTCAGGCACAATTTGCACGAATTCAGCTTAGCGCCGAGCCGCGAGAAATGAGCAAGCTCGAGGCTCATAGCTCGACGCTCATGCTCGTCGCTAACTTATTGAATTGTAACTGCTGCGCTGGCGCCATTCGCCGAAAGTGCCTGCATGGCAGGATCTCGGACGATGCCATGGCCGATCGTAAGCATCGTCTGGCCTTGGGCTTTAGCCACAAACGTCAGAGTCACGACAGCACCCTGGCCCGAGATGCCTGAAGCTCCCGGCGGGCGAGTCGCTGTGACTTGAATGTTGCCGTCGTTCTCACGGTGGGTGACGGTCACGATCTGTCCATCCTGCGACAGCAAGTTGCCGTTAGAAACGTTTGCCACCTCCAGCAACTTCGGATCGTAAGAGATTTGCATCGGCACCTGAAAAACGTTCTGGCCGCCATTGAGTAACACGTTCATCGTGAAAGTCGCTCCGACGTGTTGCGTTGTATTGGCCGGATCAAAGGCAAAGCTCGCCTGCGATGCCCGATCGATCAACTGCGGCGTAGGAGCGGACGACGCGCTTGGGGCCGGCATTGACACTGGCCCTGCGCCTGCGGCGGGGCCTCCGCCCGCTGGCGCCGGATTTGTTGCCGCGGGGGTTGCGTGGCTTACACGCCGTAGCTCAATCGCGCTGGCGGTCCCGACATCGATCGCCTCTTCGTTGAGCGCCGTGAGCACCTGGCGGCGCACGATGTGCGGAATCAGCACAAACACGGTTTCGGTTTGCGAATGATCGATAGAGGTTTGACCGAATATGTACTTCAGAATAGGAATTTGCGCGAGGCCTGGAATTCCCGACAGGTTTCTGGTCTGAGAATCCTCCAGCATTCCGCCCATCAGGTTGGCTTCGCCTTCGCGCAACCGGACGACGTGCTCGATCTTGCGCTGGCCGATGATCGGCTGAGTGATGCCGCCAATGTTGGTGTTGCCCGTCACAGAAGAAATATCCATCGTGGTCTTCAATGTGACGTCCCCATTGGCATGGATGGTGGGTGTCACGTCGATGTTTACACCAACGTCGAGATATTGAAATTGTGTGTTAACGAGCGGGTTAATGCCTACGCCGCCGATTCCAGGCTGGAACGAACCGGAGGCGATCGGCACGCGTTCACCAATCTTGAGTGAGGCCTTCTGCCCATCGAGCGCGCGTATCTGCGGATTTTGAATCAGCTTGGTGTTGTTGTCGGCAAAGAGCGCGCTGACGTTTGCCTGACTCATTGTGACCTGAAAGTCTGTGGCGTTCAGGTTCGCAAGCGAGTTCAAGTTGATCGACCCGTTGTTGCTCGAGCCTGTGGTTGTCGGAGTGACAACACCGGTAACGGGATTGGTGGTAGGCGTTGTCGTCGTGTTGATGTTGGGTTGCAACGCTACGCTCACGCTGGTTGGTGGACTAATGCCCAGGGTGCGGCTTTTGTCCTTCGTAATCTGCATGACCGCAACATCGATGACCACCTCAGGCTTGGAGCGGTCGAGATCACTTACCAGCTTCTCCGCTAAAGCAATCTGGTCGGGATTGCCGCGCACGACGATCGCACCCTCTGACGGCAACGGCTGAATGCGGGCGATTTCAAGAATCTGGCGCAATGCGTTCACCACATCCTGTAGCTCAGTCGGTTGAGAGAGGTTCGAGAGATAAAAGGTCTTAATGACGCTCTGTTCAAGTTCTTTCCGCTTGGCGGGATTATCGGCGGCGACGAAGATCGTGTTCGGAGTTACCGGCCGCCAGAACGTCTTCGATTCCATCGCGACAATTTGCAATGCTTCTTCGAGCGAGACCGAATTCAGTTCGACTTTGATGCGCCGCGAGGTGTAATCGGGGTCGAACAGTACGTTAATTCCAGCGAGTTTGCCGATGGTTTCGTAGATGATCTTGCTATCTTCAGTCTGCTTCATCGTCATCGGCACAGTCGGGATAGGCGCAAGTTCGACCGGGCCGCCGGCTTCCGCGACCATCTTTTCGAGTTCGTCGGGTTTCGGGTTTGAAGCTGCCGGCGCAGGAGCTTTGGCAGCATCGATCATTTGCTGAGTAACTCTGATCTCCTGCTTCGCGATGGCGCTCGAAGGATCGATGTCCGCCGCCTTCTGGAATTCCTCCAGCGCCTCCTGAAGCCGGCCAGCTTCGCGCAACAGCTGCCCGCGGTGAACGTGAGAAGCTCCAGCCAAAAAGCGAAGCCGCTCGTACGCGGAACGATAAGAAACGTCTGTGGGGTTCTTTTCGTAGGCCTGCTTGTACAAATCGTAAGCCTGTTCGTAATTCTGTCGCGCTTCGGCGATTTGTGCCTGCTTATACAGAGACTTAGCGCTTTCGGCGACTAAAGGCAGGAGCAGGGCAAAAATGAAAAGGAAGGCGAGCGCCGTGCGGATTGCATATTTCATTAATACATTCCTCGAAGACTACTTCCGTGGACTCCGCGAGTCCGTACTGCTCAGAATTAAGGGAGAAGCGCGATTATAGCATCGGCGATAATCATCTCGAAGTTGCTGTTCGCGTTGTATTTAGACTCACAAGTACCCAGGCACAACCTGTTTCAGCCTGGGCGCTTCAGTCGGTTTCAAGTTTCAAACTCTCGAAGGTCTCACATTCTGTCATTCAACCCTCAATTCCTGAAACTCTGAAACTTTGTAACCTTGAAACCTATCCTGCGATACTATCCGCATGGCTCGCCAGGCGACCCATCAAACCAAACCGAATGCAGAAAAGAATCCGCGCCGCGACCCCACTGCCGCCGGGCAGAGAGACGCCGCTGTTAATAGGATCGCTTCGCACAACTATTTCTTGCTGGAAAAATTCGAAACCGGCGTTGCACTAACGGGCACGGAGGTCAAGTCCGTTCGTGCCGGCAAGGTGCAATTGAGGGACTCCTACGGCATCGTGAAAGATGGCGAGCTATGGCTGCTCAACTGCCATATCGGCGAATACGAGCACGGTAACATCTACAATCATGCGCCGCTCCGCACCCGCAAACTGCTCGTGCATAAAGAAGAGATACGCAAGCTCATAGGCAAAACCCAGCAAAAGGGACTGACTCTGATTCCGACGCGCATGTACTTTAAGAACGGACGCGTTAAGGTTGAACTTGCCCTGGCGAAAGGCAAGCAACTCTGGGATAAGCGTGAAACCGAGCGGCGCCGAACTGCGGATCGGGAAGCAAGAGAAGCAATCTCACGGTCCCGAAAGGCCTAGCTGCGTGGCGCGGGCACCCTCGCCCGCGAGCGGATTCCGGAAGAGAAGTCATCCCCAAGGTTGTTTTTTAGCTCGTGTTCGAACCCGTGAAATTACAGCTTGCCAATAAACTCTACATATGTTGATATTGAGGGGTGCCGCGCAAGCCAAATACTTCCGCCCAGACTCAGGAATTGTTGAGAGTCCTTTTGTTACAGCCTCGATCTTGGCAATACGGCTACGATCTCTCGAAGCAAACCGGACTGAAATCGGGCACACTCTATCCGCTGCTTATTCGCCTTTGCGATCAAGGGCTTCTCGAATCGGAATGGCAAGAGCCAAAGCGCGTGGGCAAGCCTCCGCGACACGCGTACCGACTGACCCCGAACGGGATAGCACTCGCCCGCGAGCTAACGCAGAGGAAAGCTTCCGGCGGCATTCGCAAAATCGCGGGAGCAACGACGTGAGCGAGCGAACTGCTTTCCTTCGGCGGATAGCAATCGGCTTGATGATTCACGCGAAAAAGGCGGTTCCTCCAGAACGCAGGGAGTGGGCTGAAGCAATGGAGCACGAGCTCGAATACGTTGAACGTGACTTAAGCGCCCTCAGGTGGGCTGCAGGGTGTGTCATGGCGGTCTACATACAGCGAGGAGTACAGAAAATGAATCAACATGTATTTTCCTTTCGCGTAATCATCAGAAAACCGAGCGCTCTTCTTCCGATGGCGATGTCATTTGCAGCGCTTGTGATGGTGCTGGCCTACGTCGCAAGATTTGGTGTTGTCCACGAAACCGATGAAGGCGCGGTGGCGCACCTCTGGCAACTATTGATGGCTGGCCAATTGCCCGTGCTTGCATTCTTCGCGATCAAATGGCTCCCCCGCGCTCCGAGACAAACCTCATTTGTGTTGGCGATCCAGATTGGAGCAGTGCTTGCGGCAATGGCACCGGTGTATTTCCTGCATTTCTAATCCACAAAAAAGGGCTGCCCCACCCTTGTCGCGTTCTGTGCGATAGGGTGGGGTTTTTGATTTCCTGGTCTAACTCGGAACTTATTTCTGTTCAGGTATGCTGATCTGCGCCTTCTCGGTGTGGGTCGAAATCGTGCTCGCAGGTGTGCTAGCGACCGGCTGAGAAGCGCTTGCGGTCTCACTGTTCTCAACTCCGGGCAACTCGATCTCTTTGATCCGCGCGCTGGTAAGGATCTTCTCCAGCTGTTTAAATACCTGTCCGCGATCAACTTGTGCGAGATCTTCGTCACCTTTGCGGAAAGTCTCCAAGTCGAGGGCGAACTCATAGCAGCCGCCGTTCTTGAATAGATGGAAATACTTCACGTCCGACTGCTGCTCGCCTGCTGCTCTCATTTGCTCAACTTCGCTGAACTGGTTCGTGCCGAGCTTTAGGACGGCCGGCTTAATGGCCTCATCCGGTGACTTGGCCGATATCGACTTCGCTGAAGTGTCGCCTGTTTTCATCGAATTGCTTCCGGCAGAGTTTGCGCCGCTTGCTGAATCAGACTTCGCAGCCTGATCCTTTTGCGTCCCGGCAAATTGGCTGCAGTCATCGGCAGTCATGCTGGTATTGACGCTGACATTGAGCAACGCCGAAGAAAAATCTGTACCCGGGTATCCAGCATCCGGCATATCGACGGAAACCACTTCCACAGCTCCCGGTTTCACGAAACCGGCGACAACCGGCATTTCCTTTTGCTTATCGCCCGACTGCAAGCTGTATTTTCGCGGAAAGCTAAAAGACACGCCGTAATTACTATTCACGTATGTCGCGTTGGCCGGACGATGCTTCTTCGCGACTTTCTTCGCCGCTTGCGGCACTGAGACGGGTGTGGCCGCTGGCGCCGGAGTTTCTGCAACCGGGGCCGATGGCGGGCTGATTTTCGCGACCGACTTATCTGACTGCTTGGAACAGCTAACGGCCAGGAACAACACGATCGTCATTACCACGCCGGCGCAGATTGCCGGCAGGTAAAGGTTTGACCAATTGTCTGATTCGATTTGTTGGAAATTCTTCTTCTCACTTTCAGGTGTGCGATTGACGGTTGCCATATTCCCTCCTTGGGAGTGCGCTGAAAGGAATGGCAAGCCAATGCCCAAAAACTGCGCTGTTGATTTCGCGGGAGTTGCGATACATATTGGCGGCTGGCTACGTGGCGGCTGAAACACATTGTGGAACACCTCACACACAACTCATGATTCTCCTAAGGCACCCACCGTCTTGATCGGCAAACCTGAATGCACTACAATGTAGTGCATGAAATCCGAGGTCTATAGCTGGCGTCTTTCTTCGGAAAAGAAGGTGGAACTCGAAACCGAAGCCCGCCGTGAAGGTAAATCGGTGGCTCAGGTTCTGGACGAAATCAGCGGCGAATGGCTGAACGGACGCAGGAACGCTCGCAATGGGGATGAACAGGAACAGGAGCGTATTCGCAAGCGGATGATGAAGGTGGTGGGTTCGCTATCCGGTGGAGATCCTGAGCGGGCATCGCGAGCATCGCGGAGGGTCAAAGAAATTCTACGAGAGAAATATGGCCGCCACCGCTCTCGTTGACACCGGCGCTCTGCTAGCACTGCTTGATAAAGACGATAAGTGGCACAAGGCGTGTGTTGAAGTATTCCGGTCGGTTCACTTTCCCGTATTGACAACCATTGCTGTTTTGACGGAACTCCTGCACCTCACCCTGCGCGATTTTGGTACGGTCGAACCAGCATGGCAACTTCTGGAAACACAGGGCGTGCAGCTTGCGCCAGTCTTGAGCGATGAGCTGTGGAGTCTCAGAAGACTAATGCTGGAGTACGGGGACCGTCCCATGGACTTCGCCGATGCGACGCTGGTTCATGTCGCTAATCGCGAATCGATCAGCACTATTGTTACCATCGATCACGACGATTTCGAAACCTATCGCCTGAAAGGCAACAAGAAATTCAACATTCGGCCGCATCGGAATGCGACAACCCGATAATTGCAGCCGTCGATCAGCGACTCGATGCCTCGTCCACTGCCTGAAACGTCATCGCATGTGCCCGGTTTTTACTTTGCTTCTTCCACGCAAGAAATAATCCTGAGTAAGTTTCGGTGATGTATTGCTCGCGGGTAACACCGAGATTCTTCGCGATGCAATCGATCCATTCCGGCGGGCCCTCGATCTCCGCAAAATTCCCGATCGGAGTCTCATCGATTACCACATGCCCTTTTTCACCGGCCCATTCGGCGCGGAACTTCTCGTAGCGAAAGCTTGGTTCAAACTGCAACGAGCGGAGAATGGTTTCCATTTTCGCGCCATCCTGCACCCGCGTCTCTGTTTCAATACGGGTCTTGTGCGGCGCGTTCTGTGCAGTCTTGCTCTTGGCTTTGTGAGTCAAAACCCAGGTCTCGCCATATTTGCGCAGCCGCAACAAATCGCCACGCTTCCTCAGCGGATGGCCTGGCAGGTCGAACAGTACATTCATTTCGTGGGTACGAGGCGTAACCTGCTTCAGCCCAAGTTCTTGAAGGCGGGTAGCTAATGTCTTTATATCGCTAACTTTGAATTTGATCTCGACTTCATTCGCGGCACCCATGACGCAAGTATAGCGAGCTAGTCGGGATCAAAGCAGTTGGCACAGTTTGTGAACTAGACTGCGGCCGGCAACGAGTCGGTACGTCTTTTCTGGGTTATGGCCTGCTCGGGGCGGATTGGGATTGTCGCCGAGACGCGAGTTCCGGAGCTGTCTGACTCAATAAGCATGTGTCCACCCAACTGGCTCAGTCGTTCGCGCATGCCGCGGATGCCTACGCCTGACCCGCGCGATTGAATCTCGGCAAGCTTCTTTGCGCTCATCCCTTTGCCCTTATCGCACACCTCGACCGTAACCGAATCAGGGCCGCGCAGTATCGTAATCGCGGCGGACTTGCTGCCGGAGTGACGATGGATATTGGTGAGACACTCCTGCACGACCCGGAAGATGACCAATTCCATGTCGGAGGGAAGTCTGCCAAGATCGTCGGAAATGTTGAGCGTCATCTGCAGCCGGCTGCGCGACCTGAGTCCCTCCACGTACCAGGTCAGCGCCGGGGCAAGGCCGGTCTCATCGAGCAGAGGAGGATGCAACAGGTACGACATGGTGCGAATTTCCTGGTGCAATTGTTGGATCAATTCTTCGGCCAACTGCAGATTCTTGTCCAACGAAGGAACGGCCTGCGCCTTTTGCGCGATTTGGGCGACGTTCATGCCGAGCGCGGTTAGTGTCTGGCCGGCGCTGTCGTGCAACTCACGCGCGATTCGGCGACGCTCGTCATCCTGAATGCGCAACAGCCGCCAGGAGAGTTCTCGAAGTTGTTCGGATTGCCGTAGCACGTCTGAATTGCGGTTCTCAAGCTCCCGCGTACGCGCCTGCACCTCCGCATCCAGCGTTTCGGAAAGTTTACGGAAGCGCTCCTCGCTGTTGCGGAGGGCTTCTTCGGAACGTTTGCGTTCGGTGGCGAATGCCAGTTGGCGCGCAATTGTCAGACTCAAAGTTAACTCATCATTCGAGAAGACATGCGGCGAGGGGAAGTACACCATAAACTTCCCGATAAGCCTTCCACGCGACACCAGCGGAACAAAACACAAGGATTCAATGCCTTCATCCTTGATGATTTTTCTTACCCGGTCGTCGAGATCTGCGTGGGCGACGTTTTCGACGCAAACTGGTTGCGGGTAGAGGTCTTCGCGTTTCCAGGGCAAGTGACCCTCGACGCCGTTGCGATAGCGCTCCGACAACCCACGCCAACTGACAAACCGCATGACTCCAGCTTCGTCATAGAGAAGAATCGAGGCGCGATCGCAATGCATGGCGTCGCAAATGGCACTCAAAGCGGCGGCATAAACGTCTTCGAGCGAAGTAGCGCGGTGCAGTTCATTCGCAAGCCGGAACAAAACCTTTTGTTTCAGCACCGCATCCGCAAGCGCACGTTCGGCCCGCCTACGTTCCCCGATATCACGCGCGACTTTCGAAGCCCCAATAACGTGGCCGGAGGCGTCCCGGACCGGGGAGATGGTCACCGCGAGATCCAGTAGCGAACCGTCCTTCCTGACACGCACCGTTTCAAAATGATCAATGCGTTCGCCGCGACGCAGTTTTGCAACGATCATGTCTTCTTCGCTCCAACGTTCGCGAGGAATGATTAAGGTGATGTGCCGGCCGACAGCTTCTTCGGCCTTGTATCCGAAAAGACCTTCCGCAGCTTTGTTCCAGCTCGTGATGATGCCGTCGAGAGTCTTGCTCACGATTGCATCGTCGGATGAGTCGACAATTGCTGCCAGCAGGCTATCTGTACGCTCAGCCTGCTTACGTTGGGTTATGTCGAGCAGCATATTGATGCCGCCGATCACTTTTCCGTTCCGGTCCCGCAGAGGCGTGGGAAATGGCGTGAACCAGCGGCGCATTCCATCAGGCCGCTCCGCGATTGCCTCAGAGCCTTCAACTACCCGGCCCTCTTTCAAGGCAATCGCCATTGGGCATTGATCATGCGGCATGGGCGTGCCGTTGGGATCATACAGCTTCCAACTGACACACCATTGGTCGGTCCCGAGCTCGGGTGTACGGCCCGAGAACTCCACTGCCGCCGAATTGAAATGCGTGAGGCGGCCCTGCGCGTCGGTCGTGTAGATTGCAACCGGAAGGGCGTCGATGATGTCGCGGAAGCGGAGTTCCGTATCTTGGGCGGCTTGGGCGACCTCGCGGCGCAACTTTGCAACCGCCAGAGTCGAACCTACCCGGGCGATCAGTTCTCGCGCGGAGAATGGTTTCACCAGGTAATCGTCCGCACCGGCATCAAGACCCTCGACCCGGGACTCTTCTCCCGCCCGGGCAGACAGCACAACCACCGGGATGCTTCTCAAAATTTCGTCGCGTCGGATTTCTCGCAGCAAGCCAAAGCCGTCGAGACGGGGCATCATGACATCCGTGAGAATCAGGTCCGGAGCGTGAGCGCGCGCTTGCTGGAGGGCCACTTCGCCGTCCTCGACTGCAACCACCTCATATCGATCACTCAAGAGCCGGCGAACATAGTTACGCATGTCGGCATTGTCGTCCGCCAGCAGTATCCTGGCCTTTTCGCCGGAGATAGATGGATTCTGCGACGCAGCGGAGCGCGTTGGCAGCAGCATCGGCACTTCATCTGAGACTTCCGGATCGTCAGGCAGCCAACGTAGCGCCTCCTCCACATACGCAAGACCTCGCATGCTGGTTGACGCCACGGTTCGTTCAGCGCCAATGCGGTCGGCGGGCAGATGATCCTTTCCAAATGGAAGTGTTACCGTGAATGTGCTGCCGTTATCGATCTCACTCTGAACGCGAACATTGCCGCCGTGAAGTCTTACGAGCTCCTGAACCAGCGCCAGGCCGATTCCGCTGCCCTCGTATGAGCGGCCTCGGGCACCTTTTACCCGGTGGAAACGTTCGAACAACTTCGGAATTTCTTCGACCGGAATGCCGGTACCGGAGTCCCTCACCGACAGCTCGACGGCTCCGCCCATGGGACGAAGCGACACCTCGATTTCACCGGCGAAAGTAAATTTGAACGCATTTGAGAGCAGGTTGAAGACGATCTTCTCCCACATCTCGCGATCGACATAAACCGGCTCGGAGAGTGGTGGGCAGTCGACAGTGAAGCGCAACCCAGCCCGTTCTGTCGCGGAGCGAAAAACGCTGGCAAGTTCAGAGGTCAGCGTCGACAAGTCGGTTGGTTCAAAGCACGCCTGAATTCGCCCCGCCTCGATGCGCGAAAAATCCAGCAGCGTGTTAACCAGCTTCAGCAAGCGCAACGAGTTGCGGTGCGCCACCTCCAGGCTGTCGCGTTGTTTGCTCCCCAACTCATTCGAGTCCGCAAGTGCGTCTTCGAGCGGCCCCAGCATTAAGGTCAGAGGCGTTCGAAACTCATGGCTCACATTGCTGAAGAAGAGTGTTTTGGCGCGGTCAATCTCGGCCAGCGCCTCAGCTCGTTTCCGTTCTTCCTCGTAGGCCCGAGCGTTGGCAATGCTGGTTGCAATTTGCGTAGACATCAATTCCAGAAAATTGCGATAGCTCTCGTCGAATTGAAGTCGCGGGCTGACACCGGCGATCATGAAGCCGGCCAAGCGGTGCGCGATGTTCGAGCGCAATGGAACAATAGCAGCTGACGTCGTGGGATCAGTCCATGCGCTCTCTGGCACGTTCCGAAATTTGCGGTGTAAGTCGCCAACCTGCTGCACTGCTTCCGTTTCAATTGTTTTCTTAACAGGCCAGACTTCTTCTTCGGGCCCGTCAACTTGATCTAATCCAATCAGAAGGGCGCGGTCTTTTGCATCGACGCCTGTCGCGCCTGCCAAATGTGCTGATCGCCCATCGGAATCGAGCAGGTAAATCAGGGCAAATGGAACATCTTTCTTATGACGAGATAAGACACGCGCTGCATTGGCGCACGCTTCTTCGGCCGATTTCGATTCGACTGACTCAGCCCCAAGCTCCCTCAATACACCGATCCGCCGCTCTCCGATGACTTTTTCTGTGATTTCGTGAACCGTCGCCAGCACTCCGCCAATCCCTGATGCTGCCGTCTCGTCTGGCACTGGGCTGTATGCGATCGTGAAATGCGTCTCCTCGACAAATCCACGTCGCTTGACAAAAAGTTCTATGTCCTCCATCCAGGTTGCAGGTCCGCCGTTGAAAGGAGTCTCAATCAATGGCTGGAGGATGGGCCAAATTTCATGCCAGACTTCAGAAACCGGCTGGCCGAGGGCGTGCGGATGCTTCTCTCCTAGCACAGGAATATAGGCATCGTTGTACACGCAGCAAAACTGCGGACCCCACCACAGAAGTTGCGGGAAACGGTTCGCGAGCAGAAAGTTTACCATCATGCGCAGAGCGGGAGACCACGCCTCTGGCCAACCGACCGGTGTTTTCGACCAGTCAAGGTTCTGGATGAGTGGCGCCATCTCGCTATTGGGTAGGCTATTTATCGCAAACTGATTGCTCGCTGATTGCGAATGCCCATTTCCGTTGCTCTTGCGCGCGGCGACCGTGCGATCGATCACTGGAATAAGATCATGAGCCAGGTTCCCCTTGGTCAGAAAAGCGCAGGCGCCAACTTCCCTTGCCTGCCGCTCCATTACGCTGCCATCATTTTGGCTCACAATAAGGACGCGGCTCTCTGGGACTTCCCGGCGGATCACACGCGCAGCGTCGAGCCCGTTCATGCGAGGCATGCTGACGTCAAGCAGGATCAGATCAGGCCTGAGTTCTTTCGCCTTTTCAACCGCCTCTTCCCCATCAGCGGCTTCGCACACTTGGACCTTACCCCGGCTTTCCAGGAATGAGCGCAAGCTACGGCGGAAAGACTCGTGGTCGTCAGCAATCAGGATTTTTGTGAGACTCATGCCAAGTATTCAGCTGGTGCAGGAAACAACGGCCCGACTCTGACAACTTACCTTGCTCTTGCGAAATGCCACCGTTACCCCTAAGAACCCAAGCGAAAGGCTGTTCAAGTGGCACACAGAAGCCTGGACACTCTTACTAGAATGCACCAGCCCGGAAGTGAGCGGAATACAGTATTCACTGTATCCACTTTCCGGGCCGAACAAAGCACTACAGCTGCTGGTTATCCGCGGGTAGGGCGGCGACTTTACTGGTCGCGTTCTCCAGAACTCTTTCATTTCCTATAATATTGGATTTCTTTTTCACCTCGGAGGAAACGCTTGAACCGATTCCTACTCGCCGTTTGCGTTGCTGCACTTATACCTAATTCGCCGGCCCAAATCGATAATTCAACCAAACAGCTCTCCCACGACATCTTCAAACAATTGATCGAAATCAACACCACAGATTCTGTGGGCAACGTAACCACCGCGTCTCAGGCGATGGCGCAGCGCTTCCGCGACGCCGGCTTTCCCGAGAGCGACATTTATATCGGCGGTCCAAACGATCGCAAGAAGAACGTCGTCGTACGACTGCACGGGTCAGGCAAGCACAAACCAGTCGTGCTGATCGGGCATCTCGATGTGGTCGAAGCGAAACGCGAGGACTGGACAACCGACCCATTCCAATTCGTAGAGAAAGACGGCTATTTCTACGGGCGTGGCACACAGGACATGAAAGATGGCGACGCGATTATGACCACGACCCTCATTCGTTTCAAGAAAGAGGAATACGTTCCGGATCGCGACATTATTCTCGCCATGACCGCCGATGAAGAAGGTGGAAAATCGAATGGCGTGGATTGGCTGCTGAAAAACAAACGCGATCTGATCGACGCCGAATTCGTGCTGAACCACGACGGTGGCGAAGTGCAGATGGACCACGGCAAAGCACTAGCGCTCGTTGTCGACGCCACCGAAAAGCTTTACTCAGACTACCAAGTCATCACTACCAACCCTGGCGGCCACAGCTCATTGCCCAGGCCCGACAACGCGATCTATGAGCTCTCTCACGCGCTGATTAATCTGGAACAGCATAAGTTCCCGTTCGAACTGAACAGCGTGACGCGCGCTTACTACGAGCATCTTGCCACCGTAGAAACCGGCGAACGAAAGCAGGACATTGAAGCCATTCTGCGCAACCCGCCCGACATGAGCGCCGTGGATCGTCTGTCGCAGGACCCGATCGACAACTCCCGGCTTCACACCACTTGCGTTGCGACCCGGTTAACCGGCGGTCACGCGAATAATGCTTTGCCAGGACGGGCAGAAGCAGTCGTCAATTGCCGTATTCTTCCCGGGCACTCGAAACAGGAGGTCCGCGAAGAGTTGGTAAAGGTCTTTGCCGACCCGAAAGTTGAAGTGCGCTACATCACAAATGCCGGCCAAGTTCTGGATACCATTCCCGATGAGCGCTCCTTCGCTCCTCCTCCGCCGCGGCCTGACGTCTTTGCAGCCATAAAAACTGTTGCCGCGAAGATGTGGTCGGGCATTCCGGTTTTTCCCACAATGGCGACGGGCGCATCCGATGGCGTTTACACGATGAACGCTGGCCTGCCCACCTACGGCGTCTCAGGAGTAGAAACGGAGCGCGATGATCATCGCGAGCACGGGCGCGATGAGCGAGTCCCCGCAGAGGCCTTTTATAAAGGAGTGGACTTTTACTATCACTTTTTGAAAACGCTGACTGGCTCGGCAAATTAACGGCGTGGGAGGTAATGCGTTGGCTCGGACGCTCTCGCCACGAATCAAGAATTAAGATCAGGGTTGCCCCACCCTTGTCGCGTTCTTTGCGACAGGGTAGGGTTTTTGATTTCTATTCTGAAATGATTCAGTTCTTCCCCGGCCTGAAAATCAAACAATAAGCGCCGCCAAGTACGATCAAGATCGCTCCCCACCAAACCGGCGCGTGCAAATTCGCCAGCACGGTATCTGGCGGATGAGACAGTTCGGTCAAGCCGCTGATAAAAATCAGCACGCCATAAATCAGCAGCAACACCCCCACAAAAAACCAAACCGGAATAATGTGATGTTTTTCTTCAGCCATTGAGTCTCACCAGAAGATGATTTGGAGGACGACTAGAATCACTAACGCGAGGACGCCCCAGACGACCGGCCGATGCCAGAAGCTGGTGTGCTCCTCGTGTGCCAGAGGTGTCAAGCTGTAAACCAATCCGACCAATTCCTGGTCAGGCTTGGGCGCGGTAACAAGCGTGATTAGCACCGTGACAACCACGCACGTACAACATGACCAAAGCGATTGAAACATATCCTGCGCCAATCCTTGTGCGAGCGGCGAACGCGCGAAAATGGGCACCCAGTGCGTTGGATTGGTTTTCATGAGGGCGAACATCGTGACCGACGCTGTCGTGCCGGCCAGCAGGCCCAAGAAACCCGCCCATCGAGTCACCCTCTTCCACAACATGCCCAGAACGACGGTGCCAAAGAGAGGTGCGATGAAAAATCCGAACAGCGCCTGCACATAGTCCATGATGCTGGCGAAGCCCATTACAAGATATGCAGTCCCAATGCTGATGAAAAGGCCAATGATCGTGCACCAGCGCCCCATCGAAACATAGTGGCTGTCGGCGGCGGTCTTGTGCAGGTAGGGTCGATAGATGTCGTACGTCCACACCGTCGCAAACGCGCTCACATTGCCCGCCATGCCGGCCATGAAGCCCGCAATCAGTGCGATCACACCGAGTCCGAGCAGACCTGGGCCGCAATAGCGAGCGAGCATGAGCGGAAGAACTTCGTTAAAGCTGTGCTGGCCCGGTGCCAAATTGCTAGCAGGGACCAGATGCATCGGCAACACCGCAAGCCCAAGCAGTCCTGGAAGAATGACAATCAAAGGAACAGCCATCTTGAAAAATGAACCGATGATCGGCGCCATCTTTGCCGAACGAATGTCCTTCGCCGAGAGAACGCGCTGAACTACCAGGAAATCGGTCGTCCAATACCCCATGGATTGCACGGCACCGAGACCAAAGACGATGCCGATCCAGTTAATACCCATCGGATTGTGCGAGAACGAGCCCAGCGGCCCCCACATATGCGTGAAGTCCTGGCCGGGAAAATTCTGATGAATGCGCGCGACCATTCCGCTCCATCCGCCCGTTTCGATCAGTCCCAGGATTGGAATGAGTAGCGCACCGAACCAGATCAAGAAGAATTGCAGCACTTCATTGAAGATCGCTGAGAATAATCCGCCGGCAGCAACGTATACCCCAACGGTCAGCGAAGAAACCCAAATGCTGAAATTAATGTTCCAGCCAAGCACAACCTTCATCACCACGGCCATGGCGTACATGTTCACGCCAGACATCAAGATGGTCATGACCGCGAATGTAATGCCGCTGAGTGCACTTGCCTCTGAACCATAGCGCAGCTTTAAGTAGCCGGGGACTGAGTGCGTTTTCGAGATGTAATAAAACGGCATCATCACCAGGCCGAGGAAGACCATGGCGGGAATTGCGCCAATCCAGTACCAGTGCGCCGCAAGAATTCCGTATTGATAAGCAGAGCCGGCCCATCCTAATAATTCGAGCGACCCGAGATTTGCGGAAACAAAGGCCAGTCCAGCGACCCATGAGGTCATCTCGCGGCCGGCCAGGAAGAAGTCTTCGCCGGTGTTGGCAAACTTCTTGAGATAAAAGCCGATTACCAGCACTAAGCCGAAGTAAATGACAATAATCGCTAGATCGACTGCTGAAAGATGTACTAACCGTTCTGTCACGTACATCGCGAGTGGAGTCATTCGTGCTCCCCTTTGATTTGAGCCATTCTCGCCACATCCCCTGCCGCTTAGAAGATCACGACAGTCGTGGAACGCCTAGCGGGCTGAGAACCGAAATATTGTCACCGTGTGGTATCTCTGTCCGGGCTTAAGCTCACTGGTCGGAAATTTCGGATGGTTCGGCGAATCTGGAAAGTGCTGCGTTTCCAGCGCCAGCGCCGCGCGGTGCCCGTAAACTTTGCCGCCCTTCCCGGTGATAGTTCCATCGAGAAAGTTGCCAGTGTAGAACTGCACGCCGGGCTGGTCGCTGATCACAGTAAGAACACGCCCACTGGTCGGTTCGTAAACTTCGGCTGCCTCGGCGAATTTTCCGTGGTTATCGAGCACCCAGTTGTCATCGTAGCCGTGCGCCTTCTTCAGTTGGTCATTGTCCTGATTGATGCGAGCGCCAACCGCGGTGAGCTTGCGGAAATCGAAAGGGGTGCCTTCAACCGGCGCCAGTTCTCCGGTTGGAATCAGAGTGGCATCGACCGGAGTGTAGTGGCTGGCGTTGATCTTGACCTCATTCTTCAAGATGTCGCCATTCCCCTGGCCTGCGAGATTGAAATAAGAATGGTTGGTGAGATTTATCACCGTATCTTTATCCGTGGTTGCCGAGTAGTCAATTTTCAGATCTTTGCCGACCAGCGTGTAACGAACAACGGCCGTAAGCTTCCCCGGAAATCCCTGATCACCGTCTGAACTGACCAGCGTCAGCTCAATGCCGTGCGGAATTTCTTTCGCGCTCCAGACTCTCTTGTCGAACCCTACAGTGCCGCCGTGAAGAGTATTCGGCCCATCGTTTACCGGCGTGTGATAGGTCTGGCCATCGAGCGTGAACTTCGCGCCGCCAATGCGGTTTGCATAGCGGCCAATCAGCGCACCAAAATATGCAGAGTTCGGCTTTGCGCCGCCGGTGTAGCCGTCGAGCGTATCGAAGCCGAGCACCACATCAGCGGACTTTCCGTTCTTATCCGGCACCTTCAGCGACTGAATGATGCCGCCATAGGTCATAATGTGCGCTTCGATAGCGCCATCTTTCAGGGTGTAAATATCGACGGGAGTTCCATCCGGTGTTTTGCCGAAGGGCTTTTTTGTGACCTGGCCTTGCATCTCCGCCACAATAGTGAATAGCGCAAGCACGAGAGTGGAAACCCTCATTCGCGCGACCTCCTATTTGATCTTGATCTTCACGCGCAAAATCGATGTGCCAAAACTGATGGGTTGAAGCCCGCATTATCTCTGATTGCGCGTTCGTTGTAAACGTATTCTCCGCCGAAAAGCATATCTTCTTTGGGGCAGCATGCGGCGTGGCGAATTAGACCGAGGCCGTTTTCAACTCCGCGTGAGCTCCGCTGGCCGGAGAGCAAATGTAGATTTCGGCAGAGATTCCCGTCTGCTGCTTATAACGCTGAGCAATCTTGTCGCGAAAAGCTTCCGACTTATTGGCGGCGACAAGATTCACCGTGCACCCCCCAAAACCGCCTCCGGTCATTCGACCGCCATAGTATCCCGGCAGTCCTTCAGCCGATTCGACCATAATGTCGAGCTCCCGGCAGCTGATCTCATAAAGGTCTCGCATGCTGACGTGCGACTCGCGCATGAGTTGGCCAACACCAGCCAGATCGCCGCTGCGGAAAAGCCGGCCCGTTTTTAGGACCCGGTCATTCTCTTCGACCACGTGCAGGCAGCGCTTGTAAATGATCGCAGGCATATCGCTCGAGTGCGCCCTCAACTGCTCGAGAGATACGTCCCGCAACGCTGAAATTCCAGGATAAAACCTGGAGAGTATCTCGACGCCCTGTTCGCATTCGCGTCGCCGCTGGTTGTACTCGCCGCCCGAGTGCTCGTGCTTCACCATCGTATTGCAGATCACGAATTTAATGGTCTCAGGAAGCGGAACCAGTTCGAACTCAAGCGAGCGGCAGTCGAGTAGAACCGCAAACCCCTCTTGCCCCAGGCAGGAGACAAATTGGTCCATAATGCCTACTCGCGCCCCAATAAATTCGTTCTCCGCCCTTTGGCAAAGCTTGGCGATGGTTTTCGGCGGCAGTTCGGCATGGGTCAAGCTGAGTAAAGCAAAAGCGGATGCAACTTCGAGTGCAGCCGAAGAGCTGAGTCCGGCGCCGATCGGGACTTCACCGTGTATCAGAACGCTCGCTCCAGCTGGACGCACTCCGGCCCGAACCAGTTCCGCAGCCACTCCGAGAATGTAGTCGTACCACGCACCTAGTTTGTTTGCCGGCAAAGCTTTGATGTCGCCCTCAAAACTCTCTTCGAATTCCGTCGAGCGAATCACCAGCTTGTTATCATTTCGCGGCGCAATGGCGGCACGTGTGAAGAAGCCAATTGCGCTGGGAAGTACAAATCCATCGTTGTAATCGGTGTGCTCGCCGATCAAGTTTACGCGGCCGGGAGCACTGAAAACCTGAGGGTAACTGTGGAACCGTTCTTGGAATCGCTCGGCTAGCTCGGTGGCGTTCATCGAAGGTAAGTGCGCCTATTGTAATGGAGTTGCAGATGTGAGAGAACCATAAAGGCCGGCGAAGGTAAGGTCAATCCAACTTTGGGCGGACTTTCAAATTTCCAAAATGCACGGCAAGGGTCTTCAGCTCGACCAGCAGTCGCATCGCCGGTTCAATCCTTTAATTAATGAATGGGTGCTGGTGTCGCCGCATCGGACCAAACGTCCCTGGCAAGGCGCGACCGAAGCCCTGCCGCCAGCAGACCGCGCGGCATACGATCCGACTTGTTATCTCTGCCCGGGCAACGAGCGCGCCGGCGGAGTGCGCAATCCGCAATACACTTCCACGTTCGTTTTCGAGAATGATTTCGCCGCCTTGCAGAGAGACGCTCCACTCGCCAGGTTAGACGCCCAAGGTAAGGGATTGATAGTGGCCGAAGGCGAAGCTGGAATTTGCCGCGTGATTTGCTTCTCTCCGCGGCATGATTTGACGCTCTCGAGCATGGAGATTCCGGCAATTGAGGAAGTAGTCCGGACCTGGACATCGCAGTTTGGCGAACTTGGACGACTGCCATGGGTCAACCATGTGCAAATTTTTGAGAATCGCGGCGAAATGATGGGCGCAAGCAATCCTCATCCTCATTGCCAGATTTGGGCAACCAGTTCAGTGCCGCAGATGCCGGCCCGCGAGCTCTCCGCTCAGAAAAGATATTTTGAGGCGCACAGAAGTTGTTTGCTTTGCGATTACCTCAAATTGGAAGAGATTGAGAAATCACGCATCGTTTGCGCGAATGATGCCTTCGTCGTGCTGGTGCCTTTCTGGGCGGTGTGGCCGTTCGAGGTTATGGTCTGCAGCCGGCGGCATTTAGGAGTAATGCCTGAACTTAGTTCGAGCGAAATGCCGCAGCTCGCTCGCACATTGAAACAACTGGTCTCTGCTTACGATCGCGTATTCGATGTGCCTTTCCCCTATTCGATGGGCTTTCACCAGGCGCCGACGCAAGGAGCATTTCCTGAGTGGCACTTCCACGCACATTTTTATCCTCCGCTGCTGCGTTCAGCGACGGTACGAAAATTCATGGTGGGATTTGAAATGCTAGGCACACCGCAGCGCGATATCACGGCCGAACTAGCTGCCGAGAAATTGAGATCGCTCGTTCGCTGAGATCCCAATGAAGCCCCGCAGGAGATTTTGGAAATGCAGATTGCTCGTCATCGTCACCTCGCAGACGCGGCTATGGATGACTCGGAATGACAGACTCAGATGATCGTCTTCGAAGCAGCAGATACGCCACCGGTCCAACTAACAGCGCGACAGGTCCCCACTTCAACGCAAACTTATCGCTCGCGATCATGGCGATCCCACTCATTAATAATGGTGCAATCACTGCATAGGCGAGGCCCGTTTTCCCCCACGGGATGCGATACGCGCGATCGAGTTCCGGGCGTGTTCGCCGCAACTGCCATACGGAAAGCACAGTCATAACCGAAGTCGCGATCCTGAGCCAGATATACACAGAAATTAATTGCGAAAGCGTATGCGACGCGACCAGGCAGTAGGCAACCGCGGAAATCAAGATCGCCAGCCACGGCGTCCCGAATTTTGAGTGCGTGCGCGCCAGCGATGGTACAAGATATCCATCCTCAGCCATTGCGAACGGCATTCGAGTGGTGCTCAAAACCATGCTGTTCAATATGGAAAGGCTCATGACAGCAGCCGATAACGTGATCGTGAGCCAGAGCCAGTGTCCGCCAATGACAAGCGCCGCATCTGCAAACGACCCATCGTGCCAGTTTTGCCAGTTTCCCGCCGCCGCAAGCGAACACGCTGTGGGAATGACGTAGGTTGCGATTGATAGCGGCACTACCCAAACCAAGGCTCGCGGATAGTTCCGCTGCGGGTTCTCGACTTCCTCGGCAACTGTGGATAGTTGTTCATATCCCGCGTAGAGCCAAAGCCCAAGCGCGAAACCCACTCCGAAGACCTGGAAGACAGGCTTGTGCGGCGGAATCAAAGGTACAAATGGGTTGTAGTGCCACATGCGCACGCTCATCGCGCACATAATAAGGAGGGCAAACAGTATTGCGAGTTCCATCGCTGTCGCAAGACTGCCCACCAGGCGAATTCCACGCACGTTCACGTATGCGATGAACACGATGACCAATAGCGAAATGCAATAGTGCTTCCACGGCGCGAGATGCGGCGCAACATAGTCGGAGAAGAGCACTGCATAGGCGCCGCCTAGCAAGAACGAACCCGTCCAATTCCACCAGCCAGCAAGAAAACCCCAGAAGTCGCCAAACGCGGCGCGGGTCCAGCGATAAAACCCACCCTCGACCGGCATCGCAGTTGTGAGTTCGGCGGAAACCAGCGAGATCGGGATGCACCAGAAAAAGGGAATGAATAATTGGTAAAGGAGAGCCATTCCCGGGCCCGATGTGCTTACTTGGTCTTCCAGACCAAACGGGCCCGCAGTGTTGTAGGAGTACATTACGAACACCAGAGAGAACAGGCCGACTTTTTTCAGAGTGCGAGCGCGGGCGGTCGAAGAAGTTGTGGGGTGCAGCGTTGATTCGCTGGTGACTTTCAATTTCAGATCCGTTCGAGGATCGTAGCGATTCCTTGCCCGACGCCGATGCACATTGTACACAGGGCATACCGGCCGCCCGTCCGGCGTAGCTGATATGCGGCGGTCGCGACCAGTCGCGCTCCGCTGGCCCCCAACGGATGGCCAATTGCAATAGCGCCGCCGTTCGGATTTACGTGTTGGGCATCATCGGCTAAGCCCAAATCCCGCAAAACCGCAAGCGACTGGGCCGCAAAAGCTTCATTCAGCTCGATTACATCCATATTGGACAGCTTGAGTCCGGCTTTTGCGAGTACTCTTTGCGTTGCCGGAACTGGACCGATTCCCATCACGCGCGGTAAGACTCCCGCTGACGCCGACGCGACCACTCGCGCGATTGGCTTCAACTGATGCTTCGCGGCGACAGACTCGGACGCCAAAAGAATTGCACACGCGCCGTCGTTTATGCCGGAAGCATTTCCCGCCGTAACAGTGCCATTCGGTTTGACGATCGGCTTCAGCTTGGCGAGCGCTTCGAGGGTTGTATCTGGGCGCGGCTGTTCGTCCTTGCAAACAATGAGTGGATCACCTTTCTTCTGCGGCACTCGCACGGGAACGATTTCATCGGAAAACTTTCCTGCCTTCGCCGCCTCAGCCGTGCGCCTCTGACTCCGAAACGCAAATGCATCCTGATTCGCGCGGGAAATGTGCCACTCTTCGGCTACATTTTCTGCCGTCTCCGGCATCGAGTCCGTCCCATACTCCTCTTTCATCGCCGCATTCACAAAACGCCAGCCGATCGTCGTGTCCTCAATTTTCGCCCCGCGTGAAAACGCGGCTTCCGCCTTGGCGATGACAAAGGGCGAGCGCGACATGCTTTCCACGCCGCCGGCGATTACCAGAGAGGCTTCGCCCGATTTGATAGCACGAGCCGCAACCGAAACCGCTTCCATACTCGATCCGCAAAGCCGATTCACCGTCGCGCCGGGAACTTCTTTCGGCAATCCCGCCAGGAGCAGCGCCATGCGCGCCACGTTGCGGTTGTCTTCGCCCGCCTGATTTGCGCAACCGTAGATAACGTCATCAATCGCTCCCCAATCGACCTTCGAGTTTCGTTCCATCAGAGCTTTGAGAGACGCCACGGCCAAATCATCGGTGCGAATCGACGACAGTGTGCCTCCGTACTTCCCAAAGGGTGTGCGGACCGCATCGCAAATCAAAGCATGTTCCATAGTGCTAGCCGGCAGAACTACAGATAATAGCGAACTCCGCAGCGCAGGTCACAGCCTCAGCGCGCTGCCTCTGCACTCTCGCCGATACACCCTTGCTTGCCTGAAGCCGTTCTTTGACACTACCTACCCCCACTGTTAACATCGACATTCTAGCCGCAGGAGTGCTGGTTCTGGACATCCTGCAAGATCGTCGGACACGGTACTCTTTTCCTGAGCAGCAGGTCCCCGTCGTCTAGCCCGGCCTAGGACATCGCCCTTTCACGGCGGTAACACGGGTTCAAATCCCGTCGGGGACGCCAAGATTCAAAAGGAGTTGTCGAAATTGAGGTCCCCGGCCGCACGTCCAGAAACGTCCAGTTAGGAACATTTCTTTCGGATTCCGGGCAATAGCAGACGTACAACTTTTTTCTGCGCATCGCGTTTCTCTTCGCTCACTGCTTGGACGTAAGTGTCCATCGTGACGCGTAAATTCGCATGACGCAGTAGTTCCTGAATGACTTTTGGATTTTCGCCATTCGAGTTGAGGATGGTTCCGAAGGTGTGTCGGAAGGTGTGCCAGCCGATTTTCTTGGTTAGCCCAATTTTCTCTGCCGCTGGCTTGATGTAAACGCGGTAGATGGAATTGGGCCAGTAAGGTTGTTTGCCCTTCTTCGCGGGACTGGCGTACACCCAATCGGATGGAGCGTGATAGAGACTCTCTTGTTTCCAGAGCCAGAGACTCTCTGCCAAGTCTGTCTCCATCGGTATGGGTTTTTGGGAAGCTTCGGTTTTCGGTGGGCCGATGTGTTGCTTCACCACAGAGCGCCGGATGTGAATGACACTGCGATCGAAGTCCACATCTTCCCACTTCAGACCGAGCAACTCGCCCACGCGTAGTCCACTTGATCCGTCCAGAAAAACCGCTGTGCGAAATGGTTCGGGAATCGCCGCTAGCAGTTTGACCAGTTCCTCTACGGTTAGGATTTCTGGAATCTTCTCCCTCTTTGCGCTCTGGCGGACGCTGGTGATTGGATTCCGTTCCGCCCATTCCCATCGAATTGCGTGAGAATAGAGCGCGCTCATGATGTTGCGGATTTTCGCCCGACTGCCACGTGTCAGCGAGAGAGTCTTTAGCCAAGCTTCGACTTCGACCGCCTTTACGTCGGACAACAAGTAAGCGCGCCAGCGGGGCAGAATCCATTTCCGAAGATACCCATCGTAAGTATCTTGGGTCGCAAAGGACTTTCTCTGATCGTCGTCCTCCGGGATGGTGGGATCGTCCTTGCGGGCGATCAGCGGTAATTCGTGTCGTCGATAATGGTTTACAAGCTGTTCTATTGTTAGCTGCCGAATAGCTTGCCGAGTGGAGCGTTGATTGATAGTTAAGCGTAGCGAATCGACCGCGGACTGTGCGGCTGATTCGGTTGGGTAATCTTGGAGCGTTCCTGCAATTACGGCCCGTCGTTTCACTGAACCGTCTTGTGTTAGTTCGCGCCATCGGTATTCCCAAACTACAGTTCCGTTTTTTCGAGTGATGCTTCGTAAGCATCCTCGTTGATATACTGCACGCCTCACGCTTGTCTCCTTTCCAAGTTGAGGCGGCATGGATAGCTATGCGCGATTATACCTTGCATCCATGCATTTAATTCTGACGCACGAAAGCGCCAGAGCTTGCCGATTTGAATTCCCGGAACCTCGCCATTCCGTGCCATGCGCTGCAAAGTTTTTGGGTGGATCTTTAACAGTGCGGCCGCTTCGTCGGAATCAAGCAGAGGCTCAAATGATGCGTCGTGCTCGATCGTGTTTTGAGGTGGCTTCTTTTGAACGTTTGACATTTACATACTCCTGACCAGAGGCAGACCTGAGGGGATATGCTCTGCATAGTCGAGGTAGCCCGACAGATTGGCCTTGAGAAATTGATCTTCAAATGTTGTACGTCGATAAATCAGAGCGATGAATGCGGCGGCTGGAACGAGTGCCAGCCATGAACCAATGGCAACTGCGCTCGCCGGAACGGAAGTGCACATTGCGACATATCCCGGATGGCGAATAAATCTGTACGGGCCTGAATCGATCAGCCGATGACGTTCTTGTTGAATGTGAATAGCGGGCGAGAAGAAGGGATTCGCAATCATTGCCCATGCTTGCAGAAAAGTGGCGAGAGCAAAAATCGTGAGCGCGTGCCATCGGATTTGCAGAGGAACCCTGAATATCGGTAGTCGGCCAACGCAGAAAGCTGCGGTAGTCAACGTCAGCAGGAAAAGGACCCGCGGGCCAAACCGGAGATGAAATGCGCCGGCATCTGGGCCAGGATGCGAACGCTCACGCGCGAGTTGTGGATTGACCCCAAGCATTGTGAGTAGCAGCATGAGGGAATAGGTGATGAGGTAAGCGCGAAGTGAGGTGATCTTCGTGGTGCCGGCTGCCGAAAACATCAGCAGCGACAACAACGTTGTCATCATTGCCCAACGGCAAGGAATTCGCAGTACGTATTCGACGTTCCTCCTCATGGCACATCCTCCCGCTGAAAGACGTGTTCGAACGAGTAGTGATCTTGCTCAGGGTTGTAGCCTCTGATTTTTAGGACCTCCGAGATGAATCGGCACCCTGGCCGGCGCTCAACATGAATGATCAGGTTTACCGAGTCCGCGATATTGCTCTTTATCGCTCGATAAGGAAGCTCGACGTTGCTCTGTAGGACGCAGCTCGTGAATCGGCTGAGGGCTTGATGTGCGGAGTTGGCGTGAACGGTTGAGACCGTGCCGGAGTGTCCAGTATTCAGAAGTTGCAACAGGTCAAATGCCTCCGCGCCCCGAATTTCGCCGAGAAGGATTCGGTCAGGCCGATGACGCAGGCTGGACTTAAGCAGATCGCGGATGGTTACTGCAGGAACTCCGTTCTGTTCGCGTCGTGCTTCAAATCGCACGAGGTTCGGAGCGTTGATTTGTATTTCTGCTGTGTCTTCAATGACAAGAATTCGCTCGTGCTCAGGAATGAGGTTCGCAAAAATATTTAGCAGCGTGGTCTTGCCCGTGCCCGTCCCTCCTGAGATGAGCATATTCTGACGATTCAGAACTGCGGATTTCAGAAATTCCGCCATTTCATCGGTGATGGTGCCGATTTGAATGAGCTCGTCGATTCCGAAGTGTTTGGCATTGAACTTCCGAATTGTGAGGGTCACTCCATTCAAGCTGCACGGCGAAATAACGGCAGCCACCCGGCTCCCGTCGGGTAGGCGCGAGTCGAGGATGGGCTTCTCTTCCGAGATGTCGTCTCCCAATCGACGGGCGATATTGCGGACGGCAACTTCGAGTGACTTGCCGGTGAGCGATATTCCGGGCACAGACTGCACGATCCCCGCACGTTCGATAAAGATGTGCTCGGGGCCGTTGACCATGATCTCGCTGATCTCGGGATCAAGAATCAACTGCTCAATAGGCCGAAGAAACGGCAGGATCAGCTCAAAGCCTATTGTCGCGGCAGTCGTGGTCATCAGAGCTCTCCTTCCGCGAGTTGCCGGAAATATGATTTGTTTACGTCGTTGTAGTAGGGCTTGAGATACATGAAGGTTGGTGGACAAGGGTTGAGGCCCTCGTAGGCAAGCGTGACCGACTGCGCGTTCTTGAGTTCCATGAAGGTTTTGAAGTCGAATCGGAAGTCGCTTTGAGTGTTGTAGCTCTTCGACGTAGTCACATTCGCGCGATGTGCCATCGCCTTGCCGGTCCACAGGCTCACGCGCGCGTCGTGCCCGCTTTCGGAGATGTTGTAGTTCACCTTCCACTGATCTTCCTTCCCACACAGTTCGCTAGCGATCTTGGCCGATAATTCATCGGAGAGGGCGAGGAAGATCTTGGTACGGAAGGTCTGCAAGAGAGTCCGCCAGGTTTCACCGGGCAAGCTGGAGCGCAAAGAACTGATGCTTTGGGTGGCGACGATGGGGATGCACTTTGACTGGCGTGACAGAGCAAAGAACTTCTCGTCTCCGTTTGGGTCGCTCTCGCCAACAGTGGCGAAGTGCTGGTATTCATCACAGATGAAGAAAGCCTGACGGAAATAGTCATTTGGGTTCTGTTCGATCTTGGGAATTCGATTGAGCATGGCGCGCTCGAAGTCGAGTTTCATCATCACGCCGATGGCTTTGGCGAGACCTGGGTTAAGGGACACGGGGAAATTCAACGCGCATACTTTGCCGGTCTCGATCAATTCGGAGAAGGGCGGCAGTGGTCGGCCATACTTGCCATCAGCATTGAGTACGGGGTCGTAACACTCCTTCGGAGGGCAGAAGGTACGCTTAACGATGGGGTTGTCATCGAATAGCGATAGGAATACCGAGATGCCCTCGACAATCGAGGTGCGGAGTTTGTTTTCGATCCTCCTCCAGTCGTTGTAGAACCAGCGTTTCACTCCATCAAGAATCTCGGCCTTCAAACGATCCTGGCGTGATATCGGCTGTGGGTCTAAATCCTCGTAATTAAGGTGCAAGGCTTTCAGTGCTTCCTCCGCAACCCGAGAATATGGCGCCTTGCAGCAGCCTGAGGTTTCATCGGCGCGAAATCCATGAGCTTCGAGTTCGGCGTGAGAGAGGAAATCGGAATCGGCAATGATTAAGGTCCGATGAGCATGAGTGCGCTTGTCGGCTTCAAGAATCCTCGATTCGAGCAGGTCGGGGTTAATAGCGCATTCGTAGATATCGAACAGGGTCACATAGTCGTAAGCCACTTTGTGAAGCTGGATGATGAACTTCACGAGGTTGGTGTAGGCTTGCTGCCAGAACGGTTCTTTGCCGCGTCCGAAGAGATTGGTTAAGAGCGATGCGATGTTGTAGGCCAGCGCATAGGCATCGAGATCATTGTAAAGAGGGTTGTAGCGGTACTCGGCATTCAGATTGATTTCGACGTAATCCTCTTCGCGTCCGTGCTTTTTGAGAATCTGATGAATCTTCTGGCAGAAGTCGCCTTTGACTTCGAGCACAAGTCCGCCCATGCGCCGCTTCGGATTCTGCGCCTTGTAGGCGATTAATTGCTCGGCATAGGGGTACATGCAGCCGCTGGTCTTGCCGGTGCCAATGGCTCCGAACACTGCAATCCCCGTGAACAGCCCACGCTCTGGAATCGCAAGCCAATAGGGATCGGCGGCTGGAACCGGCTTGCGCGAATCATGGACCTCACCCAGCACGAGAAAGAGTTCATTTCGTTTGGATGGATCGGGATAAGGTGGCAGTGGTTTGGGCTTGAGGTTGCGGGTCGGGCGATAGGCGAATACATAAAGGCCGGAGAGCACGAGGGAGTACGCGATGTAAGGAGTGGTGAAGAGAAATAGGGTGTAGCTGTATTTGAAGAAGAGATAGACGCCGTGCGCTCGCAGATCGATGAGATGCAGCAGGAGGTCGTCTTCTGGGAATGGCCAGCGGAAGTAAAAGGTGATGCCAGTGGCACAGGCCATCACATATGCAACAAGCGCTTTCGAGGCGAGTAGGCGCTGAATCATTTGGAACCTCTCTCGGCGGTTCCGTGGGTTGTTTCCTCTGGCTCTTTGTCTGCTGTTGAATTCGGTGAGGTGGTGCGCGAGCGACTGCGCCCGGTCGAATTGGGATGTGCCGTCAGCCACTCGTTGAACTCTTGGTCGCGGTCGAAAAAGTAGTTCAATGCCTGGGCGATTACGTACTCGTTCGTGGCACGGATAAATTCCGCGTAGCGGTGGACAGTACGGGCCAGCGGCTCGTCGAGCCGCAAAGTGATTTTTGTCCGGCGGGGTTTCGGGTTGGGCGATTGAATCAGAGGCATAGCAGTAGTTCCCTCAGTTGCATTTCGGAATAGCTGGCTGCACTTGTGCCAGCAGAATTGGCATCCACTGTGCCAGCAATCTGACTGGCAGATGTGCCAGCCGGTAACAGAAGCGCGGCAAAGAGACCGTGGCCTGGAGCGACCTCCGAAGCCCGACAGGGATTTTGGCCGAGCACGGCTCGGTAAAAATGGGGTCGCTCCAGGCCACGGTCTCGGTTTATGCCGCGCGCTGTTCGTGGGGTTGGGAGTTGGAAGTTGTTTGCGCTCATCGGCTTTCCTCGACCGCTGTTGCTTCCGGCGTAGAACCAGCCGTAGAACCAGCGTTGCGGGATTTGGTTCTATATTTCGGGCCTGCCCGCCGTACGAAAATGTCGTATCGGTCAGGAAGCAGGCGTGTACGGAAGGTAATCCGCGAAAGCGCCAAGTGGGAGTCGAAAGCCGCATCAATTTCAGTCTCCGATAGCCCACCTGATTGCCATTGCCGATAAAGCGACTCGAAGTGCTCTGTGCGATAGCGTGCGTTTCCGGCGCGAAGCCGGTCACGGTCCTCGCGCGTGAGCGAGTTGTACTTCTTTTCTTCCCAGAGTCGTCGAAGCGTGAAATAGCGGATCAATTCGCTGGCTGAGACCGGCGCAGCGGAGTCAAATATCCTCCTGAACATCCGTCGCGCACGTTCGAGCTTGATGGGATCGGGAGCGGCGTAGATGAACTCAAAGCCAGGTAGTTTCCTCAGAAATGCCTGGTAGCTGCGAAGGTGTTCACGGAGAGGCTTCAGATTGCACTGATGCGAGTCGCAGTATGTGAATGTAGGCAGCCTCGTTTGGCCATTCAGACCGTCTGCAACACGGGTCAAGAACACTGGAAAGCGATCCACGAAGTAGCGTTTGGTGGTGGCGAGCGCCTTCAGTCCCACATAAAGATGACCGGGCAGAACGGAGAGCGGAATGTTCAGCTGGCGATGGAAATATGCGAGTTTGGTGGATTCCGTTTCAAGGTAATCACGCTCCGGTTGCGCCAACACGAAATCGAGGATCAGCAAACGGGTGTGGATGAGTTCATCAGACAGTTGGCGACGGTTCCGCAGATTGTCTTTTTCGAGTTCGCCATAGATTTGTCGGGAGTAGAGATTGAAGACGCGAGTACGTCCGTACGGAATGGCGCGAGCGTGCTTGGAATCGATGAGACGCGCAATAAAGCGGTCGAGCATACAGCCCTTCTGCTGGCCTCTAAAAGTCACAAATTGCCGGGCCACGAAGTAGCCCGAATGCGTAGCGACCAGGTATAGAAAGCGAGATTCGCGTTCGTTGTAGCCCAAGCTTTGAAGCCGCCGAACGTGCTCTATCGAGATGCTCATAGCGAGAGGATCTCCTGCATGATTTCGGGGTCAGCGATGGCTGCGCGTAGGTGAGCACGGTCGGCTTCAGAGGCGAACATGCGGAATCCGGCTTGTGCTTTTTCGGAGAGACTGTGACCGCGATAATGACCAGTCACAAGCTCCAGATCGACCTTGTTTGGTTCGCGGTCTGCGGTTTCATATTCGAGACGCAGATCGGGGATCGCGATGCGGCCGTTGATGACCTTCAGGCCGTGTTCTTCAGCAATTTCCTGCTTTCGCCGCGCCTGTTCATCTGGAGACATGCTCGAAGCCCTGGCAAGCTGGCGATTGATAGATCGTTTGAGCTCGAAGTCAAGCACGACGCGGGTGACGCGTCCGCCTGATTCCGTGATCTCCTGCGCGGCGCGTTCATAGAGCCGGTAAATGGCAGAGTCGTGTTCGGCTTCTTTAGGCTTTACGAAGCCGTGATAGAGGACTTGTTCGGAGTCTTTATCCCGGCGCTCTTCGACAGCTCCGTAGCCCGATCGGGTGAGGCTGTACTGCTCGGTGTCAGTGCGAGTGATGGTTTGACGGCGGACGAACCCTAGGCGTGCAAGGTCGTTAAGTTCTTGTCGAGCCGCACGCTCGTCACCTTGATATCTGTAGCGAACTAAGTCATCGAAGTTCACGGCGCGAAATGTGCCGATTTCGATTAGCGTACGGAGCTTGGTTTCGCTCAATTGAGCAGAAAGTTCGATGTCAACGTATTTGGGGCGAACCTCCCGAAACCGGGGAGATTGCCGATCGCGCGGCTCACGTTCGTCCTGTCCTGAATGGCGGGATTCGGAATTGCGTAGTTCATCCGGCTCGTGATCGAAATCGTGGCGGGACATCAGTTGAGCTCCTCGCGATGCAAATGGGGCGGCATCGGCGTGCGACCCGCGTTCAATTCACGGTCGAAATGGGCAAGCTTGCGCCCGGTGTCTTTGAGGAAGAACCGGCGCCCGAATGTGAATGCCAGCGCCGTGAGATTAATGAATAGAACGGCGGAAAAGAGCAAAGCCGTCGGGACGTATTGATGAATAAGAATGAAGCGGTAAGGAATCAGAAAGCGCAGTTTGTTCAGTAGAAAGAACACCAGGGCCAGGGTGAGTCCTGTCGCTGCGAATAGCGCATTGGCGATCATTGTCCGGCCTCGCTGGTGAATGCCTGGTCCTGGCGGAAGTATGTGATGGTCAGCCCCAAAGGGTTCACGGGAATCAGTTCGTTCGGTACTTGATCTTTGAACATGAAGAGAAAATTCGCCGTGTATAGGGTCTTCTTGAGTACCGAATGATCGGCTGGCGCGTACTCGACTAGATAGAAATCGACCGATGCCCGGTACGGCGGAGAGGTCATCGGTTGCAGCGCAACCTTCTCCACAGTTACGTCCACCTCGGGTGAGGAGGGATCGTTCAGGAAGGAGTTGATGGTGTCGTCTTTCCGGTACTGTTCCATGATGTCGTTCGCGAGTTTTCCATCGAGGAAGTAGAGGGCCTTGGTGAAATCGTCGTGGATGGTGTAGCGGTTTCGCCGGAAGTAGAGGCGGCAGAATTCTGACAGGAAATACTTGGCCTCGCGGTCGCCCGGATGGTATTCGAGGCTTTTGTAATCGACGGCCTGCGCCCGTCCGAGCTCGTCAATGCGGATGACGAGTGGCCGGAAATTCTGGAATGTGCGAACTGTTCTGAGGTTCAGAACCACCAAGCCGATCACGGCGAGACAAAGCAGGGCGACGGCGATTCTGAGGTAGTTGCTGGTGACTAGAGCATCGGCATACTTTTCCAGATAGAGCCGCCGAGTCTCATTGAATTCGCTACTGCTCATGACAACACGTACTCCACCAAATCAATCGAGGACAACCCGGACATGCCGCTGAAAATATGGCTGGTCAGGGCCGGGACTTTAAGCAAGGCATATACGCCGCCGAGAAAAACCACGGTCAAGAGGCTCAATAACGTCACGGGATCAGGAACCGGAAAGAATGGCGGCTGGGTCAGAACGTAGATGACCAGATTGCCGATGACGAACATCGTGGCAGCGGCAATGACCTGGTAAAAGGCGTACTGGATGAAGCATTTGAGCCAACCCCAGAACAGCCATTCGAGCTTCGGAACAATAAAGAACGGAATGAAAACCGGACCTACGAGAATGCAGATGGCCTGGGCGACGAAACCGTAGGCCGTAATAATGATGGCGACAGCCTGCCAGAGCGCCATGATGATGAGGTCGAGAATATAGGCGACATTGCCTGCGATGTCGGTGATTCCGGGTGACTGGATCTGACTCTGGTAGCGGCTGATCGCGTCAGAAGCGTTCTGAAGCTGGGCACCGGCAATGATGGTGCTCAGGTATTCGGTTTCATCAATGATGAGGTGATAGAAGCTACGCCCGATGCCGGGAATCGGCACGTCGTAGTACTGGGTCATGGCGTAGCCAAAAGAAATCATCAAAATCAAGCTCGCGAACTGGCCGAAATGAAAACCCGAACCGCGGTCGCCCGCTGCTAGCGCCGACCTCAACCCAAACCAGACGATCATGATGGTGGCGAGGGACAGGAACATGGCCTGACCGATGTAAGCGAACTGGCCGATGTGTTGCGTGAGCAACTGGGTGATGTAGCCGGTAATCGAGTTCATCTGACCCATACGGGTGTTCCTTTCCCTCACAAACGAGAATCACTACGGCAATCGATAGCTGTTTAGGCCCTGCCCGATTCCGCCCGTGAGCTGCTGGCCGAGTGGTACGCTGCTTGTGCGCCGCGCGATATCGGCATTGGTGATTGCCGCCGCCTGATCCCGGAGTTGCTTGGCAACAATCGTCTGCTGCTCAAGAAGAGCGACCAGCAGCTTGTTCGTGTCCTGGGCATTTTGTAGGGCAAGAACGCTCGTGGCATTTACCTTGTTCAGAACTCCCACTTCGGTATTCAAGTTGGGGTTCGACGACAACGAATCGGACTGAATGTTCGAGATCGTGTTTGTCGTCTGAACGGCATTGGCGCGAATCGCTCCGATAGTCGCCATTGCGTTTTGGGCTGCGCCATCTGTTAGCTCTACGGTCGCGGCCTCAGACTCTAGCCGTGAAACCTCGCTTGAAGGCATCTGAGACAGCAGCGACGGCGAGTAGGTTTGAAGCGGTGTGGTGGCCCGCTGATACCCATTCGTGACCGTCGGAATTGCGCCTGAGTTGACGCCGTTGATCCAGGGCGTCGCGTTTCCATACGCGTCTTGTGCATTGGCGTAGCGCCACGGTGCCCAACTCCCCGCGTAGCGCGAGGCCATATTCCGCAAGCTGTGCGACATCTGTACGGCAAGGTTGTACTGATTGAGAATCTGCAAGTAAGTTGAGCGCAATTGGTTCAGTTGCGCGACAAGCTGAGAGTAGCGAAGCACGGCATTCGCATAATTCGTCGGGTCATAGACGATGCCGAAGCCGAACTGGGCTTGCGCTGACGGCACAGCGGAAACGGCAATGGCGATCAGCGTGATAAGAGCAAACATCTTCATCTTTTTCATAGAGACACCTTTCACTTCACAGATTGGGTGGCAAGTTGTGGTCGTGGTAGTCGGGAAGAAGCAGGTCGCTAGATAAGTAAATCTTGACGCGCGTGCCTTCCCGAATGGTCACGGTCGGCAGAATGTTCAGGAAACGATTGAGAATTTGTTCACCGGCATCGGCCACACCGACTCCGAATCCTTGCCGGATGCGGTCTGTCGCACTCTCATTGAGCAAATTGGCGGTTCCGAGTTGAGCTGCGCCTCCTAAAACGCCAAGCGCAAGCGATGCGCCAAAGATTTCGGCGTAGTGGTTATTGACTTTGTCCTTCAGCGCGGTCGCGCCTTGCTGGTCGAGTCCTTTGAACTGGTCGAGCGAGACGGAATAGCCATCCGGCATGATGAGCCGGTGGAAGGCGACGGCAAGTCGTGCCAGTCCAAAGGTGTCCACCTTTGAGGCCTCGCCAAGCACTTTTGCTCCGGCAGGAATTAAAAGGTGCTGGCGATCATGTGAGTAAATATCTTCAGAAACTAGACATTCGACTGGCCCGGAGAAACTTCCGTCCAGCCGGTTGATGAGCACGGATTCGAGAATGGTTCCTTCAAATAGAACGTATTGTTTGCGACCATCAGGCGCAGGTTCTGCGGCTGGCGCATTGACGGTCGTCGGTTTCGGATTTGCCGATTTCTCCGATGTCGGCGAAGTAGCGCTTGGGTTTTGCGCTTGAGGCGAAGACGGCAGCGTTAGCTTCGGCAATCCTTGCTGCTGTGCCTGCGCAAGCAGGTGGCCTTGGCGGGCGAGTTCCGCTGCCGCTTGTGAGATGAGTTGATCTTCGGGCGAAGCAGAATCAGTAGAATTTTGCGAAGTGGCGGGCGCGTGAATTGCGGTGCTTGCGGCAGTCGCATCCTTTCTATAGGTCAGCGCCACATTGTCCGAGAAAAGCGAAGCGTACTGCCGCTTGCGCTGTTCGTCTTTGAGCGCATCGGTTGACGTTGGCTGAGTTTCTCCAGGCTGAGGCAGCGCGGATGCGTAACCATTGGGCGGATACGCACCCGCGGGGTTGGGGGAGGTGACCGGAGTTCCGTAAGGGCTGGACGGATAAGGTTGGGCCGGTCCTGACCTCTCCTCGGCCAGTTGCTTCTGCTCGCGAAGCAACGCTGCCTCAGCTTGCGGCGCCGTTGAACGCTGCGTATCTTCAATGTGCTTTTCAAACTCGGAGACCTTTTCCGTATTCAGTGGCCGTAAATTCGGAAGTGGATTCGGCGGTTGTGCCGCGACTGGCGCGGGTGGCTTGTGGCCCGTGAGCGCCATAATCACGACCATCAAGAGCGCCAGCCCAATCAGAACAAAAGCCTGAAGGTTCTTGGGAACGATGCCCGCTGGTTTAGGCGCTTTGTCTATTATCGTGCTTCGCTGAATCGTCTGCTGTTCGTTTGCCTGTTGCATAACTGCCTCGTCTCTCAAAATCCGCTATTCCTGAACGTCACTGGTTCTGGGAAGTTGTCGATGAAACGTAACTCGCTTCTTGCCTACGGCGAGATAGCCGTCATCGACGATCTTGGGAACGATGTAAACGCCATTCTCCAGGTCGAAATTGATCAGGTTCGGCTTGCCATCTTTGATCTCGTAAATCGCTGGCTTTTCGCGCGCGGCGGACTTGACGTAGGTGAATCGGTCATCGTGATAAATGGCCGTTACAAAAAACGGCGCACGAGCGGCCTTCTTGTTGACTGTGTAGTCGAATTCCAACTTCGACGGATAGGCGGTTCGGTACTGCGTGATCTCTTTCTCTGCTTGATCGTGTGCCTCTTTTTTCTGTTCGTTGAGTTCTGTTCGTAGCTCCGCGATTTCGCTGCGGTAGGCTTCGACTTCTGAGGCACGAACGAGCTTCGGTAAGGTCGGTTGAGTGCTCCCCGCCTGTTCGGAATCGCGAGTGACAAAGACCTTTAAGTCTGGGTCGGAATCGTTCTCTTTGCTTATCTCCGAAAGCAGGAATGAATAGACGTGACCGCTCGAAGTCACGAGATTCAGGTTGCTGCGAATGCCTGTTTGTGCCGGATGCAAGTAACAAAGGTTGTGGACGCCGTTGATGATCCAGAAATCTTTATCTCCTGTGGTGAAGTCTAGGATTTCTTCGTCGGCGGGCAGGACGATCAACGTCGAGAAGCGCACTTTGGCGCGGATCGGGATGATTTCGGTTTCTGAATACTTGACGACTCGCGCGCCACTTTCAGCATGAACTGGCACAGTGACTGCAACGAGGGGGAGCAACAAGAGTGCTGGTACGTTCAGTTTCATTGTGTTTCTCCGATAGAACGGTGATTCAAATTCGTTTGGGCCTGCTCGGCGGCAAGCACATCCAAGCCTTTCTCAAAGCCGTAGGCGCGGAAGGCTTCATCGCGGCGGCGGTTGTCTAATGGATCATTGGTGTACAGCCAATAGCTCCTGCTATCGACGTTCAGATTGGCGACCTTCGATGAGTCCGGCGTCTTAATGAGCATTTGCTGTTTGGGAACGAGGCCGGAAATCAGTTCTATCTCGTGGTCATTCAAGTGGAACTGTCGGCTGTACAGATCGAGGTCCATATCGGGGTTTGCGAGGAAGATCTTCGTGGGGCAGCTTTCAAGCAGCACATCGAGGATCTCTGACTTCCGCAGCTCATCGAGCGATTGGGTAGAGAGCACGAGTGCGGCATTGTGCTTCCGCCAGGTTTTGAGGGCCTCGACGATATAGGCCAGAATGCGTGGGTTTCGCAGAAATACCCAGGCCTCATCGATCAGAAACGCCTTGAATACGTGACTGATTGCCGGATCGCAGATAATGGCATCCGCGCGGTGCAAGATGTAAAACAAGAGCGGTTCAAGCAACTGCGGGTACTCGCGCATTCCCTGAAAATCAAAGCATTGGAAACGCGAAAAGCTAATTGTGTCTTCCGCGTTGTCGAACAAGAACCCGAACTGCCCGCCTTCTTTCCACTTGTAGAGACGGTTGTCGAGCGAGCGCGGGAGCATGTTGCCGAGCGTGGTCAAGGTGTGAAGGCCCGAGTCTTCTAATTCGTAGAGGGTCTGAATCTGCTCGTACAACTCGCGTTCTTCTTCGGCGGTAATCGCCTGCTGACCCTGCGATTCGGCGAGCACCCGCACAAATAACGCGAGAAAATCCAAATTGCGCTTGATCGGCGGTAGGGCGAACGGATTGATCTTGAACTTGGGTGATTCGAGTCCTACTCGCAGATACGAGCCTCGGAACAACCGCGTCAGGCTCTCGAAACTCCCGCCAAGATCGAAGATGAATGTGTACGGCTCGTATTTCTGCAGATTAGTAATCAAAAAATTCAGCGTGAAGGATTTGCCCGAGCCCGTACGCCCAAGAATGATGGTGTGTGCCACATCGCGGTAGTGGAGGTTCAGGAAGTACGGTGTTTTGTGGTTGGTCTCAAGCAGGGCCAGGTATTCCTGCCGGAGATGTTCGTTCTCTCGTCGGCCTGAATCGAGCGTGAACAGAAACGAATAGTCGGCGTAATTCGCGTTGCTGGTGAGAATGCGGCGAAGATTGAAGGCCGAGTTGCCCGGCACAGTTGCAAGGTAAGCGTTTAGCAGGTTGTAGCGTTCTTGGTAGAGCTCTGCATCATGGATGGCGAACACTTTGTAGAACTCGGCGTAAGCAGTTTCGAGTCGTGAAAGGTCAAGATCGTAGACAATGATCGAAAGCGAGAACTCGCCAAAGTAGTTGCCGTTGATTTCAATATCCGTCAGCGCCTTCCCAAGCGCCTGAATCTGGGCTTCTTTCGAGTTATCGACCAGCACGTCTTGGGCTGAGGCGGGCGCGTCAGAGGTGTTCAAGTAGCTCAGGAGCGAGCGTTTGGTGTTATGGAAGTGCCTGCGCCGGGAATGAATGCGGCCGCGAGTCTTGGAGGTGTCCTCCCGTTTCCACTCCGTCACAACGAAGAAATTGGCTTCGACTTCCAGCAGTTTTTGGAAGATCAAGGGGAAGCTTTGCGATGGCGGCTCCTTGAGCGTAAGGACCTTGAGGTAGTAGTCATCGAGCCGCAGAAAACCGCGATCGCACTCCAGGTGAGAGTCGCAGAGATAGAAGTCGAGGAAGGTGTCGTGCTTCAGCCGTGCCAGTTCAAGTTTCTGCGGAGCGAAGTTCAGAATGCGTCTGAGCGCCCGGAACGCTTCTGCTTTGTCGAGCAAACGGATGGGAAGGAAGTCGTTGACCTGTAGCAGGAAGCTGGAAATTTTTTGATTAAGGAGGGCCTGAGCTCGCCGGAGTTCTTCATCCATGAGAACGATTTCATTCTTGGTCGATACCAGTGCCAAGAACTCCTTCCATGTCCTGTGACCGTCGCCGTTGGTATTACCGTTCCCGAAAATCCGGCGAATTGTCTTTTCTCGGTGAGCCGTTTCGAGAACAACGACATAGAAGATTTCGAGCGAATAGAGCTTGTCGGACTTGCTATTGAAGTAGGCGATCCGATTGCGAATGGCCGCATTCACTACTGGGTCTTGGTATTCACGGTGCGGAATGTGTGGATGGTTTCGTTTGAATAGGTACTGGTAAATCCGGCACTGGTCATCGAGCACCTTAAAAGCCGCTTCTAACCGTTTGGTGCACTGGTCGATGCCGTTTCCATCTAATCCTTCATAGTCGATGCCGCTGACACTGAGCACAGCGCCTACATCGCCGCTCTTGGTAAGAAAGAGATGGTCATCCAAGAAGCCCAGCAGGTTGATTTGCTCATTCAGCGAACCGGCTTCGCGGTAAGCTTTTGTCGCATTACTGAGGCTAAACACGACTCAACCTCCGTATGACGACCGGCGAGAATTTCATGGGGTCATACTGCGTTCTGGCTCTTGCGGAATTAACGATGAACCGAAGAATCTGCGGGTCGGTCTTGGTGGCCCAGCGGGCGAACCAGTACAAGAGGGCGAACAGCAGGATTCCGCCCAGGAACGTATGCAGGAGATTGAAAACCGCCGCCCCCATCACCAAGGCAAAGAAGAACAATTTGCGCTCTGCGCCCATGAGAGTCAGCGGAGAATTCAGCGCTCGGTAAACGGAATTGATTCGACGTTGCATAAAAGACCTTGTGTCGGTTTAGCGGCTTCTTCTCATGGGAACAACCACGACATGAAGTTCACCGCACCAACTGCCATTCCGACTCCGAAGATCACGCCGGCTAGAGTGCGCTTGGCTGCGCCTTCGCCAAAGGCAAACATCAATCCGCCTACGACGATTGCAACCAAAGCAAGCCCGGTGGCAATCGGGCCGGTGAAGGCCGTTTGGAGTGCCTGAACGGCCTGCGTCCACGGCGATGTCGCGGACTGGGCGAACAGTTCATTGGCCAGTGCGACACATGTAGCGAATGTCAAGACACCATTGCGCCAGAGGCGGCATTTAGATTTCTCGCTTTGGGCTGGGCTGAAAGCAACGTTGTTTTCTTTACTTGGAGAGGCAGTATTGGCCGATTCCTGATTGTAGGGTTTCATTTATCACCTCCGATCATGCGCGGCGCTGAACTGTGCGCTGCGCGTGAGCTCTTTTGTTGTACGAAGCACGCGTCTGCAATTTGGTTGTAGAGGTGCCTCTACGTTTACAAAATTTAGACACCCTGCGGCTGGCAATTTGTTCCAGGTGTATCAAAGATGAATCGACTGAATAGCGCGACTGGTGAGACTTTTAGAGAATGAAGAGGAATAGAGAGCGCTGGAAGGACTTACAGGGAATTCGAGGTCACTCTTCGGATTCGGCAAGCACACGATCAGCTTCGTCAAGAATGCGCTCAACGATGAAGCGGCCCATGCTCAGCCCAGCTTTGGCGGCGGCGCGCTCGATCTTCGACTTCTCATGCTCGGTAAGGCGAATGGCGAGGCGCTTGTTTTCTCCCGTGCGTGGCCGTCGCCCACGATTGCGACCCGAACGTCTCTTCTGTTTTTTCTTGGAACCAACCACGATGCTCTCCTGACAATGGGCGAAGTTGAACTCGAGTGTCAACCCGGAAGCTGGCCGCTACCGGCCCGGCCTTTTCAATCAGGAAAACGGACAAGTAAACGAATGCTATATCCGACGTAGGACATTAACACAATCAGGCGCGGCGCGAACGAGCTTCTTTGCGTACACCGCGTTCCGACGCTAGAGGCTTTCGTTCTGGCAACTTCGGCGTTGATTTGAGTATTCGCCCGAGTGCCAGCCGAGAAAACTGAGAAATGGTCATGTGTTTTCTTCGGGCAGCCAGTATGATCCGCCGAGCTTCGCGGCTGGTAGCCTTCAGGACAACGCGGATCATGGCGCACAACCCCCGCTTGGGGCCAAGCCTGCGCGCCGTGCGGAGAGAAAGTCAGGTACTCTGATTGGTTAGAATCCGCATCCTGCCGGAAAGTTTCTCCCATATCGGATTTTTGACACCGGCTTCGTGCTGGTCGCCGAGAGGGCGCCTTGAATAGCCTACCCACAGCCCATAAGAACGAAAGCCGCGTTAAACGCGGCTTTCGATCCGTAAGTAGATGATTTGTTTGTGGATTGCGGAACATAGTACACAACTCCCGCTCGAAAAAACAAGACCGACAGAAGGGGGCCGGCTTGGTGTCCGGCGTCATTTCTTGAATTTTCGGAACTCTTTAAGCCGGACTTCATCACCTGAGGACATATCAGCATAATAGGCGTGGACGATCTTCGTCCCGCAAGTGATGTCAAACAACGTTCCGTCGCTGAACCCTATCGAAAGGATCACCAATCCATCCTCCTCGACCTGCTCAATCGTGTCCACCACCTTACCTTTGAGCACCGCATATTCATTGCGTCCTTGCTGCCGTCGTGTGCTTTTTCCTGAGCTCATGGTCCTCCTCAACGTTCTTTCGCTTCAGTTTGGCAATCCCTGATCTCTCATCCAGCTATCAACGAGGTCGAGGTCTGCCTTTCGAGCTTTTGTCCCAGTGCGTATGGCGTTCATAACCCGCAGAAAGGCGTCACAAAGTGATGGAATCTCGTCTAAAGGCGGAAGCGGTTGGTTTTTCAGAATCCGCTTGAACGTCCAAAGCAGAAAGGCCAGTATGTCGCGGTCATCTATCTCTGCAATGATCCTTCTGACCTCGGCGCGCAAGATCTCGGGGTCATTCGATTCTTCGATCTTTAGCTTTTTCGAATCAGCCGCACGTTTTTTCATGCTGGCACATGGTAGTAAGTTGTCGGCCTCAACGCCGTCGCATCCCGCTGTGCGGACGTTTGTTTTTCTTTGTCCTACTATTTTTCTTTGCGTGATCAGTATCCGCATCTTCGCGCCCGTAGCCATAGGCGATGATTCCGACTGCCTGCATCAGATCGGCAATGCTGTAGGTGCATCTCCGCTCGCCGTCGATGATTCTCTGAATCCGGTTTGCCAAGCGGACGACACTTTGGCACTTCGTCATCCCGACTTTCTCCTCTGTCGGAGTCTTTTCCGTCGTAATTTGACCGCTTGCGGTTTCAGCTTTCGCCAGTCCACAATGTTGCCGTCTCTCAATTTCGACAGTTCCGGTTCCATTGCCAGCGTTACGGCAGATTTCAGGACGAAACTGGCCTGCGTATCGTCGTCAAACTCAAGTGACAGCGCCGTGAACTCATCATCGTCCTGGGTGAATCGAACTTGCTTTATGACTTTGCCTTTTAGGCTGGGATATTCGACAGTCACACGAGACTCCTTTGCGGAATTCAATCGGCAAGTGTTCGATGGGCCGCGAACAGTCACATCAGATCGCTAATGTTTGGATGCCACCCAAACGGTGCTAACGCGCGGAGCTTAATTATGTTGCGTGGATCGCTGTGTTACATGGTCAGTCATCTTGCGCTTCAGGAATACTTAGACAGTCAGTTGTATGGCATACAACTGACTGTGGACTGCGGAGCAATGCTATCTGAATACTGTGCCCAATGCAACAGACACTAACGCAGTTTGCGGCCCGGCTCAAACAGTTGCGCAAGCAGCACGGCATTTCACAGGAGGACTTCGCGCATAAAGCGGGCCTTCATCGCGTGGGTTATGGCTGGATTGAACAGCAGAAACGGATACCCAATCTGGCTACTTTGGTCAAAATCGCAGAGGGGTTCGGCATTAGCCTTTCCGAACTTTTGCGCGGAGTCGGGCCGCGGGCGCGTTCCAAAAAGTGAACAGGTAACAAACCTGAGGTGCGGTGTCAGAGCTTCGCAGCAGGACTACGCGGCGAAAGCACTTCCCCCTGTACTTCTGCCAAAGCCGACAGTGGCCGGGCGGGCTTTAGGAATCCGTCAATACAGGATTCACTGTATCGCACGTCGAAGGTTCGTTCGGTACAGTACATTCACCATAGGGTGCGGTTTGGGAGGGCCACTGCTCCTCGTGCCGAAGAATTTGCCCATGCCGCAAACACCCCGCCGAAAATCGAAAGCTGCCAAGACACCTTCCAAGCGGTCTTTGGATAGTCTGATTCAATCCCAAAGGGAACGAGAGATTGATTCGGGTGAGGTCACACGCTGGGTTGACCTCGGCAAACAGGCACTACGGAAGTCCCAGACCAAGGCGCAAATATGACATCCGGCAAGCGCCTGCTTTTCGTCGACGATGAACGGGGCATTCGTGAGACGCTGTCTGTGATTTTGCAGCGATACGGATTCACCGTGACGCTTGCCGCGACCGTGTCAGAAGCTCTGGATAAAATCCAGAATCAAAATTTCGACATTCTGCTCTGCGATTTGAATATTGAACGCGAAAATGACGGATACGACGTGATTCGCGCCATGCAGCAAGTGCAACCATCCTGCTCGACGGTGGTTCTGACCGGATACCCCGGATTGAAAGCGCGGTCGAGGGCATTCGTTTGCATATTGATGACTACCTTATTAAGCCCGCGACTGTCGATGCACTGGTCGCATTGCTCGCCGAGAAATTGGCGAAACGGAAGCCTGACAGCATAATGCTGAACCGATAAACTTCTGCGAGTGAAACTGAAGGGCTGAACCGAATCACTAGGGCATTAGCGAACATGAACTGAAAATTTATGGGCGGTTGAGAACACCCCACCACTGGATGAAATTTGAAGCGGGCCTAACTCCGGCCTGAAATGCATCTGCGAAGAGGGACGCTGCCTATACGTTACGTCTTGAAAGAAGCAGCGTCCCAATTACGCATAACCCCACTACTTCACAACGAGCGTTTCATGTACTCGCGGATGATCTCTCCGTTGCCACTCCTCCAATCCAACAAATCGGCTCCAACCACAAACATCTGACAATCAAATCGGAGGGAGAAGCCCGTTCTATCCTGGAACGCGACGTTCACAAACAACGATCCATCTTCGATGGAATGGCTGACGTAATCGACAATCCTGCCGTGAAGTTCAGGATATCGCCTGCGTAGCTTCTCGTATCGCTTCTGCAGGCGCTTGTCCAGCTCCCGGCTTTGCTTCGCGGTAATCGGGGTGATGGGCGTATTTCCAACCCACATCACCTTCGGCTTTTTAGGCTCGCGTTTCTTAATCATGGCCCTTCTCCCGGACTGTGCTCTTGGCGTTCGCAGCGGGCTTCGAATGTTTTTTGCGGTGCCGTTCCTTCCGCTCTTGTTGTTCCTCAAGACGTTTTTCCTCATCCGCTACGGCTGAATAGGGCAAGATACCGATGCGCGGCGGCAATCCATGCTTCTTCCGTTCTTCTTCGCGCTCCTCCACCTGGAAATAAATATCGTCGGGGTCCTCGCGTTCCTTGTCATACGCGCGGCGTTGCTTCGAGAAAAGACCTGAGTCATGCAATTCATATTCCACCTGTTCTTCAAGAAAGTCGGCGTTTATGTCACAGCGGACTTCCTCAATCACGGCATGGACACGCTCTAATAGGTCCTTGCTGGCAAACTGGAGTTTCTCTATGCCGCGCAAGTTCGCGATGAGGTTTTCGATGCTCTCGTTCCACAAGAACAGGCTTTGGTAGAAGCGCAGCTTGCGCGAACGGGAGGAAAGTTGCGCGGGTAGAGCGGAGCGGATACCTTCAAAACTAGCCATGGTGCCTCCTTCGTAGGCGACTGTGGTTAGGGCCACGCCGGTGCTCGCAACACCGGCGCGTCCCGTTGGTGTTGGTTTACTTCTTCTTTTGAGCGTTCCTCCGATATCGAGTCTTTCTGCCGTTGCTGATCTTGGGCAGAAGGGCGCGTACCTTCGCGATATCGCTGTCATTCCAAAGCCGGACTTTCACGCCCCCAACCCGAACCAACGGCGGAAGCGGGATCTTCCTGGCGGCAATGTAACGGTTCAGGGAGGTAAAACTAATCCCTAGCCTCTTGGCGGCATCACGAGAAGAAAGCCCATTCATTTCTGAGAATGACCTTTACCAGATAGATCGCAGAATGTCAACCGCGTCGGCAAGCAAGTGGAATTGCGCAGTGGTGATGGATGAGGAGTCACTGAACAGCTAGGAACGAAGCCAATTTCTTTGCTGTGTTGTCGGCAAAACTAGAAGTAGCACTCCGTGCAAACGGACTGCTGTAGACGTTTCCAGCCCACAGTACACTGCCGTCCTTGTCCACCAATCGCATTGCACCCTGTACGCGATAGTGGCGGCCGTCAGCGGTGTCAACCCGAATGGTTCCCGTGAGGATCGCGTCGGCAGTATCTTGCCCATTATCGCCGCTTGGCCCAATCGCCTCCACGACCGCACAGTTTGAGCCGCAAGCCTCAACCAGTGAACTGATGATCTTCGAGCGAACCAGTGAGGTTCCCTCGGCATTCGTGTTGACGGAGAACTCATCGACATAGATTCGGCGCACATGGTTCCTTGCCGGAGCTTGCGCGTTTAGAAGTGTGGCGGCACAGACGATAAGCAAAGTGACGGCGGTTTTCATAGGCTGAATTATGCGGCTCGGGATTGGGAACTGAAAGAGTACCTCGGGGAATGCGTGGTTACCCCGGTACTCTAGCTCCTGTCATGTTTCGGTTCGTACAGTAAGGAAGCACCCTGTTCGTTTGGAGCATAGAGATGTTCTGTTCAAAGTGTGGCGGGAATGTGACTGATGGATCGCAGTTCTGCTCGAAATGCGGCAATAACGTCGGCATATCAGTCGGAGGCGGAGCCGCAGCAGCGCCGGCAAGAATTCAAGCCCAACCGAAAAAAGGCGGAATCCGCCTTTGGCACGTCGTTGTTCTTTTCGTGCTGCTGATCACTGCCCTCAGTTTGTATGTGATGGTTTCAACCCACCAGGAAGTTCCGCAAACCCGGCCGACGCAAGCAGTACAGCCGCAGTTGAAGCGTCACACCCTGAGCTTCGGAAGCGGTGCGTTGACCGTCGCGCAAGCTCGCTCTTCATACTTCAAGATGGTCGTTCCCGCTGATGCTACTGAAGTTCATCTACAAGGACACTTCACCGCACAGGGCGGGAGTGGTAATGACATCATCGTGCAAGTGATGAATGAAAATGAATTCGTCAATTGGCAGAACCATCATGGGCAGGACACGCTTTGGGACAGCGACAAAGTCACGGTTGGAGACATCAAGCTCTCGCTCCCCAACGGTGCCGGGACGTATTACCTGCTGTTCAACAACAGCTTTTCGTTGATAACGCCAAAAGCCGTCCAGCACAATATCACCCTCACGTATTTGAGCCGGGAGTAGCGCCTTGCAACTCGAAGGAATACTACAACCCGCAAATCTGGTCGTTCTTGTTGTTGCCCTCGGTCTGGGTCTTGGAATTCTCTACCTAGCCGTTCGCGTGATACGCGCTGCTTGGGGCAAGGGGAAATAGATTAGTCGGCCCGGGCCTCTATTAAATGATCGATTCGAGGCTTACAGCGCGCTGAGGAGTTCCCGACAATAGTGGTCTCCGTACGTGCGGCTTAAACAGCCACTCAGCTCAATCAGCCGTCCGTACTCCGACACGACATCGAAGGTGTTGTCCTTGCCGAGAACGGCCACTCGCGGCATCCAAGGCCGCGGCCAACGATGGGCATAAAGCAGTAACCAGATACGGATTCTGACCATGGCGCAGAGGTGATAAACACGAAGTTCTCCTGCCAACTCAAGCAACTGCCAGACCAGATAATCTTGTTCGGTGATTTCATCGCGCGGCTTCAGGCGAATTTCCTCATACAGAGTCGCAGCCCAGGTTTGAATGAGCTCGGCGTTGTGCCCAATACGTTGCACATATTCAAACGCCAGCCGCATACGCTCTCGTTGCAACCGGCGAAACTCCTTCTCCGAGCATAGCGTCCGCATTCCCCATTCTTCGTCAGCATCGAAGAGGCGGGACAGTTCGCTTGTATCCAGCTTGCGGGCAAAGCGAATTACCTGATCAAGATCACAGCGAGGACGATAGAAAATCATCCGCAGCATCGCCGCCAAGGTTGCGGCGCCTAGAATCGACGGCAGAAATAACCAGAAATGCATCTTTACTTATCGAGAACTTTCATTTTAATGACACACGTGCAAAAGGCACTTCCATTTCTATTCATCAACGTGCAGGCGGCGTTTTCCCTAAAAGTTTCTTGAGGGTCTGCAATTGTTGACGCATCTGCTCCAGCAGATCCTGATCGACTCCTGGCGGAATGCCCTGGTAACTCCACGGCTCCCGCACCAGCATCGCACTCAACCATATCACCGCTGCCAAGACATATCCGAAAGCCGGCAAGTATTCACTCAAAAAGTGAAATTGCTTTCCTGTTTCCGACCGGAGCACACCTGAAAAAGCATATATGACAGAAGCCACTCCGAAACCCATGACAATTCGCAGCTCGTACACCCTCCATCGCACCTGCATGAAACGGACCAACAGGAAGAAAAGGATCGAGATGCCCAAAATCACATATTGGGCGGCGACTGCTGACGAGATGATGGCGGCGGCCCAGCCACTGACATGTACGGGGGGATGCGCGTATGCGCTCCAGGCGGAATACCCTAACACCAGCACGATCGTTCCGGGAAATAGAACTTGAAACCAACGCAAGCGATAGAATGCGCCGAACACGCGGACAAAACTCTCGTAAACACTCAGAACGCTGAGCACGACTTCGCCTGGTTCGCTGAACCAATACACATAAAAGTAGATGTGCCGATTGGAGAGTGATACTGACTTCAAAATTGACGTGACCAGCACGTAAGCGGTATAGAGGGCGAAGATCGGGAAGCGGAGATACAAGTGCCTGCGCCCCATCAGGGCGAGGACTGCCGCCCGCAATGCGGCCGGAACGACGAGCAGCGCTATGCCAAGCCAATACAAGCGAAGAAGTTGCGAGCGGGCAGCTTATCGCACCCGCTCGCAACTGCCAAGAGAAAACTGGCTTCAGCTAGGCGAGCGAGAAGTGACCGCCTTGACCTCCTGTCGGCCATGGAACTGGCCCGTCAGCCATCTGGACGGTCGCCTGATTTGCTGTCAGGCCAGTTGCGCTTTTTCCCGAAGGCGTGGTAGGCCACGGCACGGGACCATCTGCCATCTCGATAACGTTTCGGTTTCTCCCGTTTAACTGTGGGTTAGCTGAACCGAGCGATGCTGGCAGAGTGGCAAGCGACAACAGCGACAAAGCGACAAACGTCTGTACAACAGTTTTCATGGTGAAGCTCCTTGAATGGAATTGGCCGCCGTGCGGCGGCTCCGGCAAGCATAGGCCACTCCCAGGTAGTGCTGGTTCACTCAGAAGCAGGCAGACTTCTATCGTGAGTTCTCGTGTTCGAGTTTGGTTTTTTCGGGCGACAGAACGGTCGCCAGGGCGGGAGGGC
>DATEHT010000033.1:0-98128 GCA_035279425.1 Terriglobales bacterium | reverse complement strand
CCACTGTGCCTACTGCGGATCGCGGCTCCTGCCCAACCTCAACCTACCCCTCCAGGTCGCCGCTTGAAAGAAGAGAGGTTCTCCTGCACCTCTCCAGAGAAAAACCTCTTGTCCTTCGAGAGAGAATCTTCGAAAACCGCGCACACAGTTAAGAAATTCAAATTCCCCGCCCTGTCTCGACAGAGAACGTCGAGACAAGGACGGGGCACCCCTGGTTAGATTTATTCTGCTGTAATCGCGATTTCCTCAACATCGGCGGCGTGAAGTACTGTGTCTCCATCGATCAACAAACATTTCCCCGCATCGACTGCCAGGCAGGCTGCACCGGCCTTTTTCATGACTTCAATTGTCTTCACGCCGATCACCGGAACGTCGAAGCGCATGTCTTGGTTGGGCTTTGCAACCTTGATCACCGTGAGCTCCCGTCCCAGAGTTGAGTGACCGGGATCGAGCGAAGCCATGATCTGACCAGCGCGTTCGATGGTCGCGTCGGTCCCTTCCATGGCTTCAACTGCAACGCAGGCGTTCTCGGAGATCACGACGGTTTGGCCGACGTCATATTGCGCAAGACCGCGGGCGACTGCGCGGCCGTAGGCGATGTTTTTGGCTTCCTGTTCTGTGGGGGCGCGTTTGGTTAGTACGCCTGGTTTAGCGAGCAAGGGCTCTAGTAAGTTCGTGGAGTTCTCCAGAGTGATTCCCTCGTCAGCAAGAACTTTGGCGACTGCGCCGAGGAGCGAGTCAGTGTTCCGTGTCGTGAGAGATAGGAGCAGCTTTGCCAGCCGCCAGTCAGGACGAATGTTCGAAAAAATCTGCTTGTGTTTGACCTGCCCGGCCATGACGGCGCGAGTGATGCCTTCACGATGGAACGTGTCGATGAGTTTCGAAAGTTCTCCGAGCGAGAGCCAATGGACTGAGCTTGCGCCGCGCGATTCGATGTTGGGAAATGTTTCCTCCTTGATCGCCGCGACCACGACTTCGTAACCCTGGGCGCGCGCGGCGTCGAGGACGAGGAACGGGAAGCGTCCGTTGCCAGCGATCAGGCCGAGTTTAGTCATGGTTTAACAATCAGCACTTATTACCGAGAGTGGTCAGTTCAGGGCTTACTCACAACCGAGTATCTGGGTCGCAAAGACTTTCTCCCATCCGTTGGGATTGTGTTTGTATATTTCGTATCGATAATTCTCATAAAAAACCCGACGTAAGAAGAGTTCATCTATTCCATCCTCGTCGATATCGAGCTGATCTATGAGGTACAAGGCCTCAGCCTCCGCTTCACCTGGAGAATGTTGAAACCAGAGTATGGACTTAACTCCGCCAGCTAGATCGGCAAGGAAACTCAAGCTGTAATCGATTCCACCACCATCTGCCAGGGGAATTTCCGCAGCCACGAACAACTGAGGTACACCATGCAAATCGACCAAGGAAATCTGGCTAATGCTCACGTTAGTAACCAATGAGGCTGGCGCATCGTGCTCTTGGAAGACTTTTGCGGCTAATCTCTTGGCTCTCTCCACCTGCGCAGTGGTGGGTTTTCGCCTTTTACTGATCCCCTTTGGCAAAGGCAAACCGGCTACTGCAAGTGCCATCGTCAGATCTTTGAGCTTGATGCTCGAATCGGCATTGACCTGCCAGTCGGGTCCATTTAGTCCCATCACCCTGACAATTCCCACCGCTCTTCCACCGAAGATGAGGGAGTATCTTGCCCCAACATACAAATATTTCTTCTCGAATTGCAGCAAATCATGCGATTCGGCGCACGCATCAGGGACAGGCGTGAATTTTTTTCCGGTCAAAATAACGACAGGATCGATGCTCAGAACTTTTCCGGAGTCATCAGCTGATATTTCGAAAATCGGAACTGCTCCGGAACGGGATTCGGTCGAGGAAACTGGTTGAGCAAGGACATGCGAGAAAGCGAGAGTCACAATCACCGCAAGCCCGGAAACAGCATTACGGACATCCATTCACTTAATCACCCCGCGCTCTGATGCTGCCACAAAACTAATCAGCATATCTACATCCTCCCCGTGGTCGGCTTCTGCTCGCAGCTTTTCCAGCGCCTGCGATGTGTTCAGCTTTGACGCTAGCAGAACTTTGTACGCGTGGTGAATCTTGCGAATGCGTTCTTTGCTGAAGCCGCGGCGTTCAAGGCCGACGGCGTTCAATCCGTAGGCACGGGTCCCACGCTCGGCGGCGGTTTTTGAAAATGGCAACACGTCGCGCGTGATGGTTGTGCCGCCGCCAATGTACGAGTGCGCGCCGATGCGCACGAACTGGTGCACCGGGCAGAGCGCACCCACCACGGCCCAATCTTCAACGGTCACATGCCCGCCGAGTGTCGCGGCGTTTGCCAGGATCACGTTGTCCCCGACGAGGCAATCGTGGGCCACATGCGCGTAGGCCATGATTAGCGCGTTGCTGCCGATTTTCGTCAGACCTCCGCCCTTGACTGTGCCGCGATTGATGGTCACGAATTCGCGGATAACGTTGTTGTCGCCGAGTTCGAGCCGCGTAGGTTCGCCTTTGTAGGTCACATCCTGCGCCGCGAGACCGATGGAAGAGAATGGGAAAAAACGATTGTTGCGGCCGATTCTCGAAGGGCCTTCGATTACGACGTGCGACAGGAGGTCGCAATTTTCGCCAAGCTCGACGTTTGCGCTGATGATGCAGTACGGACCGATTTTGCAGGAAGGGTGGATTTTCGCGGCGGAGTCGATGATGGCGGTGGGATGGGCGTGCATTCGATATTCAGCGGGTCAGTGTGCGATTGCCTCAGGGGCTAAAGCCCGCTCATACTGCTGTTCCGAGCGGCACGGCTAAAGCCGTGCCCTTCCCGTCCGTGCTGATTACTTGCTATCGTCCAAAGCCGTGCCCTTCCCGTCCGTGCATATCTCGTTGGTCGTTGCTGACCCGTGCGCCGGCAAGTAATCGTTGATTGTGCCTGTATCTTAGCTATCTCTGATTCCTGCGCTCTCATTCTGTTATGGTGCTTTCTGCTTCGGACTGCCCGCCCCGACCGCGGTCGCGATCAACAAGCCGGCAAGTAACGATAGCTTCCGCGACGCGCTTACCTTCGACGAAGGCGTTGCCTTGCATGCGGACGGCATCGCCGCGCCAGGCCTTTACGTCAACTTCGATTCGTAGTTGATCTCCGGGAACAACGGGCCGGCGGAATCGTGCTTTCTCAATTCCCGTAAACACCATCAGCTTGTGTTCGCGATCAGGAATTTCGGTCAGCAGCAGCGCGCCTCCGGCTTGGGCCACAGCTTCTACGATCAGCACGCCAGGCATAATGGGCATGTTCGGGAAATGCCCGGCGAAAAAGGGCTCGTTGATCGTAACGTTCTTAATAGCCACAATCCGCTGCATGCGCACCAGCTCAATCACCCGGTCGATCAGGAGAAACGGGTAGCGGTGCGGCAGGATGCGCAGAATATCGTGAACGTCGAGGTTGGTGTGCTCGGGGGCAGAAGTTCCAGTCACAATTGGCGACGTTTCTGTCATTGTTTGCTAAATCGAAGGTTGCTGGATCGAAGATTATACTTTATCGCGCCCAGCTCTTGATCAACCACGAAGGGCACGAAGTTTTACGAAGGCGCTCGTTCCGGGACGACCTTGTTAGCTTTGTGCCTAGTTTAGAAATTACGAAGGACGCCCCAAACCTGAAAGATGAGCACTCCAAACCCTAAGAATCAGCTGCGTTATTTTGCAAAGCAGCAATCCCGAATCGTCGACACCATCCGCCAATTTGTCGAGATCGAATCGCCAAGCGATCTGAAGCAAGCTGTGGACCGGCTTGGGACGGTGGTTGGCTCCAGATTCGCAGCGATGGGTGGGCGCGTTCACCTGCATCATGCGGAAAATTTCGGCGATCACTTGCAGATCGACTTCAAGTCCTCAGGATCAGCGAAACAAAAACCGCTACTCCTGCTGGGTCACCTCGATACTGTCTATCCGATCGGCACAATCTCGCGAATGCCGTGGCGCATCGCCAAAGGAAAACTCCACGGGCCGGGCGTGCTCGACATGAAAGCAGGCGTGGCGCTCGCGTTGCACGTGATAGAAGCAAATTTGAAGTGGAATTCCGGCAAGCTGCCAAGGCCAGTAACCGTGCTGCTGGTTTCGGACGAAGAAGTCGGCAGCAAATCTTCGCGAGCAATCACCGAACGCTTGGCGAAAAAATCTTCAGCCGTGCTCGTGCTCGAGCCCGCCTATGGGTCGCAAGGCGCGGTGAAGACGGCGCGCAAGGGGATTTGCGAATACACCCTGAAAGTAGAAGGCAAGGCCGCGCACTCTGGATTAGATTTTGAAAAAGGTCAGAGCGCAACCGTGGAGCTGGCGAAACAGATTTGCGAAATCTCTGAACTCGTCGATCTGGAACGCGGAATTACGGTGAATGTCGGCAAGATCGCCGGAGGCACGCGCGCCAACGTCGTAGCCGCCGAAGCCACCGCCCTCATCGATGTGCGGGTCGCGCGGATGGGAGATGGGCTCAAGATCGACGAGAAGCTGCGGTCGCTTAAGCGGTTCAATCCAAATTGCCGCATCACGATTTCGGGCGGAATGAACCGTCCACCCATGGAGCGAACGCAGGCAGTCGCTGAGTTATTCGGAAAAGCTCGGGCAATCGCGAAAGAACTCGGCTGCGAATTAGAAGAAGCTGCGGTCGGCGGCGGCTCGGACGGGAACTTCACCGCAGCTCTGGGGGTTCCTACTCTCGATGGCCTTGGCGCACTCGGTGAGGGCGCACACGCGAACCACGAATCCATCGTTATTTCCGAGTTGCCGAAGCGAGCGGCCCTTTTGTCAGGACTGATCGCAAGCCTTTAATTGCAATATCTTGAACGTTACTTTGACTGATAAGGCCGTGTAGCCTAGAATTTCCACAGGGCGTAGTGCCCGTGGAGGATTTATGGAGGGCTTGTTTCAACCGTTACACCTGCTTTTGATCTTCGGGATCGCTCTCCTTATTTTTGGACCCAGCAAGCTGGCGGGCTTGGGCAAGGGTTTGGGCGATGGTATCCGCAACTTCAAGTCGGCGATGAAGGATGGCGCTGCCCCGCCTGCCGCCGCTCCCGAAAACAAGGTCGACGAGCAGAAGAAGGCCTAAAGTACTTTGTGCTCGCGCAAGATCCTCAAGACCAACTCTACAGGTAACCCGACTACATTCGAGTAGTCCCCTTCAATTTTTAAAACCCAACGCGAGGCTTGGCCTTGAATCGCGTATGCCCCAGCCTTGTCCATCGGTTCGCCAGACGCGATGTAGCCGCGGATTTCGTCCTCTCTGATGTCCCGAAAATGGACCCCCGTAATTTCGCAGCGAACATCTTCGAAGCTCGGGCCAATTAGGCACACGCCGGTAAGAACTTTATGTTCGCGTCCGGAGAGCAGGCGAAGCATTCGGGCAGCGTCTTGTTCATCGTTGGGCTTGCCAAGCACCAGGTCGTCAACCACGACCACAGTGTCGGCTCCGAGCACGGGTACGCCGCTCTGTGGCATTTCTCTGTGATACTCGGTGTTCTGTGTGGTTAGGTTTTTATGGACTGAGTTCGTCTGCACCCAAACGGTCCTCGCTTTTTCTCGGGCCATTCTTTCAGCGAAATCGCGGGGACTCTCGTCCCTTAGTTGAATCTCGGAGATATTGGCCGGCCTCACGACGAATGCAATGCCCGCGTTGCCAAGAAGCTCCCGGCGACGAGGGGAAGCTGACGCAAGCACGATCATTCAGCCGGACTCAAGACGAGATTGTCGATTAGACGAGTGTTTCCAACAAAGCCGGCTACGGCAACCAAAGCCGGTTTTGCAATCGTTATGACGCTTTCCAGTGAATCGGGATCGACAATTTCGAGGTAGTCCAGCCGGGCTCGCGGGTCCGATGAAAATTCTGCTTTGCCTTCGGCGATCAATTTGGCCGGGTCGCGCTCGCCGCGATCGAATTCGGCTTTTACTCGTTTGAGCGAGCGATATAGAACCAGCGCCGATGTGCGCTCCTGCGCGCTCAAATACGCATTGCGCGAACTTAATGCCAGGCCGTTCGACTCGCGAACAATTGGACAAACTTCGATGGATATAGGGAACTTCAAGTCGCGTACCATGCGGCGGATGATTGCCACCTGCGCCGCGTCTTTTTGGCCGAAAAAGGCGACGTCCGGTTCGACGATGTTGAACAGCTTTGCAACCACGGTGGTCACGCCGCGAAAATGCCCCGGACGCGAGCGGCCGCATAGGCGATCACTCATGCCTTCGACGGAAACCCAGGTTATCGGCTGAGAACCGTACATCTCTCCCGAGGTAGGCGCAAAGACGACATCAACGCTTTCCTTTTCCAGCAACGCGCAGTCTTTTTTCAAATCGCGGGGGTACTTAGAAAAATCTTCTTTTGGTCCGAACTGGGTTGGATTGACGAATACCGAGACCGCGACCACATCTGATTTTTCGCGTGCCGCTCGCACCAGTGAAAGATGGCCTTCGTGCAAAGCGCCCATGGTGGGAACGAGTCCAAGACAATTGTTCGATGAACGCGCGTTTCTCGAGAACGCGCGCATTTCGTCAATCGTTTGCAGTAATTTCATTTCGTCGGCAGCAGGCTAGGGTCAGGCATCGCGTGGCCGACGGTCAACTCGAAAATCTGAATCTGCGGGCCGAAATAATGCGGCTGAAGGTGAAACCCTGGAAAATTTGCGAGTTCGAATGCAACGTATGTATACCAACCCATTTGCGCAACCCAGATTCTTGATCCCGGCTGCAAATGGAATTTCTCGACCATTTCCTGCCATTGATCGTAGAAGCTTCGTGCGGTGAAAATGTATTTCGTAGTGGTTGCAATCACCCGGTGACCGCCGCATTCGTAAGTAACGAAGCCTGAGATCGAACGGTCCGGCGTGAACGGTTTTTGAGCACAAAGATAATGTCCGAGCAGCAGATTCGTTTGCACGTCGCCGAAGATTGCCTCATTAGCGGGTAACTGATGAATGAACGCCATCGCGGCACGCATATTTGCAGAGCGCTGAGCGTCAGGTGCGACGTAGGGTAATTCTTTTGCCGCAGTGAAATGACAGAAAATCGAGAGAAGGACAGCAATGGCGGCCGCGAGTACCAACTTCTGCCTCAGCAGGCGGTCCAAAGCTACGGAGACCCCTGCGAGCGCAAATGGCAGCAGGAAGCAGGAGTGGCGCGTACCTCCATAGGGATACGCGCGCACCAGCGCGGCGGCGCAGTTGATCGCAAATGGCAGGAGCAAGAAACAGCCGAGCTGGCGTGAAGTGACACGGGTCGAAACCGATCGGTTTCGAAAGACGAAAATCACTCCCGCGATGAAGAACAGGAAGGCGATGTCCCCTACCGCGAGTTGGCGAAAGACGTACTGAAAAACTCCAATCGTGCGGCCGATCACAAATAAAACAGGGTTCACTCTTCCGGGAACGTAGTAGGAATGGCTGAGATATGCATTGCCCATCCAGCCTTGAGTTGCGTCTTGCCCGCCAAAATATTGGCTGAGGCGGCGGATTTGAGTGACATAGAGAAATATGCACAGTGCTATTGCAACCAGCTGGCCGGCGATCCAGGTTGCAACAACCCTCAGAGCCGGGCGCGACCGGAGCATTCTCCAGATCGCATAAATCCCGAGCGCCGGCGCAAACAGAAACGCAGAAAAATGTGAACCAATGGCGAGCCACAATGAAATGCTTGACAGCAACATCGAGGCCGCGCAGTTTTTTGCAAGCGCGCGTTCCAGAAAATAGGTTGCCGCCATAGCAAATGCGAGGAACAGAGCATACTGCCGAATCTCAGTGGAGAGCTCAATCGAAGAAGGCAAAAACAAAGTAAAGACATAAATTGTCCACGCCACACTTTCTACAAACAACAATCGCGCCCAGTGAAAAGTGAACCAGCAGAAAGCTGTGCCGGCGAGAATCGATGGCATGCGTAGCATGAGCTCAGAGGTGCCCAGATATCGCCAGACGTGTTCAACAAATATCAAGAGTGGTGGGTGAGATATCGCGAGGCTGACTCTGTAGGTCTCAAGCCACGAGTTCTGATTGGCGGCAGCAAAATGCATGACCTCGTCGGAGTTCAGGAACGTGCCACTCGCATGCCAGATGCGCACCATAAAACCTGCCGCGAGCATGGCGAACGCGCAAAGATTGCTGTTTCGCTCAAGTGCGCTGCTCATCCAGCCAAAGGACGCGCCAGCCTTCTGCTTCCGCGCGGTTTGGATTTCCTGAACTTCCGGCATTGATGTCCTTGAGGATACCTCACGCAGATCACGGGCGTACCAGGCGGCACGCTTGTGTCGCAGATTCGATTGACAGAGGACGATCTCACGCCTAAGATTTCGCGAACTCGTATCGCGGCATGGAGGCTCGCAATGAGGCAAGCGCTGTTCACACGTTTTCTGGTTTTGATCGCCCTCTTCGTCGGAACTTCGGCTTATGCCCAAATGGGGACGCCGGCTCCCGCGCCGGAATTAAAGAAGCTCGATTTCATGACCGGCAACTGGAGCGCCGAAGGCACGGTCAACCCCGGTCCAGGCATGCCTGGCGGGAAATTTTCAATTACCACGCATGCCGAGTGGCTCGACGGAAATTACTTTCTGGTCGAGCATAGCGACGGCGATATGGGCCCCATGGGCAAGATCAAAGAGCTTGCGGTCATGGGGTACGATCCCGATCGCAAGGTTTACACCTACACCGCCTTCAATAACATGGGGCAGGCCGAAACCGCGACCGGCACCGTCGATGGCGACACCTGGACGTGGCTCAGCGACGAGCACTTCGGCGGAATGACTATGAAAGGCCGGTACACGATGAAGGTGCTTTCGCCGACTTCGTACACGATGAAATTCGAGCTCTCGCAAGACGGCACAAACTGGATGACCGGCATGGATGGCAAGGCAACGAAAAAGTAATCGGTTCGGTCGCGCATTTCTGACAATTGTCATCGTGGGCCGGTGACACCCTCCACTATTCAGGCCATTCGTGCGGCGGCATATTCATAGCAACGCAGCCGTATCGGAGAACAACATGAAACGACACTCAAAGCTTGGTCTTGGAGCGGTACTCCTATTAACGTCGGTAGTGGCTGGGGCACAAATGAATTCCACTCCCGCCCCCGAGCTTAAGAAGCTGGATTATTTCACCGGAACCTGGACACTTGAAGCGACTATTCCTGCTGGTCCCTGGGGCGGTGGTGGAAAATTCAGCACCAGCGGCGACAGCGAGTGGATGAAGGGAGGCTTCTTCCTCGTGGACCACGCGGACTTTTCGATGCCGGCAGACCTGGGTGGCACCGGAACCGGGGAATCGATTTTCGGATACGATCCCGACAAGAAGGTGTACACAGAAGATCGATTCGATAGCCTCGGCCGGCATGCGGTAGTCACGGGCACGCTCGACGGCGATACCTGGACGTGGACAGGTGAAAACAATTATGGTGGCATGACGATCAAGTCGCGGCTCACGCTGAAGATGATCTCGCCAACTTCTTATACTTCGAAATACGAAGTTTCGGCCGATGGCGGCGCGAATTGGATGACGTTCTGGGACGGAAAAGCGACGAAAAAGTGACACTACGAGACGAAGCCCCGGATGACTATTCGGAGTGGGAGTGCCAAGACTTCTCTGAAGCAGTCGAGGGTATTCGAAAGGGTTATGAAGATGTAAAGGGCGGTAATGTCAGGCTGGCTGTCTGCGTTCTGGAAGACCTGCGGCGGAAGTATGACATTCCGCGTTGAAGTCACACCTCAAGCCGAGTGCAGCGTGAGCAACAGAGCCTAGTTCAGGCCGATAGCGACGGCAGCCTCGGCTTGAAAATTTTCATACGTCATTGTGGCGACTCCGTCAATCGTGCTCAGCAAAGAATTTAGCTTCCGCCCGAAGGTCACCACATTGAAACAGAGCTGGTCGCGAAGCGACGAAGCACCGTTATGATCGATTGGATAGCGGAATGCGTAAGAACCGGGATCAAACTCATTCAATTCCGCAACAAATCGCTCGAAATCATCGAAAGATAGGAACTCTGAGCCGTTCCAATCTCCGAGATATCGAAAGATGCCGAATATGGGTTTTGCTGCGCTGACGAGTTTGCAGAGATCATGTGTTCGAAACAGCACATTCGGCCTTACGGTTTTGCTTAAGCCGCGAACATAAAGTAGGGCATTTCCCCAATGGACTATCTCCTTCAACCTGAGCTCGACTGCGTGGCGATACAAAAAGACGATCGGACACGCGTCTACATCTCGGTAGTTCGTTGTTGATCCCAATCTTTGCACGAGCTGATTCGCTGCCTCCCGGTAAGCTTGCGCGTAGGCACCAAGTGCGGCTCGCGGAAATTGAGTCGAATTCAAGTTAACATTTCCCCGCATTGAATCCCCCTGAAACCGTCTCCATATTCGCGGCGTAACAGCATCGGACTTTTTAGTTTTCACGACCTGAGTATAGCGAGGAGTAGCTGTTTGGTCGCCACTAAATTGCCGCGCCCTCTTACATCAGCCACAGGGCGTCGACGTCTACGATGACGTTCGTTCGCGGGATTTTCTCCTTGGCGGCGTGAGCGAGCATGGCGCGTAGGACAGCATTCAGCTTCTGGCGGCTGGGTGATTTCAGGATGAAATGGTAACGATAGTCGCGCTTGAGCCGCTCGATGGGTGCCGCAGCCGGCCCAAGTACACGCACGCCTTCATGGCGATCGTTTTCAAACCAGCGGCCGAGAATGCCCGACCAGCGCAGGGTATCCTCCAGCTTGGCGCTTCGCACCATCACATTCGCCAGCGAGCTGTATGGTGGGTAGTGCATCCAACTGCGGAAGCGAAGCTCTTTTTCGTAGAAGCCTACGAAATCATGTTGGGCGGCATACTGAACTGCATAATGATCAGGGAAATAAGTTTGCAGAATAACTTTGCCGGGAATCTCTCCACGCCCAGCGCGGCCGGCGACTTGGGTTAGTAACTGGAATGTCCGCTCGGCAGCGCGGAAATCGGGCATTCCGAGCGCCATGTCTGCGCCGACTACTCCTACCAAAGTCACTCCGTGGATATCATGGCCTTTGGCAATCATCTGCGTTCCGACCAGCAAATCCATCTCGCCTGCATTCAACGCATTTAACACCCGCTCAAAATCCGCATGACCGCGGACGGTATCGCGATCGAGGCGAGCAATCCGCGCTTGCGGAAAAAATCCATGTAACAGTTCCTCGAGCTTTTCTGATCCCGTGCCGAGGAAATACACGTAGTCACTTCCGCATGAAGCGCAGTGCCTTGGCACCGGAGCCATGAATCCACAGTAATGGCACTGCATCCTGCGTTCAGATTTATGGTGCGTCAGTGCAACTGCGCAATTACGACATTCAAGAGTCTTGCCACAGGCGCGGCATAACGCTACAGGAGAATAGCCACGGCGGTTGAGCAGCACCATTGCTTGCTCTTTACGTTCCAGCCGCAAGCCGATTTCTTCGATCAGCTTACGGGAAATAACTTGCTCTTGGCCGGTCTCCTGAAACTCCTGTCGCATGTCTACCAGTTCGACTTCCGGCAGAGGACGCTTTTCCACCCTATCCGGCATTTCGACCAGCGCGTAGCGGTGCTTCTTCGCGTTGAAATACGATTCGAGCGAAGGCGTCGCCGATCCCAGCACGACGACGGCACTCGACAATTTGGCTCGCATGACCGCGACGTCGCGCGCGTGGTAACGCGGCGTGTCCTCCTGCTTGTAAGAAGAGTCTTGTTCTTCGTCGACGATGAGCAGCGCGAGATTGGAAACTGGGGCGAAGACGGCCGAGCGAGTTCCGACCACCGCACGGGCTTCTCCGCGGCGAATACGGTGCCAGTGTTCGGCGCGTTCTTTATCCGAGAGAGCAGAGTGAAGAATTGCCACTTCATCACCGAAGGCGTCATGCACGTCCGCAGCAACCGCGGGAGTGAGGCCAATTTCAGGCACCAGCAAAATTGCCGATTTTCCTGAATCGAGGACTGCCTTCATTGCAGCCAAATAAACGGCAGTCTTGCCAGAGCCGGTCACACCATGCAAAAGAATTCCGGAAAAGCTGTGACCCTCGACTGCTTCGTGTATTTTTTTGAGGGCCTGCTGCTGTGCGCGATTGAATTGAATGCTTCCCTGAGATCCGCGCGGAGTGACTGAAGGTTTTGCGATTTCGAGTGGCTCGTCCACGAACTCGATCAGTCCGCGTTTTACCAATGTAGCGAGTGTGCTTCTCGGAACGTCGAGCGCGCGTAGATCTTCGGTGGCGAGTCTGCCACCAGCGGCGGTGAGCGTGTCCAAAATGAGACGCTGATTAGAATTCGGCGGACGAGGGCGTCCGCCGTAACGTGGTTCTCCTTCCGATAGGCGAGGCCACTTGTCGTCCCACGATCCGTTTACTAATACTGTTACTTTTCGTGTCCTGGCGGCATTCATCGCGTGCGACACGTCTTCACGCACTATCCATCTCTTCCTAATTAGGCCCTCGAGCAACGACAGGGGAACACCGGTTGCTGAACGCAGAGTCTCTTCGCGAACTTCATCGCGCAGCGAGAGATAATTCAGTACGCGGTATTCCGCGTCCTGCTCTTCGGGTGTCTTTCTTGACCGAGCAGACGAGCCCGCCTCGCCCGCAAGGTGCAGTGCCATCTGCCCTTCATTGGTAATCCGATAAATAACTGTGCGGCGAAATTCCGCACCCAGCGGCAGCATGGACCGAAAGACTTCTCCGATTGGGGCCAGATAGTATTCGCTGATCCACTTGCCCAACTGCAGCAGTCCTTCGCTTAATGCAGGAATTTCGTCCAGAGTCTGCAGCGCTGTCTTCGCGGCCACGCTGGGCGCGCGATCATGAATCGCCGTGACCACCCCGATCAGTCGTTGCCGCCGGAACGGCACGAGGACGCGCGTACCTGGGGCGGGCGTCGCGCCCGCAGGCAAACGATAGGTGAAGGCCATATCCAGCGGCACGGGAACGGCCACGTCGCAATACTCAGGCATGGATCTTGGGAATGAGAAATCCTAACACTCGGCGATTACGGGGATTACCAATTCCTTACGGTGAGTGCATGTTTTCGCTGACGGCTCTAGGACGTAAGTAGCTGGAAGGAATTTGTCTATGGCACGGAAGTGTAATTAGTTCCATAACTTGCTACTGGGCGCGAAAATTTAACCTAAGGTGTTTTACCTAAGGTTGCTAAGAATCCACAGGTAAGTTGATCTACCGTGCGTCCCCGATGACCCATTAGAAGGGTCCATCTGAGTTTTTGGGCTCGGGTCAGGCGGGGTAAGCAAGCATGTCTTGTACTTTGGAACAGATTAGTCCTTGATTTTGTGTAACTTAACGTTAGTTAGCCTTCTACTTACGACCGCTTCAACGCTTTTGCGCAGTGCAGTGGGGATTCTCGCAATGTGGCAAAAAAGCCTCACATTGGTAATGTCAATTCCTACATTTTCTTGTAAAAACCAGCCCTCACTGGCAAGGCATGTGCAATGAGAAGGGCAATCCCGAAACGCTTGCTTGTTGGTAAGTGGCACCACAAAGGGGAACTATTCCTGCAAGAGGTGACTTGATGAAGGAAAAAGAGCTCCGGCCACGGGAGCAGCAGGTCGTAGAACTGCTCCTACAAGGCTGTGATAACGATGAGATCTCGAAGCAACTTCACATGGCAAGACGCACGGTGAAGGCGCACTTCAATCGGTTGTTTGCGCGTTTTGGAATTGCTGGCGGAGTCAAACGAGTAAAGCTGGCAACACTTTTATACAGGAGGCAACTATGGTCCGAGGAGAACAAGCAACCTACCCCAACCCCAGAGAGCAGCGAGTCATTGAACTCGTCGCCCAAGGACTTAAGAACAAAGAAGTCGCAAGCGAAATTGGAACCACCGAGCACGTCGTCAAGAATTATCTCCGCACCATCTACGACAAGTTAGGGCTCTGGAACCGCGTGGAACTTGCCCTGTGGTATGAGGCGCGCCGGTTCGAACAAATGTCACTGGCCCACGCCAACTAACCTCTCGCTCCGTTTAATGCGTAGTGCCGGACGGTTCCGTCCGGCACTTCTCCGCCTTAGTGAATTTCCGGCAATCTCAGACTAGCCGAAACGTGCCTTGTGTTCTTTCAGAATGCACCGGTCCATCACGACCAGAATGCCGGCCTGCCGCGCCTTCTCAGCCGCCTGCTGATTGATCACTCCCTCCTGCATCCAGACCGCCGGGGCTTTCATTTGGATCGCTTGATCCACAACCTCGGTCACAAATTCCGGTCGCCGAAAAATGTTCACGATGTCGATGCGCTCCGAAATTTCCAACAACGAAGGATAGGATTTTTCACCTAGCGCTTCCCGAATCTTGGGATTTACTGGAACAATTCGGTAACCCTGCGCCTGCATATAGGCCGAAACCCCGAAGCTTGGCCGCAGCGGGCTGTCGGAAAGGCCGACTACGGCAATGGTCTTCGAGCGCTCCAGCAGGTCGCGAATCGGATCGTTCATTTCTTTCATGATATTGCTACAAAGGAGTTTAGCCGGAAAGCCGCGCCCCTCGCCACTTTTAGCGCAACTTACCTTATCTACCTTCGTTCTTAGGAAAGGAACAAACGTCCGCTAGCGGTGTCTGAAGTCAAAAGGGGAGGAACAATGTACAAGAGATATTTATGGGTATTCGGAGTGAGCATTTTTGTCTTCGGGGTCTTCGGCCTTCGAAGGCTGCATAGCACAGCGGGAGCGGAGAGCGGCCAGTCAGGCCTGGCATTGACTCTTTACAACCAGGATTTCGCCGTGGTTCGCCAACCGATAGCACTTGACCTGAAACAGGGAACTAACAACATTCGCTATTCAGAAACCACGGCCCACCTGGAGCCCGATTCTGTCATGCTGCGCGATCCCAGCGGCAAACATCACCTGCAAATTCTTGAACAAAATTATCGCAATGACGCGGTCACTGAAGCACTGCTCCTGGCCGCCTACGAGGGCAAAGAAATCGAGTTTGAAGTTAACCGTGGCGACGGCCCGAAAATCATAAAAGCGAAAATCATTCGCAGCGGATACGTTCCTCATTACAACGCGTTCCAGCGATACGGGTCGCAATATCAATACCAGCAATACGCGATGGGCAATGCCGATGCGGGCGCGGGTTCACCAATTGTTGAAGTAGACGGTCAGATTCAATTTGGCCTTCCCGGCAGGCCTATCTTCCCCAGTCTGACAAACGATTCGTTATTGAAACCGACGCTCGACTGGGTACTCGAATCCGACGCCGCCGGCAAAGTTGATGGCGAACTCAGCTACGTCACGGGCGGAATGACCTGGATCGCTGACTACAACGCCGTGGCTCCTGAAAATGGCGACAACCTCGACATCACCGGCTGGGTGACGATGGACAATCAGTCCGGCAAGACGTTTGACCGCGCCTTAATCAAACTGATGGCGGGCGAGGTGAACAAAATCCAGCCAAACGGCGGAATCGCCGGCGCAGTGCGGGCCATGACAATGGAGCAGGATGCGGTAGGCAATCCTCAAGTTCAAGAGAAGGCCTTCGATGAATATCACCTCTATACTTTGCCGCGCCCTGTAACGCTTCATGACCGCGAAACCAAGCAGGTCGAGTTCATCCGTGCGTCGAACGTGAAAGCCAATCGCGTGTACGTATACGACGGCGCGAAGTTTGGGCAGCAATATCAGTACTGGGGATACGAGCAGATTCGCAACAATCGCGAGTACGGCACCGACATGAACACAGATGTCTGGGTCATGCAGGAAATTAAAAATTCCAAATCGAACAATCTTGGCATGCCGCTGCCGAAAGGACGGGTGCGCTTCTATCGGCGTGATTCCGATGGCGCGCTGGAGTTCGTTGGGGAGAATGAGATCAAACACACGCCCACAGATGAGATGGTGCGAATCTTCACGGGAAATTCGTTTGACATTGTCGGTGAGCGACGGCAGACAAACTTTCGCGTAGATTCGAACGGCCACACCATCGATGAATCATTTGAAATCAAGGTACGTAACCACAAGAAGCAGGCGGTGGAGGTCCGCGTGGTTGAACATTTATACCGCTGCGTGAACTGGGAGATCACGGCCAAATCAGATGATTTCAGCAAAACCGATGCCCGAACAGCAGAGTTCCGCGTAAATGTTCCGGAAGATAGCGAAAAGACGCTTACCTACACCGTGCACTACACGTGGTGAAGAAGTTGCGCTTGGGTTAATTCTTCTTCGCTGTTTCCATCTTCTGTTTGAACATGCGGAGGGCGAGCTTGCGGATGGTGTCAGGAACTTCTTTATTGCCGGACAGATTTCTCAGGTCCTGCACCAGCAAGTTCTTCATCAACCCGAGGGCGACATCGAGGGGGGTGCGCGGATTGAAGGTCAGATTGCGAACAACAGCATAGTTCTTCGCAAAGCGGCGCTTCATTGGGATGGCACGCAGCACGGCCTCAAGCACGTTTTTTTGCGAAGCAAATTTTTCTACTTCGCCATCGGTAATTTTGGGTGAGTCGAGGACAGCGAGCGCCACAATCTTTGTGCCATCACGGATGAGGATTGAACGCTCTTCCTTGGACCCTTTCATCCCGAGCTGAATGCGGCCTTTGATATCTAGCTTGGAGATCTTTTGAAGGACGCTACCACGCTTTTCTTCTTCTGCGGCAACCGCCTTCTTCAGGGCAAGTTTTACGGCAGCGCCACTTTTGGCGGTGGTGGCAGCCGCTGCAGGAGCGCTTGCGGCCGCCGCCGCGATCTGTTCTTCCGGTTGTTCCTCCTGAGTCTCCGCGAGTGGCTCGAACGCCTTTTCGCCTTCAGCCGCGATTTCTGAAGCGTGTTCGCTCATGAATGCAGCGAGAGCTTTGTCCGTTTCAGGATCGGAAGTCGAATCAAATTCCCCAGGTAGGGCTTCAGCCTGTGTCCCTGCTGCGCCTGTCTCCGTTGCCGGGGCGGGTTCAGTACCATTGCTGGGCGGGACAGTTGCCGGTGTGACCGGTGGCGCTGGCGCCGGCTCAACGGCTGCAGCTGCCACACTCTTTCCGGTGATGAGTTCCTGCAGTCTGGCGGTCTGCGCGCGGCTGAGTTCCTTATTGGTGCTGATGTCCTGAAGTATTCCTCGTGTACCGCGCACGCGCGGGCTGGCCAGCATCAGGTCAATCCACTCGCCTTTGAGGGTAGACCCCACATGGCCCAATTTAGTTGCGGAAACTGATGGATTTTCGAGCAGCAGCGGAAACAAAATTTGCCTTAGATTTCGCGGCGACACCCAGTAATCCAAGACCTCTTTCGGCGTTGCGGGATTGGAGACAATCGTCTTTGCCGACTTCTCGTCCCATCCAGCGAGCGTCAGCCGTGCCTGCTCGCCAAAAATCTTATTGTTGTCAGCCAGATGAACGAGGATTTCGACCATCTCTTCGACGGGAACGTGTAACGCGCCCTTTGCTGCCGTCATCATCTGATGCGAGGGCAAAGCGCTTCGGCGGATGAGATCTAGGTGGCGGCCCATAGTACTCCCTGAGGAGAATGCTGCACCCTATAGGCTCTCGCATGCGGCAGGTTTGTTACCAGTATTTTCGCGCCGAATGAAGTTACCAAAGGCACCTAAAGTCCTCGGGCAGAACCATCGGAGTTCGCGCCATCGCGCCGCATCCGGAGATAAGCGCGGATGAATGGCTGCAAGTCGCCGTCGATGACTTTGTCGACATCGCCGACTTCGGTCTTGGTGCGATGATCTTTGATCAATCGATAAGGTTGGAGCACGTAGGAACGAATTTGCGAACCGAAGTCAATGTCGAGCTTCGACTCCTCGATCTTCTTCGTCGCTTCGCGTTTCTTCTCCATTTCATATTCGTAGAGCTTTGAACGCAACATGCTCATCGCGCGGTCTTTGTTTTTGTGCTGAGAACGTTCATTTTGGCAGGCGGCAACAATGCCAGTAGGCAAGTGCGTGATGCGCACCGCAGAATCAGTGGTGTTCACGTGCTGACCGCCTTTGCCACTTGAGCGATAGGTATCGATGCGAAGATCTTCGGGCTTGATAACGACTTCAATCGAGTCATCGATTTCGGGCGAGACGAACACACTGGCGAATGAAGTGTGGCGGCGCTTGGCTTGGTCGAATGGTGAAATCCGAACCAGCCGATGTACGCCGATTTCGCTGGTCAGCAAACCGAATGCGTATTGTCCGTTAACCCCGAACGTTGCGGATTTTACGCCGGCTTCTTCGCCCGGCTGATAGTCGTAAAGAACAGTTTGGAACCCCTGGCGCTCGGCCCAGCGCAAATACATACGCATGAGCATTTCGGCCCAGTCTTGCGATTCGGTTCCGCCCGCGCCAGGATGGATGGTGACGATAGCGTTGCGCGGATCGTTTTCTCCCGAAAGCAACGTCTCGGTTTCGAGCCGGTCTACTCGCCCCCGCAATAAGTCGATCTCGCGTCGAAGATCGGCCTCGACGTTTTCGCCCTCGCGTGCGAGATCAAAGTAGGCAGAGATGTCTTCGGTGCGGCGCGCGAGATCGGCCTCAGTCGCGAGCAGGTCCTCAAGCCGCTTTTTCTCCCGCATGACCTGCTGGGATTTTTGCTGATTCGACCAGAGGTTCGGGTCGGCGGCTTGCTTATCGACTTCGCTTAATTGCGTGCGGAGTTTGCCTGCGTCAAAGGTACTCCCGTAGTTCGTGGACCTTCTGCTGCAAGGCTGAATATTCCTGCTCGAGTTCCTGAATCATGCCTGAAGTCTGCCTTTGACGGGAGTAATGGCGGCGAGGATCGCGCCCAATGAGATTATCGCACATGCGTATGCGAGCCAATCACCATGGCGCGTGTAGAACGTGGTTCGATTCTCTAGCGAATACGAGGCGACGAGCGCGGTGCGAACTTTGCGCGGGACTTTTTGGACCACTCGACCGCTGGGATCGATTGCCGCCGTCACGCCGGTGTTTGTGGTACGCAGGAGCCAGCGGCCGTTTTCGACAGCACGCATTCGGGCTTGCCGCAAGTGTTGCGCGTAGGCGCCGCTGTCGCCGTACCAACCGTCGTTGGAGATGTTGACGAAAACCTCCGCACCGTTCTTTGCAAACTGGCGGACTTCATCAGGGAAAATGGATTCGTAGCAGATGAAAACACCGAGCTTTTCATTCCCCGCCTGCAATGGAAGGCGCAAATTGCCGGATGTGAAATCGCCAACTTCCTTTGTGAGGCCTCCGGCGAAAGACAGCAGATTCTTAAAAGGAACGTACTCGCCGAATGGAACGAGATGGACTTTGTCGTATCTTCCCGCGAATTGGCCATCTGGGCCGAAGAGAGAGGCCGAATTGAAAATCTGCTGCGATGAACCGCCTGCGTTTTCGACTGCAATATTGCCTGCGGCAACCCACGCGTGGGCAGTGGTCGCGATCTGCGCAACCGTGTTGCGGAATGCGGGATCACCGGCATAGAACGGCGCGGGCGACTCGGGCCAGACAATCAGGTCGGGACGGGGCTGATCGGCCGCCGAAGTGAGGCTGAGCTTGGTGAGGTCGGTGAGCGTGTCTTCGAGGTATTGGTGCGTCCAGTCGGCATTGTCGAGCACGGGAATGTTTTCCTGTACCAAAACCGCGGTGCGATCGGCAGCGTATGCGGGAGCAGGAATCCATCGCGCCGACTGCAATACAGCCGCTGCAACTAACGCGGCGAACGCCAAGGACCGGCGGCGGTTTCCACGCACAACAAATGCCGCAGCGAATGCGGCGTTCACGATCATGATTTCTAACGAGAGACCGTATACGCCGGTGACAGTTGCGATCCTTGACAGCGGAATGTTATCGACTTGTGTTATACCGAGCAGGTCCCAGGGAAATCCGCTAAGCCGGGTGCGAGCCAGTTCCACTGCGACCCATACAAATGGCGAGAGCACAATCGCCGCTCGCTGAGACCACTTTGCGAGCAAGCTGATGATTAATCCGAAGGCTCCGTGGTAAAGACCTAAATAGAGGCAAAACATAATCAGTAGGCCGAAGGCTCCCGGCGCACTGATGCCACCGTATTGCTTCATCGTGCTGTAAACCCAGTAACAATTGCCGCCGTACCAGAGGATTCCGCATACATAACCGAGGAGAAATCCCTGCCGAGGAGTTGCAGGGAGGAGCTTCGCGCCGCCTTGCAGCTGTAAAGTCTCTGGGCGACGCGTACGAAGGAGTGCGACTAGCAGCGGCGCAACTGCGATCCAGCAGAGCCCGTACAGATTCGGCAACGGAAAGATTGCAACCTGCAAAACGGCAGAAACGACGGCCAGAAGCCAAGCTCTGCTTTCGATGGAGCGCATCGCTGGAAAGAATAACAGGCAATAGCGCCAGTGATGCGGCAGGATATGCATCTCGATGCGAGCTATGAGCGGTGAGCATTGAGCAAACGGATTCATTGTGGCTCGTGGCTCGTCACTCGCGGCTGATCTCGCGAATGTTATCTTTACTGCGGACAAAAATCCCTCATGCCGGGGCAAACACAAGCACAAGAGCAATCGCGGACACTGGAATCAGCTTTGCGAGGTAGTGTGCGGGGCGAGGTCCGCTTCGACAATGGCAGCCGCGCATTGTATGCAACCGACGGCTCGAACTATCGACAGGTCCCAATCGGTGTTGTAATTCCGCGGGATGCGGATGATGTCATCGCGGCCATTTCCACCTGCCGCGAACACGGCGCTCCAATTCTGTGTCGCGGCGGGGGAACTTCGTTGGCAGGCCAGTGCTGCAATGTTGCCGTCGTCCTCGATTTTTCGAAGTACATGGCGAACATTCTCGAGCTCGATCCCGAGCGGCGCATTGCTCGCGTGCAGCCAGGAGTAGTTCTCGATCATCTGCGAAATGCCGCCGAGAAATACAATTTGACCTTTGGCCCTGACCCGGCTTCTCACAGCCGCTGCACCCTGGGAGGGATGATCGGAAACAATTCCTGCGGCGTCCATTCGGTAATGGCGGGCAAGACTGATCAAAATGTCGAAGAACTCGACGTTCTCACATACGACGGCTTGCGAATGCGTGTAGGCCAGACTTCTGACGTTGAGTTCAACAACATCATCGGGGCCGGCGGGCGGCGCGGGGAGATTTACTCAGGGCTGAAAGAGCTTCGTGATCGGTACGGAAGTTTAGTCCGTGAAAAGTTCCCGAACATTCCGCGCCGGGTCTCGGGATACAACCTGAACTACCTTCTCGCTGAAAACAACTTTCATGTGGCGCGCGCGCTGGTAGGGTCCGAGGGCACCTGTGTGACCGTTCTCGGAGCGACTGTTCGTTTGGTCCAGTCTCCACCCAAGCGCGTCTTGCTTGTGATTGGCTGCCCGGATGTTTATGAATGCGCCGACCTCGTGCCCGAAGTTTTGTCGCATCGTCCGATCGGACTCGAGGGCATGGACGACCTGCTTATCAAGTACACGCGTAAGAAAGGTATCAACTCGGAAGGCCTGGCGCTGCTTCCCGATGGCGGCGGGTGGCTTCTCGCAGAATTTGGCGCTGCGACTCTTGCCGAGGCAGAGGCACAAGCACAGACCGCGATTCGCGCCTTGGGTCGAAATTCAGATTCAAGAACGTTTCGGCTTCTGAGCGATCCGCATCTCGCGAAGCATGTTTGGGAAGTTCGGGAATCAGCTCTGGGCGCGGTTTCCAATGTTCCCGGAGAGCCGCCGAGCTGGGAAGGCTGGGAGGACTCGGCTGTCGCGCCGGAAAAATTGGGACCATATTTGCGCGAGCTGATCAAGTTGACGAACAAATACGAATATCGCTGCCTGGTATATGGCCATTTCGGGGATGGATGCACACACAATCGCATGGATTTCGATCTGCAATCGGCCGAAGGGATTGCGAAATTCCGCAGCTTCATGGAAGAGGCGGCCGATCTGGTGGTTTCGTTCGGCGGAACGATTTCAGGCGAGCATGGAGATGGCCAGGCCCGGGCAGAACTTTATCCGAGGATGTTTGGTCCCGAGTTAGTGGAAGCATTTTCGCGTTTCAAGTCGCTTTGGGACCCGGATTGGAAGATGAATCCGGGCAAGGTGGTCCGCCCGAACAAGCTCGATGAAGACTTGCGTCTGGGATTGGACTACAAACCATGGCAGCCTCAGACGAATTTTAAGTTTCCGCAGGACGAAGGCAGCCTTGCGCGTGCGACGTTGCGCTGCGTTGGTGTAGGAAAGTGTCGCCAATATTCCGGCGGAGTAATGTGTCCCAGCTTTCGGGTGACGCGGGAAGAAAAGCATTCGACCCGCGGTCGCGCTCATTTGCTTTGGGAGATGACGAACGGCGACGTCATTCCTGCGAACTGGCGCGACGACAATGTGAAGTCGTCGCTTGATCTGTGCTTGTCGTGTAAGGGTTGCAAAAGCGATTGTCCGGTCGCGGTGGATGTTGCCACGTACAAGGCCGAATTTCTTTCGCACTACTATGAGGGCCAGCCTCACCCGCTTGCACATTACGCATTTGCGCGAATTGACCGCTGGGCGAGGTTGGCGTCGGTTGCGCCGAGCGTCGCTAATTTCTTTACGCAAACGGCGGGCATTCGCGGAATAGCGAAGACGCTGGCCGGAGTTTCCCCTCGGCGGAACATTCCCCCATTTGCAAAACAGACATTTAGAAGCTGGTTTCAGAAGAAACGCGTGAAACCTTCACCCGTTCGCGAGGTGTTGCTCTGGCCCGACACCTTGAACAATTATTTCCATCCGGAAACCGCGATTGCCGCAGTCAGCGTGCTCGAAGCGGCGGGATTTACGGTTCGGATTCCACGGCAGAAAGTCTGCTGCGGGCGTCCTCTCTATGATTTCGGAATGTTGAACACGGCAAAGCAATACCTGTTGCGAATATTTTCCGTGCTGGCACAAGAGATCGCGGCGGGAATTCCGATGGTGGTACTGGAGCCAAGCTGTGCTTCGGTTTTTCGCGACGAGATGCTCAATCTGTTCCCGGAAGATGGGCGTGCGCGGAAGTTGGCGGCACAAGTGTTCTTGTTGGGCGAATTTCTCGAGAAGCACGCCAGTCAGTTTTCATTGCCGCACCTTCCTCGCAAGGCCCTGGTGCATGGGCATTGCCACCATAAATCGATCATGAAGATGAGCGACGAAGAATCCATATTGCGGCGAATGGGCGTTGACTATCAAACGCCTGCCGCCGGGTGCTGCGGTATGGCTGGAGCGTTTGGCTTCGAAAAGGAGAAATACGCAACTTCGATCGCGATCGGCGAGCTCGAACTGCTGCCCGCCGTGCGGAATGCACCGGAGGATTGGCTGATCATCGCTGATGGATTCAGTTGCCGCGAACAGATTCAGCAGTGTACGGGAAGGAAGACGTTACATCTCGCTGAAGTTATAGAGGCGGGACTTAGTAAACCCGAGTCAAAGCTTTTAACCGCAGAGAACGCCGAGATCGTGTCGACTACGCAGAGAAATTAACCGCAAGCTTTCGTTTTTCCGCAGAACTTTTCGTACTGTTCATAAATGTAGGTGTCAGTCATGCCGGCTATGTAGTCGCACACCACGCGCGCGAGTGGCTCGGACTCCGCTTTCTCGTGATAACTTGCGGGCAGTTTTCCGGGATGTTTCATCCAAAGGTCAAATAATTCCGTAATAATGCGCTCGGCGTCTTCTTTTTCAGGCTGGAGAGTGGAGCAGTAATAAAGGTTGCGATACAGAAATTCTTTCACTCGGCGGCGTTCAGATTCGATTTCGTCACTGAGGCCGACCAGGCGCGCTGGAGATTTGCGAATGTCTTCCAATAGGATCGCCGCAGCCGCCTTCCCGAGCCTGGCGCCGAGACCCTCAACTTGAACGCGCGTGTTCTGAATCAAGTCGCCGACCCAGCGATCTAAAATTCGTCTCAAGACTTCGTTGAACTGCAGCTTCTTTGCGGCTTGTGGGTAGCGCTGCTCCACTTCGCCAAGCAATCGCGCAAAAAACGGCAGACCTTCTTCGATCTGATCCAGGGTAAGCAGGCGGGCCTCATAACCATCGTCGAGATCAGCGGTGTTGTAGGCAAGCTCATCGGTCACGTCGATCAACTGCGCTTCTAGTGGCGGCTGCTGGTCTAGCAGATATTCGCTGAGCTCGGGGAACTCAGCTGGATCGTAATCGCGCGAATGTTTAACAATCCCTTCGCGTACTTCGAATGTGAGGTTCAGTCCGCGAAAAGCGGCGTAGCGCAACTCAAAATTTTCCACGATTCGGAGCGCATGCAAATTGTGGTCGAAGAAAAACCCGTGCTCCCGCATGACGCTATCAAGCGCCTTTTCCCCGGTATGGCCGAAAGGAGGATGGCCAATGTCGTGAGCCAGGGCAAGCGCTTCTACGAGGTCAACGTTCAATCCGAGTTGTGCGGCAATGGTCCGCGAAATCTGTGCCACTTCAATCGTGTGGGTCAGACGATTGCGAAAGTGATCGGAATAGCGGCGAGTAAAGACCTGGGTCTTTGCTTCCAGACGCCGAAATGCGCGCGAATGGATGATGCGATCGCGGTCGCGCTGAAAGTCGTTGCGATAGGGATGAGAAGGCTCAGAAAAACGTCTGCCGCGGGATTGCTCCACGTGAACGGCGCAGGCAGCAAGAGGAGCCATTGAATCATTGAATCATCGCATGAGTCAGGAGAGCAATTGCGATTTATGAACGGGGAGCAATCCCCTTGCCCGCGATGATTGCATGCAAGTAACACTCACGTCGGGGTTCCTTATCTCATTTAGAATTGATCTTCCATGTTGACTGGTTCTGACATTCGCAAGAAGTTTCTGGACTTCTTTGTCCAGAAAGGGCACCGCGAGGTGCATTCGTCGTCGCTCGTCCCTCACAACGACCCCACACTGCTCTTCACTAACGCTGGGATGAACCAGTTCAAAGACGTATTTCTTGGACTTGAAAAACGCGACTACAATCGTGCAACTTCCTCGCAAAAATGCGTTCGCGCCGGCGGCAAGCACAATGACCTGGAAAATGTCGGCTTCACCAATCGCCATCACACGTTTTTCGAGATGCTGGGCAATTTTTCTTTCGGCGATTACTTCAAGAAAGACGCTATTGCGTACGCGTGGGAGTTGGTCACTTCGTCGCAGTGGTATGGAATTTCAAAAGACAAGTTGTATGTGACGATCTTCAATGGTGAAGGTGGCGTGCCACGCGATGCGGAGGCATATGACCTGTGGCTGGGGCAAGGCGTGGCGAAAGAACGAATCTTCGAAGCTGGGCTTAAAGACAATTTCTGGCAGATGGGCGACACCGGCCCGTGTGGCCCTTGTAGCGAGATTCACTACGACATGGGCCCAGCGGCTTCCGATCAGGGACACACTGATTGTAAGTTCCCCTGCGATTGCGGCCGCTATGTCGAGATTTGGAACCTTGTGTTCATGCAGTTCGACCGCGATTCGTCGGGCAAGCTGAATCCTCTGCCTAAGCCATCGATAGACACCGGCATGGGACTGGAACGAGTGACCGCAGTGCTGCAGGAGGTGATCTCGAATTACGACACGGACCTTTTCACTCCCCTGGTAACCCGGGCAATAGCGCTGGTCCACGCTCAAAATTCGCGCGCGTTTAGAACACCCGACCGCAAGTTTGCCGCTGCGTCGTGGCGTGTTATTGCCGACCACTCGCGTGCGGCGACATTCCTCATTTCGGACGGTGTAGTCCCGTCGAATGAAGGCCGCGGATATGTTTTGCGAAAGATAATTCGTCGAGCCATTCGCCACGGGAAACTCGAGGGGGCATCTCGGCCTTTTCTGTACGAAATGGTTTTTGCAGTGGTTGACCTCATGAAAGAGGCATATCCAGAACTTGAACAATCGAAGAACCGCGTTGCCGAGGTGGTCAGGACTGAAGAAGTTCGCTTCGCCCACACATTGGATTTGGGACTCAAACGGCTCGAAGACGATATCCAGGCCCTGGTTGCTTCCTCTATGCAGCAGCACGACTTTTCTGTCAGCAATTCTCCAGAGGCGATAAACAGAAATATGTTCCTTGTCTTCTTGCATGATCGAGGTGCGGAGCTCACATATCCTGGCCAACAAGCATTCAAACTCTACGACACGTTTGGATTGCCGATTGATTTTATCCAGGATACGGTCCGCGACGCTGGCCTCAAGTTCGATCATGCAGGTTTTGAGAGTGCAATATCTGAGCAACGTGCCCGTGCTCGCGCCTCTTGGAAAGGCGCAGCGAAGCAAACTGCGAATCCTGCATATCAGCAGCTACCGAAGTCTGTATTCGAAGGTTATCTGCAAACGCGGTCAGAAGATTGCAAAGTGCTGGCGATCATCAAAAATGGCCAGGGAGTGCAGGAGCTCAAGCCCGGAGAAGAAGGCGAGGTCATTCTCGATCACACGCCGTTCTACGCGGAGTCGGGCGGACAGGTTGGAGATCGCGGCGTGCTGTACAGCGATGAGCTGAACTCTGTGGTCGCCGAAGTGAAAGGTTGCTATTACCCCGTGCAAGGCGTGCGCGCGCACCAGGTCGTGGTGAAGCCTGTGCCGGGATATAAGAAGTCAACTAACCCACCCTCCGCAAAGAACGCGGAAGGATGGGGCACCCGTTCGTTGAATGCTGGGGGTTTTGACTTTGGCCTGCGCGTTGACGATAAAGTTGACGCCGTAGTCGACTCATTCATCCGCGGAGCCACGATGCGCAATCACACTGCGACTCACCTGCTCCATGCCGGCCTGCGCGAAGTTCTTGGCAAACATGTGAAGCAGGCTGGATCGCTGGTTGCGCCAAATCACCTGCGCTTCGACTTTTCGCACTTCACAGCGGTTGAAGACGAAGAGCTGCAGGACATTGAAGACATCATCAACAAAGAAGCTCTACGCAATGAAAAAATCGAAGTCATCGAGAACGTTCCCATCGATGTTGCGGTCAACGAGTACCATGCGATGGCGCTTTTCGGGGAGAAATACGGCGATCGCGTACGCGTGATCAAGATCGGTGATTTCTCGACCGAACTTTGTGGCGGCACGCATACCGGCGCGACCGGCGAAATCGGACTGATAAAAATCCTCAAAGAAGGCAGCGTCTCTTCCGGAGTGCGGCGGGTTGAAGCAGTCACCGGAGAAGGATCGCTGCAGCATTTCCGTAAAGATCACGAGCTCGAAGAGGTAGTGTCACGGTTTGTGGTTCCCACCTTTCGCCAAAATCAGGCGAAAGATGGGGCACCCGATTCCGAAAAGTCAACACCCCCGCCCTCCCCAAAAAGCGGGGAAGGACGGGGCACCCACGAGATTTCCTTCGCCGAAGCATTGAGGTTGGAATTCGAGAAAAAAGATTCCGAGATCAAACGCTTGCAACGCGAGCTCGACCATGTGCGCATGAAGCAGGCTTCGTCTTCGACCGCAAATATTGGCGAGAAGATCAAAGACGTGCGCGGGGTCAAAGTTCTTGCTCATCGCGTAGATAATCTCGAGCGACCGCAGATGCGCACGCTTGTCGATCAGCTTCGCGACAAAATTGGTTCTGGCGTGGTCGTGCTCGGATCGGCGACGAACGGGAACGTCGCTCTGATTGTTGGCGTAACCAAAGATCTCACCGAACGCATTCAGGCCGGCAAAGTTATCGCCCCAGTTGCGCAGAAGGTCGGAGGCAAGGGTGGCGGCAGGCCCGACCTGGCGGAAGCCGGTGGGAAAGATTCATCTGCGCTGGATGCCGCGCTGGGCGAGGCTTACGGGGTCGTGGAAGAACTTTTAGGTTAAGATAGCTATTTAAAATAGCTATAATTCGGCTATGAAGTTCAGTGTGGCCGACGCCAAAAACAAACTTCCCGAACTCATCAAAGCTGTCGAGGACGGCGAATCAGTGACTATTTGCCGCCGGGGCGTACCCGTCGTTGACATCGTAAGAACCAAGGCCCCTACAGGAAAACGGCGCATTTTGGGAAGTCTCAAAGGAAAGATCGAAATCATCGATCCGAATTGGTGGAAGCCGATGACGGACGAGGAAGTTGATGATTTTCTCGAAGGTCGGTACTGAGTGCGGCTTTTGCTGGATACAGCGGTTCTGATTTTTGCGGCTGAAGCACCAGAGCGGCTCAGTAGGCGCGCAACTTCCGTCTTGGAAGATCCGGAAAATGCGCTTGAAGTGAGTGCCGTCTCACTGGTGGAGATCGCGATTAAATCTGGCGCTGGAAGGCTGCGTCTTTCACGTGAGTCTGTGGAACAGGCAATGGAGGACATTGGGGCGCGATCTCTATCATTTACTGCCGCTCACGCCTTCCAGATGTTTCAAATGTCCCCACGTCACCGCGACCCCTTTGACCGGCAAATCATTGCGCAAGCCATAGTCGAAGACGTGCCGGTCATAACCCCGGACAGTGATTTCAGGCTGTATAAAGGATTACGAATAATCTGGTGATTGTTAACGAGTGTGGTTAGCTAGCTCTTCTTCGGGGAGCCCATCAGGCTCATCATCGCTTCCATGTCTTTTTTGGCGGCCTGCTCGCGGTCGGTCAAATCAACTCCCCAGAAATTCTCAACCGGCTGCATGGCTTCGATCCCCGCGTGGATTTCTTTGGGGCTGACCTCACGGATCCAAACTACGCGAAAGTTTGCTTTGCGGCCGTTGCGCACCAGCGTGACCGTCTGGCCGGCTTCAAAGGTAAGCTGAATGCCTCCGAGGCGAGCACCCATTGAAGTGATGTCGAGCGTGTATGCGAGGCCAGCCCCTTCACCGACCGTGACCTTCACCGGCAGGACCATCTTCCTTCTGGGATTGCCGCGGCGCTCCTGCATTGCAAACCCATTATGGTTGCGGGCCGGGGAAGTGGAAAGTTACTACAGTCACCTGGAGCGCACGAAGCACAGTGACGAGGGAGGAAAAACGTTTCGGGAGTGGATTTAGGGCTTCTCTGGAGAATCTGGGCTCACGGCGTCATCCCCAATATGGCTGAGGACCCAGCCAAGCAGGCCTCCTGCGACGGCCAGTCCGGCGCCTTCAGCTACCGGAGAGGCCAGAACGGGGCCGCTCGCGCTCGGCGGTGCTCCATTGTCCGCGTCAGCCAGCCCGCAATTCTCGGCATCACGCCGCGAGAGCTCGTGACCTTCCTTGATAATGGTCGGCTTTTCTCGGCCGCACTTGATTTGAACGTCATTCTTGATCGCGGAAATGCGAATCACCCCGCCCGAACGCGCTACTGCGAATTGTGTCCAGTCAGAAGAAACTGGTGTTATCTCAAAATCCCGGGCGAAAACGCTGAGCGATTTGCCGGTACCCATTGCGATATCCCCTCGGTCGAGGGCGACTCCACTGCTTCGGAAGCGGACGATTCCATTCGGTTGCACGGTAGCAGTCGAGCCGCTCATCTCAATCTGCGCGACGCTCACGTCTTTGGTTTCAACCACGTCGCCTGTCATTACCGGCATCGAACTCGAAAGTTGAGCGCCGTCCAGATAAACCGATCCATTGCCATAAAGAACTCCGGTGGGTGCAGCTGCCGCGCCTTGCTCAGCAGTAGTTTGCTGCGAAGGCGATTGTGAGGCAGTGCCGGCCGGAGCTGGAGCAGTTTGTGTGGTAGAGGTACTTTGCGGATCGGGAGTAGTTTGCGGAGTGCCGGCGAGCACTGCGGAAGGGATTATCGCGATGAGAACCCAGCAGATGAGCGCTCGCATTGTATCTCCATTTCAAGTCGAACCGGCGCGTTTGGATTAATCGTAACCAGGCGGTAGGGCCTGTTCAATTGCCTTCAGGCGAGGGGTATCCTTCGAGTAATCTGCATTTCGGCATAGCTGCCTATCGCGCGCGCAGGAAGAAGTCGAGGCCAACGACAATGCTGCGTCCCGGCATGATCACGCCGGGAATCTCTGCATATTGCGTGCCGCTGATATTCGAAAGGACCAGGTGCGCAGCGACGTGCGAAAATTCACGTGCGACGGCGGCATCCCATAAACCATACGGCTCCTGAGAAAAGCGGTCGACGACTCCTATTCGAGTGCGGGCAATCAGCTTCGCGGGTAAGCGGCCACTCCAGGCAATAACGCCATCGTTTACTGGATAGTTAAATGCATACTTGGTTTGCAGTTCGCTCAATGCTTGCTGCACGCCATGTAAAGCGGTATAAGCGAATTGCAGCCGTTGCTCACGCGGTAAGTGAACTTCTACGGACGTCTCCACGCCCAGAAAATTCAGGTGTTGCAGGTTTTCGGCGTGGTACACATCCGCCGCGAGAGTAGAACACGAGGTGCCAGCTGGTAATTGGTCTGCCGGAATGGACGTACACTGCCGCAGGACGTAATCGATTACATCTTGATCGCGCCGTTGGAACACGGTTACCTCCGACGAGATTCGGGCATTCGGACTCCACAGCAAGCCGCCCTCATAATCCCAGGCTCTCTCCGGCCCGACGAGAGGGTTTCCGAAGTTCGCGGGGTCGTGGTACTCGAGATCGGTGAAGCTAGGCAGTCGAAATGCACGACTGACGCTTGCCTTCAACTTCAGACTGGGACGCAACCAGTACCCGGCCGAGGCGGTGGGACTAAACTCGCCGTGCGAACCACTGAAAATTTCTTGGCGAGCGCCAAGCGAAAATGAAAAACGCCGTAGCACGCGAACGTCGTAGTCCAGATAAACTGCTCCACGGCTGCGATCATGGTCTCCCAAATTGTTGCTGGCGATACTTTCGTGAATCCCTTCAGCGCCGTAGAACAGTGTTGAATTCTTCGAGACGGGATCACGACGGCGCAGGTCGGCTTGCCAGCTCTTATCAATGTGATTGTTTTCGAAAATGGAGGGCTGGCCGCGAAAAAGAACGAATTCGTCTGTGTGCCTGCGGAAGCCGAAATCAAATTCTGTCTTGCTGCCCAAATCTTGCTTGAGCGCGAGAAACCATGATTTCGTTCTCTCCCACGAATTGAAGGGGCCGTAGAATTGGTCGGCGCCAAACGGCTTGTCGGCGTAGCCGAGCATCAGGAGTGAGCGTCCTAACCCCGTCGTCGCGCCGGTTGTCGAGAATGCGGTGAAGCTGCGGTAATCGCGGTCGGGACGGAAGCCGCTCGAAAAATCCCGCTCCGCGTCGAGCTGCTCGTCAAATTTCTTCCACACGAAGGATGCAGAACCGCTCTGCTGATTTACTCCGAAATTGCCTACACCTGCGCCTACGCGAAAATCCGAACGCTCCGGCGCGGCAGTGATTACATTCACCGAGCCAGCCATTGCGTCCGAGCCGTAGAGCGTGGAACCCGCGCCGCGCAGCACTTCGATTCGCTGGACCGAATCGGTCGGCAACGGCAGATCCATGTCGTGGTGCTCGCTCTGCACATCATCCATACGCATGCCGTTCAGCAGTACGAGCGTCTCACCAAATGTTGACCCCCGAATCGTAAGGTCGCCCTGAATATCATTGGGGGCGCGCTGTTGCAAATCAATTGAGGGCACAAACTGCAAATCATCGGTCCAGCTTTTGAAAAGGAGACCCTGATTAGGGACCTCGATCACGTTTACGGAGCGGTCGATCTCGGTCTCAGGAACCGGAGTAAACGTACCGGTCACGACGACGATTTCCTGTCGCGGCGGAACTTTCGTGGGCGTGATCTCGGGTTGTTGAGCGTTCGCGAAGGGAAAAATCAGAAGACACGTGAGCGGAATGCCAAATAGAACTCTCAATCTTTTTCTCACTATAGTTGTTTGCGGAACAGGCATCCCGCGGATTGAAGCGCGCCTTTCAGGCGGCGAGTTGCGGTTGCAGCAAATTGCATGTCGAGGAAGGCTTCGATTTGTCGAGTAAAGTTCTGGCCGTAACCATACCACCAGATTTTTTTTATGCGCGGCAGCCGGTCAGAAGTCACATATTTTATTCGAACCATCTCTTCCAGGCCGAAGCGGCCGTGAGTACGTCCGATGCCGCTGGATTTGATTCCTCCATGCGGCGCTTCGCTGATGGCAAAGCAGGAGACGGTATCGTTCACCAGGACAGTTCCGGCTGCGAGCTCGCGAGCAAGCGCTTCTCCGCGAATCCGATTTCGCGTCCAGATGCTGGCCGACAAACCGTATTCAGAGTCATTCGCGAGATGAACCGCTTCGTCCTCGGTGGTGAATGGCATCACCGGCAGCACTGGGCCGAAGGTTTCTTCGCGCATGATGCGCATGTCGTGTGTGACATCTGCAAGTACGGTCGGAGCGTAGAAATTTCGCCCAAGTTCGATGAGACGTTTGCCTCCGGTAAGCACTCGCGCACCCTTTGCGATTGCGTCTTCGATGTGCTGTTCGACAACCCGAAGCTGTCGTTCGTGGATCATCGGCCCAATGTCGATTTGCGGATCAGATCCTTTGCCCACGCGCAACTGCTTGGCCTTGCGCACGCAGGCTTCCAGAAATGGCTCGTAGATCTCGCGATGCACATAGCAACGCTCGACCGACAGACAGGTTTGTCCCGCATTCACGAATGCTCCCCAAACCGCGCCGCTCGAGGCGACGTCAATGTTCGCATCCTCGAGAACCAGCATTGGGTCCTTGCCACCGAGTTCAAGCACCGTAGGAAGCAACCGTTCAGCGGCAGCTTGGGCGATCCGCTTGCCAGTCGCCACGCTGCCTGTGAATACCAGTTTGTCGATTTCTGAATTGACCAAAGCTGCGCCGGTTGCACCATCTCCGACGACTACCTGAAAAATTTCTTCGGGCAATCCCGCGCGATGCAGCAAGGAGGCCAGTTCCAGCGCTACCAGCGAAGTGAATTCTGAAGGTTTGAGAATAACTGCATTGCCCGCGATCAAAGCCGCAACGCTCTCTGTGGCGGGAATCGAGAACGGGTAATTCCACGGAGAAATAATTCCGATCACGCCATACGGCTCGCGCACGATACGGCCTGATTTCGTCTTCATGGCCACATTACCGTGTTGCAAAGGTTCATCCTGCAACAAGGAGTACGCGTTCTGGGCATAGAACCGCACAGAATCAAGCACAACCGCAACTTCCGTCGTGAGCGCTTCGACGTAAGGTTTTCCGGCTTCCTGTGAGATCAGCTGCGCGATCTGAGATTTTCGTTCATGAACGAGGCGCTGGAATTTCTTGAGAATTGCTGCACGGCGACGAATGCCAAGGTGGAACCACGCGGCCTGTGCGGCCTTAGCACATGCGGCCGCCTGATGCACGTCGTCAGCCGAGGCAGAATCAAATTCATGCAACGTCTCCCCGGTTGCAGGATCTATCGAGGCAACTTTGCGAAGCACGACCTGGAGCTCAGTCACCATGCTAGAGAAGTTTATCGGACTATTGTCCCGGCGTGCTGACCTTTGGCTGATTAAAAGAACGCTCGACCGCGTTGTTCGGATCGGTTGAGACCTGGTGATCGCGCCATAGCCAGCGCATCATTTCAGGCAGAATCGCGCCGCCCATCTTCTGACCGTGCTTGTTCATTCCCCAGGCATAGTTCACGTCATAGCCCTTGTCAGTGAGCGCCTGCATCATGCGCACATTCTGATAAAACCAATCGCGTGCCTGATTGTATGATCCGTCAGGATTGTTCCCGCGATTGTCATTGCGCCCGTCGCAAAGAAATATCCGGATCGGCTTCTTGTCGTTCTTGCGAATGATGTCGGGGTACGCGTCGCCTCCGCGCAGGTCGACAAAACTGCCCACATTGCTGAGCACCTTGCGGAAGTCATTCGGACGTTGCCAGGCTACGGTGAATGCGGCTATCGCGCCAGAGCTCGAGCCGCCAATGCCGTGTTGCTCCGGATCACGCGAAATGTCGTACGTCTTGTAGAGCACAGGCATGAGTTCATCAACGATCACCTGCGCGTATTTGTCGTCGAGCGAGTTGTATTCGGTGGGACGGTTCGTGGTGCGATCTCCCCATTCGGTTGCAGTCGGCTCGGGCTGATCGGCTCGGCGGCCCGGGTTGATAAACACCCCGATCATTACCGGCAGCTCGCGTCGAAATATGAGATTGTCCATGACATTCTGCGCGCGCACTTGGCCATCAGCGTCCATAAATGCGTGCCCGTCGTTGTAGATCATCAGGCTGGCGGGAGTCGCAGGATCGTATTGCGCCGGAACATAGACCCAATACGTGTGTTGCGTGCCAGGATAGGCCTGGCTTGGCAGCGTGAATGGCCCACGAATTTCACCCTTGGGAATGCCGTTCTGCGGGAGAGAATCCGGGCCGAGTTGGTAGAAGGCGTCGGGATCGGGAGCGTTTGCGTTGGTCTGAGCGATGAGCGTCATTGGAAGTACGGTGATGGCGGAGAGGACAGAAATCGTTCGCAATCTCATGTGGCGCACAAGATAACACAGTCGCGGTCAACGTGAAGTTGGATTGCCGGGAGTCAAATCATGGACAGCCACGAAGGACAAACGCAAGGGCCGACCGATTGCCTTCCTAATGGGCTCGTACTGCCGAGACACTTCCGAAACGGCGAAACATCTGTTCTCCTGCCCGTTCCTCGAATGCGCGAAACGCCGGCAGGTCATAGAGACGCATTCCGAGCTCCTGCTGCGGCACAGAAATGCCGGCCGATTTCTGGGCCATGTCGCGTGAAGCATCGACGAGCTTCGCCGCGGTGTTGCGATCGAAACTCTCAGCAACCAGGACGGTGCTGTCTTTCCACTGATCGATCATGATCGGTCCTTCTTCCGTGGCGATTACCGCCGAGGCAGCGGGACAATCGTGAGCGGCACAAGACACATTCGCGTCCGGAGTGGCCGTCTGATAACGCCGCGAGACCGCCTTGACGTAGAAGTTCGCGAACCTCTGCGCTGCTTCGGGCGAACTCCATCGCGAGACGTAGAGCAGCTTCAGATCTGAGATCGAAGCTGCGGCGCTGGATTTCTTGCGAAAAGCTACATACGATCCGCCACGCCAATTTTTCGAGAGATCGTCTGCCAGAGTCCGCGTCCCTAGCTGCCAAAGTAACGCGCGCACATCTAACTCGCCAAGACTGCCGGAATCGTACAACTCGTAGCCGTCCCCAAGGATCGCCTTCGCGTCCGGAATTGGAATTGGCGCGAGCGTTTCGTGATCGAGATAAGCTCGAGGTTGAATCACTTCGTGCGTAGTGCGCGGGGGATGCGCGAACACCCCCTGAAATGCCAGTTTCTTGCTGCCGGCCTGCAGCAGCTCGCCTTCAAAGATGAGGCCTTCGCGGTAGGGAAATGTTCCCCATTCGCGCAGAAGCATGGGCGCATCGTGCATCATCTGCGAATCCACGGCATATTTCACCGCTGGATCTTCCATGCGATAAATGATTCCCGGCGTGTTCTCAATGTTTCGGCCAAGTTTCGCGAGCAAGTAGTCGATAAAGACAACCGTGGCCTGGCCTTCGATTACTGCCCGGCGGGCGGTGCTGCTCTCGTCGGATCCATCCATAGAGCCGGTCCCATTTCCCGCCTGGCTCTCTGCTTTCATCCACTTCTTCAAATCGTAATTCTGGTCCTGGAGAGCGTGCGTCAGTTCGTGGGCGAGGATCGCCTCCTGCTGCTCGACGGGGATCGTGTTGAGCAGCGAGATGGTTTTCGTATCGTCGTCATAGTAGGCGGCAATTTCTTTGCGCTGGACTTTGATCAGAAATTCTTTGAGGTCGAAATCGCGCGGCAGCAGTCCAAACTTCTTCATGGTGAGTTCGGAACGAGCGAAGCGGTCGGCGTACTCTTGCTTATTGAGATTTGCGCGTGCGGAGTCTTCAAGATCATCCGGAGAAATCATGCGGCGCTTCACCGGCGAGTGCAGCGGGAATCCGCTGTCGTCCGAAGCAAACTTTGCAATTTGATCGACCGCGGTGAAGAGCTTCTTCGCATCCTCCTCGGTCATCTTGGTGTCTTCAGTATGGTCTTTGCGCACGTGCCGCGCCAGGTCGCCGAGACTCTGGTTAGGCTCCTGATTTTCCAGGCCATTGTCCGAATTGGAAAGGCTGGAAGGAATGTCAGAGTCCTGCGAAAAACTGAAACTTACGCACAACATCGTGAACAGCAACAGACGGAAGCAAGCTTTCATAGGTTCCCGCCAAAAGGACACATCGTTCAAGTATGAACAAGGCCTGCAGTGGAACGGGTGCAAAATGAGAAGTGGCGGCTTACGGAGGTAATGTTCAGTCAGACTGGCTGAAAGGAAAGGGGTTCTAGCCGGTTAACTCGCGACGCTAGAGGGAGCGGATACGGCTTCTTTCGGCAAATGATTCGCAGCTTCCGCCCGTGCCAGATCGAGATCGCGCTGAAGGTGGTCGAGCACGCTGCTGGGAAGTTCGCCCTCCCATTCCTCCTGCTCGGCGTCCGTCCAGTGGCCATTGAGACGGATCGAATCGTCGAGGTCCTCCGGAAAAGCTTGCCGGTAACCACCTTCGCGAACGAGCGTCTCGCCAAGCTTTCTTCCGGTTGCGGCGTCGAAGATGCGACGCGCAGCCATGCCTCCGGAATTTACGAAACTGAGGAACACTTCACCGATATCGCCGAACTCGCCTCGGTAGTACCACGCCAGGCTGGCATCGATCTTGGGATGGGCACGCCGCCGTGGTGTCTTTTCGGCTTTCTGCTCCGGCGGAGCTTCCTTCGAAGGATCAAAATAAAGAATCCGCTGGCAGGAGTCGCAATAAATCAACTTGCCACCGCGCACTTCGTTGTATATTTGCGGGCGCATCACCACCGAGCAGCCGGTACATTTCTGGTCGCGCACCTCGGCGATACCCGATCCGCGAAACTTGAGCACCCGGTCGTAATGTCGCAGCAAATCAGGATCGACTGCGCCGCGCGCGGTATCTCTCTTCGTGTTCCACTCCGCGAGCTCTTTTTCGTCTTTTGCGGTTTGCTCGCGCGCAATCACCTTCTCTTTTTCGATCTCCGCGGTTTCCGCCTTCAACTCGGCTTCTGCGGCTTTCACCTCTTTTTCGCGGACCTCGGAGTTGACCATCAGCTCAAGAATCCTGTCTTCGTTCGAGCCAATCTCCTGCTCGGCGAACTGAATCTCGTGCAATAGCGCCTTGTACTGCTCGTTCGTCTTCACGTCAAGCGACTGATCGCGATACTTGGAAATTTTCTGACGCAGGTCGCTAATTGCGGTCTCGTATTTCCGGCGGGCAGCGTCGTCGCCCTTCACCGCCGCGCGGGCTTTTTCGAGCGACGTTTTGGTTCCGGCTAACTTTTCTTCAATGGCCGCGACGCGCTTGGGAAGCTCGGCAATTTCCGCCTTGAGCCGCTGAATTTCGCGGTCCGTGTGCTGCAGTGAGATTAAATGTTCGATTTCAGGGGACATCGGGAGTGTCTGATTAATTTTAGCACGTAGATCTTCGGAATCGGATAATCGGGCGATATAGTGATCGGGGGCATCGGGTGATTGGACAAGCGTTCGACATACTGACTTCGGTACGTTGTGCAAAGAAACAGCGGTTAAAGGCTTTTCGCCTAAGCCGCACCGCCAACACACGACGGATTAAAATCTTCCGATGACCCAATCACCAGATCACCCGATCCGTATTTCAATTGGCGATTTCGAACTGGCAGCACTTTCTGACGGTACCTACTACCTCGACGGCGGGGCGTTTTTTGGCATTGTTCCTAAGGTACTTTGGTCGAAGCGAACGCCGAGCGATGACAAAAACCGGGTGTCCACCGGGCTAAACTCCGTTCTGGTGCGCACGGGTGAGAAGAACATCCTGATCGAAACTGGAGTCGGCAATAAGCTTCCCGAAAAGATGGTCCGGATTTATGGCCAGCCGGCAAAGCTGATCGAAGCTTTAGGCACTATTGGCGTTTCGCGCGAAGACATCGATATTGTCATCAACTCGCATTTGCACTTCGATCATTGCGGATGGAACACGGTTCGCTCCGGCGCTAAGTGGGTTCCTACATTTCCGAAGGCGAAATATTACGCACAGCAAGGCGAGTGGAAACATGCGCACGAGGGCCAACGCGACACCGTGAGTTACCTGCACGAAAATTACGACCCGCTGGTGGAAAGCGGGCAGATGCAATTGTTGCGCGGGAATCAGGAGATCATACCGGGGGTGTCGGTTGAGGTGTTCCCCGGGCACACGCGTGACATGCAGGCAATTATTGTCCGCAGCGGCGGGAAGACGGCCTGCTACATTTCCGACCTGATTCCTTCAAGCGCGCACATTGAAGTGAACTGGGTCATGGGATTCGACCTGTATCCGCTTGAGACGATCGAAAGTCGTAAGCGGTATTACTCGCGCGCTATTCCTGAGAACTGGTTAACGATGTTCACACATGATCCGACTGTGCCGTGGAGTTATCTCGGCAGGGATGAACGCGGAAAGATTATCGCGCTGGAGCCTGTGGCCATGGCAGGATAGCTGGCCAAGCCTTTAACCGCAGAGATAGCAGAGCTGAAGCAGGGTTGGCCGAGAAAGCGTTCGGAGTTCCGAGTATCGAGGGGCGATATTCTTCTCTGCGAGCTCGAGCGTCTCGGCGATCTCTGCGGTTGAGGGCTTTTCTCCGCTGGCAATTGCCCTCACAGCAAAACTGAACTAAGATTCCGGCACTCAGGAGAACGGAGCGCGAATGAAAGTTACCAGTGTGTGTGCGTTTCTGCTCGTTGTGTGTGGCGTTGCGGTGTCTGCAAATCGCCCTAAAATCACCGGCATCGATCACGTGGGTTTCTACACCACATCGCCTGCGGCAAACGCTAATTTTTACGCGCATGTACTCGGATTAGCGTCCGCCGATCCGCTCGAGCCGGGGCAAAGCCAGCGATACATCGTCGGAATCCAGTGGGTTGGCTATAGCCCCGCACCAACTCCTACTTCGAGCAATCGAATGGATCACATCGCGCTCAGGACCGACGATTGTGAAGCCTTACGCGCGTATCTTGCGGAGCGCGGAATCAAAGTTCCCGCGTCACTAACTCACTGGAACGACGGCAGCCTGAGCTTCGTAGTAGACGATCCTGAAGGTCACAAGATCGAATTCGTACAGGTCAAAGGACACATTCAGATGACCGTCGAGGACGGAATCTCTCGCCATATGATCCACGCCGGCTTTGTGGTTCGCGATCGTCCTGCGGAAGATCACTTTTACAAAGACATCCTCGGCTTCCATCTTTACTGGCAGGGAGGAATGACGGCCGACCGAAACGACTGGGTCGCAATGCAAGTTCCCGACGGCACTGATTGGCTGGAGTACATGCTGAACATAAAACCCGATGCCGACATTCATACCATCGGCGTGATGGATCACATTTCGCTCGGGGTTAAAGACATCAAGCAAGCGCAGGCCAAGCTCGAATCACACGGCTGGAAGTCGAACAACAGAGAGCATGCGCAGATGGGGCGCGATGGGAAGTGGCAACTGAATGTCTATGATCCGGATTTCACGCGCGTTGAGCTGATGGAATTCACGCCGGCGCAGAAGCCGTGTTGTTCCGAGTTCACCGGGCCACACCCCAGCGAGTGAGCGATCCAAGTCACGGAAGCCGAACGCCTAAAGCGTGGGGACGAGAGCTACACTATCGAGGAACGTGACGGTAATTGCGAAAGATGCCTGCGACTCAAGGCGAATATTCCCCTCCTGGAAGGCTAAACTGATGGTTCAACAGCGCACGGAATGGTGCGGCCTCCTCGCTTTTAGCTGTTAGAAGTTCGGTGTAGCAACGAAGCCATGAATACCGCCGTTGCTATCAACATAGGTTCCGCCAATCATGCGCTTGTCGCTGATTCCGAATGGGTAGGTGGCCTTGGCACCCGGGAAGGCGACCGTGATGAAAGTAGGCTTGGTCTCCGTAGCGTCGTTGGTGCCTTCATTCGCTTCAATACGGCTGGCGAAAAAGCCGTTTCCGCCGCCGCCAGAATACCCGATTACGTCACCATTGCTGTTGACGCCCGTGCCCACCGTGTCCCGCGAGTTGAAAAGATAGAAATCCTCGTCTTTCGCGGTCTTGAACCAGGCACTGTCAAAATCCTGATAGAAGTTTTGCCCGCTGAGGAAACCGTTATTGGAGACACCATTCACTCCCCAGCAGCAATTGCCGGATACGGTATCACCGGGGTTCATGGTGCCAAACGTTCCATTGGCCCAGACCCAACCATTTACGGGTGAAGCGTCACTGAAGAACCAATCCGCACCGCCAATGATCAAGGCTTTGTTCACGCTCATTGCAACTGTATGGATATCAGAGTTGGGACCGGCTTCCGTGGTGTTGAAGTACGTAATGATGTTCTGGTGCTTCCACAAGAAGCCATGCGCGCCGGTGTTGGTGGTAAGTGCGAAGCCTACCAGATCGCCGTAGTCGTTCACTCCCATAATCGCCGTCCACGTCGAATGTGGGACCAAAAGTTTTGTGATTACCCCATGGACGATTTTGAAGCCGTGAACGGGACAGTTGGGAAATTGAATGAAGTTCTCCACGCAAGACGTAGTCTTGTAAAATCCCACGATTTCGCCGGAGGAGTTGACACCACGGACTTGGGTCTCCGTCGCCCCAGGAATATTGATAGCTTTGTAGGTAAAGGTCTGAGTGAGGGCAAACGGGCTCAAGGCGAGCAGAAGAAGGAACAACTGAAGCATAACAACTCTCCTGAATTCCTCTCTTAGTAGTTGAGATCAGGAGAAACGTTGCCCAGAACTAAGGGCCTCTCAATACCAGTTTGAAAATTTTACGAAACACCTTAGTTGGCCTGTACTGCCGTTGCGGCAGCCTGTCTAAGAAGCGGCGATTTGAGCGTGATTGGAAATGCAGCGTCTCGGCTCATCGCTTAGATGAACCGCATACTTCTGTGCTTGGTTTGCAATCGGGCGGGTCATTGTCCGATACGGAATTGATCATCCATTGACCTGAAAACAGCAGTTGGTTCAACTACTTTTCTTCAGCGTCTCGAGTGCTTTCTCGTTGGAGTCGTACTAGTGATCGATTGGCTCAAATTTCTATCGCAGAATCGGCCCATCCTGGTTTATAGTCCTTCCGACGAATTATTCCTCTGGCAGGTTCAAAGGAAAGACATTGAAATAAGGGGTAGGCTCAGATGCAAACTGCGATCGCTTATACCGCTTCGATTTCTGATGGCCAGGGTTTTATCCTCACTTACTGGACAGATGATTGGGGAACTTATAACGGTTATCAGGCAGCGCCCTCCCTCAACCAGGGATATAACGCCGGCGTTGTGACACTAACCTCGGTCGCAGCGGCTATGCCTGTTGGCGATCCGAGTTTAACTCCCCCGCATCTTTACTACATTATTCGCGTCGATAATGTGAGTTCTCGGAATGGGAATCCCGCCGTCGTGACTATGTTTGATATCTATAACGCGTGGCAGTGAGAAGCAGTGCTGGCGGCGCACTTTTCGGAGGAGACATGAAAACCGAGCTATCTTCAAAAGCATTCATCATCCACGATGCTTCCGGACAAATCATTTCCGTCGGCCGGGTCCCAGTGAACGCAAGAGGTAGAGTAGAGATCAAGACCGAGACGAAGGGACACTCGGTGCTTGAGGTGGAGCTCGATGCTGAACAAGCCGCAATGTCGGTGGCCGATCTGCACAAGAGCCATAAGGTCCACGTCACATCGAAAAAGCTAGTGAAAAAGTGATAAGCCCCTCTTTCCGCCTGCGAACATCACGAATAAAACCGCCGAAGTAAGAAAAACGAGCAATGCCACTAAGCTCTTGCCCTGCTACATTGCTCTGCGGGACCGGCCATGCTGCCGGAAACAGGCTTTGTTAATGCGGTTGTGATCACGTGGGGCTGGGTGGTTCGCCGAACTGCTCTACGAGGCGAGGTGATAGTTAAACAGCCAGTTCATGTACTTGTCCTTGCAGCGCTCAGAGCAGAAATGAACGGCGAGAGGGTTCACGGCTTGATCATCGCGCCACGCGGAGAGGATATCGATCTCGCGGCGCGCGGTTTGCACACCGACGCTCTCGGCGGCGAGGCCCAACGTCCAGTGTTGGTTCGGTTTCTTGCGTTTATGACAGGTGTCGCAAACAAACTCGATCATTCGGGGAACCTCGCGAAACTTAGATGGCGTGAAGCGTAAAACGGATATTCCAGCGCAAGAGATATCCGGTTCTTTTGGAGGGCCGGAAGCCGTCTAAAACCGCAACATTGGTTCAGTTTGGGGCGGCACTTGGACTGTTCTGGCAACGACTGCTGTGTGCTAACCTGAGGGTGCCTTCTTCAGCCGGGATGGCGGAACTGGCAGACGCAGCGGACTCAAAATCCGCCGGTGCTTAGCACCTTGGGGGTTCAACTCCCCCTCCCGGCACCAACCGATCGCATTTCCTTTCAATCAACTACAACCGTTCGGTGATGCGCGCGTGGATTACGTGTGCATCCTTATTATGCGTTTCTGGCGCTCTTGCTATTCCCCTCCGGGGTGGTACGGTCGTGAGTAGGAGGTTTGAAAACTGAATGCTCACTCTCTTTCGACGCCATATGAAGGATTGCCGGTGGAAGACACGCGCCCATAGGAACTGCCAGTGTCCCATCGCCGTCGAAGGGACATTGTATGGAAGGATGATTAGAAAGTCGCTCGATCTGCGGAGCTGGGATACCGCGCAGAAACTTGTCCGCGATTGGGAAGCAAATCCCAATGCCACGGTCACGGTTTCTGAAGCTTGCGACAAATTCATCAAGGAACAAAAGGATCGGGAGCTCTCGGAATCGTTCATTCGAAAGCTCAAAAACGTGACGGACGAATTGAAGGAAAAGTTTGGCTCGGTTTCGTTGCGTTCTGTGACCGTCGATGAGCTGCGAGGAGTAAAACAGGGCTGGAAACTCGCTCTTGTTACGAAGCAAAAGCGGGTAGAGATGCTACGGATGTTTTTCGAGTTTTGCGTGAATTCAGGTTGGGTCGAGCGGAATCCTGCGAAAGTTATAAAGATTCGTGGGGTGAATGTCCGGCCGACGCTTCCTTTTTCAGAAACGGAAATGGAACAAATTTTCTGGGCGTGTGAGGTGATTCGCGAGACGCATCCGCAGATGAAGCCCGGCATAGAAAAGAAGCTCCGGGCGCTCGTGCTTCTCATGCGGCATTCCGGTCTTCGGATTTCGGATGCCGTTATTTGTACCGAGGATCGGATACGGGACGGGAAGCTTTTTCTCTACCGAGCGAAGACGGATGAACCGGTATGGGTTCCGCTGCCTCAAATCGTGCTCGATGCGTTGGCCGAAATCAAAGAGCAGACGAGTCCATATTATTTCTGGACGGGAAAGGGCAAACTTCGGCACGCTCCCACCGAATGGCAGGATCGGCTGAAGAAACTTTTCACCCTGGCCGGCGTGTACGATCCGGCGTCACACAACCAATCTCATCGGCTGCGCGATACGTTCGCCTGCCGATTGCTTGAAAAAGGAGTGAGCCTGGAAATCGTTTCGATGCTTCTCGGACATAAGAACATCGCGACGACGCAAAAACACTATGCCCCTTGGGTCCGCGAGAGGCAGGTAGCTCTCGAAGCGGCGGTTCAAGCAGCTCTTAAATAGGGCTGTTTTTTTATTTTTCCGTAGTACAATCGCGCGCAATGAGAGTTGCTGGAATTGTTCTCCTTTTACTATTGGGTTGCGCGTGTGATAGCGCGGATCATGTTAGCAATCTCGAGAAACAGACGCAGTCCGACCGTGATCGAGTCGCTGACTATAACTTGTCGGAAAAGTGCTCGAAAGACGCTAAGGAATGGTTCAACAGCAATTGGGGCCGCGAAGCAAATACAATTCTTCTGACGTATACGAATCACTACAACAAAAAAATGAACAAGTGCTTTGTTGTGGTCGAGGACCACTACTCGATGGGCCATTCGGATTGGACGAATCACACCGCCCTTTGGGATATTTACGATAACGTCGAGCGCGGGGTTGTTTCAATTTCTCATATCATGTGGGTTGATAAGCCAGTAGAACAGACCATGCACTGTGAGATCGATGGGCAGAAGTGCTCGTCACTCGATGGTTTTAGTGAATTATCTCGTTCTTACATGAACGATTAAAAAAATCGAGCCGCCGATTTTTTTAAAAGACAGAATGCGTGGCTTTGAAGTCAAAAAATCTGAATCCCCCTCTCCGGTTCCGATCTTCCGCATCCCTTCGGGATGCTTCAGATCGTCCCCTACCCCCTTTTTCGGTCTGTGGAAGTTGGTCACGTTTAATTAGGAATGATTCAGCGGAATCTTCCTAGGTATTTAATTGGTATTGTTCGACCGAACGTTTGTGAAACAAAAACCGCTTTGGCGAACCCGTGAGGTTTGCGACTTGTATAAGAGTCGCAGGAGAGCCGAAGCCCTCACCTCCCGAGGTCCCCAAAACGGTTTGGGTGGACAGCTCGGTCTGGTTCGCCTCCCCGCCTGAAATGCGGAGATACTTGAATTAAACCAGAGCTGGATTTCCCGTCAACTGGGGATAACATGTGAATTCCTGGGGATAACTATCGCCTTATAATTTCGTGGAAAAACGCGCGAAGAATCCAAGTGAGGAAAGCGATCGCGCTTAGAACCTCGACAAGGTTGATCTTCCACTTAAGTAAGAAACGTTGAAGGTTGAATCGTTTTCGCGGCCGGAGTGGCCGGAAATTGAAGGCGAGTTGTGACACGAAAATCTCCTATCCTCCCGGCGATAGAAGATTAGTTCTTTGCTCTTTTTCTTCATGCCCGGCCGGGGCGGGTACGGGAAACTGTAAAAGGAACTCCCTCAAACACATCTGCTAAATATGGGACAAACTCGCGTTGGTATTCAGCAGTAAGAAAATTATATCAGAGAAGATGCTGGATTCGAGCACAACTCCATTGCCCGATAAGTCCGTGGCTGATTGCCCAATCGGTTTGCTGAATGGCGTCCGCCGGAACGATCGGCGATCCTTCGATTCCCGACAACTGCGACATCCAAGCCCAGGTCCCCGAACCGAGCGGCGCGGTTTTTGAACTGCGATGAAACTGCAAGATTCCGTCGCTAATGATGCCGTCGGAATCCGTCCGGCTGATGTTCACGCCCTGGCTTTCGCAGGAGATGAGTTTCTCAATATCGACGACGTTTTCAATTCTGAACGGGACGGTATATGACCATCCTTGCCCTGAAATGGTGTCTAGGACGGGCGATTCCGGCGCGAGCGAACTGCGATTGCTGATCACGATGGTTCGGAAAGATTAGATTTACGGCGTGTGTATTGCGTGTGAAAGTAGGGCGATTTTGGCGTTCAGAGCGTTTTAAGCGGTGATAATTTTCAGTAACTTACGTGTTTTCAAGAGCGGTGGCCGGTTCAACTCTCCCTCCCGGCACCAGTGTTGCTGCGAGTCCCTCGACTGGCGCTCGGGATTTCGCCTGCGGGCTCGAACGCCCGCAAAACGGCTCAAGTTCAACTCCCCCTCCCGGCAGTAAAAATTCCAATTTTATTTCCGCGGCTTACCCGTCTCGAGCCCGTTCGATGCTCAGCGGGGCAGCTAAGGACGTGCCGCCGGCGTGATTCCATGATCGGCGAGTGAGCGGTTGAACTCAGCGAAGTCCTTATCGACAAAGCCACGGTATTCTGCCTGCACGGCTTTCAGTTCTTTGTCGATTTCGCCGAAGATTTGCAGTTCCACATCCGTTGGCCGAAAATCCGCGCCACCGGCCACGTCCCCTGCACCAATGCCGACTTCTCCGTTCAGCCAGATCAAGTTGAGGTACACCTTGTACGCGTCTGAGTAATATTTGTCATCGCTCAAGGAACTAGCTGGCGTGATAAGGCGATACTCCAGCTTCTGGAGCTTCTCATCCATCGCCTTTACCGATTTCGCCAGCTCATCTTTTTCAGGTTTGGGTTCCGGCTTGGCTTCCGGCTTGGCCGGTTCTGCGGAGTTCGCTTGTTCGCCACCGTTCCCGCTATTGTCGTCGCTAGTTTTGTTTTCCTGATCCTTTGACTTGAGCATCTGTTCCACTACCGCCAATTGCTTTCTCAACCACTCGATTTGGTTCACCGTCTCCGAAGTTGCGGTGATGTCGTCGCGAATGCGCAGTTGTAATTTTGTCGAAGCTTGAATGTCGGCATCGGTTCCGGGCGTATGTGGATCCTTCACGATTGTCAGCGGTGCTTCGAAACGAGCTCCATCCACGGTGATACGTATTTTGTAAGTGCCGGGCGTGACCATGGGCCCAACTTCGGCCTCTTCGATTCCCCAATGCGTTATTGGGCGCGATTCCGCGCCACGGAATCGCCTCTCTTCCCAAATATGCGGGTTGTCCGTAGGCACCGTCCGTAGAGCCACGAATTTCGGCGGTTCGTAGCGAAGGTCCCATTGCGCTCGATTGAGTCCAACGCGGGCGGGCACGTCCTTCAATTTGCGGATAACGCTGCCGCTCTGATCGAGAATTTCAATTGTTGCCGGCTTCTTGGGAGCTTCCTTGAGTGAATAAGTCAGAAAGGCATGGCCACCGTGGGTGAACCTATAAGTTGCGCGGGGCTCGAACAATTTCACGGGGGCATCGGATGGCTTCTTTGCCATCTGCTCAAGAGGAGTGATGTCGTCAAGGATGTAAATCCCACGGCCATACGTCGAAAGCACCAGATCGTGAAATTCTTTTTGAATCACGATCCACGACACGACGGCGTGCGGCAGGCCGGCGTCCAGCCCGGTCCAATGACCGCCGTCATCCAACGAATAGAAAAAGCCGTTTCCAGTACCCGCAAATAACAGTCCTTTGCAGTTTGGGTCTTCCGCGACTCTGCGAACGTAGGACAGTTCGTGCTTAGGCAAGTCGCTATCAATTCGCTTCCAGGTTCGGCCGAAGTCGGTGGTCTTATATATATACGGATCGCGGTTGTCGACTAGATGAAGGTCCACACTAACGTACGCGGTGCCGGGGTCGAAGTGCGAAGGCTCAATGCTGGTTATCGTTCCCCACTTGGGTAAGTCGGGAATATTCTTGGTCAGATTTGTCCAGTGGCCGCCGCCGTCGATGGTATTCCATACCAGACCATCGTTTGTACCGGCCCAGATCAGCCCTTTCTGGACTGGCGATGGTGCGATTGCAAAAACAACCTCTGCGTAAAATTGCCCAAGGTTATCGCCCACCAGTCCTCCAGAAGAAACGTCGTGACTCGGATCTTGGGTGGAGAGATCAGGACTAATCACAGTCCAACTTTGTCCTTGATCGGAGGTTTTAAAGATTACCTGGCAGCCGTAATAAACCGTGTTGTGGTCAAAGGGATCGATGGCCAGCGGGGGTGTCCAGTGACAGCGATATTTGGCATCGTTTGGTGGCGAATCGAGAGTGTGCATCCACGGACTCACAGAACGCGCGAGCTTGGTTTTCGCATCCCAGCGAGTAACCTCATCGCCATAGCACGTCGCCCAAACGATGTCCGGATTGCCGGGGACAGGAATCGTGAAGCCAGATTCGCATCCGCCCATGTGATGGTCCCAACCAGCGTCATTGTCTCTAAAGCCGCCTTCTGGCTTGCTTGGCCCACGCATGTTTCCGTCATCCTGCATGTTGGTGTAAAAGTAGTACGGAATTTGATCATCAACGGCAACGTGATACATCTGGCCGATAGGCAGCTGAACATCATGAAAACCACGCCCGTGGACGGTTGTGATGTGCATCCCACCGTCGTCGGTAATCACAAAGCGATCAGCATTCTGAGGGTCGATCCATATGTCGTGGTTATCTCCGCCCCAATGCGTATCCTGAAAAGTTTCGCCCCCATCAAGTGAACGAAAGAAGCCGCTGTTCGAGATTAAGACTTCGTTCTCATCTCGCGGCGAAACTGCGATACGAATGTAGTAGCCTGCACGCCCGATTAACGCACGCTGATAATTCACCACGCGCCAGTTTTCCCCGCCATCATCCGATCTCCAAACCGAACCTTGATCTTTGGTTTGAATCAGGGCGTACACACGATTCGAGTCGGTAGGCGCCACCGCCACATCAATCTTGCCAACCGGCGATTTCGGTAAGCCGTGGGCTTCAATCCTCGTCCACTTGCTGCCACCGTCGCGCGAAACATACACACTACTGCCGGGGCCACCGCTGAATTCGCCCCAGGTCCGCAGTTCCACTTGCCACATACCGGCAAAGAGGGTGCGCGAGTTCTCGGGATCCATCGTTAGACCCGAGCACCCCGTTTTCTCATCTACGAAAAGAACGCGCTCCCAATGCTGACCGCCGTCACTCGTGCGGTAGACTCCGCGGTCCTGCTGAGGGCCGGTCGCGCGCCCGAGCGCGCAAACGAACACAACATCCGGGTTGTCGGGATGCACGATGATTCGCGCGATCCGCCCCGCGTCTTCGAGTCCCATGCGCGTCCAGGTTTTTCCTGCGTCGGTCGACCGGTAGACGCCGTTGCCCATCACGTCGGTGTCGCGGATCATCCACGCTTCTCCGGTGCCCGCCCACAAAACGTTGTGATCCGACGGTGCGACGGCCAGTGCGCCGATGGCCGAAGCCGGTTCTTTATCGAAGATCGGCTGCCAGTCGTTTCCGCCGTCGGTTGATTTCCAGATTCCTCCTGACGCGGCCCCGGCATAGTAGGTGCCAGGGTCCCCTGGAATTCCAGCTATAGACGCAATCCGGTTGCCCACCTGCGGGCCAACGAAGCGAAAGCGGAAAGTGTCTTCCTCTTTATTTCTTTCACGACGATTTTGTGCTGATAGTGAAATGCAAAACAGAACGACTACGCAGGAAACACATACTCCAAGGCGGAGTTTCAACACTGGCGTTCCTCCAGAAGATGAATTGCGGAATTGCCTCCAGAATCCGAAGAATTTCGCACTGGGAATGAATCAAAAAATCACATAAGCAAAATGCGCAAATCGAGCGAAGGATGTTATCGCTCTTTAATTCTGACCAGCACAACGCCATGCGGCGGCACGTACGCGGAATAAGAGTCTTTGAACGAGCCAAGGTCCTTTTTGAGCCAGAGGTCTCGGATGTTGGCCTCGCCGTGAATTCCTATAGTCGAAAACGTCACAGCCATTTCTTCCGTGGTGCGCTGCCGGTTGAACAGGCCAACGACTTTGCTGCCATCGGACATGGGTTTCATCCACACTTCGAATGGCCCTTCCTGCGCCACGCGAAATCCCTGCTTCCCGAGCGGGTCCTGATCGACAGCAATGACCTCGGGGTTGGTTAGGATTTCAACCGTATATGGCGTCATCTTGGTGAGATCGTTTCCCGCAATCAGTGGGGCCGCCAGAATCGCCCATAAACTGAAGTGAGTGCGGTCCTCATCTTCGTTCATGCCTCCGTTACCAACCTCTAGCATGTCGGGATCATTCCAGTGTCCGGGGCCGGCAAACTTTTCGAGTCCGTTCTGACCGAAGCCGATTTCAGCCATCGCGCTATAGCGGTCGCTGATGTCGCCAGTCGTGCGCCACAGATTTCCGCCAACAGACGGCCCCCACTCCCAAACTTTGTGCCAGCCGTATTGACACAAACTGAAAACAATTGGCCGCCCAGTCTTTTTCAGCGCGTTGTGCATTTTTTCGTAGGCGGCTTTCATCTGATCGACGCTCTGCGGCGGGGGCTGGCACCAGTCATATTTGAGGTAATCAACTCCCCATTGCGCGTAGGTCTGCGCGTCCTGCTCTTCATGACTCAGGCTGCCTTCATATCCCGCGCAGGTCTTTGGGCCGGGTGACGAGTAAATTCCCAACTTCAGTCCCTTGCTGTGTACGTAGTCAGCCAGCGATTTCATGTCGGGGAACTTCTCATTGGGATGAATCACGCCGCTCGCGTCGCGCTGCCCCTGCCAGGTGTCGTCGATATTGAGATAAACGTAGCCGGCGTCTCGCAGACCGGTGGAGACCAGCGCGTCGGCGGTAGCGCGTATTGTCGCGTCACCAACTTTGCCGGCGAAGTGGTTCCAACTGTTCCATCCCATGGGAGGCGTTGCCGCGGAATGGCTTTGAGCAGGAGAGAAACTCTGCAACAAGCAGCACGCGAGGAAGCATTGCAGGACAGGTCTGATGTTCACGTTTTATTCTTTCCTCGATGAAGTAGGTCAGAAAATTAGTTGAACGGAGCTCGATACGAGGCGTGAAAAAGCAAGCCGATTTGCGAGTGTATATTGTATACCGCGAACGGCGTACCATCAAAACCCTTACTTAGTCAACGATTTCGGCGCCTTTCGTCTTCAACCGTGCCAGAGAATCCCGCATGTCTCTGATCTGGTCGGGCGTGTGCCCGTGCCAGTTCGTGACTTCGCCAACGACACGTAGCGGATCGCGAGAGCGATACGACAGCGTCGGATTGCCAGGAAACTTCTTGTCGGTCAGGTTAGGATCATCCACCACAGGGCCTAATGGCTCCACGACATAAATTCTTTCCTGCCCGCTTCCAACGGCCAGTTCAGCGCCCCAGATCGCGGCGTCCAGTGTTCCGGTGAAATATACCCAGGACAAGGCCTTTCCCTCCCGGTAGTTAGACTTGTAGCCCGCCACGATCAGATCGCCATGCTGAAGGTGGGCACGGGTGCCGTGGAAGAATTGTTGCCGAAACCTGCTATCCGTTGCAGACATAACTCTGATGTCCCTCTCATGGATTGGCACGCCAAGTCGCGACCGGATGCTTCCTTGACATTCCTTGCGGTGCAGTTGCGTCCCAAATGAACGCGAATGTCAACGATGGACAACAGAAGGGCAACTCGGAACTACATCCATGTCACTGCTCTAATTCCCTCGCTAAAAGAACTTCTTGCCCATGAGTCCGGGTGACGACGAGTCCGCGTGTACCGCTCGTCCAAGACGTTCAACAAAATACGTTCAGTTCCGCAATACTATACAAGTTAATTTGGGTCAGATCGAAGAAGAGCGAAACTATACTTTCGGGTAATGTCACACCTAGGCATCACACGCCGAAAATTTCTCGGGACAGCAACGCTTTCCGTTGCTGGAGCAGCCGTTGTCCCCTTCGGAGCACTGCCGCCTGCCAATGCCAGCTCGATCGCGAAACCGCTTGAGGAATTCCGATACGGCCAAGTCAAGATACTCAGTGAACTGCACGAAGCGCAATTGCGAAACTGTATTTCAGTCCTGATGTCACTCAGTGAAGACAGCCTGCTCAAACCCATGCGGCAAATGGGCGGCCAGCCAGCACCGGGGGATGATCTGGGTGGCTGGTACAACTACGAACCGAATTACGATTGGCATACCTTCGATTCCGGCTTTGCGCCGGGGGCGACGTTTGGACAATGGGTTTCGGCGCTGGCCCGCGCTTATGCAATTACAGGCTCTGCGGAAATCCGCAACAAAGTTTTGCGGCTGAATCGGCTTTACGCGGCTTCGATTTCCGACGGCTTCTTTGAAAAGAACCGGTTCCCGGCTTACTGTTATGACAAGCTGACCTGCGGATTGATTGACTCTCAGTATTGGGCCGGCGATCCCAATGCCTTTGCAATTCTGCGCAGCACGACTGAGACTGCGCTGCGCCACATGCCCGAGCATGCCGTGGAACATGGACAAAGCTGGAGGCCGGGAAAAGACATCTCCTGGAACTGGGACGAGTCATACACCGTTCCAGAGAATCAGTTCATTGCGTATCAGCGCGGCGCAGGCGAGCAATATAAGGAACTCGGCAGCCGGTACTTGAACGATAGTTTTTTCCGTCCGCTCTCCGAAGGAGAGAATGTGCTTGCCGGAAAGCATGCTTATAGTCATGTCAATGCGCTTTCCTCGGCGATGCAGGCGTATCTCACGCTCGGCAGTGAAATGCACTTACAGGCGGCTAAAAACGCCTTTGACATGCTTACGGCACAGAGTTTTGCCACAGGAGGTTGGGGCCCGGATGAATTACTCCGCGCGACCGGCAGCCAAGATATTGAGTCCAGCTTGACGAAGACGCATGCCAGCTTTGAAACTCCTTGCGGCTCGTATGCGCATTTCAAGATCACGCGTTATTTGCTGCAAGTGACGGGCGATTCGCGATATGGCGACAGCATGGAACGTGTTATGTACAACACGGTCCTGGGCGCGAAACCGCTCGAACCGGATGGTCGTGCTTTTTACTATTCCGACTACAACTTTGACGGACGCAAGGTCTACTCTAACCATCGCTGGCCGTGCTGCTCGGGAACGCTGCCGCAGGTCGCGACCGATTATGGAATCAGCACGTATTTTCGCGATGCGCGTGGCGTGTACGTGAATCTCTATCTCACGTCGAACTTGCGTTGGGATCAGAGCGGAGCGGAAGCCGTGCTGAGCCAGAAGAGCTCATATCCAAACGAGGGGAACATCGAATTTGAATTTTCGCTATCGAAGCCCGCGGAGTTCAGCGCCAGTTTTCGCATTCCCGCCTGGGCCGAAACGGCTTCGATTTTTATCAACGGCAAGCGCTTCAACACGCCACTAATCCCAGGGACATTTGCATCGGTTCGTCGGGAATGGCGGAACGGGGACCGGGTTGAGCTGGCACTCCCGATGAAATTGAGGCTTGAGGCGCTTGATCCGAAAAATCCAAACATTGTGGCCTTGTTGCGAGGACCATTGGTGCTCTTCCCGATCGCACCCGTGTCCCCAAACATCACGCGCAAAGAATTATTGACCTCGACGAAGTCCGACGGTGCCAAATGGCGGGCTAAAATCGCGAACGGCGCGACGACCACGATGATGCCGTTTACCGCGATCAACGACGAAGCCTATTCGACTTATTTCAATTTGCGAGCGTGAGCCGCCGAATTCACATAAACCACCGTGTCGGTGCATGCCGGAGATGCAACGCACCAAATAAATCGTGAAGAATCCTCTCGCGATCCAAAACGGGGAATGTATGGGCTCCCGACATCAGCATTGGCTCGGTTTATCAAACCCGAGATCTTACGCGTGGTGCTAACATGTGCCCATGAAAAGGCAGCTCCCTCATTCATTCGTACTCGTTCTCGGCACGTGCGCAATCGGCATTGCATTGCACGCTGCCGCCGAGCAAAGCGCGAAATACACAACCCGTACTCTCGCACTTCCCGACCATGGCAAGGGAAACATCACGATGGATTACATCGCCTACGATTCCAAAACGGGTAGTGTATGGGTTCCCGCGATCAACATTGGCTCCGTCTATGTGGTGAATACTAAGAACAGCACCGTTCGTGAGGTCTCGGGGTTTGCCACAAACGAAGTGGAGTTCCGAGGCAGAAAGCGCGCTCAGGGGCCCAGTGGTGTGTCAATTGGAGATGGCATGGTGTACATCGGCGACCGGGCGGACTCAAGCGTGTGCGCCGTTGACGAAAACAGCCTCGAGCGCAAGACCTGCGGACACATCGATTCCACGCCCGACGGTGTCGTGTATGTCGCGCCCACCAAAGAAGTCTGGGTCACTGCGCCGCGCGATAACTCGGTGCGCATTCTCGATGCTCAGACGTTAACTCAAAAGGAAAAGCTGACCTTCGAGGGCCGGCCCGAAGGTTATGCTGTCGATGCTAAGCGTGGTCGCCTCTACATGAATTACGAGGACAAAGATCTGACGACCGCGATTGATCTCAAGACGCGGAAGACTGTGGCGAAATGGCCCTCAGCTTGTGGCGAGGACGGTCCTCACGGGATATCCGTCGACCAAAACACTGGCTTCCTTTTTGTCGCTTGTAGCACGAGAGCCGAAGTGCTCGATGCAGGTCACAGTGGAAAGCAGCTGTCATCCATCGATACTGGTGATGGTGTGGATGACCTCAATTACTCGCCGGCCACTCATACGCTGTATGTAGGCGCTGCTAAAGACGCGAAACTCACGGTCGCTCGAGTGGATGCGGACGGAAAGCTCACCATTGTCGCGCAAGTGGCTACCCACGAGGGCGCTCGCAATGGTGTTGTTACACGCGACGGCATCATTTATCTAGCGCATTCACAGCTCGGTGAATTGGCAGGAATGATCGTAGTATCACCCAGCAAGAAATAGCTTGGCGTACAGGCTTCGCGTTCGTTCAGCGGTGAGAATTCCCTGATTCGCGGGAAGCTCCCTCGACCTCGCTCGGGCGGGCGAGGGCGCCCGCGCCAGACACTCCGATACACATTCAAAGGCGGCGCGAACGGGGGCCGTTGGCTTTGGCGGCATTGGAGTGCGCCTTCTTGTTCCAGCCACCAAGATCAAGCGCGACCGCCATGCAGGCGGCGCGTAATTCGTCTGCCAGAGCGCGGTCGTGGATTGTACGCGCCACGACCATGCCTCCGATGGACAGCGCAGCTATGCTCTGGGCAGTGGCGCGGCGACGACTCCCGTTCTGGATCAAGCTGCGTTCCAAGACGCTTACCATGGCCTTGAACACGGTTTCGAAGGCGCGCTTTGCGCTTGCGCCACTACGAGCGACGTCGGTCGGCAAGGCGACCATCGGGCATGAGTTTTCGAGGTCTTCGTAGTGCTGGCGAGAGAGATAGGCACGGACGACCTGCGGCCCCACATCGGTCGATGACAGGTCCACATGCACACCTTCCCAGCAGTTTTTCCACTCCGGGTCAGTGAAGAAGCAACCTAGCACCTCGGCATACAGATCGCTCTTGCTTTTGAAATAGCTATAGAATCCGCCGTGCGTCAGGCCCACACCGGCCATGATCTGGTTCAGAGAGACACTCTCAAAACCATAGCGATTGAACAGCCTGCGCGCACTGTCGATGATACTTTTCTTGACTTCCGCGCGATGACCAGCAGGGTAAGGCATAAGGACTCCTTAGTTTTGGGTGTAGTGCAGTATGCCCTAAGAATCATTCATCGTCCTGGAAAATATTATCTTGAACATATTTTGCGGCGCTGGTCTCATGCGGAAGACGGAATTGAAATAAACATCCGGGAGGATATGATGAGCGACAAAACGACTGTGGAGGCGCCGATCTATGGGCAAACGCGCCGACAAGCGATTGTGAGCGTTGCGACGGCATTCGGCTGCCTTGCTTTGGGCGCGACTGAGGTCCGCGCGGCAACCGAGAATGAAGTTTCTCGAAGTGAGGAATCCATTCACCAAGAGCCTTTTTTTAAAGCGAGCCCGAAGCGCGTTTATGAGGCGCTCACCGATGCGAAGCAGTTCGACAAGGTCATCGAGCTCAGTGCAGCCAAGAAGTCGATGGGAGACAAGCCGACGAAAATCAGCAGTGAAGAGGGAGGGGCGTTCGCACTCTTCGGCGGATACATCACCGGACGGCACGTAGAGCTTGTGCCGAACGAGCGAATCGTACAGGCGTGGCGAGTGGGCAGCTGGGAGCCGGGAATTTACTCCATTGCCAAGTTCGCGCTCATGGAGCAGGGCTCCGGCACCAGGATCGTCTTTGATCACACCGGCTTCCCAAAAGGTCTGGGGGAACATCTGGCGGCGGGATGGAAAACTAATTATTGGGAACCGCTTGAAAAATTCCTGGCTTAGGTTGCTGGGCACGACGCCATCACCGGCAACATAGCATTCAGCATTGAGAAGAAGGCGGCACGCGGCGCTCTTTATGTTGCTAGGTTCTTTGTATCACCCTTTTGACGAGGCACCTCCGCGGCTAAAGCAGCTCTTGACAGACTATCGGTTGCTGGTATATCAATAACTGATATAATATGCCTTCGGCCAATCGTCTTCCGGATGACCTGCAACACCTGCTCCCGCTGACTCCAGCGGTTTTTTTTATTCTTTTCGCGTTAGCAGATGGGGAGAAGCACGGCTACGCCATTATGCAGAGCGTCTCGCGGATTTCTGACAACCATTTCCGTATGGGCCCGGGCACGCTGTATTCAACAATTCAGAGATTATTGGATCTCGGCTTAATTGAAGAGACGGAGAGCGGCGGCGGCCAATCGGACCACGAAAGCCGGAGGCGATATTACAAGCTGACCCGCATGGGGAAGACGGTGCTCGCGGCAGATCTCAGCCGGATGGAATCTGTGGTGCGCCTGGCACGTAACAAGAAGTTGGTGCCGAAAACATTGGAGTGATTATGAGAAACGCGATTCGAGTGAGTTGCGGCCTCTACAAAATGCTGCTGTTCACATATCCAAGCGATTTTCGAATGCAATTCGAAAGTGAAATGGTAATCACCTTTTCTGATCTGATCTGCGATCAATCGAAGCAGAACGGTCTGCGGGGAGTCGCGCGAGTGTGGCGGTCGGCAGTGGGGGAAATTTTTTCCGTAGCTGTGCCACTTCAATTGAGAAATCCCATCGTGATTGCGGCGTCGCTATCCATGCTATGGACGATTGGCTTATTTATGACGATATATCACGCAATGAACCATGTGTGCAGCGTCCAATAGTTTACTGGCTTACCCCGCAAGTCAGGCAAGGAGAGCGGGACATGAAGTCCCTTTTCTCGCGAAGGCGACAAGCAGAGACGCATGAGCAGTCAGGTCGGGCGTGGCTCGAAGACCTGCTTCAAGACTTGCATTTCGGCGCCCGCATGATTCGCAAATCCCCAGGTTTATCAACCGTCGCCATCCTTACACTTGCACTCGGCATTGGCGCAAATGCGGGAGTGTTTAGCGTAGTGAACACATTGCTATGGCGTTCACTGCCGTTTCGTGAGCCCGACCGACTTACCCTGTTGCAAAATTTCGTTCCGCCTCACGATAGTGCCAAGCAGTTCCACGATTGGCGCGGGCAGCGTCAATACTTTCAAGATGCTGCGGTCTTTGAGGACATAGACGCGAATCTGCGTGCCGGACGCGGAGTGATTCGGGCGCACGTTGCTGGGACGTCCTGGAATTTCTTCTCCGTGCTAGGCACCCAACTCGCATTGGGAGATGGATTCGCCTCGGGTGATGACGTAGACGGATCAGGTCATGGACTGCCTGGTTCCAATGCGGTTGCGGTGATCGGTTACGGGCTGTGGCAGGAACTTTTTGGTGGTTCCCCGAGGGCGCTGGGCGCTAGCATCCGGGTTCAGGGAAATCCACTTACTGTTATTGGTGTGGCGCCGCCTGGTTTTGATTATCCGAATAAAACGGTCGTGTGGAGCCCGGGACGTTTTTCCCCGGGCAATGACGCCTGGGTAGTCATTGGGCGACTGAAATCCGGCATTTCGTTGGCGCGGGCACAAGCCCAGTTCGCTGCGGAAGGATCTCCGGAACGCCCGGGAGGGAACAATCTCGACGCGCGTCCCAGGATGATTTCGCTGCGAGATGCGCTCCTGGGTTCGGTGAAGGACACCTCACTGATGCTGATGGGCGCAGTCAGTTTGGTTCTGCTGATTGCGTGTACCAACCTCGCGGGTCTCTTGATGGCGCGCACCGCCGGACGTGCGGCCGAACTCTCCGTACGCTCCGCGCTAGGAGCAAGCCGCGCCAGACTAGCGCGACAGCTGCTGACGGAATGCCTGCTCCTCTCTTCCGTTGCCGCTGCGGCCGGAGTGCTGGTGGCCTTTTGGGTGACTTCGCTCGCGGCGAAAGTCGAGCCACCCCCGCTCGGCGCGCAATCGTATTCAGTTCTGAATGGACCAGTTGTGATTTTCATAATAGCGGCGTCGGCCGTTACGGCGGCGCTTTTCGGAGTTCTGCCTTTACGGGACGCTACCCGGCTACACTCTTCCGCTGCGCGAGGCTCTGTGCGGACGCGCGACTCACGGATCATTCACGACGGCCTGACCGTCGCACAGGTGACGTTCACGATCGTACTTCTTGCAGGGGCGGTGTCGATCGAGAGTGCTTTCGTGCGCTTGATGAGAATCGATCGCGGGTACGAGGTGAAGGGGATTGCCACCGTAAGCGTCTCGTTGGGTGACACGACCCACCAAGGCCCTGGGAAGGACCTGGCTTATTTTGAGCAGGTGCTTGATCGTATCCGCCAATTGCCAAGTGTTCGCAGCGCAAGTGCAACGGAATTTCTCCCGCTTTACGCCTCGACATTTATTGGCGGAGGGTTCGGCATGGATGGACGTCCAGCGAATCACGCTTTTGCCAACCCTGTGACTCGAGACGATGCCATGATGGTTCCGATCTTCTCCGAGTATTTCCAAACTATGGGCGGACGAATCCTGTTTGGGCGCGAATTCAATGACGCGGAAGTACGCTCTGGCGCTAAGGTCGCGGTTGTCGATGAACGATTTGCTCGGGAATTTGGACCGCCGGCGGATGCCATAGGGCGGCAACTCACAAATCCCGGCGCGCCGCCGTTTGTGCCTGTGCCTGCAAAAATCATCGGTGTGGTCAGACAGACGGACTATGACACCGACCCCGCAGTCGCCAACGAACGCCAGGTGTTCGTGCCGTACAAATCCGTTTTCGCGTCGGCGACGATCGTGACTCGCGTCAGCGGCCGCGTGGAAGATCACCTTGCTGCTATTCGCGACACGATTCGGTCGGTAGATCCGCAGGTTCCTGTTTACAGCGTAAAAACGATGCAGCAGAGGCTGGACGAGACATTCGCCCGCCCAAGTTTTTACCGTATCGCGATTTGGATTTTCGGAGGGTTCGCATTGCTGCTGACAGTGATCGGTATCTACGGCCTGCTCGCTTATCGAGTCGCGCAACGCACTAACGAAATCGGTATCCGCATGGCATTAGGCGCGACGCAAACGAACCTCATGCGCATGGTGCTTCGACACGCGTTGCTCCTGGTCTTTATCGGGTTGGCTGCGGGCGTTCCCCTTGCGTTCTTTACCCGGAGTGTTGCCGCCAGTCTGATCGGAAGTGCGCCGGCGAGCTTGCCTGAACCAATTGCGATTGTGACGATGACCATAGTCACAGCTGCGCTTGTTGCGGCGTATCTACCCGCGCGCCGCGCCATGCGCGTCGACCCCATGGTGGCTCTAAGACACGAGTGAGCTTGTGCTAATTGTTCTGCTCCGCTCGGAATGACAGTGGGTGGGGTGATAACGCGGCTGTGAAGGGCCGCTCTTCCACAGTGACCTCAGCGGCTGAAGCCACGTTCGTTCAAGTGCTATTCGGCACCCTTCGACTTCGCTCAGGGCAGGCTCGAAGTCGTGCCCTTCCAGTGCGCTCTTCGCACTCGTTCTCGCGACATGATCCAGCGGGAGAATTCCCTGATGCAGTCCACATGCCCAACCAAGGTGCATGGGTCCTTCGACTACGCGTGATCTTTCGCGAGCGAAAGATCGCGCTCCGCTAGTTCCCAGCGTGGTCCGTACAGTTCAAAAATTGCCGCTGGCGCCGCCGCCTCCCGAAGCGCCGCCGCCGAAGCGGAAGTCTGCGGCTTTTGCTTGGGCAGCCGGTGCTACTGACTGAGCTGCTGCCAGGCCCAATACGACGGAGCCGGCGTCCATCCAGCGCTTGTCTTTCCCCGATAGGCGCGCGGCGGTGAAGCCGTGGCGAATTCCAGCAGGGCCGGCCACGAGCCAGCGTCGAATGAGCAATGCAACGCCGGTCAACAAAATGCCGAGGATCATCGGGTCCCAGGTGTGCCGTGGCCAGCCGAGGTAAGGCTTATTGGAGACGAAGGTCAGGATGGCAACGATCGCACCGACGGCGATGACGAAGCGGTCCTTTTGGCGAATGCCGCGCGTGAGCACGATGGGAGGCAGACACCAGATCAGAACCCAGGTGGTCCAATAGAACGATCTCGGGAATTCAGATAAGGCCGTAGTGCTAATGCCTAGCCATTGTGCGCGGAAGTCTAGCGACGAAAGCTGAAGGTTCAAAGCCAGGTAGATGCCGAGCCAGAGGAGCGCCTCAACAAACGAATAATTGTCGTCGAGATAGTCGAAGCGGTGACGGGGACGCACTGTAATTACAAAAATGAGTGCAATTGTATAGAGGAAGACGACGATCACATGCTGCGCGGAGTGAGACGCGGTCCAGTAGCCTGGCAAAAGAATCGCGAAGACCATGGCGGCGATAAATGCGTAAGCGTATCCGAAGCGCCGCCAAATCCAGAGCGAAAGCACAAGGCCGGCAGCCGGGACCAAGCACTGGATCACGTGCGGCTTAGGTGAATAAGCTGTTCCGCTAAACAGGGCGAGCTGCATTCCCCCACAGAAAAAACCAACTGAACAGGCGGCGAGGGCTTCCTCGATCCCGTAGCGATACAGGTGGTAGTGGGAAGCGGCAATTTCGGCCAGTGCATAACAGACGGCCGCGAAGATCAGGAGGAAGATGTCAGTGGTTTGGTCGGGAGCACGCCAAAGGAAAAACCTAAAGAAAAGGCCGCTGGCTGCGCCGATGCCGATCAGGGTGAACAAAAACAAGACCAGCCGCAGAAAGATGTTGGTGGTGCGGAGATCACAAAGCGTTTCCTGCTCCAGGCGCTCGTACTGTTCCTTGCTGAGAAATCCGTCGCCGGCCCATTCCGCAAGAAGTTTTCGCGTGCTTAGAGTCTCTTCGCGCGAAGCGGTGTAGATCCTCATGCTGACCTTCCGAAGCGGTGCGCGATCAGCGCAAGCACCACAAGCATTGCGAGCCCGCTAATTGCGAAATAGCTCAAGATTGAAATTTCGTCATTTATGCCGCGAATGAGAATCGAGCTAACGCCCACGTAACCGTACACTGCGGAATAAGCAACGAATGCAAACTGCCCGCGCGTCAGGCCCCATGCGAGAGACGCCCCACAGGCGAGAAGCAGGGCGAGAAACCATATGCCATAGCCCTCGCGATTAAACACGCCCGAGAGTAGCGACCAAAACAAAACGTTCGCGACGATGTTGAGATACGTGCCGAAGAAATGCGCTTTTAGGCCGCGGCGCTGAAGAAGGAGTCCGCCGACGCCGACCAGCAGGCAATAGAGAAGAGCACACTCGCGGTACAACGCGTCCGGAGAGGACTGCCAATGTGAGATTTTCAGGCCGAACCATCCGGCAAGTGACGACAGAGCGAGCGACAGCACGAAGCGATTATCGAAGCGATAGGCAAAGGAAAAAAACAAAGCTGCGGTCGCTAAAAGATAGAAATCCCATTGGCCGGAGAGAACGTGGAAGCGGTTCTCGAGGTAAGCGAGTTCTACGCACCAGACGAGGCTACCGAGGTAAAGCACATAGTCGAAAATCGCAGTTGGCGAAGGCGTTTCTGCTGGAGACCAAGCCGACGCGCGGGAGAAGCAATACCAAAAACATACGGCCAGAATGGTGGAAAGAAAAGCCACGATGAGAACGTCGCCGAGTTGTTGCGACCAGGTGGTGACCGTCCAACCGAGTCCGGCAACAAACGCCAGCACGCCAGCGTAGAGAAGAATATTCAGCTCAAGAAAAAGCGAGAAGGGCTCTTGACGAGAGAGACCCGAAAGATGCGCGTGCTGCTCGGGCGATATGGCGCCTTGCGCTTTCCAGTGATCCAAGCGGGCGAGGATGGTCATGAAGTTTTTGATAGCGTAGCCTTTTGCGAGGGCGAATCCCAGTACCTGATTCGGCGCATGTGAGGTAATCTACTTGACCTCAGCTAATCTTCACTTCTCTTGAGCAGGAGCGATGCACGATGCAACTATTATGCGGGTTGATTCTGGCGGCAGTTATTGCGGTAAGTACACCGTTCGCGGCGCAGGTGCAAACCGAAGTGCCTGCGGCGATTCCTGGAGCGAAGCCTGTCGCGGTGGAACATATAAAGGTTCACGGAACTGCGCTCGAAGGCAACCTGGAGCATGACGCAGTCGACAGGGACGTGTTCGTATTTCTGCCGCCAAGCTATAACAAGGAGAAGCATCGCCGCTACCCGGTTGTGTACGCGCTGCACGGTTATTCGATCGGCGCGGAGCAATGGACGCACGAAATCCACGTGCCACAAACGATCGAAGGAGCTTTTGCTCAAGGCGCTAAAGAGATGATCGTCGTGCTGCCTGATTCGAAAACGCTGCACAACGGGTCAATGTATTCAAGTTCGGTCACGACCGGAGACTTCGAGAAATTTATCTCGCATGATCTGGTTGCATACATTGACGCTCACTATCGCACGATGGCAGATCGAGTGAGCCGCGGGTTAGTTGGACATTCCATGGGAGGCTATGGGGCAACCCGCATCGGCATGAAGCATGCTGATGTGTTCGGGGCGTTGTACATCATGAGCCCGTGTTGCCTGACTCCGCGGCCGATGGGACCCCGAAACGCTGAACTGGAGAAAGCTCTTGAGTCAGTGAAGACCCCGGAGGACTCCGCAAAACTGAGCTTCTTTCCGCGCGCCATGCTCGCCAGCGCGGCCGCGTGGTCGCCGGACCCGAAGAACCCGCCTCTTTATCTTGACCTGCCCACCAAGGACGGCGAACCTCAGCCGGATGTACTGGCCAAGTGGACGGCCAATGCGCCGCTCGCTTTTGTCGACCAGTACATCGGCAATCTCCGCCAGTATCGAGCTATTTCGATCGACGTCGGAGATCAGGACGGCTTAAAAGTTGATACCGGCAAGCTGCACGATGCTCTCGATAAATATGGGATCGCGAACAGCTTCGAAATCTATTCAGGCACCCACACTAGTAGAGTGGCTGATCGATTTCAGAACGATGTGATGCCATTTTTCAGCAAAAATCTCTGCTTTCAGCCGGGTTGCCGATAAGCCGTGGTTCTTTCCTACTCCGCGTGACAAACCTTGCCGGAGTAGCGGAGCACAACCTGTCCGGAGTTGAAGTCGATTTCTCCGATGGCAGTCATATGGCCGGAAGCGTCGGCAAAACGCCCTGTGCCGCCAGAGAGATGAATCTTGTAGTCTGTGATCGCGTACAGACCGGGGCCAACAAAGGTCCCATGTGCTTGGGCGTTGTCGATAGTCAGCGTTTCGCCGCTGTCGGTGACCCAATGGTGTTGCACGGAGAAGGTACTATAGTCGGCGCTTATGGATAAGATTTCTACGCCAATGGCGCCCTTTAAGTCTCCGGTCGCAACTCCCATTGTTGTTGGATTGTTATCGATGGTACCGAACCCGCCAAGGTTGGTAAGAATTACTCCGCCAATTTCTGAACAATGTGGATCCTTCGCGAACGCTCTCGCGGTACAGAACGTGAACAGACTGACAAGGCAAAGAACCTTTAGCCAAGATACGGTGTACTGCATTGAAAACCTCCTTGGTGACACGCTGTTGATTCCCTTTTCGTTCATCCGGCGACTGCCTACAACCGGGAACTTGAGGGTCTGCCGAACTGGTTACATTCGACTGCTTGCAGGTGGTAGAGTGCCTGGCCGGGGCAATTCAGTCCATTTGCAGCCCCTGAGTTGTAAATGAGTTTTTTGTGAATAGAGTTAAAACGAGATTTGACAGGAACTTGCGCCGATTCGGTCTATAATGTGTCTCCCTCCCTCGGTTAGCTGATGCGTCTTGGGGATTTGCTTGGCGTCCGACTTGACATCTTTCGCAACCGTCCGCTTTGCCGAATTTGAGTTCGACTGCGGCAACGGAGAACTGCGCCGTAGCGGCATTCCCTTGAAATTGCAACCTCAGCCAGCCAAGGTGCTAGCTGTTCTGGTCCGGCGAGCTGGGCAGGTGGTTACACGCCAGGAACTAGCTGAACAAGTCTGGGGATCGGACACCTTTGTAGACTTCGAACAAGGTCTGAACTATGCCATTCGGCAAATTCGCACTGCTCTCGACGATGACGCGGAACATCCCCGCTTGCTACAGACATTGCCGAAACGTGGATACCGGTTCATTGGCACTTTGAACGGCGGTATCAAAGCTTCGAGCCATCCTGGGTCGGGGATTACTTCGCAGCCGCGGAAAATACCGCGAATCGTAGTCACCTTGGGCCTTGCCGCTGGATTAATGGCTCTAGGATTAGCATTCGCTTCGAAGCCGTTTCGACGACTATGGTCAGGAACAGCACAGCCTCCTGGTATTCGGGCAATTGCGGTGCTGCCGCTTCGCAATCTTTCTAACGACCCGGCACAGGAATATTTCAGCGATGGTATGACAGACGAGCTGATTACCGAGCTAGCGCAGTCCAGTTCGCTGCGAGTGATTTCGCATACTTCAGTGGAACGTTATAAGGGCACCAAAATGCCACTGCCTGATATCGCAAGAGAACTCAATGTGGACGCGATGGTCGAGGGCACGGTCATGAGGGCAGGAGCCGGCGTTCGCATCACGGCGCAGTTAATTGATGGTCACTCCGACCGGCATATCTGGGCAGACAGTTATGAGCGGGATGTGCGCAACGTTTTGGCACTGCAGGACGAGATAGCGCGGGACATTGCAAATGAAGTGGCCATTAGACTGCGATCGGGTACGCAGGAACGCCTTTGGACTGCGCGACCGGTGGTTCCAGAAGCTCACGAGGCATATCTTAAAGGGCTGTCCGATGCCAGCAAGCTCACGCCGGAAGGACTGCAAAGCGGCATAGACCACTTCGATCACGCTATCGAATTGGATCCCCAATATGCGAGTGCGTATGCCGGAAAAGCAGAGGCCTATGAGTGGGCAGCTGGTCTTTCCATCCTACCTTCGGAGAACGCTCTGCCCAAGGCAAGAACAGCGGCCGATAAGGCTCTTGAACTCGATGACACACTGAGTCAGGCTCATCACTCAGTGGCATGGGTGAAGTACGCTCTGGATTGGAACTTTACCGCGGCGGAAGCGCAGTTTAAGCGGGCGATTGAACTGAATGCCAGTGATACGACAGCCCATTTATGGTACGGAATGTTTCTAGCGCAACGAGGCCGCAGCGATGAATCGCTCACAGAAATGAAGCGTGCCGAGGAACTGGATCCTCTCTCTCTGATGGTGAATGCGCTCGCGGCGACGCCCCTTTTGGAGTCGCGCCAATATGATGCAGCGATTGCCCAGGCCAAAAAAGTTCTGCTGATGGACCCGGGAAACGGAGTTGGACATTGGGTGTTGATCAACGCTTACGAGAGAAAAGGGGACTTGGCGAACGCAATTGACGAACGAGAAAAGGCGTCAGTTGTTTGGGGCCAGAATCCAGAGGATGTCGCAAAGCAGACGGCACGTGTACGAAAGACTTTTGCAGCGTTGGGAGCAAAAGGATATTGGCAAAATCGACTGGACTCATTCGGACAGGAGCCGGCGCAAGAGAAAGCAGATCAATATCAGCTCGCAGTTGTGCTTGCGCGGGTAGGCCAGAAGGAGCGAGCATTCGCGTCCCTCGAACGGAGCTACGCCAGTCGATCAACCGAGTTACTTTACTGGCTGCAAGGTGAACCTGCGTTCGATTCCATGCGAACCGACTCCCGGTTTCAAGAGTTATTGCGTCGAGTCGGCGCGTAATCGCTAAGATTTGCCCTGGATGAAGCTTGCGCATGGACCTTGCAACCAAGGGTCATGCGATTTGATCTACCGAGGCGAACAATTCTTCCGGCCGGTGTCGGCGATACTCGCGATGAGCCATTTGCCATCGGTGCGGACCAGGTTGAACAAATCGGTCCCGCAGTGGTCGATTTTACCGTTCTCAATAAAGTCAAATGGGGCCCAAACTACCGCCAGATCATGATCAATCCGCACCAGCGGATCATGAATCCGCTCTTCGATGTGCGTTGTTCCAGGCTTTCCTACACGCGATGCGAAATCCGCAAACGTAATCTGGACCGGCTTTCCGTCCCGCATGAGCACCAGTGACCCGCCAGCCAGCAAAGGCTTCTTGATCGCTTCGGCGTCACGCTTCGACATGCCGGCGAACAATTCCATCACCGGCGCCAGAACCGCCTGTCTCTCCGTTGTTGCAGCACGAGAGGAGATCAGAAAACCGGCGACGGTCGCACCGGTGAGAAGCAAGGCAAAAGCGCGTGAAGGTACGATTTTCATGGCTCCCGATTCTAACCTTAGGGAGGCTGGCAGCGTTGTAAAAGTCAGTGAAATCAAGCCACACGTTCGGCAAGCGAGGGGAGTATCATGCTGTGAACACGATTGATACTTTCGATCGCGAAGTCCTTCTAAGAGGAAATATGGCGAGCGAACTGACTTTATCTGTTAACGGCGTAAAGCAAACTGTCACGGTCGATCCCGACACTCCATTGATATATGTCCTACGCAACGATTTGAAGCTGACGGGCCCGAGGATGGGCTGCGGAATGGCGCAGTGTGGCGCCTGCGCTGTGTTACTGAATGGGAAAGAAATTCGGAGTTGTATTACTCCGGTTTCAGGCGTGGCCGGGCAAGAGGTAACGACGATCGAAGGTTTGCCAGCGGTCTGGGCAGCAGAAAAGGGCCTGAGCGCAGACGAGGCGGAGAAAACTTTGCATCCCGTGCAACAGGCGTGGATCGATGAGCAAGTGCCGCAATGCGGATATTGCCAGAGTGGAATGATGATTGTCGCGGTACAGCTGCTCGCGCAGAATCCGAATCCCTCGGTCGAGCAGATTAAGGAGGCGTTCACAAATGCGCCGCCTTCACCACATTTGTGCCGCTGCGGAACTTATGCCGCGATCATCGATGCGGTCCAGCGAGCCGGTAAGGCGATGAGAGGAGAAGCGCTATGACCAGCAAAACCGAACAGCGTGAAACTCCGGTGTTTGGCACGATTTCGCGACGTGGCTTTGTGAAGACCGGTGGAGCGCTTTTTGTTTCGCTAGCGGTCCCGATTCCATTCGTCGCGCGAGCAGCCGCTGCCGCTGATTCGACTTCCATCGACGCGACGTTGCCCGAATCCTGGCTTGAGATTCGCAGCGACAACACGATCATTGCTCGTACTGGAAGAACGGAAACAGGCGTCGGAATCACAGGTTATTATCCCCAGACCATTGCCGAAGAATTGAACGTTCGGCCGGAAACCATCACTTTGATCATGGGCGATACCGATCGCACGCCGGATGGCGGATATTCGGCTGGCTTCCTTGACGGAATGACCAACGTCAGGAAGGTGGCGGCGTATACGCATCAGGCACTGCTGGGGCTGGCGGCCACGCAAATGGGCGTGCCGGTTTCGTCGCTCAGCGTTAGCGATGGCGTGATAACCGGCGGCGGGAAGAAGATCACATACGGCGAACTGGTGCAAGGACAACATCTCGAACTGAAGATCCCCATAAAAGGCGCGATGCCGAAGCCTGATCCAACCGGCGAAGTTGGCATGACCTCGATGGATGGGCTGACCGTGACCGGCGATCCTCCGATGAAAGCTCCCAAGGATTTCAAGGTCATCGGAACATCCTTTCCGGCGGGACACATCCCGGACAAGATAACGGGAAAAACGAAGTGGAGTTGCGACGTGAGCCTGCCGGGCATGCTGCACGCGCGAATGGTGCGGCCGGTGACGATGGGATCGACATTGATCTCTGCGGGAGGCGTCGACAAAAAACAATTTCCAACTGCCGAAGTCATTCGAAAGGGGAATTTGCTTGCGGTGGTTTCTCCCAATGAATGGGAAGCAGTGCAAGCGGCTCAGAGCGTTGCGGACTCTACAAAATGGACCGATTGGGCCGGCCTGCCGGGCAGCGAGAACGTTACGAAGGCGATTCGCGCGCACAAATTTGGGAAGCCATCCGAGAGCAAAGGCAAAGCCCCTGAAACAAAGTCCGCTTTGCAAAGCGCCACGAAGAAAATTTCTGCCACTTACGAGCAAGGATATGTGCGGCACGCTCCTATCGGTCCTTACGTCGCCGTTGCAGACGTGAACAGTGACGGCATTGTCACAATCTGGACGCATTCGTCGCAATCCCAGGGATTGCGTGCACGGATTGCGTACGTGCTCAGCATTCCGGTCGAGAAAGTGATCGTGCGGTGGTTGGACCATTCCGGGCAATATGGTCGCACGACATTCGGCGGCGATGGCGCCGAGGCGGACGCCGCGATTCTGTCGAAGCTGACTGGGAAACCGGTCCGCGTACAGTGGGCGCTGCCCGAAGATATGGCATGGTCGAGCGTTTCTCCGGCGTGGGTGTCCGATATGAACGCTGCTGTTGACGCGAAGGGGCAAATTGTGGCGCTGCAGAGTGCGCAATATGCGCCGCACATGGAGGATCCCCGGCCTATCGGAGCGCTGATGGCCGGCATGCCTTGCGCGGGTTCGAAGCCCGGCGGTTGGGTGGCAACAGAATGGCCGTACAACAAGATCGTGAACCGGGTCGAAGATGTGTATGGAATGCCGAATATCGCGGGAGATTCGGCCTATGGCGGATTGCGCGGGAACATCATGCGTACGCCTGGGCAGCGGCAGCAGAATTTCGCGCTCGAAGGATTCATCAATGAAGCGGCAGCAGCGGCCGGCGCCGACCCGATCGAGTATCGTTTAGCGCATCTGACGGACGAGCGAATGATCAAGCTGTTGCATGCGACCGCCGAAGCAGCGAATTGGGAGACGAGACCTTCGCCGCATCAGAGTGCACGCCGCACTGGAAACACAGCGGTGGCAGGGCGCGGCGCGTGCATAATGATTCGCTCCAACGCCTATTGGGTTGGAATTGCCGAGATTTCCATCGTGCCGAGCACCGGAGCAATAAAAGTGACGAAGTTCACGCTTGGGTGCGAACCAGGCAAGGTCATCAACCCGCGCCAACTGGACCGCTGCATGAAGAGCGGTGTAGTGATGGGCCTGAGCGAAGCGCTGAAGGAAGAGGTGACCTTCGACAAGTCCAAGGTGACGAGCACGAATTGGAACAGCTACAAAATTCTCACCATGGGCGAGATACCAGAAATCAAAATCGTGCAACTCTCGCGCGACGATAAAGGATTCGGGGGCGGTTCTGAGGCGGCGAATGCGCTCGTTCCTCCAGCGGTTGCTGCAGCATTGTTCGATGCGACCGGCGTGCGCGCGCGCAGAATTCCGCTCACGCCCTCGTATGTGAGCAGTCTGCTTAAAGCCTAATTCACCCGGTCTCTTATAGAACAGAGAATCATGCGAACCACCGCTCAAGTCAGTGGTTCTCATCGCCCGCGGGCGCGAGGTCCGGTGTGTCGAGGGTTGTTGAGGCGGTCGACTTCTGCGGCAAATCCGGTGGCGCTTGGAATTGCCCGGGATCTTTGCCAGCGAGAGCGGTGCGCATGAATTGCATCCATATCGGCAGAGCGGCGCGGGCGCCGGTCTCTTTCGCTCCGAGTGATTTCTTTTCGTCATAGCCGACCCAAACCCCAGTCGTCATTGTCGGTGAGAAGCCGACGAACCATGCGTCGGTGAAGTCGTTGGTCGTTCCCGTTTTTCCCCCGAGAGGAAGTTTGAGTTGCGTAGCGGCGACTCCTGTGCCGTGCTGCACGACGGCTTCGAGCATGGAAGTCATAATGCGCGCGGTGCGCGAACTGATCACGTCTTTGACGTCGGGATAATCTTCTTCGAGAACGCGGCCATCGTAATCGACGACCTTGGTCACGAAACGCGGAACGAGCCGAACGCCGTCGTTCGGGAAAACGCTGTACGCGGAGGTTTGCTCGAGCAGCGTCATTTCGGCTGCGCCTAGCGCGACGGGCAAATACGGCGGCAACGGCGACGTGACTCCGAATTTGCGCGCATAGCCTTCGATGTTGACGATGCCGAGTTTGTCCGCAAGCTTCAGTGCCGGAATGTTGCGCGATTGCGCGAGCGCGCGGCGAAGAGTAATGGTGCCTTCGTATTTTTCGTCATAGTTGTGGGGGAAGTATGGGCCGGAGGCGGTTTGGAAAATGGTTGGCTCGTCGGCAATTGTGTCGTCAGGAGTCGCGCCCTGATCAATCGCCGCGGTGTAGACGTAAGGCTTGAACGATGATCCCACTTGCCGCTCAGCCTGCGTGGCGCGATTGAATTTCGAGATATTGAAGTCGCGTCCACCGACCATAGCGCGAACGTCTCCGCTAGCATTGTCGATGGCGAGGAGCGCGCCCTGTGCTCCTGAATCCTGTTCCAGGCTGACCTTGGCTTTGTCAGTTCGGTCGAGCGAAAGGACCTTGACGTAGATGATGTCGCCGGGAACCAGCAGGCGAGACATTGGAATCCTGGTCCAGGAAACGTCGGTTTGAGTAAGAGCCGCAGCGTAGTTTCCGAGCTTGATGGCCGCGGACTTCGCCGAGACCTGCGTAACAAGAGCATGACAGTAAGTGCCGACTGCGAGTTGGTCGGCCCAATCCGGGTGTTGAAAGCTCGCGAGCGTTTCTCCCTGGAACAGAATGTTTTCAAGATGCCCGCGCCAGCCGTGACGACGCTCGTACGCCGCAAGTCCGTCGAGTACCGCGTTGTTCGCGGCTGCCTGTAAGTCCATATCGAGAGAAGTGTAGACGCGCAAACCGCCGGCGTGGACTTCGTCGGCGCCATACTTATTTTCAAGATATTGGCGCACCTCTTCGACGAAATAGGGCGCGAGCGAATTCGGATCGTGCGCCACGTTCACCCCGAGAGGCGCGTTGCGCGCATCGTTGGCCTGCGCAACCGTAATTTTTCCGTCCTCAAGCATGGCGTCGATCACCAGATTGCGACGGTGTAGCGCGTGATCAGGATGATTGATTGGCGAGTAAAAAACCGGGGACTTTGGCAATCCCGCGATCAGCGCGGCTTCTGGCAACGTGAGCTGGCGCGCGGGTTTGCTGAAGTAGTATTCCGAAGCGGCTTCGAAGCCGTAGACTCCGTGGCCGAGATAGATTTGATTGGCGTAAAGCGTAAGAATCTGCCGCTTGGTGAATCGCCGCTCGATCTGAATCGCGAGCAGCGCTTCTTGGATCTTGCGGTGAAATGAGCGGTCAGGAGAGAGAAAGAGATTTCGCGCAAGCTGCATGGTGAGAGTTGAACCACCTTGGACCTTCCCACCGGATTCGATGTCGCGAAATGCCGCACCCGCGATGCGCCAAATATTGATTCCCCAGTGACGGTAGAACTCTTTGTCTTCGATAGAGACCAGAGCGTCGAGCAGTATCTTGGGAAAATCGTTGTAGGAAGCAACCACGCGACGCTGGAGCGCAAAAGAGCCGATAGTGTTTCCGTGAATATCGTAAAGTTCGGTGCTTGAAATGGGACGGTAGTGTTCGAGTTGTTCGACTTCCGGGAGGTCGGTGGAGTAAATGAGAAAAAGCCCGGTGAGTGCGCCGATGGCAGCCGAAAAGAGTATTAGCAGACCGAGGATGAGCCGCTTGAATAATTTCGTGCGGCCCGGTTGGACGGCTTGGACTTCCTCCAGAACTGCTTTCATCAGCTGATGTGCTTAGGATAGCAGGAGGGAAAGCGGGACCTAAAGGGCGGAATCAACTCTTGCAAATGGACGCGGCCCTAGAGGGCCGCTCTTCAACCAGTTCTGGCGCACTAGCTCTTCCACATTAACTCTTGCGCTTGTCCAAGACCTGAATCGCTTTGTCGAGCTGATCGTCATGCTGGGGTGGAGTTTTCTGCTCGATATCAGAAGGAGCTGCGTTTTCATCTTCGTCAGGAACAAGATTGTCGTCGCTTGCATCAGCAGCGAGAACGTTGGGAGTGATGGCCGTATCCTGAATCGCCTTGCCTTCGGGCGAGTAGTATTTGGCCACTGAGAGAATCAAGGCGCCGCCATCGGGAAGCTCAATCAGCTTTTGCACGGAGCCGTCGCCGAAAGTCTTATCGCCGACAACGTCGCCGCGAGCATTGTCGAGCACGGCAGCCGCAACGATTTCAGCCGGACCCGCGGTCCCTTTATTGACCAGAACAACCAACGGCAGAGTTGTGACTGCTTTCGATGGATCGGCATTAAACGCCTGGCGCGGATATTTTTGTCCTTGCAGATAAGTAATCGTGCCGTGATTCAGGAAGAGGTTTGCGGCGGCGATCCCTTCGTTTTCGTCGCCTGCGGCGCAGTCACGCAGGTCGAGAATCAGCTTCTTTGCGCCTTCTTTTTGCAGCGACTTAACTTTGCTGGCGATTTCCTGCGACTTCCCTTTGGTGAGCGCGTCAACTTTGATTTGGCCGATTTCGTCCTGCAGCATCTTCTCTTTAATCGGCGGAATCGAAACCACATCGCGAGTCACCACCACTTTTTGCGGCTCGGACCGTTGCGCGCGGACTACTGACAGGTTCACATTCGAACCCGGATCACCCGTGAGCAGGCTGCGAATTTCGGCGAGAGACATTTCACGTGTGCTCTTGCCATCGATAGCTTCGAGGATATCGGTGTCCTGCAATCCGGCCTTGTCGGCGGGACCACCGGGAATTACAGAGACGACCGAAGCATAACCGAATCGCTTCGAGACGGCTGCGCCAATCTCCGCCTTTGCGCTGGTGTTGCGTTCTTTGAAGGCTTCATATTGCTTGGCGTTCAAATAGCTCGAATTCGAATCGAGCGATTCGAGCAGCCCGTGCAGCGCGCCATCGGTAACCGTGGGCAGATTGGGCTCCTCGACATACTCGCTGCGCACCCGCGAGAGCACCTCGCTGTAGACCTCCATCTGCGGGTAGGCGCCGTCGCTGTTAGAGGCGCGGACGTAAGTGATTTGCCCGGCGAGCGAAAAAAGCAGGACGCCGGCAGAGGCAACGAGCAGGGCTGTTTTGATCTTGGTAGACATCGGACTCCGGAAGTGAAGGCCGCGCCGAGCGCAGCCGAATGCTCAATTATATCTGGTTTGATGCGGAAACCAGGAACTTCGGTGCTCCGAAAGGTACTGTACGTAATCAGGGGTTTTCGAGTTTCCGAGGGTGGAAGCGGGTTGCCAGAGTTCATCCCTGTTTCATCATGAAAGGAGCTCCGCCTGCCCCGCACGGCTGTTGTTTTTGCCTGCTCAACTGAGGCGTGAGTGGCCGTTGCGGGAGTTCAATGAGCGTCAACGACGACCGCGACGTCGAGCTTTGAGTAGTACTTCTTTACGTCGGCGGCGCCGTACCTGGCGCGGAATTTTTCGATCACGGACGAGACTTGCTTGGAGTCGGAGATAGCGACTCCTTTGAATTCGCCTTTTGCACCGCGGGCATCAACGCGAATCGAGGGATCGTTGAGCACATTCTTGTACCACTGAGTGTCGGAGCCCTTCACCGGGAGAAGATAAAGTTTGCCTTCCTCGAATACGAACCAGACTGGATTGGAAATCGCCCGTCCTGACTTTCTGCCGGTTACAGTAATCTTGATTTCGCGGTGGCGCGAGAGATGATCTGACAGCTGGGTTGCCATGTAAACTCCTGTGTTCCTTTTTCCTTCGCGCTTTTCCCAAAATCGCGGAAAAGGGCGGACTTACGGAAAATTCAAAATCCCCGTCCTGTCTCGCCAAGAGCGGGCGAGACAAGGACGGGGCACCCTCGAATTTTTCAGAGCTACTCTCAGCGGCCTACGAGTTCTTGGAGAGCCTCCGGATAACGGGCGCCTTGTACCGGAATTTTTGAAGCAATGGTGTCCAGTTCGCGGAGATCGTCGGGCGAGAGCTCCACGCTAACGGCGCCGAGGTTTTCTTCCAGTCGATGCAGCTTGGTCGTTCCGGGAATAGGCACCATTTCTGGCTTCTGCGCGAGAATCCAGGCGAGTGCTACCTGGGCGGGCGTGGCCTTTTTCTGCTGAGCGAACTTGCCAATCAGATCGACAAGTGCTTGATTCGCATTGCGGTTTTCCGGCGAGAATCGGGGGACGACGTTGCGGAAATCGTTCTGAGCGAACTGCGTGTCTTTACTGATTGCGCCGGTGAGGAAGCCTTTGCCCAGCGGGCTGAATGGCACGAAGCCGATGCCGAGTTCTTCGAGTGTGGGAATGATTTCCCGCTCTGGCTCTCGCCACCAAAGAGAGTATTCACTCTGGAGCGCAGCCACGGGCTGAATGGCGTGGGCGCGGCGGATCGTCTTTGCTCCGGCTTCAGAAAGGCCGAAATGTTTCACCTTGCCCTGCTTGATCAGGTCCTTCACGGCGCCAGCCGTTTCTTCGATGGGCACTTTGTCGTCAACGCGATGCTGATAAAAGAGGTCGATGACTTCAGTCTTGAGGCGCTTCAGCGAAGCTTCGGCAACCTCCTTGATGTGTTCTGGCCGGCTGTCGAGTCCCGCCTGTTTGCCGTTCTCGATGTGGAAGCCGAACTTGGTTGCGATCGCGACGTTCTTGCGAAAAGGCGCGAGCGCTTCGCCCACGAGTTCTTCGTTGGTGAACGGACCATAAACCTCGGCGGTATCAAAGAACGTGACGCCACGCTCGAAGGCAGCGCGGATTATCGAGATACCGTGCTGCTTATCGACGGCCGGGCCATAGCCAAAGCTCAATCCCATGCAGCCGAGACCGATGGCGGAGACTTCAAGAGTGCTTTTTCCAAGTTTGCGTTTTTGCATTGTGGCTCCTTACAAGGGTCAGACGACTGCCTCTTATGATGCCCAATGGTACGCCTGTGTCGACGCCGGCGTATTGCGCTTGACTGCTGGGTTTAGACTTGGCGGTCGCGAGTTCCGTTCCCGACAATTTCCAGTTTCTTGATGGGGAGCTCAATGAAACGAACTCAACTTACACTTTTTGCTGAAGTGGGTTTGGTCCTGCTTGCTTTGGGAATCGCGTTTACTGGGCGCGCCCAGACCAGCGCACATTCACAGATCGACATGACTCCGGTGAAGCCAGAGACGGTTGGGTTCTCGAGCGAACGGCTTGAGGGGCTGCACAAGCTGATTCAGAACGAAATTGATCAGAAAGAATTGGCGGGTGCGATCACCATTCTGGCGCGGCACGGCAAAGTTGTGGACTACCGCACTTACGGATACAAAGACGTCGCAAGCGGCGCGCCGATGTCGAAGGAAGTCATCTTTCGCGACTACTCGATGACCAAGCCCGTGACCGGCGTCGCGATGATGATTTTGTACGAACAGGGCAAGTGGCTGCCATGGGACCCGATTTCAAAGCACGTGCCAGAGCTTGCGGGCCTAAAAGTTTTTAAAGGAATGGATGCCGACGGGAAGATGATCTTGGCGGCTCCCGAGCATGCGCCGACAATGGCGGAACTGATGTCGCACTCGGCGGGGTTTTCCTATGGAATGGGGCACTCGCCGGTGGAGGCAATCTATCAGGAAAAGAAACCGCTGCAATCGGCGAACCTGCAGGAGATGATCGAGAAGCTCGCGACCATTCCGCTGAATTACGAACCTGGCACCGGGTGGATGTACAGCATGTCGATGGACGTTGAGGGATACATCATCGAAAAACTCTCAGGGCAGACTTTGCCGGACTTCATGCACGAGCACATTTTCGAACCTCTGGGAATGAAAGATGCAGGGTTTTTTGTTCCTGAGGAAAAGCGATCGCGATTTGCGACGAATTATCGGAGTGATGATCAAGGGCATATCGCTCCGGCTTCAGCCAAGGAGAGTCTTCTTGAATACTCGAAGTTGCCTACGTTGCCATCTGGGGGTGGTGGGCTGGTTTCAACCGCGGAAGAGTATTATCGCTTTGCGCAAATGCTGGGCAACGGCGGCGAACTTGGAGGGAAGCGCATTCTTGCGCCCTCTACGGTGAAGCTGATGACTTCGAATCACCTCTCTGAAAAAGTTCTGAATGGGGGCTTCGGAATTGGCCAGCACATGATGCGGCCGGGATTCGGATATGGCTTCAATTGCGCTGTGGTCTTTGATCCGCCCGAAGCGGGTGAGCCGGTAGGAAAGGGCACGTTCTTTTGGGACGGCGCGGCGGGCACATGGTTCTGGGTTGATCCTACCAATGACATTGTTTTTGTGGGCATGATTCAGCGCATGCTCGGACATGACAATCACACGCTGCTGTATAAGAGCCATGCCGTGGTGTATTCCGCGTTGGTGGATCCGGCAAAGTAGAATTCCCGGAATTTCACCACTAAGGACACGAAGGAACACTAAGGAAACCTTACCTGGTCAGCCTTCGTGGAACTCCGTGGCCTTCGTAGTAATGAATTTGGGGCAGGACTGGGGCGCTCAAGGTACTTGGAATTTGTTGTAAGATGTCCAGCTTTGAATTTTGAGGTAGCGCATGGTCCGATACTTACTCGCCTGTATCTGCATAATTAGCTTCTCCTTCCCGCTTCACGCTCAAACCGACGAATGGAAGCAACTTTTCGACGGCAAAGACCTGACTGGTTGGAAGCACGTCGGGCCGGGATATATGACCGTCGAGGACGGACTGATTCACACACACGGCGGCATGGGGCTGCTGTATTGGACGGGCGGAAAGCTGGGCGATTGTCAGATCCATGTCGTGTACAAGATGCGCGACCACAATGACAACTCCGGCTTCTTCATTCGCATTCCCATTGAGCCGCGAGAAGAGTGGATGCCTGTGCATTACGGATACGAAGTGCAGATCGATAATCAACCGGAAGACTCGAAGGAAGATGAATACCACGTGACGGGGACGTTGTATTCCTTGACTAAACCGCTGGCGCGCCCGGGAAAGCCGGGGCCGGAGTGGAACACGATGGACATCACCCTCGATGGGCCGCACACGATTGTGTCCGTGAATGGCGTGAAGGTGACGGAATATACCGAAGGCGATCCGGTGCCGGAGCGCAAGTTCAACTTTGAACCGCAGCGCGGGCCAAGGCCGAATGAGGGCTACATCGGGCTGCAAAATCACAGTGACAACGACATTGTGTTTTTTAAGGAAGTCGCATTGAAAATGTTGAAGAAGTAAGTTTCGAGTTTCAGGTTTCAACGTTTCAAGGTTGCAAGGTTTCGAAATGTTTGGATCCTTTGCTCCGGCGTTGAGATATTGAAGCTCTGAAACTTTGAAACATTGAAACTTTCAAACTGGGGTCGTCAGATGAAACAGTTCTCTCGTAGGAATTTTCTTGGTTTGAGCGCGGCTGCTGCCGGCACAACGTTGGCCGCGAAGACAATCTTTCTAGATCCGAGCCCAGCCTTCGCCATGCCGCAGGAGGTTGCGCCGAGCGATCGCGTGCGCTTCGGCATGATCGGTATTGGCATGCAGGGCTCCGGCCTGATGCAGAATGCCCTGACTCTGCCTGGAATTGAGTGCGTGGCGGCTTGCGATCTCTACGATGGACGGCACACCCTGGCGCGCGAAATTGCAAATAATCCCAACCTGCCGGTTACTCGCCGATATCAGGACCTCCTCGACAACAAGGAGATCGATTGCCTGGTTGCGGCTGTTCCCGATCATTGGCACAAGCAGGTGGTGGTTGATGCGGTGACGGCAGGCAAAGATATTTATTGCGAGAAGCCAATGTCGCACAGTCCTGCTGACGGCATTGCAATGGTCGCAGCGACGCAGAAAACCGGGCGCATCGTGCAGATCGGATCGCAGCGGGTGAGTTCGGTAATTCTTGCAAAGGCGCGCGAATTGGTGCAGCAGGGCGTCCTCGGCGATCTGATGATGGTTGAGGGTTCACTAGGCCGCAATGATCCGACTGGCGCATGGGAGTACCCGCCGCCTCCGGATCTTTCGCCGGAAAACCTCGATTGGAATACCTGGCAAGGAACGGTCCCCAAAGTGCCGTTCAATCCGAAGATTTTTGCCCGCTGGCGTTGCTGGAAGGAATACGGAACGGGCGTCGCCGGTGATCTGCTCGTCCATCTCGTTAGCGGAATGATGTACGTACTCGACCTCAATGAGACACCGAAGCGCGCGCTTTCGAGCGGCGGAATTTTACGATGGCCGGACGGTCGCAACATGCCTGACGTTCACGCCACCATTTTCGAATATGGCAAGAACCCGGTCTACATGCGGCTCAATCTGGGTACGGAGACGCCGGAGCAGTACCGCATCATGGGATCGAAAGGCATTCTGGACATGAGTGAATTCCAGATAACGTTCACGCCGCAGTCTGGAAAGGATGAAGCGCCGAGTTACTACACGAACAGCTATCCGCGAGCAATGAAAGCCGCTTACGACAAGCAATGGCATGAGGAACATGACCCGAAGCCTGGTCAGGAACCTGCGCCGGAAGCGGAGTCGTTCCGAAGCGACTCATGGGACGATGTGCGTCCGCATCTTTGGAACTTCTTCCAGGCGGTGAAGTCGCGGAAGCCAGTAATGGAAGATGCAGTGTTCGGGAACCATGCGGCGCTCGCGTGTCACCTGGCGAATGAGTCGTATTTCAGGAAAAGCGCCGTGTATTGGGATGAGGGGTCGAAGACGATTAAGAGCTAGGGTAAGAGCGGCGATGTATGGGCCGCGTTTCGACTCTTTTCGTGAGTAGACGCGGCGCTGAAGCGCCGCTCTTCTACGACCACTCCAGCGGAAAAATTTCCGTCGCTGATTGTCTTCCTCCCGGACTAGCGTTGTGGCGTGATCGCCGCGGGATCTGGCAAGTCTGGCCCCTGCGCCTGATTCTTCATGGCGGCGCGGTGGTCAACGCCGGTGACCTGATAGTCGCCGTAGTCGATGTTCAGCGTTGCGGTGCCGCCCATACGAATATGGCTCACGGAGCTGTTGTGGGCGATAAACCAGAAGTCGCCAATTTTTTCCCAATTCGATTTGATTTGGGTGTCCCTAATCCAGAATGAGGGCGACTTGGCCGGCTCGCCTTCCATGCGGACAACGGCAAAATCATCCGCGTCCACCCAGATTTTCCCGTTATAGAGAAATTCGTTGTTCTTGCGCGGCTTCACCGAGAGGACGTAATAAGTGTTGCCGGTGGAGGCGTGCTCCGTATCGACGAACTCGAATTTGTAATTTGCAGGGCCAAGCTCAAATTGTTTTCTGTTCTCGAACGCCTGGCGTTCGCTGTCGAGCAGTTTGAGCAGAACACGACTCAGCAGAACGTGTGAGCCGGTTTCTGAGATGACCGTGAACTCCCGCTTATCAGGAGCAGAGTAAGTCGCGAGGACCTCCATGCTGGCGTCGCGGCCTCCGAGGAAGCCGTGGTATTGGAGACGATACCACCGCTTGCCTTGAAATCCGCGCAACTCAGCAGCCCGGCGCGCGTTCGCGGCCGTCATTTTTTCAACGATCGCGTCGACAGAGAGTGCGGAAGAAGTTTGCGCTTTGAGTTTGGGGACTTTGTCCTTGCGGGTGATCAGATATTGCGAGATTTCGGTGCCGGTAAGGTCGCGTGAACTTTGGGCGACACAGGTTGAGATGAACAACAAGGTGAGCAGGGCCGCAAGCGAGGTGTTCCGGTTCCTACGGGTGAGGACGCCGGTTGACCCAAAGCTCAGTAATGGCCATGCGGGAGGGGCCTGGGGGACCGCCGCTAAACAGCCTGTGCTCGATTTATAGCGGAGAAAGTTCATCTTCTCTCTCTCGGGTGGGTTCTTCGGGGAAGTGGTCACGGGCGAAGCGTTTTTCGAGATACCTTCGCGCCAGGTCTTTACCTCCCAACCCGAACGCAATTGCGAGTCCCAGCATCAGCGCTCCGAAAGCCAATGCGAATGCGATAAGAACTGTGCGCGGCGCAATGCCCACAACTTCGAACGCCATCGAGATCACGAACAAAATCATCATCACGCGCAGGGTTTGACTGATCAGGCGTGGCGAAGGAACTTCGGCATTCACTCCGCTGATGAGCGCGGAACGCGAGAAAAATGTTGCTGCCAAAAGACCGAAAAACAAAATGAGGAAGGCGGCGAACAGCTTGGGAAGAAATGAGAAGAAATCCGAAATGTGGGGCCATAGCCAAGGAACTGGCAGCACGCTGACCCCAACCAAAATGAACCCGACCCATGCCACCCAGAAGACGAAGCGGGCAAGCATTTCGGTAGGCGAAGGCAGCGCCGCGCGGCGTAATAAGTGTGCAGCGCCGGTGTGCTCGGACAGTTTGTCGAAACGGGCGATGCGCAACACGCTGCGGACGAAAACGCGCAGGACCCATGCAATGAGCCCGCCCACGATGATCACCAGAAGCATTTCGAGGAAGCGCGGCAAAAAGCGGGCGAAGCTGCGCAGAATCTCATCCATCGTCCTCGTCAGCTCTACTATGAAGTTCTGCCACATATCCACCTCACTTTCCGCCGTTCCACAATTCAAGCAGATGCGGCTTTTCGTTCTCAAACGCGTGAGTCAGAGATTCGATATTGCGGTCCACTTCTTCGGCCGATGCGTCGCGATTATCAGTCAGGAACGTGTACGCCCTGCCACGAAATAGGGGCACCAGCGCCTGCACGATATGATCGCGTCCAATCACAGCTTTTTGGTACGCGATGGCGAACTCATAAACTGTACGCGCCCACAATTCCGCCGCGTAAGAAAACTTATCTTCTGGCAGATCGGCCAGCGTCTTGAGCGCGTCGTGAGTCGGCGACGTCAGAATTGACAAGAAAACCGGGTCCAATTCTTTCACTCCGAAACAAAACATGTCATGCAGCCGCTTACGATTCAACCGCGAATGTTCTTCGCTGATCGCGGCCTCACAACCAGAGCAGGGTGCTTGCACCGCTTCCGGTGTGGATTGCCAAACAGACGAGTAGGCGCTGAGGGAGCTAAAGAGGGTACCTGCGGTTTCGCGCATCGCCCCCACCAGATCAGATGGCGCATCTTCCCGCCGAGTTTTCGCTCCCAAGAACGACTGTGACAACTTGCACCTGGCGATGGCGGCCCAGAGTGTCATCCACAACTCGGTTCCCCGGCGGCCTTGTTCCTGGTTCCAGATGTCTTGCGCAAGAAAGTGGCTGCCCAGACTTCCAGAAAAAGCGAAATCAGCAGGATAGGGTTCCCGAACTGAGCAGCCATAAAGGGCTTTCGCCATCGGATATACGAGATTTCTGATAAGCAACCCATCGAACTTATGACGGCGGTAAACAGGCAGTACGAGGTCGCGGCCTTCGCGGAAAACTGGCCTTAGCAAACGCTCGACCCATTCGGGCTCAAGCGTAGTGGATTCAGGCGAGATGATGGCACAGGCACGTGCTTGAAGCAGGTCGGTTGCCGCAAGAATGGTATGTAAAGCAACGCCATTTGCCGGCCCATGTTCGTATTGGGTGCTGATGCTGTGAAGGGTGCGAAGCGCGTGAACGTCGGTAGTGGCGTTGATGTCACTGATGGCAGCGGCGCGGACGAGTTCCTGCGTGCCGTCGCGTGATCCGCCGTCAGCATTAATGATGGCCGCTCGTTCGCGCGGAAAGTACTTCAACAACCCAGCGCGCACGGCCTGAACGACTTGGCCGACGGTGCGAGCGTCATTGAAAGTAGTTACGCCGACAACAATGTCCACGTCGCCGACATTCATCAGCTCGCGGACAAAGTCATCGGAAAGTATGGTGTCGTCGGGCAAAAAAGCTTCTAGCTTTGAGCGGCGAGCTTTGAGCTGTGCGCTTTCACGTCAATGCGTTTGCTCGCAGCTCATTGCTCGAGGCTCGCGGCTAGATCCTCCTCAACCTAAACCAATAAAACTGATACGGCCCCAGTGTCAGCAGGTACGGAAGCTCGCCGATGCGCGGGAAAATATTCCGGCCAAACATCTCAACCAAAATGCTTCCTTTGTAGGCCTTCAAATCCAACTCCACTGCCTGCGCTTTGCTTGAAAGATTGTTGACCGCGAGAATCGTTTCGTTTCCCAGCTTACGCATAAAAGCCAGCACACGATGATTGGCGGGATAGAGAAACTGGATCGAGCCCCGGCCAAGGGTCGGCGTACTCTTCCTTACCTGGATCAGTCGCTTCATCCACGACAGCAAGGAGTGATCGAACCGCTTCTGCGATTGCACATTGATCACCTGAAAGCCATAAACCGGGTTCAACATTAATGGGGAATAGAGTGCTTCGGGGTCGGCAGTCGAAAAACCGCCATTCCAGCCGCCATCCCACTGCATGGGCGTACGAACGCCATGCCGATCGCCAAGATTCACATTGTCCCCCATCCCGATCTCGTCACCGTAATAGATGATCGGCGTGCCCGGCAGGGACATCAGCAAGCCATTCATTAGTTCAATTCTTCGACGGTCGTTGTCAAGAAGGGGAGCAAGGCGGCGGCGGATGCCGAGGTTCAGCCGCATGGATTTTTCCTTCGCATACTCGTCATACATGTAGTCGCGTTCCATGTCGGTGACCATTTCGAGGGTGAGCTCGTCGTGATTGCGAAGGAAAAGGCACCATTGGCAAATCTCGGGAATCTCCGGCGTTTGCTTCAAGATTTCGGTAACCGGCTTTCGATCCTCAAGCTTGAGCGCCATGAACATGCGCGGCATGAGCGGGAAGTGAAAGGCCATATGAAACTCGTCGCCGTTGCCGAAATAGGCGCGCAGGTCAGCGGGCCACTGGTTCGCTTCCGCCAATAGCATTCGACCTGGATATTCGCGGTCAACTCGTGCGCGTAGTTCTTTGATTACGTTATGTGTCTCCGGCAGGTTTTCGCAGTTCGTTCCTTCGCGCTCCACTAAGTAAGGAATCGCGTCTAAGCGGAACGCATCAACGCCCATATCGAGCCAAAACTTCACCACGTCCCACATCTCTTCGAAAACCTGCGGGTTGTCGTAATTCAGATCGGGCTGATGGCTGAAGAAACGGTGCCAGTAGTACTGCTTCGAGACCGGGTCCCACGCCCAATTGGACAGTTCGGTATCGAGGAAGATGATGCGCGTGCCTTTGTACTTGACGTCGGTGTCGCTCCATACATACCAGTCTCGCCGTGGGTTAGTTCGCGAGCTGCGCGATTCCTGGAACCACGGGTGCTGGTCCGAGGTATGGTTCATCACCATCTCGATGATCACCCGAATGCCGCGCCTATGGGCCGCATCGAGAAACGCCTTGAAATCGTCGAGAGTGCCGTAGGTTGGGTTTACAGAACGATAATCGGCAATGTCGTAGCCATCATCGCGCAAGGGGGATGGAAAGAACGGCATGAGCCAGATGGCGGTAATGCCGAGATCCTGCAGGTAATCCAGTTTCTGGGCGAGACCGCCAAAGTCACCATTTCCGTCTCCGCTGCTGTCAAAAAAAGTGCGGACGTGGACTTGGTAAATGATCGCATCCTTGTACCAGAGCGCGTCTTGCGTTGCCAACGTTCTTCCCCGAATGTGTGTGAATGTGGCGCGGGAGTCCCCCGCCCGTCTTTGTGGCGCAAGTGAAACCCGAGCGGTAAGCGAAATTAGATGCCGATTGTTCTCTGGATGAGACCCGAGTTTAAAGCCGCCAAATCATTACTCTAAGCCAATCGAGTGAGGAAATCAGGCGCTCTGGGGTTTTTCGCCGCACCAAAACAGAAGCGTCTAACTGCGCACACACTGTGTCAGTCGTGCCACGCTGATAAAGCTAACAAAGCCATAAAAATCAATGGCTTACGCTTGGCTAAATGCTTGCACTTCTATGTGGTGTTCAAGGGAGAACCAACATGCAGGCACTCATAACATTATTAACTGTCGTCGGAGGGTTACTTTTCTCGATTGCTATTGCCGTCGTGGTCGAGGAGTGGATCTTCGGCCAGATTTTCAAGATTTTCTTTGTTCAGAGAAATCCGGCCCAGTCAAACCTGTCTCCCAAGGTTCCGGTTTGGACTCGGTGGATTGCTCAACCGGTTGGGCTAAACCAACTGTCACAACGATAGTGCTCCCAGGAGGAATCCATGCTTTTTCTCAAATATTTGCTCGAATGGGGCGGTATTGGGATGATCGCTGCGGCAATCGCAATCCTTGCCCGCGACTTCTACCTCGATTTCATGTACCGGCGAGCCTTGACTGCTGGCAGTACCTCCACTCCGGCAAAACCGGAAATTCGCTGGCGCACGGCTGTGGTGCTGGCGGTGCTGGCCTTCGCGCCGATTCTGCTGGCCACTGGCATTGTTGTCGTTCCCAGCGGAATGGGTGGAGTGCGTGTGAGCCAAACCAGCGGAACGCTTCCGGGAACGTTGTATCCGGGAGCGCATTTGTTGACGCCGCTCGCCGATAGCGTGGTGCTGTTCGATACGCGTGATCAGCTGTTTACGACAGGACAGGTTGAAGATGGTAAGAGGGAGAAGAAACATGCGGGCAACGCCGAGCTGCTCGATGTCCAGGCGAAAGAGGGCCTCACCGTAGGGCTGGCAATCACCATCCGCTATCGACTCGATCCCAAGCACCTCGATTTCATTCAGGCCAACCTGCCGCAGCCGGTCGAGAAAGAACTCGTTCCGCCGGTTGTGGCCAGCGCGTGGCGTGAACTCGTCCCGAATTACACCGTCCGCGAAGTCTTTGCGACCAAACGCGAGGAGATTCGGTCAAGAGCAGCGGTGATCATCACGCAAAAGCTCGCGGCGGATGGCATTGTCGTGAAAGAGGTGATGCTACGCGACATTCAGCTTCCGGAGGAGTACGCGAAAGGGCTTGAAGACCTGCTGCTGAAGGAACAGGAAGATGACCAGATGGGGGTGCAGACTGACATTCAGCAGAAGCAGGTGCGAATCGCGGAATTGCAAGCCGAAGCCACAAAAGCCCAGCAAGTGAAGCAAGCCGAAGGCGAAGCGCAAGTGCGCGTGCTTCAAGCTAAGGCAGAAGCTGACGCAATGCAGTACACGCTGCCTTTGAAACAGAAACAGATCGAACAGAGCAAGCTTGAGGCCGAAGCTCGAAAGGAAGCCACAGTGCAGAACGCCGAAGCCAGTGCCGCAGCAACGGTGAAGAATGCCGAAGCAATGGCACAAGCCAAGGTAATCGACAGTAAGGCTGAAATGGAGCGCCGGAAAATGCTTGCCGATGCTGAGGCGGAACGCATCCGGGTGACCGCGATTGCCGACACGGAGCGGATGAAGAACGAAGGCGCAATCCTGAAACAGAATCCGCTGCTGATCAACAAAATTATCGCGGAGAAACTTTCGGACAAGTTGCAGATCATGATGGTGCCATCCGATGGCAAGTACTTTTTCGCTAACGACGTGCTGAAGAGCATGAACATGGCGAACAAGGGAAGTGAGGCCGAGCAGGGGGACGAGAAATAGTGGCTCGGGACTCGTAGCTCGTGAAAAACAGTGGGCAGTGGAAAGCGGTCAGTAAATCGAGCATGTGAAGGAGAAGTAAATGGCTAGTGACTTGTGGTCAATGGTTTGTGGTAAGTGGCTGGCGATCACTGGCTGGTTCCCTTGTCTTCGACTACGAACCAGCCACGGACACGAGCCACTGCTTTACTGACCACTTAGATTCCAGAGCGGAGGGCCCATGCGCTCGGCGATTTATAATTCGCCCAATCCGGAAATGATTTTTCCGATCTCACGAGTGCGTTGGGCATTGTGTGTTGGCCTACTGCTTTCACACCTGTCGTTTGCCGCGGACTGGCGCCAGCCAATATCGGAACTCACCGCCAAAATCGTCACCCTGACAGGACCTGGAGTTGTTGCGCTCGACATCACCAATCGCTCCTCTATCGGCTCGGCCGATGTGGAGGAAATTCGCCGCGAACTCACGACTGCGCTTGGGACCTCCGGCGTGCGGGTTTGGCAGCCCGATCAGGCGGCCGCGACCATCAAACTTACGCTCTCAGAAAATTTGCAGAGCTACGTGTGGGTTGCGCAGATTCAGCAAGCGTCGAACGACAGTGGAATGATCTTGGTTTCATCCCCACGGCCCGAGACCGTCGTTGCTCAGCAGCAAAACGTACCGCCGCTAACGCTGCGAGCAACTGCCCTGATCTCGCAGCCAGAGCCGATACTAGACGTAACTTTGCTCGTGGGCAGCCCGCAAAGAATTTTGCTGCTCAGCCGGGTTGCCGTCACACTGCAGGAGTTGCAAAACGGCCGCTGGGTCGTATTGCAGTCCCTCCCCGTCAATTCGCCGAACCCATTGCCGCGAGATGCGCGCGGTCATATCCTGCTTCGCAAAGACCATCTTTTCGATGCCTATCTTCCCGGGCTCATCTGCCATAGCAACAATTCCACGCCATTGACGATGAACTGCGCGCCGAGCGACGATCCGTGGCCGCTGGGCGCGGAAAACTCCGGCCTGTCAGCGTTTTTTTCGCCTACGCGAAATTTCTTTACCGGCGCGTTGGTTCCCGGAATCGGCAAGCAGAAGTCTGCGCCGCCGTTTTACTCAGCAGCAGCCCTTCCGCGGACAAACTACATGCTTTGGGTCTTCGCAGGCCTCGATGGACAAGTGCATCTGCTCGACGGCTTCAATCAGCAGGTACTTAACAAAATTCGCTGGGGAAGCAATCTAGCTGCTGTACATGCGGCTTGCCGGCAGGATTGGCAGGTGATTGCCGATACTGCAGAGAACGGAGCGGCGGATTCATTGCAAATGTTTGAGCTCGCCGACCGCGAACCTGCGGCCGTTAGTCCGAAGGTGACACTGAACGGAAGCGTGACTGTACTTTGGTCCTCCTCCGGCGACGATTTCGCCATTGCGGTTTACAGGAATTTGAACACGGGAAACTATGAAGCGGTCCAGCTCAATTTCGATTGCGTTCGCTAGCCTGGTATTCGTAATTTCGGCTGCGGCAGCTACGCGTCCGCGTTACGGCGGAACACTGCGCGTCGCTATCCAGGAATCGCCGCAGAATTTGGACCCCCTGACCGCTGATTCCCCTGCGCTTCGTTCACTCTCGCAGCTCGTTTTTGAAACCCTAGTGAAATTTGATGACCGCGGGCGACCGCAGCCACTGCTTGCGAGCGGCTGGCAAGTTGAGCCGGGAAATCAGCGCTGGCGCTTTCAGGTGCGCGCCGGTGTCCTTTTAAGTGATGGCACTCCGCTTGATGCGAGCACTACGGCGGCCGCGTTGCGGGCGAGCAATCCGCAATGGAAGATTTTTGCTCTCGGCGACCTGGTCATGATCGAAACTGACGCCGCCGACGCAAACGTTCCTGCGGAGCTGGCGCTCGTGCGCAACAGTATTGCGCGTCGCAATAGTGACGGCTTGCTCACCGGGACCGGGTCATTCACGGTTGCGAAGTTGGATTCGGCGGCAAAGCATTTGAGTCTTGCCGCCAATGATCAGTACTGGGGCGGGCGGCCATACATCGATGCTGTAGAAGTTGATTTCGGCAAAAATTACCGCGATCAGATGATGCAGCTGGATCTTGGGAAAATCGATCTGGTCGAGCTCGCGCCAGAAGGAATCCGCGCAGCATTGGCGGCCAATCGCCAGCTGATCGCGTCCCAGCCAGAGGAGTTACTGGCTTTGGTATTTGGTCGCGACGCGCAGACGAACCCGGAGACGCGGCTGCGTGTGGCGCTTGCGCTTGGCGTCGACCGTGCATCGCTGGCCAATGTCGTGTTCCAGGGCGCTGGCGAGCCGACTGCGGCGTTGCTGCCCAATTGGCTTTCCGGGTACGCGTTTGTTTTTCCAACCAGTGGCGCTCGCGAGCGAGGTTTGCAACAGCAAGCGCCGTTGATGCTGGGTTACGATCCGAATGATGCTGTCGCGCGCATTGTCGCGGACCGCATTCTGCTGAACGCGAAGGATGCGGGTGTGACACTGCACAGTGCGAACGGCGAAAATGCCGACTTGCGTCTGGTCCGAATTGCTTTGCCGTCGCTCAATCCACAGTTGGCTTTGAGCGAAATAGCGCGCAATTTCCAGCTACCACCTCCGACATTCGCTGACCCATCGGTTGCGTCGAATTATTTGTCGGAAAACGCCATGCTACAGACGCGGCGAGTAGTCCCATTGCTTCACCTGCGCAGTGCTGTTGCTGTTCGACCGAATGTTCATTCAGTTGCAGTGCGTCCCGATGGTGAGTGGGATTTAAATGGTGCCTGGCTCTCGCCGGAGACGCCATGAGCTTCCGCCGGCGGCTGCTGTTACTGTTCGCGCTGACAGTTCTGCTGTCGGTTGCGGCAGTGACGGTAATCATTTCCACATTGACCCGCCGCGCTTTCGATCGCGCGAACGATGAACGCACCGCCGCTCTGGTCGCCCAGTTTCGCCACGAATTCGAAGATCACGGAAAGGACGTGGTCCGGCGGGTTGAATCGATTGCCACCGGTCCGGAAGCGAATCGAATGCTGATAGCCTCGGCGCAGCGCACGCCGGACTACAGTCCGTTTCTCGACACGGCGCAGGTGGTAGCTGACGCCCAGCGCCTTGATTTTCTCGAGTTCGCAGATGACCATGGCACCATTATTTCTTCAGCGCAGTGGCCCGCGAAGTTTGGATACAACGAACCTCTCGTTCGAAACGCTCCCGGCAGTGCATTTCTAAAAGAGGAAGAGTTGCCGTCCGGTACGGCGCTTGGGCTGTTCGCGATTCGCACGGCAAACACCGGCGAGCGAAAACTTTGCGTAATTGGCGGCATTCGCCTCGACCAAAGCTTTCTTGCTACTCTCGAAACCCCCGCAGGAATGAGCGTAGCGCTGTATGAGAATCTTGGGCGCGAAGGTTTTGCTGCTGAGCACTTGATTTCGGCAGCACCGGTCGGCGACGCGCAGCAACTAGCTCCGATTATCCAGCAGATTCAGCGCGATCGGCGGGAGTCGGGCAGTGTGATTCACACCAGTGCGGGCGACGTGACTTTGCATGCTTTTCCGCTAATGGGAGAAGACAATCGCGTTCTGGGAGTGCTTCTCGTAACCAGCTCGCGGCAAATCTACACCGACCTTCGCGATCAGATTCGAACTGCCGCACTGCTCGCAGTCTGCGCCGGGCTGGTGCTCGCGATTCTTCTGAGCAGTTGGTCTGCGCAAAGGGTCACAAAACCGGTAGAAGAGCTTGCCCGAGCCGCGCGTGAGCTTGCCGAGGGGAACTGGAACGCAACTGCCGACGTCAGAGCCAGTGGTGAACTCGGAGAGCTGGCGGAATCATTCAATCGCATGACGCGTGAATTACTGAATCAGCAGGAGCGGCTGGTGCAGGCCGAGCGGGTGGCGGCATGGCGAGAGCTTGCGCGCCGTTTGGCGCATGAACTTAAAAACCCATTATTCCCGCTGCAGTTAACGGTCGAGAACTTGTTGCGAGCACGCGAGCAAACGGCAGCGCGGGCGGGGGCACCCGCGCCACACGGCTCCGCACCGCGCGAGCAGGAGTTCGACGAGATCTTTCGCGAGAGCGCGACTACGTTGCTTGCCGAAATTTCAAATCTGAAGAACATTGTTGCGAAATTCAGCGATTTTTCGAAGATGCCGCAGCCGCACTTTCAGCCGGTGAAGGTGAATGAACTGATCGGCGAAGTCGCGAAGCTTCATCAGGCGCAACTGACGAAAGCGCAGGTTGAGTGCAAACTCGAGTGCGAAGGCGAGACTACGATCGCGGCGGATCCTGACCTTTTGCATCGTGCCCTGTCGAATTTGATTTTGAACGCCATCGATGCCATGCCGAACGGAGGGCGATTGACTTTGCGCGGTAGAGGGCAAGCAGACGCCGCTCGCATCGAGGTCTCTGATAGCGGACAAGGCCTGACGCCGCAAGAGTGCGCCAACCTGTTCACGCCCTACTACACAACAAAATCGCAGGGTACGGGGTTAGGGCTTGCGATCGTGCAGTCGGTGGTCAGCGACCACGGCGGCAGAGTCAGTGTTACAAGTGAGCCGGGGCGTGGAACGACATTTATCATCGAGCTGCCTGCCAACCACGATAAGTTGACAAGCGCGCAGGGAACGTATGTCTAGGGAGATGCTTTGCCTCTAAAGGCGCGATTGCTGATCTTGGATGACGAGGCTAGCACGTTGGCCACGCTCTCACGCGCCTTTCGCCTTGCGGGTCACGATGCGACCGTTTGTGACAATGCCAACCGAGCGCTTGAAGTCGCAAAATCCGACAGCTTCGACCTGATTTTTTCCGATGTGTTCATGCCAGCCAAGGATGGGCTCACTTTTCTCGAAGAGCTTCGGGCACAGGGGACGACGACTCCGGTCGTGATGATGTCCGGCCAAGCGCACATAAACATGGCAGTGCGCGCCACCAAGCTCGGCGCACTGGATTTCCTCGAAAAGCCTATCTCTACCGAAAAGCTCCTGCTCACAGTTGAAAATGCTTTGAAGCTGCAGCGTCTGGAATCGGAAAATCGCCAACTGCGCGCGCGACTGGGCAAGCATGAAATTGTGTGGACCGGCGACACCATGAAGAAAGTCATGGCGCAGGTGGAACGGGTGGCCGCGACGGAGACCCGCGTCTGCATTCTGGGCGAAACCGGCACGGGCAAGGAACTGGTTGCGCGAACCCTGCACGAGAAAAGCCAGCGCGCATCCGGTCCGTTTGTTGCCTTGAACTGCGCAGCGGTTCCCGCGGAATTGATTGAATCCGAATTATTCGGTCACGAGAAGGGTTCATTTACGGGGGCGACGGCGCGCCACATCGGCAAATTTGAGCAAGCGGAGCACGGGACGTTGTTTCTAGATGAGATTGGCGACATGCCTTTGTCGATGCAAGCCAAACTCTTGCGCGTGCTCGAAGAAAACGAAGTCGAGCGAATCGGCGCAAGCAAGCCAGTGAGTGTGGACGTGAGAGCCATAGTGGCCACACACCGCAATCTGCAAAACCTTGTCAGGGAAGGAAAGTTCCGCGAGGACTTATTTCACCGGGTGTACGTTTTTCCGTTGTCTCTTCCGCCGCTTCGTGAACGGCGCGAGGACATTCCTTCTCTCGTGGAGCATTTTGCCGCGCAAGTGCGCGAACAGAACAATTGGAGGCCGGTGAAATTCACGCCGGAAGCAATGGCCGCGCTACAGTCGTATGCGTGGCCGGGCAATGTGCGGGAGCTGCGAAATATGGTGGAGCGGCTGATGTTGCTCGCGGCCAATAATGAGGTAGATGAAGAAGTGGTGCGAGGAGTGTTGGCGCCGGGCGAGACGCGCGCATTGGGAAGCGCGGGATCGGGCACCCTGGCGGACCGCGTCGAGAGGTTTGAACGGGAGGCGATTCTCTCCGAGTTGAAGCGAGCCGGCTTCCATATGACAAATGCCGCGAAAGCACTGGGCCTTGAGCGCAGCCATCTTTACAAGAAGGCGGAGCAGTTAGGGATTGACCTGCAGAAGGAACGGAGAGAAGAAATCTAGGCTTCAGTCGCCGAAGTAGTTCGGGTGCTGCGCCATTCTCTGAGTTAAGTTCGGCCGTTCACCAGGGACGAAATCGCTCGATTTCAACGTGCTCGCCTCTGCGCAGCTCGTTATGACGGCGCCGTACTGAGACCTGGCGCTTGATCAGCGTTTGCAGGCGATAGCGGTCGTCGTCATGCAGATTGGTGAACTTGAAGGGCTGGCGGTCCCACGCAACTGGCGTCAGCATTTGGGCTTCGCCGATGATAGAACCCTTGCCGCTGAGAAACATCAGTTTTCCTATAGCTCCTGGCTGTACGGGACGCTGAAGGCTTAGCAGGCCGCCGGTTATGGAAACGATTTGCAGTTGTGCAGAGCAGCGGACCCCGCCCGGAAACCGAACCACGACAGGCGTTTTCTCGTCGAATCCGACGCGCTCCGCCCGTTCGCGGAATTCAGTCTTGGGGGCGTAGGGCATAAATGGAGTATGTACTGTTTCGGGAAAAGTACACACATTACTGAAGGCCAGCCGAACAGGCCGTCAATAGGCCGATCCCGAGGAAATCGGCATAAGACCCGGCAAGGCTGGAGAGAAAAGCGAGAGAACGCTGACGCTTTCGGGAAGCCCTGGTTTAAGCGGCAAGACATTCTTCTTCAGCCTGCTGTTCGCTGCGATTTCGGAGCCCCCGCTGATCGTGGTCAACACTGGCTGTACGAACGCAAAATTTCGTGCGTGTGCGTGGTGAATCGAATTCCAGAACGGGGCGAAGTTCACGTGCGTCGCAAGGCGAGATGCTCGCGCTAGGGGGAAGGTTTACGAACTAAGGGGTTGCCAAGCATAATGGACGCGCGATTTCAGGTATCAGGAATCCTGAGCAGGAGAATCGATGCGCAAACCAACTACTCGACGCGACTTCCTTAAAGTTTCAACCCTGAGCGCCGCTGCGGTAGCAGGCAGCGGAACGTTGACGCCGAACTCCGTTCATGCCGCACCTAAAGCGGGTGAGATTTCCGTTTGGGTGACCAATGAGAATCAGCGCTGCGCGCCTGGGCAATCGATTGCATGGCAGGCTGGTTCTGCGACCCTGGGCGCGGCGACAATCGTGCTCGATCCGGGAAAGAAGTTTCAGCCTATACTCGGGTTCGGCGCGGCATTCACCGATGCAGCATGTTTCACCTTCAATCGACTCGACGCTCCTGTCCGCGAGAAACTCTTTCATGAACTGTTTCATCCTTCGGAAATGGAATTCAACGTTTGCCGTACTTGCATCGGCTCGAGCGACTATTCAACCGAGACTTACAGTTTCGACGAGGGCGAGCCCGATCCCGATCTGCAGCGTTTCTCGATTGATCACGACCGCGCATATCTTCTTCCGATGTTGCGTGAAGCTCGAAAATCGAATCCCGATCTGTTCTTGTTTTCTTCCCCGTGGAGTCCGCCGGGATGGATGAAGCCGAATAAATCGCTGCTCGGAGGAAACATGCAGCGCAAGTACATGCCGTCGTACGCGAATTATTTTGTGAAGTTCTTACAAGGATACGAAGCAGAAGGCGTTCCGATTCAGGCAGTCACAGTTCAGAACGAAGTCGATACCGACCAGGACGGCCGCATGCCGCAGTGTACGTGGCCCATGGAATATGAAGCTGACTTCGTGCGGCAGAACTTAGGGCCGACGTTCGAGCGCGCCGGGACCAAGGCAAAAATTTGGATCATCGATCACAACTACAACTTGTGGGGACGCGCTATGGGTGAGCTTGAGACCCCCGGTGTCCGCAAGTACACGAACGCGATTGCGTGGCACGGATATGTCGGGCAGGTGGAGTGGATCGACCGCGTGCAGAGCGCGTATCCCGATGTCGAAATGTATTGGACCGAGGGTGGACCCGACTACACGATGCCGGATTACCTGACGGACTGGGCGAAGTGGAGCAAGACCTTTACCGGCATTCTGCGCCACTGGTGCCGCTCAATCACGTCGTGGAATTTTGCTTTGGACGAGCATGGCAAGCCAAACATCGGGCCATTCAATTGTGGTGGTCTGGTGCAAGTTCACTCGCAGACGAAGGAACTCACGTATTGCGGGCAATACTGGGCGTTTGCGCACTACACGAAATTCATAAAACGTAATGCGCACCGTTTTGACTCGCAGAGCACGAACCCTGACCTGCTGCATGTTGCATTCGAAAACCCGGACGGGCGACGTGTGGTGGTGCTGACCAATCCTGGACTGGCGCAAGCATGCCAGCTTCAGCTCGGAAATCAAAGCGCGAGCGTGAGGCTTGAACAGAATTCTGTGACAACGTTGCAGTGGAGTTAAACTGAAACAGACACATCATGGTTGCTGCGACAGGCTAAGTATGTTCCCGTCGGGATCTTTGAACCACGCCACCTTGGCACCACCGGGTGCGCTCCAGACATCGGCGTCTTTCATGAATGGATACTTTTCGGGAGTGACTCCGTTCTGCTTCAACCACGTGACCACCGCGTTAATGTCAGAAACTTCCCAACCGAGAACTGTTCCCTGCAAGGGTGAGAATTTCTCGATCTTCGAAATGCGAATTAGATTTTCGCCGGAGTCCACGACAAGGGCGAATTGATCGAGACTGACGAAGGTGAACCCGAGCTTTCCAACGAAAAAAGCTTTCGCTTTATCGTAGTCGGTGGTCAGAAGAAATCCTGTCATCTTGGCGGCATCAAGCATTGTGATCTCTCATGCAATGGATTTCTGGAAAACAGACTCGAATGATAATCCAAATACCTAAAAGCGGAGACCGAATTCTGCCACCGTCTTTCCCTGGTGCTACAGTAATTCTTCATGTCAGCGCCGGATTCACTGCTTGTTCGAGCGTGCAAAGCCTTGCCAGTTGAGCGGACCCCGGTCTGGCTCATGCGGCAGGCAGGGCGCTACATGCCTGAATACCGGGCGGTGCGGAAGAAGCATTCACTCATTGAGATCTGTAAGAACCCGCAGCTTGCCGCTGAAGTGACGATCACTGCCGCGGAAATTCTCGGCGTGGATGCGGCGATCATTTTTGCCGATCTTCTTTTGCCGCTCGAAGTCATGGGCCTACCATTTCACTTCTCTGCGGGAGAAGGGCCTGTGGTAGAAAGTCCGGTGCGCACGCCTGAGGACGTGCGACGGCTCGCGACCGATTCCGCAGCCGACCTAAACTACGTTGCAGACGCTGTTCGCCTGGTCGCGCGGCATTTTGGAACAAAGCTGCCGGTCATTGGTTTTTGCGGCGCGCCATTCACGCTTGCTAGCTACATGATCGAAGGGGGCGGGTCCCGGCATTACATCCACACAAAAACTCTGATGTATACCCAGCCGCGGGCGTGGGATGAACTGCTGGGCAAACTGGTTTCCGTGACATCGGCTTATGCTATCGAGCAGGTGCGTGCGGGCGCGGATGTGATACAGGTTTTCGACAGTTGGGTGGGATGTCTATCGGTGGATGATTATCGCCGATATGTACTTCCGCGAACGGCGGAACTAATAACAAAATTGAGCTCGACGGGTGCTCCGGTCATTTATTTCGGTACCGACACGACCGCGTTGCTCGCGGCGATGAAAGAAACCGGCGCACACGTTGTTGGACTCGATTGGCGAGTTCCGCTCGATGAAGGATGGAAGCTCGTGGGCAACTCGGGCGCGGTGCAGGGAAATCTAGACCCGGTTGTGCTATTTGCGGATTGGAAACAAGTGGAATCGCAGGCGAAAGAAATTCTCACGCGCGCTGATGGCCGGCGCGGGCACATCTTCAATCTTGGCCATGGAATTTTGCCCGAAACACCGGTTGAAAACGTGAAAGCGCTTGCGCACTTCGTGCAGGAGTACTCTTCGCGAACAGCAGCGGCAACAAAGCAATGGTGAAATCAGGTAAAGGTGCAGTTCTTTTGCTGGCGCACGGCAGCCCAAATTCAGTGGATGAAATCGCGGAATTTTTGTTGAAGGTGACCGGCGGACGGCCGTTGCCGCCGGAGGCAGTCGACGAAGTCAAGCGCCGCTATAGGGCGATCGGGAAATCGCCGCTGACTGAACTCACACTGAAGCAGGCGGAGTTGCTGGCGCAAGAAATTGGCATGCCGGTTTACGTCGGCATGAGGAATTGGTATCCGTTTGTCTCGCAGGCAATCGAGCAGATGCAAGCAGACGGCGTTCGCCATGCGATTGTGATTTGTCTAGCGCCGCACAATTCGCGGACCAGTGTCGGACTGTATCGGAAATCCCTCAAGTCTGCTGATGCTGAATTGAGCTTTGACTTTGTCGAATCCTGGCATGATCAGCCGCAATTGATTCAGGCATTCGCGGAGAAGCTGAAGGCCGGAACGGAGAGAGCCAGTCGCGAATATGGAAAACCCGTGCCCGTGATTTTCACTGCGCACAGCGTTCCTGAGCGCACAGTCCGGGAGGGTGATCCGTACGAAACGCAGGCGAGGCAGACGGCTTCGCTAGTCGCGTCAGTGCTCGGGTTGAACGAAGATCAGTGGCGATGCGCATTTCAGAGCCAGGGCATGTCAGGCGGGCCATGGCTCGGGCCGACGGTTGAGGACACGATTGTTGAACTAAAGCGCCTTGGGCACACTGCGGTTTTCATCCAGCCCATCGGGTTTCTGTGCGATCACGTGGAGATTCTTTACGACGTCGACGTAGTTTTCAAACAGTTTGCTGAAAAGCAAGGCATGCGTTTGTGGCGCGCTGAATCGCTGAACGACTCGCTGTTGCTCACTTCGGCGCTTGAGCGGATCGTCCGCTCGCGAATGGGAGCCGCGATCGGGGCCGCTGAGCTCGCATGAAGCGAATCGCCATTGTTGGCGGTGGCATTTCGGGACTCGCCGCCGCCCATGCGCTCGGGAAACATCGTAATAAAGGAGCCGAACTGGAGTGCGTTGTGTTCGAAGCCAGCTCCCGTTTCGGCGGAGTCATCCAGACCGAGCAGATCGATGGTTTCGTAATTGAAGCTGGACCTGATTCATTCCTGACCGAAAAGACCTGGGCATCAGACTTTTGCCGCGAGCTTGGGCTTGGCGATCAGCTGATCGTATCCAACGAGTCGGAACGAAGGACCTACGTTCTGGTCAACGGCAATCTGGTTCCGCTGCCGGACGGGATGATGTTTATGGTTCCCAGCGATTTGCCGGCGGCGTTCTTTTCGCGTTTATTTTCCTGGCAAACGAAACTGCGAATTTTGCGTGAGTGGTTTTATCGGGCGTCTGCCGATGCTCCTGAAACCACAGTCGCGGAATTTGTGGAGCGGCATTTTGGCCGCGAAATGGTGGAGCGCGTGGCTGATCCGCTGCTTGCCGGAGTCTATGGCGGTAATGCCGAAGAGTTGAGCGTCACAGCAGTTCTGCCGCGCTTCGCTGAGATTGAGGCGAAGCAGGGAAGTCTGGCGCGTGCCATGGTTGCAGCCCGGAAACTTCAGACGGCTCCCCTTCGACCGCTTTTCACGTCATTAAAAAATGGGATGCGAACGATGATCGACGCGCTGGTGGCGCAAATTCCGCAAGCTGCTCGACGGCTGAATACGTTCGTCGAAGCGATCGAGCCGGAATCGGGCAAGTGGCTGGCCCGAAGCGGTGGGCGAACGGAAGAATTCGATGCGGTCATCCTGGCCATGCCGGCTTATGCCTCAGCGAATTTCTTGAGGGCTGATTTTCCGCAACTGGCATCTGAGCTGGCCGAAATAAGATACAGCTCATCGGTGATCCTGGCGGCTGCATACGACCAAAGAGCTCGCACGCCTGCCGGGTTCGGATTCTTGGTGCCGCGAAGCGAAGGCAAGCGAATCCTGGCGTGTACGTTTGTCCATCAAAAATTTCAGAATCGCGCACCGCAAGATCGAGCGCTGGTCCGGTGTTTTCTTGGTGGGAGCCGCGACGAGGAGATACTCGGCCTCTCCGATCAGCAAATCGAACGCATCGCGTACCGCGAGCTTCACGAGGTTCTGGGAATCACGGCGAAGCCTCTGTTCGTCAGGACTTATCGATGGCCGAAGGCAATGGCGCAATATGGGCTCGGGCACAAGGCGAGAGTCGAGAGAATCCGGCAGCTCACTTCGAGCATACGGGGACTGGCACTTACGGGAAACGCCTACAGCGGAATCGGCATTCCTGATTGCGTGCGACTTGGGTCGGAGACGGCGGCGAAGGTGTTGAGTGATCTTGCCCTAAGTCCAGCCGCTCAGTGACACCCCGGTAATCTTGGTGTTTCTTTACGAAACAATTCATCATTAAGTGGGTTCGTCGGATATAACGAGTAACGGAGGCTTCAATGCGTGCACCGCTGCTGATTACGCTGGTCGTCTTTTTCTCTTCTCTCTTCGCAAGTGCTCAGAACGCGCCGAGCGGCGATATGAGCGGCATGGATATGTCGCAGATGTCCGGATCGAATTCTGGCTCTAGTCAGGACAAGACAATGCGCGACATGCCGGGCATGCAGAGCACGAGCAACGCCGAAGCGATGCACTCGATGGAGGGACACCACATGGATATGGGCCCTCATATGAAGATGACGGGATTGCGCCCTGTCCAACCTGGTGATCAGGAGAAGGCGGACGAGGTGGCCGTCGCAGCCCGTGCGGTAGCAGAAAAATACAAAGACTACAAAGTCGCGCTCGCAGATGGTTACAGGATCTTCTTACCAAATGTTCCGCAGAAGCAATATCACTTCACTAATTATTGGAATGCATCTCAGGCGCGCAATAATTTTGATCCCTCAAAGCCGACCTCGCTGCTGTATGAGAAGGAAGCGGACGGTTACAAGCTGATCGGCGTGATGTACACGGCGAAGAAAGATGCCACTGAAGACGAGCTGAACGCGCGCATTCCACTTAGCGTGGCTCAATGGCATGCGCACGTGAATATGTGCTTGCCGCCTAGGGACACCAACAGAGAAGACGTGCTGCCGGCGGGCACAAAGTTCGGGCTGAGAGGCTCAATCGCAACGAAAGAAGCGTGCGACGCGGCGGGCGGCAAGTTCATGCCGCAAATCTTCGGATGGATGGTCCACGTATATCCGTTCGAAAAATCACAGGCCGAGATCTGGTCAGTCGAACGGCAACACAATCATATGGATTAAGCTGCCGCGGCGACGGCCAGCTTTGGTTGTTGTACACGCGCAGGTCCGGCCGATATCGCAACCACAATCGCTGAACGGCGCTCAAAAGCTCGTAACCGTGATTCCCACCTTTCGAACATCGCGAAAGGTGGGGCACCCGGCAAAGAGGTGCAGGTTATGCTCAAGTCAAGGCAGGTACGTCGACGCCAGAATGGGGTCATTGGTACCAGGGTCCTCCATATGGAGATGATCCGGCCGACCAGGCGCAAATAACTGCAGGGTACCAATATTACAACAATGGCTGCTATAAAAAGAACTAGTCTATTTTTACCGCTCTATTGTTTTGTGATCTGGCTGGTCTCCTGTAATACCTGCAGCGACACAGTCAAGTCGAAGGTGAAATCCACCGACGGGCAGCTGGTTGCTAATGCCTTCGAGCGCGACTGCGGCGCCACAACAGATTTTAGCTCGATGGTGAACGTGCAAAACGCCTCGGACAAGTTTCACCCGGACGAAGGAATATTGTTCATCGCGAAGGGCCGGTATGATATTTCGGTCATGTGGAGCGCCCCGCGAATACTTGTCGTGACATGCTTGAATTGCTCTCGAAAAAACATTTATCGCGAAGTGACCGCACTGGGTGATATCGATGTGAAATACAACCTCGCATTCCCGCAATGACCTATGGGGCGGGTGGGGGCTGGCCGAGCTTTGCCGGTTGTGAATATAACAAAGGGGCTGCCCCGCCTTCGCGGTTTTCGAAACCTGCGCACCACTACGCCGGGTGCCCCTCGATAAGAGCGAAGGCGTTGTCAAGACATAGTTGTCCTGGCGGTGCGTAGCACCGGGTGAGTTTGCCAGAACGGTTGAGGACCAAGACCCTGGAAAATCTCACGCGGAATCACTTCTCGGTGGACTCG
>DATEHT010000032.1:0-14946 GCA_035279425.1 Terriglobales bacterium | reverse complement strand
CGCGCATCGCCGACCACCCCATCAACCGCATCGACGAACTGCTCCCCTGGAGCATCGCCTCCGCAGGAGCTGCCACGACCCCACGCGAATCTGCTTCGTTAACGTAATTCTCCGTCAAGACGGCCCACCCCGGACGCTTACATCCTTCGGCCTCGTCAAGATGTTGCTTCTGGGCTGCATCAATCTCGAAGACAACACCCCACACCACATCGGATTCCCGCCCCGTATGTTCTGCATCTGCCTTCGCGGAACCATCTTTTTGGCTCCGCTTCTGGAACTTCAGAGTGTGACAGCGAAGCTGTGTTACGAACACTGGTCGAGCGGACGGCACTCGCGCACGCAGTCTCCCGGTGCACATGTTGGAGCCGTAGGCGAAGTAGTAGAGCTTCATTTGTTTTGACCAGCAATTCAGGCGACTACAGTCCCAGCAGTTTTCGGAATAGGGTTTCTAGATGAGCACGCTTTTCTGCATCGCGGAAAAGAATATGGTGGCTCTCGAAGTCTTTCTCGCTCATACCGCCTTCCCACCAGCCCACCTGATTGTAGGGAGTTACAGACACCACGAACGAGTTCAGAATTATCTTGGGATCAGCAAGACGCTGCTCCAATCCTTTGATTGTCTCGTGAAAGCGAATCTTCGGGTCATTTGCACCTTGCAGATTTCGAATACCCTTGGGGTCCACGAAGGTGATGTACTGGCGCTCGGGTAACAGCAGCCAAACAATGAAGTCCGGGTAAAAGTTGCCAGCTTCGAAAAATCCGATCCCACGCCCTCGACTCTGGTTTCTGAGCAGGTACAGTTCTTTGCCCTTGAACAACGCGGCGTTGTCGCCGTGGTATCGCCGCAGGTCCAACACGAAGTCCCGCTCGCCTTCATTCAACGAGACGGGCTTGACTTCAATCAAATCGCCCCGGATATGGATCAGTGGCTCGTAAAGGTGCCGGTTGAACGTGAAACAGTGCAGGTTGCCAACCTGCACATCCTTTAGCTTGCCCTGTTCGATTTCTTCTTTGATTCGTCGGAGCGTTTCAATGATCGTTTCTTCAGATTTGGCGATCAGGAATCGATATTCGTCGAAGAAATTGGGATCGTCCGGCGTCAGCTCGCGGTACTCCAAATGGGGAAGCTCGTATTCGTTCTTTCGGAATTTGTAGTAACTGTCGCAGTATTTCTTGAGCAGCGCGACGGCGATTTCTTGCCACACCCGCACCCGACTAAAACTTGTGTACTCCAACTCTTCGGGCGGAATCAACAACTTGTACCAAACAGGCGATTCCAGCAGATGCCGAGCCGTGTCACGCGGGAGATTCAGGTTATGCCAGACCTTTTCACTCTTAAATTGTTCCAGCTCGAAAAATAAGGCCTCCCAATCCAGAAATGCCAGATGGTCTCTGGTTAGCTTGCCTTCCTTCTTCTCCGTTGGGTCGGCGGCAGCCTGAATACCCTTGCTCCGCGCTGATTGAATCTTCGGATACCAATCGAGCGTCACATCAACATCGTTGCCATTGAGTCGTTCAAGCGTCGGCTTTGGTCCGGTCTTTTTGAAATCAATGTCGTCCTTGAGCCGGATGATCTTCAACTTCAATTGCTCTAAGTTTTTGAACTTGACCACGGGAAGCACAAACTCCTCGCGCTCCTCTTCCGCAGGCAGCCCTTCTTCTTCCAGGTACTCTCTAAATTGGCGCATGTAGTCGGCGCGGATGCCGAAGATGTTCAGTGTCTCCAATGGTCGGATAAAGCGAGGCGCACGAATGCCTTGCTCTTCTTCGACTTTCTGGCTTCGCTTCAGGCAAAATCCATATCCCTTTAGCCGCACGCCACGGCCAAACAATTGGATAATTTCCGAGCCTTCCGTTTTGCCCACGTTCATCAGGCCCATCGTGCTCACTCGCCAGCTATTCCAGCCCTCGGTGAATTTCTTCGATCCGATCAGGATATTGACCTGACTGTCGCCGCTGCTCAGGGTGTGGAAGAGTGATCCACTGAACTCGGAATCAGTCACCTTCAGTTCGTCATGCTGCCGGCACAGTTCACAAAGACTTGGCGCATCGCCGACGTTTATGACGCCAAACGCCTCATTGTCGCCAAGCCGCAGGGCGATCTCACCTTCCGAACCCTTCAGCTGTTCGACATGCAAAGCGGCAGTTGTCGCCGCGTTGAAAAGTGTTTTCAAGATATCGTCGAAGACTTCGTCCGCCGAAATGCGTTTGCTCGCTAAGTACCCAAAGGCGTTGGCGAAGATTTCGTGTCCTTTTGCATCGGTCAGACCAGCACGGTCGCGGAGCAGACGGTCAATTCGCGCAACGGATTGTGCCCGCTCTCTCACAAAGCCAGCGAGATAAAGCAGGATATCGACTACGTCAGACACTTTCTTGCCGCGCTCGGTCCGCACCGCATTCACGCTGCTGCCAACGAATACCCACAGTGGGCGCTCCAACAGGTATGGCCGGAATTCATCCCCTTTTTCGCGGTGCAGGCAAAGCTGCTGATAGAAGACTAAGAGGCACGCGGCCAAGTAGAGCTGGTAGTAGTCCTCGTTCCAAGTCTCTTCGAGGTTTAGAATGTGATAGTCCTTGCCGTAGCCGTCGCGGTAGAAATACTTGTAGGAGTAATCGCACAGGATGCATTTCGCGTATTCTTGTGCCAGCGATTCTTTTTTCTTTACCGCCTGACCGAAGGTCGCAGAATACTCGAAAGAGAATCCTTCTTCGGAAAGACGGGTCCTTTTCCCCATCCAGTCTTCGCCGGAAGCGCCGCGATGCCCTTCGTCCACTAACACAAGGTTGTTTCCCTCGAAGGCATCTATTGCGACGGTTTTTTCTCCCATCTCTTCCTTTAGTTTGTGAACGTCGATTATCTCCACCGAGCGTCCAGCAAAAAGGCCGCGACCTTCCTTCGAAAAAAGCTCCGCCTGAATACCGGAAAGCTCAAACTCACCGAGATGCTGTTTCGATAGGCCCTCGTTTGGCGTGAGCAGAATAATCCGGTTTAACTCCCGGTCGTGCCCGTGCTGAGTCAGGTAGTGGCGGTACTGAAGCATGTTTACGTGCATCTGAAGGGTTTTCCCGGAGCCCGTAGCTTGCCAGAAAGCCAGTTTGTTCAACTCATCAGCAACATACGGTTTTACCTGGTCGGGCTCGGGTACATCGGCATTGAACTCAGCGACAAACCGATTCAGGCTGACGACCAGACTTCCGGGATCGCGGAAGTAGCGGTCGAGATAAATCTCCGTGAACAGCATCGCCAAATACTGGAAATACTTCGGAAAGACGGGGTTTCCTTCGCGGTTGCGCTTCGCCGTGATTCGCTGCCAGTGGCGGACGACATTCTGGTCATATGAAAGCAACAAATCGGCGCTCAGCTCTTGCCGCTCGAAAAGTCGAGCCTTCAGCACGTGGTAGAAACGCGAGATGTTTTCTTCGTCAAATCCCTCGTAGGTGGGGTCGCGCAAGGAATCGCCCAACTTCTCGAAGCTATCTGCTTCGAACAGATGCAGCATCCATCGATGCAGCACGAGACGACGCTCGAACGGCAGTCGAGGCTGTGCACTGCGGCGATTCCTGCGCTGGGCAACCACTTCGGGCATTGACGCGCTTCCTCTAGGCATCCTCGACGTCGAACATCAGTGCCTTGAACTCTTCCTCGATCAGACGGACCTTCCACGTTTCATCCGGGCGCTTCAGGTTCTCCAGGTTGTTGTCACCGTTCACGTAGATCAGGTCAAATTCCATGTCGCGCGTGTTGTAGCCCTGCTTAAGAAAAAAGTCGTCCAGGTCGGCGTTCGATTTCTCCCGCGTGTTGCGCCAGATGACCAGTGCCTTTTCACCTGCCGGATTGCTGCCTTGGACAACGCGGAAACCACGGATTGTATCTATGTGCTTCACGCGGAGGCCCAGCAACCAGTTGAAGGTTTCTACCAGGTCGACATTCGCTGGACGTGTCTCTCCAGCGGTCCCTGCGCCGACGTTCAGCTTATAGTTGAAGGGATCTTCAAAGCGCTCCAGATCAAGCAGCGAAGCGCTATGTTTGCTCTCCACGTCCAGCATGTAACGGAGCACATAGTCCTCGCGCATCGTGGCACTATGATCCAGCAACCCACCTTGTTCCCGTGTGCGTCTCAGCTCTAGGTTATTGAGCGAATCCTCGTAGGACTCTAGCCGAATGTATTTCAACATTTGGCTGACGCCTTCCCTCGACACCGGCTTGCCATTTTTCCAATCTTTCGAATAGACAGCTTTCTTAATGCGAGGAAGTAATACCGTGTTGAAATAATCGCCCATCTCGACAAGAACATATCTGCGGTTTCCTCCATCCTCGCGGTTAAGGTGGATAATGGCGTGGCCAGTCGTTCCGGAACCTGCAAAAAAATCCAGGACGTAATCTTCGCGCGCTCCCTTCGTTGTTATCCCAAGCGTTTCGGTCAGCGTGAAGAGTGATTTCGGATAGGCAAAATCCAAATCCTTGGTCCCAAACATATCTTGGAGGAGTTTTGTTCCATACTCGCTCGCATCGAACTGCGCACCGGTCCATAACGTTCTGACAGTACCGGTCTCCTTTGCGAAATAGATCTCGTATTTTCCTCTTGTTTGTCGAACCTGAAGTTTTGGCAGGATTTCCTCAACCGACTGCCGGGCATATCTCCATTTCTTTTCGGCCCCGCTGGTGTCAAGTGGCCATATCGACAACGATCCATCTGGGCGAGCTTCGTTTACGGTCCGAGGATGAAATCCATCCTCTGGTACTTCGCCGATCCCGACAATACTTTCATCGCGAACTACAAACGGATAGAAACAATTCCTAGCATCGGTCCTGTCTGACTCCAGTCCACTATCTCTGAGATTTCTGACATCAGGCTCTTCTAGTTTGCGATCACCAATGTACTTTCGAGCGTCCGATGGATACATGAAATAAGCATATTCGTGGCAATGGGAGAAGTTCTTGCCTTGGATTCCTCGGGGATTATGTCGAATAGAGACGCACACCTTTTCGAAAGTTCTCAACCAATTCTCATCGAGGAGCAATCCAAGTCGTTCCTGCTCATTCTCGTCGATGGCAACAACGAATACTCCGTCATTCAATACACGCTGTGTGAGAGCTATCCTGTCGTTCATTAAAGAAAGCCAGCTCGAATGCTTGTAGTCATTCTTGTATGGAATCTCAGTGGACGGGGAGTTGAACGGCGGGTCTATGTATACGCACTTCACCCTGTCACTGTAGTTCCGGTTGACGAGATTGAGGGCTTGAAAGTTCTCACTGTGAATCAAAACCCCGTCCAGTTGCTCTTCGAAACCGCTGATTCCGCGCAGCATTCTCGCTTTGAAACCTTCATCCATGTGCTTCGTATCCAGTACTAGATGTTTGTTTGCCTTGAGGAAGTTCTCGGTTAGCGGCACAGAATAGCCGGGCCTCGTGAGGTCGGCCTTGATTTCATCGATTCCAAACAGCCGGACCCATTCCTCGCGCTGTGATTCATTGGCTGCAATCGCAGAATACAATTCGTCGGGAATGCGGTCGAGCGTGATGCAATAGTTAGTCTCAACCACAAACTTCTTTTTGAGCCATAGCCTTTTCTGGAAATTTTCGATGTGCGCAAGGAAGTCAATAATTTTATGCGCGATGCGGCGGATGGTCTTAATCCGGGCCAAAGACCGCTGCTCAACGCGCGTTGTGCTTTCTGATTCGATGTCGTCCAAGTGCATCACTTCATTCTTAATGTAGAAATCAAGCTCGCGCCGGAGGAAGCCGCCCAGGTCCTTATGAATAAAGTAATCGAAGGTGTTGCGGGCTGTATAATCGGAAAGACGTTTATCAAGTAATGTGCGGATTGGATTCTTCTCAGTAGCCACTTTCGTTGCTAAACCCGCAATCCAATTTCGTGCTCCCTCCGCCTGCAAGATCCGTTGAGCCATTTGAGCATTGAGATCTGCCTGCTTACGGTTTTCGGGGTCAGGCATATATTCGAAGCGGATGACCAGATCGCCCTTTTCTTCGCCGATAGGATCGGCCTCGCGGAGAACAAATCGGCGCTCCTGGCCGTTCATGGCCTTGTTGTTGTTCTGCTTGGTATTAGCATCCGCAAGCTTGAAATGTACACGCCGCCCGTCGGACAAATTGAAAGCGTAATCGCGGAAGTATTCTGCGGTTTTAATATAGTACTGGTCGGCGTTCGCCCAATGCAGCTTTACTTCTTCGCCTTCGTACGGAATGGCATACACACCCTCCTTGTACCGGCGCAGCGAGAGGAAATCGCCTTCGTTGTAATAGCGATGAAAAAAACTATAGAGGTCAGAAAAAACTTCGTCTTCGAGAGCTCCGATATCAGCTTTCTCCGAGAGCTGCTGGCGCAGCGCTTTGACCTTGGGCAAAGATTCTGCCTCCGCTCCCAAGCCTTTGGCCTGTTCTATGGCTTTCGTCAGTTCCGCTTCGACAGCAGCGCGGCTGGCCTGTCCAAGGACGCCAAGCGCGTCGCGGACTTGTGGTAGCAGGTCGCGCTCCAGAAAGCGGGTAATTTCTTCCCGCTTCGCATTCATGATCCGGTAGATGCCGAAGTCGAGGTCTGCCTGGTCGAACATGAATAGTTCGGCAAGCAGCTTTTTGAATTGTTCCAGGTGTCGTTCAGCCAAATGCTTAGCTCCATGCCATGCAGTTGTGAATCGAAACGATCACAAACTGCTCGATTTCCATCCCCATCCCCAACCGAATTCCCGGCTCAGCAAATCAGTTCGGCCTGTAAGCATCACTGCGAGGTCTTTCAGAATCATATACTCGCAGACAGGTATTCCATGCGCCCGATCTGACCATTTGCAAGTAAACAATGAAGCGAGAAGTCGTTCACCTTATGCTCCTCTTCGTACACGGTCGATGTTCTAGAGACGAACCCTTAGCTTCGACGTGGGCTCTGTCGACGTTCGAGGTATCGAGCGACCAGCGGTAGCATCCGATTCAGGTTGCCGATTGTGCCACCGTGTTTACCTGCTTTCCCTCCACATTCAACAGGCAGGTAAGTCCGCCAAGTCTCCAGCCTGAATTCTGCCTCATCAACGGCGTTTTTATGGACAAATCGTGAAATATGTCTCTCAGTCTCCTGATCAGCTGAGAGTCGATAAATGTCCTCGTCTTCCCGTGCGAATCGCCTAAGGTCCGTTGGATCTGCGAGTAAGAATTGCCTCAGCCCGTAGAAGTTTTTGTGGATGTGCCCGGAGAGTTGGCCCTTTCCACGAGCGCGAGCAGCAATTTCTCTAGCGGCGTCCGATTCTTGTCGATCAAGCCAGCGAACGAAATCGTCATACCTTCCTGCTGGCATTCCCCGGCCCTCAATTCGAATTCTCGGCAGGCGATCTTCATCGGGGCTGCGCCGGGCGGCGCGGTTTCTCCTTGCTTCCCGCGCGTCCCGCGCATATCGCCCTACGTAGCGTTCAAGTTCGTCTATGGAAATTATGCCTAACCGCCGCATATAGGCGATCACGCTCCGTCGTGCCTGCCTGACCTCAGCGCGACCTGAGACCCTAACGAGTTCTGCTCCTGCGCCAAAGCCCCGGGTCGAAAGATTCGCACTTCCTACGATGACGCCACGGTCACCGACAAAAATCTTCGCATGCGCTAACGGACTTGCAAAGAACCGTACTGTCACTCCCCGATCACGGAGAGCTTTGAGGAATGTTAATAGCGCCTCCGGATCAATGCTCCCGCAAAGCCACTCACTCGGGTTCTTGAGGTCGAGACGGGCAGCAACAGTGACAGTCTCAACCGCCAGCTCTTGCAGTAGCCAGCGAAGCGGACCCTCGGAGTAGAAAGCGGTGACCAATTGCACGTCTTTGCTCTGTAGTCCAATTGACCGGAGGACAGGTAATGTAGGACCTTCAATCCACTCCATCTTTGCACCACCATGTCGAGAGTTGTTAGATTTCAGAGTCATTGCACCGCCCAACGAATGATAAACAGCGTCTCGGTTGCGGTACGCTGACTCAATCGCTTTTCTAGCGAAATGATCAATTGGTCGCGCTTGGCCATTATTTCGTCTTCCACATCAAAGATGCGTTGTCTTTTCTGGCGGACCTGTTTCTCCAAATCGCGAATCTTCTGTTGAATTTCGTGCTGCTCTTCGAGGGTTGTCGCCAGGCGCGCCTGCCGACTTGCCGCTTTCATCTGAGCTTTCGTGTCGAAGAGTTCTTTCTCCGCCGAAAGCACCATATCCTCGGCCCAACGTTCGAGCCTCTCTCTCTCTTGCACGAAGTAATGGCTATTCGTTTCTAGCGAGCGCGCGATCACTGCTTCGGCGTGACGCTGCGCCTCATGAGTCAGCCGGTCCGCATCAGCGGCAGGCAGGACATCTGAATTCTGAACCGATCCCTCACAGCGAAAGAGTTTCTCACAAGTTTCCTGGTCGAGCGACTTGCCATCGTCGCCAGTCGCTGAGAAGAGCAGATATTCTTCGCGCTCGAAGGAATCCACGACCAGTCTCTGAAGCAAAAGCCATCCCTGCTTGCCCTTCAGAGCTTCCACCGCTGCAATGTGCGTCGGATGCGTGCTCATGTCGAAAGTTACTGAGGCAACAGGCGTGCCGCATTGTTTGCCGGTTTCAATGACGTGTTCTCCAAGTGGATGCGACAAACGGTACAAAAACTCTCCGGGAATGTTCGGCTGGGACTTTGAGATCAGGTGATACGTTCCGCGAGCGATGCCAGCTCGCGGAGTCTCATTCAAAAGAAACGTCAAATTCGATTCGTCGAATGTCGCACACTCGCGAAGCATGTACTTCGTAAGAGACCAAAACAGCCGCCCCACGCGATCAAGCTGCTCGCGTGCGGTGTCCAACTGCACGCGCAGCCGGGCGTGCACGTCCTCGTCAAAATGGTCGAGTAACGCCCGCCGCGTCGCCTCGATACGCGCTTGAATGTTTGCGTCAAGTTCTTCGCGTAATTTCTTAAATGCAGCGTCAATCTCGTCCTTCGAACGGCACTGCTGGTAGATTTCAAGAATCCGCTTTTCGAAGTCCACGCCCGACTCGATTGTTCCCAACACTTCGTCGGACGCACCAAACACGCCGTTGAAGAGATTGAATTTCTCCGCAAGTAGTTCAAGTACGCGGCTATCTGCTGCGTTCCGCTCATTCAAGAAGTTGATAACCACAACATCATGTTTCTGGCCATAGCGGTGACAGCGGCCAATCCGCTGTTCGACACGCTGAGGATTCCACGGCAGGTCATAATTAATTACCACCGAACAGAACTGGAGATTGATGCCTTCCGCGCCGGCCTCCGTAGCAATCATCAACGTCGCCCGATCCCGAAAATGCTCGATGAGGGCAGTGCGAATATCAATCGCCTTGGAGCCAGTAGCACGCCCCGTGGCCTTATTGTCCTCTAGCCATCGTTGATAGATGATTTGGGATTCGGCGTCGGAATTTGAACCACTAAATAGAACTGTCTGTCCTGCGTAACCGTTCGCTTCAAGAAATGTCTTCAAGTATTGCTGCGTTCGCCGCGATTCCGTAAAAATCAGAGCCTTGCGGCTTGCGCCCATTTTGGCCATTTCGGAGAAGCCCACTTCAAGAGCCTTGATGAGCGCCCGTGATTTCGTGTCTGTGCCAATGCCCCGAGCCCAAATGCTAAATCGTTCCAGCTCTCCGATCTCGGCTTCTAGCTTTTTCCGGTCTATCGCCGGTTTTGGCGACTCTTCCTTTTCGGCTTGCTCTCCGGTGGTCGCCTCCGGCGATTCTTCCAAGTAGTCCTCTTCCATTTCTTCAATGAGGACGAGCTGCTCTGCAACATCTTCTTCAGAGGGCAGCCCGTCACGAAGTTTCAGAAGGCGCGACTTCAGTGTGTCCAGAGTGCCTGCGATTGCGTAGGAAGAGGAAGCCAGAAGCTTGCGAAGAATTAGTGTCGTCATAACTCGCTGGCGAGATGGGATTGAATACGTGTCGTCTCGGAGCAGGAATTCCGAGACTGCGTCGTATAGCCGTTGTTCTTCATCTCCGGGGCGGAACGGCACCGTAACAGCTCTTCGTTCCGTGTATTGGATATATTCGATGACTTGCTTCCGAAGAGTCCGCTTGCAGAAATACTGGAGGCGGCCTCGCAATTCTTCGAGGTCTGCTTCCTGATTCATGTATTGAGAGCGAAAGGAAGCGACTTCACCGAAAATCCTGCCATCGACAATCTTGCTGAGTCCGTAAAGTTCGAGGAGCGAGTTCTGAAGCGGAGTCGCGGTGAGCAAGAGCTTACGGCGGTCCGCCAGCGTCTCGCGGAGCATCTGTCCCATTCGGTTGCTTGTCCGATATGCATTACGGAGTTTGTGGGCCTCATCGATGACGACGAGGTCCCAAGACACAGGGCGCACATCACCTTGCATCGTGCTGGCAAAATGAATTGACGTAATGACGATCCTGTCCGTCAAGAAGGGATGCGGTGTGCCTTCCCTTTGAAGCTGTTTGTATGTAGCTGCGTCGAGAATAAGCGTCGGCAGATTGAATTTTTCCTCAAGCTCCAGACTCCATTGCTTGCGGAGCGAGGCTGGGCAGATGACCAGTAGGCGACGACGCCGTTCAGCCCAGCACTGGCATAGGACAAGACCGGCCTCAATGGTTTTTCCCAGGCCGACCTCATCAGCCAAAATTACGCCCTTGCTCAACGGAGACTTCAGAGCAAACATCGCTGCGTCGATTTGGTGCGGATTCAGGTCCACGGAGGCGTTAAAAAGAGACATCGATAATCGATCAACGTCGGCGGCAGGCCGTTTTCGAGTCAGCTCATGGGCGAAGTAGCGAGCGTGATATGCAGTGCTCATCGTGATAGTCTTTTATCAGACAACCTTTTATAAAGCTAAGCATTAGGTCACACAAGATTGACTCAGATTCTAGAATTTTCTGGGGGCGCAATCCACACTCCGCTTTCGAAGTCTCTCAACTACAGATCTCCTGCCCAAAGCTCAGGCTCTGCTTGGAATAGTCGAAAGATCTCGCGATGCAGAAAACGCGGAGACTACTTCTTCTTGAAGGACACCGTGATCGTATCTCGTTTGGCGAAGGGTCTCAGGACCTTACGCTCGCCACTGTGCGCCGTCTGCGTTAAAACTTCCCACCCATCGTTCAACATACTCGCCATGTGGTCGTCCATCTTCCGGCGGTTAAACAGTCCGCGCTTGTAATACGTCCCGAATATCGACTTTCTATACGTAACCGACTTCACTTCCATTGGCTTCCTCCGAATTCAAAAAGGCCGAGCACAGAGGCCCATTTTAGGACATTTGGCTTGGCCTTTACTTTCGCTTTATCTTCGTCTATCATAACACAATCGGCGTTCGCAGAAAGAAGGAGCCGCCGTAACACGGACATGACTTGCCATCCATTCTCCGCAGGCACCCTTCTTCAGTTTCCCGACAACGGATCGAGCAGGGCGCCCAGGCTTCGATGCCGAGGCTTTCGCCGCGTCAAGAAACATAGTTTTCCTTCAGCGAGCAAACCAAAGCGAACGAGGCTTGCTCGATTCGAGTCTTCCTGAACCTGGCTTTGCTCTTCCGCAGGGGTTCAGCCGAATTGCGCGGCTCGATTTTAGGAGTTGATATCATGCGAGAAAATCTTCAGTGCAATTGCCATATTTGCAAGATCGAGAGGCATCTTGTCATTTCCTTGAGTGATCCGCCTTACTCCGAGGAATTCCTAAGACTTGTGCACGACGCACCGCCCCTCGGACAATTCCCGAACGCCCTCGCATTGGTCGAACACTTGCATGCCCGCAGAGACGGAGGAGCCGGTGTGCCCTCTGCCAGCGAAGTCGTTGGCTCCTTAATGCGGTCCGGTTCCGTGATTTCCGACACCGAACTTCGGAATTCCGTATTGGTTCTTTCTTTCGTGCCGATGATCCATCGGACCTATCGTGAGGTTCGTGCGTGGTTCCGTGAGATCGAGGCCGAAGATATCGCTCAACAGATCCTCACGTTGTTCTTAGAACTCGTGGAGTCTGCTAGTCCGATCACAATAAACAATCATCTGCCCATCGCCCTAACGCGGACGCTCCGCAAGAATGCCTTTCGTTGGGCCGAAAAAGAAAAACGATTCACCGTTCAGAGGGAATTCGACAAGTCTCAGACGAATGACGAGCCCGGCGCAAACGACACATTCGAGACCGTCTCCGTCTTAAATGATTTCCTCAACCACTGCCATCGCATCGGGATACTTTCCGTCTTTGAGCGCGAACTACTCATCAAATTGAAAGTGGAAGGTTTCTTCGCGAAGGAGATCATTCATACACATACGGCGCTCTCAGAAAAGGCAGTCCACTGGCGCGTCGAGAGAATTCTGCAACGCCTTAAAAAAGCAGCCGGTGAACTTGGCATCAAGAGCGATTCTCTTTCGTTTGGTGTCTCTTCACAAACTCCACAAAAGAGAAAAAACAATTCGCAGAAGACGGGGAGTTTTTCTTCGGGGAATCAAGGCGACGTTTTGCCCATTAGTAAAAGTAGAAGGCAACTCTCGCTGGACTCCTCACCGAAGCAGAGTGAAATAAAACGGCAACAGTCCGCTGCAACTCAGCACAATCTGTCGCCAAATACCGTAACTCTGTTATCGGCTAGTGGGCGCGCACGTGTGATTTCGGGAGCAGCTCCGCAGCGGCGCGCTGTAATTCGATCTTCAGTCCTCCCACCAACACTAGCCCGCCACACACAGTTCGGCGAGAGATTGCCTTCGACTCCCGATGCGGGCCTGACTCGCATCATTCGAAAGGAATTCGCCGGCAATGAAGAAACTCATCCGCAACAAATTCGTCTCCCGCTGGCTCCGGCCCGCGTCCGTCGCATTTTCCTTCTCGCTGATTTTCGCAACGGCTGCATTCGCTCAAGCAACAGGTGCATCCCCCTGGGAGAACGCCGTCAACGTTTTGATGCAGGCGTTTACGACCACTATCGCGCGTGGTCTCTCACTCGTCTCCATTGTGGTCGCAGGCTTAACCTTCGCGTTCGGTGAGGGCGGCTCAAAACGAGTCCTTGCTGGCGTGTTGTTCGGTGTCGGCATGGCCATCGCCGCAGTCAACTTCCTTGCTTGGCTCTTCCCCGGTTCCTAACACAGGTATTTCTCGCTCGAATCGGAGAACCGCATGACCCAAGCAAGAAGAATCAATACGGTCTATCGTACCCTTCATCGACCCCTCACCGTTCTTGGCGTAGAAAGGAAGCTTTTCTTTTTCGCCATGTGTATGGGCGCGGCTACGTTCAACATGCTTTCGAGCTTGCTGGGCGGCATCCTAATGTTCTTTCTTCTGTATCTTGCCGCCCGGTGGGCCACGAATACCGATCCACAGATCCTTCGCTTTCTTTTGTCGGCAGCCAAATTCAAGACGCAGTACGACCCATGCAAGCTGAGTCCCATCACGATCCGCAGAGCCTCGAATGCTTAATCTTAAAAAAGTCCTCAAGTCCTACAGCGAAACCGGCTCACTCAACGAACAAGTGAACCTCTACGGTTTCGTTGATCCCCACGCTTTTTTGACCAAGTCGGGCGATGTGGGCGTCATCTTTCAGGTTCACGGCGTAGATTACGAGTGCCTTGACCCCAATTCCCTGGACACGCTAACAAAACGCCTGGAATCGGCACTGAAGCTCTTCGACGAGAACTTCCGCATCTACCAGTACCTCTTCAAGCGAAACAACGAGCCAATTCCTTACAAGAAGTATGCGAACCCCATCGTCAACACAGCCATCGAGAATCGCATTCGTCACTTCGCCGAGAAATCCGAGCGGCTGTATTCGCTTCAAATGTTCTACGTCGTTGTCTTCGAGGGCTTCCGTTACAAGCGGGCTCTGCTAAAGTCGCTCACCGAGTTTCACAAGAATCCAAAGAAGGCGCTCGAAGACCTGAGCGCTGCGTTCTCATCGCGCAGACAAGTTGTTCTCCTCGACCGGGAGATCACAAAAGCAACGGCAGCTCTCCACCAAAAGCTGAAGAGCTTCATCCTCCAAGTCAGCGATTTCGTTCAGGTCGAACTCCTCGGCAAGCAGGACGCTTTCCGAGTTCTAAAACGAGTGTTGAACTTTGCGCCCCAGAAACTCCAACTCGCACGGCTCAAGCACGATACGTTCCTCGATTACTACCTTTGCGAATCGCATCTGGAATGCCATCGCGGGCATTTGAAGCTCGACGACTACTACGTCAAAGTCTTGACGCTCAAAGAGCCCTCGGCCCAGAGCTTTTCACTTATCTTCAAGAACCTTCTCGAAGTGCAGGCTAACTTTCACATCGTCACGGAGTGGAAGAAAGAGGATTCCGGTAAGGTGCGGAAGGCGATCCAATCGAAGCGCCGCCACTTCCACAACACGAAGCGCTCCCTAGCAAGTCATCTCAACGTCTCGGATGCTCCACCAACGGACGTTCTGGTGGACGACTCAAAGGAAGCCCAGGTCCGCGAACTTGGCGCGAGCATCAAGGAACTCGAAATCGAAGGCAATTATTTCGGGCACTTTTCACTGAGCGTCGTGATCTATGACCTCGACCCAGCCAAGGTGGAGACCGCCGCTGCCGACTTCTACAAGGTTTTCAGCGTTCACGATGCCCAGCTCTACGAGGAAAAGTACAACCTCTTGAATGCGTTTCTGGCGACCGTGCCGGGCGGCTCGCCCTTCAATCTTCGTTCCATGTACTTGCTCAATACGAACTATGCCGACTTCTCATTTCTCTTCACGCTTCACTGTGGCGAGCCCGAGAACCAGCATCTCAAGCAGGAATATCTCGCCGTTCTGGAAACCAATCACAACACTCCGTACTTCCTAAATCTTCATCACCGTGACGTGGCCCATACGATGATTCTGGGTCGTACGGGCTCTGGAAAATCGTTCCTTTTGAACTTCCTCATCACGAACATGCAGAAATACGATCCATATACCTTCATCTTCGATTTGGGCGGCAGTTTTGAGAGCCTGACCCGCTTGTTTGGCGGTTCGTATGCCCGCGTTGG
>DATEHT010000031.1:0-610650 GCA_035279425.1 Terriglobales bacterium | reverse complement strand
AAAGATCGCGACCTGCTGAAACCCAGGATGAAAATCACAACCTATAATCAGCATGACGTTGGCTCCTTTGCCGAGCCTTGGTCGATTTCGCAGCTTCCAACTTACTCTGCGATCGAGCCAACGTCGTTATGCAATCAAACCAGCGCGCAGCGCCGGAGAGGGGATGACATCATGATCAGAGCTGCGGAAACGAGCATTGGGCCTGTGGAGATACTCTGGTGCCGACCACTCCAGTGTAGATTCAAGGCGCTAGCAGAGAAGTGTAAAGAATTATAAAAAGAAGTGCGGCCAGCTTTCGCTGGCCGCTGCATCCTTACTGCTGAGGTTGTGGAGGTTGTGGATTTTCGGTCGAAGGCATTACCGAGCGCACATCCTGCCGGGGGGCGACGAACGGGACCTTCGGCATGTGGGTTACTTCGCCTCTTTCCGCATCGGAAATGACTATTCCGGTGTGCTCCAGAAGCAGGCCCGTGGCGCGATCGAGCTCAACCTGCGCCTTCTCGTAGGCGGCCTCGGCTGAGACCAATTGCGACCTAGCGGCCGCAAGCTGCGATTGATAGTTCAACACATTGGTGCTGGTGGAAGCGCCGAGATTAAATTTTTTCTGCTCGGCCTCAAGCGATTGCTGCGCAAGATCAACCGCTGCTTCCGCGGCTTGAACAGCCGCGTGGTTCTGCGTCACCGAGAACTGCGCGTTGCGTACTTCAATGCGGACCTGGTTTTCGATCTGCTGCACGCGCATCTCTGCCTGGCGAAGCTCGAGCTCTCCGCGAACCTGAAGCGCCTGCGCCTGACGGTTGCGAATAGGGATATTGACCGTAAACCCTGCACCTTTGTCAGGAGCCGTAGAGTTTACGAGGCTGTTCAGAGTCCCGCCGTAACTCGTCGTAGGAAAACCTCCCGGTGGACTGCATAAGCCCTTGGGAAGCGCTGAAAAACCGCACGTGGCCGCAGGATTTTGCTCACCGCCGGCGCCGGAGCCGCCGTAGTAGGCAAACAAATCAACCGTGGGCCGAAGCGCATTTCTTAATGCTTTTTCGCTGACCTCACGATTGGCCATGTCGATGCGGTTCTGAGCCAGTTCGGCGCGATGCTGCAGCGCCTCGTTTACCAAATCCTCGGTCGGAACAACGGCTTCCTGCTGCGGCAGAGCCATGGTTGTGGTTGGAATGACTTCTGCGTTGGCCAACTGTGGATCCTGCAACGTTCGGGTCAGAGCGGCTTTTATTAATAATTGCTGGAGATCGAGGTTCGTCTGCGCCTGAACGAGCTGTTGTTGGTCGGATGCAACCGTATTTTGGGCGCGAACCACCTCGATAGGCGCGAGGCTGCCGATCTGAACCTGCTTCTGATTGTCGGAAAGGGTTTTTTGCGCGAAGGCCAGCGCTTCCTGCTGCACTTTCACGTTCTCGTAAGCGTAGACCAGGTTCCAGTAAAGGTTCTCAATCTGGTCAACGGTTGTGATGATCTGCAAACGGAACGAGACATCGGTGATTTCGCGATCGTTCTTGGCAATTTGAATCAGGCGCGTGTTGGGAGCGAATCCGAAGCCTTGAAGAAGATGCTGAGTGAGTTGGAATTTAAAACCCGACCCCAAACTCGGGCTGACGAATGTGAAAGGGTTGTTGCTGGTGATGCGGTTGTTGGTGAAACCGACGCCAATGTTGGTTCCCCAGTCAAGGCCTTGGGTGTATTGGAAATTTGCAGTCGTTGTGTTTTGCACTGAGCCGCAGAAGATACTGGTGCACTGGAAGCGCGCATGATCGCTCTGCAAAGTTGCGGTCACCACGGGATCGAAGCTGGTGATAAGCGGACCAAAACCCTCAGAAGTGCTCACGATGCCCGAGGTGCCGGCTCCGATTCCGCCAGCGGCGGGCGCGGTCCCACCGGGACCGGAACCGACGGTGCCACTCAGACCTCCAACGCCGCCACCCTGCGTGTTTTGCACGATGCCGATGGGCACGCCCAAAATGTTGTTGGCGCCTGCCTTGGCGCGCAACACGTCTGTATCAGCAATGCCGAAGTTATAGCGGGCAATTCCGATATCGAGATTGTTTTCGAGCGCGAGAGCGACAGCGTCGTCCATCGACAAGTAAATTTTGCCGTCGCGCATGAGCTGATCGATGCGCGACGTGTTTGAGAGGTCCGGTGCGGGAATTTCACGCGCAGTATAGGGTGCAATCACATTTGGAAACGCGCGCTTCGGCTTGGTATAGTCCGTTACCACGAATTGGTGCTCGCCTGACGAGGGCGCCTGAGGAAGCGCGGCCTGTGATGGCGTTGCGTCATTCTGAGGAGGCGCTGCGCTCTGCGCATCCTGGGCGCAAAGACTCAAGGGAAAAGCTAACAGCAGACAGATGGCAGTTACATGCCGGAAGGCACACTTCAACCAAGACAAATGCATTCGATTCTCTCCATAACTAACTTCTGTGGTACAACGGACACGAGTCCTGGGCAACAAAATCGCGTTCAAATCTAGTCACTGCTAATTACGACAAAACTCCCGTCGTGGTTCCATGTTTGTGCCGTGATCCGCAGCGGCGGGCGATGTACCCAAACATGCAGATTAGCGGCCTGATGTTGAAAGAGAATGCAACAGTATAGCCGAGCAGTCGCACACGCCAGCCATCCAGGCGCGCACGACTAGTTGTAATCTTGGATGCAGCTTCATTCCTGAGGATTCGATTTCTGCATGCGCAATCTGAAGCTGACGCTGGCGTACGACGGCACGGATTTTTCCGGATGGCAGGTGCAGCCGGGCGCCGAAACAGTCCAAGGTACGCTCGCTTCAATGATTGGACGGATCACCGGAGAAAATGTATTGCCGCAAGGCTCAGGAAGGACGGACGCAGGCGTGCATGCGCTCGGCCAAATAGCCACATTTCAGACGAACTCGAGCATTCCGGCGGTGAACCTGGTGATCGCGCTGAACGATGTTCTGCCGGCTGCGATTCGCGTAATTGCAGCGGAGGAAGCCGCGGCGGAGTTTCACGCGCGAAAATCTGCACGCGGGAAGACGTATCGGTATCGAATCTTCCGCGAGGCGATTTGCTCGCCATTTCTGGCGCGTTATGTTTGGCACTACCCTTATCCCCTGGACGAGGAAGCGATGCAGCAGGCGGCGCCGCTGGTTGAAGGCGAGCACGATTTCACGTCGTTTGCGGCGGTTGATCCGGAGCGAAAGCGAGAGGAGGGCCTCTCAAATGTGCGGAAGATTTTTTCTTCGCAATGGCGGCGCGAAGGATGCGAACTGATATATGAAGTACGCGGGAACGGATTTCTCCATCATATGGTGAGAAATCTGGTGGGAACGTTTTTGCTGGTGGGCAAGGGAACGCTGAAGCCGGAAAATGTACGGCGCATCATCGAAGAAAGAAATAGGGCCGCTGCCGGCGCGACTGTGCCAGCCTGCGGCCTGTATCTGGTGAGCGTGGAGTACTAGCTCGCGCGCTTAGGGGTGCTGTTCGTAGTAGGCCTCACCCTGACGCACCTGGTCAATGGCCTGATCGACGAGCTGCATGGCTTTTTCGCGATGGCCGCCTTTGTTGGGCGTAGCTTTTTCGAGTTCATCTTTCGCTTGCCGCAGATGTCCAAGAGCCGCGCTCATGTGCGGTTCGTGGCGGGCCATTTGATGACTTTGGGCGTGCGCGGTCGAGTACCATCCGATGCCTAACAAAAGCGTGAGCGTAGTCAAAATCGCAATCAAACTGTTGCGCATTGTGTTTCCTCCTGTATTTTGCGAACCGGAGTGAGACGGTTGTGCTTGCGACGGGGTTGCTCGCGGTAGATTCTGGCATGGATTTTCTCGTCTGCTACACTGTCTCGCTCATTGCACTCAGAAGAGGTCTGCACGAATGAAATATGTGTTGGGAATTGACGTCGGCACCGGGGGGACGCGAGCGGTAATCACAGACCGGAACGGCGAGATTGTCAGCTCCGCGACTTGCGAGCATGTGCCGTTTGCCTCTCCGAAGATTGGGTGGGCGGAGCAGGACCCGCGGGATTGGCACAAGGCCACCGGCCAGGCGATCCGGGAGGCGGTTTCTGCCGCGGGAATAAGTTCCGCGGACATCGCGGCGGTTGGTCTGGCGGGACAGATGCATGGAGCGGTCCTGCTGGACGAGAAAGATGACGTGCTGAGGCCCTCGCTGATCTGGTGCGATCAGCGCACGCAGGCGCAGTGCGATTGGCTTAATGCCAAACTCGGCCAGCGAAAGATCATCGAGCTTACGTCGAATCCTGCGCTGACGAATTTCACGCTCACTAAGTTGCTGTGGGTGCGCGATAACGAGCCGGAGATCTGGAAACGGTTTCGGCGCGTGCTTCTTCCGAAAGACTATGTGCGATTGAAGCTGACGGGAGAGCATGCGATGGATGTGGCCGAGGCCTCGGGCACGTTGATGCTGGATGTAGCGCAACGGCGGTGGTCCGCAGAGATGATGAGCGCGGCGGGCCTGCCGATGAGTTGCTTGCCGAAGCTTTATGAGTCTCCGGAAGTGTGCGGGAGAATTTCTGACGTGGGAGCTTCGCAGACCGGTTTGAAAGCCGGTACGCCCGTAGTTGCCGGGGCGGGAGACCAAGCCGGCGGCGCGGTGGGAATGGGCATCGTGCGGGCTGGAGCGGTGAGCGCGACGATCGGGACCTCGGGGGTTGTGTTCGCGGCGACGGACACTCCGGCGATGGACCCGAAAGGGCGCTTGCACACGTTTTGTCACGCTGTGCCTGGGCGGTGGCACATGATGGGAGTGACGCAGGCGGCGGGGCAGTCGTTCAGGTGGTTTCGGGAATTGTTGCGCGGGAAGTCGAGTGAGATCTCGTATGACGAGCTGACCCGGGAGGCGGCGACAGTAAAGCCGGGATCCGATGGTGTCGTCTGGCTTCCCTACCTGATGGGCGAGCGCACGCCCCATCTTGATCCGAATGCGCGGGGAACACTGACTGGCCTTGCGGCGAGCCACACGCGTGCGCACGTGACGCGGGCGATTCTCGAAGGCGTGGCGTTCAGCTTGAACGACACGTTTTCATTATTTGAAGAGATGCGAGTGCCGGTGCGGAACATCCGGCTGGGCGGCGGCGGCGCACGATCGCCGCTGTGGAGGCAGATCCAGGCTGATGTGTACGCGCACGAAGTCGAAATTTTAGCGGCTGAGGAAGGCGCTGCGTATGGAGCTGCGCTGCTCGCAGGAGTTGGAGCGAAGTTCTGGAATTCGGTGGACGAAGCTTGCGATGCTGTGGTGAAAGTGCAGCAGAGAATTCGTCCGCAGCCGGAGGCAGTGAAGGCGCTCAAAGATCAATACAAGAATTTTCGCGATTTATATCCGGCATTGAAACCGCTGTTTGCGCGGATGAGTTCGGACGCATAGCCGTCGCGACCTGCTATCGTTAATCATGGTTGAGGTAACGTGTAGCGGGTTGCTGTTTGATCTGGATGGCGTGCTAGTGGATTCGACTCCGGCGGTAGCCCGAGTTTGGACGAAGTGGGCGATTGCGCATGGGCTGGATCCGGAAGAAACCGTCCGAAAAGCGCACGGCCGCCCCAGCATTGCGACCGTTCGCGACCTACTGCCGAATGCCGACGCGGCGAAAGAAAATGAAGTAATCCTGCGCGGCGAGATCGAAGATACGGAAGGCGTGGTGCCACTTCCCGGCGCGCGCGAACTACTGAGTGCAGTTCCCGAAGAGAAATGGGCGCTTGTTACCTCTTGCGCGCGTCCGCTGGCGGAGACGCGACTGCGCGTGGCGGGTCTGCCGGTTCCCAAACGAATGATCACGTGCGATGACGTACGCAACGGGAAACCCGATCCGGAGCCATACAAAAAGGGTGCGGAGTTGCTGGGAGTGCCGGCTGCGAAATGTGTGGTATTCGAGGATGCGCCGGCGGGCATTCGAGCGGGGAAGGCGGCTGGCGCGCTGGTGATCGCCTTAAGGTCTACTTCGCCGGACAAGGAACTTGAGGGAGCGGGGGCGGACTGGATTTTGCCAGCCTATCGCGACTTGACCGTGGAATCGTTTGATCATGGTTCGAGCGCGCTCAAATTGTCATTGATGGGAACAAGCAGGGACGCAAAGTCCCACATGTAAAAAGATTGTCAAGCGCAGGCAGGCAGCCCATGGTGCCCAGCTAAGTAGTAGTAATCTAAGGGCAGTTCTTGCAGTATTTCGCGGAACGAAAAGGGGAATGCATGCTGCGCGTGGCAGAGAACCTGAGTTCACCTCCTTTCCAAAGCACACCTCATAAATTTCAGCAGCGCCCCAGTTCGGCAAGCGCGGAGCGCATTCTCGTGGTCGAGGACGACCACGCAGTACAGAAGGCGTTAAGGCGATTGTTCGAAGCGGAAGGATATGTTGTGCAAGTAGCGCCGGATGGAAATGTCGCGGTGGAACTGTTCCGGACGTCAGCGCCGTCGGCCGTGGTGCTCGATCTGCGCTTGCCGGGACTACCAGGGCGCGAGGTGTGCCGCGAGTTCAAGCAACATGCTCCTGCGGTGCCGATCATCGTGCTGAGCGCGACCAGCGATGTTTCAGACAAAGTACTTCTTCTGGAACTTGGCGCGGATGACTACGTCACCAAGCCATTCAGTCCTCGCGAGTTGCTGGCCAGAATGCGGGTAGCGCTGCGCCGGACGGTGCAGCCGGTGGCGACAGACAAATTCGCATTTGACGAGATTTCAATCGATTTCAAAAAGATGGAAGTAATTCGGGAGGGCAAGGCGATTGCGCTGACCGCGCAGGAATTTAAGACCCTGAAGTTCATGGTGCAGAACCCGGAGCGGGTGATTACGCGCGATGAACTGCTGAATGAGGTCTGGGGCTACCACAATTATCCGTCGACGCGCACCGTGGACAATCACATTCTCAAGTTGCGGCAGAAGCTGGAGAAAGACCCGGGGAATCCGGTACACTTTCGCACCGTCCACGGTGTAGGCTATAAGTTCGTAGCGTGAGCGACGCCTCCCGAACACAGACGAGCAGCATATGGTGACGATCCGGTTAAGGACCAAGTTTTTGCTTTCGATGGTCCTGATCTCAGCTGGACTGACGTCGCTGAGCCTCCTGCTGGTACGCAGGAGCATGGAGTCCGAAGTACGCGAGCAAATCTTTTCCGACCTCCGGAATTCCGTCACAACCTTTAAAAGTTTCGAAGAAGAGCAGGAGACTACGTTGAGTCACTCTGCCGATCTGGTCGCCGACCTGCCTGACTTGCGCGCGCTCATGACGACAAATCATGAGGCGACAATCCAGGATGGCTCAACCAGCAAATGGAGACTTGCGGGGAGCGATTTGTTTGCTCTGGCAAATCGCAGCGGAAAAATTGTTGCTCTGCACACGTACTATTCAGAATTCACCTGGCCGATGGCGCAGAAAGCGCTTGACTCGTCCTTAGAGCGGCAGGAGCGATGGTGGTTCGGCGCGAAACACCTGTACGAAATCTTTCTGAAGCCAATTTATTTCGGGCCCGCCTCGGCAGACCATCTGCTCGGCTTTCTGGTAATCGGACGGGAAATTGACCAGAACGTGGCAACACAAATTGGACGTGTGGCGAGCAGCGGCGTTGCTTTCTATTATGGGGAAGACATCATCACCAGCACGTTGACTCTGGAAAATCAAACCGAATTGATGAATGCGCACCTCCCGATTACAGAGTCACGGCCCGTACAGGTGAAATTGGGCAGCGAACGTTTTCTGGCAACCACTCTGGATTTACCGCCGCGGGGAAATCCCAGCGTACGGCTGGCTGTGCTCAAGTCCTACGATGCCGCGACCGCTTTCCTGGAGCGAATCAATCGGCTGCTGCTGGCGCTCGGAGTTCTGGCATTGCTCGTTGGCGGTGCGCTGGTTTTCTTAATTTCGCACACTTTCACGCAGCCGCTTTCGAATCTGCTGGCCGGGGTGGCGGCACTCGAGCACGGCGATTTTACATATGAGCTCGACGCACGCGGCGGTGATGAAGTGGCGGAATTGACGCGGGCATTCGATCGGATGCGGGAGAGCCTTGCCAAGACGCAGCAGAATTTGCTGGAGTCTGAGCGATTGGCGACCATTGGCCGAATGGCGAGTTCAATTTCCCATGACCTGAGGCATTCCTTGGCAGCAATTGTGGCGAATGCCGAATTCCTTTGCGAACAACAGCTCACGATGATACAGCGCGAGGAGCTGTATCAAGAGGTGCGTGCGGCAGTCGTTCGCATGACGGAATTGATCGATTCGCTCTTGGAATTCTCGCGCACGCGCGCCTCGATGCGGCCGATCTACGGAGATTTGCGGGACACGGTTGTGAACGCGATCGAAACCGTGAAATCGAACCCGCAATTTCGCGAAATCCAGATTGTCGCGAGACAAACGGGAAATGTTGAGGGATGGTTTGATCACAGAAAATTGGAGCGCGCTTTTTCCAATCTTGTGCTTAACGCGTGCGAGTCAGTAGACCCGAGGATGGGATGCGTAACCGTTTTGCTTCGCGAAATTCCGGGCGGAGTGCGAGTTGAGGTTAAAGACAACGGTCACGGCATACCCGAATCGGTGAGAACGACGTTGTTCGATCCTTTCGTCAGCCAGGGAAAAGAGAACGGCACAGGGCTTGGGTTGACGGTCGTGCAGAAAATCGTTCAGGACCACGGCGGAGAGGTGATGGTCGAGTCCACGTCCTCAGAGGGGACGACGTTCCGAGTGGTGCTTCCACGGCCGGCGCCGGTTCCGATGGGCGGAGAGCCCAGCACCGGCGAGGAGTCGGTGCCAGCAACTCATGCTGGCGTAAACTCTACGAAACCGATGTAAAGCGTTCCGTCTTCAGCCCGCGGATACGGTTCTCGGGGAGGCAAACTTGACACCGCGACCCACTTTTTTCAGCCGTTCTGTGAACTCCTGCATCGCATTCATCACTCTTGCCGCAGCCACCTTTCCGGCCGTCGCTCAACAGAGCACAAGTGATGTTGGGACGACTGATCTGGCGCAGTCGATACGGGAACTGCGGCGGCAGGTCCAGGAATTGCGCGACGCGGTTACCGACATCAAATCGCAAGCGGCACAATATCGCGCCGAGAACGAACAATTGCGTAAGGAGCTCGAGAGTCTGCGAGCGGCGGGCCCGGGCAGCAGCACACCAGGAAGCGCGACGGCTGCAGGTCAAACGGCAGTGCCGAATGCCTCGGTTGAGCAACGGGTCTCTTCGGTCGAAGAGAGCACGCAAGTATTGCAGAGCGAAGCGCGGACCTTGTATCAAAGCAAAGTTGAGAGCGCTTCGAAGTATCGAGTGCGGATTTCGGGGCTAGTGCTGCTGAATTTGTTTCACAACAATGGCGAGGTTGATAACCAGGATGTGCCGAATTACGCGACCGCCAGCGGACCTTACGGAATAGCTCCAACTTTTGGCGCGACACTGCGCCAGTCAGAACTCGGCCTGGAAGTGTTCGGACCTGAAATCGCGGGAGCGAAGACGACGGGCGAAATAAATATGGATTTTGGAGGAGGATCTCCGGCCGGCGAACTGGATGGGATCAACACCGGAATCGTAAGGCTGAGAACAGCGGATGCGCGGCTGGATTGGGAGAACACGTCGATCATTGCTGGACAGGACAACTTGTTTATATCGCCGAACTCACCAACCTCATTCGCTTCGCTTTTGGTCCCAAGCCTCGGATATTCGGGAAATTTATGGGCATGGACCCCGCAACTGCGCTTCGAACACAGATTTAATTTTTCTGACGACCAGCGCGTTTCCGTGCAGGCTGGGATTTTGGACAATGTTACGGGGGAGGCTTCTTACGGCTCGCACCGGCTTCCGCAGGCAGGAGAGAGCTCCGGCCAGCCGGCTTACGCGCTACGGACGGCATGGAACAAGACGGTGGCTGGGAGGCCGCTCACGATTGGTACGAGCGGTTACTACTCGCGACAAAATTGGGGCTTCGGCTGGACAGTGGATGGCTGGGCCGGAGTTACAGATTGGCGATTGCCATTGCCAGCGAGGCTGGAGCTTTCGGGAGAGTTTTACAGAGGCAAGGCGTTGGGCGGTCTGGGCGGCGGAATCGGGCAATCGGTGCTCTTCAGTACGGGAGCGACGAATCCCACATCGGATTTTGTGCCTGTAAATTCCGCCGGAGGCTGGTCGCAACTGAAGTTTATGGCTACACCGCGACTTGAATTTAATGGGGTATTTGGAGAGGACAATCCGTTCGCGGCAGATGTGCGTGCCTTCCGATCGCCAATTGGGATCTACTCTTCGGTGTTGACCGCGAACCGCAGCGAGATGATGAATTTCATTTACCGCCCGCGCTCCGACCTGTTGTTCTCAGGTGAGTATCGTCACCTTCGTACCTCACAGATAGGCAGTTTTTACGGAGCCGACCAGGTGAATCTGATGATGGGAGTTTTGTTCTGATGCGAGGACTCAGTTTCGAAGTGCTTGCCTGCTTGTTGCTGGGCGTGGTCTGTGCAGCGCAGCAGGTGACGGTTTCAGCGCGAGTAAAGTTGGTAGACGCTGAGAATAGCTCTGAGTTACAACATGCAGAGAACGTAGTCGTGTGGTTGACACCGATTGGCGCGCAACCAACGAGAAAAATGGTTCCAAACCAGTCACTGCGGCTGGTGCAGCATAACAAGAGTTTTGAGCCTCACCTGCTGGTGGTTCCGGTGGGCGCCGTGGTCGCATTTCCCAATCGGGACCCCTTCTTTCACAACGTGTTCTCGCTGTTCGACGGGAAGCGCTTCGACCTGGGCCTCTACGAAGCGGGAACCACGCGCAACGTTAGTTTCGACCGAGTAGGCGTCTCTTACATTTTCTGCAATATTCACGCGGAGATGAGCGCCGTGGTCATCGCCCTGGATACTCCTTATTATGGAATCTCGAATCGCAAGGGCGAGATCGTGATTCCGGACGTCCCGACTGGAAGTTACACACTGCGAACCTGGGCTGAAACGGTGTTACCAGAAGCACTGAATGCGATGTCGCGGGAGGTAAGAATCTCCGCAAACAACTCGACGTTGGGAGTGTTGCAGATAAGTGCAGGGATGATTTCGGCGGCGCACAAAAATAAATTCGGAATGGATTACGAACCGCCGGCTCCTAACAGCCCTGGGTATAACCGCTAAGCCGGCTGAAAGAAGGATGGAGAACTAGCGGGCTCTAATCTGCGTAACCTCCTCCTCAATTGCTCTTGGATTCCGCTTTGTCAGTAGCGTATCTAAACGCTCGAAATCCACCCAGATAACGATCCTCCCGAACAGCAATAACTTGGCAGGCGGAAGTGTCCTATTTACATAGGATTCGTGTCCATAAGGACAATTACTTGCGGTTACTTGCGTACCGTTTATAGGTCTGGTGTTCTCGGCGACAATTTTTCGAAGGACAAGTGCAGATGGACCGTCACTCTATGCGCGGCTTTTCGCTGATCGAGACCATGATCGTGTGTGTCTTGATCTTTATTGTTTCCGCTATCGCAGTCATCAGCTTGAAGCCTGGTTTGCAAGCTGCGCACGTCGCTAATGGGTACAACACGACAGTCGCGGCACTCAGGCAGGCGCGGGATTTCGCGGTGGCCCAGCGGCAGGTATATCTGGTGACCTTCAGCAATGCGTCGGTCCCGAACACGATTACGATCACACAAAACGGAAACGGACACGTGGTTGCCACGTACCCGCTTCCTCTCGACGTGGTGTTTACCGCGATTGCCGGAATACCGACTGCAGCGACCAAAGTGCCTGATGGATTCGGAACTGGGGGCGCGGCAATTGATTTTGATCAAGGGCAAGCCACTCCGCAGCAAACAAAAATTTATTTTCAGCCCGATGGCACGGCACAGGACTCGACTGGGAACATCAACAACGGCGTGGTTTACATCGCGATGCCAGGGCAGCTTTACAGCTCGCGAGCTATCACCTTGTGGGGCGCCACAGGGCGTATCCGCGGCTGGCGCCTGGTAGGCACGGCTAGCCTGTATTGGAGACAGACATAATGAAGAAAAAACTCCACAAAAATCGTCGCCACGCGAACGGTGAGAGCGGCTTCAGCTTGCTCGAGGTGCTGATTTCGATGGCGGTTATGACCATCGGCTTAGTGGGACTGCTTGGGACTCTCGGAATGGCGATGGCTGCCACTCAGAACTCAGAGCAGCTCGCCATTGCCAAGCGTCTTGCCAATGAAGCGATGGAAGGTATTTTGACAGCGCGCGAGACGACGCAGGTGGATTGGGCGCAGATTGCAAACGGCAGCTGCAACATAGGAGATACCTGCGGAATATTCCTGGCCGGCGCGCAACCAATCTATAACCCAGGAGCGGATGGGATCATCGGCACGAACGATGACGCCGCCGCGGGAGCTCAGATTCTGGATTCGCCAGGGCCAAGCGGAATCATTATTACGCCTGAGGGGCAGCCTTGCGCCGCTCCGGATGTTTGTACATCGCTGTCGAATTTTAAGCGAACGATCACGATCGCGCCGGTTACGGTCAGCGGGGTAGCAGACGGCAACCTGAATAGCGTGGTTATTACCGTGACCTATACCAACCCCCAGTTCCGAGCGCCGCAGAACTATGTTCTGGCGACCTTAATCTCGTCCTACCGCTAAAGAGAAAACATATGAGTCCAGTGACTAAAACTTCGAGTGGCGGCTTCAGCTTACTTGAGCTCCTGATTGCATTAGTTGTGGGACTCATTGTGATCGGCGCAGCCGTGCAGTTATACAGCTCGGCGATGGACGCGACCTGGGTGGTGCAGCAGAGATCGGAGATGCAGCAGGACCTGCGGGCGGCGGAAAACATGATCTTGAAAGACCTCAGCCTGGCGGGATCGGGCCTAAACGGAGTAAATAGCGAAAGTGTGCCTTTGCCGGTAACCAGCGGGACGCCGTTATTTGGCTGCACGACAGCTTCGCCTTGCAGCCCGGCTTTTACTTATCCGTGCATTGGCGGAGCGTGCTCAGTTGCGAATCCTCCGACTTTGTTCCCCATCATGCCCGGCTATCAAAAAGGAATCACCCCGCCTGGAGCTGGGACTAAGACTGACATAATCACCGTGGTTTACAGCGACACAAATTTAGCTTTGAACTGCTATTCCGGGACGCTGAACCCGATCACTTTCAACGTTACGGGCAACGTGCTTACGTTCCAAGCGCCGCCAAATCCGCCGCCCACCAGCTGCGTGATGCCCGCAGGGCAGACATATCCGATACCTCTCAATGATCCTGTGAGTGGTTTAAAGGCAGGGGACTTGGTGATGGTAGGCCCATCCAAGAATGGCGGCCTCTTAGGCATAGGCGAAATCACCGCGGTATCTCCCGCCGGAGTCGTGGGAGCGGTACCGACACCATGCACCGGCAGCCCTTGCACCGGCGGCAGTACCTACACAATTACTTTTGCCGACAATGATCCGCTGAAATTGAATCAGGCCGGCAAGCAGAATGACTTGACCGCGACGTCCGCTTCGACGGCGGGCGTGCCGGTTACAAGAATCTTCGTTATCACTTACTACCTTGGGAACTGGACAGATGCGGCCGGAAATATCACAACAGTTCTTTACCGGCAGGTGAATGGTCAGCCCGCGGTCCCTTTGGTCGACAACATCGCGAACATGCAATTTACCTATGACACATACGCCGCCGACGGGACGCTGCTCAATGCGAGCGGCGACGGGGGCGAAGCGGGAGGCACCTCTCCAAGTCTGATTCGTAAAGTAAACCTGGCGCATTTAACCATACGCAGCCAGCTTTACGGCGCCAGGGGTGGATACATGAACAAGGGCTATCAGAGCTTTGACGTCCAGACATCGATAAGCGCACGCAATCTTAGTTACAACAACAGGTACTAGTTATAAGTGAGGATAGAGTGGAAAGACGGAGCGAATTGAGGAGATCAACAATGTATAGCTGGAAACAAAATTCAAAAGGATTCACGCTGATCACAACTTTGATATTGTTGTGCCTCCTCTCAGCGTTATCGGTCGGCCTGCTGCTGATGGTGAATACCGAGGCCAAGGTGGGCTCGCAGGACGTGCAGAACAACTACACGTTCCATGCCGCTGAAGGCGGAATCGAGACCATGACCGCGGCGCTTGCCAATACCTTGCACAACTCGCTTTCGCCAACTGCTGGTGAGATACAGGCATTGTCGACGAGCCCAGGACCACCAAGCCTTCCTGGCATTACATTTCCGAACCCTGGCCTGGCATACCCGGTTGGGGGATACACCTTTACTCCGACAGTTTGTAATGGTCCGGGCGATCCAGTTGCGAGTTGCACGACTGCCGGAACGCTTGCGATCAGCCCAGGAACTGTGCTGAGCGGACCCTATGCCGGTCTGAATGCACTGGTGTCGAATGTGCAGTTGCAAGCCACGGCGGAAGGCCTTCTAGGCGACGAAGTCAGCATGACGCGAACCGTGGAAATCGCACTGATTCCAGTATTCCAGTTTGGAATGTTCTCCGATTCCGACTTGTCGTTCTTCGCCGGTCCAGACTTCAGTTTCGGCGGGCGGGTACACACGAACGGTGACTTATATCTTTCTCAAGGTGCAGGAACAGCCTTGTTATTCCACGACAAGCTTTCAGCGTACGGCAACGTCATTCGTAACCAGTTAGCGAACGGCTTTGTGCTGGGTGCCGCCGGCGATACGCATACGGGAGCGGTGTACATCCCGACCCAATCAACAGGCTGTGACGCAGTGGCGCTGCCGATCGCTGGTGCGGTGCCCGCGAGCTGCGGATCGTTCACGTTCAATCCGAACGACGGCAGTACCGTGGCCGGTCCGGGCACAGGGAACGGAAATCAAAATCCCTCATGGATGCAGATTTCTACAAACCAAGCATCGGCCACTCCGTCGGGCTTCAATAGTTTTGTTATCGATGGAGACTACGGCAGCTCTCAGTACGGAACCGGAGCTACGAGCCTGACGCTTCCGTTCGTGAGCACGACTGGCGGAACTACGGGCGCGCAGCAATATGAAATTTTGCGGCGGCCACCGAATGGGGAGTCGTCATCCTCGCCCTTAGGTGCGTCGCGGCTTTATAACGAAGCGCAGATCCGGATTTTATTGTCAGACGATCCCAATGAGTTGCCATGCAATAATCCGAGCGTAGCGCCGCCCTGCGGCGGCTCGGCAGATCCGCAAAACGTTCGTCTGGCAAACGGTAACTACAACGGAGTGGACTACACCAAGGGCGTGCCGCAAACCAGCCTAGCAGCATTAGCGGACGGTGGCACTCCGACAGTATATTTTGCGACCGCGAACACCGGCATTGCCGATCCGGAATATTGGAGTGGGGCGGGGACTACTCTCGCTGCGGACTGGGCATGGGGACCTTTGTACACGTTCCCAATGCAGAGTATCTATGACCCCGCAGTAGGGAGCGTTACTGGCAGCCAGGCGCCTTATATGCTGGAAGATGCGGCATCAGGTAAGGCATATGGCATGCAAACTTCGCCAATGCCGGGATATCTGCTCCTGTGTGCGCCTCCCGCAGGTGCGACAACAGTGACTTCATTCCCGAATGGTCAGGTCGCTTCATACAAAACGAACAGTGCGACTACTCCGCCGACGTGTCCCGATGCCGGTGCGTATCCTTACTACACACTGAACTCGGCCGGACAGCCGGGACAGACCGGTGCAGACCCGACGGCCGCCAATCCGCTATCTCTGCCGTTTGCGTACTCGACGACGGTGACCGCGTCGGCGACAAACCAGAGCGCGTGGAACCTGCTGGACGGTTACTTGCGGGTTGAGTATCAAGACGCGAATGGGGTATACCACCCAGTAACCCAGGAATGGTTGGGGTTAGGTTTTGCACGAAATACGACACCACCGAGAGCTGGTGTGGCAAACAATGTGAACCCGAATGCCATTCTGATCTTGCAGGAGCCGGCTAATCGTGACGGCAATGGCGCGGTGGACAATGCCGGTGCACCTCCGACCTATACTGGTCCTGTAAGATCGGGCGCGGGAACCAGGTTAAGCCCATTCGTCTACACTTACACCCTTGTTCCCAGCAAACCGCCTGAGGTTACAGCGGACAGCAACAGCGGGAACTATATCTACGGCGATTCCAAGGTGGCTAACAGCCCCACCCAGTACAACTGGTATCCGATTAACTTCTACGATGCTCGCGAAGGCGAAGTTCGAGAGAACGGCGTGAACGACGCTACTTGCACGCCGAACGGCATCATGAACGCCGTCGAAATCGACGTAGGGAACCTTAAGAAGTGGCTGGCCGGGACGATCGGCGCCAGCGGTGCCAGTGTGAACTGGCAAGCGCAGAACGGATACATACTGTATTTTTCCGATCGCCGCGGAATGCTCCCGAATCCTAATGGGACGCAGGTAGCTGCGAAAGGTGTCAAGAGTGGCGATGCCGGGCTGGAGGACACAATTAACAGTAGCACCGCCAATGGGAAGGCTGATGGCACTCTCGACGGCAATTCGCCTGGAAAGAGCTTTTCAGGGGAAGATGTGAACCTCAATGGGCAGCTTGATAACTGGGGTGCCCAAAACCTTGCACTCGGTTTCGGTTTTAACAGCCTGCTTCCAGTGCCCGCGACGGGAATCGCTGGCGGCACGAATTACAAGCCGCTGGTTAATACTACGTCTATCTGGTACTTTGTGAATCAGGGGGGCGTCAACGCCTTGGGTGCTGCTGCACCTACGGCCCCTCCGCCTGATCCGTATGTTACAGGGCACCGGATTAACAGCTGCAGCGTTGCTCAGGGTAACTGGGTGAGCGGCGCGCGGCACGTACTGAAACTGGTGGATGGAGCACTCGGCAACGTACCACTGCCACCTTCACCGCCGGCCACTGGAGGCGGATTCACCATTGGCTCGGAAAATCCTGTCTATGTTCAGGGAGACTATAACAGCAATGCGGGAGATACCACCTGGACATTGAACGGGACTGGAGGCGATAGGCCATTCGAGGCGGCAAGTGCCATCATTGGCGACTCCGTCACCCTGCTTTCGAGCAACTGGAACGACTGGGTAAGTCTGCTACAGTTGCCCACCGACTATACACAGCGACCGGCAGTTAACACTTATTATCGAGTCGCTATCTCAGGCGGAAAGAACATCAACTTCACATATCCAGCGGGTTGCGCTGGTATTGCCAATCCTTTGCAGTGTACGACTGACTTTGGCACAGATGGTGGAGTACACAACTTCCTGAGGTATCTCGAAAACTGGGGTGGTTTTACGTTGAGTTACAAGGGCTCGATTGCCAGCCTTTACTATTCAACGTACGACACGGGTACATACAAAAGCGGTAACGTATATAACCCGCCAACTCGAAACTACTACTTTGATACTAACTTCAATCAGTTAAGCGGATTGCCGCCAGGAACGCCAATGTTCCGCGACATCGACAACCTGAGCTTCCGGCAGGCGTTTAACGCTTGTACTGTAGGTGCGAACAATAAGTGTTCTAACTGAGAATATGGCTGTATAAAGCCCGGGGCGAATGCTCCGGGCTTTTTTTATGCAAGATTGCGTTTGGGCCGAGACGGAAGGCGCTCAGGCCGCAGATGCCTCGTGGTCCAGAATGCGCCGTAGCTCATCGCGCGTGCTTACCGGTGGCTTGCAGGTGAATCCGGAGCAGACTACAGCAGCTGTCTTTCCGAGCTTCAGGGCCGGAAGCTCCGGAATAGTGGCAGCAAGAGATGGCGGAAGGTTTTGCGCGACCGCTTGATTGAACTTCAGCTTAATTACTGATCTGCCGAATACTGCTGAAGAGATTGCCTGTGCGTAGAGTTCTGAGGCGGTTTCATCTTCGCCGACAACCACCACTTGCGCGTGGGGAGTAGAGGCATAGACGCCGGCGATCCCATAGCTAGCGGCGAAAAGCCCGTACTGGCCGGCGGCGCCCGAGAGCAGGGACAACGTTTGATCCGCCTTCTGACGATAGTCTGCATCGCCGGTATATGAGTGCATTCGTAAAAGCGCAATAGCGGCCATCGGATTCCCTGCCGGAGTAGGCGAATCCTGAAACGGCTTGCGAGGTGTGGAGAGCACTCCGAGAGAGCCTGGCTTCGGAACGCTATCCAGAAAACCACCTGCTTCATTGTCGTAGAAGTTGAGAATCATCCGGTCGATGATCTGTTGGGCTTCGCGGAAGTAAGTGAGATCAGCAGTTACTTCGTAAGCATCAAGGCAGGCGATTGCGGTAAAAGCGTAGTCATCAAGGAAGCCGTCGGTCTCTCGCGACTTATCTGCGGCCTCAGAGTAAGAAACGACATGCTTCAGCCCGCTGGGGTGATTCCAGGCTTCGGAGAGAATTCGATCCAGGGACCGCAAGGCGAAGCGGCGGGCGTCTTCCAATCCCAGCACGGTCGCGGACCTCAAATAAGCTGAAATGCAAAGTGCATTCCAGCTGACGTAGACAGTCTTATCGACGTATGGTGTCGGCCGCTTGAGGCGAGCAGAGTACATTTTTGTTTTTGCGGACTGCAAAAGTTGTTTCACGTTGTCCTGAGCGAGCTTCATCCGGGCGGCGATTTCTTCGATGGCAGCGCGTTGGTAGAGGACGTTTTTGGCGGGGTTGTGGTGCATCTCGCCGATTTCGTTGATGTCGTAGTAAAGACAAGCAACCTCAGCTTCTTCTTCAGTCAGAACTGACTTAGCTTCCTCGACCGTCCACGTGAAGTAGTCGCCGTCATCATCCATGGAGTAGTCGGCGTCCTGGGAGGCGTAGTAACCGCCGTGCTCGCGATCGCTGAGCCATTCATCCGTCCAGCGAATGATGTCGCGTGCCACATCGGCAAAGAATTGATCGCCGGTGGCTTGAAACGCGCGAACGTAATTCTTGAGTAGCTCGGAGGTGTCGTAGGACATTTTCTCGAAGTGAGGCACGATCCAGCGCTCATCGACGGAATAGCGGTGAAAGCCGCCGGCTAATTGATCGTAGACGCCACTTCGCGCCATCTTGCTGAGGGTGGTGGTGAAGACTTCACGAAGGCTCTTGTTCCGACTACGCATGTACTGATCGATTAATAGGTCCAGAATCGATGGATGCGGAAACTTGGGAGCGCTGCCGAAACCACCGTTTTGCTCATCGAACATCTTCAACGCGGAGTCGATGATTTCTGTAATTACCGTCGGCGAGAACTCGCCGGAGCTGCTGGCGTGAGACTCGGACTGCGCGAGTGCGCCTTCGACGAGACCGGCTTGCTCCAATACGTCGCCATTTTTTTCACGAAATGCATCGGAGATCGCGAGTAAAACGCGACGGAAGCTTGGACGGCCGTAATGATCCTGGGGCGGGAAGTATGTGCCGCCATAAAACGGGCGGCCGTCGGGGGTTAAAAAACCGGTGAGTGGCCAGCCACCCTGGCCGCTGATTGCCTGCATGGCGACTTGGTAGCGGCTGTCGATGTCGGGGCGCTCATCGCGATCGACTTTGATCGCGATAAAACGGTCGTTGACGATCTGCGCGATCTCGGGATCCTCGTAGGATTCACGGTCCATCACATGGCACCAATGACACCAGACCGCGCCAATATCGAGAAGAATTGGCTTGTTCTCGCGCCGGGCCCTCTCAAATGCTGCTTGGCCCCACTCGTGCCACTGGACGGGCTGGTGCATGGCTGAGCGGAGATAAGAGGAGGATGCGTGGGCGAGGGAGTTGAGGGTTTGTGTTGACACGGCTCTAGTCTAACGCGGCGGGCCGGCGGAGATCGTGCTGACTGAGAAAGGCGGCGGCTGACAGGCTCAACAGTGGGCCAGCGATGTTAAAGACGTAGCGGCCGATTCCGCCTCCGCCACCGCTGACAGTGCTGTGATATGCGTTCAGAGCCAGGGCCGTGAGAGCGCCCGCAGCAGCGGCGAACTTCCAAGGGCGGGGGAACAGCTTTATTCCTGCGAGACCGAGCGGCAAGAGCCAGATCAGGATGTACCAGGAATTTCTGTCGATGAATGAGTGCAGGAGGTTAGTTCCGTAATTAGTCGGCGAACTCATGCCGGTCATGAAAGCCCAAGGCCAAACCGCGTGGCCTGAGATCGATGATTGCAGCTCGGTCAGAGTGATGACTTCGACGACTGCCATGGTCGCGATCCAGACTGCCCGGCGGAGGCGGAATTTTTCATCGCTCTCTGCCAGCAACCACGCGGTGGCCATAGCGATTGAGAAGGGAACGAACGACTCTTTGGCTAGCGCACCGATGGCGCCTAACACGGGAAGCAGAAACCAGCGGCGATAGAACATGCTCGCAACCACGGCCATGAGAAGGCAGGCCTCAGCGGAATCGATTAACGCGGCGAGCTGCAAATTCGCGATTGCGAAATTGAGGAGATACAGAGCTGCACCCAGCAAAGCAACGGAACGAGTGGAAAGCAGAGTGATTCCTACTGCGCACAATAAATATGCAGTCGTAGCCACAAACCAGGAATTCACGACGAGGAAAGAAAACATGAGTGGATCCCAGGTTCCCGTGCGGCCTTGCGTCATTCGATAAACCCCATGTGCCAGCAAGGGGACCAGAATGCGCAAACGAAAATGATCATGAATGGCTGCAGAATCGGCAGTTGCCAGCCGCGCGTAGACAGCGGCGTCGGGGAGTTGGTTGCGGGGATTGTAGCGGTTCAGGGATGGATATCCCAAACCGGCACTTATGAGAAAAAAGAGAATCCAGAGGAGACCGTGAGAGACTGCCTGACGGATTGCGCTCATCGGGAGGCGGTCAGTTTTCTTGCGATGTCAGCATACAAGTCGATCGCCTGGTGCAGCTGCTCCTTCTCGACGTATTCCCCTTCAGTGTGAGCGACGTGAATCGATCCGGGACCGACCAGGAGGGGCTGACCCCAGTTACTGAGCGCCGGAATGTCGGTGGTGAACGCGGCGACCATGGTCGGAAGTTCTTCAAAGGTGCGGAGACGAACGAAGGGTATTTCGAGCGTGAACTCTACTTTTGCGAGATCAGCGACAGTGCCGAGGATCTGGCGTCGCAATTCCTCACTCGGGCCTATCAGGCGGTAGAGCAGGAGTGCGCGGGCTTTATCGGAAATGACGTTGGGCGCACGGCCGCCTTCGATGGTGCCGATGTTCAAGGTACATGGGCCGACATCGGGCTCGAGGGGGAGCCTCATGGAGCGAAGGCGGTGAAGGGCTTCTATGAGCTTGTCAATCGCGGACTCGCCGAGTTCGGGATACGCGGAGTGAGCCATTTTCCCGCTCGAGGTGAGTTCGACACGTAATGCACCCTTTGAAGCGATTGCGACTCGATTCTCTGTAGGCTCGCCGTTGATGAGAAACTTGCAGCGGTTTGGCTGCTGATTCGCGACCTTTGCGCCGAGGCTATCACGCTCTTCTCCTACCAGGAAAAGAAGACCGACATGAATTTGCTCCTTGCGCAAACGCTCGGCGGCGGCAATCTGGGCTGCGATGATTCCTTTTGCGTCGCACGACCCCCGACCATAAATGCGCTGCGAGTCTTCGGAGGAAGGGATGAATGGAGGAACGGTATCCATATGCGTCGAGAAAACGATGGCGGGAAATGGCTCCTCGGGTACGGTGGCCAAGACGTTTGCGCGGTCATCCTCGGCGACAATGCGCTGCACGTTGTAGCCGAGACGTTTTAGCTGTTGGGCGAGGAAATGCCCGACCGGACCTTCGTTTCCGGTGACGGATTCGATATCGACAAGTTGCCGGGTTAGGGTAACGCCGTCCATACGAGATCAAAAGCATAAACCACCGAGAGAAGATCAAGAGCATAAACCACGAAGAAAAGAGCTTAGACCACGAGGGACGCGAAGTTACACGAGGCAAACCCTTGAACTGACAAGGAACCCGGGTCGAGCAATGGCGTTGTGGCATCAGCTTGATCGGATTGATGAGGATTGCGCGTGTTCTGCGGTCTTGACCGGAGATCGTGCGATAAGCTAATCGGGATGACGAGTGGTGCGATCCGTTCATTTTCGCTCGAGGGGCCAGCGGGAACGCTCGAAGCGTTGCTGAATTCCGGCACCGAGAACGCGACGCACGCAGCGGTGGTTTGTCATCCCCATCCGCTGTTTGGCGGGACCATGCACAACAAGGTCGTCTTTCATGCGATGAAAGCGCTGAACAGCTTTGGATTTCCGGTGCTTCGGTTTAACTTCCGCGGAACCGGGTTGAGCGGTGGCGAACACGATTATGGACGAGGCGAGATTGACGATGTGAGAACCGCGCTTGATTGGCTTGACCGTGAAATCAAGCGGCCGCTGATCTTTGCGGGGTTTTCGTTCGGTGCTGCGGTCGGATTGGCTGCGGCGGCAAGTGATGACCGAGTGATGACGCTGATGGGGCTGGGCCTACCGGTCGCTCCGGTTGAGGAGCGCAGCTATAACCTAGAGTTTCTGCGGTCATCCATTAAACCAAAGCTTTTTGTTAGCGGAAGCCGGGACCAGTTTGGTCCACGCGAGAAACTGGAAGCCTTCGTGAGTGCTTTGCCAGAGCCGAAGAAGCTTGTGATCATTGAAAGCGCGGACCACTTTTTCGAAGGCAGATTGCAAGAGATGAGACAGGCGATTGAAGCCTGGATCGCTGAAACGATAAGCCACTGAATGAAAGAAATTGCGCGGCACATTTTCGAGCACGCGATAAGAGAATCGAGCATCGCCCGGGCGTTTGCTCGACATGTCCATTGTGAGAGAGGAGTGCTGCGCATCTGCGAAGACCTCTACGATCTGAATTCTTATGACCGGACTTTTGTCATCGCATTTGGCAAGGCTGCACATTCGATGTTGGCGGCTTTGCACGAGCAAACGGGTGAGCGCTTCGAAGGCATTGTGGCGAGTTCCGTCGCACCAGAGTTTCAGGTAAGAGGCTTTCGATATTTCCAAGGTGGACACCCTCTGCCGAATGCGGAATCGGTCCGGGCGGCGGAGGCAATGTTGAAGGCGGCGAATGCGCTGAGTGCGGCGTCGCTGGTGATATTTCTGATGAGCGGTGGGGGATCGGCGACGGTAGAGAAGCCGATCGATGATGAGATTTCATTAGGTGATCTGATTGAAACATATCGCGTGCTGGTGCACTCGGGAGGATCGATCAGCGAGATCAATACCATTCGCAAGCATCTGTCCGCAGTGAAGGGCGGACGACTGGCGCTGACTGCGTATCCGGCGCAGCAGGTTTCAATTCTGGTTTCGGACGTTCCCGACAAGACACCCGATGCGCTGGCTTCGGGACCGACGATGCCGGACTCGACTAGTGTGGAGGATTGTTACGCATTGGCAGGAAAGTACGAGATGTTAAAGAAGTTTCCTGAATCGGTGCGCGAATTGTTTGAGCGGCACGCGCTCGAAGAAACACCGAAATCCGACGACCCCACGTTTATTCGGGGGCGGTGGTGGACGATCGCTTCAAACTCTGACCTATTGAAAACCGCGAAACAAGAGGCTGAACGACAGGGCTTCACAGTTGAGATCGACAATTCCTGCGACGATTGGGACTACGCGAAAGCTGCCGATTATCTTCTGGAACGGCTGCGAGAATTGCGACGGAAAAGCGAGCGCGTGTGCCTTCTCAGCGGCGGCGAGGTGACGGTCAGTGTGAAGGACGGAGGCGTCGGTGGCCGAAATCAGCAGTTTGCGCTGTATTGTGCGAGCAAGATTGCGCGAGAAAATGTTTGCGTGCTGAGCGCCGGCTCGGATGGAATCGACGGGAACAGTCCTGCCGATGGAGCGATAGCGGATGGAACGACTGCAGAAAGAGCAAAGGGACTTGGTCTTGATCCGGCGGTACAGTTACATGCTTTCGATTCGTATCCATTATTTCAGGGGCTAGGCGATGGCATCGTAACGGGGCCGACGGGGAATAACTTAAGGGACTTGAGGATCCTGTTGGCCGACTAGGCGCTCCAATGCCGGCAAGTAGTGTCAGGGAGCGCGTTTCAACACTACTGCAGCAGTTTCGTCTGCACCGATCACACCCTGGAGCCTTACCCAATCGCTGAACTTGTCTGCGGGAATGCTGACATCGCGCACGATGTACTCGCGCCAATAACGGAGTTTTGAGCCCTCAACGTCGATCTTGCTCTCATAACTGGCGAAACCAACATCGATTTTGACGGCATTGGGAACGTCATCCACCGAATAACTTTTTGGAATCTCAATTTCGTAAGTATCGACAACCTTCTTCGCTTCGCCGAGTTCGATGGAGTAATGGCGTGGTTTGTGCTCCACGTATTCGCTCTGCTCTCCGAGAACGCGTGGGCGGACGAGCATGAGTGATCCTCGGACCTGAGCATATTGGGGCGTGGAAAATTTGAATTGAATGAGAACGTCTTTTTGAAACTGATCGGCTTGCTGGACGTTCATGCTCTCAAGCGTGAAGCCCTGCAGAGAGTTGCCTAAGTAGCGCTCGAAATAGTTGGTGCGCTTTTGCTCATCCCAGTTGTGCAAGCGGTGGCGTTCGTTGGCGGCGAAATCTCCGCCGCGGTCTTCTGAGACTTCACCGCTAAGGCCGCCATCATTGGTGAGCACAAAATGGCCGATGCGCTCAAGCGTGTTTGCATCAGGGGCAAGCAAAGGAGTTTTGATCAACTCGCCGCCGGAGGCGGTTACCAAGAGCGCGTAGCTGTTCTGCAATTCCGGGCGGAGCAGGCCGGCGGGAGTGTATTCGTCGGTAGGATCAAAAATGAGGTAGCGCGTGCCAGATTTTGTTTTGATCACAGATCGATAGGTATCGGCCGGAACATCGTCGGGCAACGCGATGGCAATGATAGCGTGATCGGACCAGGAAGACGGCACGTCTGGGTTGACGAAGCCGCGGCGAGTATCTATTAAAACGTATTCAGAGTTGATACTGGCTTCGTGCAGCATAGCTTTCAGCAGAGTTACTTTATCTTTGCAGTCGCCGTAGCGGTAGCGGAACACGTCGCCGGCGGGATGGGGCTGGTCTCCTCCGATGCCAATGGAAATTTCGACGTAACGAATTTCCGACTGGAGAAAAGAGGTGAGGGCCTGCACGCGGGAGGCGAAGTCCGTTTTGCCGGCAATCAACTGCGCGACCTTGGCTGAAATTTCAGGGTTCGACGCGTAGCGCCCCTGGGTCAAACCTGAGTACCATTTTCCGACGTCGTTCCACGATGCGGCAGTTGCCGACTTTTGCTCAGGGGAGAAATACGAGAAACTCATTCGTCCGGCGAGCGAAAGAAAAGGAGGCATCATCGGCTCATGATCTTCCTCGACTCCGGCCAAGTCTTTGAGCGTCCACTGCCAGGAATTTGCGCCGACCTTGACCGGATCTACGGATGAGCCATGGGTCCATGCGGTGCGGAATTCCCATCCGGCAGGGAGCTGGACGGTGAAGATGCTTTGGAGAACTGGAATCTGGTCCTGGAAGATCCACCCTAGTTCATTGATCCATTTGTGGCGGCGAACTTCGTATTCGAGCGCGATGACAGAGCCAGGCAACGGAGCTGCGGCCTTGGTCACAATGGAGCGGTCGTCAGCATATAGGATCCAGGTGGGATAGTCGGCGGCTTCGAAAAAGTCCTTTTGCTTGATTTCGAATTCGTGTCCTGAACTGTCGATTGTCCAAGCGTGGATGAATTGAAGCTTGTCACTTCCTCCGAGGTTGACTCCGATTTTGCTTTCGTCTCTGTCGGTCGGGCGGAGTAGTTTGAGCACATGGCGGGAGTGCTCGACAAAATCGCCGGGGCCCGTGACAGCGTAGTCAGTCTGGTCCAATAAGACGACCGCATTTGTGTCAGGAGGATAGGTTCCAAGTTTTTGGGCAGCGGCTTGGCGGACCCAGTCCGGAATGTTAACGCCGGCGAAAGAGATCGAGGCAAGAAGCAGCAGGCAGAGGGCGACCAGAAATACCTTACTCTTTCCCACCTGAAACTTGGGGAACGAGCGCCTGCTATTTTGCGGTAGCAACACTTTGCGATAACCTCACGAGGGCCGGCTGATCGTCGTCGGCTTTGACTTTGTCGAAAAATCCTTTGATCTGCTTGTAGTCCTGTGGCGTGAAGACTCCCTGTCCCATGATGAAATCGCGGCGCGAGAAGATCGTGTCTGGCGTCTCCTTTTTTTGCACGACTTTGTAAACCGCATATTCCAGCTTCAACATGTCGTCCGGGGCAAGGCTCTCTACTTCCATGCCTGCGGGAATCGTTATGTGCACTTCATCCGCTTCCAGCCAAGGCAGGTGGAAATAGACGGCGTTCTTGCGATCGGTTGAAGGGAAGCGCGGCTTGTCGTTTACCTGGAAGACGTGCTGAGCAATCATGAGCCGTTTTCCTGCCGCGACCGCGAAAGGGAACCGGACGTGGAATTGAGCGATGAGAGCGGTTTCCGGACTGTCCCAGTCCGGCGAATTGGTGAGAGAAATCTCGCTATTACCGGGAAGGATTCCACGCGCCTCGTCTTCTAGAAATTTTTTCCGGCCTTCTGCATCCGTTCTGCCACCCTCCTGGCGGCGCTGCATAGCAGCACTTCCCTTGAACATCAGTGTCACGGTGCCTGAAGCTGTACCTTGCTCATCCAGCGCAATTCTAGCCAGGCGAGTGGTTACTGACTGCGTGTAGATCGGAGGAGTAGTTTGAGCGATTTCAGCACCTTTCGGGCTCTGGCGGAGTCCCTCCACACCGGTGTAGCGCCAATCGAGAATTCCATAGGGACAATATTTGGTTCCAGGATCGAGGAAGACATCCTTGCCAGCGAGTTGCACGATGGCGACCTCGGCGTCGAATTGCGACATGCTCAGTAATTGCTTGACGAAGATGTCGCGCTCGCGGTCGGGAACCAACATCAGGGACGCGGGAATTCCGGCCGCCCTGACCATGGACACAAAAAGACGGTTGAGTTGGTCGTGATCTCCACTGCGATTCGTAAGGACGTCGTCCGAGCCTTTTACCAATTTGAGCTGCAGTGTTTTGTTTTCTTGCTGGCTGCGTTCGGGCACGTAATCGAGGTTTTCGAGGTTGCCGATGAATGCATAAAGCTTGCGTACTTTTTGTTCGGGCGTGTCCGCCGGGGAGGTAATCTTTGCCACAGCTTCGTCGATGCCGTGATTTCGTCCGAGAAATTCTTCAACATCTTTGTTCCAGAGTTTGCCTTCGGCCTTCCAATAGTCGTCCTGATTTAATTTCTCCTGGTAATAAAAATAGACGCGCATCCGCAAGATGCTTTTCGGCGGCATGAACGGCTCTTCGACCAAGGCGGGAATATTGGTGCGAGTCAGATCCACCCAGAAACCTACATCGTGAACGGTGGCGAAACTCTGGGTTGGAAGTTCGTGTTTTTGGGGCTGCGGCCCATCTCCCAAGAACGGAGTCCAGGCGAGACCGTTGGAAATTTGGCCGTGCGCCAGTTGAATGTACATGCTGCCGTGATTCTGAAAAGGAATGAACTTGAAGTAAGCTTTGCGTTGAAATAAATCTGTCTGTACTTCCCATGTGGGTGGAAGCAATAGATTGTCGTCGTAACGCAGGGTGTAACGGAAATCGATAACGCTTCCCACTTGCACGTCGGGAAGAGTGAAAGACTTGACGTTTACCCGAATTCCTCCACCCTTCACAACAGTCTTGTCCAGTGGTTTGCCGGCGAAAGGAATTACCGTCCCATCCACGTGCACAGTTTGTCCACTGATGGCAGCGACGCTGAAGCCGCGGCGACTATAGGGGATTTCTACGTTCGCGTATTCTCGCCCGGCGTCTGTGAGGATCTTGATACGTTCATAGACAGAGTGGGCATTGTTCATATCGTCATCAATTTCTTCGCGGTCCAGGACCACGGCAGAGGCGCCCGGCTGCTCTTTGAGGTCGGTCATCTTCAGATCGTCCGGACTTATGGGTGGCCAGTCGGCAAATGATCGCAGAGAAAAGAGCAAGGGCAGTACGGACAAGGCGAAAAAGAGGCGCGCGGTTTTCATGGATTCTCCGGTAGGACGACGGCGAGGGGCATTTGGAAAGACATCCAGCTACTTACGTGGAGAGCAAGAAGATAGTACGTCCGTAGCTGGACGTCAATAAGAGGAAAACCGTATGTACATGTTTGGATCGACCACGTCGACTGGATTTCGGAGTACCCCACCTCTCCCAAAGGAAGGGAGAAGTGGCCCCGGCAATCTTAGTCTCAGTACCATTGTTTAGGTAAGAGAAGGGTAAGGTCAGCAACTCCGCCGGAAATCTCGGCCATCTCAAGGGCAAGCCTGCTCTTACTACTTCCCAGAGGTGTTCACGATGTCGAAGTCATTTGCAAGGAATTTCGGTTCAGCCTTAACGGCCTTATCAAGCTTGCTACTCGCATTCCCACTCTTTGGTCAAAGTCAAGGAACGTGTAACTACACAATGTACAATCCGCCTTCGGGCTATATTTACGACCTTACGCCGGGCGGGATCAATCACTGGAACTCAATTGTCGGCGGCGTGGGCGGTCCGAATCAGGGCATGGAAAAAGGCTACGTGCGCTGGGCGAACGGCAGTTTTACTCTGTTTGCGGTCCCGAATAACGCTTCGACGTTCTTCACTGACCGTAACCTGAATGGAACTACCGTGGGCTGGTATGGCTCGAGCAATTCGACTCCGCCGCCCAATACAGGATCGCCAGCCAGTGGTCTGATTTATACCTCGTCGTCGTGGGCGACACTGAACTATCCCGGTGCGGTTAGCACAGCTCTCACCGGTATCAATAAGTGGAACACGATCATTGGCGATGCCACGGACGCGAAGACGAACGCCACGTTCGGCTTCAAATATCAGCACGGGGGATTTGGGAAAATTCAGTTCCCCGGCGCGGCGCAGACGATAGTGACCGGTATTAATGACAACGGAGTCATTGTCGGTGCATACAAAAAGATGAGCAGTGATGCTAACTGGTCAGGATTCGAGCTGCAGAACAGTACTTTCAAAAAGCTTGACTACACATTTCCGCCGGTCGGGATCAACAACTCGGGAGTGATCGTCGACAGCAGCAATATTCATTATCCGGATGGCCGAGTAACGCCGGTTGGTATTGGAGGAGCGGCCGAAAGCGCGGTTACGGGGATCAATGACTTGAACGTGGTTACGGGTTTCGCATACTACGGAACGTTTGAGTTCCAAGGCTTTACGGCGACCTGCAAGTAAGTTTGTGAGTCCCACCCTTCCGAACGGCGCGAAGGGTGGGGCAGCCGTTCTTTATTAGTCGGCGGCTTGGCTCTTGGCCGCTTCGGGTTCGCGGCGGACGCGATTGGGAGGCAGACCGGCGTCGCGGATTTTGTATAGCAAAGCGCGATAGCTAATGTTGAGAGTCTTAGCTGTCTGCTTGCGGTTCCAATGATGATTGTGCAAGACCTTGAGAATGATCTTGCGCTCGAGCTGTCTGGTCGCCTGTCGAGTAAGTTTTTTCAGCGAAATTGGGCCATCAAGACTGATATCGGCATTCAGGAGGTCGATTTCGCGGGGCTGCAGGTCGTTGCTGATGACGTCTTCGGTCCCGAGGATTACATAACGCTTGATCAGATTTTCGAGCTCGCGGATGTTTCCTGGCCAATGATATTTGTGAAGGACTTCCATCAGCTCGGGTGAGAGCGGGCGAGCTTTGCAGTTGTACTTGCGGTTGTAAAACTCGAGGAAATAGTTGACCAGACCAGGTATATCCGAGCGGCGCTCCCGCAATGGTGGCATATATAAATTCACAACATTGATGCGATAAAAAAGGTCCTGACGGAAGGTGCCGTTGGCGATCTCCTCTTCGAGCTTACGATTGGTGGCGCAGACGATTCGTACTTCAACTTTTTTATCGGCCTGGGCGCCAATGCGGCAGAATTGGCCGTCTTGCAGAAGCTGCAATAGCTTCGACTGCAGCGGCATGTCGAGCTCGGAAATTTCGTCAAGAAAAAGTGTGCCGCGATGGGCCATTTCGACGCGGCCCGGTTTTGATCCGTATGCGCCGGTGAACGCACCTCGCTCATAACCGAATAGCTCGCTTTCGAGAAGCGTGCCGGGAATAGCCGGGCAATTTACTTTAACGAATGGCCCAGTTCTCCAGGGCGAACAGGAATGGACAAGGCGAGCGATGATGTCTTTGCCAGTACCGCTTTCGCCATGAATGAGGACGGGCACATTTGCGCCGGCAACCTTGGCCAGGCGGGAGCGGAGCTCCTGCATCGCTTCGGATTGGCCGAAGACTACTGCATCCGGCGGGATTTCACCGACTGATTGCGCCAGAGAACTGACAGAATTTGTCATATTTACTGACGTCAAGTCTTGGAACTTGATCGTCAGTCTATACTCAGCACCCGGCGCACCAAACCCAATTCGGAGATTACGTTGGTCGGGTATGTGGAGGTAACTATCGGCACAGGTGAGACTTACAATCCACAAGGAACGGAACTCTGCAGGCGGGGACGAGGATAGTCAGCGATCCACAGGACGGCCGCCGAGTGGGAAAACAATTTCACATCGCGGAAGCGGGTTTCCTACGCCGGGCTTTGGGGTGTTTCTCGGAAGATTGAAGCGGCTGCAGGAAGCGAAGAGCGACAAGATTATAACCATCGGCGTGGATTACCCGCGCGATCCGGGCGCGTAGATGACGGGAGCTCTTTCGCACAGGAATGGCACGTGGAAGCGGCGCCATGGGGATCTCCACCAAAACCTGCGCCCTAGGCCGCACTGAGGCGTGAAGGGCCACCAGGGCACCGCCGGCAGAGATGTTGAGGGCAGTAGCAAACTCCAGGAAATCCTTGCCGTCGCGGTTGCGGGTACGAACGAACAGCGGCACGTGCAAGGGTAGTCGCGCCCAAATGCGCCGCTCGCTGGATGATTTTTGGGGGAGCAAAATCCGGCCTCCTTTGCCGCGCTTTGTACTGGTTGTCGCACCTCAATTGCCAAAGAGACCTATCGAGAGTACATAGTTGGTGTCTAGGCTCCGGATATTCGCGGCAGTGTTTCCGGTATCGGCGAATCTATCGGGTGGAAGGGCTGGTTATGCCCGGTTTTATGCCGCGTATTGCGAAATCTCTTGATGCAGTTTCGGAAACACTTTACCGAAAACAGGCAAATGTTTTGCATTTTCCGTTGACACTCCGAGGTTTGTACCCTAGCATTTTTCTACGGCAACAGTACTCGCCAGCCTGTTCGCCTTCCTCCCTCGAAGTGGTATCGCCCACTTATGCACCCATCGCCGTTATCGCCCAAGGAAGCTCTTGCTCCGGTCCGGGAAACGATCGTAAATTCGGCCAGTTCTGCCTCGCTAACGCAAGAAATACGGGAATATTCGCAACTTCAGGAGCGTTATCTGCGGACGACAAACGCGCTTGCCTCAGCCGCCCACGACCTGAAGACGCCGCTTGCGATCCTGAATGGCTATGTGGAACTCCTGCAAAGTGAAAAGCTGGGCAGCTTGAACGAGCGGCAGCGTGAAGTACTGGGCGATATGCAAGCGAACGGGCAGAGACTGCTCCGCTACATACAGGACTTCTTGAGCTTTGGCGCGCTCGAGACCGGCGAGCTAAAGATGAAATTCGAGCCGGGGAACATGAACGCGTCATTATCTGAAGTTTGCCGCCTTTGGTCCCCACGCTTTCAGGAAAGGGGGATGGCGTTGTATTTTCTGGCGAACGAGAAGATACACGAATTCCCGTTCGATGCGCCGAAAGTTGAACGAGTAGTTTCTAATCTCCTAGAGAATGCCTCGAAGTTTACGCCCGCCGGAGGCACGGTTTGGTTGCACGCGGAGACACATATGTGGGAGCGGCGGGCGGTCGCGAAGCCACCGGCCGAGCAGGAGCGCCGGCGCAGACCATTGACCCAACCGAATTCCGTGAAGATCAGCGTTTCAGATACCGGCCCGGGAATTCCGCCGGAATATCATCTGGAAATTTTTGACGATTTCTTTCGGCTTCCGGTCAGCGAAAAAGTCGAAGGCATGGGATTGGGACTTTCGATCGCACGCCGCCTGGTGCTGAGCATGGGCGGAAAGATATGGGTGGAGAGCGAGCCGGGAGCAGGCTGCAAATTCAGTTTCATTCTTCCACTGAATCCCCCGATAGGCGAGCCGGGAGGGAAAAAGTAATGGCTGAGAAATCGAAAATCCTGTTGGTGGATGACGAACCGGGAATGCAGCGGTATATCAAGACGCTGCTCGAGGTGGATGATCATCAGGTGGAGACCGCATCAACGGGCGAGCAGGCGCTGGAACTGATGCAGAAGGGCTTGCAACCGAATCTCGTATTGCTAGACCTGTTGATGCCGGGAATTGACGGCATCGAGACGCTGGAAGCTTTGCGCAAACTGCAGCCGACGGTGAAGGTCGTAATGCTGTCATGCGTGAATGAAACCAAGAAAGTTGTGCAGGCGATGCGGCTGGGCGCGGTCGATTACATCACCAAGCCATTTCAAAAGGCAGAGCTCGATGCGGTGATCGACCAATGCCTGGGGACGAACCAGCAGAACTACACCGGCGAAGTCGAGGATTTGGGAGAAGAAATATTTTTTGTTGCGGCCAGTCCGAACATGCGAAAGCTGCGCTCGCAGGCTGCGCTTGTCGCGAACGTAGATATTCCGGTGCTGATGCTCGGCGAGAGCGGCACGGGAAAAGAAGTGATGGCGCGGCTGATCCACAAGCTCTCGCCACGCGCACACCGAACATTTTTGAAAGTGAATTGTGCTGCAGTCCCGGCCGATCTGCTGGAGAGCGAGTTATTTGGATACGAGGCGGGCGCGTTTACCGGCGCCACGCATGCGAAGCCAGGAAAGTTCGAGCTGTGCAACAAAGGCACAATTCTGCTGGATGAAATCGGCGAGATGCCGCCATCGTTACAGGCGAAGCTCTTGCACGTTTTGCAGGACCAGCAATTTTCGCGCCTGGGCAGCCGTTCGGTGATCAAAGTCGACGTGCGGATCCTCGCGGCAACCAATATCAACATTCCCGAGGCGCTGGCGACGAAGCGGTTGCGCGAAGACCTTTATTACCGATTGAATGCGTTTACTCTTCAGGTTCCTCCCCTGCGAGAACGGAAGGAAGAAATTCCGGTCCTTTTGAAGCACTTCATGACTCAGCTTTCGGAGCAGTATGCACGCTCGCCGCTGCCGTTTTCTCCGGAGCTCTTGCAGGCGTGTGCGAATTATCCGTGGCCGGGGAACTTACGAGAACTGGGTAACTTTGTGAAACGTTACCTGGTGCTTGGCGACGAAAAACTTGCGATCAATGAATTGAAGCCGCGAAGCGATGGATCGGGCGCAGAGTTTGAACACCCGGCGCAGCGCGGCACAGAAGCGGCGGGAGGCCTGAAATCCCTTGCGCGCAACGCAAAGGATGAAGCCGAGGCGGAGGCGATCGCCAAGGCGCTCGAAGAAACCAATTGGAACCGAAAGCAAGCAGCAGCATTGCTGCAGATCAGTTACAAGGCGCTGCTCTATAAAATTCGCCAATACGGCATCGCGCAAAACAAAAACACACACAAGCTTTCGGCGGGGGCTTGAGTTCGGGAACCGGGTCCATAGGTCCTACTTATCCCCAACTGGGTTTTCCTCAACATACTTCCAAAAGGAAAAATTAATGCTGGTAAAACGTTTTCCTGAGATTAGAATCTAACTTTTGGTCGTTATGGAGTCTCCCAGGAAGGTATCCGCTTTGCGTTCACGCGTCCCTGAATCGGCAAGCGTGAACGACCTCTCACTGCGGCGTCGACTGCCGCGCATCCTGGTTGTAGATGACAATCCCAACACAATGACTCTTATGCAAGACCTGCTTGCCTCGCGTGGGTACGACGTTGTGGCGGTACCTGACGCGACCCATGCTGAGGCGGAGATGTTCCGCCGTCCGCCCGACCTTGTGCTTTCGGACGTGGTGATGCCAGGAAAGTCGGGGTATGAGTTGTGCCGCGAATTGAAAGAAAATCCGGCAACGCGACTGATTCCGTTCGTGCTCATTACGGGATTAACGGAACGCGAAGATCGGGTTCGCGGAATCGAAGCCGGCGCTGATGATTTCCTGAGTAAGCCGATCTTTCCAGAAGAACTTTTTGCCCGCGTCAAATCACTGATCAAGCTAAAAGAATTTACTGACGAGTTGGAAACCGCGGAAACTGTACTGTGCACGCTTGGTCTGAGCGTTGAAAGCCGCGATCCTTATACAGAAGGGCACTGTGAGCGGTTGGCGCAAAATGCCAGCGATCTCGGGCGTTATCTACGCTTCGATGAAGAAGAAATCATCGCGTTGCGCCGGGGCGGATATTTGCACGACCTGGGCAAGATCGCCGTTCCGGATGAGATTCTGAAAAAGGGCGCGAATCTGAACTCGGAAGAATGGGCGATCATGCGGCGCCATCCGATTACCGGTGAGAACATTTGCCGGCCGTTGAAATCTTTGCGCCTGGTACTACCGATCATTAGGAGCCATCACGAGCATTTCAACGGCACCGGATATCCGGACGGGATGAAAGGACGCGAAATCCCGCAACTGGCGCGCATTCTGCAGGTCGTCGATATATATGACGCATTGACTACTACGCGCCCATACAAACCGGCCCTTACTCACGATCACGCCGCAGAAACTATGCGGGATGAGGCGAGGGCAGGGTTCTGGGACCCGGAGTTGGTAGATCACTTCCTTTCAATGCTGGACCAGCAAAGGCGCGTCGCGTAGAGCGTAACTCCTCACAATTTACTGTCGATCGCGTGATACCTTGTCATATCCGTAGCAAGCACAGGCAACTGACGCATTCGGCAGATGCTCAAATACAGCATCATTATTCCTGCGTATAACGAAGGCGCTCGCCTGGGCGCTACGCTGGACCGTGTGTTGCGCTACGTCAGTGAGCGCGGCTGGGACGCAGAAGTGATCGTGGTCAACGATGGCTCGAGCGACAATACAGCTGACCTGGTTACCCAACGCGCCAAGATGAATGCGGTGCTTCGACTGATAGAAAATCCCGGTAACCGCGGCAAGGGATACAGCGTGCGCAACGGCATGCTGAAGGCAAATGGAGAGCTACTTTTGTTTACAGATGCAGATCTCTCTGCGCCAATTGAGCAGGCCGACAAGCTTTTTGCTGCAGTTGAGTCGGGCGCAGATGTAGCGGTTGGCTCGCGATGGCTGCAACCGAACTTGCAGGCGCACAGACAATCATTGCTGCGCCAGTTCTATGGCCGCAGCTTCAACCTGGTGTTGCGAATCTTGTTGGGGCTGAAGTTCAAAGACACGCAGTGCGGCTTCAAAGCATTCCGCCGCGATGCGGCGGGAAAATTATTTCTTTTGCAGACGATCGATGGTTGGGGATTTGACGCCGAATTGCTCTATGTTGCGCACCGCATTGGGATGAAAGTGCGGGAGATCCCTGTGGTGTGGTCGGACGCGGAAGGCACGCGGATTCACCCGCTTCGCGACGGATTGAAGATGATCACCGAAGTTCTAGTCATCCGCTGGAACGCTCTCAACGGGAAATATCCGCGAACACTCTAAGCCGCAGCGGAGCACACGTAATCGACGTGCTCCTTTGCATGAACAGTGACGCCGCATGATTTGTCGAAGGCGAGCGTCATTTTGCCGGCGCAATTCTCGCAGAGCCAAAAAAATTCCAGACGGCGCAATGTTTTGTCCTGCTCGCCATCGTGGCCCATGGTGCGGCGGCGATCTAGTCCGGTTTTAGTGTCGACTCTGAAGAGCTTACCTGTATGAAAGTAGCGGAAAGGAACTGAGCACTCGGGGTTGGCGCATTTCGAGACCATTGGGGGCGGCCTCCTGCACTAAACAATTAAGCTACTCTCTATCTAAAAAATCAAGTGCCAAATAACGCCGACTGTGGAAAATACATTCATCCCTGTAGGAAATATTTCTCGTCGCTTACACACGGTTGATGAGGGAAGCAACGTAGCCCGCGCCGAAACCGTTATCAATATTGACGACGGTCACGTTTGAAGCGCAGGAATTCATCATACCGAGCAGCGCCGCGAGACCCTGGAAGGAGGCGCCATAACCAATACTTGTGGGCACCGCGATCACGGGAACTCCGACCAGACCGCCGACCACGCTAGGCAGCGCGCCTTCCATTCCAGCGCAAACGATGATGACGCGGGAGCGGCTGATGGCTTTTCTGTGCGCGAGTAGCCGGTGAATTCCGGCAACGCCGACGTCGTAGAGGCGGTCAACTTCGTTGCCCATGAGATCGGCGGTGAGCACGGCTTCTTCGGCGACAGGAACGTCGCTGGTGCCGGCGGAAATCACGGTAATGAGGCCTTTGCCGTATTTTTTGCGATCGCGACGGAGAAAGATTGCTCGTGCAGTTTCGTCAAACATTACGCCGCGCACGGATTTTCTCACTGCCGCGTATTGCTCTTTTGTCGCGCGAGTGGCCAATACGTTTTGACCGTGCTGAGCCAGGCGTTTGAAAACGGCTGCGACTTGCGCCGGAGTTTTGCCTAAGCCTAAGACCACTTCGGGGACGCCGACCCTGAGCGCACGATGGTGGTCGATCTTGGCGAATCCGAGATCTTCAAACGGAAGATGACGCAGCTCGTTTACCGCCTCGTCCGGCGACAGCTTTCCAGCGCGGACTTGCTCGAAGAGCTTGCGGATGGATTCGGGAGTCAACGGGCGACCTCAGCTTAGAGTAGCATTGCCCGATGAGCGGGGCCGAAGCCCTCGATTTGCATGTCAGGCTCTGGTGAGTTCGTTGAGGCGATCCATTGCGCTTTCTGCCTGTTCGCGAGTTTCGACGTGGGTCAAGAACATGCGTCGAATTGCGGATTGCGAGATGCTGCCGGCTAAATACTTTTCGTATAGAAGGTCGGCAGGGGCAGTCGTCTTGTCCGCAGAGTTGTGTTCCGGTGAGAGCAGGCGCGAGCCAAATCGAGCTAAAGCATTTTCGAGGGAACGCGCGACCGGCGAGCTGGCGGTCATACCACGGCAGGCGAAATGGAGAAAGCGCGTGCATTCCTCGGCTGCCGCCGCGATTTGAAACTCGCGAAGCAAAAACGAATTCGATTCCGCCAGATATACGCAGGACTTGTCGTCTGACAGGGCAGCCGAAGCGGAATCGGGTCTCACGTGAATCACTTCCGGAAGTGAGTCGGTGAGGTATTTGGGTTGCGTTCCATTCGATGGGGAGTCGAGCCGGAACCCCAGCGCCCGAGCCAAGGAGAAAATGAGGTTGTAAATGGCGGGCGCAAAGTCCTGCTGCTCGTCATTCTCGGTATGCCAGCGATCGAGGCAGAGACGATAGCTTTCGCATTTTTCCAGCGGGCTGGAGTTGAAAACACACATAGCGTCTTTTCCGGCGCCAACGGCCCCTTCGCGCAGAGCTGGACACTGCTCGTTGGTTGCTTGCCAGTACAACCCGTCGATGTTCTGCAGCAGAGTCAGAAGCTTTGCGTCAGGGACCACATCGCGCACGGCGCGCGGCAAATGTTGAGGGGCGACGTGTGATTCGCCAAACAGCACGAGGACCATCGCTTGAGGATGATGCTTACGCAATTCGCAAATCTTGGCGGCAGCATGACGATCGCGCGAGCGGATCCGGCGGAGGTCTTCGCGGGGAAGACAGTCAAGCCCGTAGATCCCTTCGGCGTGGTCGCGGGCAGCGCAAAGGAGTTCGTAGAACGGCTCCCATGGATATCCCCACTCGCGATCGAAACGCAGTCTTTGACGGAGTTCTTCGGCTGCAATTTCGCGGCGCCACCAGGAGTCGAGGAGCTTCTGATCGCGAGCTAGTATTGCTTCCACCCCTAGAACGATGGGACGCCCCTGTGCGCATTTTTCTATCAGGTGCGCAGCAAAGCGCTGTGAAGCCGGTAAGGCATGAAAATCACCGATCAAGAGGATGTCGGCCTGAGCAATTGCTTGCTCGAGCTGATCGGGAGAGAGGACGGAATCGTATCGCTGGAATGCCTGATTGAATTCGTCCAGGTATTTGCTAGTGACAACCGCGTCCTGTGAGGCGATTTCGCGACGCACACTCGCGAGGGCGTGCATTTGCGCCGCTGTTCGCCGCCACTCGCGCGATGATCGCTTTCTCATAGCTTGACTGGCTGCTCCAGGCTGCCTATGCTCGAAACGCGGAATCCATGATGAAGCAGGTGTTCTTGCAGCTCTTGTTCCAGCTCGCTAAACCCATTGCCTGATTCACCTAACAACCTGACCATCGCCACGACCGGCGCCAGCGGGGCGCTGTTTCTTCGCCATCTGCTGCTTGGCGTCGACCGCGATGCGCGCGTTCAGACCGTTAACTTCATCGCATCCGACAGCGCTCTGCGCGTCATGGCTGAGGAGCTAGGGCTTCGTGGGCGCAACCATCTCGTAACCCAAGTGCTCGGTCACCCGTCACGCAAAATTCATCAGCAATCGAACACAGATATCGGAGCTAATGTCGCGAGCGGTTCGTATCCCGCTGACGCGACGATCGTTCTGCCGTGCAGCGTTGGTACGCTGGCGCGAATTGCCAACGGAATCGCATCGCAGTTAATCGAGCGTGCGGCCGATGTCTGCTTAAAGGAGAAGCGGCCGCTGGTGCTGTGTGTTCGCGAAACGCCGTTGAACAAAATTCACATCCGCAATATGTATCGGGCTGCAGACGCGGGTGCGACGATCTTTCCGCTGATTCCGGCCTACTACTTCCGTCCCGCCACCTTGGACCAGTTGGCGCACGAGTTCGCGTGCCGGGTGCTGGCCCACGTGGGCCTGCCACAGAAAGACGCCTACCGCTGGAAGGGATAGCTTCAGTCTAGGAGCCCGGAAGTGCGCGCCCTAGATTGCGGCGGGACATGTACGAATGGATATACGAGGCAACAAACGCAGGGGCGCCGGAGTCTAACTTTGTGAGTACCACTTAATCGGCGCTACAAGTTTCCATGCTGCGAAGTTCCATTGGTCTGGCTGACGGTTGGAGAGTTCTCCTCCAGGCGTTTGTGATTTCTTCCGTGGCGACTGCCCAGGTCGTCTCCGGACCGCTCTTGGGACAAGCCGCGACGGCAACCTATGCATTGAGCGGGAGCGTCGTCAATTCAGTGACCGGAGAACCGATTCGGCGCGCGCTTGTCGTCTCTTCAAGCGCGGGAGAACACCTGGCGCTGACGGACGCAAATGGGCGATTCGAGTTCGATGGGCTTCCAGCCGGCGAGATAGACGTTCGAGTTCACAAGCCGGGCTTTTTTGGTCAGGAAGAGCTAGGACATGGTGCTGGTCCGTCAGTTGTAGCAATCGGGCCGGGTACTCCCTCGCTCGATCTTAAGTTGGTTCCGCAAAGTGTGATCTACGGGCACGTGAAGAACCAGGAGGGCGAGCCGATTGAGATGGTCCCAGTGAAGGCCATCAGCTCACGGATCGTCGAAGGTAGAAAACGCTGGCAAGTCGTCGGTGCGGGATCGACTAATGAGGATGGCGAGTTTCGAATCGCCAACCTCACTGCCGGTTCTTACTACATCGAGGCCGAGCCCGGTGATTACGCGCGCCACGCAGCCGACTCCGACGACGATGTCGGGCGAGCGGACATCCGTGATGAGGGTTATGCGGCGGCATTCTATCCGGGCGCAAGCGATATGAGCTCGGCGACGCCATTTGAAATCGGAGCCGGGCAAGAAGCGGACATCGAACTCTCGCTTCGGCCTTTAATCATTTACAAAGTTTCGGGCAGAGTAGTTGGTCTTCCGCCGAACTCCGGCATCCAGATGATGTTTACCGACCGCAGCGGAAATCAGTTCTCTTCGCTCAAGGCTTTTAATCCGGCTATGGGCAACTTTGAGGCGGAGGTTCCAGCGGGGCGATATACCCTGCAAGTTCTTGCGTGGATGCCCGAAGGAAAACAATTGAGAGCTGAAAGCTCGGTAAACGTTACGGGTGATACGCCTGGTCTTTCATTGGCGCTCGCGACGGTGGAACCGACTCCGATCAATCTGAGGCTCGAAAGATCGAAGCCCAGTGTCCGGGGACACGAATCCTTAACACAGGGAACGAGTCTGGTTCAGCTGCAGTTTGTGCCTGCAGAAGAGGAATTCGAAGGGCGCGAGTTGTGGTCAATTTGGCAGATGAACCCGAGGCCGATGCTTGTGCTTCCCGATCTACCGGCGGGACGCTATTCGGTTGAAGTACACGCCACTGGTGATTGGTACGTGCAATCTGCGCAGTGCGGCAGCACCGATTTGCTGCACGAGCAATTGATCGTAACTCCAGGAATGCAAGTGCCGCTGGTGGATGTGGTACTTCGCGACGATAGTGCGCGATTGAGTGGCCACGTTAACACTGGGCAAAGCCAGACCGCGGCGGCGGTACTGGTGATGCCCGAGCAAGGGCCCGCGAACCGAACGGTCGTCATAAACACTGGTCCGAACGGGAACTTTTTTGTCGCTAACTTAGCGCCCGGAAATTACACGGTGCTGGCGCTCGATAGCGCGGATGGGCTGGAGTACGGAAATCCTGACGCGATGGATGCCTACGCCTCGCAAGCTGCGCACGTCATGCTGGAACCAAATGGCCAGAGTGAAATTACCGTTGAACTGACTCACATCACGAATTGAGAGCTATGCACCGTCTGGCCATCTGCGTCATCGTACTTGCGCTTCACGCGGCGGCACAGCTGCAGGTGGCGAAGGCCTCTCCTGGTTACCACATTAGTGGGACGGCGGTGAATTCGATCACCGGGGTGGCGCTTTCCAAAGCTACCGTGAGCATTGGCGCCGCGGAGGGCGGTCCCACACTCACGGCGGTAACGGCTAGCGATGGGCGCTTTACGTTTGAAAAGCTAAAACCAGGAAAGTATTGGCTTGAAGCCGAAGGCCGTGGCTTTTCTGCGCAACGCTTCGATCAGCATGAGGAGTTCTCAACTGGGATTGCGGTCGGTCCAGAGGTCGATTCGGAGCACCTGGTATTTCGGATCAAACCGGATGCCACGATCACTGGCATTGTGACCGATGACCAGAACGAGCCGGTGGTGCAAGCGAACGTAATGCTATTTCGGACCGGTTTGGAGGACGGCGCGAATTCCACCCGAATGCATGCGCAGACTAATACCGATGATCGCGGCTGCTACCACTTTGGGCATGTTCCTCCAGGGGGCTACTACATTGTTGTTTCGGCGCATCCCTGGTACGCCGTCAACGGCGTGCGATTCCGAAGGTACAGCAGTATTGCGCGCAGCAACGGCGGTGCTTTGCAGAACCCCGAGCACCAAAATCCAGAGTTCGATGTCACCTATCCGATGACTTATTACCCGAGCGTAACCGATCCGGCTGACGCCACGCCGATAATGGCAAAACCTGGCGATCGTCTCGAGGCGGACCTTGAGCTGACGGCAGTTCCATCCCTGCACGTGCGGGTGAAAGACTCAAGCCTTGATTCTGCTCAAGCTATCGGAATCGGCGCGCAAGAGAAGTTATTTGGCGGCGTCTCGATTCCCGTGCCAATGACGGTGAATGGACTCGGCCACGGCGAATTCGACGTGGCCGGCGTGTCACCGGGACAGTTCGAGTTCAATTTGCAGAGTGGGGGCACGACTCCGTCGAACCGGGAAGAAGAAGTCAATGTTTCGGACAATTCTGAAATCGACCTTTCGAGCGCATCCACTCCTGCGTCGGTCAGTGGCATAGTTCAACTGGATTCTGGGGCACGAGTAACGAATCCTGGATTTGTGCAGCTCTTTAATCGCGCTTCAGGTAACCGCTTTAATGCGCAGGTCTCAGCGCAAGGCGAATTTGAGTTCAGCGGGAACAACATTGTCCCAGGAAAATATCAGGTGCTAATCGGCGGAGTTCCTGAGGGATTAGTCGAGAGCATCTCCGCCAGCGGCGCAAGCGTAATCGGACGCGAACTCGATATTGCGTCAGGCGCCTCGGTGCAGTTGAAAATCGTTGTCTCCCATGGCAGCGGGCGAGTGGACGGAACCGCCATGCGTGAGGGCAGGCCTTTTGCCACTGCCATGATTGTTCTAGTTCCGCAGGACATCGCGCACGATTCGACGCTGGTGCGCCGCGACCAGAGTGACAGCGACGGCACGTTCACTCTCTACAACGTACTGCCGGGAAAGTACACGGTTGTTGCGATTCAAAATGGTTGGGACTTGCCGTGGATGAGCTCAGGTGTTTTGCAGCCGTACTTAAAGGCTGGTGCCGTGGTGACCGTTGTGCCACACGGAAAGTACAAGATACAAGTGAATGTGCAGTAGTGCCGGTAGCACTTCAGGAGTTCTCTATCCGCTGACTATTGTCTTGGTCTGCCGTTCTCTCGTTGATTCTCCTAGTAATATGGGCGGAAGAGGCGGAACAGGTTCGATTCCACAGAACGAGCCGCCCTAAATTATCAATCATTAGTCAATCCATGTCGAAGAGCTTTGCGATTTTGATAGTTCGGACTCTGCGTGAACGGGGTCACCAGGCATTTCTTGTCGGCGGGTGCGTGCGCGACTTGCTGCTCGGACGCGAGCCGGCGGACTATGACGTGGCGACAGACGCGGTACCCGATGAGGTGATGCGGATTTTTCCTGAAACCTATGCGGTCGGAGCGCAGTTTGGCGTTGTGCTCGTGCCGATTCCTGAACCGGAGCGAAAGGCGCGTTCTTCAAGGTTGGAAGAGCTTTATGATTCCGATGCTGCTTCACGCGATGAAGAATACGCTGTTCCTGGTCACCAGCACAAATCGTGCGTCGAGGTCGCAACGTTTCGCCGCGACGTTGGCTATTCCGACGGGCGGCATCCGGATGCAGTTCAGTTTAGTCGTGATCCGCGCGGGGATGTGCAGCGGCGCGATTTCACGATCAACGGATTGTTGCTCGACCCGCTCGAAAATAAAGTCCTGGACTACGTGGGCGGCCAGGGTGATCTGAAGGCGGGTATCATCCGCGCGATTGGCGATCCGGCGCTGCGCTTTAATGAAGACAAACTTCGTATGTTGCGCGCTGTGCGGTTTGCGGCACGATTCAAATACACGATTGAGCCCTCCACGTTTTCGGCGATTCAGCGTTTGGCGAAGCAAATTGATCAGGTTTCTCGCGAGCGGGTACGCGATGAACTCACCCGCGTGTTAACGGAAGGCCACGCAAGGCGGGGCTTTGAGTTACTCAATGAAACTGGGCTGCTTCGCGAAGTCCTTCCAGAAATCGACGCAATGAAAGGAGTGGAGCAGCCGCCGGAATTTCATCCGGAAGGCGATGTGTTCGTTCACACGCTGCTGATGCTCGAGAAATTGCCGCAGCCGACGCCTGCGACGTTGGCGTGGGGCGTGCTTTTGCACGATGTGGGCAAGCCGCCGACCTTTCGCCGTGCGCCTGATCGGATTCGTTTCGACGAACATGCGCGAATCGGAACAAGAATGGCGGAGGAGGTTTGCAGGCGCCTGCGGTTTTCGAATGAAGAAAACAAACAGATTTCCGCTTTAGTCGCGAACCACATGCGCTTTGGGGATGTAGAGCGGATGAATCCGTCGACGTTCAAAAAATTTATTCGCTTGCCGCATTTCGAGCAGCACCTGGAACTGCACCGGCTGGATTGCGAATCGAGCCACAGGAACCTCAGGCTGTACGAATTCACGAAAGATCAAATTCGCAAGCTCCCGCTCGAAGAGGTACGTCCCGAGCCGCTTTTGACGGGAGACGATCTCATCGGCGCGGGATACTCACCCGGGCCGCAGTTTAAAGAGATTCTTTCGGCCGTGGAAGATGCGCAGTTGGATGGACGATTGCATGAGCGCAAGGAAGCAATGGAGTTTGTGCGGCGCGAGTTTCCGCTGGAGGTGAAGCTCTCGTCATGATCGATTTACATCTTCATCGAAAGCTTCTCCGCCACGCTTGCCGAACCAATTTCCTGCGCTGACGTCTGCTGCCGGGAATGATTCGTGGGCCGCCAGGACCTTTAGCGGTGATCTGCGTCCATCCCATAGCGGGGTCGAAGGTGGAGATGTAGCCTCCGCGGGCGACCTCGAGGGCTTTCGAGAGATGCTGCCGGAAATCGAGGCGGTCGGCGCACGTGGGCTCGAACCAGGCGGGTGTGACGAAATCTGAGACCAGCACGCCGTCGATCATGTAACCGAGGTTATCGGCTTCAACGGCATCGCAGACTTCGAGGGCATAGATTTTGCTGTCGCGGCCGATGGCGCACCAGTTGATCCACGGGTCGGCGAGCATTTCGAGAAGTTCGTGGCTCAGAGTTGCGGTCCAGGACGAGCCGTTCTCGAGATCAAGTTTTGCGAACACCTTGCCGAAAGGAGCGCCTTGATTGGTTAGCTCATGGTAGCCGAGAGTGCCGGCCTGATCGGAATCATCAAGGACGACGATTTGCCACCAGCCGGGGGTGAGTGACTGCTCTTTCGGCAGAAACGAAAGTGTGCAATCGAGGTCCCAATAGGCCCTGAAATCATTGCTGACCTGCTTCTGCAGAGAAGGAAGAGCTGCCTCTACCTGGCCGTCCGAGAGGCAGGTAGAGGCGTTGGTAACCGCGATCATCGGCAGAGACATAGTTACCCCGAAGTACATTTCATTGGTAGTGGAATGGGCTATCGCAATACGCTGGCTGCGAAGGCAGCATCCAGTGCGGGATTTCCGGTCGGCGCGCAGACCTGCTGGTTCCATTGCTTCCTGAGATCTTTTGCGTGGAGAAGAGCAGTGGCCGGCCTTTTCTGCGTTGTAGGCATAGAAGTTTGAGGCATCAAAGCAGCGAAGCTGTTAACCGTAGTTACGATCAGATTCACAGCTGCAGTAATTCGGGCCGAAGCAGTTGGACTGGAGATGTGTGCCGACTGAAGCAAATTAGGCAGGTTTTGATTGAGATCGGCAATCACATTGTCGATCTTCTGTAGAGTAGTTCCGCTCGGAGATGCTTTGTATTGGTTGTACAACGTTTGCAGCAGATTCAGATCGCGACTGGCTTGCGCGGAGATGTTCTGGACGACTGCAACATCTGCACTGCTGGCCTGTTGACCCGAGGCGAGGGCGCTAACAAGGGTAGCGATATTGAGCGCCATTTGCGTTAGGACCGGCAGGTCCTGCAGGGCCACGTTGATCCATTCAGCGGTGCAGGCGGTAGCTGCAATGGTGATTGCAAGCACCAGGGCGAGGATTGGCTTCGATTTAAAATCCATAAGGCTCCTTTGGTTTTTGAAGTTGCAAGGTTTCAAAATTCCTGTGTTGTTTGCGAATCCTTGAAACGTTGAAACTGTCATGAAATCGTTCGACGAATACCTTCGCGATGCCGAGCAGGCGCATGGACACCTATGCGCCGGGCAAGTACTCGGCGTGCGTATGGCGATGCTCGGGATGAAAAAATTGGGAATCGATGATCCCCAAGGTCAAGATAGAAAGCGGCTGGTTACGTTTGTCGAGATCGATCGCTGCGCGACCGACGCGGTTGCGGTTGTGACTGGCTGTCGCCTTGGCAAGCGCTCTTTGAAATTCCGCGACTTTGGCAAGATGGCGGCGACATTTGTTGACGCGAGCACTGGCCGCGCTATTCGAGTTGCGGCCAAAGAATCATCGAAAGAACTGGCGCGACAAATGCACCCTGAACTCGACAAGAACCAGCAACAAATGCTTGCCTATCGCGAAATGGCGGATGACTCGCTGTTCACCACCCAGTGGGTGAAAGTTGAACTCGCACCGGAAGAATCCCCTGGATACAAAGGCGAACGAATTGTGTGCGATGAATGCGGCGAAGGGATCAATTTCCACCGCGAAGTGCGGCGCGACGGCAAAGTGCTATGCCGAAACTGCGCCGGCGAACGGTACTACGGTCCGGCTTAAAATTTGCATACCTTCGTGCCGTTCGTGGTTATCGTTTAAAAGCTACGCCGCATGCTCGTACGCGTTGGCCACGCGCAAAATCGTGCTCTCGGCGAAATGCTTGCCGAAAATCTGCATGCCGATTGGGAGTTTCTCTTTCGTTGTACCCACGGGAATTGAAATTCCTGGAATGCCCGCCAGGTTTGCGGTCACGGTGTAAATATCGGCCAGGTACATTGCGAGCGGATCATCGACCTTCTCGCCCAATTTGAACGCCGCGGTTGGGCTTGTTGGCGCGACGATGGCGTCGACTTTCTTAAAAGCGTTGTCGAAGTCGTGAGTCAGCAAAGTGCGAACGCGCTGGGCCTTCAGGTAATAAGCGTCGTAATATCCGGCGCTCAGGGCATAGGTTCCAAGCATGATGCGTCGCTTTACTTCTGCGCCAAAGCCCTGATCACGCGTACGCCGGTACATATCCGAAAGCGAACGCGCGCCTTTGGCTCGCAGGCCGTAGCGCACGCCGTCGAAACGCGCCAGGTTCGAGGACGCTTCCGCAGTCGCAACCAGGTAATAAGCAGGAATTGCGTACTTCGTGTGCGGAAGCGAGACCTCGACGATCTCGCAGCCGAGCTTGGCGATCTTCTGAATAGCGGCTTCCACGGCACTGCGAACTTCGGCATCAAGCCCTTCGCCAAAATATTCTTTCGCGACCCCGACCTTCATTCCCTTGACTGGCTTTTCGAGTTCCGCGGCGTAGTCGGGAACCGGAACCTCGGCCGAGGTCGAATCCATCTGGTCGCGGCCGGCAATTGTCCGAAGCATGATCGCGGCATCTTTCACGGTCTTGCCGAGCGGTCCAATGTGATCGAGTGACGATGCAAAAGCGATCAGCCCGTAGCGAGATACGCGACCATAGGTCGGCTTCAATCCGACGACTCCGCAGAACGATGCCGGCTGACGAATTGAGCCGCCGGTGTCCGATCCGAGAGTTGCAACTGCTATGTCAGCGGCAACCGCCGCGGCTGATCCGCCGGATGATCCGCCGGGTACGCGACTCAGATCGCGGGGATTGTGTACCGGCCTGAATGCCGAGTTTTCATTCGACGACCCCATGGCGAACTCGTCGCAATTGAGTTTGCCAAGAACGACGGCGCCAGCCGCCTCGAGCCGAGCGACCGCCGTGCAGTCGTATGGCGGAATATAGTTGCCGAGAATTTTTGAGCCGGCGGTGGTGCGGGTCCCCTTAGTGACGAGGACATCTTTGATTCCCACCGGAACGCCTGCAAGCGGCGGAAGCCTGTCGCCCTTTTCTGCGAGATGGTCAATTTGCGCAGCTTTGGCGAGCGCACGTTCGCGCGAAAGAATCAAGTAGGCGCCGATCTTCGGATCATCAGATTCGATTTTTGTAAAGAAAGCCTCTGCCAGGGCAACCGCGCTCGTCTTGCGCTCGGCAATTGCGGAGCGGGCGGAATCGATAGTGAGAGCGGCGAGATTCATTTGCTTGAAGTGGCTCGTGGTCCGTGACTCGTGATTGGTTGGCGCAGCACGAGCCACGAGCAACGAGTCACTGCTTTTCAATCACTTTTGGCACTTTGAAAAATGTTCCGTCGGAATCGGGAGCGTTGGCTAGCGCTACGTCAGTCGGAAACGACTTGCGCAGTCCTTCCTTCACGTCGTCGCGACTTGCATAGGCAAAACGATCGCTGCCCTTTTTTGATTCATCAAGACCATAGCGGTCCGACACCTGCGCCATCGGAGGAACGTCCTTTGTATCGAGGGCATTCAACGAATCGACGTGTCCGAGAATCGAGTTTAAGTCACGAACCATGCGCGCGCGTTCGTCCTCGCTCAATTCGAGATTGGCGAGATCGGCAACGTAAGAGACGTCCTTTTCGGTGACTTTCATAGGGATTCAAGCAGATTGCAGAAATTAGAACACCGAATCAAAAGCTTGAAGCGAAGGCTAATTATCGTTTTGTCCCATTGTTTTCGTTGACGTTTTTACGTTCTTGCTTCGCATCTCTGAACTCTGATTTGCTTTCGGCAACCACGAACTCGATACGGTCAACAGGAACCGCGGAATACTTGTTAATCGCGGTCAAATACCGCGGAACCAGATGCAGAAGTTCAGCCCGCCAGCCCGCATCTGGTACCTCAACACGTAGCACGCCCGAGCGGAACTCTAGTGCGCGCGAGCGCTGGGCGACGGCCGATCCGCAGGCAATGGGCCAGGCGAGAACGGGCGCGTCACTAGCGCGGCGTAGACTCCTGGCAACGACGGTCTCAAGAGTTGAAGCAATATTTTGCAATGAAACACCGATTCTAGCAGTTTTGGAATGAACGGTAGATGAGTGAGGATGATCTAAAGACTACCTACTTTCAGGATAGCAATTTGACCGGGGTAACTGTGACACGTTTTCGAAATTTATTTTTCGATTGCTTTGTTCAGCTTGCAGGGAATTAGGCTTGCGGAGGGACTTGACAAGAATTTTCCACAGGTGACGTGCGTTAGCGAACTCAGGCTTCTTTCAAAAGCACTTAACCGCAGAGATCGCAGAGCCTTCGGGGAGTTCACTAAGAAAAGGTCATCATTTTCTTCGCCATCGAACGCCTTCTTTGGTCTGTTCGATCAAGATCCCGAGTGCTGTTAGTTCGGCCCGAATTCGGTCTGAAGTTCGAAAGTCACGGGAGGCCCGCGCAGCTGTCATCTGCTGGATTTTTTGATCGACTTGTTCATCTGAAAGTCCAGTCGACTTAAGCGCGTCGAGTAATTCCGCACTGATGTCTTTCTCACGACCTTCCGACTTGGCCCAATCCGCGATGCGCTGCATTTTCGCGCAATCGTCGTCTTGTAGGACGGCGAAGATTTCGTCGAAGTGATCGAGGGTCGCGAGAAGTGGCGGAATGTCGTTCTGTTTCATGTCTCCAGAATCGATAGCGACATTGGCGAGGCGCACCATTTCGAAGATTGCTGCCTGTGCTTGCGCGGTGTTTAAGTCATCGCTGAGCGATTCGTGGACGCGTTTGCCTGTTTCTTCGGCGAGAGTCGCCATGGCGAGGTTTGAACCTGGAGCGAAGTTACCAATCGTGAGGCGCTGGCGAAAGTTGCGCAGCCGCTCGACCGAGGCCGCGGCCTGCTGCAATCCGCCAAATGTAAAATTGAGTTGGTGACGATACGGAACTGAAGAGAGCAAATAGCGGATCGATGAAGGCTTATGGCCTTTCAAAACCAAATCGCGCAAAGTAAAAAAATTCCCCAGGCTCTTTGACATCTTCTCGCCTTCGACCAGGAGAAAGCGCGCATGAAACCAGAAGCGAGCAAAAGGCTTGCCAGTGGCCGATTCCGACTGGGCAATCTCATTTTCATGATGAGGAAAAATCAGGTCCTCACCGCCAGCGTGCAGGTCGAACGTCTCACCGAGTTCTTCCATAGACATTACGGAACATTCGATATGCCAGCCCGGACGCCCCGGACCAATCACGCTATCCCATGATGTCTCGCCTGGCTTTGGAGCCTTCCATAAGGCGAAGTCACGAGCGTTGTCTTTCTCGTATTCATCCACATCGACGCGAGCGCCGTCTTCCATTCCTTCGAAGTCTTTTTTCGAAAGCTTGCCGTACTCCGGGAATTTCGCGATGCGGAAATAATACGAACCATCTTCTGTTCGATATGCAAATCCTTTTTCAACCAATCTCGCGATGAACTCCGCCATTTCGGGAATGTGCTCGGTGGCGCGAACCAACTTTGGCTGTTCGATGTTCAGAGCGGCGGTGTCTTCGAGGAATGCTTTCTCGTATCTTGCCGTGAATTGTTTCAGAGGAACGCCAGCCTGCACTGAGTTGCGGATGATCTTGTCATCCACATCGGTAATGTTCATCACGTGATGCACTTTGTAGCCACTTTGGCGCAGGAATCGGCTAAGGATATCGACTGCTATGAAAGTTCGGAAATTGCCGATATGGCCGTAGTCATAGACGGTCGGCCCGCAAGCATACATACGGACTTCGTTGTCCGTGAGCGGCTGAAACTCCTCTACTTTGCCGGAAAGAGTATTGAATAGGCGCAGTGGCATGCGTGAAAAGAACTTCAATGATAGGGGGATAGGAGAAAAAGGGTCAAACGGTAGAATCTACTTGCTATTGTTTCGGATTGGTAAACAACACCGCGTCGCTTTGCCGCGAACCATGGGAGATCGCGACGTACTTCCCATCCGCCGAAAAGGCACAGGCCCAGATTTTGCCCGAACTAAAGTGGGTCAACTGTTTTTGAGGGCCGTTACCAAGTACCGGCTGCGACCAGAGATTTGCCACGCCCGTACGCAGGTCCGGATAAGCGACCGTACGATTGTCCGGCATCCAGCAAAGAGTGCTTACGCTCAGGTCGAAGGTGGGAGCGGGGGTAATTTCCGACTCGACCTTTCCAGTGTCAGCGGCTAGGAGCGTGCCCACAACAGCACCACTCGCTAGTGGAGTCGCGAACAGAAGATGGCGCCCATCAAGCGACAGGAAAGGAGGGCTGATTGCGATGCGGTCAGAAACGCGAACTGATGTGCCGCCAGCAAATGGAATTTTAAAGACAAAGGTTCCGCGTTCCGATTGTTGCCAATAAAAAACTGTGTCTCCATCTCCTGCGCAGGCGGCGAATAGACCGCCATCGGTGTTGGGGAAGTCGGAAGTATTTCCGGTCTGGAAGTCAAGCTTATGCAAGCTGGTTTTTCCGCTTGTATCGTCGTAGTACACAATTGTGCGTCCGTGATTGCAAATGGCGGGAGACCCATGAAATTTCTGGTCGAAGGTAAGTTGGCGGAGGGTCTTTCCATCGGGGGCTGAGGTGAAGAAATCCCAGTTCTGCGTGTGATTTCCCACGTACACCATCTGATCATCGGGCATGAAAGTAATTCCCACTTCGCCGTCGAGCCTGCCGGAGGTAACCTGCTCGGCCTTGTCTGGCGCATTCGCCGGACCGACCCACAAGTTGGCAGACATGTTTCTCTGCACGGAAGCAAGGGTCTGTCCGTCCGAGGAAACGCCAACAGACAAATAGTCACTGAGATCGTTTGAAATTCGCCGAAGTTTTCCGCTCGGGTAGCTGAGCGCCCAAAGCTGGATATTGGCGCCGCTTTTTTCCATTCCTGCCAGTAAAATTCCGCTGCCATCGGGTAACCAGGCAAGATCCACCATCTCGCGCCAGTGCCTGCCGGCGATTGGCTTCTGAACGCCGGTGATTGCATCCACTTCCAACAAACTGACCCCAAAGCCGCTGGGATCGTTCGCAATCTTTCTCATAACAGCGATGCGCTTGCCATCCGGCGACCATGCGACAGCATAATTTCCGGTAGCAAACGATCCGGGGTATTCGCTCAATTTGCGAGCTCCGCTGCCATCAGATTTTGCAATCATGATCTGCATACTGCCAACCGAAGCGTCTTGCACCGCATATGTCATCTGAGTTCCGTCGGGAGAAAACGACACACCGGTGTCAACCTGGTCGAGCAGCATCCGCGGATTTCCGCCGAGTACGGGAATCTGGTAGAGCTTGCTGTGTGCAAGTTCCACTGAATTTGCTGCATAATCCAGAAATTCCCCGTCGGGAGTGAATGAAATCGCACCAATGTTGTGCGCAGAGGGAGCTACGATCTGCACTGCGCTAGCAGTGGCGATTTGTCGCACCCACAGGCTGAAGCGTCCAGTCTGATTTGAGACATAAGCGAGATAGTGTCCATCGGGCGAGATGCGGGAGAGCATCACGTCGCCGGTGGAACTCAGGCTTGAGATGGGCGCGTTCTGGAACGCAGTGGAGGCCATGCCAGAGGAGAAAAATCCTGCGCGGTAAGCGAAGAATGCAAGAACGACGATTATTGCGACAAGAGCGGCGATCAGAACCAGTTTTCGCCCCAGGGCTGATCGCGGTGCCGCAGTTTGGGCGGGGATCGAACGAGAACTCGGGAATTCAACTGCGGGAGCTGCCGCCACTGAATCCGACGCGTGGACCGCAATTCGCCCGGAGCTCGAATCCCGCTTCAGCCGCTCTAAATCTGCGCGCATCTCGGCTGCACTCTGGCAGCGAAGACGGGGATCTTTTTCGAGAGACTTATTGATGAGTTCCTCAAGTTTTGGGAACACCTGCGGATTCAATCGCACCGGAGCCACAGGTGCGCGGTTGAGAATGCCGTCAAAGATCACCCCCGATGTGTCACCGGCGAATGGCAGTGCGCCGGTGGCCATCTCGTAGAGAACAACTCCGAAAGAGAAGAGATCGGTGCGCGCGTCTAGCGCCTTGCCGCGCACTTGTTCTGGCGACATATACGCCACGGTACCTAGCGCCGTGCCGGGACTTGTCAGGTATTCGTGCTCGATTGTCGCGGTGGCTTCGGCTCCCGCCGCACTCGAAGCTGCTGAGCCGCTAATTTTTGCCAAACCAAAGTCCAAAATCTTGGCGTGTCCCCGCTTTGTCACAAAAATGTTGGCGGGCTTTATGTCGCGATGAACGATGCCCTCGGAGTGCGCGGCATCGAGCGCGTCGGCGACTTCAATAGCGAGCGAGAGCAGCGTTTCCATGTCAAGCGGCTTGCCGGCGATGCGGTGCTTGAGCGTGATGCCCTCGAGAAATTCCATCACGATAAAGGACTGGCCTTCGTGCTTGCCGATTTCATGAATCGTGCAAATATTCGGATGATTCAGGGCAGAGGCGGCGCGGGCTTCCCGACGGAATCGCTCGAGGGCCTGCGGGTCTGCCGCGACGGCTTCGGGGAGGAACTTGAGAGCAACGAAGCGGCCGAGCTCAGTATCTTCAGCCTTGTACACCACGCCCATACCGCCTCCGCCGAGTCTCTCGACGATGCGATAGTGCGAAATCGTGGTACCGAGCATGAGGGAAGATGTTACGTGGATGGATGCGAGCAGGTCAACGCGAGACGACGGCAACGAGCGGGCACGACGACTGGAAATCGAACGAGCCAAGGGCCCCCACTTCTTCTTTTTGGAAGAAGTGGGACTCTGCATTGTGACTTTTCGCTAATACCACCTAACGCTGCGGACTACGCCATTCAATGGACTCGCTCCGAAGTGCTTGTCCGCTCCGTCCCCGAATGTCACTTTAAGATTCGCAAATGTGACGCTGTTTTGGCCAGTCCCCCCGGTGATAGTGATCACCAAGCTGGCGGTCGAACCAAACGGGGGCGGCCAAGCACCGTTTGCGGTAATTATGGCCGTTCCGTCACTAACCTGAATAGTTCCTGGTGACGGGAACGTGACGTTCCCGTTGGTCAAGGTAATGTGATGGGTGTGCGCATTGCGCTGAGCAGGGCTGTTCAAGTCACCGCCGCCGCTGTTCGTTGGGTTACCGCTGTCAATCACACCGAGGTCCGACCGCACCATGTCCACCGCAGCCGAGAAGTCAGCCTTGCCATTTCGTTTTATGGTCAACGACCACTGGCCACGAACTTCCCATGGGCCGCCGGGCATCGTTGTTTGCGGCGTGTAGTCGCTGATCGTGCCGCGGAAATGTACCTCTCTTACCCTTTGGGCGAGCGAAGTGTTGGCTCCGGCCGCGAGGATCGCGATTAGCACTATCCCCCTGAAACCGTTGGTTTTCATTGCAGACCTCCCAAGTCTGAATTACGAGTTGAAGTTATGGGCGGTTGCGCCTGGGATTGCAATTCAGGTTCTATTAAGAAGAGGTAAAGGTCAGATAAATCTGCAAGCTGCTGGTGATATTGCTTCTTCCTTGATCATCGGGCATTATTGCAGCGATTGAAGCTAGCGCTCGACGGAGTCGTTACGGCAGGGGAATTTCATTTCGGCGATTTCGTGCTCGACCAGTCGCGCTTTCGACTGCAAAAAGGTGAGCAGCGCATCCGTCTCGAAAAACTTCCTATGGAGTTGCTTATCCTGCTCGTGCAGCGGCAGGGAGAGCTTGTGACTCGGGATCAGATTGCTGAGCGGCTCTGGGGTAAGGACGTCTTCCTTGATGTCGACCACAGCATCAATGTGGCAGTCCGGAAGATCCGGGTCGTATTGCGCGACGATCCCGAGAAGCCGCGCTTTGTCGAAACCGTCGTGGGAAAGGGATACCGTTTTGCGGCGCGAGTGAGTTTGAACGGGGGCACCAGGGAGCACCTGGAGGCGACCGATGGAGCGAGTTCAGAGAATCACCCTGTAAGTACTTCCGGAATGGCGTCGGTTCCCGTGGAGCAGAGAGTGACGTTCCGCCGCTCCGCGCTTTGGCTTGTGGCGATGGCGGTGTCAGGGATGATTGCGCTGCTCTGGGTCTTGCGGAGCGGTGATTCCCGAGTGGCAAATCAGCCGCCAATAAGATCCCTTGCAGTATTGCCGCTGACGAATCTTTCCGCGGACCCAACGCAGGAGTACCTTGCGGATGGCCTGACCGAGGACCTAATTGGACGTTTGGCAGGCATTCCGGGATTGCAGGTGATTTCACGTACGTCGTCGATGCACTTCAAGAAGACCCAACTTTCGGTGCCCGAGATTGCAAGAGCGCTTCAGGTCGATGCCATTGTTGAAGGTTCGGTGATACGCGAGGGCAATCAGATTCGCATCCACGCTCAATTGATTCGTGCTGCCACGGACGAGCACATATGGGCAGGTGAATACGAGCGTGAAAATGCGAGCATTCTGGCGCTGCAGGAGGAGGTTGCGGGAAATATCGCGGAGCGGGTTGAGACGAGCCTCATGCCTAAGCAGCACCCAGCGGTCGCAGCCGCTCGTCGGTTGGACCCAGAGGCATATGAGGCCTATCTCAAGGGCCGTTATTACTTCAACCAGCGAACGGTTCAGGCTCTGAATAAGAGCATTGAATACTTCCAGCAGGCGATCGGCAGGGATCCGAATTACGCATTGGCTTACAGCGGGCTGGCTGATACGTATGCTCTGCTGGGTTTTCGGGGCCGTGTGCCGTCGAAAGATGCGCTCGTGCGTGCGAAATCAGCGGCGTTGAAGGCGATTGAACTGGACGACAGGCTGGCTGATCCGCACGCATCGCTGGCGTTCATTGCGGAAACGCACGAGTGGGATTGGACGACAGCAGAGAAAGAATACAAGCGTGCTCTCGAACTTAATCCTGACGATGCCCGCACACATCATTGGTATGCGGGCTATTTGACGTATGTGGGAAGAGTGAGGGAGGGGATCGAAGAGGAAATGCGCGCACGCGAACTGGATCCCTTGTCTCTGCCGATCAACAACGCACTCGCGGGAAGACTACTTGCTGCGGGACGTTATCAGGAAGCGCTTCAACAAGCGCAAAAGACGTTAGAACTTGATGCTCACTTTCCGCAAGCCCACCAGACGCTGGGCTGGGTCTATCTCAATACCAGCAAGGGAGAGGATGCGGTTCGGGAGTTCCGGAATGCATTGCAGCTTTCGGGGCCTGATGATTCCGACTTGATGCTCGACCTTGGATTTGCATATGCAGCTACAGGTCAGCGTGACGAGGCGCAGAAAATACTCGCCGAGTTAAAGGGATTGCACCGGCATGGTCTGGCTGAATCCGGCTCGGTCGGAATTCTATACGGCGCGCTGGGTGAAAGAGACCAAGCCTTCGCCTGGCTGAATAGGGCGTTCGATGAGCACGATCCTGAGCTCACGTATATTAAGGCCGGCCGAAGATTCGAGCCGTTGCGAAAGGACCCCAGGTTCGAACTGTTGGTGCAACGCGTGGGACTTCCAGGATGAGATTCGGAGATAACGTCAGCCTGCTTCAGCTTGATCGAGTGCGTGTAGCCGCTGGGCGACTAAATACAAATAATGCAGTGCCGAAATGATGGTGAGAAAAAATGTCGCTTGCAGGAACCCTTTGCGCAGAAGCGCTATCCAGTGCGCTTGATGGAATTCCAGCAACATTACAAAAATCACGGCCGCAACCTGGGCGAGAGTGTTGGCTTTCCCAAAAATGCTGGGGCGGAAATTACGCAGGCCGGCGATGGTGTAGAGAACTCCGCTTACGATCAGAATGCAAATATCGCGGCTGAAGACCACGATCGTAAACTTCCATGCAATTTTGTGAACTATCGAAAGCACTAGAAAGACGGTGCTGAGCAGCATTTTGTCGGCGATGGGATCGAGATACTGCCCCAGCAGGGTCTGCTGATGAAGTCTGCGCGCGAGCAGGCCATCTAGGCCGTCACTGAGGCCGGCAAAAAGGAACAGAATGAGCGCGCCGCGATAATGACCCTCAACCAATTTGATAACTACGAACGGCAGAAATGCCATTCGGGCGAGCGTGAGTTGGTTGGGCGCGGTGAAGACCTGCGAGAGATGCAGGCGGGACTGGCGTAGTGGAATTTCTGTTCTTGCTGTGGAAGACACCAAGAAATTGTCGCCGGGAAGAGCAGGGGTTTGCAAGCGGGATCAGGGCGTTCGATTTGTTTCCTTTAAACGCATACGGGGAAGAGCGGCCCTTCGGGGCTGCGTGAGATCGGAATTCCGCCTGAACGCGGCCATAAATGGCCGCTCTTCCACTGGTGCTCGCCACGGCATCGATCGGCGATGCTATGAAAAATCTCGCTCAGCCAAGCAGGTTCAGAAATGCCTGGTCGCGGCTGTCAAAACCCGGAAAAACGCTGCCCAAGTCGCGGTTCCCGAGATGATGAGAAACAGCTTCTCCTACGACGCGGCGAAAATCAGTAGTGAGCGCAAGATCACGCCCTTCGTAAAGTTGAGACTGGTCGAGCCCGGGCCATTGGCCGTACACACGACCGCCGCGGACGGGACCTCCCATTACGAACATCACATTGGCGTGGCCGTGGTCGGTACCACGATTGCCGTTTTCGCGCGCGGTGCGGCCAAACTCCGACATCGTGACGACTACCGTATCTTCGGCGAGCGAACCGAGGTCGAGCCAGAAGGCGGCGAGTGATCCGGCGAAGTCATGCAAAACGTTCGAGAGTTGCCCCTCGGTGTTGCCTTCGTTTACGTGATTGTCCCATCCGCCGATATCAGCGAATGCAACCTGCACACCCAAATTCGCTTTGATGAGCTGAGCGAGTTGCTTCAGGCTTTCGCCGAAACGTCCTTTGGGATAGCTGGCACCCGCGACGGGCGTGTACTGCGCCGGGTTCGCGGACTTCAGCATTTTCACCGCTTCGAAAGTTTCCTGTGCGCTGCCGTGAAGGACCGCATCCACCGAGCCGGCGTACATGGCTTCGAAGCTATTCTGCACCGGAGTTGCTTTCGGATTGTCGCCACCAATACCGAAGTCGTTCAGATTGTTGATGGCAACCGCCGGCTCTCCGCCGGAAAGAATTCGTGGCAGCGATGGCCCCATCGAAACAGCGCGGAACGGGGCGTTAGCGTCGGGTAGAGGATGGAGACTTCGATTCAGCCATCCGTCTTCCGTGGCTTTTAGGCCGGGCGTGCCGGATTCCATGAAATCCTGGGCGTCGAAGTGCGAGCGCGTCGGATCGGGCGAGCCTGCAGCGTGAATGATCGCGAGATGTTTTTGGTCCCAGAACGGCTTGAGCGGAGCCATTGAAGGATGCAGTCCGAAGAAGCCGTCGAGATCGAGCACGGAAGTCTTAGGGATGTTGATCGATGGACGCATTGCATAGTAGGCCGGTTCGCCGTGCGGAATCACGATGTTGAGACCATCGGCGGCGCCGCGCTGGAAAATTACGACCAGGCGCTTGGTGGGCGCGCCGGGTTCAACTGCTCCTGCGGCGGCGCGACGAAGAAATGCAGGGACGGCGGCAGTGCCGACCACGGTGAGCGCGCTATTGCGGAGAAAAATTCGGCGGGTGGGCATAAGAAAGCTCCTAGCTCCTAGCTGTGAGCGGCGAGCAGTGAGCAACCAGCAAGCAGGGTTGAGATTGCTCGAAGCTTATTGCTCGCAGCTCGTTGCTCGTGATTCAGCTATCTCCTCTGAAACTCCGGCGAACCCAACAACAAACCTTCGATCATCGAGACATCAGGCGCGCGGGCTGGATCATCGAGCCGCCGCTGAGAAATTTCTGGATCGTTCAATTGCGACATGATGGTGTCGTGCGTTTGTTTCGAAACATTGCATTCGAGCAGAGAATTCTCAAGCGAGCTTAAAACTTGTCCGGCATCCGGCATTGAGGTTCCCGCCGGTGCGAGAGAAGTTTCAACCGCAACGCCTCTAATTTTTCCTGAGGCGAGACGCACGGCGAAATTCATGCGGCCGAGCAGCGCCGAGGAGTTCACCCAAGTCTCGGCTCTCATCGAGTAGCCGGTCGGCGGCTGTGCTCCGTAAAGCGGCATGCCGAGAGTTTGAAGCTGGCGGACCATTGGCATTGCATTGTCGATTTGCGCGTCAGTCGCGCGGAGTGATGAGACCACAAATTCGAGCGGTGTTTTCACTTTTGCGCGATAAGTCTCCGCAGACCAGAAGTCCGGAGACTGCAACATCGTCTTAAGCACTTCGCGAATGTCGCCGTCTTTTTTCAGGAAGGTGGCCGCCATCTCGTTGACAAGTGCGGGCGGCGGATTGTCAGAAACGAAACGCATTGCAAGCTTATTGCAAACGAATTTTGCGGTGTGAGGATCGTGGGCGAGGAGATGCAGCACCTCGCGCCCTTCCTTTTCGCCATCTTCTTTGATTTTGTGGCCAAGAACGATCTTCGTTCCCGGCTCGTGCTTGCGTTCATCGAAGAAATAGCCGCCGCCCTCACGCGGTTCTTTCAATGTCCAGCCGGTAAAGACTTTCGCGACTTCGGTGACGTCTTTCTGGGTGTAGCCGCCGTTGACGCCGAGTGTGTGCAGTTCCATCAGCTCACGGCCATAATTTTCGTTGAGACCGCTTGGTCGTTTCTTTGGGTTTGGCGGCTGATAGATCGCCATTCGTCGGCGCGGCTGGCGGCGGATGCCGCGAGCAAAATCCGAGTCAGGGCCGACGCTTAACCAATTGTCGAGATAGAACAGCATGGCGGGACTTTTCGCAGTCGCGACCAGCAAGTCTTCAAACTTGCCGAGAGCGCGTGGGCGAACCACATCGCGTTCGTAGCTGGTGAGCTGGTAACGGTCCGCGCCTTTGCCGATGAATACGTTGAAGTGGTTCATCCAGAAATCTGTCATGACTTCCTGAAGCTGGCGCTGGCTGTACGTTGCACGGAGAATTTTGGCCTGCATCAGCTCTTCGGTGACAACCTGCTGCGGGTTGTACATCGCCATGACATTTTCACGCTGTTCCGGTGACATGCCGGAGAGGAATTCGTCGCGCGAGCCTTTTAGCGCAAGCAGGAAATCGCTTCGCTGCTCGGCCGCCATGCCGAGCAGAGTCTGCATGCGCGCGTCGGGCCCCAGCCCAAGAACTTCGGAAACTTTGGAGGCGACGTCGCTTGAGGGTTGCATTTCGTTTTGGTCCGCTGCGTCGTTTTTCTTCTCCTGTTTGTGGTTGTAACGGATGAGTTGGACTTCGTAGATTGCCCGTTCTTGTTCATTACGCGGCATTTTTTCTTTGCCATTGGCCACTTGCCGGATGAGCGCCTGAGGCGGAAAACTTTGAGCCATTTCCTCGGAATTCATCTTCAAAGTTCGGAACTGCTCCAGGCGGGCATCCAGCGCCTGATCATCGATGGACTCGGGATGAAGCTGCTGATCGATCCACTTGTCGACGCCACTAGCGAGAACGCGATCTACATCGCCGGGACGGGGGCCGAATGTGAGCCGATTCAGGGCCTGAACTGCGCGCGAGCGTTCGTCACTTGCGGATGTTGCCGGTCTCTTACGTGCTATTGCGGCAGGAAAAGATGCGAGTCCTAACACCGCGACAACGGCGAGGCTTCGGCGGGGCAGTGGCATTGGGTTTCGCTGCTCACATTATTAACCCATGGGCGGAGGAAAGTTGCTGGTTACCAAAGTGATTCTGCAATTGGGGGTTAGTTGCTCAGAGCGAGTATTCGCGTTAGCTAAGCCGTTGAAGCGCTCATTCCGAATCCGCGTCAGCGATGAGGAATCTGCTGTTCGTTTACAAGAAGCAGATTCCTCGCCGCTCTTGAACCTCGCTCCTCGGAATGACAAGGATCTTAGACCGATTCTCTTTAGACCGATTCTCTTTAGACCGATTGTCTAAGGAGGAGTCGGCTTAAGTGAGATAGAGGCGGCCGCCGGAAATTTTGTGCTGAAGATTTGCCGCCATGTGATCGATATCGGTCGGCGCAAGATGTCCGGCTGCACCTTCGAGAAAGAGGGTGCGGTTGCTGCCGACCGCGTCGCGGCGTAATTGGACGAGAAGCGCCTGAACGGCCGCGGGATCAAATTTGTTCGGGGTATTCCTGAGAATGTCGCTCAGCGTCGTACCTAACGAAATCGGCTCACGATATGGGCGCGGACTGGTCATGGCGTCGAATGTATCGGCCAGGCCTACGATCCTTGCTTCGATCGGGATCTCTTCGTTCTGCAAACCGTCCGGATAGCCGGAGGCATCGGCGCGCTCGTGGTGCCAGCGGACAACCTCGGGAATGCACGGCCAGGGGAACTGAACCCCGGTGACGATCTGATGACCGACGGTGGTGTGGTCCGCCATCTCGCGAAACTCTTCAGCATCGAGTACGGTCGGCTTCCCGAACAATCTCTTGTCGACGGCCACCTTGCCAATATCGTGCAAATAACCGGCCGAACGCAGGGCTGCAACTTCGTTCGGGTTCATGCCCATCGCCTCACCAATCGCGGCTGCGAACCGGCCCACACGAAGAGAGTGACCATGAATGTTGACGTGTTTCACGTCGATGGCCGCGGCAAAAGCTTCAAGAGCGTTGTCGTAAAAGCCGTGCACGGAGGCCATGAGGCGCAGATTCTCAGAAACGCGCTGTGTGAGAGTTTGGGTTAAAGAATGGTTCTGCACGGCTAAAGCGACATAATGACCGAGGAGTTCGAGGTATTGCAGACCTTCTTCGTCGTAAGGCAGGTCAGCTTCGCGTCGTCCGAGAGCAACCGCGCCGACTAATTTTCCTCCGACCTTTAGCGATGCCAGGCAACGGAACAGCTCGGGCGCGACATTGCCGTTGGCGCTCAAGAACGTGTCGTACGAAGCTGTCGCGAGCGCGACGGGACCGCGCATTGTGCTGAGGGCGTGAACGTGACGCGGCAGAAGTGGAATGATGGATGGCTCTGGAATGAGGGCGAAACCCTGGGCCGCGACCGAATTGAGCATCGCCGGTTTTTCGATGAAGACGAAAAGGACAGCTTCGCTCGCGCCGCTGGAGTGCATCAACGCGGAAAGCATGACTCGCGCGGTGTGCGCAAAGTCGCGCTCCGCCGTCATCTCGGGGCCGAGATCGGAGAGCATGGCGACCGTGCGCAAGAGCCGCCGAAAATTTTCATGTGGCGCTGCCAAGTTCGCAATACAAGCAAACTTCCGGGCAAATCGAGAGTACCATGCAGCGAAATTATTGCAGCATTGAGAGTTGTTGGTTAGTTTGGTGCGGCGATCAGGCCGCAGTCGCGGGATTTGAAGGAACTCTGAGCGATGTTCGCAGGCGAAAATCCGTGCTGGTGGTTTAACTACTCTTTACGCGGAGATCGTTCCCGGTCATTTCTTTTGGCCCAACAATGCCGAGCATTCCCAAAATGGTTGGCGAGATGTCGCGCAAAGAGCCGCCGGCCTTCAATGACAAGCGATTTGAATTTTCAGACACAACGATGAACGGCACCGGATTCGTAGTGTGATAGGTGTGCGGACTGCCGGTGACGGGATCGACCATCATTTCGGCGTTGCCGTGGTCGGCGGTGATCAGCATGGCGCCGCCTTTTGATCGAACTGCAAGTTCGATGCGCCCGAGGCACGCGTCGACGGTTTCGACGGCTTTGATGGTGGGCTCGAGTTTACCGGAGTGTCCGACCATATCAGCGTTTGCGAAATTGACGACTATGACGTCGAACGTGCCGTCCTCGGTGGCTTTGACGACAGTGTCGGCGATTCCAGCCGCGCTCATCTCTGGTTTGAGATCGTAGGTTGCAACCTTTGGTGATGGCACGAGTTGCCGGTCTTCGCCGGGGAATGGTTGCTCGACGCCGCCATTGAAGAAATACGTGACGTGCGCGTATTTCTCAGTTTCTGCGACGCGCAGGTTGCGCATGTTCATCTGGCCCATCACGTTGGCAAGAATGTTGTTCAGAGACTCGGGAGAAATGACGACGGGCAAACTGAATTTTTTGTCGTACTGCGTCATGCAAACGTAGTGCAGGTTTTTCGGTACTCGGTCCCGAGGAATTGTGGAATCGAGGTCTTCGGCGCCCTGCAGATCCCGCCCGCCTTGCTGGTTAAGCCCACTGTTGCGAGTGAGAGCGCGCGTGATCTGGCGAACGCGATCGGCGCGGAAGTTGAAGCAGATGCAGGAATCGCCGTCGCGAATTTTCGTGACTGGCTGACCCTGGCGATCGGTGCAGACGAAAGGCACGATGAATTCATCGGTCGCGTCTTTATTGTAGGACTCATGTACCCCTTGCACAGGGTCGGTATATTTGCCGCCCTCGGCTTCTCCGAAAACCATCGCGCTGTACGCTTTCGCGATGCGCTCCCAACGCCGGTCACGATCCATCGCGTAGTAACGGCCGCTTACAGTGGCAATTTTGCCCACGCGGTAATCACGCATGACCTGCTGGAGTTGCTCGAGGTAGCCTGCGCCGTTGGTGGGCAGTGTGTCACGGCCATCCATGAAAGCGTGCACGAAGACGCGTTCGACTTCGTTCTGTTTGGCCATGCGAAGCAGAGCGTGAAGATGACTTTGATATGAATGAACGCCACCGTCAGAAACGAGACCGAAAAAATGAAGCTGGTGCTCGCCGCTGCGAGCGTTTTTCATAGCATCGCGCAGAACGGGATGACGGAAGAGATCCCCGTTTTGGATCAGCAACTCGATGCGAGTGGAATCCATGTGAACCACGCGGCCGGCGCCAATGTTCAGGTGGCCGACCTCGCTGTTTCCCATTTGCCCTTCGGGCAGACCGACGTATGGGCCGCTGGTTTGGATCAGCGTGTTCGGATACTCGCGCAAGAGACGGTCATAGGTCGGCTTGCGGGCGAGCGCGATCGCATTGGCATTGGTTTCGGCGCGGTATCCCCAGCCGTCGAGGATGATGAGGACGAGTGGTTTGGGACGGGACATTGTTAGCTTCTAGCTCCTGGCTTTTGGCTGTTAGCTCGAGCGGCGGGCTACGAGCAACATGCGCGATGAGAACCAACAGGTGAAATCACCAGATTACCTGCGCTGGATACTTTTTGAACACTGGATCTGCCGTGACGATCGGCCAGTCCTCTTCCATGCTCTGTGCAATCAGCATGCGGTCGAATGGATCGCGATGGTGCAGCGGCAGATTTTCAATTCGAAGCGCATGGTCAAGACTAAATGGTAATGTGGCAATCCTGTTTTCTGCCAATCTGGCTACGATGTATGGACCAGTGGGTTTTGGCAAGGACATCTTGCCGAGATTCGACTTGGTCAGAATCTCCCAAATGCTGACCACGCTTAACCAGACATCACTCGGGCCGATGAAAATTTGTGCTGCCCGGCGTGAGAGTCTCGGATCATCGGAAATCGCCCACAGGAAGGTGTGCGTGTCCAGGAGCATCTTCATTTATAAAAAAGATCCTCGATGTCCTTTGGCAAGGGGTCATTGAAGTCGTCGGGCACAACAAAGTCGCCCTTTGCCGTTCCGAGGACCCTTTTTTTCGCCTTCGCCGCAATTGGGACCAGCTTTGCGACGGGAGTGCCTGCTTTAGCGATGACAACCTCTTCGCCCAAAGCGACCCGCTCTAATAGCTTGGAAAGATGAGTTTTAGCTTGGTGGATATTGACTTCCATTCAGAGAGCATGGACTAAGTCCTTAGCTAAGTCAAGGTGTGGGGAAATGCTGGCCCCGAATGTGGTAGAACCAATTAATCTTCTCGCCAGGACGGTTTATGAACACAGCTGATCTGCTTTTGCAAGAGTTTAACGAGGAAGCCCAAAAGACCCGCAAAACCCTGGAGCGGGTGCCGCAGGACAAAAGAAGCTTTGCGCCCCATGCCAAGTCGATGCCACTGGAACGGCTGGCTGCACTAGTGGCGCAATTGCCAGAGTTTGGCGCGATGGTATTGACGACGCCTGAACTGGAGTTCGGCCAAGGCACCTTCACGCCGTTGAAATTCGAGTCGCCGAGTCAGCTAGCGAGAGCTTTCGATGACGGGGCCGCCAAGCTGCGGACCGCATTGCAGAATACGAAAGAGAGCGCCTGGGCGGAACCGTGGAAGCTCAGCCTTCGAGGAACCGTGCTGTTTCAGGGATCACGGTTCATGGGATACCGTCAGATGTTCCTCAATCACCTAGTTCACCACCGGGCTCAATTGGGCGTTTATCTGCGAATGAATGGGTTATCTGTACCCGCGATTTATGGACCATCAGCGGATGAGGCGTGAGGAGACGGGCACGGATCTGTAGGGTTGATCTCAGGCGTTATGGTCTGATCTCAACCGGAGTCCCTACGCCGACAGCGTCCCAAACCTCATCCATTTCTGCGTCGGTGAGCGCAACACACCCATCTGTCCAGTCAATTGGACCATGAAGTCGAAGTACCCTGTGCGCGCCATTCCCGATCCCATACACATCAATGGCAGGCGAATCATCTTCGCCTGCGAAGAAGAGAGTTCGCGAACCAGCTGACGCCAGCGGCGACTCCCAGAAAAGTGAACGTAAGGACTTGGCCACTTAATGTTCTCAAGGGCGGAGTTCGTGGTCCAAGCCACCAAAGTACCACGAATAGTGCTCCCGCAACGACGATCCCCGACGCGAGCAATAGGAGTTGGTCCTTAAGTGGATGCCCATGGTCTTGGACCCTTCCAGAGCGTCGTCCTCGCCTTACTATCACAATTGCATTACCGAAGAAGACCACAATGATTATGAAACCGGCAAGTGCCCTCGCGTCCACATGCATCAGAGCTATCCTTTGTAATTCAATGCCTTCAATCCCAGAAACCTTGCGCCACTCCCTAGCTCCTCCTCGATCCGCAGCAATTGGTTGTATTTCGCAACGCGGTCGGTGCGGGAGGCGGAACCGGTTTTGATTTGGCCTGCACCCGTGGCAACCGCGAGGTCGGCGATGAAGGTGTCTTCGGATTCGCCAGAGCGGTGCGAGATGATTGATGTGTATCCGTTGCGGCGGGCGAGATCGATGGCATCGAGCGTTTCGCTCACCGTGCCAATCTGGTTCAGCTTGATCAGAATTGAATTCGCAATTCCTTTATCAATGCCTTCCTGAAGAATGCTGGAGTTGGTCACGAAGAGATCGTCACCGACCAGCTGAATTTTTCCGCCGAGTTCCTTCGTCAGATTTGCCCAGCCCTCCCAGTCGTTTTCGGCGAGGCCATCTTCAAGCGAGACAATCGGATAATCATTCGCCCACTTCGCCCAGAAGCGGACCATATCGTCAGAGCTCTTGGTTGATTTATCGGACTTCTTGAAAACGTATTTGCCGTCCTGATAGAACTCGCTGGCGGCAGGATCGAGTGCGATTGCGATTTCGTCACCCGGTTTGTACCCGGCCTGCTGGATGGCTTCAAGTACGACATCGATGGCTTCGACATTCGATTTTACTGAAGGTGCAAATCCGCCTTCGTCGCCGACGGCGGTGTTGTAGCCGCGCTTCTTCAGCACTCCTTTGAGCGTGTGAAAAACTTCGACGCCCCAGCGCAGCGCTTCGGAAAAAGACTCCGCGCCGACCGGCATGACCATGAATTCCTGAAAATCGACGTTGTTGTCAGCGTGAGCGCCGCCGTTCAGGATGTTCATCATGGGAGTCGGCAAGGTGTTTGCGCCGGCTCCGCCAAGATAGCGGTACAACGGTAGCTCAAAGCAATTTGCAGCGGCACGTGCTGCGGCCATCGACACAGAAAGAATTGCGTTTGCGCCGAGGCGGCCTTTGTTCTCCGTTCCGTCGAGTTCGATCATTTTCTGATCGAGTGTTCGCTGCTCGGCGGCATCGAACCCGCCGAGCGCATCGGCAATTTCGCCATTCACGTTCTCGACCGCTTTCAGCACGCTCTTGCCGACGTAGTTCTGCTTATCGCGGTCACGAAGTTCGATGGCTTCGCGCTCTCCAGTCGAAGCGCCGCTGGGTACAATTGCGCGACCCATAGAGCCATCCTGTAACCACACCTCAGCTTCAACTGTTGGATTGCCGCGTGAGTCGAGCACCTGCCGCCCGCGAATTTCTGCAATATTGCTCATGACCTTCCTTTCGAGTTTGATTCTGGGAGTTCAGGTTCGCTGCTGACGAAGTCAGGCGTTTCCCATCGGGTATACCCACACCTGTATAAGTTTTTGCCATTGGGGAAAACTGCGATTATAAATGATGGTTCGCGAAGCTTTTCTCGTGCTCAGGATATGAAGAACCAGACAGACACACTTGGCATTGGCTCCATCGCTCCGCCGTTTACTCTTCCAGCTGCGAATCGCACGGGCACGTTCTCCCTCTCTGACCTGCTCAGGCGCGGCGCTCTCATTGTCGAATTCATGCGAGGCACCTGGTGACCAAACTGCCGCAAACGCATGGCTCAGTTGGAGCCTCATAAAAATGAAATCACAAAAGTTGGCGGCGATCTGGTTTACATCGCAGCGGAGAAGAAGGATGGGCTGTGGAAGCCGTCGAATCACCTTGCGGAAAATCCTGTTTCGTATCCGTTCCTGCTCGATGAAGATCGCTCGGTGACGAAGGCTTACGGCCTTTATCATGCGCTCGGAACGGATGCGTTCCGCATTGCGCATCCCGCATCGCTGGTTGTGGATCGAGGCGGCATGGTGCGGTATATCTATCGCGGCGAGGACCAGATGGACCGTGCGCCATTCGACCAGGTCTTCAACGCAATTGAGAAGCTCTAACGGAATCGCGCCACTATTGTGAAATCGCGATCAACTCCTCTTCCGGTAAGAGCTGCAGCTCCATCCACCCTTCGACGGGGAGCGCGTCTATAGGCAAGCGGTTTTGCCAGATGCTGAAGCGCAGGCGGATTTTGGTCGCCACGGGACTTGAGTCCGCAACCGACGCTTGCAGCGGCAGAGCATAAAGCAGGGACAGCGGAATTTTAAATTCGAAATTGCGGCCGAGCGCAACAACCGTCTGATCTTTAGTTAGTTGCTCGCCGTTACTGAAAACATTCCAGCCAACGACCTTGGATTCGAGCACCTCTATGTTGAGCCGGAGTGCGCGCCGCGGCCGGCTCGAGCTTTCAGCCCATGACTCCGCATTGATGGCGATTTCGAAGTTTGCATCGGGCAAACGGTCGGCAAAATCTAAGCGGCCATAAACGTTTCCCTCGTCAATGCCGGCGTAAATCGAATCGAGTAGAAAGATTTTTCCGTGCATCGCGCCGGAGCGACGATCAGCAGTGTAGTGTGCGGCGCCCATCCATTCGAAGTAGCGGACCATATCACCGGTAATGCGGGGATGGATATAGTGAGTCTGCGGCACGAACCGTGGGGTAGCTGCGCCGGGAATGATCGGCTGCGCCAGATAATCCGGCGGTGTGGCGCCGAGTGCCTGATAAACGTTCGAGAGGTGCTTGCGGTAGAGTTCGTCGAACTCACGGTCGTTGGCGGAGTGGTGCTCGGGCCCATACCACCAGTTCCAGTCGCTGCCTTCCGCGATGAACAGCTCTTCGAGAGCAAGGCTCCGTTGTTCTTCGGCAACGTGCGCTGACGCTTGCGCGTAGAAGTTGCGAGCGTCGTAGAGGTAGTCCCAAGATTTGTTGTCTTCGGGAGCGCCAATCCAGACGTTGAAATTGGCGTGAATCCATGAACCGGGAACAACCGACTGCAACGTATTGAAATCCCGATGACGGGCAATGGCTTCTGAGACGCTGAGGGCTTCGATGGAAGGGTCGTTCTGCAGCGCGTCATAGAAGCGGCGGAGGAACTCGCGACCAGATTCGGGATAGTACTCCCAGGCATTTTCACCATCGAGGATGATGGAGACCACGGCATCGCGACCCTGGTTGAGCACAGGCCGAGCGGCGTCACGGATGTTTTTCATTAAATGGGCGGCAGCATCTTTGGCCGGCATGCTTGAGTAAACAAATCCGATCAGGTCGGAAATCGCATGATCGCGGAAGATGAGGTGCATGCGTGCCGGGCCGTTTTCATATTGGTGGATGTTGTAGAGGTTTCCGGCGGAAATCTCCGGCAGATGGCCTTGTCCGTCGCGCATGAATGACATGCCGGTCGTGCGCGAGAGGACGCCCTCATCAGTGGCCATCCAATTCACGCCCAAGTCCGCTGCAATTCCGAGTACTTCGTCGGAGACACTGCCCTCGGAAGGCCAAACTCCTCGGGGACGCCGTCCGAAGACTATCTCGTGCAGGTCGAGCCCACGCTTCAGTTGCTCACGCGCGTCTTCTGGATGACGAAAGCGATTTTGCGGAAGCGGCAAGCCCGCTGTGGAAACGGCGCCCGAATTGGTATCGCAGACAAGCGGCAGAATTGGATGGTAGAAAGGTGAGGTCGAGAGTTCGATGCGGCCGCTCTCGGCGGCTTCTTTGTGGATGGGCAAAACCTTTTTCACCAATTCGCATTGCCGTTCGAAGACAAACTGCTGATCTTCGAACGAAAAGTGACGGCCTTTGCGCACCAGCTCGGCAAGCTCCCGTTCTTGTAGGAAGAATTCATCAAACCAGGCAAGCTGCGAGAGGACTTGCAAATCCGTGAAATCCTGCGGCTGGAAATATTTTTCAGCGCGATCGGGGGAAGAACCGGAACTCTGAAATTGGTCCCAAAGCTCGGCATAGCGCGGGTAGCGACGGATCAGGTGATCAGGGTTAGCCTGGAACAAATAGGCGAGAGCGAAGCGGCGTTCGTCAGCAGTAAGGTCAAGCGCCGCGCGAGCTGTCACGTTCAGGAAGGGATCGCGAGCAGTTCCGGCAGCATATTCTTCAATCTGCGCAATCAGCGAAGGGACAAGATTGAAAGTCTGGTGAACATTGGGAAACTCTTCCAGGAGTTTCACCATCCCGTAGTAGTCTTTGAGAGCGTGGAGCCGCACCCAGGGGAGGCGGTACTCGCCTGTAACCAAATCTTTATAGTAAGGCTGATGCTGGTGCCAAAGAACGACCACACGAAGAGCGGGCATCGGCGGCGGAGTTCCTAATAAAATGAAATGATATGCAGTCTAGCATGTAGATTGCATCTATTAGACGGCACGGATGGCTGCGGTTGTCATCATTAAGTCGATCAGTACGGGCTTCAACTCAAACCATGAGCACAAGAAACACACTCTCTCCACCGGTTCGCCACGATGTCAGTCTATTTTCCCAGGACGATCTGTATTTGTTCAACGAGGGGCGGAATTATCGCGCTTACAACCAGCTTGGGGCGCATCTCGCGAAGTTTGATGACGAAGCGGGAACCTCGTTCAGCGTTTGGGCGCCGAATGCGCGCAGAGTTTCGGTGGTGGGAAACTTCAACGGATGGGACAACAGTTCTCACCAACTTGTGCCGCGAAGTTCGTCTGGAATATGGGAAGGATTTATTCCGGGAGTTGGGAAAGGCTCGCTCTACAAGTTTCATATTCTGTCGCACAACCATGGATATACCGCCGAGAAAGCTGATCCTTTCGGGTTGTATCACGAAGAGCCGCCGCGGACCGCGTCTGTGGTTTGGGATTTGGACTACCAGTGGTCAGATCATCAGTGGATGAACTCGCGTGCGACCGGGCAGTCGCTGCACTCGCCAATCTCAATCTACGAACTTCACCTGGGTTCGTGGATGCGGGTGCCGGAGGACGGCAATCGGTGGCTAACGTATCGCGAAATCGCGCCGAAGTTAGCTGATTATGCGCAGCGCATGAACTTCACCCACGTGGAGCTGCTGCCGATCATGGAGCACCCGTTCTACGCCTCATGGGGATATCAGACGACAGGATATTTTGCTCCCACGTCGCGCTACGGAACGCCACAGGATTTCATGTTCTTCGTCGATTATCTACACCAGCGTGGGATCGGAGTGATTCTCGATTGGGTGCCGTCGCATTTTCCGTCTGACGCGCACGGGCTCGCTTATTTCGACGGCACGCATTTGTACGAGCATGCAGACTGGCGCAGCGGATTTCATCCCGACTGGAATACTTACATCTACAACTACGGACGGAACGAGGTGCGCACCTTTTTGATGTCGAGCGCGATGTTCTGGCTCGATAAATACCATGTCGATGGATTGCGGGTGGATGCGGTGGCTTCGATGCTCTATCTCGATTATTCGCGGCGCGAAGGCGAGTGGATTCCGAACAAATATGGTGGACGAGAGAACCTGGATGCTATTGAGTTCCTACGGCAAATGAATTTGGAGGCTTACAAGGAGTATCCGGGGATTCAGACCTATGCAGAAGAGTCGACCGCATGGCCTATGGTTTCAAGGCCGGTTTATCTAGGTGGGTTGGGCTTCGGATTGAAGTGGGACATGGGATGGATGCACGACACGCTTAAATATTTTTCGCATGATCCAATCCACCGGGGGTTTCACCACAATTTGCTGACGTTCCGGATGCTCTATGGGTTCACCGAGAATTTTGTGCTGCCGCTCTCGCACGATGAAGTCGTCCACGGCAAGGGATCGATCATAGGGAAAATGCCGGGCGATGAGTGGCAGAAGTTCGCTAACCTGCGCTTGCTTTACGGCTACATGTTCGCCCAGCCGGGGAAGAAGCTGCTCTTCATGGGCGATGAGTTCGGTCAGGTGCGCGAATGGGGACATGACATGAGCCTGGAATGGCACGTGTTGCAGTATCCGGTGCATTCGGGCGTGCAGAAGTGGGTTGAGCAACTCAACCGCGTTTTTCGAGAAGAACCTGCGTTGCACGAACTCGACTCAGATCCCTCTGGATTTGAGTGGGTGGATTGCAATGACACGGCGGCGAGCGTGGTTTCGTTGTTGAGAAAAGGCAGGAACCCTGAGGATGTGATATTGGTCGTGTGCAACTTCACACCCGTTCCGCGTGAGGATTACCGCGTAGGAGTTCCGTTCGATGGATTCTGGCGCGAGCTTCTGAACAGCGACTCGGCGGATTATGCTGGCGGTAATATGGGCAACGGTGGAGGAAGGACGGCAGAGGAGGTTCCTGTGCATGGCAGGCCATATTCAATCTCGCTGACGCTGCCGCCCCTAGCGGCGATGTTCTTCAAACGGGGATAATTCGATTTCCTTCATGTGACTTCGTGCCCTTCGTGGTGAAAGCGTTTACCACGAAGGACACTCAGTGCCACGAAGAAAGTAAAGACCTCCTGAAACAGAACTTGCTACCCTAAGTTCATGCCTACAACTGGAGAGAGATTCGAGCGGGCGGTTTCGATCATGACGAAGCTCCGTGGTCCCGGCGGATGTCCGTGGGACCGCGAACAGACGTTTGATTCGATCAAGCCGTACACGCTCGAAGAAACCTACGAAGTGCTGGAATCTATCGACAATCGAGACTGGGATGAGCTTCGCGGAGAGCTCGGCGACCTGCTACTGCAGGTACTCTTCTATTCGCAGATGGCTTCGGAAGAGAAGCATTTCTCGATCGATGATGTGCTCGATCGGCTATCGACCAAGCTGGTCGACCGTCATCCTCATGTGTTCGGCAGCGTGAGCGCCGAGACGTCCGCTGATGTGCTGCGGAATTGGGAGGCGCTGAAAGCAGAAGAAAAGAAGAAGCGCCTGGATGCGGGTGGAAACGCTGCGACGCCGGAGAACGCGGAATCGGTGTTAGCAGGTGTTTCCCCGGCAATGCCGGCTCTGCTCGAAGCCCACAAACTGAGTTCGCGGGCTGCACACGTCGGGTTCGATTGGCCCGAAATTGGCGGGTTGTTCGAGAAACTGGAGGAAGAAACGACAGAGCTGAAAGAAGAATTAGCGCAGATTCCGGGCCCAATCGACCCGAACGAAAAGGGAGTGGCCGGATCAGGTAGGCCGACCGTTCCGGAAGAACTCCGCCGACGGGTTGAGGATGAACTCGGGGACTTGTTTTTCGTGCTGGTGAACATTGCGCGTTATCTTTCGCTCGATCCGGAATCGGCGCTGAAGAAGACGAACCGGAAATTTAAGCGAAGATTTCAATGGATGGAAGAGCAACTGCGCGCATCGTGCCGAACGCCGCAGCAAGCGAGCATGGAGGAGATGGAATCCCTGTGGCAGCGGGCGAAGCAGGAGGAAGAAATGCCTACCACGACTTCCAAACCTTAAGGAACGCAAGCGGCTACTCTGACGGCCGAATCGTCTGATGTCTAACGATCACAGCACAGGGTCTTGTCGGCCTGCTCGTTGGCCTCTGATTTGTTTTTGTTCTGCGCAGCCGCACTTTTATTCTCCGCCTGCACTGCCCCGCTGCCAGAGTAGCTCGTTGCCGCTTCCTTCTTCAGGAGATCCACGCCTTGCGCGAAAGTCAGGTTCTTCGACACGGGATGAAAATCAGAAAATACGTCACTCGAGCGAATATTCAGCTTTTTCACCAAAAGTATTTTTCCGGTGAATGACAATTCCATGCGAGTCACTTCCCATTGATGAGCCCCGACATCCGCCTGGTGGACCACGAAACGGCCCCCCGGGTCGAGGTGCCCGAGAATGCCCCAGCCGAACCCAACTTCTCGTTTCAAGGTGCCATCGATCTCCGCTATGCGCTCCTGATCCGTATCGATAAGGAGGTGGCCGTACATTCCGGTGAGCACTTGCTCAACGTGGCTCGGGGGATTGTAGTTGGGGTTGGGGCGAAAATTCAGTTGCAGCAGCGTGTCTCCGGGTCCGCCTAAACCCGGCTGGCCCTCCTGAGTGCCGTCGCGCTCATACAGAAAAGCATCCGGGAGTGCGCGCAAAATTCGTTCGGTGTGTTCCGCGTCTTCTCGCTCCTGCTTTCGCTTTCGGCGCAAATCCTGGGTATTTTGCATGTAGTTTTGCAGCCGCTGGTCTTCCGCTTGCTTTTGCTGCGGATTCAGCGGCCGGCCATCCTGCATAACCAGCAGGCCGGCGGTGGCCTCCTGGGTTTCCACGAGCAGCTTGACTTGGGAGAACTGCGGCGTTTTTTTCAGGTCCTTAAACATGAAATGGTCGTTCGTGTTCTGGTTTGAGGCGATTTCATTGTGGACGGCACGACGGACGAGTTCGGCAGGGTTGGCGCCACTGTCGTCTGCAGCGAGCGCGAAAGAGGCGCATGCTACCGCTACGACGAGGCCAGAAAACGCGAGCTTGGGCGCGGTGCTCACAAATCGCTAATGTTTTAGAGGAGGAACGATAGCTCGGATGTTGTACCAAAGCAAGGGTGTATTTACGTAGTTGGGTACACTGGTGCGAAGGGTGCTGTTGTGCCGTTCCGGGGCTGGCAGAAGCGGAATGATTTACAATCCTACTGCCGGAACCGCGCCATTTCGCTGGAGGAGCCATGACTACGCCGGAAGTAGCCCAGATCGGAAAATCGGTCTCGATTCGTGGAGATATCTCAGGCAGTGAAGACATTTACCTGGATGGGCAAGTAGAGGGGAGCATCGAGCTCAACGGGAACAGCCTGACGATCGGTCCGAATGGCCGCGTGCGCGCGAACATCACGGCCAAGAACGTAACTGTGAGTGGCTCGATTGAGGGCAACATTCAGGTTACCGAACGCACGGAAATGCGAAAAACCGCCGTAGTTACCGGGGACGTGCAGACTCGCCGGATCGCAATTGAAGAGGGTGCATATTTCAAGGGAAAGCTTGAGATTCTCTCTGACAGCAAAGCGCAAAGTATTTCAGGAGCCACGGCAGCCGCGGCGTCTGCTGCGCCCACGCATTCCGCGGCAGGTGGCAAGTAATCTGCCCGATGAAATGTGCGCGCCGGTTTATATTGAGCAGTAGAGACGGGGTACTGGCCGGGTTAGGGGTCGGGGCGTCTGCACAGCTGATCGTCAAATGATGAAATTTTTCCGCAGCACGCCGGTTGCTCCACCGGAACCGAGGGCGTCGGAACGATTCTCGCGCCGGTCGAGTGCGATGGCCGAGGTTTCGCGAGCGTTCAAGACAGAAGATTCACTGTGCGTGCTCGATATAGGCGCGACTTCAGCCAGCAATATTCGTTTCTTCACCGAACGCGGTCACCGTATTTATAGCCAAGACCTGTTAGAGGCGTCGAGCGATCCTGCCCTGGTCATCAGTAATGAACAAGGCCTGCCAACTCTCGATAGTAAGAAGTTCCTCGAAGAGAACCTGTCGTATCCGAACACGCATTTTGATCTCGTCTTTTGCTGGAACTTAGCTGACTATCTGGATGAAAGCCTGGTAAAGCCCGTCATCGGCCGGCTGTGGTCGGTAATGAAACCTGGGGGAATGCTGCTGGCATTTTTTCATACCCGCGAAGCCGGGCCTGACGCTCCGTACTATCGCTACCACATAACTGCCACGGACACGTTGGAGATGCACGCGTTGAATACGCGAGCCGACGGTCGCAAAGGGACTTCGAATCGGAAGATGGTTGCGCTGCAGCGCGTGTTTAATAATCGTCACATCGAAAATCTCTTTCGCGATTTCGCCTCGATTAAATTCTTTCTCTCCCGAGATAACGTGCGCGAAGTGCTAGTCATACGTTAGCATTCGTGCCGCGCTATTGCGCAGAACCCCTGGTAGTCCTACCGGGTCATTGTGACCATTCGTGAAGTGAAAAATGGGGCCTTGGCTAGCACGGAAAGCACCGGCTTGCGAACGGCCCGGGGCCAACGCATAAGGCTGCGCAACCGGGAAGAAGCCCGGAAGATGTGAGCGAAGCGTTGCCGGTATTCGCAGGAGTAGCGTGAGCAGACTTGCTCCAGCGATGATTCACCGCGAAGGAATGGAAGAATGGATTGGGCTGCGAGCGTTCCGCTGCGCAGGGCGAGCGAGATGCCGTCGCCGATGAAAGGATCGACGAACATGGCCGAGTCGCCGACTTGCAGCATCTCGCCTTGCAAGGGCTCGGGTTGATGAAAGATGAGCGGCGAAGTCGTGACGGGCTGCGTCGCGGCGGTCCACGTGTTCTTGCGCTCGGAGAGTAGCGGATGTTGCATCAAGATTTGCGGCATTGTGCTGGCGACGTCGCATCGGGCCATGGCGCAGGCGTTGATCAGTGTTCCGGAACTGTTGTGAGCGCTATTGACGGACTGAATGCCGCAATAGCCGCCGTCGAAGAAATACAGATCGACGGAGCGCGACGGCGATGGCTCAAAGAAATGCGCTTTGATGCCGATCCATTTTCTTGTACTAGTTAGAGAATGCGCCGAACTCTTCGTCAGATTCGACCAGCGGCCGGTTGCATTGATCAGTGACTTAGATTCGAAAACCTGTTCAGCGGCGAAGATTTGAAAAGGGCCACGGCCCTCGACAGAGCGGACAGTGACACCGCTATGAACTGTTACGCCTGCTTCGATCGAAGCCCTCCAAAGCGCGCAATCGAGGTCGAAACGGGCGATGCTGGCAGCGGGCGGGTCGACACTTGCCTCAAGTTCTACGCCATCCAGAAAAATTCGTGCTTCCGAGATGCGGGGAGCTGCGGTGAGGAGAGGAGCGAATTTGTTGGGAAGCAAGCTGCTCAACAGCTCCAGAGATTCGGCCGAAACGAACTCGCCGCAAACCTTGTGCCGGGGAAATTGTCCGCGCTCCAGCAGCAGCACGCTCGCCCCCGCGCGAGCTACGCTGATGGCTGCCGCACAACCTGCGGGACCGCCGCCGATGACCGCAGTATCAAATGCCATGAGATCGTTTCCAGGCGATGACGCCCATCCGGAAGAGAAAATGGTGCCGCATTACAACATTAGTTGCGCCTGCCTGGAAGAGGATCGCACGCATTTCTTCTACCGTGTACGCCTGTTTTACTGACGCAGGGGCATCGTGGCGGGTGAGCCTGCTCCGATACAAAGGAACGCCAGCGTACGCCAGAGCTAAGTGCAATTGGCTCCGCACGAGGTCGTTGATCAGCACGGCGATGCGAGACACGCGGAGCGCTTCACGCGCAAAACGCACGGCGAGCTCAGGCGAGAGATGGTGAACGAAGAGCGAGGAAGATACCAGATCAAAGGTAGACGGGGCGAACGGAAGAGTTAAAGCATCGGCGACAACTTTCTGCGATCCGCCATTTCGGGGCAGGTGCGAAGAGGCACGGTCAAGAAGCGTGACGTGGAGAGTGACTCCCTCTCGGTTGAGATCGCGGGCGACGCTTGCAGGCACGAAGCCGTTTCCTGCGGCCACTTCGAGCAGCGAGAGCTCTCTCCGGCCGATGGTGCGGGCGACTGCGCGAATCAGGTCGCGGGTTGTGACGATGCCGCCAAGGTGCCGATTGAACGACTCGAGATCGAGCAGGGAACCTGCGACTTCTTCAGGAGTGCCGGAGTCTGTATCCAACAATTCGCGGGTAGCGCGACGGTTCATTCGTTAGAGATTCTAATATTTTGGCACTTGGGAGTTTGTCAGGAAATCATCAACTCAATGGCAAAAGTCTTTAACCCCAGAGCGCGCAGAGAAAGCAGAGCAGAACCGCAGACGCAACGGAGAAATTCCGCGCTTCGAGAAAAGCAAGAGCTCCCTAGACTTCGGCCAGTTCTTCTTCCAACAGCTGTTTGTTGTAGAGATCGTTGTAATAGCCGTTCAGGCTGAGCAGTTCCTCGTGTGTGCCGAGTTCGACGATCTGGCCGCCGTGGAGTACGGCGATGCGGTCGGCATTGCGGACGGTGGAGACGCGATGAGAGATGAAAATCGTCGTCCTATCTTTCATGACGTCGCGCAAATGATTCAGAATCTTGTCTTCGGTCTGAGTGTCGACACTCGAGAGGGCGTCATCGAGCACGAGAATGCGAGGATTCCGGATGAGGGCGCGGGCAATGGCGGTGCGCTGCTTTTGGCCGCCGGAGAGGGTTATGCCGCGTTCTCCGACCAAGGTCTTGTAGTGCTCGGGAAACCCCTCAATTTCGGCGGCAATGTTTGCGGCCCGTGCGGCCCATTGGACATCTTCATCGCTCGCGTTCTGCACGCCAAAGGCGATATTTTCGCGGATGGTTTCACTGAACAGAAAAGTTTCCTGGGGCACGAAGCCAATATTTCTGCGTAGTACGGCGAGGGGGTATTCGTCCACCGGCCTGCCATCGATCAGAACCGAACCGGGCTCAGCGTCGTAGATTCGCGGAATCAAGCTGACCAGCGTTGTCTTGCCAGAGCCGGTTGGTCCAACGATGGCCAGGCTGCTTCCTGAAGGAATTCGCAGATTAATATCGCGCAGGACAGGTATTCCGTTGTAGGCGAAATTTAGATTCCGAAATTCGATCTCTCCTTGAAGTTCTTCGTCTTTTCGCGGCACAAACACGCGGGGAGCATCGGCGATCTCAGGTTGCTCTTGCATCAGCTGATGGATTCGTCCGAGTGAGGCAGTGCCGCGTTGAAAAATGTTTATGACCCAACCTAACGCGATGACAGGCCAGGTAAGCTGCGCCATGAAGGTGTTGAAGGCGGTGAATTGGCCGACGGTGATGTGCCCGTGCAAGACTTCGCGTCCGCCGAGCCAGAGGACCAGCACGATTGCGAGACCAAGCATGGTTTCTAGAGTTGGCCACAGCATTCCCATCAGGCGGACAAGAGTCAGGCTGCGCGCGATGTATTCGCGATTGGCAACTTCAAAGCCGGCGATTTCCGCTTCTTCCTGGACGTAGGCGCGGATGATGCGAACGCCGGAGAAGTTCTCCTGCGCGCGGGCGGAGATTTCCGAAAACATGGCCTGAATTTTTTCAAAGCGCTCGTGAATGCGGCGCCCGAAGTACTGAACAATGATGCTTACCACCGGCAATGGCAGAAAAGCATAGAACGTGAGCCGCGCGCTAATGTGAAGCATGAATCCCAGGGCGAATGCCGTGAACACGACGGTGTTGGCGGTGTACATGAAACCGGGACCGAGCAGCATGCGAACGGCATTTAAGTCGTTTGTGGCGCGTGCCATAATGTCGCCGGTGCGCGTGCGTTGATAGAAGCTGTGGGAGAGAGTTTCGAGATGCCGAAAGAGATCGTTGCGTAGATCGAACTCAATATCGCGCGAGACGCCGATTACGATCCAGCGAATGAGAAATTGAAAGATCGCCTTGGTGCCTGAAATCGCAAGCAGAAGCAGCGCCAGCATCCCGATCCTGTGAAGCGAGACCCCGGCTTTGGTCATGTCATCTATGGCGTGGCCGACCACCGGCGGAACGAGGGACCAGGTCGCATTCATTATCAGCACGCACACCGCGCCCCAAACGTAGCTGTTGCGATATTTTCTGAGATAGGGAAGAAGAGGGCGCAGAACGTCGGGGAACATGGGGTGCCAAGGCGATTTTAGCAGTACCGGCGCAAGTATCGGGGGCGGCCCGGTCTAACAGGAAGTTAGGAGCGCGAGCGGTCGGTGCGACTCTGGTGAGTGGAGGTTGGCTCGGAGAAGCAAGCCGCGAAGGCGACAGCTAACAAGACGAGGCACAGGGCGAGAAAGCCCCAGTCGGAGTGCCCGAGGAATGAAATTGCCGCGTCAAAGTTCATTTCGTCCTCCGAAAGCTTAGGTCCTGCTTGACCCTGGAGCTGCTGCCGAAAGCATTATCGCCAAAGATCAGGCTTCAGCGCACCGCAACGGCGAATTTCCAGTTATCTCTTTATATTCCCGCAGGATTAGCTCAATCGCGCGAACTTGCTCTGCCGGCGTCAATCCACTGCCTGCCAGTTCGCGCTCGACACGGCCGAGCCAATAACCAACAGCGTTATCAATTCCGCACGCAATCTGTTCGGCGATCAAGCTGACGACATCAATCTGTATTGGGCTGGCCAAGTGAAAACTCCTGTTCTCCCAGGCCAAGTACGAAAACCCAGGGAACGAAAATAAGTTGCTATTTGAGTCCGGAGTCGCGCGGCGTGCGCCCTGAGATTTTGCTCAATGACGCACGACTCACGACAGATTCGAGCCTTACCTAGGCTCGATCAATTATTGGTTCCAAGGCGCACTCTGCTCCTGCTTCTGCATGCGCTCTTGCATCCGCTGCTGGTGCTGAGCAAGAATCTGCGAGACTTTCGCTTTCTGCTCAGAAGTCAAGACCTGCTGATAGATTTGCGAGGCAACCTTCGCGTGCTCCAGTTCAAATTGCAGATGCGTCTGCGACTCCTGGGTGGCAATGGCGGAGGCTTTGCCCTGGTCAAAGCTGCCGCTGGTGATGAGTTGAGCCAATTGCTCGCGAGCAGTCCTTTCCTGCTGCATGAGCGGTTTGATGGTGGTTTTCTCGCCCTGGAAAATCTGTTTCACTTGCGCCTTCTGGTCTTCCGTGAGATTCAGCTGACGCAGAAACATGCCAAACTCCGGACCGCCCTTGAAGCGACGGTGCATTTCGTGCTTCGGTCCCGGCGGCGGCGCGGTTTGGTCCTGCGCAACTGCCAGACCCGCACCGAGCGACAGCGTGGCGGCGATAATTGCCAATTTTGATTTAATCGATTTCATGACTTCCTCCTGTTCCAAGAACTGCGTCGTACATGAAATGGAAACACGGCCCGAGAGCAGATTGCGGTAAAGAGTGAGTCAAACGAAGTAAATCTTTGTAAATCGCAAGTGGACGAGGTTTGACGATTCTTTACCAGTTGATTTTGAGTGAGCCACTACAATGGGAAGCGTGGAACGCATTCTGGTCATCGACGACGATGTTGAGCTTTGTTCTCTGGTGAGCGAGTACCTTCGTCCGGAAGGCTTTCAGGTGGAGACGGTTCACGACGGAAAGACGGGGCTTACGCGAGCGCTCAGCGGTGACCACCTTCTGATCGTGCTTGACGTGATGCTTCCGGGGCTGAACGGTTTCGATGTGCTGCGGCGGATCAGGGACAGCTCGCGCACTCCGGTTCTTCTGCTGACTGCGCGCGGTGAGGACGTGGACCGCATCGTGGGCCTCGAGATTGGCGCGGACGATTACTTGCCGAAACCGTTTAATCCGCGCGAACTGGTGGCGCGAATTCGGGCGATCTTGCGCCGTTCGAGCAAGAGCAAGGAACAAGATGTGCCGGAAGTGATTCGAGTCGGCGACGTGGAACTAGATCCGGGCACGCGCACGGTGCTGCACCATGGAAAGCCGGTCGACTTGACCTCGGTTGAATTTGAATTGTTGCACGTATTGCTGCGGGAAGCCGGGCGCGTGGTCACGCGAGAGGCATTGGTGGACGAGGTGTTGGGGCGGAAGTTCTCGCCTTTTGATCGCAGCATCGATATGCACGTAAGCAAGGTGCGAAAGAAACTCGGCGATTCGGAGACTGGTGACCATATTAAGACGGTTCGTGGCGCGGGCTACATATTCGCGCTGGCACGACCGGCGAAGACGAAGAACGCAACTCGATGAGAAGCCTTTTCCTAAAAATCTTTCTTTCTTTCTGGCTGGCTACAGCGCTGTTTGTGGCGCTTGCGATCGTGGTGACTGTCGCCATGCGGCCGACGCGGCATATCTCGGAAGTCGAGGCGCTGCAGACGAAGTTTTTAAATGACGCAATTTCTGCATATCAGGCCGGCGGCACAGACCATTTGCGCGATTATTTGCGCAGCATTCGCGACAGCCAGCACATTCGAGCGGTGTTGTTCCGGGACGGCGAGAGCCTGCTGGGGCACACGATTCCGCCGTGGTTTACAGAAGTGGCCAAAGGACGGAGGCGTACGACCGATACTCTACTCGGCCGGCTGAATCCGCGTTTTCAAATGTTACGTGCTTCAACCACAGGAGCGGACGGCCACAACTACATGCTGGTGGTCGAATTGCCTCCTGGGCAGAATGCCTTGCTTGGGCCGAACGGTGTTCCCGGACTAGGAATTCTGATTGCGGTTTTAGTCTCCGGACTCGTCTGCTATTTTCTCGCGCGGTTCCTCACTGCACCAATCCTTCGCTTGCGCAAGGCCACGCAGCAGCTTGCGTCAGGAGACTTGTCGGCGCGAGTGGGAGGCCAGCCTTCGCTTGGCGGAGACGAATTATCGCAGCTGGTGCACGATTTCGACCTGATGGCGGAGCAGATCGAAAAGTTGGTGAACGCACAATCGCGTCTTCTAAAAGACATTTCGCACGAGCTGCGATCCCCGCTTGCGCGCCTGTGCGTGGCGCTGGAACTCGCTCGGCAAAGGACCGGTCCTGAAGCGCAAAGCGTACTTGATCGCATTAGTCTTGAATCGAACCGCATGAATGAGTTGATCGGCAGCCTGACGACAATAGCTCGCCTCGAAAGCGGCGCCGGAACGGTCCGGATGCAGGCGGTGGAACTTGAAGATGTGGTGCAGGAGGTCGCGCGTGATGCGGCCTTCGAGGCGCAGGCACGGAACATTCAGGTAGAGTGCGAAATTCTGGATGAACTGCCGGTGATGGGAGATCCCGCTCTGCTGCGCAGCGCAATTGAAAATGTAGTGCGGAATGCAAGCCGGTATACGCCGGAGGGAACGGCCGTATACATCCGCGCTGAAAGACGCGCGTCAGCTGGATCCGGCGAGGCAGTCGTTCGTGTGCAGGACTCAGGACCTGGAGTGCCAGCGGGCGAACTGGACAAGATCTTCCAGCCTTTTTATCGGATTGACGACGCACGGGGGCGCTCGACCGGCGGGGTGGGGCTGGGTCTGGCCATTACTGACCAGGCGATCAGGCTGCACGGAGGCTCGGTGCGAGCATCCAACTTACCTGAGGGTGGGCTTATGGTTGAGATGTGTGTTCCATTGCAAGGCCGGCAAGAGTTTGGGGAACCGCGCGATGCAGTTGTCGCGGAAAAAACCTCGTAGAGCCGGGACCGAGCGGTTTGCTCTTTCCTGCCCATTCCTGATACACAATTGAATACTCAGGTTTCTACGTTCAAGTTTGAAGGTTTCTCTTCCGGATGCGCCGGCAGGTCAGCCGACCTCATCGTGTGAGTTTCGTCTGATGCGAGGGACTGCATTTATGGCAGTCCGGCAACTTGAAATCTTGCAACCTGAAGCTTGAACGTTGCGAACCTTTCTTCCGAGGAAGAAGCATGCAAAAGAAGTCTCGTTGGGTGCTGTGTGCGTTTGCGATTGCCGCGCTGCTAGCGTGGAGCGGTTGCAGCAACAGCTCAAATGTTCCAGCCAATAACAGCCTGATGTGGGTCGCCACGCAGGGCGATCAACTGGTGCGCACCTTTACCATCAACCAGGAAAACGGCAGTATTAACCCGGTCGGCAACAGCAAAGGAAATCCGGCGGCGACCGGAGTACAGCCGGTACAGATGGCGATCACGCCTGACGGCAAAACGATGTTCATCGTCAATTCGGGCGCGAATGGAACTTCTGGAAGCATTACCTCATATACCTTCAATGGGGACGGCAGTTTGAAGGCTGCAGGTGCGGGAGTTGCGGCCGGGGAGACTCCAATAGCGCTGGCAATCGATCCAGGCGGTAAATTCCTTTTTGTCGCAAACCAGGGCACGTCGGGCGACCCGGCTTCGGGGACTGTTTCGGTATTTTCGGTTTCGGGCGCAAGTCTGGCAGAAGTTGCGGGCAGCCCATTCCCAACGGAAGTCACGGGCGATGTGACTGGAACAGGCCCAACGGCGGTCGCGGTTTCTCCGGTGGGCAACTATCTTTATGTGGCGAATGTCTTCAGCAACACCGTGCAGAGTTTTGCTTACGATTCTTCATCGGGTGCACTTACGTTGATTGCGAGTTACGCGGCGGGGACGAATCCAGCGGGATTAGCATTTTCGCGCTGCGCCGGGATCACGGCGAGTACGGCGACGGGTTCTTGCCCAGCGGCGGACGGGAACCATCTTTTTGTTACGAATTCGGGTTCGAACAACATCAGCGTCTTCGTGGCCTGCATTCAAATTTCTGGAACGTGTTCCAGTCCGAACGGTACCCTCACGCCAATCGCATCCGGCTCGCCATTCGCTGCAGGCGTTGGGCCAGCAATGATTTTCACGGATCCCACCTCAGATTATGTGTATGCGGTAGACCGCGGTTCCAGCCAGGTGTCTGAATACCAATACAGCCCGGTGACCGGAGCGCTGACGACTCTTGCGAGCGGCTCCGGAGGCGCGTCGGTCTTCGCCGGCGCAATTACCCAAAACGTTTCGAATACCACCAGTACCTCCAACTGGGTTGTGGTAACCAATAATGGCGCTTCCAGCCTATCCGTCTTCCGCGTTGCCGTAACCGGAAAGCTTATCGGGTTGAGTTCCGGGCCATATCAAATCCAGGGGCAGCCCTCAGCAATTCTGCTGCGATGATGCGAGACGAACAGTCATCATGAGGGGCCCTCTGCGATTTGCTATCGTGATATTCATGAGCACGCTGGCAGTCTCGCAGATTATTTCGGCGCCGCAGGCGATCACCGATCCGAAGCAAATCACCGCAAAACCTGACGCGAATGTTGAGCAGGGCGAAGAGAGCCTTTCGCTTGAGCGGCTGTACATGACGCGGCTGATCGGCGACACGGCTTGGTCGCCAGACGGCAAGACCATTACCTTCGTGGCGAACATGACCGGAAGAAACAATCTATGGTTGGTGCCGGCGGTAGGCGGCTGGCCGCTTCAATTGACAGTGAGTGATCAGCGGCAGACGAATCCCGCGTGGTCTCCGGACGGGAAATGGATTGCGTACCAATCTGACTACGACGGAGATGAGCAGTGGGATATTTTCTTCGTCTCGCCGAAGACTGGGCAGGTGGTGAATGTTACGAAGACGCGCGAGGTGTCCGAGGAGAATCCAGTCTGGTCCCCGGAGGGGCGATATCTGGCGTACATGGTGAAGCCGAAGACCTCTTCGGTGTTCGAGATTGATGTGTTCGATACAGTCCTGCGCGAGATGAAGCACGTCACCACGAATACTCCCGCGGACCGCATGAATGTGAATCCGATCTGGTCGAAGAATGGAAAGCTCATTGCATATACGCAGGAGGAGGCGAAAGGAACGAATTCGAACGTTTACGTGGCAGAGGTCGCGACGCAGACGAGTAGCAGTGTCACGCCGCACGAGGGCGAGAAGCTCTATTCGGCGACGGATTTTTCGCCGGACGGAAAGAAACTGTTAGTCACTTCCAACGCGGTGAACGGATTTCAAAATGCTGGAGTTCTCGATCTCGCGACGAAGAAGATTAAGTGGATCACGGAAGAAAAGTGGGAAGTTTCAAGTGGCAATTTTTCGCCAGATGGAAAGACGCTGACATTTCGTGCGAACGCTGATGGTTACACCGATTTGTACTTGCACGACATGGCGACGGAACGAAGTACGAAGTTACAGGCGCCAAAAGGAGTGAATTCGTTTGGTGGCGCGGAATCGGCTTTTTCGCACGACGGCAAGAAGGTGCTTTATTACCACAACGGAGCGAATGCTCCGGGCGATGTCTGGATATATGACCTCGCGACTGGCAAATCGTCGCAGGTTACCCATTCACTGATGGCAGGCGTTCCGGCCGATCATATGGTCGAGCCGCTTCTCGTTCATTACCCGAGTCGCGACGGGAAGTGGACGATCTCGGCGTTCCTTTATGTGCCGCGTAATATGCAACGGAATGGCCAGAATGCGGCGATCGTTTACATCCATGGCGGGCCGAAGTCACAAAGTGTAGACCAGTTCAATCGTTTCATTCAGCACATTGTGAATCAGGGCTATATGGTGATCGCCCCAAACTATCGCGGATCAACCGGAAACGGAAAGGCTTTTGAAGATGCCAATTTGTTCGACATGGGCGGCGGCGATTTGCAGGACGTGCTGGCGGCGACGGATTTCCTGAAAGCAACGGGATACCCCGATCCCAAAAAGCTGATTGCAATGGGTGCGAGCTACGGCGGCTATTTGACGATGATGGCCGTGACCAAAGCACCGGAGGTTTGGGCGGCCGGCATGCCTATTGTGCCATTCGTGAACTGGTTTACGGAAATCGAAAACGAAGATCCGATATTGCAGCAATCGGACATTGCGACAATGGGAGATCCGAAGAAAAATCCAGATTTCTTCCGCGAGCGCTCGCCGTTCTTTTTTGTTGACCAGATTAAAGCGCCACTGTTTTTGCTGGCTGGGGGGCACGATCCGCGCTGCCCGAAAGAAGAGACAATTCAAGTTGTAGACGAAATCAAAAAGCACGGCGGCGTAGTAGATTACAAGATCTACGAAGATGAAGGCCACGGGTTCGCACGCGTCGAGAATCAGATCGATGCGTATCGGCGGGTGACGAACTTTCTAAAGGCGCACGTGCCGCCCGCGGATTGCGGTTGCAGGGTGGAGTGACTCTTTTCTTTTGTGCATTAACTCTCCTGTGATGTCATTCCGAACCGCTTTAGCGGTGAGGAATCTGCTTTCGTTGCGGAGAAGCAGATTCCTCGTTGTCTCGCAAGCGAGACGCCTCGGAATGACAATTACAAAGCTATGAACTCAAGCGCGCGGCGATTGCTCGCACCAATCCTGGGATTGTGTACTCCTCAGCTTCGATATGGACAGGGAAGCCGAATTCCCGCAACGTCGCCGACGTAACTGGTCCGATGGAGACGAATTGAATCCCTTTTAGTAGCTTTTGGCGCGTCCGCCCTCGCTTTCCAAGCAGTGCCACGAAGTTGCGAACCGTCGATGAGCTGGTGAAGGTTATGAAGTGCGGCCTGCGGTTGAGATCACGCATCAAAGCGCGTATTTCGTCTCGCGATGATTCTGGCAACGCAGTCTCATACGCTTCGATGACATCGACCGTTGCTCCCAATTGCTGGAACTCGCGTGGGATCACATCTCGAGCGACTTTGGCACGGAGCAAGAGAATCTGCTTGCCTGTGACTTTTGTACGCAGGCTTTCAACCACCGATTCGGCTACATACTCTCGCGGTACGACCGATACATCGAGCCCAAGCATTTCGATCGCCTGACCAGTTGCGGGACCAATGGCGGCAATTTGCAAATCTGCGAGTTGGTCAAGAGGAATTCTCAGGCGCTTCAGGCGGTCTGCGAGTGCGTCGACGCCGTTCACACTTGTGAGTACGAGCCAGTCGTAATGAGAGATGTGCCTGAGAGCACTGTCGAGCGGTGCGTAGGAACGAGGCGGCCGAATTTCGATGAAAGGTATCTCGATAACTTCAGCACCGTAGTGCCTCAACTCTGCAGCAAGTTTGCTTAATTGATGGCGAGCACGACCAACTAGCACTCGCATTCCGGTGAGCGGTCCTCGCATGCTCATGGCTGCTGCGGCACGGAGACTTGCGTTCCATAAACCGAATCGAGAATGGAAGCGCCACCCCGATCTAACAAGCGTTGGCCCAAAGACAAGCCTAGTTCATCGGAATCATTTCCGCTCGCAGATTCACGAAGAACTCGGGTTCCATCCGGGCTTGCTACTACGACCTGCAAGCGCAAGCCTCCACTGGAGAATTCCGCATTTGCGCCGATCGGTACTTGGCAGCCGCCACCGAGCTTCTCAAGCAATGTACGTTCGCATTGGGTTTCTGCACGGGCGGTGGGATCGTCGAGGAACCGCAATGCCTCCCGGATTTCATGGTTGTCAGCGCGAATTTCAATTGCAAGTGCTCCCTGGCCGGCGGCGGGACACATGACATCCGCCGACAGGACTTGCTGAATACGTTCTATCTTGCCGAGGCGCCGCAAGCCTGCGACCGCGAGAATGATGGCGTCGTATTCGCCGGATTCGAGTTTGCGGAGGCGAGTGTCGACGTTGCCGCGAAGTGGGTGAACGTTCAAGTCGGGTCTTATCGCTCTGAGCTGCGCTTCGCGGCGCAGACTGCTTGTGCCGACTCGACCGTTTCGAGGCAGGTCTTCGATCGCAGAATATTTGACTGAGCAGAACGCGTCGCGTGGATCTTCGCGCCGGGGAATTGCGGCAATTTCGAATTCTGCTAAGAGTTCAGTCGGCAAGTCTTTCAGGCTATGAACGGCGAGATCAATTTGATTGGCGCTCAAGGCTTCTTCGATCTCTTTGGTGAACATTCCTTTGGCGCCGACTTTGGCAAGAGCCACATCGGTGATCTTATCGCCAGTCGTGTGAATGATCTGAATGTCTACTTGATGCTTACATTCGCGCAAAAAAGTGGCGATGTGATTTGCCTGCCAGAGCGCGAGTTGAGAGCCGCGCGAGCCGATTCGCAGGCGCAATCAGCGGCTCCTTGTCGCCGAGCCGGCATCGGCGAGAGACTTCTCGTCAACATGCTCCTCAGCCGCCGGCCGGTCTTGCAGGTTGAAAATCTTGCGGAACGCCTCCACCAATGTTGTGATTTCGGGACCGGCAGCGGCTGATTTCAAACGTGTGATGGGCGTGTGCAAAATTTTATTCACGATTCCACGCGTTAGAGCTTCTAGAGCTTGTTCCTGTTCCGGCGAGAGATGACCCAGACGGCCGCGTACGCGATCGAGTTCGGCCTGACGAATGGTTTCCACGTAGTCCTGCAACGAGACAATTGCGGGAACAACGTGGAGTGATTGCAATCGCGCCTGGAAACGTTGGACTTCGTATTCGATGATGCTTTCGGCGCGTGCGGCCTCTTTTCGCCTCTCGTCGACGTGGGAACTGACGGCGCCCTGTAGATCGTCGATATCGTAGACGAAAATTCCGTCTAGCTTGTTCATCTCAGGGTCGACATCGCGAGGCACGGCGATGTCAATGAAGAACATAGGACGATTTTTGCGTCGATTCAAAAAACGTTCGCCATGTTCGCGACGGAAGATTGCGACAGGGGCGCCAGTGGAAGTGATTACGATATCGGCATGTTCACAATGATCGTACAAGTCGTCGAAGCGAATTGCGCGTCCGCCGAAACGCTGGGCTAGATGTTGCGCTCGTTCGTACGTCCGGTTGGCGACGAAAATGGGGCCAGCGCCGCGCGCCAGCAGATGCCGCGCCGCGATCTCCGACATTTTGCCGGCGCCGACGAGACAAACCTGCTTGCCTTCCAGTGAGCCAAAAATCTTTCCCGCGAGATCGACCGCACATGAGGCAACTGAAACCGACGACGAACCGACGGCGGTTTCGGTACGCACGCGTTTGGCAACGGCGAATGCTCGAGTGAGCAGCAGATCAAGGTACGACTGTACTGCTCCGGCGGCGCGTGCACTAGCGTACGCCTCCTTTACCTGTCCTAGAATTTGCGGTTCACCAACCACCATCGAATCAAGGCTGGACGCAACCCGGAACACATGCCGGACGACATCATGCTGGTGGTACTCATACAAATGTTGCTCGTAGGAGGAAGGCTCAAGACCGAAATACTGATGTAGAAATCTCCGCAGATCGGCAGTGCCATTCACTGTGTAGGCGAGAAGCTCGACGCGATTGCAGGTGGAGAGGATCATCGCTTCTCTGACGCCACCAATTCGCAGGAATTCCTGTAATGCTTCGGCGAGAGCTTTCTCAGAGATGGCAAGTTGTTCGCGCACCTCGACTGGCGCGGTTTTGTGGCTGACGCCGATGAGCTGAAAGTTCATGGACGCGCCAACCTGTGGATTGCGCTGAAATAATTCGCCGCCCAAGCCGCGACAGCCATGACGAACACTCCTGCGGCCAAGTATGCGGCCCGCCGTCCGCGCCAGCCGGCGCTCCAGCGGGTGTAAACCAGGACCAGATATACGGCCCAGGTGAGCAGCGAGAGCAGAATTTTTGGATCTTGAAAGTTGATGTGCCCGAAGCGTGCTTGGGCCAGCATGAGGCCAATTGCGAGGCCCGCGGTCGTGAATGGAAAACCAATGAGAAGCGAGCGAAAACCGATTTCATCGGTGACCTGCAGAGAAGGCAGTCGCGAGAGCAATCCCCCGGGGCGTTTCGCTTTCAGCATGTTCTCCTGGATGAGGTAAATCAAGCTGGCACTGAAACTGAGAACTAAAGCGGCGTACCCGGCAAAAATGAGCGAGATATGCGCGATCAGCCAGCCCTGACGGGCCGCCTCAGATGTAAGAACGAACGGTTCTTGTCCGCTGGCAGCGACGAAGGTAAGCAAAAATACAACCGGGAAGACGACAATCCCGGGCGACGTGGTTTGGTACACCATGTAGACGAGCAGGAAAACCACCATGATCAGGAAACCGAGAATGGAAGCCGCTAACGAGAGCGACGCTAAGCTCAGCTCTCCGGACTGATTTACGGCCTCGGCGATAGCGACGAAATGAAAAACCATGCCCAGGTAAGCGGCATGCAGGACGAGGCTAGTCACAATTTTCTTTGTGCGAGTAAGCGCTACCAGGATGTAGAGCAGCCCAAGGCCGTAGAGAGCCAGCGCTACCCGGAGCCAAATAGTTGCCATTAAAAAGCCTGAAGGTGACACGCCCGAAGGCGGCGATCGTGCTATCTGCGGCCATTATAGCGGCTCTGGTCTGAGCGCAAGGCGCCAGCTAGACCTTATCGACAGCGAGCGACAACCATGGTGATGTCATCGCGTTGTTCGCGTGTACCGAATTGTCGGACTTCATCGAGCAGGGCGCCAAGCAATAAGTGCGAAGGCAATTCGCGATGGGAGGTCAAGGCATTAATGAGCCGATCTTGGCCAAACTCTTCTCCGGAATCGTTCTCCGCCTCGGTCACTCCATCGGTGTAGAGCGCGAGAGTGTCCCCGGGATTAAGACTGCGCTCGTCGGCCACGCAGTTGAGGTCTTTAAAGAGTCCGACGGCGGTACAGGTCGAGTCGAGAGATTCGATGCGGCCATCGTGCCGCAATAGAACGCCCGCGAGGTGACCACAATTGGCGTAGCGCAATCGCGCCAGTTTGTCGTCATACTCGGCGAAGAAGAGGGTTGCGTAAACTTCCTCAGTTGTATTTCCGTGGAATAGCGTGTTGATCGAACGCAAGAAACGCTCGGGCTGGTTCAGGACGAGCGGCGCGTACGGGCGACTCCAGTAGGCTGAAATCTGATTGTGAAGATGGGCCTGCAAATTCGCCATGCCGAGAGCAGCGGCGGTGCCTTTGCCTGAGACATCGGCGATCAGCAAACCAAGGTGGTCGCGGCCAAGATCAAGAAAGTCGTAGTAGTCTCCGCCTACGTGGCGGGCTTGAATGCAAGTGCCGGCGTAGTCAAGGGTGTTGACCATCGGCTTAACTTGCGGAAAGAGCCTCGCCTGCACTTGCCTTGCAAGTTCCAGGTCGTGCCCGGCGCGTCGTTCCTCCTCCTGGCGTTTGGCGTGTTCGCGGCGTTCAGCGGTGACTTCGGAGATCACCTGTTCGAGACTCAGCAGCTTGAAGGAATTGCCATCTGGGTCCTCAAAGCTAGTCGAGACTGCGCCCCAGGAATGGCACTCAGGATCGTGGTGAAAGCGAACGCCACGCTTTCGCCATTCTCGGAATACCGCAAAGACATCTTCGGTCAGGAATACGATCTCGGTGGCTCGACCGATCAAGCTGCACTCTTCAGAGCCTGGCTTGGGCTCAGCAAGAGTAATGAGTGCGGTGCCGTCGGGTGGAGAGACGGTCAACCAACGATCGCCGCGTGGGCTGGGCGTGTCAAAAGCAAGCTCGAAACCGAGCTGCTCCTGATAAAAGCGCAAGCTACGGTCGTGGTCGCGGACAAAGACTGTGGCTGCACCTAATCGTAGATACGGATCCTGGCGCTCGAGATGAAAGCTGCACCTGTGCGCCTTGTAAAGATGCGCTGGACTGGGCATCTGGAGGAATTATAGAGCGGCTGCGGCGATGCTGCAGAAGAGGTGGCAAGGTCTTTAACGCATCAAGCGCTGCGCTTTAGGCGGTCGGAGCTGCGCGTGGCGCGAATGGATTTGGTGTAGCCCTTCGGCTTCTTTGCGGCTTTCTGAAGGTGAGCGGGTTTCAGCCGACGCGGCCCGAATTCTTCTTTGAGAATTCCTTGCGGTGGATCGATGGTCGCGCGTTGCTTGAGTTCATCGAGAGGACCGACTGGAAACTCTTTCACTTCGAGCAACTCTTCCCAATGCGTGAAATAGCCGTGGCGCTTTCGATGACTGACAATGCGATAGGCGAGATTTTTGGCGATGCCTGGCAGTTGAGTCAGTTCCTTTGTAGTTGCTGTGTTGATGTTGATTAGCTTAGGCATCGTTCCAGTTAGATGTCGGTATTGTTGCCAAGGTGCTTTGCTCCAAAGAGAGATTCCGGAGCTCTCACTGCGTGAGCTGGATGGGGCAAACATGCCAGCAGGAAAAGAATCATAACTGCAACTTGAATGAAGATGTTGATTGTGAAAAATCAGAATGCCTGCATTCAGCCCACCTGCGCGACTTGATCACAGGAAAAAAAAGTTCCTTGCTGCCGCGATCCTTATTGTGACCGTAGTGTTTGTTGCGACCACACTGCTCGTGCGGCACTTCTGGCCGTTTGCTGAATCGTCGATCAAGTCGAGGCTGGCGAGAAGCACTTCCGCCCACGTCCACTTCGGAAGGTTTCACGAGAAGTATTTCCCACCTGGTTGTGTGGCTGAGAACGTTGTTTTCGAGCGGAATGGTCATAATGTCATCGCGATTCAACGGCTGACCATCCGAAGTGGGCTTTTGGGTTTGTTTCGCCACCATGTAAGTGTTTTGCGCGCAGAGGGCGCGCGCATTGTGCTCACCAAGTCTGATGTGGCGGCAGCGCGATCTTCAGACGATCAAACAACACTGGACCAACTGATTGCCGATGGCGCGGTGCTGGAAGTAACTCACGGCCAGCAACGACCACCACTGCGATTTATTTTCCATCGATTTCGCTTACAGAATCTGGGCGGCTCCGGAACTACGAAGTTTTCAGCAGTATTCGAGAATCCCTTGCCGCAGGGGCTGGTTCGAACTAGCGGCCAATTCGGTCCCTGGAACAGCTCCGGTGCTGCGGCGACTCAGGTTTCGGGCGAATACAGCTTGGAGAACGCAGATCTCGGAGTGTTTCACGGAATAGGCGGGAGAATCACATCGAAAGGGAGTTTCAAAGGAACATTCAGGCAGATGGAAGTTGAAGGATCGACGGCGGCGCCTCAATTTGAAGTGACCTCCACGCAGCACTCGCTTCCGTTGTATACACAATTTAGCGCTTTCGTAAATGCCACTAATGGAGAGACCGTATTGCGGGACATTAAAGCGAAGTTCGGACACGATGAGATTGATGCTCGAGGAAGTGTCGCCGGCGGCCCCGATGGGAAACGTGCGGCAACTATTGATCTCGCTTGTGCGCGGGGCCGAATTGAAGATACGTTTTATCCTTTCATTTCGAGCCCGAGATCTCCCGTGACGGGGGATGTTGAATTCCACCTGCAAGTGGTCATTGCGCCAGGGAATCAGCGTTTTGTGCAAAAGATCAAGCTGGCTAGTGATTTCCGTATTTTGAACGCTGCATTCACCAACGCGAGGACGGAATCGCGAATGAATCAAATGGCCGAAGCACCCCATCAAAAAGAGCCTTTGGAAGCCCGAGACACGCAGATGCAAGGGCAAGTCCGCCTCAGCAATGGAGTGGCGCATCTTTCGAATTTCTATGTACGGGATGGCGGGGCGTCTGCTCAACTCCAGGGCAGTTATAACCTGGTCGATGAACGTGTGAACATGCATGGAAAACTCACCACTGAGGCGAGTCTGAGTAAGACGACGTCCGGAATCAAAGCCGCGTTTGCCAAAGCGTTAGAGCCGATCTTTAAGAAACATGGACACGAGAAGGTTGTTCCGGTAAAAATCAGCGGAACTTATAAACGCCCAAGCTTCGGTCTTGACTTCTCGTCCAACTCGTCGAAAATGTAAGGCTCAGCGTCTTTTTGCTTTCTTGGCAGGCTTCGGAGGCGATTTCTTTGCGGCCGCCAGTGGCTTCCCTGGTTTGGAAGAAGGTGGCTTTGGAGCTGTAGGCTTGGCCGGGGACTTCGATGAAGTGGGCCTGGGAGCGACGGGTTTCGCGCTTGGCTTTGCAGGCTTTTCGGGTGCCTTGGCGGCAGGCGCTGCGGCGAGCTTACCTTTGTCTGCGCCCTTCACTGCCGGAGCTGCAACGACAGCAGGCTGGCTCTTACCTTTTTTTGTTGACACAGATGCCGGAGCAGACTGGCCAGCTGCTTGAGCAGCGGCCTTCGCGGCACGTCCCCGGCGCGGCGGTGGCGGTGGAGGCGGTGGCGGCGGAGCCAGCGGCTTCAGGAAATTCAGGCGCTCCGTACGGGAACGTAGCTTGCCATCGAGCAGCAGCATGAAAACTTCGTCGGCGATCTTCGGATACTCCGGCAGCTGAGGCGTGATGAGTAGCTCGGTCATTTCCGGCAACGGAACTTTCTTCTGGACCTCGCGCCATTTAGTGAAGAAGTTCTTGATCTTTTGTTCGACCGCCTGCTGACGCGCTGTCACGGCGAGGAATAGCACCATCTCCTGGCGTGCATTGGAAAGCAGCTTCCAGGTGCGCGAAGGGGTGGCAGCTTCTTTGCCGGTCAGGCGCTTGGCTAATTCTTTGGCGTGGTCCTGAATGTCGCGCCAGGCCTCGACCAAATCCTTTCGCGGAATCAGCTTGCGAATATCTGCTATTTCTTTGTCGTTGAGCTTGTCGGTAAGGAAATACAACACGGCGGAGGCCGGATCAGGCGCGTAGCCGAGTTCGTTCATCTGCTGGCGCGTCTTTACCAGCTCAGAGAGGCCAGTTACATCTACTTTGGCGCTGCTCCAGTGCGAGCTTAGGGTTTTGAGCCATCCTTCTTTCTCAAGGACGCGAATGATGTTAAGCGGATCATCTTCATAGGCGAGCTGTTCGATCTCGTAACCTATTCCGCGATTGGTGATGTACTCGATGTAATTGTTCTCTTTGGCAGATTCGTAACGCGCCTGTGTGCGTTCTTCCATCGGCCAATGAAAGCGTGCGCAGAATCGGGAGGCGCGGATCAGGCGGGAAGGATCCTCGACGAATGCGTAGTTGTGGAGAATGCGCATGAGCTTGGCCTCGATGTCGGCTGCGCCGTTAAAAGGATCCATCAAGAGACCACGCGATCCTGGATTGAGCGAAAGCGCCATTGCATTCACAGTGAAGTCACGGCGACGAAGGTCCTCGATAATGGTTGCGGGTGCGATGACCGGAGGCTTGCCAGTCTTCTCGTACTTTTCCGTGCGGGCGCTGCTGATTTCGGCGCGAACTCCGCCCGGCAGGGTCAGGTAGAGCACTTTCATCTCATCGTCGCTGCCGCCGATGACCGCGCCTGCCCGTTCGAAGTCTTTCTGCAGTTTGAGTGGATTACCCTGGACGGTGAAGTCGAGGTCGCGGATGGGGAAACCGCTGATGATATCGCGAACTGCTCCGCCGCTGAGGTAGACGTTCATTCCAGCGTTGCGGGAAATGTTTTGCACCAGAGTGACGCCTTTTTGCTGGTTCGGCGTCAGCCGCAGTTCCATTGTGTAGATGTAGTCAGCCATTCTCGCGTGTGAACTGCCCGACTACGAACAATCCGCCGCTTGCTCAAAGTTCGACGAAGGGAACGCCCGGAGCCGCAGACTTTTCCACAGAACGGCCTGTGGAAATCTGGAAAACTGGTTGTAAGTGCTTACTAATGAGCAGCTTAGTTTCATCTTGAGAGGCCGAGCGAACTACAAAAAATAACACAACGTTATTGTTTTGGCTACTATGAAGCTGGATTCCTGTGCGAGGTCGCCTAGAAATGCGAAAATCGGGAAGCATTGGGCAATTTTTGTAATTGAGTGATTTGGTAATTTGACCCCGCCGCTGCTGATCGTTTTTCAGTTACCCGATTACAAAATTACCTAATTACCTAATTTGGCATGCCTTCTACGCATAAGAAAGTGATTGTTCGGAAGATTGATCGGGACACGGTGAACGGGTACGTTGCGCCGGCGCACTTTGTGCGCGATGGCAAGCTCGAGCTCCTGAATACGGCTGGCAATGTGGTTGCGATCGAGATTTCGGATATCAAATGCGTCTTTTTTGTGCGCGATTTCAGCGACTCGGATTCTCTTTCTCGCAAGACATTCACAACGCGACCACGAGCGGAAGGGCTTTGGGTCCGAATCAAGTTTAGAGATGGAGAAATCCTCGAGGGCCTGATGCCGAATGATCTGAGCCTGACGACGGCGGAAGGTTTTCTGATTAATCCGCCGGACCTGCGGTCGAATGTTCAACGCATGTTTGTGCCGCGGGGCGCGTTGGAGTCACTCACTGTACTCGCAGTGATCGGGGCGACCAAGCGCGAGCGCAGGCCGACAGACCTGCGCCAGGTGCCGATGTTTGGGGAATGAGCAAAGCATTTCCTGGTCGATTCGAGCCTGCGTCAAACCATCGAGTCCAGCATCTAATATGGTAGGCTCTACCCTGAGCAGGCGTGTGCCCTCTGAAGGATTCCAGTTTTGATTAATACCGCATTAGGAAAGGTCTTTGGGACCAAGAACGAGCGCGAAATCAAGCGTCTGAGGCCGCGGGTGGCGGCGATTAATGCGCTCGAACCCGAGATGCAAAAGCTCTCGGATGAACAACTGCGCGCCAAGACTGACGAGTTCCGCAAGAGAATTCAAGACCGTCTCAGCCGCATTGCTGAGGAGCCCGATGCTGATCCTGATCGTGTTAAGGAGATCGATAAACAACGACTTGAGGCGATTACTGAAGTCCTCGATGAAATCCTGGAAGAAGCCTTCGCCGTAGTCCGCGAAGCTGGCTGGCGTGTGCTGAAGATGCGCCATTTCGACGTACAGTTGATCGGCGGCATGGTCTTGCACAAGGGCACGATCGCAGAAATGAAGACCGGCGAAGGAAAGACGCTGGTTGCGACGCTTCCGGTTTATTTGAATGCGCTGAGCGGGCGCGGCGTTCACGTTGTAACGGTCAATGATTATCTCGCCAAGCGCGACTCGGAATGGATGGGCCAGCTTTATCGGTTTCTGGGACTTACGGTCGGGGTGATTGTTCACGATCTAGATGATCAGCAACGCAGAGATGCTTATGCGGCGGATGTAACCTACGGAACCAACAACGAATTCGGCTTCGACTATCTGCGCGACAACATGAAGTTTGATCTGAAAGATTGCGTGCAGCGCGGGCACAACTTTGGAATCGTCGACGAAGTCGATTCGATCCTGATCGACGAAGCGCGTACGCCGCTGATTATTTCCGGCGCGAGCGAAGAATCGACCGACAAGTATGCACGCGTTGATCGAATCATTCCCAGGCTTCAAACGGGCGAAGAGCTCACACCTGGGGAATTGCGCCGACTTTTCGAAGAAGGGAAGGTACCTGTCGAACAGGAAGAGAGGCTGCGCCAGGAACTTCTCGAGTCAGGTGACGACCCGCAGAGAGCAATCTTGACCGGCGACTATGCCGTTGACGAGAAGCACCGGAATATTACTGTGACGGATGTGGGTTGGGAGAAAGTTGAAGGCTTGCTGGGGATTGGGAACATCGCCGACCCGGAGAATTGGGACCTCAAGCATCACGTTGAGACTGCGATCAAGGCGCACGCGCTTTATCACCGCGATGTTGAGTACGTGGTGAAAGATGGCGAGGTCATCATCGTCGATGAATTCACTGGGCGCCTGATGCCGGGACGCCGCTGGTCGGATGGCTTGCACCAGGCAGTTGAAGCCAAAGAAGGCGTGAAGATCGAGCGGGAGAATCAGACGCTTGCGACGATTACGTTCCAGAATTACTTCCGCATGTACAAGAAACTGGCCGGCATGACCGGCACGGCGGAAACTGAAGCGAGTGAATTTGGCAAGATCTACAACCTGGATGTTGTGGTCATTCCGACGAACAAGCCATTGCTGCGAATTGAAAATTCGGACCTGGTTTATCGGACGGAGAAGGAAAAGTATTTTGCTGCCGCGGATGAGATCCAGAAACTGAATGAAAATGGCCAGCCGGTGCTAGTAGGAACGACTTCGATTGAAAAATCAGAACGACTCTCTGACCTGCTGAAGAAAAAAGGTATCAAGCATGTGGTGTTGAATGCCAAGTACCACGAAAAGGAAGCCGAGATCGTAGCTCAAGCCGGGCGCCAGAATATGGTAACGATCGCCACCAACATGGCCGGCCGTGGTACGGACATTCTGCTAGGCGGGAACGCCGAGTTCATGGCCAAGCAGGAATGCGTAAAGAAGGGCCTTGCTCAACCTCTGCGTGCGGCGCAAGGGAAGATTCAGGTGGGAATCGACGATTCGAAAAGCACGGTCTGGTACTACGCCGGAAGCGAATACGCGGTCTCGACTGACCAGTGGAACGAAATCTTCTCGCGATATAAGCAGCAAACAGACAAAGAACATGACGAAGTGATCGGGAGCGGTGGATTATTCATTCTAGGAACTGAGCGGCACGAGGCAAGGCGTATCGACAACCAGCTTCGCGGACGCGCTGGCCGCCAGGGCGATCCCGGCGCTTCGCGCTTTTATCTTTCCCTCGAAGATGACCTGATGCGCATCTTCGCGAAGGAGTGGGTCTCCAAATTACTTGAGCGTCTTGGGATGGAAGAAGGCGTTCCGATCGAGTCGAAGCTGATCAGCAGGCGAATTGAAAAGGCGCAAGAGGCGGTCGAGGCGCAGCATTTCGAGTCGCGCAAACACTTGCTTGAATACGACGACGTAATGAACAAGCAGCGTGAGGCGGTCTATGGACTACGCCGGCAGCTGCTCGAAGGAGTCGACCAGAAGGATCTGATTCTGGAAGACTACGTCGCGGGAATTCTGAGCGACCTGCTTGATCAATATGCTGGGGTAAAGGTACACGCTGCAGATTGGGACATTAAGGGGCTGAAGGATGCGATCTTCACGCGATTCGGAGTAGACATTCTTGCCGAGGGAATAAAGCCGGAGACATTAAATCGTCAGGAACTCGGCGATTCGATCTTCGACAAATTAAAAGAGCGGTACGATGCGAAGGAAACACTTATCGGACCAGACGCGATGCGCTATCACGAGCGCATGATCATGTTGAGCGTACTTGACCAGCAGTGGAAAGACCACCTGCTCAACATGGACCATTTGAAAGAGGGAATTGGTCTGCGCGGTTACGGGCAGAAAGATCCTTTGGTTGAATACAAGCGCGAGTCGTTCGACATGTTTGAAGCGATGATGCAGCGCTTCCAGGAAGACACAGTCCGCTATCTGTATCTTATGCAGATCATCACGCGGGAAAGTGCTGCGGCAGAGCGGGCGCAGCCAACCACAGTACCTGCCACTTCCAGCAATGGCGACGGCAATGGGAGCCGTCCTCCGCGCGGTGTTTCGACTTCACTGGATGATCTCGAAGAAGCCGCCCAGCGCCGCAAACGCCGTGAGCTCGAACAGGCACGCATGGCCGGAGCTGGGGACCGGCAGCCGGTTCAGCAGGTCGTGCGCAGCGGGGCGAAGGTCGGGCGGAATGATCCGTGTCCCTGCGGCTCAGGCAAGAAGTACAAGAAGTGCTGCGGAGCAAATGGGTGAGTTCGATAGCCTTGGCCGTGTCTATTCAATACTTTAGCCGCCATTGACGGCAATCAATATCTTGACTAAGATAAATTAGCAGGATACATGATTACCGCAACTATCTACGAGGCAAAAACCAACCTCTCTGAACTGCTAAAGAAAGCGCTGAAGGGCGAAACCATCATCATTACTTCGGGGCGAGAGAAAACCCCGGTTGCAAAGATCGAGGGCATTCATTCTTCGCCGAAAAAGCGGCTTGGTGTTCTCCAGACGTCGGGCTTCAAACTCACTTCAGCCTTCTTTGCTCCGCTCCCAGATGAAGAATTGCGACACTGGAGCGGTGAAGCTGAGTGAGAGTTCTTCTCGATACCCACGCTTTGCTGTGGGCCACACTTGATCCTGCTTCTCTCAGCCGCAAAGCGGCGCGAGTGATAGTGGATCCGAAGAACGATATTCTCGTTTCTGCGGCATCTGCATGGGAAATTGCAACCAAGGTGCGCCTTGGCAGGCTTCCGGGAGCCGAACGATTAGAGAGAGAAGTTTTGGAGACCATGGAAGCAGCCGGCTACACGCTGGTGCCGATTAGCACAGAGGTGGCCTTACGCGCCGGGCGATTCGCAACTGAACACCGGGACCCCTTCGACCGAGTGATTGCGGCGCAGGCTCTGCACGAGGACATCCCTGTTCTGAGCGCTGACACAATGCTCGATAGCTTCCTGGTGACACGGATATGGTAGTTATCACACTAAGGCGGTAGCCGGTGTGTCAGTGCGTTTCCTGTGCCATAAAGGCCTTGACGGCAATATTGTTCGGCTGAGCTCCTGCTGGAACCAAAGTTAGTAGCCGATATTCCCCCGGTTCGAGCTTCCGAGGCTTCCGTTTTTCAACCACGGCAACATCTCCGGACTGTGAGTCCAGCACTAACAAGTAATTCTGGCTGGGCAAAAGCGTCAGGGCGTCCGGTCCAGTTCCTACCGGTAACGATGTGATGACCTTCCCCATATCAATGTCATAAACTGCGACGGAATCGGACCCGAAATTACTTACGTAAAGGCGAGAGTTATCGGCGGAAACGACTCCGCGAGACGGATGAGTGCCAATCAAATAGCTTCCGCTGACTTCGTCGGTTGTGGTTTCGATTATCGAAATGTTATCGGAATCGAAGTTGCACACGATCAGTTCGCCGCCGTCAGGTTTTAAAGCAAGACTCACTGGAGTTTTTCCGACATCCAGCAGGGCCAGGAGCTTGTCTGTTTTCAAATCGATTGAAGCCACTTGCGCTGAACCGGAGCAAGCAACAAAGGCTTTGCCGCTGTCGGGCAGAATTGCAACGTCAGTCGGTTGCCGGCAAATGGAAATGGTGCTGCGAACAACAAATCTTCGCGCATCGATCACCGAAACGGAATTGCCGTTGCGATTGGTAACCACGATGCTATTTCCGTCTGGTGAAACTCGCGCGAGGCCGGGCGCGCTGCCAACGCGAATGGTCGCGATAACTTTTCGCACGTCCAGGTCGATTGCGGAAACGCTGTCAGAAGCAGAGTTCGCGACGTAGCCGCGCTTGCCATCTGGTGAAACGTCGATGAAATATGGCACGCCACGAACCCCAATTGTTGAGACGACAGCGTTGCGCTCGGCATCGATCACACTCACATTCGCGGAACCGCTATTCACGACGTAAATCTCATTCTTCCTGCTGTTCGCCGCGATTCCGGTCGGGCCGTTGCCGACATGGAGGGTCCTTACCAATCGGAAGTCGCGAAGATCGATTACGGAAACCGTGTTGCTCTTGCCATTGGTGACGTAGGCGTACTCGCGAAAGGCGGGATCGAAATCTGATATCTCGCGCTGGTGAAAGTACCACCAGGCCAGACCGGCGAGAATTGGCAACGCCAGGAGGATGAAGAGGAGTTTTCGCACCAGGGTTTACATTTCCAGGAGGTATGAGATTACCAGACTGGAACTAACCTCGGTCATTCCGTGCCGCTGCGGATGAGGAGTATTCCGTTGCTGACAGCAGATTCTTCGCCGTCTCGCAAGCGAGACGCTCGGAATGACATTAGTTGAGGATTGGTCTATCGCAGCTCTTCCATCACCTGCTCCAGCACCTCAGGGCTGGGTCGAGTCACTGAGGGCGGAAGAATCGCGAGCGGCTCGTCGGTGATGTTCAGCATGTCGAGAAATGTCGGCGTCTGCGTGTTCACGTACAGCACACCCGTCAACATGGAGCCTTCCGCTTTTGCCTGATGTAGGCGTGAGATGGCGCGGATTTTGTCTGTCGGATCGTAATCTTTCTCCAACTTCCGGAGGCGCAGGCGTGAACCGTCGTGCATGGTGACTTCGACTGTACTGCCGGCATCGTAATCAACTGAAATGTCTTCGAAAAACGGAATGAAGTTCACTTCCTGCAGAGGCTCGTCATGATCTTTCATGTACTTGTACGACTTGGTCGAGCCTTCGTGATCGTTGAACGTGACGCAAGGCGAAACTACGTCGAGCATGACTGTGCCGCGATGGGCGATTGCTGCTTTCAACATTGCGTGTAGCTGCCGCTTATCGCCGGAAAACGAACGCCCCACGAACGTGGCACCGAGAGAGATTGCCAGTTCGCAAGTGTCGATTGGCGGCAAATCATTAATCACTCCGGTCTTCAGCTTCGAGCCGCGGTCGGCGGTGGCGGAGAATTGCCCTTTGGTCAGGCCGTAAACGCCGTTGTCCTCGATGATGTAGATGATCGGCAGATTGCGCCGCATGAGGTGAATGAACTGCCCAATCCCGATTGAGGCGGTATCGCCATCTCCGCTGACGCCCAGAGCCATTAAATTTTTATTTGCGAGCACGGCGCCGGTAGCGACCGAGGGCATACGGCCATGCACAGCGTTAAAGCTGTGAGCACGATTCAGGAAGTATGCGGGACTTTTCGACGAGCAGCCGATCCCGCTCAGCTTGGCAACGCTCTCTGGCTTTACGCCCATTTCGTACAAAGCGTCGATAATGCGCTCGGAGATTGCGTTATGGCCGCAGCCGGCGCACAGCGTTGTCTTGCCGCCACGGTAGTCGAGGGTGGCGAGTCCAAGGCGATTTGTTTTCGGCGCGGCGGGTGTGGTGGCCATTACTTCTCCTCCATTGCGGCAATTTCGTCGGTAATAGAACGCGCGTCGATCGGCAGACCATCAAGGCGTGCAACACTACGGAGCTTGGACGCCAGTTCGTTGTCAAGATCGAGCTTGAGCAGAGAGAACATCTGTGCATCGCGGTTCTGCTCCACGACGTAAACGCGCTTATGCGCTTGAACGAAATCCGCAATCTCTTGCGAAAACGGGTACGCGCGAATTCGTAGATAGTCGGTCGGAATCTTGTGCTCATCGCGCAGTTGATCACGTGACTCGACCAGGGCCCAATGCGAGCTGCCGAAGGCAATAATTCCAATTTCTGCGTTCGGCATTTTCTCGATCACAGGCGCGGGCACAAATCGACGGGCGTGCTCAAACTTGCGCCGCAGGCGGTCCATGTTGTCTTCGTAATCTTGCGGCTTCTCGCTGTAAAGGGCCCGCTCGTTGTGGCCGCTACCACGAGTGAAGTAAGCCGCCGCAGGATGATCGGTGCCAGGCAGAGTTCGATAACCGATTCCGTCGCCATCGATATCTTTGTAGCGGCTAAAGCCGCCAAGCTTTTTCAGATCTTCGGCCGTGAGCACTTTACCGCGCTCGATTGGTTTGTCGGGGTAAGGAAACGGATCGGACATCCAGTTGTTCATGCCGAGATCGAGATCGGACATCACGAACACGATGGTCTGATACTTTTCGGCGAGATTAAAGGCATCCGTCCCCATCTCAAAGCACTCTTGCGGCGAAGCAGGGAAGAGCATGATGTGCTTGGTATCACCGTGAGAAAGGAATGCGGTCGAAAGAATGTCGCCTTGCGACGTACGTGTAGGCAGACCGGTTGATGGCCCGACGCGCTGAATGTCCCAGATCACGCCGGGAATTTCGGTGTAATAGGACAATCCGGCGAACTCCGACATAAGCGAGATGCCGGGACCAGACGTTGTCGTCATGGCGCGGGCACCCGCCCAGCCTGCGCCGATAACCATACCGATGGCGGCGAGTTCATCTTCGGCTTGAACTACGGCGAAAGTGGCTTTTCCATCAGGACCTATGCGGAAACGCTTGAAGAACTCGATTATGTTTTCGGCCAGCGAAGAGGACGGCGTGATCGGGTACCAGCTCAGGACCGTGCATCCAGCAAAGACGCAGCCGAGGGCTGATGCCGTGTTGCCGTCAATGATGATCTTGCCGCGGTTCTTGTCCATGCGCTTGATTCGGAATGGGTCCTGCTTGACCAGGCTCGCAGCGGCGTAGTCGAAACCGGCCTGGGCGGCGGCAAAATTCAAATTTGCGGCTTTAACTTTCTTCGCAAACTGCTTGCGCAGTGCCTTTTCGACTTCCATCATGTCGAGGTCGAGCAGCTTGGCTACGACGCCGACGTAGATCATGTTCTTGACCAGCTTGCGAAGCTTCGCTTCCGGGCAGACTGGCGCGACCAACTTGTCGAACGGGACAGAATAAAAATTCAGGTCATTGCGGAGAGAGCTAAGATTCAGCGGCTCATCGTAGAGCACCGAGGCGCCGGGTGCGAGCGACTTCACGTCTTCAACGGCTGTCTCAGGGTTCATCGCGACCAGAAAGTCGATTTCCTTCTTGCGCGCGACGTAGCCATCTTTGTTGGCGCGAATGGTGTACCACGTCGGCAGGCCGGCGATGTTCGACGGAAAAAGATTCTTGCCTGAGACCGGGACGCCCATCTGGAAGATGCTGCGAAGAAGTACGGTATTGGAGCTTTGAGAGCCGCTGCCGTTTGTGGTGGCGACCTGGATGCTCATGTCATTAACGACCGGCACCCGTGGGGCGCGCCCCGCGGCATCGTGCAGCCCAACGTCAGTTGTAGCCATTAAACAGGAAGTCCTTCCTACCAATATTTGCACAATTACTTGTGCAACGGCCCACGCCCCGACCTTAAGTTGTCGTTCCGAACTGCCTTGGCGGTGAGCGCTACCCTTCGAAGGGACCTGCAGTTCCGAGGGGGCTGCCTAAATTATACGGCAGGTGATTGGATGTGAGTAACTGGTGGGGGTGGGGAATATGAAGGTAGCGCCGGGACTGGGCTTTGATTGTTCTTAGGAAGCAATGGGACAAATATCGGGGAGCGGTCGGAGTCGGCGGTTTGGCCTAGGAGCCTTCGACCTTGGGCGTGGACTGAGCTCCCGGCGGTTCGCGGAACGGATCCATCGGAATCGGCGCGTATTGGACGAGGATGATCTCGAGATGTTCCGTCTTCGCTGGCGCGCGCAGGTCCACGCGGTCGCCGGGGCTCGACTTCATGAGCGCATTCGCGAGAGGCGAGCGCCAACTGATGTAGCCGCGATCGAGGTCCACCTCGTCGGTGCCGACGATAGAGACGACATGTTCGAGGCCAGCGGCGTCCTCGTAGGTCACAGTCGCGCCGAAGAAAACGCGGGTAGCGGCTGATCCTGCCCGCGGAGCGGAGGGATCGACAACTACGGCCGCCTCGATACGTTTCGCAAGAAAGCGAATCCGTGAATCGATCTGGTTCAATCGTCGCTTGCCATATTGGTAGTCGGCGTTTTCACTGCGGTCCCCGTTACCGGCAGCCCACGCTACGACCTCCACCACGGCCGGACGTTCGCGACTCAGCAGGAACCGATGTTCGTCTTTCAGCCGCTGCAATCCCGCGGGGGTGATGTAGTTTTTGAGCGGCGGCCCCGGTTCCTCGCGAACTGGTCCTCGAAGCGGTCGCCCTGTTCGCATTTGCCGATCTGCCATGGGATTTCGTGTACTTGGTCGGCTACTCGGAAAGTGGCCGTGGATGAGAAACCCTGTCCTCCGACATGACTCCTACTGCTCGACGAAGAACTGGGCCATTTTGCGGAATTTGTCGTAGCGCGAGGCGACCAGCTCTTTCGCGGGAGTTTGCTTCAAGGCGGAAAAATTCTGCTGCAGGGCGTGATCGACGAGCTTGGTAGCCGCATCCTGGTCGGTGTGGGCACCACCTGAGGGTTCGGGAACGATGGCGTCGATAATTCCCAGCTCTTTCAAATCGGAGGCGGTAATTTTCAAAGCTTCGGCTGCGAGCTCTTTTTTGGCGGCGTCGCGCCACATGATGGAAGCGCAGCCTTCGGGAGAGATAACGGAGTAAATAGAGTTCTCCATCATTAGCACGCGGTCGGAAACTGCGATCGCCAATGCCCCGCCACTACCGCCTTCGCCCGTCACAATCGTGATGATCGGAACGCGGAGGCGGGCCATTTCGCGCAGGTTCACAGCGATTGCCTCAGCCTGCCCGCGCTCTTCAGCGCCCAGACCGGGATTGGCTCCGGTGACGTCTACGAAAGTGAAAATCGGGCGGGAGAACTTTTCGGCGAGTTGCATCGCGCGCAGCGCTTTGCGATAACCTTCGGGATTCGGCAGGCCGAAATTGCGGGCCACTTTTTGCTTCGTGTCCCGGCCCTTTTGCGTCCCAACCAGCAGGATTTCTTCCCCATGAAAACGGGCCATGCCGCAGACCATGGCCGGATCGTCGGCAAACCGGCGGTCGCCATGGATTTCGCTGAAGTCGGTAAAGATTTTTTCTACGTAGTCGAGGAAATAGGGTCGTTGCGGATGGCGGGCGAGTTCGGTTTTTACCCAGGCTTCACGGTGGGAAATCTCTTTGCGAAGCAGGGCGACGCGCTCGCGGAGGTCGTCAATTTCTTTGCGGACCTCGGCGCTCTGTCCGTCGAGCGATTCGAGCTTCCCCAGCTGCTGCTCGATTTTTTCGAGTTCGTCGGTTGCTGTAACTTCCAGGCCGTCGCCGTTGCGAGCGGCTCGCCTGGCTTCAACCATCGAAACCAAAAGCTGAGCGCCCGTGAGAACCGCGCTGATGTCCGCCGTCTTCATCAGTTGTAATTTCGCCGTCGCGATATGAAGCTCTCAATCCGGTAATCGGGTGATCGGGTCATCTGGTGATCTGAAATCTGATCGTTTTCAGAGAAGATCCATAGCCATAATCCAACGAACAGATCACGCGACGACCCGATGGCCAGATCTCCCGATCAATCGATGACTCTTACTGCACCGTGTCCGCAGAGTTCCTCAACGCGGCCAATGAAAGCACGGTCTGGCAGGACATTATAGCCTTCCGCCTCCATTACCACCATGAAATCACCGCTGCGTTCGACGTCAAACAATACCTTAGCTTCGCCTTTGCGTTGAGAAAAAAGGAGATGCAGGTCGTCAATCGTAGAATCTGAGGCTTTTTCGAGCGGAATACGGATGCGAATGGAACGGGGAAGCGGAACTCTAGCTTCTTCGAGTGAGAGGATGTCGCTTACCGTGAGCTTAGGATTCGCGCCTTCCTCGATGCGAACGCCGCCACGAATGAGAACGGGAATGTCCGAGAGTGCTTTGAGCCGTTCCTGCACTTTCTTGTATGCCTCAGGGAAAACCAGCATGTCGATTGAGCCGGAGAGATCTTCAAGCGATGCTTGTGCGTAGAACTCACCTCGCTTGGATTTCAGAACACGCAGGTTGGTGATGAGACCCGCCGTACAAAGGGTCTCGTCCTTTCCGGTGGTGGCTTTCATGTCCGAAAGCTCGGCGGTGCTGAGGGCGCGCAGGTCTTCGAGCTTTTCGCGATATTTCTCGAGGGGATGGCCGGTGATGAAGAATCCGAGAATTTCTTTTTCATTCGCCAGACGGGTGTGCTCGTCCCAGTCGGGCGTGTCGGGAAGTCTGTCTTCCTGGGCGTGTGCTTCTTCCTGTTGAAACACGCCAAACAACCCGTGCTGGCCGGATTCGGCATCACGCTGAGCTTTTTGCGCATGCTCCATGGCTTTGTCGAGAACGGCCATGAGTTGCGCGCGCCGGCCGAGAGAGTCCATGGCGCCGCTCTTGATTAAAGATTCGAGGACGCGCTTGTTGAGAAGACGAAGGTCAACTTTTTCGCAGAATTCGTAAATGGATTTGAACTTCCCGTCCCGTGTGGGGCGGGGGCCCTCGCCCGCCAATTCTTTTCTTGCCGCCACGATGGATTCAATCGCGTTATGCCCAACATTCTTTACCGCGGCCAGGCCGAAGCGGATGGCGTTCCCGTGCGGAGTGAAATTCGCATCGCTGACGTTGATGTCCGGCGGCTCGACGGGAATTCCCATTTCGCGGCATTCGTTGATGTACTTGACTACGTCGTCGGTATTGCCTGTGACTGATGTCAGCAGCGCGGCCATGAATTCGACTGGATAGTGAGTCTTCAGATATGCCGTGTGATAGGCGAGCAGCGCATATGCAGCGGAGTGCGACTTGTTGAAGCCATAGCCGGCGAACTGCGCCATAAGATCGAATATTTTTTCAACCTTCTTTTGTGGGAAGCCGCTTTTTACGGCGCCGGTTACGAATCGTTCGCGCTGCGCGGCCATTTCCTCGGCGATCTTTTTACCCATGGCACGGCGCAACAGGTCGGCTTCGCCGAGCGAATATCCGGCCAGCCGGTTGGCGATTTGCATCACCTGTTCCTGGTACACAATGACGCCCAGCGTTTCTTCAAGTATTTCTTTAAGTTCTGGAAGTTCGTATTCAATCTTCTTGCGGCCGTGTTTGCGATCGATGAAGTCATCGATCATCCCGCCCTGGATCGGTCCGGGACGATAAAGCGCGTTGAGGGCGGTGAGGTCTTCGATAGAATTCGGCTTGTAACGCCGCAGCACGTCGCGCATGCCGTGCGATTCAAACTGGAAGACGCCCGAGGTTAGTCCGCTATGAAAGACCTTTTCGTATGTAGTCTGATCGTGAAGCGTGATCTTTTCCAGTTCGACCTGTTCGCTTCGAGTCTGACGAATTAGCTTGAGCGCATCGTCGAGAATGGTAAGCGTGGTCAGACCCAGGAAATCCATCTTGAGCAGACCCATCTTCTCGATGGCGACCATGTCGAAGGCGGTTACGATTTCGTCATTTTTGGTCTTGTAGAGAGGGACGAGTTCGTTCAGCGGGCGAGGCGAAATCACGACACCGGCGGCGTGCATTCCGGCGTTGCGGACTAGTCCTTCTAGCTTTTTGGCCGTATCGATCAGTTGGCGAATTTGAGAATCGCTCTCGTAGGCTTGCTGCAGCGCGGGGGACTCTTTGAGGGCGTTGTCCAGTTTGATGTTGAGCGTAGTCGGAACCATTTTCGCGATGCGATCGACATCGGCGTAGGGAATATCCATGGCCCGTCCGACGTCTTTGAGCGCAGCCTTCGCAGCCATAGTGCCGAAGGTGATGATCTGGGCGACATTTTCGCGGCCGTACTTGCGTGTGACGTAGTCGATCACTTCGCCACGCCGGTTCATGCAGAAGTCCATGTCGATATCAGGCATGGAAACGCGCTCCGGATTCAGGAAGCGCTCGAAGAAGAGTTCGTATTGCAGCGGGTCGAGATCGGTGATGCCAAGCGAATAAGAGACGAGAGAGCCGGCTGCCGATCCGCGGCCAGGCCCGACAGGGATGTTGTGCTCTCGGGCGTAACGGACAAAATCCCAGACAATTAAGAAATAGCCGGAAAACTTCATCTGCTGGATGATGTTGATTTCGCGGGCCAGTCGTTGTTCGTATTCTGCCACTCCGTGCTTCAGTTTCCCTGCGGCCAATTGAGCGCGAATGCTGTCCAGGCGCCGCGTGAAACCTTCACGTGCAACGTGTTCGAAGTAGCTGTCCAGCGTGAACCTGGGCGGGACGTCGAAGTGCGGAAATGGATTGCTGACTTTTGCGAGTTTTACGTGGCACCGTTCGGCAATGGCTAGGGTCTGCTTCAGCACATCGGGCGAGTGCTTGAAGACCTGAAGCATCTCGTCGTGGCTCTTTACATAGAAGCCGGTGCCCTGGAACTTCATTCGGTTCGGATCTTGAATGCTCTTGCCGGTCTGAATGCAGACCATCACGTCCTGAGCGTGAGCATCGTCTTCGCAGAGATAGTGACTGTCATTGGTCGCGACTAAGGGAAGGCCCAGGTCTTTTTCGAGCTTGAACAGATCAGGATGGATGCGATGTTCCATCTCGAGACCCTGATCCTGAATTTCGAGAAAGAAATTTTCCTTTCCGAAAATATCGGCGTAGGTAGCCGCTGCGGTTCGGGCCGCCTCGTATTTATTTCCGCTAAGGAACTCGGCGACTTCGCCTTTGAGGCATCCCGAGAGTGCGATCAAGCCTTTCGCGTGTTCAGAAAGAAAGGTCTTGCTGACCCTTGGTTTGTAGTAGAAACCATGAAGTGATGCTTCAGAGGTGATTTTGACCAGATTGCGATAGCCCTCTTCGTTTTCTGCGAGCACCAGAAGATGGTTGTAGGTATCGCCTTCGGGCGGAGTGCGTTCGATGCGGTGGTCATCTTTTTTGCAGACGTAGAGCTCGCAACCTATGATCGGTTTCACTCCTGCTGCCTGCGCGGCTTTGACGAAATGGACAGCGCCGAAGATGTTGCCGTGGTCGGTCATTGCCACGGCGGGCATACCGAGATCCTTTACATGCTGGCAGAGCTTCTCGACGTCGCAAGCGCCGTCGAGCATGGAGTAGTCGGTGTGGAGATGAAGATGAACGAATTGAGACATTCCCGTAAGTAGATTTTACTTTGCCGGAGTAGCAGGTGAAAGGGACTATGGGCGCGGAAGCCTGTGGATTTCGCGGGTGTTTTGGCGTGCCGTCCCTGCGGGACTTGCTAGCTTGGCCAGCGCTCCCCGCACTTACGTGCGGCTATTTAAATGCAGCCCTTCCGGGCTCTGTTGTGTTCAGTCTGGCTATTGCATTTCCAAACTATGTTGTCGCTCATCGCGCCGCAGCAGTTGCGGCCTTCACGGATGCGGCGGTACGCGGGAGTTCGCCGGCGTCAACGGTTTCGCCTGAAGCCGAGATGGTTTCGAAGTACAGATTCTCGCCTGCAATCTCGACGACCATAAACGTGCGGCCGCGATCGAAACTCTTGGCCATCTCTTCTGAGGGGCGAAAATCGTGACGCACTAATTTTCCCGAATCGCCTTGAATGAAGTAGTAAATGTTATCTATCGGCTTAATCCGTTCATAAGCATGCTCGTGGCCGGAGAAAACCACATTTACACGATAACTCTTGAGCAGCGGAGCGAGCTGATTGCGAAGATCGAGGTCGGGGCCGTGCATTTTGCCATCGTTGTACAGCGGATGGTGGAAGAAGCAGATCTTCCATTGCGCCTTCGATGACCTCAAATTCTGCTCAAGCCAGGAGAGTTGCCGGGCGTCCATGTAGTTGCTGTCGAGAGCAAAAAATTGAACGTCGCCCTTTTTGAAAGTGTAGTAACGTTCGCCGCTCATGTTGAAGGGCTTGTAGAGGGGCTCGAGTTTGGGGTCGTCGTGGTTGCCGAGTGATGCATAAAACTTCACTCCCGCATCAAGCAGCGGCTTGTACGGAACCTCGAACTTGCGCGCAAAGTCTCGAGGCGTGTGTCCGCCGTAGATGTTATCGCCCAGCATGATAACGAAATCGAAGTTGACGATTTGGCGATATGTTTCCATTTGCTTCGCGATTTCGTATTGTTCCTTTTCACCGGTCCCGCTGTCGCCAATTACCGCGAAACGGACGGAATTGTTAAGCAGCGGTAGTTTGCCGATATTGGATTTCGTTTCGGCTTGTAGGCAGGCGATCGCGACCGCAGCTACGATCAAGACTATTGCGCTGTACTTTTTTCCTGATTTCATTCTGTGTTGCCAGGGAATGCGTCGGGAATGTAGTCCACGACGATGTTCGGGCCGGTGTCGAGCAAGACCAACTCGCGGTCAATAATTCTGTATTCCAGACCTTTCGGGAGCTCCGGTAGATTCAGCAACAGCGTTGGCGGGGTGGATTGCAATGGGACGTTTGGCGGATAACTTTGATCGACCTGCAGATCCATCTTGACCGGCTCAGCGTGGAGAAGAGTTGCGCGGACTTCATGTCCGTGACGGCCGTTCAATGTCGCGGAGATTTGACGCCGGAAGTAATCCGCGATTTGCGGTGTGAAGATTTTGCCTTGCTTTGCGCCCGCCCGTGCCGTGCGAATTTTGTTTGCGAGGTCATGTCGCACCGCGTCTAGCTTCTCGGGTGAGTCGGTTGGCGGCGGGCCGCTGCCCACGGTTTTCTCGCGCCAAGCCAGGTACTCGGCGGCTTGCCCTTTAAATTGTTCGACGAGTTTGGCGCCCGTTGAGTTTGGCGCAGGTGCAGTCGTCTGGGCGGGAACCGTGGATCCGGCGAGAAGCGCGGCCGTAGCGGCGGAACAAATTGCTGTTGCTGCTCTCATCTTCAGCTTGCCTTTACCACGACTTCGGCGGCTTCCTGAGCCGCTTCCTGCGCGGTCTTCTCGACGACATCTTTCAGGATCTCGGTCACTTCTTTGTGCAGTTGTTTGTGATCGAAATCGACGTCGGTCTGATTGCTGATCGTCTTCAGAACTTTCTTGGCCACTGGCATCAGGGGCACTCGCTTGGTAATGGCCTGCGCCACTTTCTTTACCGCTCTAATCGCCTCTCCTTCGGAAGTTTTTTCTTCGACGATGTCAGCCGATGAAGCGGCCCAGTCCTCCTCAAACGTGCGAATCAGGTCCTTAATCGCGGCGCCATCGCGGAAGATGATACCGATCTCACGGCGGGCGTCGAGCTCCAATTGGCGGAGGCTCTGACTGCCAATGAAAGCATGTGTGCGATCCCGGACGATGGTGCGCGTGTGCAGGCGCATTCGCTTGAGATCGCAGGCGGGAAGGCGGTTTCCGCTTACGCAGCCGATGATTCTGATATCTATGCCAGCCTTTTTTCGTTCTTGCAGCAGCCGTAGCATGGCGCGGTCGCTGATTTTGGGATCGTAGATGAGCAGCTCTCGCTTTGCGCCTTTTATGAATCCGGCGAGCTGCTTTCGTGCGTTTACCGGGCTGACGAGAAATTTGGAATTGCCGGCGGTATAGGCCTGCCGTTTGGTATCGGCTTCGAACAGCTTGGCGGCTTCGGCCACCAGCTTGGGATTACGCGTGATCAGGCCGAAGCTGCGGCTGCGATCGATATCCAGGTGGGTAAAGTTGAAGCCGTTGACGTAGAGTTCTTTTCGATCGACGATCATCATTTTGCCGTGATAGCGAACGAGGTCGCCGGCTGTCCGCGCCACAGTGATTCCGTTGGCCAGGAAATCCTTTTCTAGTTTGCGAAGATGCTCTTCCCCACCGCGGTTGGTGAAGGCAATCAGGGCGTGGACGAAAACGCCACGTTCAACCGCGTCGATGAGGGCCCTCTCGATCTCACTGCGATCGAAGCGGAAGATCATGATTTCGACACGGTCTTTTGCTTTGCGAATGCCCTTTACGAGCCGTTTAATACCGTCTCCGGGCTGGATGAGCAATTTCACAGGTAAGCGCAGTCCTTCCCGCTACTTTGATGCGACAAATGGTGTGCGCGCCAAGTGTTAGGCGCGTACACAAGCTGAACAGGCTGCAACTCAGGAGATTCAACTCTCATCCCACTCCGGTTCGAAGCGCATGAGCCTGTGGCGCCATTGCCGGTTAGTTCTACCGGGCGTGCTTTTCTTTTCGCCGGTTGCGTGGTGCAAAGATCCGCCACCAGTGAGCGCCCATCCGTCCGCAGTGCTGTGGAAAGACCCCGGCGACATTCAGTCATTGAATCTGTTCTGGGGGCCGGGTGGGGAAAAACAGGAGCCGAAGCCGCCAGTTGAATTCCTCCAGGAGGATTTGCACGGATCTAACCCCAAGTTCGACGTACGTGATTCGGACGGAAAAAAGTGGAAGGCCAAGCTGGGAGTAGAGGCGAAGCCGGAGACGGTCGCTTCGCGCCTCTTGTGGGCAGTTGGGTATGGAGCGAATGAAGATTACTTTTTTCCCGAACTTAAGGTGAACAACATGCCTTCCCATCTGCGTCGAAGGCGCGCACGGGGTTTGGCCGGTAAAGGAGGAAATGTTCCCAACGTGCGCCTGCAACGGCGCGCTGGCGGCGAAAAGAAGTTAGGAAACTGGAATTGGCGGCAGAATCCGTTTTACGGTACGCGTGAGTTCAACGGTTTGCGAGTGATGATGGGATTGATTGGAAATTGGGACCTGAAGGACGACAACAACGTAATCCTTGAGGATGACAAAAAGGCTGGGCCGGAGTTGTACGAGGTCAGCGACGTGGGAACAGCGTTCGGACCGGCAGGAAAGAGATATTCTGATAAGGATTCGAAAGGTAATCTGCAGGCGTATGAGCATACGAAGCTCATCGCACGCGTCCACCGGGATTACATTGATTTGAATTTTCCCAAGCGACCACCGCTCTTAAGTCTGTTCCAACTTGAGTGGGGATTCTGTTTTCACGAAGTTCGAATCGAATGGCTTGGCAGGCACATTCCCCGCCAGGACGCGAAATGGATTGGTTCTCTCCTCGCCCAGCTTTCTCCAAACCAGATTCGGGATGCCTTCCGTGCCGCCGGCTACTCCCCGCAGCAAACCGACGCAGCGGCACGGGCGGTGATCTCACGAATACAAGAGCTGAATAATTTATGAAGCTCGCGTAAGTTCAACGGAATCCTCCTGCCTGAATTGCAGGTTGTGCAGCCCTGCGTAGATTCCGTTCAGCTTCATTAACTTCTGGTGTTTTCCGCGTTCGACAATCTGACCGTCGTCTACGACAAAGATCATATCTGCCCGCTGCACGGTCGACAACCGATGGGCGATGACGACCACGGTGCGGCCTTCCATTAGGCGATCGAGGGCCTCAAAAACGAGCTTTTCGGAAGCTGAGTCAAGCCCACTGGTTGGTTCATCGAGCAGGAGGATGGGTGTGTTGCGAATGACAGCGCGCGCGATGGCAATGCGTTGGCGCTGCCCTCCGGAAAGCGTCATGCCACGCTCCCCTAAAACAGTATCGTAGCCTTCGGGGAGCTTCTCGATGAATTCGTCTGCGTTGGCCATTTTTGCGGCTTTGATGATCTCCGCGCGTGTGGAACCCGGCTTGCCATACGCAATGTTCTGCCACACCGAGGCGTGGAAGAGAACGGTCTCCTGCAGAACGAAACTCATGTGCTGACGCAGCGATTCTTGCTGGAACTGTTTGATATCGGTGCCGTCGATTCGGATGAGCCCCGTGTCAGGATCATAAAAACGAGCTAGAAGGCTGATGATGCTGGTCTTTCCGGCACCGGTAGGACCCACGAATGCGGATACGTTACCGGCATTCATGCGAAAAGAAACATCTTTCAGGATGGGGGAGTCGCTGGTGTACGCGAACGACACGTGATCGAATTCGATGTCACCTCTGAGCTTCTGAACTTTTCTGGCTTTCGGCAGATCTTTGATTTCGAGCCGGGTATTAAGGATCTCCTGAATGCGCTCGTAGCCCACGGCGGCCTTTGAGTAGGTGTCGGTCATCTTCGAGATTTCCTGCATGGGTTTGTACATTTTGCCAAGATAGAGAATGAAGACGACCAGGGCTCCGGCGGTAAGTGAGCCGCTCATCACCAGGCGCGCCCCAAACCACAGCACTAAACCGGTGCCCACCGCGACGACGATGCCTACCAGTGGCGTGAGTTTCGCTTTCAGGCTGCGGGCGCGAAGCGAGATCTCGACTGCTTCCAGGCTTTCCTGCTCAAGGCGGCGAACTTCGTAATCCTCGCGTGCGAAGGCTTTCACGACGCGTATCGAGGAAAGCACCTCCTGAACTACTGAAGTAATTTCGCCTTCTTTTTTTCGTACCTCGCGAGAAGCCTTCTTGATACGCCGTGTGTAGATGTAGACCATGGCAAAGAGTGCGGGCACGACTGAGAGGGCGATGAGAGTGAATTGCCAGTTCAGCCAGAACATGACGGCGATCATGCCGACGAGCGTCATGGCATTGATCAGAACGCCGAGAAGCCCATTTGTAATGAAGCTTTGAATGTTCTCGATATCATCGGTCACGCGACTGATCAGGTCTCCAGTGCGCTTATGATCATGAAATGCGAGCGACAATCGCTGAATGTGGGAGTAGATGGTGAGACGGAGGTCGTAGCTCACCCATTGCGCGACGCTGGTGGTCAGATACTTTTCACCATAAGTGCATATCGCGTCGAGAACCGCGATGCCCAGCACGGCGATGCAGGCGAACTTCAGGATTGCGATCTTGTCGCTGCCGACAATCTGGTGAATCATTCGCATCGTCCAGGCGTGAGTTGAGTGTGAACGCAGGACGTCGTCGAGGACGATCTTTAACGGCCAGGGCTGGAGCAGATTGGCGGCGCTCTCACCTGCGATAGCGATAAAGCCCAGAGTTAGCGACCCGAGGTGAGGCTTCAGCAGTCGAGAGAAGGTCAGCTTCTTCGTGGCCGCTGGGGATTCGGCACGGGTTTGGGTCGAGGCGGTGGAGGTGCCCATATGTGCTCAGGTTCGATGGAAGGCTGCTGGTAGAAGTTGCCAGTCTGAGAAGTGCTACTCGCTGAATCATTTGTGATGGCACGCTATCAAAAAGGCATTTACCAAGAAGGGAACACGAACGAAAAGGCTTCTAAAACGGCAACAAAAAAGGGCGGCCGAAGGGCCGCCCCCAGGAAAGTGCTTTCAATTCGCTAGTGCGAATAAACGAAGTGGCCGCGGCGGTTCTGTTGCCAGCAGGCTTCGTTCGACTCCGTGCAGAACGGCTTCTCTTTGCCAAGACTCGTGGTCTTGACGCGGTCGGCAGAAATTCCAGCCGCCACGAGTGCGTTCTTCACAGCGCTGGCGCGGCTGTCGCCCAGAGCAAGGTTATATTCGGTTGAGCCGCGTTCGTCGCAGTGTCCCTCAACCGTGAAGCTGATGTTGGGATGCTGCCGCAGGAACGCAACATCGGCCTGGATGGAGGCTTGCTGATCAGCGCGAACATCGGACTTGTCATAGTCGAAGTAGACGTCCTTGATGTTCTGCGAGAACAGCTCCTCTTCGCTCGGCCCTGCCTGTGTCGGAGGAGGCGGTGGTGGGGGAGGTGCGTTTACGGTAACGCGAGCCGTGGCGGTTTGGTTTCCACCATCACCCTTTGCAGTTAGGGTGTAGGTGGTCGATTCAGTGGGGCTCACCTGTTGCGAGCCATTCGGCTGCACATTTCCGACGCCATTGTCGATGCTGACCTCAGAGGCATTCGTCGTCTGCCAAGTCAAAGTGGTCGATTGGCCTTTATCGACGGTATCCGGGCTGGCACTCAGTGAGGCGGTCGGAGCTGGTGGCGGTGGCGGTGGTGGTGGTGGCGGTGGAGCTTGTTTCTTGTGGCATGCTCCGAGGAACATGATCGCGCAGAGCGCGAGGGCTAAGGCAAGGCTTCGAAGCGTTACTGGTTTCAATTTCTCCTCCCGAATATTCGCGCATCGCGTAATGCGCGGCTCAATTTATGAGAACGTGTTAATGCAACAAATAACAGGAACTCTCCTCTAAACACAAGTGTCAAATCTACTTCCAACTCCAATCCGGTTCCGAATTGCTACCCGAGGTGGTAAGTTGCTTTTGGTTGTCCCCGTTGGCCAGCATGGTCCAAATTTGCAGCGAACCGGAGCGGTTCGATTGAAAAACGATGTGGCGGCCATCGGGCGACCATGATGGAAAATCGTTCCTGCCGCCATCGTGCGTCAGTTGTACCCACTGCTTGCTGACGATGTCCATGATGTAAATGTCCTGTGCACCGGGCGCGCCGGGGCCGTAATGGCGCATCCACGAAAACGCGACGATGGTTCCATTCGGAGACCAGGCGGGCGAGACGGCATATCCCTGATCGGTTAGCTGTTGCACGTTTGTTCCGTCGGAACCCATGACGTAGACCTGTGGCAGCCCAGTGCGTCCGCTGACCCAGGCGATTTGTGAACCGGTCTTGCGGTTCCAGGTGGGAGAAACATCAGGGCCTTTGGAATTAGTGATCCGGCGAAGGTTCGCACCAGACTGATCGACGATGTAAAGCTCGGGGTCACCTGACCTGGACGATGAGATGGCCAGCTTTGTTCCGTCTGGCGCCCAGGCGGGCGAAAGGTTGGTTCCAGCATAGCGGGGGAAGGAGACGAGCCGGTTGAGATCGAAGGAGAACATGCGAATCTCCCAGCCCGAGCCGGTGAATGCGCTAAAGGCCAAGCGGGAGCCATCGGGCGAAACGTGCGGCGAGAGAGCAATCGTGCCGAGCGTGGTGATAGGGTGCTGGCTTGCGCCGTCGTAGTCCATGCCCCAGATTTCTTTGTGGCCACTGCGTGAGCTGACGTAAAAAATTTGGGTCTCGGCGATGCCGTTGATGCCAGCACCGAGGCGAAAAATAATTTCATCCGCGAACTTGTGCGCTATGGTGCGGGCTGCTTGCGTCGTTGCAGTATCGGTGTATTGTTTGCCGAGAATTTGGGGCGAAGCGGTGTTCTTGACGTCGTACAACCAGCCCTGGACAGTCACGTTGTTGCCCGATGCCGCAAGATTGCCAAATACGAGGTAGGCGGCATTAGGCGGCGGCGAGCCCCAGGTTTCGAACTTCACGTCGGTGGGGGCGCCGATTTGCGCGAGCGGGTAGAAGCTCTTTGAGACCATGTCGAAGATGCCAGCATTGTCGAGGTCATTCCAAAGAGTGTCGTTGAAAGTTTTGAGCAGCTCGGTATTTCGGGGATCCTGGCTGTTGGGCTTAAAGTCCGGGACCGCAATGCGGGCCTTCTCGACACCGAGGTTCGTGCCAGTTTTTATCCAGTCCTGAGCAGAGGCGCTCAGGGTGAATGAAACCAGCAATAAAACGAGGAGAGGGCGCAGCATCTTCAAGTTGAAAGGTATCGTATGACGATGAAATGGAGTTCTCAATAAGCACCTATGCATAATTTGGTTCCGTTTTCATTTCTTGTAGTCGAACCAGAACTCGACGCTGACTTTGCTGCCGGAGTATTCCGGCGGCAGCGGGCCAAAGCTGTCGATCCTTTGGACAGCGCGCAAGGCTGAAATATCGAGAGACGGTACGCCACTCGACTGCTCGATCTGAACGTGCGAAGGGTGGCCGCCGCGGTCGATGTCGAATGTGACATAAGCGCGATTCGCGTTGTTGATCCTTGGATCGACTTCATACTTCAGCCAATTTTCTGAGACCTTCTGGTTGACGCCCCGGACGTACCAGGCAAAGCGCGTTCCGAAATCTCCGCCGCCTCCAGTAAAACTGAAACCACCTTTGGCCGCGCCGCTGTTGAACATTGCATAAGGCCCGCTGGCCGGACCACCTTCACCAAATGGCACAACGTTGCTGGCTTGCGGTTGCGGCTCAGGCTGGGGCTTGCGCAGCGTCTCGGTCGGCTGCTTCGGAGGCTTACGCTTGGCATTTTTTTCGGGGATCGCGATGGCTTGCGGCTCTTCGACCACCGGCTTGGGCTCGGACTTTGAGACGCCTTTGGATTCCGTCGCCAGCACACTCTGCGTTTGCACCGGGTTCGCAGGAAGAGGGATGGTGCTGGTTATGCTAACCTCCATGGCACTCCCGCCTCCTCCAGCCCCCCAGCCCGCTCCGTGGCCACTGTAGGCGACGTAGGCATAGCCAATGATCGCCAGCGTCACTCCTACATGAAGCGCGGCCGACATCGCCAGGTTATGACCCCAGCGCTCGTGCTCGAAGAAAATCTCACCGGTTGGCATGGGATTGGAGCGGCTGGGTCACAATGCTCACGTTGGTGATGCCGGATTGCTTTACGGCATCCATGACCGTCGCAAATGCGCCGAAGGGTACATCCTCATCGGCGCGCAGGAAGATCGACTGATGTTGCGGGTCGCGGACCTTCTGCTTGAGCGCGCCGGCGATGGCATTAATGTTAATGGGATCATTTCCCAGGAACACGCGTTGCTGCTTATCGATGCTGATGACGAGCCGTTCTTCGGTAATTTCTTTTACCGTGCGGGTCTTCGGCACAGAAACTTCAATGCCGGACTGCAAGACTGGTGCCGTGACCATGAAGATGATCAGCAGAACGAGAACCACGTCAACGAGCGGAGTGATATTGATATCGGCGAGCGCGATTTGTGTGCGCCCATTCGGTGCGGTGAACGCCATTAGCGCCGCACCTCCTCGGGAATGCGGGAGGCAACGGGCTGGCGTTCGACGGCGTTGAGCATTTCGAGAGAGAAATCGTCGCACCGGGCCGCGAAGTCGCGAATGGAGCCGCCGATCAGGTTATAAGCAATGACAGCCGGAATGGCCACCACGAGACCGCCCGCGGTCGTGATGAGAGCTTCAGAAATTCCGGGGGCGACAGCGCGAAGCGTGGCTGCTCCGCTGGTGCCCAGACCGTGGAAAGCGTCGATGATTCCCCACACGGTTCCGAAAAGTCCTACAAATGGGGTGACCGCTCCCGTGATTGCCAGCCACGGAACGTTACGTTCGAAGCGAGTCATCTCTTCGGATGAAGCGATCTGCATCGCACGCTGAACGGCGAGTGGATTACGCAAGCTGCCGGTAGATCCAACCTGTCGCTCAAATTCCCTAAATCCGGATTGGAAAACGCCGACCAGTGGGCTGGGGCGGAATTGCTCAGAAGCGGAGTGCATATCCTGCAGGCGCTGTGCACGGCGAAATGTTCGTAGGAACCGGCCGCTCTGGACGCGGGCTCGCTTGATGATGCTCCATTTCGAAAGAATGATTGACCAGGAGACCAGGCTGAAGGCCAGCAGGATGACCAGCACGGCTTGCGCAACCGCACCGGTTTCGCGGACGAGGTCAACGATATCGCCGCCGATAAAGAGAGCAGGAAAGATAGACAGATGCATGATTTTCAGGGAAGCGCCAGACTTCGATTATAAAGCACAGATTCAGAGCATTTTGGTAGACGTATTCAGTTACGCAATCTGAAAGGTGCAAGGTGGCCGGTGACGGTGGCGCGTGCATCTTAAAGCCGGTGAGAAAGTATGCCCCAATCCAGGAGCTCTGATGAGTTCCGCACAGGAGGATGTATGCCCCACTATGGCTTACTGCGCGACTATCGTTTCGAGGACCTAAATACTGAAGACGATATCCGCGGCGCGACTATCTACGGCCGCGACGATGAAAAGCTTGGGAAAATTGACGATGTGATTTTTGACCATTCGACCGGCGGGATAAAGTACGTTGTAGTCGATAGCGGCGGCTGGTTCAGCCACAAGAAATTCCTGGTGCCACCGTCCCGGCTGCGCGCCTCGGCAGAGCACGATGGCGATTTTGCCGCGAATATGGACAAACAGCAGATCGAAAGCCTCCCCGTGTATAACGAGTCCGATGTTGAATCGGAAGACAGGTGGAAAGATTATGAGGAAAAGTTTGACCGCGCCTGGCATGCCGGGCCAGTGCAACATCGCAAAGGGTCGGACCACGACATAACTCCTACTCCTGAGGAAATGCCCGCAGAACCAGGTTCGATCGGAAGCCAGCTCACACCGAGCGAAAGAGCGGAAGTGAATTCGCGGATTATTCCCGCGGGAGCGGATGAGCTTACGATTCAATCGAGTGCGGCAGGAATTGGTTCACGGTGGCTTAATTTTGAAGCCCGGCTCCGGCAGCGACGACGTGATGTGACGCGGGCTTGTACAACTTGTACGGTTGGACCGGCGGCGGACCGCGGCTCCGAAAGCGTGGCCCAGGAACGGAAAGCGGTCTAGCTGGATGGTTTCTTTCGTGAACTTCGTGACCTTCGTGGTTGGAAAAGGCAATAACCACAAAGGACACGAAGGATCACGGAGCACACGAGTAGTTCCTTGTGGTCAGAGGCAGCACTCCCCTTTCCCCCTTTCTGATTTGCTGGCATTATGCTTGTGTAGCAGGCAATTGCCACGATGTGCGCCCAAAGCACAGCCTCAGTCCCCGCCGTGACGTCTGGAGTTTTTCCCAGCCTCATCTTCGTGCACGGAGGCGAGCAGCGGACCCTGCCTGTTGATCACACGCCTTTCACAATCGGCCGCAAGATGGATAAGGACCTGGTCATTGCTGATCCTCGCGTTTCGCGAGATCACGCTTTACTGATCTCGGAGAACGGCAGCTTTTTTGTGCAGGACCAGGGAAGCAAGCACGGGACATTTGTCAATGGCGAGAAAATTGAGCGCAAGGAGCTGGAACGAAACGACCGGCTTGAATTTGGCGCTCGCGATACGATCTACGCGATTTTCCATCCTCATCACGTAAAGTCAAATACTGCGCGTGATTTTCTCAGCCAAATTTCCGAGATACAGATTTCGAGCGAAGTCACCGATCTCGAAAAGCTCACGCTTTTCCTAGAAGCGGCGCGAAAACTGAACACCACCGGCGTATTGGATGAGATCCTGCTCACGTTGCTTGATGTGACATTAAAGCTGACGGGAGCGGAACGCGGGTACGTCTTTCTGAATAGGAATGGCGAGCTGAAGCTTGCCGCAGGGCGCAATTCGAAAGGCGAATTGCTGCTCGATGACACGACGATTTCGCACTCAATACTGGATGACGCTCTGCGGTCCAATTCGGAATTCCTGCTGAGCGATACGAGCCGCTCACTGGATCTGGCAGGGCGCCAGAGCATTGTGGCTTATGACCTGCGCACGGTGATCTGCATGCCTCTCCGCAAATTGCAGGTGCAGACGCGCGGTCGCTCTAACGGAAACGAACCGCTGCCATCAGATGAGGCGATGGGAGCGTTATACGTCGACTCGAAGTTCGCTTCGCGCGACATATCAAAAGTAAGCGGCGATATTCTGCGCGCGGTTGCGAGGGAAGCTGCTTCGCTGGTCGACAATGCGCGGCTAGTTCAGGCGGAAGAGGAATCGCGGCGATATCAGCAGGAGCTGGCGATTGCTGCGTCGATTCAGCAGCGACTCATGGCGGTGAACATTCCCGAGGTGCCGTTTGCTCGGCTCGATGGCAAAAACCTTTCCTGTAAAGCGATCGGCGGGGACTTTTACGATGCGGTGAACACGGATGAAGGACTCGCTGTGGTGCTCGCCGATGTTGCCGGCAAAGGTGTATCGGCAGCGTTGCTGGCCTCGACTCTGCAAGGAATGATTTATTCGCAGCTGCTGGCTGGAACTCCGTTAACGGAGATTGTGGCTTCCGCGAATCGTTTTTTGACCAGCAAACATATCGGCGAAAAGTATGCGACCGTGATCATCGCGCGGCTGCGACGCGATGGGGAACTGGAATACGTGAATTGCGGGCATATTCCGCCGCTCTTTATTTGTAATAACGAGGTGGTGCGTCCGGCACACGGGAACCTCCCAGTGGGACTGCTCGCCGATGCAACCTACGAAAGCGATCACTATAGCCTGCACTCTGGGGACCGGCTGGTGTTAGTCACGGACGGAGTTACGGAGGCAGAGAACGCGGGTGGTGAATTTTTTGAGAACGAGCGCCTTGAAGCGGCCGCAAGAAAGGGAAATTTCCAGGACATTCTCGCAGCGGTGTCCCAGTTCTGCGGGAGCACTCCTCTGAGCGACGACTGCACTGTAGTCGAAATGGTCTACGCGGGCTCGTAAATAAATCGTCTGAGTTTAAAATTGCGCGTTACCGGGAGGCACGTATGCGAGCTTGCGCTTTGCTGACGGCCATCGCTATATCTTTCGTATTTGCATTGGGGCAAACGAGTTCTTCGAATGTAGGCAGTCAAGACGAACTCGCTCGCATCATCGGGTATTCCATCTTGCGCGGGGGAGCGTCAGATTTCCTCGAAAATCTCACAGACCGCATCGGCGGACGGATCACCGGTACCGCCGAATGTCGCCAAACTGCTGAGCTGATCTTGAACACGTTGAAAGTTGCGGGCTTTGACAATGCGCATTTTGAGTCATACGAAATTTATCCCGGCTGGACGCATGGTCCCGCAACCGCCGAAGTAATAGCTCCTGTCCATCGCGATCTGACTATCGGTTCGTATGGCTGGGCGCCAGGAACAAACGGAGCTATTGAGGTCCCGATCGAAGACATAGGTGCGATGGACGGCCACTCGCCATTGCCAGGCAGCGTTCGTGGCGCCGCGGTTATTGTGACTTTGCCCAGCAGCATGACTTCAACGCTGTACGTTGGAACTCGGATGCTGCTTGCGCAGCAGCTCGCGAAAGCCGGTGCAGCGGCGATGTTTATCGTATCTGACAAGCCAGATCGCATGCTCTATACGTCGGCGTTCCTGATTTATCCTCGCGGCCCGCTGCCGATAATTTCGATTCCCAACGAGGATGCGTCGTTGCTGCGCCGCTTACTCCAGCGCGGGCCAGTCAAAATCCGCTTAAATGTGGAGAACTCATTCAGCAATGGGCCGGTTCCGGAGCGGAACGTTGTCGCCGATCTGCCCGGAAAAGAACCAGGTGAGATGGTGCTCCTGACCGCGCATTTCGATTCGTGGGACGCGGCGCAAGGCGCGAACGACAATGGTGGAGAGGTCGCAACCATTCTGGAAGCAGCGCGCGTCTTGAAGCTGTTGAAGGTGCAACCAAAGCACACGATTCGGTTCGTGTTCTTCTCCGGAGAAGAACAGTCGGATCTCGGATCGCGGGCCTATGTTCAGCAGCACAAACTGGAGCTAGACGAGGTTCGCGCCGTCATCAACACCGATTCTGGCATTGAGGCGCCGCTCGGGTTGAAGCTTTACGGACGCAAGGACCTCGAACCCGCAACACACAAACTGCTCGAGCCATTGGCTGCTTTGGCCGCGAACCAGATATTCACGGATGCCGACTTCGATTCCGACGAAGAGTCATTCATGGTTGTCGGCGTCCCGACGTTCTCATTGGTGGTCGAACCTGCCGACTACCACGTTCGCCACCACACCGCTGTAGATACGTTTGAACGAATTGATAAGCGAATGCTGGCTGTGGACACAGCTGTGTTGGCGGCGGTCGGCTATACGTTCGCCAACTCGGATGAGCGCCCGGGAAGCGACTCAGCCCTTCTGAGGTCAGGCAACTGTTGCGGCAGACAAACCTGGAATCGCTCTACGAGTTGGACTATCCAGGCGAAAAGCCGTACTGACGCGTGGTCAGCTATGCTGCTCCGCTGCGGCCGGAACTCGAACGGAAGTCTCAGCTAAGGGAAGGCGGAACCAGAAGACTGAGCCGTGACCTCGTTCGCTGTTCACGCCAGCGCGGCCGCCATGATTTAGAACGATGTGTTTCACAATCGCCAGGCCCAATCCTGTGCCGCCGGCCTCGCGGGAGCGCGCTTTATCTACTCGGTAGAAGCGTTCGAAGAGTCTAGATAAATGTTCAGAAGCGATGCCGGGACCGAAATCGCGCACGTAGAATTCCAGTTCGCCTGACCTCTCAGTCGCACCAATTTCAATCTTCTTTGTGCCTGAGGCATATTTCAGAGCATTGTCGATCAAATTTGCAAACACCTGGTGAATTGCATCCTTATCTGCAAGGACTTGAAGGTCAGACGAGTCTAAAATCTCGATTGACAAACCTTTGGTACGCGCAAGCTCGCTGAACGATACTTGCGCGTCTCGCAGGAGTTCGTGCGCAGAGACCGGAACTTCCTGCAAGCGGTCCTCGCCGGATTCGACGCGGGCGAGCGTAAGCAAATCTTCAGTAAGCCTGCTCATGCGCTGGGCATTGCGACGGATGATTTCAAGAAACTCGCGTGACTTCTGGTCCAGGGACTCGTCGAGCAGAGTTTCGGCGTAACCCATTAGTGACGTGAGGGGAGTTCGCAGTTCGTGCGAAACATTGGCGATGAAATCGCGGCGGGTGCGCTCGACGCGCGCGATCTCGGTATTGTCTCGGAGTACGCAGACTGCACCGCCGTCAGGCAAAGGAGCGGAAGTCATGCCGAAAATGCGGCCCGGTGCAACGGAGAAGAGTGTTGCCATTTGCGGCTTGTGCTCTTCAAGCACCTCGTTGACGACCCGGAGAAAATCAGGATCGCGGATAGCACGAATCGTTGGTGTTCCAACGGAAATTGAACTGGCGGCCAGGGCCTTCATCGCGCCATTAAACCAAGCCACTTCTCTTTTCGACGAAACTGCGATGACCGCGTCTTCCATGCTGTTCAAAAGAGTTTCGAGTTGCAGGCGGCCGTTTTCGAGATTCTGGAAGTTCATTTCGAGCTGACGCGCGGTCTTGTCTAGCGCCATTGCCAGAATCGCAATTTCGTCGGTGCCTGACTCAGGCAATCGAGCCGAGAGATTGCCGGCGGCAATTTCCTGCGCGAAGAGCACCATTTTCCGGAGCCGCCGAGCAACACTTTCCGCACCAGCTAAGGCGAGAACGAATCCGACAAGCAAGGCTATCCCAGAGGCTTTCGCTAGTTCCCATTGCACGTGTCGGGTCACGGGCTGAATTGAGGAAAGTGGGTAGGAGAGTCGAACTGCTCCGAAAGAAGTTGGAGTTGCCACATATCGGAACTGAACTCCGAGCGTGTGGCTGACGCGCGAATCCGTCCCCTGATTTCCTGCCAGCGCGGCAACGAACTCGGGCCTGGTGGCATGGTTCTCCATGTCGGCGGGATTGCCTTCGGAATCGGCCAGGACCTTGCCTGAGCGATCGATGATGGTGGCACGGGCACGCGACGCCGCAGCTTCTTCGTTGGCCAACTGTTGAAAGGGAATTGTGCCGGCCTCGCGATTGGAACGGGCGGCAAACATCCGAACTTTATCTTCGAGATTTTGATTGATCTCCGATTCGAGCGATGCCTCCCAGGTGCGGCGGACAAAAAGATCGAAGGCGGCGGTTGAGACGCCAACCACCACGATGATAAGGACCAGCAGTTTTAAGAAAACCCGCTTCGTCACTTACGGACCTCGAACATGTATCCGGCGCCGCGCACGGTGTGGATGTGCTTCGGCTTCTCCGGATCACGTTCTATTTTCTCTCGTAAGCGACGGATGTAAACATCGACAATGCGGGGAGTAACGAAAGCGGTCTCATGCCAGACGGCATCGAGCAGGCTCTTACGGGTAAAAACACGGCCAGGGTGGGAGGCGAGAAACTCAACCAAGCGGAATTCCGTTGCGGTGGTCACAGCGGGTTCATTGCGGACCGTCAGGCGCATTGCGGCCGTGTCAATGACGATATCGCCGGCCCGAACGGTTTCTTTTTTGAATGGTTCTTCGAAGCGCCGCAGAACCGCCTTCACACGGGCAACAACTTCTTTGGGGCTAAAGGGCTTGGTGATGTAGTCGTCAGCGCCTATTTCAAAGCCGCGCAAACGGTCAGACTCGGCAGACCTCGCGGTCACGAAGACCACGGGAACGCTGGCCAGAGCGGTGTTGCTGCGAATTGATTTCGCAACGTCCAGCCCGCTGCTGCCGGGCACCATGATGTCGAGGATGACGAGCGCCGGCCGTCGGGCGTGCATTTCATCGAGAAATCCGGCGCCGGTTGGAAACCAGGAGACGCCATAGCCTGCAGGTTGAAGATGGTGCTTTAGAAGGCCCGCGATATCGGGGTCATCTTCGAGAATAAAAATTGTCGGGTTGATCGGTTGCGCCATCGATTATTTCCCCGCAATCTGCTGTCCGGCACCGTGACGAACGTCTGCGCCGCGAATCCAGAAAATCACGTCTTCAGCAATGTTCGTAGCATGGTCCGCCACTCGCTCGAGATTTCTGGCAATCGAGAGAACGTCGAGTGCCTGGACTGCGAGTTCGGGATTTGCCCGCATCGACTCTGAGAGGCTCTTGAATGCTTCGCGGTTGATGCGATCGACTTCGTCGTCGGCTTCGAGAACGTGCTTGGCGAGTTCGGTATCGCCTTCAATGAATGAGCGCAGCGCATCGCGCACCATCGCGCGGACGCGGGTCGCCATTGCAGGTATATCGACTGGCAGGTCGGAGGCCGGCAATTCAATCATGTTCATCACGCGTTGAACAATGTTTACGGCTTGATCGCCAACGCGTTCGAGGTCTGCGTTGATCTTGATGACTGCGAGAATGAAGCGCAGATCGATTGCCATGGGTTGTTGCATGGCAAGCAGATCGACAGCGAACTCATCGACTTCACGCTCTGCCCGGTTGATGGCGGACTCGTTTGCGATCACACGCTGGCAAAGGGCTGGGTCACGTTGTGTAAAGGCCTGCACCGCCAGATCGATCGCCTGCTCTACCATCCCTGCCATGGCGAGAATGCGATGTTTGAGGTCGTCGAGCTCCTGATGAAAACGAATTCGCGTCATCCGAACCTGCCGGTGATGTAGTCTTCTGTTCGCTTGTCGGACGGATTGGTGAAAATTTTCTCCGTTTTGTCGAACTCAATCAAGTTGCCCATTAGGAAAAATCCGGTAAATTCGGCCACGCGCGAAGCCTGCTGCATGTTGTGCGTAACAATAACAATTGTGAGCTTTTGTTTTAGCTCAAATATAAGATCTTCGATCTTGGCCGTCGAGATAGGATCGAGCGCGGACGCGGGCTCGTCCATTAGCAACACTTCTGGGTTCACAGCCAACGCCCGCGCGATGCAAAGACGCTGCTGCTGACCGCCAGAGAGGCTCGCGCCGGACTTTTTCTTTAGAACGTCTTTGACCTCATCCCAGAGAGCAGCTTGTTGCAACGAGCGCTGGACAACTTCATCGAGTGATTTGCGACTGCGGGTCCCATTCAGTCTCAGTCCGGCGGCGACATTGTCGTAGATGGACATCGTGGGGAATGGATTCGGTTTTTGAAAGACCATGCCTATGCGACGGCGAACATCCACCGGAGGCATTTGGTAAATATCCATTCCGGCGACCTGTACGCTGCCTTCCGCTTTCGCTTCTGGATTTGTCTCGTGCATGCGGTTAAGGCAGCGAATGAAGGTGGATTTGCCGCAGCCTGAAGGACCAATCACCGCGGTCGCGTGCCTGGCCTCAACCGCCATGTTGATTCCATGCAGCGCCTCCGTCTTGCCGAACCAGGCCTTCAAATTGCGGACTTCAACGGCGGTTGGCATGTTAGCGGGCCTCTCCGAGCATGCGCCGCAAGAAAAGAAATCTTACGAGAGTCGTTGTTCCGACGATGAAGATCACCAGCACCAGAGCGCCTGCCCAGGCTTGGCGGTGCCACTCTTCATAAGGCGAAATCGCGTAATTGAAGATTTGCAATGGGAGCGCGGCGATGGGCTGGTTGGCGCTAAAACTCCAGAAAGTGTTTCCAAAAGCGGTGAACAGCAACGGCGCAGTCTCGCCAGCTACGCGCGCAAAAGCGAGCATGACCGCAGTGATGATTCCAGACGCGGCGCTTGGTAAGGTGATCGAGACAGTTGTTCTCCATTGCGGAATGCCAAGGCCCAATGCAGCCTCTCGTATTGCCTGCGGGACCAACAAGAGCATTTCTTCGGTTGATCGCGTGATAGTCGGGACCATCATGATGGCGAGCGCCACGCCGCCCGCGAATGCTGAGAAATGACTCTGCGGTAGAACGACCAAGGCCCAGGCAACCAGTCCGATTACGATTGATGGCACGCCATTGAGGACGTCGGCGGTAAAACGTACAAGTTGTCCCAGCCGATTGCGGCCATATTCGGCAAGGTAAATTCCCGCGCCAATTCCGATTGGAACTCCGAAAAGGCTGGCGATTGCGAGAATTATCAGCGAGCCCACTAGCGCATGGGCCATGCCACCGCCCGCCTCGCCGACGGGCTTTTGGGCCTGAGTAAGGAAAGCCCAATTTATTGAACCCGCACCTTTTATGGTTAAGTAAGCGAAAATGGCAACCAGCACACCTACAACCAACACCGAAACGCCCGCGGAGAGTCCGGTGAAGAAGTAGTTCGTCAACTGCCGCCGAAAGCTGATTCTGCTATTGGGCATGCGCCCTCGCGGGAGTACCACGCGTCACTGTCCAGACCATCAGTCCTGCCAAGACATTCACAATGATGGTCACTATGAAGAGCGCGAGACCAATTTCCAGGAGCGCACTGAAATACAAGTCGCCGGTAGCCTCCGCGAATTCATTGGCGATCACGCTCGCCATGGTGTAGCCGGGAGCGAGCAGAGATTTTGCAATTTGCGGAGTGTTGCCGATCACCATGGTCACGGCCATGGTCTCTCCGAGAGCGCGGCCAAGGCCAAGAATGATCGCGCCGACGATTCCGGCGCGCGCATTTCGTAAAACCGCGATCCGGACCATCTCCCACTTTGTGGCGCCTAATGCGAGGGCGGCTTCACGCTGATGCTGCGGCACAACGCTCAGCACCTCGCGGGTGATGGACGAAATGATGGGAATGATCATGATGGCGAGGACTGTTCCGGCCGCTAGCATTCCTATTCCATACGCTGGCGCGGCGAAGAGACCGGTCCAGGCGAAGTACTTAATTAGCCAGGGTTCAACGTAGACGCGCAGAAATGGCACGAGCACAAATATCGCCCAGAGCCCGTAGATGACGCTGGGAATGGCGGCGAGCAATTCTGTGGCGTAGGAGATGGGCTTGCGCAGAGGGCGGGGGCACATTTCGGTAACGAAGGCGGCAACAGCGACTGCGAGCGGCACGGCAATGACCAGGGCGACAATTGAGGACACGATTGTGCCGTATACAAACGGCAAAGCGCCGAATGCGCCAGAAACCGGATCCCATGCCGAATCGAAGAAGAAATGAATTCCGAACTTTTGCCATGCGAGGTTCGAACGCTGAATCAACTCCGCGACAATCAGGCCGACCACTGCCAGAACCGTAAGCGCTGCCAGCAGCACCAGGCCTTTAAAGCCTGTGTCGAGATTAAAAAGCAATTTTTTCCAGCCAGGTATCTCTCGCCTCGGAGTCACCAGAGAAACTCTGGATCGTTCCGAAACTGGAATATTTCTTTTAGCCGCTCGAAAGCGTTGTCCGGCCGAGCTTCCATCGGGCATGTGTGGCTCACGAAGTGCTCCCATCAGGTTTTTGCCCTGCAGTCCAGGGCCTCTAAAAACAGAGTTCCCACCAGTCTTACGTTATCAATGTTCTGTTAAAGCTTGATGAATGGAGTCGGGTGCGCGGACTGGCAGAAACCGGTCCGCCAATGAGCATCACTTGATTTCCTTAAGGACGGCTAGTTCCTTCTGCTTAACCTGGTCCGGTAGTGGCGCATAGTTCAACTGCGTAGTCATGTTTTGGCCGTTTTCTAGCATCCAGCTGAGGAATTCGACAAAGACTTTTTGTTTACTTGCATCCTTCCACTGTTTCGGAATCAGCAGGTAAGTAAAGCTCGAAATCGGATAGGAGTCCTTACCAGGCGCATTAGTGATCGAAACCCGAAAATCGTTGGTAGCCATTTTCGCAGAAGCTGCGGCAGCCGTTGTGGACTCAAGGCTTGCCTTGACAAAAGTACCGGAAGCGTTTTTCACCGATCCGTAAGTAATGTTGTTCTGTAGAGCGTAGATGAGCTCGATGTAGCCAAGCGCACCGTCCATTTGTCGTATCATTCCAGCGACGCCTTCGTTCCCCTTCGCTCCTAATCCGACGGGCCAGCTTACGGACGTGTTGCTCCCCACTCTGGACTTCCATTCAGGACTGACCTTTGTGAGGTAATCGGTCCAGACGAAAGTCGTGCCACTTCCATCCGAACGATGAATCACCACGATGCTCTTATCGGGCAGCTTCACTCCGGGATTGGCCGCGGCGATAGCTTTGTCATTCCAATTCGTGATCGCTCCCAAGTAGATTCCCGCCAGAACTTCCGGCGTGAATTTCAACTCGCCGCTAATTCCTGAGACGTTATACGCGGGAACGACTGCGCCTAAAACGGTGGGGAGCTGAAGAATCGGGATTGGCATCTGCTTGGCTTTTGTGTCATCGAGCGGCATGTCGCTCGCGCCGAAATCGACCGTACCGGATTGCAACTGGCGGATTCCGCCGCCGCTTCCGATGGATTGGTAGTTGATCTCAATATCGGGGTGCATGTTGTGGTATTCGCTGAACCACTTGGAATAAATGGGATACGGAAACGTAGCGCCCGCGCCATTCAACTTCGTTTGCGCAGCCGAAGGGAGTACCACCGCAACCAACGCGAGAACAGAGAAAAATTTTCTCAAAGGAATTTCTCCTGGGTCGTTCAACTACGTTGATTAAAAGGCTTCGGTAGTTAAAGGAGGATGAACTGCGGGTTAACGGTCAGCAAAATTCATCATTTCCGGGAATATCGCCGCGAAGAGCCGGCGCGTTGTCAAGCGCTATTCGATATGGAAAATATAGATCGAGAACAGCAGATGCACGTATGAGCAGCCGGAGTAGCAGCCCGCATCTGCAGCCAAAAGCCGGACAATTTACACTATGCAATTGCCCTCCTGCGGATGGGCGATCGTGTGACGCTGAATGAAGATTGGAACTTTGAAATCCGCGGTCGCGGTTGTGCTGGCGGTCTCCGCATTCGGGCAGGCGAATGCTCCGAATGGGCCGGCAACTCCCGATCCTGCGAAGGTCGTGCAATTTTTGAGCGCGACGATTTCCTGGTATCGCCAGCGGGCTACTGAGCAAAAGCTGGCCGAAGAACCATCCGACCTCACCTACCTTCAGGAGAACGCGCGCGTTGCTGATCAGACGGTCCAGCAGGCGTTCGATTTTGCACGCAGTGAGGCGCAGCGTGAGAGTCAGCGTCGTCCGGTGCCGCAGGCAGCACAGGCCCAAAGCAGCAACACGCAGTATCAACGCCTGAGTCAGGCGCTGCAAAAGATAGAGCAACAGATCCAGCAAACACAAGCTGAGCTGCAAACGAACCGCGAGAAGTTGGCCAAGGCGACCTCTGCCAAGAGGCGTCAACTGCAGGCGCAGGTTGATGAGCTACAAAGCGAGCTCGGGCTGCTCAACGCGCGACATGATGCTTTGCAGGCGATGACCGATTTCGTGGTTTCGAGCGGGAACGGAAAGCAGGTCGGGTTGCGCGCGCAGATTGAAGAATTGGCGCGTTCGGTGCCGCCGGCACTGAGCGGGGGTTTGTCCTCGAACCAGCCGCAGTCCGGACAGCAGGCGAGCTCGTATACGCCGACCGTGTTGCCGGCGAAGACCCAACCAAACGGGATCTGGGCGTTGATCGCCGATTGGGTCCATCTGGATGGCAAGATACGTTCTATCAACGGGGAACTCGCGGCGACGACGGCTTTACGAAAAACGGTTGATGAACTTCGATCGCCACTCGGAAACGACTTAAGCAACCTGATCCAGCAGGGGAACCAGCTGTTTACCGCAGCCGATACGAGCGATCTCAGCGGCCTGGCGCAAGAGACCCAGCAACTCGATGCTCTGACCGGCCAATTCAAGCAGGTGACCGAGACACTTTTGCCGTTGAGCAAAGTGGGAGTGTTGCTGGGAATCTATCAGACCACGCTGACAAACTGGCGCGAATCTGTCCGCGATGAAGCCCACGACGCATTGCGGCAGCTTTTGCTGCGGCTCGCTCTATTGGCCATCCTGATTGGATTTGTTTTTGCGATCGGCGAAGTCTGGCGGCGCGCAACGTTCCGCTACGTACATGATACCCGCCGCCGGTACCAATTTCTTCTGCTGCGTCGCATCCTGGTATGGGCAACGGTCCTGATCATCGTTGTCCTAACATTCGCCAGCCAGCTGAGCTCTGCCGTCACGTTTGCCGGATTGATCACTGCTGGCATTGCCGTGGCGATGCAGAACGTGATTACGTCGATCGTCGGATATTTTTTCTTGATCGGGAAGTACGGGCTGCGGGTCGGCGATCGGGTGCAGATTGCTGGTGTGACAGGCGAGGTGGTTGAGATTGGGCTGGTACGAATTCATCTGATGGAACTGAGCAGTCCGGCGGACTCGCAGCCAACTGGACGCATTGTGGCCTTCTCAAATTCGGTCGTGTTCCAGGCAGGGCCGGGGATCTTCAAGCAAATTCCGGGGACGAATTTCATCTGGCACGAACTGAAACTCACGCTGGCTTCGGAAACCAACTATCACGAGGCGAGAGAGCGAATCACGCAAGCGGTGGAATCGGCGTTAGGCAACTACCGCGATCTCATCGCCACCCAGCGCCGGCTGGTGGAGAGAAGTTTGAGCACGGTTTCCGCCGCCGAGTTGCAGCCGAAGATACGTTTGCACTACGGCGCCACCGGTATTGAGGCGACTATTCGCTACCCGGTAGAGATCGGAAAAGCGGCAGAGGTTGATGATCACTTGATGCGGGAGCTGATCGCCGCGTTCGAGCGCGAACCAAAGATGAAGCTGATCAGCGCAGAAATTCCTACAGCTAAGGCGGCGGACTAACCGCGCACTGAAGTTGCCTTCTTCGTCTTTCGAATTTTAACCACGAAGCACCAGGAAGGTACTGGGTGAAAGATCAGCGCAGCAGATCGACTGAACGTCCAGCGTATTCGAGAACGCGGCCGGGAAGGACTCCGAGATAGATGGTGACCGCAAGGCTCAGGCCGAGAGCGAGTCCCAAGCCGGGTGTGATTGGCGCGACAGGAGCATCTTCGCGGGGCTCGCGCATGTACATAACAACGATGATGCGCAGGTAGTAATAGGCTGCGATTGCGCTGTTGAGTACGCCGATAATGACAAGGCCGATCAGCGGATGATCGCCTTGCAACGCCGCACTGAATACATAAAACTTTGCGAAGAATCCGCCGGTAATGGGAATGCCGATCAGCGAGAGCAGGAAGACCGTGAGAATCGCTGCCAAACCGGGCGACCGGCGGCCCAAGCCGGAGTAATCTTCCACCGTGACGTAGCGCTCACCCGCGCCGGCAAAATGGCCGACGACCGCAAACGCGCCAATGTTCATGGCGGCGTAGGAGGCGGTGTAAAACATCGCCGCCGGGATTCCATTTGCGGGTAGCGAGGCGATTGCGACGAGCAGATATCCCGCGTGCGCGATGGAGGAGTAAGCGAGCAGGCGCTTGACGTTGTCCTGCACCAGCGCGGCGATGTTGCCGATGGTCATCGAAAGCGCAGCCGCGACCCAGATCAACCAAACTCTTGCCAAGTCCGGCGTCTTCGCCTCAAACATGATCCGCAATATCACTGCGAAAACTGCGGCCTTTGGGGCAGTGGACATGAAGCCCACAACCGGAGATGGGGCACCTTCATAGACGTCGGGTGTCCAGACGTGAAATGGGGCAGCCGCGACTTTGAAGCCGAGACCGACAAACATTAGCGCAACGCCCAAGTAGGCGAGCAGCGGTCCGCGACCGACACCTGCATATTCTCCCAGGGCGGCGCTGATACGCGCGATGCTGGTCGAACCTGTAGCACCGAACATTAAAGCTACGCCGTAGAGGAAGAACGCCGTGGCGAATGATCCAAGCAGGAAGTATTTGACCGAAGATTCGCTGCTGATTGCGGAGCGGCGGCGGAATCCGGCAAGAATGTAAGTGGAAATGGAAGAGATTTCAAGGGCGATAAAAATCAGCACCAGTTCGACAGCCGAAGACATCAGGGCCATGCCGACTGCGCCGAACAGAATCAGCCCGTAGTATTCGCCGGCGCGAATCTGCTGCACTTCCATGTACTCATACGAGCTGAGGATGACCAGGATAACGGCGGCGGCGACGACGAAATGGAAGAAGATGCTGAAGGCATCCACGCGAACCATGTCCCAGAAGCCGAGTCCCCAGAAATGCGTTTGTGCCTGAAAGATTGTTGCAGCTAGAGCGGCAACCCCACCTACGAGGGCAATTCCACCCAGCGTGCGCTGGCTGCGGCGCTCGTCCATGAGTGGATCAAGAAACATGACCAGCATGCCGAAAAGCGAGAGCACGATTTCGGGCAGAATCCGTACATAATCGTCCAGATGAGGCAGTTCTTGCGCGGTTTGAAAAACGATCACTGTCCCACCACCTTGGCAAATTGAGTCAACGGCGCCAGAACACTGTGCACGGCGGGATCAATCGCATTCAACCATAGCATCGGCGCAACTCCCATGACGAGGGCGACGACCGCAGCGGGCCAAAGCGCGACGCGCTCGCGGAGGTCAAGGTCGGGAAGAGAATTGTTTTCTTCATGCTTCACGGTCCCGAAGAAGACGCGCTGGTACATCCAGAGCAGATAACATGCGCTCCAGATCACACCTGTCGCACCGACAATGCCCCACCACATCTTTGCGTGGAATGCTCCGTTAAGGACGAGGAACTCACCGATGAAACCGTTGAGCAGGGGCAGGCCGACGGATGCGAGAACGATGAAGAGAAAGAATGTGGAGTAGGTTGGCATAGGAGTCGCCAAGCCGCCGAAATCAGAAATTTCGTAGGTGTGGCGGCGCTCGTAGATGATTCCTGCCAGCAGGAACAGGCCGCCGGTTGAAATTCCGTGGGCGAGCATAACGAACATTGCCCCGTTAAGACCGGCTTGCGTGAAGCTGAAGATTCCCAGCACCACAAATCCCAAGTGACTGATCGAGGAATACGCGATCAGCTTCTTCATGTTCGGCTGCACCATGGCGACCAGAGCGCCATAAATGATTCCTATGAGAGCGAGCACTACGATCCATGAGGCATTCGCGCGAGACTGCTGCGGGAACAAACCTAGATTGAAGCGCAACATTCCGTAGGTGCCCATCTTCAGCAGAACGCCAGCCAGCAGGACGGAGCCCGCGGTCGGCGCTTCAACGTGGGCATCGGGAAGCCAGGTGTGGAACGGGAAGAGCGGAACTTTTACGGCAAAGGCGATGAAGAAGCCCAGGAACAGCCAGCGCGCGGCGCCGGCAAGATTGGCGAGCTGTCCGTTTTGAATTGCGTTCTGGATGGCGACGAAATCAAAGGTGTGGGGATTGGTATTCGCGTAGAGCCACAGAATCGCGGCCAGCATAAAAACGGAAGCGATCATTGTGTACAGGAAAAATTTCACGGCGGCGTAAACCCGGCGACCATGGCCGTACATGCCGATGAGCAGCGCCATTGGGATCAGCGTCGCTTCCCAGAAGAAATAAAACAGGAACAGGTCGAGCGAGACGAAGACGCCGATCATTGCGGTTTCGAGCACGAGCAGGAGAATGAAAAATTCCTTCACGCGCTCGTGGATTGATTTCCAGGAAATCAGCACACAAAGCGGAGTGAGGAATGTAGTCAGAACAACCAGCCACATGGAAATTCCGTCGATTCCCATGTGGTAGTGAATGTTGGGCGTGGGAATCCAGGAAATGTTTTTGTCAAACTGAAAGCCAGCGAGATTGCGATTGAAGTGTGCCGGCAGGTGCAAGGAGAAGACAAATGCGAGAAGCGAAATCACCAGCGAGAACACGCGAATGTCGCGATCACGGCGCGGAAAGAACAACAGTAGCAACGCACCCACTGCGGGAGCGAAGGTGACGAAACTAAGGATGTTGTTGTCGAGCCAGTTCATTATGCGTGCAATCCCACCCAGACCATATAAATAATGATTGCTGCCGCTCCCAGGGCCACCCATCCGGCATAAGAGCGCACGTTACCGGATTGCATGTGGCGCACGTCGTCAGAGAGTTCGCGGGCCCCAGTTGCGCTGCCGTTCAGGGTGGCATCAATGATTCCCTGGTCAATACCGCGCCAGAAAACGATCCCGGAAATCGCCACCAGTGGCTTGACGAAAAGCCACGCGTACAGTTCGTCGATCCAATATTTGTGCGCGACGGCGGAGTAAAGTCCGTGTATTGAGGCTGCGATCCGGTCCGGCAAATCAGTTCGACGACCATAGAGCAGCCATGCCAAAAACAGACCAAGTAATCCCGCGCCGACCGAAATTCCCGTGAATATCAACTCAGTTCTATGGCCCGTTTTCGGTTCGGTACCTTCAGTTTCCTGTTCCGGCGGGACGGCCTCTCCCGGCTGCGCGTGTTCGCCGGTCACCGCGGGAGTGGAGGCGCGGAACACAGGGCCGAGAAACTTGTCGAAACGGTCGCTGCCGCCGAGTGAGCCGGGAACACCGATCCAGCCGCCGACGATTGAAAGAATCGCAAGAATAACCAGCGGTGCCAACATGATGGCGGGTGATTCGTGGATCCCGATGTGGCCATGGCCGTGTGGCACGGGCGCACCTGCCGGCGCATCATGTTCATCACGTCCTAAGTGTGTGCCGTGCCCGGCGTGTTCTTCGTGCCCATGTTCAGCTCCGGCTGCGCCACGATAGTCGCCGGAGAAAGTCATGTACATGAGACGGAACATGTAGAACGAAGTCAGGAAGGCGGTTACCACACCAACCAGCCAGTAAATCCAGCTCACCTGGTAAGCGCGCCACAAGATTTCGTCTTTGCTGAAAAACCCGGCGAACGGCGGGATTCCAGCGATGGCCAAGGTGGCAATCAGCATCGTTAGCCAGGTCCAGGGAATTTTTCGCCACAGGCCGCCCATCCTGCGCATATCCTGCTCGCCGCCGACCGCATGAATAACGGAGCCTGCCGCGAGGAAAAGCAGTCCCTTGAAGAACGCATGCGTCATCAGGTGGAAGATTCCTGCTGAGAACGCCGCCACGCCACACGCCATGAACATGTAACCCAATTGCGAAATAGTTGAATAGGCGAGGACTTTCTTGATATCCGTTTGCGCGATGCCGATGGTGGCAGCGAAAAATGCAGTCAGCGTACCGATGATCGCCACAACCATCAGAGCGCTGGGAGCGCGTTCAAAGATCACGTGCGAACGCGAGACCATGTAGACGCCCGCGGTGACCATGGTCGCAGCGTGAATCAATGCTGAGACCGGCGTCGGACCCTCCATCGCGTCAGGAAGCCATACGTAGAGTGGAATCTGCGCCGATTTTCCGCAGGCGCCGAGCAAAAGAAGAAGAGCAATCGCGGTTAGGAATCCAGCGCCCGCCGTTTCAGGAGCGTAGGGTTTTACGGCGGCAAATACGGTTTGGAAATCCAGGCTGCCGAAATGCTTGATCAGGAGAAATAGGGCGATCAGAAATCCGAAGTCGCCAATGCGATTGACGATGAATGCTTTTTTGCCGGCCGCCGCGGCGGAGTCACGCAGGAAGAAGAATCCGATCAGAAGATATGAGGCAAGACCGACGCCCTCCCAACCCACGAACATCAGCAAGTAGTTGCTCGCGAGAACCAGCGTGAGCATGAAAAACATGAACAGGTTAAGGTAACTGAAGAAACGGTAGTAGCCACCTTCTTCCCACATGTATCCGACGGAATAAACGTGAATGAGGAAGCCGACGCCGGTAACGATCAGGAGCATTACGAGCGAAAGCTGGTCGAGCGCGAATGAGTAGTCGACGCTGAAGTTTCCCGAACGAAGCCAAGTGGTCACGAGCTCGATGTGCGGCAAAGCCAAGGACGAGAATCGTGCAGCAATCCATAGTGCCATTCCGAATGCTGCGCCACAGAACGTGAGTGCAACCGTGGCGACTAATCCGCGCGAGAAGCGCCTGCCTAGGAGGCCGTTTACTGCAGCCCCGACCAATGGCAAAAGCGGAATGAGCCAGAGATGAAGGTTCGGCGTCATAGTTTGAGGAGATTCACCTGGTCAATGTTCAGGGTCTCGCGGGTGCGGAAGACGGCAATGATGATGGCGAGTCCGACGGCAGCTTCAGCAGCGGCAACGACCATGACGAAAAATACGAAAACCTGGCCGCTGAGTTGCTGCCAGCGCGCGGCGAAGGCTACGAATGAAAGATTCACGCCATTGAGCATGAGCTCAATCGACATGAAGATGGTGATGATGTTGCGCTTGATCAGAAATCCCGTTACCCCGCAGGCAAACAAGATGCCGCTGAGTACCAAATAATATGAAAGCGGGACCACTAATCCTCCTTCCCTGGGTGCGCAGAGTCTTGCCTCGCGGCCAGTACGACTGCACCCATGATGGCAATCAAGACGAGAATTGATGTGACCTCGAATGGCAAAAGAAACTGGTGAAATAAAAGTTGAGCGATTTCCCGTGGATGGCCGGGCAGCGCTCCGATTGACGCCGCGCCTGCGTTTGAACGCGTCAGCAGTGCCCAGCATACGATGATGGTGGCGGCCAGCCCGCCGGGAATGCCGAGCACGTAAGCGATGCGGCTGCCTCCGGTGCGCTCTTCTTCGCCGGCGTTTAGCAGCATGATGACGAAGACGAACAGCACCATCACCGCCCCGGCGTAGACAATGACCTGAATTGCGGCAACAAATTCGGCGCCGAGTAGAAGGAATTCGACCGCAAGCGATCCCATCACCACCACAAGCGAAAGGGCGCTATTTATTGGATGGCGCTGCACGAGCAGGTTGATTGCGCCCGCTACGCAGATCGCACCGAAGACCGAAAATAGGACGAGATGAAGCATAAGAGCCGTGGATCGTGGTTCGTCACTTGGTAGCCGTGTTGCTGGCTACGAATCACGAGACACGAGCCACTTACGTTAAAGCATGAAAATCAGTGGTTCGTGGCTCGCGGTACGTGGTTACAAGTCGCGAACCACGAGTCACTCACTTCAGTGCCACCACCACCGCCGTCACCATCAAATTCGCAATGGCAATTGGCAACAAAAATTTCCAGCCGAATGCCATCAGTTGATCGTACCGGAAACGCGGCAGCGTGCCGCGCACCCAGATATAGATAAAAAGAAAAATGAAAACCCGCAGTGCGAACCAGAGAACTGGCAAAACAGCTTGCAGCCAATCAGGTCCAAAAACGGGGCCGCTCCAGCCGCCCAAGAACAGTAGCGACGCCAGGCACGCGACCGTGATCATGTTCGCGTATTCGGCCATGAAAAACATGGCGAACTTCATCGCGCTGTACTCAGTGTGATATCCGGCAACGAGTTCGGTTTCAGCTTCCGGCAGATCGAATGGGATGCGGTTGGTTTCAGCGTACGCCGCAGTCAAATAAATAAAGAACGCTACGATCTGGCCGCCGCGAAATATGAACCAATTGGGAATGAAGTGCCAGAAGTGGCCGGCTTGGGCTTCGACAATGCCGCGAAGGCTGAACGTGCCCGCGAGAATCAGCACGCCGACAAGCGACAGGCCAAGAGCGATTTCGTAGCTGACCATCTGCGCGCTGGCGCGCAATCCGCCGAGCAGCGAGTATTTGCTATTCGAGGACCAACCAGAGAGCGCAACACCGTATACGCCGAGCGATGTGATGCCAAGCACGACCAGCAGACCGATATTGACATCGGTAATCTGCAATGGCGTGCTGATGCGGCCGATATTAACCACGTTGCCGAAGGGAATGACGGCAATCGATGTCACCGCACAAATCACCGCAATCATGGGCGCAGCGATATAGAGCGGCTTGTAAACGTGTGGTGGAGTCAGGTCTTCTTTAAAAAGAAACTTGACCCCGTCAGCCGCGGGCTGCAAAAGGCCGAATGGGCCCACGCGCGTGGGGCCCCAGCGATTCTGCATGCGGCCGACGACTTTGCGCTCGAGCCAGACCGTATAGGCAACGGCAGTGAGCAGCACGAATAAGATCAGAGCGATCTTGATAACGGAGACGATGATGAAAGTAGTGAGACTCAATGTTGTAATCTGGTAGTCGGGAATTTGGCAATTTAGAACACACCGCTACATCGTGGTTCGAAATTACCAAATTACAAAATTACGCAATTAACAAATGTGTTTCAGTCGGCTGGGACTTCCGCCGGTTCAGGGTTTTTGTTTTCGATAACAGAATTCAATGTATTCGAATATCGACCGAGCGTACCCGAGCTGAACAAATTATTTTTCGCCGGGACGATCAACTCGGGGCTTTGCGGCGCTCCCGGTCCCATTGCTTCGATATGAGTGTGCTGATCGTTTCCGGCCACCAGCTCAATTCGTAAAACATCGTATCCCGGGACAAGGCGCTGAATTTCGTCGAGCGTCGCGATCGGATCGAAGGGGTTCATCTTCGGTTCGAGCCCATGCGCCTCAAGCCAGACCGCGTGCCGATCGGCCTCGCCGGATTGTGCGCCGCGCGACTGCCCCATATCGGAGCGTACGCCGTGGCCGAATGGGACCAGTTGGTGAACATCGAATCCAATCGCATCAGCGATGCGGACGATCATCTCGAAATCGGGCTTCGTAGTGGTTACCTCGCCCGCCTTCTTCAGGATCTGAAGGTCGCCGCACGTGTTCGTGAACGTGCCGGATTTTTCATAGGCATTCGCGGCAGGTAGAACCACCTCGGCCAAGGCGGCGGTTTCGGTCAAGAACATGTCTTGCACAACCAGAAATGTGTTGTTGAAGCTTATTGGATCGACATTGAGCCTGCCGACCGGGTTGGCGCCCACGACATACAGTCCTTTCAGTCGACTCGCGCCAGCGGCCTCAAGCATCCGAGCGATGTTCATGCCCGGAGCAGTTGGGAATTTACCCCATTCTTTGTGGAACTGTGTGGCACCGGAAAGCGGGAAGTAGCCGGGCAGAAGATCGGGATAGAGTCCCATATCGGCTGCGCCGCGCGAGTTCGAATAGTCGCCGAGCGACACGAGCTTGGTCCCGGGAATACTCGCAGCGAATTTCGCGAGCGATCGAACTCCCTCACCAAAAATCTCGGACCCAAAAATAATTACGAGACCTTGTTCAGCGCGCAGTTTTTCCCGCAAAGCGTCCCAGTTCTGTTGCGGACGTCCTTTGCCATCCGGCAAGAAGGCGGCAAACTCGTTGTAAGAATTGGCCGCAATTTGCAAGAAGCTGACTGCCTGACGCCCCAATTTAATCGGCTGTGAATTCATGACGTACAATCGCGCATTTTTCAGCCGCGCATTGTTGCGAATCTGCCAGGCGAGCAGCGGATGTTCTTCGGTCGGATCGTTGCCAATCAGCAGAATCGCGGGCGCGTTGTACACGTCCCGCATGCTGGCGGTCGCATCCGATTTGCCATGCAGAGCGGAAGCGAAGGCGGAGAAGTCGGCGGTGCGGTGATGGTCGATGTTGTTGGTGCCGAGCGCAACGCGAGCGAATTTCTGCAGCAGGTAGTTCTCTTCATTTGTGGTGCGCGTGGAACCGATCACACCGATCGCCTTGCCGCCATCACGCTCGATAATCCATTTGAATCGTTTTCCAATGTGCTCGAACGCTTGTTCCCAGGTTGCAGGAGTGAGCCTTCCGCCGCGGCGGATAAGCGGCTGGGTCAATCGATCTTCGTGGTTTACGAAGTCGAAGGCATAGCGGCCCTTGATGCAGAGAAAGTCGCCGTTGATCCCGCTCTTGTCACGATTGTCGCCGCGCACGATCTGCATGCCGGTGTCGCTGCGGCGGACGCCAAGAGTTGTTTTGCATCCGTCGCCACAGTGGGTGCAGGTCGTACCGACGTGCTTCATCTCCCAGGGACGGGTCTTGTAACGGTATGCACCCGAGGTGAGCGCGCCCACCGGGCATATATCGATGCACATGCCGCACTCTTCGCACTCGAGGTGATCTTCTTTGTTGGGAACGATGGTCGAGACCACGCCACGGTTGTCGACGCCCAGCGCCCAAACATCCATCCCCTCGCCGCAGATGCGAACGCAGCGATAACACAAAATGCAACGCGGACGGTCGAAATAAACCACCGGAGACCACTGCTGCTCGTCGCGGTGCGCCTTGAGTTCGATGAACTTTGACTCGGCAGCGCCGTAGGAGAACGTCATGTCCTGCAGTTCGCACTCACCACCGGCGTCGCAAACCGGGCAATCGAGCGGATGGTTGCCGAGCAGCAACTCAACCATGCTCTTGCGCGCTTGGCGAATCTCGTCGCTGTCGGTCGTGACGATCATGCCTTCGGTGATGCCGGTCGTGCATGCGGTTTGCAGCTTCGGCATTTTTTCAATCCGCACCAGACACATGCGGCACGCGCCCTGGAGTGACAGATTTGGGTAATAGCAGAACGAGGGTACTTCGATGCCGACCGATTTGCAGGCCTCAATCAGCAAGGTGCCTGCGGGCGCGGAAACCGCTTTCCCGTCGACGGCGATGTTTACGAGTTTGGGAGAATCGGGCATTTTTGCGACGCTGTGCGATACCTCTGTGAAACCCTGTGTTCTCTGTGGTTGGCTTTTGAGAGCCTAACCACGGAGAACGCAGAGGTTCACAGAGAACTGCCACGGAGGATCAGGCAAACACCGGTAGTCTCTCGACCGTGGCGGACTTTTCGAAGGGGCAAGGCCGTCCTTCGAGATGATCTTCAAATTCCTTTCTAAATTTTTTCACAATCGAAATTGTGGGCAACGCCGCGGCATCGCCCAACGGGCAGAACGTTCGGCCAAGCATGTTTTCCGACAAGTATTGAATATTATCAATGTCTTTCTTAATTCCGCCGCCACTGTGGAAGCGAGTCAGCGTTTTTTCCAACCAGTCAGTTCCCTCGCGGCAGGGAATACACCATCCGCAACTTTCGTGCTGGTAGAACTTCATGATCCGTAGCGCAAATTTCACCATACAGGTCGTGTCATCAACGATCACGACACCGCCCGAACCCAGCATGCTATTCGCTTTCATGAGCGTATCGAAATCCATCGCAAGATCGATTTCGTCGGCCGTCAGTAAAGGACAACTTGATCCGCCTGGCACGACGGCCTTCAGCTTGCGACCATTTGGAATTCCGCCGCCGACGTCGTAGATCATCTTCTTTAAGTTGTAACCCATCGGCAGCTCATAGACGCCGGGTTTCGCGATATTCCCACTCAGGCAAAAGAGGCGTGTGCCGCCATTTTTAGGCGTGCCGAGCTTCGCATACCACTCCGCGCCACCAAGAATAATCGGCGGAACGCTGGCCAGCGTCTCGGCATTGTTAATGACCGTCGGCCCGCCCCAGAGCCCGACCACAGCAGGGAATGGAGGCCGGATTCGCGGAACGCCGCGTTTGCCTTCGAGCGATTCCATCAGCGCGGATTCTTCGCCAACTTCGTACGCCCCGGCACCCCCGTGCCAGTAAACATCAAAGTCGTAGCCGCTGCCGAAGATGTTCTTGCCGAGGAAGCCCTTCGCGTAGGCGTCGGCGATGGCCTTCTGCATGATCTCGGAAAGGTAACGATATTCACCACGAATGTAGATGTAGCCCTTGTGCGCGCCAACCGCGATTCCGGCGATCATTACACCCTCGATCACGGAGTGCGGGTCATGTTCGAAAATCAGCCGGTCTTTGCAGGTGCCCGGCTCGCTTTCGTCGCCGTTGCACAAAATGTATTTCGGTTTGGCGGACTGCTTGGGAACGAATGACCACTTCAGCCCCGTGTTGAATCCAGCGCCGCCGCGGCCACGCAGTCCCGAGTTTTTGACCTCGTTGATGATCGCCTCTGGCTGCATGGCGAGCGCCTTGCGCACGGCTTTGTAGCCCTCGAGTTCGACGTAGCGGTCAATGTTCGTCGCGCCGTGGCCGAAGCGCTTCGAGATGACCTTCACCTCGTCGGGATGGGAAACTAAGTCAGCCATTTGAGATCGGGTGATCGGGTCATCGGGTGAGTTCAGATCACCCGATGGCCAGATCGCAAGATTATTGCGTTGCCTTCTTCCGATATTCGTCCAAAACCTTGTCCATCTTTTCTGGTGTCAGGTTTTCGTGAAAGTCGTAGTTCACCTGCACCGCCGGGGCCCAGCTGCATGCGCCAATGCACTCGACTTCTTCCAGAGAAAAAAGGCGGTCGGGAGTCACGCCTTTGTGGCCGATACCCAGCTTCTTCTCGCAGTGCTCCATCAAATCGTCGGCGCCGCGCAGCAAGCACGAGATGTTCGTGCATACCTGAACATCGAATTTTCCACGCGGCTTCGTGGTCAGCATCGAGTAGTAGCTGATCACGTTGTGCACGTCGAGCACCGTCAAGTCGAGCCGTTGCGCGATCTCCGAAATGACCTCGTCGGAGAGGAAACCAACTTCGTCTTGCGCGAACAGCAGCGTTGGGACGAGAACGGAGCGCTTCGTCGGATAGTGCGTGAGCATGCGCGTGAACCGCGATTCGAATTTGTCGGAAAATCTCAACTCTCTGCTCGATGTCATTCCGGACCGCTTTAGCGGTGAGGAATCTGCTTTTCTGCCGTCCCTACGGGACGCTGTCCTGTTGCCTACCCACCCAGGGCTTACGCTCTGGGCTATTTAAATGTCGCCGCTTCGCGGCTGTTCTATCCCGGCGAGCTCTATTCTGCTCTGCGAACTCTGCGGTTAAGATCTCTGAAAAACTTTTACCGCAGAGCACGCCGAGACTTCGCCAAGTTCGCAGAGAACTACCGATCGATTTCACCTAAAACGATATCTATGCTGCCTATCGCAGCCACCACGTCGGCGATGAGCCTTCCTTCACACATTGTTGGAAGGCACTGCATGTTCGCCAAGCATGCTGAACGCATGTGAACGCGGTACGGTTTCGCAGAGCCGTCGCTCACAATGTAATATCCCATCTCGCCGCGTGGGGACTCAATCGCCTGATAAACCTCTCCTTCGGGAACTGCAAATCCTTCGGTCACAATCTTGAAGTGGTAGATGAGGGCTTCCATCTCCGTCTTCATCTTTTCGCGGTCGGGCAAAACGACTTTCGGAGCATTCGCCTTTACCGGGCCGGAAGGCACTCCCTCTAGCGCCTGCTTTACAATTCCGATCGACTGGCGCAACTCGGCCACTCGGCACATATAGCGATCAAAAACGTCGCCCTCTTTGCCGAGTGGGACCTTGAATTTGAAGTTGTCGTAACCCGTGTAGGGCGCATCGCGCCGCAGGTCGATGTCGATCCCACTGCCGCGCAAGGTGGGGCCGCTCGCGCCGAGGGCAATCGCATCTTCAGCAGAAATTTTTGCGACGCCTTTCGTACGCATGACCCAGATCGGATTTCCGGTGAGCAGGCCCTCGTATTCATCCACACGCGAAGGGAAGATGTCAGCGAACTTCTTTACGCGACTGAAAAAGTCGAGCGGCGGCTCGAGCGCCACTCCGCCAATGCGGAAGTACGAGGTCATCATCCGCTGTCCGCTGATTGCCTCGAATAGTCGCAGAATTTCTTCGCGCTCGCGGAAACAGTACAGAAAGACGGTCATCGCGCCGATATCCATGGCGTGCGTACCCAGCCAGACCAGATGCGAGTTTATGCGCGTCAGTTCGTTCATCATTACCCGCAGCCACTGTGCACGCGGCGGAATCTCAAGCCCGAGCAATTTCTCGACTGCCAGCACGTAGCACAGGTTGTTAGTCATCGGGCAGAGATAGTCGATGCGGTCAGTGAGCGGCACCACCTGGTGATAGAACTTCGCCTCGCAAGTCTTCTCGATTCCGGTGTGGAGGAACCCGATATCCGGCATCATGCGCACTACGGTCTCGCCATCGATCTCCAGCAACAAGCGCAGCACCCCGTGAGTAGACGGGTGCTGCGGCCCCATGTTCAGGATCATGGTCTTGTCCTGACCGGGTTCTAGCGCGGGAGTGGGAGAGAGGTGGGCCATTCCGATTTTGTAATTGGGTAATTTGGTAATCGGGTAATTTGAAACCGGTGAAGATCTAAGTTGCAGTTTAAATTACAAAATTACCAAATTTCTCAATTACCAAATTTATCGGTATCCCTCCACTGGGTAATCTTTTCGCAAGGGGTGGCCTTCCCAATTTTCTGGCATCAACAGGCGGCGTAGATAAGGATGGCCGTTGAAACGTACTCCGAATAGATCGAAAACTTCGCGCTCGAAATAATTCGCCCCGGGCCAAACGGAAGTCACGGAATCAAGCGCGGGCGTGTCGCCGTTGAGTTTCACCTTCAGGCGAACTCGCTCTTTGTTTGGGATCGAAAGCAGGTGATAAATGACTTCAAATCGCGGTTCCGACGGATACCAATCGACACAGGTCACGTCTGATAAATAGTTAAAGGGGCAGTTCGAGTCGTCTCTCAGCAAGGCGCAGGCTTCGCGGATCGCCTCGCGCGCGACATAGATGGTCATTTCGTCGCGATCAAACTTCACGCCTTGCACGCCGTTCGGGTTCCAGGAAAGAAGCCGCGCAACCGCCGGATGGCCCTTCAGTTGTTCAACATCGGTAACGGCGGGCGCGAGCGGCATTAATGGTCGCTCCTTACCGTCCCGACCAGTTCTGGTTCAGATTGACGGAATGAACTCCCCGTGGTGGCAGTGTGCCCAGGATGCACACCCCGCGCATCGCTGATTGTGAGCCCCCAGTCGAGCGCGCCTTTTTTCCAGATGTACCAAAAGCCGATGAGCACGATACCGATATAGACGAACATCTCGGAAATTCCGAAAACCGCCTGACCCATTCGCTTCAGATCTTTCAGAATGATGGCCCAGGGATAAAGGAACACGGCTTCGACATCGAACAGAATGAACAGCATGGCGACCATGTAGAACTTGACGGAAAAACGCCCGCGGGCGTCGCCAATCGGCGTCATGCCGCATTCATAAGGAGACAATTTTGCCCGGGTTGGCCGCCGGAAGCCGATAATCCAGGAGAGCAGCACGAGTGCGCTGGCCAGAAGACCTGCCAAAATGAAATGGATCAGTAGCGGCAGGTAGCGGGCAAAATAATTTTCGGGCATAGAAGAGCTGAATAAAAGTTCACCGACAACTAAACGTTCTAGATTAGAGTTTGGATGGCGAAGTCGTCAAGCGAGGGAGAGGACGGGCGAGGGGTTATGGCGCGGAAAAAATCAGCCGTTAAGCAAGTAAAAAATGAAAACGTCTACGCAGACAAGCAATGGACAGTTCATTTCGGGAAGCTCAACCCCGGACCTGGTCGGCCTCAGAAAAATCTTTTCTTGGTTGTGGGTGAAAAATTACCTTTTGAATCCATCAACAAAGTGAACGCGTATTTACGGGCTAGGGATATTCGTAGAGTCGGCGTCTACGTGGCGCAAGATTCCATGGGGTACGCGCGTTACATAGGTCGCGGAAAAGTTTTCTCGAGGTTAAGATCGCACCTCGAAGCCCATAAGCTGGAACTAAAATACTTCTCTTTTTGCATTGTAGAGGACCGTGGACATGAGAGGGAGATAGAAACATTATTGATTCACGCAACTGGGCCGCTTTTGCAGTTCAACACGAACAAGAAGCGCCTGACAATTAGTCCGGGCAACATTCGTGACTATGAAGCCGGAACCTTGTTTTTCGAACGCCATTACAAGCAGGGAAAGAATGCAAGAATGAGTTAAGTCGTGCTTGCGGGTCGTAGGAATCCTCGCGATTTATTCGCGGAGATTTGCCTCTTCAATTCCGCATGAAACGCTTGCTCCCGCTCATCGACATATCTCTTATATCCATCCGGATCGATGAACGGATTTTCCCCGCCTTGCTTTAGCCGCGCGTATTTCGTTTCCATGTCGTAGTAGTTGCCATGTGCACCCAGGAAGACGTCGCAATGGAGTGAGCGGAGCACATGAAAGCCTTTCTCGTAATCGCTGGCGATTTGCGGATACGCGTCGTTGTCGACCAACTTGTACCCGGGATTCACATTTGGACTACCCACAATTACGACATCATAAGTTTTGCCTCCGTCCTTGACCTTCATTGTCCAGGTTGTGCATCCCTTGGTGTGGCCGGGCGTCAGATGGGCGGTCAGCACAGTGCCACCTAGCTGGACGGTGTCTCCGTCGTGCAACACGCGATCAACTTTTGTCGGCGGATAAAGCATGTCTGGCTTATCTCCATAAAAGAAATCTTTCTTTCCGCCCGACTCGACTACCGGAACATCGGCGTCCATCACCATGTATTTCGCTCCGGTCAGTTGCTTAATGCGTGCTGCGCCGGCGTCGTGGTCGAAATGGGCGTGGCTGATCAGAAGGATCTTGAGATCGCTGAAGCGAAATCCAAGAGTCTCAAGACTTTTTTGGATCGCCGGAACTGATTCTTCCAGGCCGGCATTGATGAGGATGTGACCTTTCGGCGTTGTCACCAGGTAGATCCCCAAGCTCTTACTTCCGACGAAATAGATATTCCCAATCACGTGATGGGCGGGAAATGGCTCGAGATACTCTGAGGAATTGCCAGCCTGCGCCTGGGGGTACGCGTTGGGCGACTGTGTCAGGAATGTCGCGAGTATCACGACAAGGAACATCTGTTTTGCCATACGCTCAAGCTTAACAAGGCTAAGCTTGGCTGAAGTTCGACGAGCGAAAATCCTCAGCGCGGGAGCCTCGATGGTCACCGCCCTGAACTGCAGATTCCTCATCGCTAAGCGATTCGGAATGACAGCGATCCGGGAGACGGGATAGTTGGGGGAAGCACGAATCGCATCCAGCAGAGCCGCAGAAACGCTGGCTGAGCAGAAATGCTGGCAAAACGGCCAACTGGGGTACCGCCTTACGCCCGAGATCGGCGGTAACTTCCGTAATCATGCGTAATAATCCATTTTCAGGGACACTGGAACATACAAGCGCATGATTTTTGGCTTCAATACCGACATCAAGCACGAGGACACGATCTACCACGTGCAGAGCGAAGCGCGTGAGGGCGAGCTGCTCTTGCAGACGCAGGTCTTTGTGCGGGGGCGATGCATTGGCAAGCGCGCAACGCCATATGGAGAGCACGGTTCGGCACGCGGAATAACTGACCAGGAAAAGGAACAGGTTTTGCGCGACCAACACCGGCTCGTGCTTGATGCGATCCGTGATGGCCATCTCGAAGATGTCTTCAACAAGCGCGAGACTCCGGAGGCGCTTGCGGCAACCAAAGAGCTCGACATTTCTTGGATCAATTCCAGCTCCATCCATTCTGATGACAAGCTGTCCATGAAGCTTCGCGCAATTGAAGGTGGTCACGGCGTCGCCGGGGCAAAGTTGACGGTGAGACTTTCTCGCAGCAGCGCTGCACCGTTCTATACGCAGGTCACGACCGACGGCGTCGGCGAGGCAGATTTGGTGTTTCTGGTTGAAGAGGCCTCTCTTCCTGAAGCGTCTATTCTTGTGCAGGTAAACACTGAAGGCCGCACGGCCACGCGAAAGTTCCAGCTCAAAAAAGTCGAAGCATAGTTTCCCTTATCGCGCGTCCCGCTACGCGCGAGTCTCTGATAAATTCAAAAACATCATGCCGCCGGATTCTCACGCGCTGCTTGAATTGCGTAACGTTCGGGTTGTGCGCGGAATGAAGACTGTTCTGGACGACTTCAACCTACGCATTGAGAACGGCGAGCATGTAGCGATCCTTGGTCCGAATGGGTGCGGCAAGTCGACGCTCATCAAGACGATCACGCGCGAGTTGTACCCAGTTTCGCGCCCGGGATCGAGCATCACGATTCTGGGAGAAGACTCTTGGAATGTATTCGAGCTTCGCTCGCTCCTGGGAATCGTTTCGAACGACCTCATGTCGTGGTGCACGGGGGGAGCGGTCGGGCGGGATGTTGTGCTTTCCGGTTTCTTCAGCAGTAACGATGTCTATGCGAATCACCTTGTAACTGCAGAACAAATTGAAAGGGCAGATGCAGCTTTGGAGCAATTGCAGGTGCTGCACATGGCGGACCGGCCAGTGAGTGAAATGTCATCGGGCGAAGCGCGACGCGTGCTGATCGCTCGGGCGCTGGTGCATCAGCCGAGGGCATTGTTGTTCGACGAGCCGAGTAATTCACTCGATCTGTTTGCCCACCATGCTTTACGGGAGACGATGAGCCAATTGGCGCGCTCGGGCATTGGGATTGTGCTGGTTACGCATGATCTTTCGGATGTGATTCCGGAGATTGAGCGGGTAGTGTTGATGTCGAAAGGCCAGATCGTGGCGGATGGTCGAAAGCACGATATATTGCAACCCGCGCGGATATCCGAAGTCTTCGGATTGAAGGTCGAGGTAGCTAGGCGGGATGGCTACTACTATTCGTGGTGAGCCGGCGTTCGTAAACTGCGACAATGAAATTGACTATCAATGGCGAGGCGCGGGAATTCGATTCACTCACCACGCTGTCGGACCTTATTGCGCAACTCGGCATGAAAGCGGACCGGGTCGCAGTCGAACTGAACCGGGAATTAGTTCAGCGGAAGAGTTGGGGGAACACGCCGGTCTCGGATGGCGACAAACTTGAAATTGTCCACTTCGTGGGTGGAGGCTTATAGGCGGAGATTGCAATGAAAGATCAGCACCCCTAGGTTGCTGTAACTTCGTTAGTTACCTCTCTTGCATGAATTCCCAGATCGAATGTTCCCATTACTGCCTTAAAATGTTCCAAACATTTTGTAAGTAGAACGTTTGAAACATTTTCGAGCTGAAATGCAGGAATCGTTCACATCGCAAGAGGTCATCCGGCTGACGGGTATCACTGCGCGTCAACTGCAATGGTGGGATGAGCGCGGGCTGGTTGTTCCCGCGCGGCAGGGGCATCGGCGAGTCTATTCGTTCGAAGACCTCACGGAAGTTGCGGTGATCTGCGAATTGCGCCGCAAGGGATTTTCGTTGCAGCGCATGCGCAAGGTGGTTCGTTTCCTGCAAAAGGAGTTCAGCAAGCGCCTGGCTGAAACGGTGAGTGGTTCCTCGAATTACCACCTGCTCACCGATGGCAGCGCGCTCTACCTTGAAACTTCTCCGCAGCAGATTGTGGATCTGCTGAAGAATTCCCGGCAGCCGATGTTTGCCATTTGCCTAAGCGATACCGTCCGCGAGGTCAAGGCGGTCGTAAGCGGACGCAAACGCCCGGGCCGATGCGCTCCGGAAACAAGTCGTTCCATACGCAAGGCGAAATTGGGTTAGCAGTGAGTTTGCCCTGAGGAGGGTGAAATGGTCGCTGAACTCGAAATCCTGAACGAATGGATCCCGGAGCAGATGCAGCCTGGCACGATTTTTGTGCTGGAAAATGCTGGCCACATCGGAGAGAAAGAAGATCCGTATTGGGCCGTGCTCTCCTGTCCTGGCTGCGGGACGTTGGGTTTGATTACTCGCAAACAGATTGCCGGATTGCTGGCGGTGATTTGCGGGTCAGGGAAATGCTCGGCGCAATTCTTTATTCGGGACAGCGAGATTGTGATTAGGAAACCGTTTTAGTGGCTAATGGTCAGTGGCTAGTTCCTCAGCTTAACTGCTGCCACCCCGCATCGTGACTAGCCACTAATCACTAACCACTGACTTTCTTCAACGCCACCGGTATCTGCTCGACAATTTCGATTCCAAAACCCTCCAGAGCAACAACTCTCCGGGGATGGTTCGTAAGCAGGCGAATTCTGCGTAAATTCAAATCCGACAAGATCTGCGCACCGAGCCCGATTTCCCGTTGACGTTTGCGCTCGCTTTCCGGCAGGGACGGAGAACTGCGATCGTGATGGAATGACACAGCGTTTTTGTCCCCGACTTTCTCAACCGAAAATCCTCGCGAAGACTGATGCAGATAGATCAGAGCGCCGCGACCTTCTTCAGCAATGGCGCTCAATGAACCATCGAGTGTCTCGCGGCAATCGCAGCCGGAGGAGCCGAAGACATCGCCAATCAGGCAATGGGCGTGCATTCGGACGAGCACGGGACCGTCACTGTCTGATATGTCGCCTCGTACCAGTGCGAGGTGCGAATCTCCGCCGTCGACCTCGCTCTCATAGGCAATCACGCGGAACTCACCATAGTTTGTTTCGACCAGCGCTTCGCCAACCCGATGCACGTAGCGTTCGTGCTGCATGCGATAGCGGATCAGCTCGGCGACAGTGAGCATTTTGAGGTGGTGTGTCTGGCAAAATTCGATGAGATCGGGAACCCGCGCCATGGTTCCGTCTTCGCGCATGATCTCGCAGATAATTCCCGCCGGCACCAGTCCAGCCATGCGGGCGAGATCGACTGATGCTTCTGTTTGCCCAGCTCGAACCAGCACGCCACCTTTGCGAGCGCGAAGTGGAAAGACGTGGCCGGGGCGGGCGAGATCGGATGGCCGGGTGGCGGGATCGATGGCTACTTTGATCGTATGGGCACGGTCGTAGGCGGAAATGCCGGTGGTGACACCTTCACGTGCGTCGATAGCTTCGCAGAATGCGGTGCCATAGTTTGAGGTATTTTCCGCGCTCATCGCCGCAATGCGCAGGTGTTCGAGACGTTCTTCGGTCAAGGTCAAGCAGATGAGACCGCGTCCATATTTCGCCATGAAGTTGATTGCTTCGGGCGTGACTTTTTCCGCGGCGAGCATGAGGTCGCCTTCGTTTTCGCGGTCTTCGTCGTCGACGATGACGATCATCTTGCCGGCGCGAAGTTCTTCAATGGCAGTCGGAACGTCAGTGAATGCGAAAGTAGATAGCATTGCTTGGATTGTAGCAATGCTGGTGCAGGCTGGAACTAGTACTTTCGAGCTAGCTTCTCTTGCAGACGTGTCTTCACTTCCGGCCACTCGGTATCGAGGATGCTGAAGTAAACCGAGTCGCGCTGGCGGCCGTCCCAGCAGACAATGTGCTTGCGCAACGTGCCTTCTTCTTTTGCGCCCAGGCGGAGGATGGCTTTCCGGGAGCGCTGATTCATTGCATCAGTCTTCAGCTCCACGCGCAGGCAGTTCCAGCTCTCGAAGGCGTGACGCAGCATCAAGTATTTGGCTTCGGTGTTTACCACAGTGCGTTGCCAGGCGGGAGCAATCCAGGTTGAGCCAATCTCAACTTTCCGGTTTGTTAAATCCATGTTCATGAAGCGGGTGGTGCCGACAATGCGATTTTGGCTTCTTTCCAACGTCGCAAAGGGGATGGAAAGACCACGGTCCTGCTCACTCAGGACGTTCCGGTTAAACGCGCGGAAGTCATCAACAGAGTCAAGTTTGTATGGAATCCAGCGGAAAAGGTCAGCCAGATGCTCTTTAGCGATCTCCCAGAGCATGTCGGCATGCTCGGAGCGAAGTGGCTCCAGGCGTACGTGCGATCCTTCCAGCGAAAACGGCGCAGTTGCGGAATGTGTGCTCAAGATGAAACCCTATTAAGAGTTATGCGTCTATTAACATTATCTTTGCATCCGACGGAGGGTTTCGTCATCTGAAGCTTTTAGCTGTTAGCTCTTAGCCTTTAGCCAAAGATGCTGATGTGGAGCATCCACGAAACATGATCCATTTTCGGAAGGCTAAGAGCTAAAGGCTCAGAGATAAAAGCTGCGTTTATGAAATCTCACTGTTACCCATTTCGGCAGATTCCGCACAGCAGCAAACTCTTCCTCGATTATCTCGACTTTCTCCCATCAGTTCAGCAGTTCTACTCGCGATCACCACGTTTCCTTGAGTGGGCAAAGGATGAAGCTGCGAGCATTCAATATCCTGCCGAGCGGCGCGCTCAAGTCGCTGCGGTGTTAGAGCGCCAAAACAAAGGCTGGGGAGCGGGAGCCAAAACGCTGGAGAACCTCGACCGGTTTCGTTCGGGTGCATGCGCGCTCGTAACCGGGCAACAGGTCGGATTATTCGGCGGCCCAGTCTTTTCGATTTACAAGGCGCTTAGCGCGGTCAAGCTGGCGCGGGAAGCCGGCAAGCTGGGAATAAATTGTGTGCCTGTTTTTTGGCTGGCGACGGAAGACCATGATCTTGCAGAGGTGGACCAGACGTGGATTCCGGGTGCGGATCGCCGCCTTCAGACATTCACAAGTGGGGCACAGGGAAAGCCGGACGCGCCGGTTGGCACGGTGACATTTGGCCCAGAGATTTCCGACGTGGTTGCGAGCACTAGCGCGTTGCTGGGTGAGTCGGAATGGGCCAAGTTGCTTGGTGAATGCTATCGGTCGGGCGAAAATTTTGGATCCGCGTTTGCCAAACTGTTCACGAGAATCTTTTCGGAGTTCGGAGTAATTCTGCTCGATGGCTCGGACCCGGCGCTCGACAAGATCGCTGCGCCGACTTACCGATCTGCCCTTGAGCGTTCGTCCGAGATCACTCACTCTTTGCTTGACCGCAACCGGGAACTTGAATCTGCTGGATATCATCAGCAAGTGCGGGTGACGGATACTTCCACACTATTGTTTGCGATGCGCGATGGAATGCGAATTCCGATTCAGCAGACGAATTCGGGAACATTCGTGATTGGCGAAGAAGAGATTTCACGCGCAGAGTTGTTGCGAGTGGCTTCGCAGTCGCCGGAGTCGTTCAGTCCCAACGTGCTGCTGCGACCGGTGGTGCAAGACTACCTTCTTCCCACACTGGCATATGTAGGAGGCGCAGCTGAAGTGGCATATTTCGCCCAGGCTGCGGTTACATATGAGGTGTTGCTGGGACGTGTGAGTCCTGTACTGCCGCGCTTCTCAGCAACGATGGTTGAGATAAAGATTCAGGCTCTGCTCGAGAAGAATCATCTGAGTGCGACCGATGCCTTTCAGGGCCCTGAGACCTTGCGCGGAGTGATCGGCGAGCGCAGACTGCCTCCAAACCTTCAATCGTCGTTCGAACACGCCACGGCTGCGGTCGAGCGATCGATGAAGGCAGTCCGTGAATCGATCGCCCAGCTCGATAAGACGCTGATTGAATCGGCCGAGAACGCGGAATCGAAAATGATCTATCAGATTGCGAACCTTCGCGCGCGTGCCTCCAGAGCGGAGCTGCGCCACAGCGAGATCGTTCAACGACATGCGGAGGCGTTAAGTAATGCTCTTTATCCGGAAAAGACGCTGCAGGAGCGGGAGTTTGCGGGAATTTACTTCTTGGCGAAATATGGTGCCGAGTGGATGAATGGTTTGCTTGAGAATATCCATCCGGATTGCTTGAACCATCAGATAATTGAGTTGTAGTCTTTGCCGCGTTTCATTCTTGAATTCATAACCACAAAGGTACACGAAGGGACTTAATCAGTATCAATTTGAATTGGCTGCTGCTGAGTCATGCAGTGGATCGCGCCGAAGCCCCAAATCAAGTCTCCGCAATAAATTCCGACTACATCGCGATCGGGGAAAATGTCAGCGAAAATGTCGAGCGCTACGCGGTCGTTTGGATCGTTGAAGACGGGAACCAGAACGATGCCATTTGCGACGTAGAAATTCGCGTAGCTCGCGGGCAAGCGGCGGCCTTCGAAGTAAACCGGGGCCGGCATGGGGAGATCAATCGTGGCCATCGGCTTACCAGCTTCGGTAGTCGCATCGCGCACCCGGCGGATGTTTTCCCGCAAGGCCTCATAGTTCTCGCTCTGAGGATCATCATCGACACATGTCACCACCGTATCCGGGGAAACGAAACGCGTGATGTCATCAATGTGGCCATGAGTGTCGTCGCCTGCAATGCCGCGATCTAGCCAAATGATATTAGTTGCGCCCAGATATTCGGCGAAAACTTTCTCGTAATCGCGCTTAATCATCCCTGGGTTGCGCTGTTGGACGCGGCTGAGCAGGCATTCTTCCGTGGTGAGCAGAGTGCCGGAGCCGTTGACATCGATCGATCCGCCCTCGAGAACAATTCGATTATTCTTGAGTTCCGGCTGGATTTCTTCCGCTCCACAGGTCTTTGCCATCAAGCTGCCGATTTTCTGATCGCGCTTCCAGTTCGGATATTTGGCCCAAGCATTAAACCGCCAGTTGATAGCGGAAAGCGGCATTTTTGAGCTCTGGCGGGCGAGGGCGCCCGCCCCACACTGATAGACGAAGGCACAGCCGGAATCCCGCGTCCACACGCGGTCGGTGGGCCAGCGGTGGAAGCGAACGTTGTCGTTCAAGGCGTGCGCCCGTTTCAGCGTTTTGCGAGCGAGCGTTTCGGACAGAGCGTCTTTGACGATGATCTCGACCCGCTCGTGCCGGCTGAGGTGACGGATTATCTCGGCGTAGACCCACGGGATCGGTTCGAACTTGCCTGGCCAGTCGAGTTTGTAGTGCGGCCACGCGAGCCAAGTGGCGGCATGCGGTTCCCATTCGGCGGGCATGCGGTACCGGGGCTGCTGCTGGAGTGAGGCTTTCATCGAGCGTTTCTAGCAATATAGCAACTCAGTTTGCCTGGAGGAGAACCATGGCTTTTGAATCTTAATTCCTAATAAATGCGTCTGTTATAATGACTCAAAGAAACAGGTAAAGGAGAAATATGGCCACCGTAACCCCTGAGATCAAGCCGCAAGAGACTACAAAGAAGGCCCCGATTACGCTGACCTCGAAGGCTGTTGCCAAAGTGAAGGAAATCATGGGCCAGCAGAACCCGGTTCCGGCTGGGCTGCGCGTGGGCGTGGTCGGCGGGGGATGCTCGGGATTCTCCTATTCGATGTCGTTCGAGAACTCTCCCGGAATGATGGATAAGACTTTTGATTTTGAGGGACTGAAGGTCTATGTGGACGCGACATCGGTCATGTACCTGAACGGCTGCACGGTCGATTATCTCGAGACGCTCGAAGGCGCAGGATTTAAGTTTGAAAACCCAAACGTGAAGAGCACCTGCGGCTGCGGATCGTCGTTTAGCGTGTAGCTTCAGGCGTTAGGCTCCAGGCTCTAGGCTTCAGGAACCGCAAAGGCCCTCAAATGAGGGCCTTTTCTTTTCATGTGTGTTGTCATCTGACACGGCTCGGCTTTTTCAATGCCGCTTTCGGCACTCACGTTCGACCCAGAACGGCAAGCATGCACTGGCAGACTCTGAAGGCGCGCGCTGAAGCCTAGAGCCTAAGCCTAAGCCTAAAGCCTAACGCCTGGAGCCTGACGCCTAAAGCCTAGAGCCGTTTTATTGCTGCTGATTGGTCTGCTGCGGTTGCTGAGGTTGATTGTTGATTCCGCCGGGGGAAGAGCCGAATCCCTGGCCCTGCCCGTTATTTCCTTGCGGGGCATTCATTTGATTGACTGACATTGCGCCCTGAATAGCCGGCTGGTTTGGTGTGGTCAGCAGGCCGCCGCGGTCGGTGCTGGGATCGTAGATAAATTGCCACTGGTTATAGCGATCTTTCTTGTTGAACACGCGGATGGTTTTGTCCTTGCTGGTGCTGGCGACGCCGACAATGGGCAATCCACCGAAGGTAGGACCGCCGAATCCATTGCGATTTGGCTGTGACGAATCTTCCTGGCCATTCGAGTCCTGCGCGCTTTTACCAGAGTTGGAATTGTCCGCAGTTCCTGATTGTTGGTCGTTACTTCCCGGAGGCGAGTTATTAGGGATGGCACTCGGGCCTGCGCCGGCAGCGGCGACCATAGCGACCGTATTTGGGTTCAGCGCCCCGGGCGCGCCGCCTCGCATCATCGAAGCTGCGCCAGCCATTCCCGGGGCCAGACCGCTCGCGGCTCCGGGACTGAAGGACATTTGCACATCATTCATTCTCAAAAGCTTGAAATCTTTTCCGGTGATTGGATCTTTGTAGCGTTTGCGCAAAAAGCGAATATTGTTCGTGCTTTCAAGGTCTTCGATTTTCGAGGGATAGCGGCCGAATTTTTTTACATAGCGTCGTATGGCGCGCGAATACTGGACGCCACGATGGATGAGCTCTTCTTCACGATCGCGCTTTAACTGGAAGTCGACTTTTTCGATCCACCCAATGGAAGCGATCGCGATAAGCGCCACAAACAACATGAGTGTGAGCAGCATGTAGCCCTGTTCACGGCGACGAGTTGGAGAGGAAAGCTTCATGGAAATTGAATCATTGAGTCATCGGTTCATTGAACCATTCAAATCTCAATACGTCTCGCCGATGATTCAATCTTTGTCACCCCTGTGTGAGCGGAATACTTTGGCGGTTGTTACTGAGCACGTCGAGTATCTCAACCGCGTTCGGCGATATGCGAACGACTTTGTAGCGCCGATCTACGATGTCGCCTTCTTTGGCGATGAAAACATCTTCGCCCTGTGCGAGGAAAATCCGTTTCATTCCACCCGCAGGAGTTGCAAATCCATAATATTTCAGCTCGATAGGCGGCGGAGGTGGCGGAAGCGGCGGCTGGTTGTCGGCGACCGAGGGCTGAGGTTGTACGGGAGGAGTGATCACCTTAGGAATTTCGACGAACACTCTGAAAATGTTGCGTCCTGTTCCCTCGTACTTGGTGTCCTCGCTGTACTTCAGCAGATCGGTGCGTAGCGTCGGATCTAAAGATTGGCCGGGAGCCTGCTTGCGGGCAGGAGCGCGATTCGTCCGTCCTGGTGTCCGCGCAGGAGCTGCCGCGCTTGGCAGTGAGTTGGCTGAAACGCTTACCGTTGCGGGCGAGCTCGAGCCCGACGATCCCAGGCCGATTACGCCGGGGAAGCGCGTCGCCATCAGAATGACAGCCACGATCACCAGCGCAATCGCGGCGATGACCTTGTTCCGATTTTCCGCGCCGAGCTTCACTACGTCGACCTCAAATATGTCTGAATCTTAATTTGGAGTGCGACCACGCCGTTCTGTTCACTTCCGAGTTCTATGCCAGAGACCAGGAAAAACAATTTATTTCGTTCCAGCGCATTGATAAAGCGCACCAATTGCAAATAATCGCCGGAGCAGCTTGCGGCAATCTCGACCGGCTGCAACCCTTCAATCGGCGCATCTTTCACCTGATACTTTTCTCCGGTGACACGCACACCGGTTTGAGCAGCCAGGCGGCCCAGACTATCGGAAATTGACGATTCTTCTGCCGGGAAGCGCTGTTGATAAAAGTCCGCAATCTGCTGCTTCGCGTGGGGGATCTTTTTGTCCAGCCCGCGCCAAGGGGCATATTCGCGTGACTTCAATTGTTGCCACAGCTGATGCATCTCCTGCTGACGCGCTTCGCGCATGCCGGCAAGCGGCGTCATTAACATCGCGATCGCGACTGCATCCACCAGCACCAGTGCGCCGATTACGATCTTCAGCCGGTTACGGGTTTGCTTCAGATCAGGCATCAGTTCATGCCTCCACCGGTCCCGGGGGTCCCGACTGACGGAACGTAAAGCGCGCTGATATCGAATTCGACGCGGTCGGTTTTACCGGAATTTTGTTGCTGATCTTCGTACTTTTCGGAATCGATGCGCGTTTGCTTGAAGTGCTTGGAGTTTTCCATTTTGCGGACAAGATCGAGAGCTTGTTCGCGAGTTTCCCCACCGACAACCAGTTTCAATTCCAGGTTGTTGTCCTCGGAAACGTCCGGGTGGATGGAGATCACGTGCAAATGCGCCGGCATAACCTGCTCGAGCTGCTCGAACACCAATGTCCAGGAGAAGGCTTTACGCTCAAATAAATCGTTCAGAAAGCGTGACTGATCGCGAATCTCACGGTTCTCGGGCCGATTCAGCATCGCCTGGGCTTCATTCTTTTCCTGGTCGAAGGCGGCGAGTTCAGACTTTAGCTTTGAGATTTGCTGACGGTCTTTGCTGCCTTCCATGAACCCGGTCACAGCCAGGAAGACCAGGAGGATCGTGGTAAGCGTGAGCAGGCCGAGTCCGGTGCCCCAGTAAGTCCAGAACTGCCGCGAGTCCTCGTACGGCTGAGAAGCGAGATTGATATTAAAACGCATGTCAGGAAAGCAGCGCGCCGACGACGCCGGCCATCCTCCACTTTGGAATCGAGCCGCCGCCGAGTCCTAGTTGGGACGCAGTGACCAGCTCTTTCACCTCTGCTCCGGTCTGCGCGTGCAAGGCGGGCGAAGCGGCTTCCAAATCCGAAATCCCAGCCACATAAAGCTCTTCAATGTCGGTCGAATAAGTGTCCTGAAAGAACACAACCGAAGGATAAACATCTTCCGCCAGCTGCTCGCCGCTGATGGCACCGCCACGAGTGTTCTCAAGAGTGCGAAACAGGAGCAGTTGGTGTTTGTCCAGGATTGCAATGCTCGTGGTGTGCGCGTCCACTTTGATGACCAATGTTCCTTTCGCGCCTGGAACGCCGCCCAGTGCAGCAATCATGGAAGGCAAGACCACTCCGGGAGTGAATCCTGCTTCTCGGAAAATGGTTTCGTAATCCTGCACCACACTGTTGAGAGCAACTGCGGCAATGACGCGAACCCCAGAAGCGATTTTTTGCGCATGATAAGACACCGCGGCTTTGTCCACATCGAAAGGCAGCGACTTGCGCAGGCGGAACCGGACCACTCCCTCGGCTTCCTGAGGCTTGTCAGGCAGAGTGTCAAAATCGAGCAAGACTACCCGTACGGCAGCATCCGGAAGTATTGCAATGACATCGCGTGAACGCCCACCTACCTGCTCGAGCGCGCGCCGTAGCGCGCTTGCGACGAGCTCCCGCTGGCGCACATTGTTCTCGGTCAAATCAGGAACAATGCACCCGGGCGCAAGCTCGCTGGTCGAGCAGAGATCAAGCACCTGGCGAGAATCAGCGGCGCGTGCCGCGATTACCCGGTCCGGAGCAATCTCGCAAGCGAGTTTTGGACGCGCGGAATTGGTGGTGTGTAGCATAAAAGTGGACAGTGATCAGTGGCTAGTGGTCAGCAAAGGCTGTATTGCGAGCGACACTGTTCTTTGCTGGTCACTGCCCACCGACCACTAATCACTGATCTATCTCATCGTCTCGATAAACGTGACCTTATTGATCTCCTTCAGGGTGGTCATCCCATTGCGAACTTTGTCGAGTGCCGACTCGCGCAGGAAGCGCATGCCCTCTTCGCGCGCCGCGCGGCGAATCTCTGATGTCGGCTTACGCGCGAGAATCATTTCACGAATGCGGTCGCTTAGATCGAGCAATTCATGAATTGCGGTCCGACCGCGAAAACCGGTGCCGGCGCATTCGATACATCCCTGGCCTTCGTAAAACGGGACCTTCGACCATTGTTCGGGATCTAGACCGCTGGCTTCGAGCACGTCCGCCGGATAGTGAACGACCTGGCGGCACGAGTTGCAGATCAAGCGCACCAGCCGCTGCGCCAGAATGCAGTTTAGAGCCGAGACAAAGTTATATGGCTCAACACCCATGTTCAGGAATCGTCCCAGCACGTCGACCACGTTGTTGGCGTGAACGGTGGTGAACACCAGGTGGCCGGTCAGTGCGGATTGAATTGCAATCTGCGCGGTTTCAGTGTCGCGGATTTCGCCGACCATAATCTTGTCGGGATCGTGACGCAGAATGGAGCGCAAACCGCGGGCGAAGGTTAGGCCCTTCTTCTCGTTTACCGGAATCTGCGTGATCCCGCGAATCTGGTACTCGACCGGATCTTCAATGGTGATGATCTTGTCTTCTTCGGTCTTGATCTCATTAATCGCGGCGTAAAGGGTCGTGGTTTTGCCGCTGCCCGTCGGCCCGGTGACGAGCACCATGCCGTAAGGCTCTTTGATGTAGCGGCGGAATTTCCGCAGATCGTCTTCGTCGAAGCCGACAACGTCGAGCGTGAGCGAGCGGAATTTTTCGCTCATCGATTCCTTGTCGAGCACGCGCAGCACGGCGTCTTCGCCGTGAATGGAAGGCATAATAGAGACGCGGAAATCGATTGGTCGCTCTGGCTGGCCGTATTTCACTCGGAAACGGCCATCCTGCGGAACGCGCCGCTCCGAGATATCGAGCTCGCTCATCACCTTGATGCGCGAAATGATGGTCGAATGGTGCTCTCTGGCAATGGGCGGCATGGCCTGCGTGAGCACGCCGTCGATCCGGAACTTTATATTCACCGAGTCGTCGCGCGTTTCAATGTGAATGTCACTGGCGCGCCGCTGAAGCGCGGTAAAGATCGTGGTATCGACCAGGCGGATGATCGGGCTCATATCGCCTTGCGCCGTCAGCTTATCGATGGTGATGCTCTCGTCCGTGCCCTCATCTTCGTGGACGACATCGAGCGTGAATCCCTCGCTGGCATCTTCGAGCACGCGCTTTGACTGTTCAGTCTTCTTGAGGATTTCACTGATCTGCGAGAGCGTCGCGACCTTGGTGACGATCCGCTTGCTGAGCAGCAGGCTGATTTCGTCGATCATCATCAGCTGGCTCGGGTCGGCGATAGCGATCGCCAAGCGGCCGTCGCTGGTTTCTTCCAGCGGAACAAAGTTGTAGCGGAACATCAGGTGGGGTGAAATTTTGGTGAAGAGATCATGGTGCAGCTGAAAGTCGTGCAGGTCGACGAACTCGCAGCGATAGCGCAGGGCGATATCTTTTGCGCGCTCAAGTTCGTCGGCGCGGGTGGTTGTTCCGACCTGCCCGTTCCCGCCATTTACGAATACCGATTTCTTTTCTGCCATACTTCCCATTCCAACCTGCCCCTGGCCCTAGTGGATGCTCGATCCCAGGGTGAATATCGGCAAATACAAAGAAATGAGGACTCCGCCCACAAACACCGCCATGATGATCAGAATCACCGGTTCAATCAGGGCCATTGCACCGGCGAGCGCGGTTTGTACGTCTTCCTCGTAGAATTCCGCGACCGAGTTCAACATGGCGGGCAAGGCGCCGGTCGACTCGCCAACCTCAATCATCTCCACCGAGAGGTCGGGGAAAATTTTCTGTTCCTCCAGGCTCTTTGCCAACGATTGGCCTTCACGGACGCGGTCAGCGGCCCGATTAACACCTTTGAGGATGGTGCGGCTGCTCATCGATGATCCCGCAGTCTCAAGTGAAGGCACGAGCGGCATGCCGCCGGTCAGCAGGGTTGAAAGCATGCGCGAGAACGTCGAGACGTGATACTTCAGCCAAATGTCGCCAACCAGCGGAATTTTGTGGGTTGCGCGGTCGATAGAAATGGCACCACGGTCGGTCGATTTCCACCTCCACAGTAGGAACACAGCAAGCGCCAATGCCACAAGAGCAAATGGAGCGTAGCGCTGGGCGTGGGTACCGATTTCGAGCATCACCGTGGTGACGGGCGGAAGTTGCGCGTTCAAATCCGAATACAACTTGGCGAACTGCGGAACAACGTAAGTGACCAGGAAGATGAACATGCACGTTACAACCGACACCAGGAGCGTGGGATATACCAGCGACACGGCCAACTTTTTCTTGAACGACAACGTCATGCGTTGAAAGTTGACGTAGCGGTTGAGGACTTCGTCCATATTCCCGCTCTTTTCGCCAGCCATGAGCGTGGTGGTGTAAATCTTTGGGAAGGCATGTTGGGCTGCAAAGGCTTCAGAGAGCAGTTCGCCGCCTTTTACCCGCTCACGTACGTTCTGCAAAAGCGAGCGAAAATAGGCATTTCGCTGGCGCTTGACAAGCAGATCGATGGAACTTAAGACCGGCAATCCCGCTTTGAGAAGCGTAAGTAGCTGCTGATTGAAAACCAGGAATGTGGAGGACTTGACCCGCTTTGCCCGATTGACCTTCCCCCCAACAAGCAGTCCTTTCGGCTTCACCCAATAGACTAGGAAGCCCTGCTGTGCGAAGCGGTCGCGAACCTCAGCTTCCGAGATTCCGGTTTCCACCTGCTGCAAAAGGCGTCCACGCTCGTCAGCGACTTTGATCAAAAATTCAGCCATTTTTCCTGGAAGGGGAGCTTCGTCCCCCCAGTCTAACATCGAAAAGTACCCGCATTTACAGCTACTTAGCACCGACGTGTACCCGGAGTAACGGGAATCAAAGACTAATTCGATCCTGCGTCTTGAATCACCTCCGTGCCTGCCGGCGCAGAGAAATGAAACTGAGAATCAGGGACCGTCACGTTCTCCTTCTGGTTGCTAAACCGATACTCGGTGATGGAATCGTCCACTCCGTGTATGAGAATTCTCGCGATCTGATGCTCCGGGGTGATCTCAAGTATGACCTCTGCGATGCGATCGCTTATTGCTTCCGGTACGCCTCGGAGTATCACATCGTCCTGACGCCATGGTTGCATGTCGGGAGCGAAGGACAGGCGTGATAACTCTTTTTCCAGCTTTGTTTTTCCGAGTAGAAATGCAAGCGGGGAACGAAGATCATCGAGCGATTTCAACGACGATTTCCTTACCTGCTTCTCGGCCGGCAAATAGAGCCACCCACTGTGTCCGTCAGCGACAAACAGCTTCTCCTCAGGAGAACGGTATTCCCAGCGCATCTTGCCAGGTTTTTTGAGCCATAATCTACCGGACTCGACCCGATCGGAACCGCCCCCCTGATAAATCTGCGTGAAGTCGGCTTCTAGCGTTTGTAAATGGTTGTAGTGTTCGTCCACCTGATGAGCTACGGTGCTGACGCTTGGTAATCCAAAGCTGGCGCAGACAATCGTGAACATCAGCAAACAAAGGCATGTCAGTCGTGATCGCAAGTATATTTCCCGGGAACTCTCAGCAGAAGTGTTGAGCAGAAACGCGTTGCTGCCCGGTCTGGTTGGATGCCTAAGTAGCACCAATGGCGTCTTAATCCGGTCTACCGATAGAAACCTACGACGATACGGAGTGTACTGTATCGGACAATTTAGTGACGCCCGGCATAATACGAAGGTATAGGTATTGACAGGTGAGCTCCAATCCCAAGATTCCGGTCGAGCGCCGCCGCCGCAGCGGTTTGCTCCACGACGTGATGCGTTTTACCAGAGCTTCAGCTCCAACACCGCTGCGGCGCGAAAGCGATCAGGTGAGGGCCAGAATGCAACGCTGGATAGAACTAGCCGATAGGGCACTTGGCAGGCCTCCCACGCCCAACCAGCAGGTCGATGCGCCAATTTCGGACACCACTCAAGCTAGCGACCAGCAAGACTTCTGAAGAGGGAGTAACGCGCACTGCTACCCACCTTCGTCAGCCACGGATAGCTCTCGATAACATGCCCAAGAACCGGGTTAGCGTACGCAATGTAGAGAGAGCGTGGATTCCGGCAGATTGATTCTTCAATATTTCTGAATAACGCTCGCAGCTTACTCGCTGGGAGTGGGTTGAACAAGAAAACGATGGTTGGTTCCGGTGGAAAAGGAAATTCTGTCGCATCAGAGCGAACCAGCTCAATGTTGGCTTGGTTGGCTTTACCCTTGCCGTCTAGCAGCTTTTTAACGTTCGCGCGAGCGATGCGGTCCAGTTCCGGTAGTAACTCGATACCGATAATTCGGCGGAAGCCGTACTCAGCAGCCAGCAATAATGCCCGGCCCTTCCCCGATCCGACATCAATAAATGTGTACTCTCTGAAATCGAGAGCAAGAGCGCTCATGATTTCGCGAAATCTTCGGCTGGAATGGGCTGATAAGGAGAGTTGAAGAGACCCAGAAGCCGCGTCCGCCAGTCGACGGTCGCGCTCGAGGTCTCGACGCGATGCTCCCAGTCATAGTCAATATCGCCGTAACGCCGGCGACGACGATCGGGAAGAGAATCGCGGATTAACTCATAGATCGTGGCAACCAGGAGGCGGGAAGCGCCCAACGCGGACTTCTCCTGGCGTTGTCGGTGCCACCAGATTTCGAGTGCGGAAAGAAGAGTGAGTTTGTCTTGAGGCACGAGAAGGAACGGATAACGCTCGTGATCTTAATTGGTGGGGGTTAATTTCGGAACGGGGCTGGGCACGTATCCCGGCGGAAGGCCCTTCTCTATGAACGGCAGGTCGTCAGGATCGTTGACAACTACTTTTCCATCCTCCAGGCGGTAAGGCTTGCCACGCGGGTCCAGCGGAATACCATGAAGCAATCCGGCAGAGATCATCTGCGAGAAGTTCTCAGGATAACGTTTCGTGTGCTGGCGATAAGTTTCAACCAACGGTTGAAGCGTAGTCACATCTTCGTCAACCTGGATCGCGCGCAAATGCGCGGCGGCGTTGGCGCGAACCATTGGCTCATGGCTCGTCTGGTATGTTGCTGTCCACATCATCCGGGCGGTGGCGAGATCACCGCCGTGTTCCGCCATTTGAGCCGCCATGACTTTTAGGAATGGATGCGCGCCGGGCAGTTGAGACCCGTGGAGAAAAGCGTCGGCAGAATTGCGGTAGTCCTTGAGATCGTAATAGATAAAGGCGAGGTCGTAGTAGAGATGCCAGTCGCCGGGGTTATTTCTGATTCCGTAGCGCACCAGTTCTATCGCTTCCTGTGGCGCTCCGGCGCCGTTTGGCGGTTTCGCCTGCAGGAATGTTCCACCGAATTCGTAGGCAGGTATAAGATGTGGATCGAGTCGCGTGGTGATATTCAGCAAAGGCCAGAGCAACTTATACTCGCCCCCGCCCTGGACGTGTTCACCGCCGAAATATTGCACCACGCGCGTCCAATAGATATCAGCGAGCAGACCCTCATAACCCAGGCTGAGGCGCTCGAGGAGTTTTGGCGACGAAAGATACAGCTGCTCTTGAAACGTCGCCCAGGTGCGGGCACGGTCAATTGCACGAACAAACACAACCTGAGCTGCCAGGCACGCGACCAATATGGCGCTTACGATCGCCGTATGCGAGCGGGAGCCAATCATTTCAGGTTCCGGCGATCGAAGATCAGCACCGCTGCGCTAAGGACGGCTGAGGAATACACGAGCACGTAGACGGTGTTCAAAACGATCAGTTGCAGCGGCACGCTCTCGCCATGCGCTACCTGGCTGATTACGTTGAGCTCGGAAAAGTTTGGCACGAGATAAGCAGCCGCAGTGGCAAGCCAGCGGGTAAGGCCATGGGTCATGCTGGCAAAACCGCGCAGGTCGCCGGCAAAGCTGCCAATTACGAACAGCCAGAAGGAGAACACGGCGGAAAAGACCGGAGTAGAAAATGACGAAAAAAACAAAGCCAAGGCGGTAATGATTACGAATTGCAAAACGATGAAATAGAGCGCGACCAGGACTGAGGCGTCGGACCTCGCGAAGTGATGAGACACGTATGCGAGGGCGGCAAACACCCCGACCGCCATGAAGAACGTGTTCACAACCAGAGTTCCTGCAAGGCCGAAAAATTTCCCGGCAATGAATTCCCATCGCTTAACCGGGCGAGAGAGCACGGTATAAAGCGTGCGCTTGTCGATTTCCTTCGAAACGAGTCCGATGCCAATGAAAATGGCGATCACCACGCCAAACAGAGAGACCGCGGTGAGCCCCAGATTGATCACGACCAGGCGTTCGATATCGATCGAAACTTGCCCCACCAGAACGGCAGCTGCGGTCATCAGCAGTGCAAAAGCGATCAGGTTGTAAAGCACACGGTCACGAACCGCTTCGCGGAAAGTGTTGGTCGCAATGTACAGAATGCGCGAATTCATAATTCCTGTTCAGCTCAGATCAGACGTTCAGCCAGAACGAATCCTAATTTTTTAAAGACATCTCCACTTTCGCCGCGCCTCCGAGCTGCGCCACGAAGTAATCTTCCAGCGAAGTCCTGACCGGCGTTAGCGAAATCAGCCGCAAGCCTTCGCGGCGTAACGCGTCTAGCACCGCGTCCTGAGCTTCCTCAGGCACCACGGCTCGCGTAACTTCCGCGGCCGTGTGGCACGCTCCGGCGATTGATCGCACCGCCGAAGGGACTGATGTGCCGTGCCATACAATTTCCACTTTGCTGTGGACCCCGGCGGTAAGTTCTGCAATCGCGCCCACTCCACGCAACTTGCCCTGATGCAAAATGGCCACGCGATCGCACAGCGCTTCGGCATCCGAAAGAATGTGCGTGGAGAAGAAAACGGTCTTGCCCCTGGCCTTGAGTTCTTCAATCAAGGTACGCACTTCACGGCGGCCCATGGGATCAAGTCCAGACATTGGTTCATCCAGAAACACGAGCCTCGGATCGTGCAAGATTGCCTGCGCAATTCCAACCCGTTGCAGCATGCCTTTAGAAAACTTTCGCAATTGAAGATTCGCGGAATCGGCAAGCTGCACCTGGGCCAGCACTGAATCGATTTTGCGCGAGAGGTCGTTTGCGCCTACACCCGAAAGCCGGCCGTAGTAATGCAAGAGTTCGCGCGCAGTCAGGTAGTCGTAAAAGTAAGGCTGCTCGGGAAGAAAGCCAATTTGGGCTTTCATGCGAAGGTCATTCAGTTCCATGCCAAGGATTCGCGCCGTGCCGGCACTTGGAGGAACCAAGCCCATGAGAATTTTTAACGTTGTAGTTTTGCCGGCGCCGTTTGGGCCGAGAAATCCGAAGATTTCGCCTTCTTCGATGGTGAGGGTCAGTGGCCAGAGGGCGCGCTTGGGGCGTTTCCGCCAGAAGCCCACGTGATAGGTTTTTTCCAGGCCTGAAATCTCAATGGCGTGCATGCGCAGCTGCCCAGAAAATTATAAGAAATTTTTGGGAGAAGAAGCCATGCCTAGGACGCTTTCGCGTTACTAGAGTACGTATCTTCTCCCGTAGCTATTGAGCGATTGGGTATGCCGCGCAGGTCGCCACGGTTTGAGCGATTGGCGCGTTTGCCGGGTCAATTCTCAGCACACCGTCGGTGACCATGCAAAAGTTTCGAATGCCAGTGACGTTATATGTAACCGGCATCGAACTGGAAACGAACTCGATGTTTGGCGGTCCGGTTAACCCAGTGGTGAAAAATTGAAACCCACTCTTAGTGCCGCTCGATAGAACCATATCGAGAATGCACGCGTTTGTGCTGCTCGGTCCACTACTGCAACTATTCGGGCCGGGGCCAAGATTCGTGAGTCCGGCCGCATATCCCAGGCTTGCGTAGGAAGTGGCGTACGCGATCTGTGCCGTCGAGATCTGGCGTACGGAAGCGGCGGCCGAAGACTCATTGGCAGAGATCCGTGCACGAATAAGACTTGGAATGGCGATGGCGGCAATGATCAAGATGATCGCTACCACGATCAGGAGCTCGATCAACGAGAATCCTTTTTGATTTCGCATATCTCCCCTCTGCAGATTTCGTCGCATCTGAATCGCCATTCCGGAATTACTAAAGTCGTTATGCAGGTGAACTTGGCTGCAAGCTCTACAAAAACAAAGAGCATCGGATGTTGCCATCCGATGCTCCCGGCTCGTACCCTCCCCCAGGTACTTCGCCAAAACTAACAACTATTGCAGTGAGGGCAAGCTCTGGCAGCCGCTGGAACCGTAAGTTCCTTCCTTCGCCGTTGCCGGGTTTTCCCAACGAACTACGCCGTCTTCCTGAGAGCAGAAGCCCTTGTTGCCGCTGGTCCCAAGAGTCGTCGGCGTCGCAAACGTAATGAACCCTGTGTAGGGCTGGGTACCCTGCGGGGTGGTCTGAAGGCTGAAGCCGCTCTTCACGCCGCTGGCCAGGACCGTGTCAACGATGCAAGCGTTGGTGCTGGTCGGTGCACTGCAAGTTGTGGCTCCCGGGCCAAGCGCAGTCAAGTTGCTGGCATAACCGTTAGCCGGATAGTAGGTCTGATACTCGATCTGTGCTGTGGTGATCGTACGAACCGAGGCCGCTGCCGAAGACTCGTTAGCCGCAATCTTGGCGCGCAGCAGGTTCGGGATTGCGATTGCAGCGATGATCAGGATGATCGCCACCACAATCAGCAGCTCAATTAATGAGAAACCCTTCTGTTTACGCATTTGAATTTATCCCTCTTCTCTTTTTTGTATTTCTCGAATCTCGGTCTCAGCGACCCGATGCCAGTATCTTCGCACTTGCCTCGCCAATCGCCGTAGTTACCAAAGTCAATGTAACCAGCGGATGCAGCAGCCCACTTTTCAACTACTTGCGACGAATTATGGCTATTGCCCGGAGGCCTCGGAACTCTGTGCGACATATTTTGTCAATGGTGGTGACGTTCTGTGTCGCTGCGCCCAGGCGGGAGCCCATACCCTGATTTGTAAGACGCAGGACAGCCATATTCAAGAACGTTGCACCGGATATTGGCTTGCGCTAATTCTTGCCGACCCTCGGCTGAAGATGAAATCACCCCCGTTACGAGTGTACCGAAAACTGTCGTGGCTGCCCGTGGGACGCGACATCCAGTTGTTATAGTCGGCATCAGGGTCGAGACTTTCCTGCATGTCAGCGCACAACTCACGAATGACGGTGGATTCGCTGCCTTCCGACGAGTCGCCGACCGAGCGGGTTACAGACGGGTTCTTTGCCGGTTTGCCATTGAGGAATTTCCGTCCGGGTGTTGCCGATGATCTTCGGCGACCCGGCGCAATACCATTCCTGATGGCATCTTTTTCATTTTTGCTTTACTGCGGGAGTCTCGCCTTCAACTTCGTGTGGGATGATCGGAAGCAGATCATCGAGAACGTAGCTCTTAGAACGTGGCATCGCGTCCCTACCTTTTTCACGGCAAACGTTTGGGCGCTTACGGATCCGCACAAGCCGGCAAACTATTACCGGCCGCTCTTTCTTCTGTGGTTGAAAATTAATTATTCGCTGTTCGGTTTATCCCCGGCGGGCTGGCATTTCATGAGCGTCCTTTTGCAGGCGCTGGTCACGGTCCAGGTGTTTTGTCTTGCCCGCAGATTGCTGCGGGATGAGATTCCGGCGGGGATCGCGGCCCTGATATTCGCGGTCCATCCGGTGCACATTGAGTCCGTGGCTTGGCTTTCCGGCGTAACCGATCCGCTGGTTGCAGCATTCATGCTCGCTGCAACTCTGCTTTTTCTGCGCTCATTTGACGCGAGTGCACGGAGTCGATGGCCCGCGTACGCGGGCAGTCTAGTTTTTGCTGTGCTCGCCCTGCTTTCGAAAGAAATTGCAATTGCCTTACCCGTGCTGCTGATTGTCACCTCTGCTGCGACGCGAGAAAAGTTGGAATGGGTGCGACTTGGCAAATGTGTGACGCCGTTTTTCTTGCTAACACTTGCTTATGTCGCCGTCAGGCATTTCGCTCTGCATGGCTTCATGCACTCGAATGACGGGTATGCACTGAGATGGGTTCTACTAACATTGCCCTCCGTTGTCGCCTTTTACGCAAGACAATTACTCGCACCGCTCTGGATGAGCCCTTACGCCGACGTGTACTGGGTGCGAGTTGCCGATCTCGGACGATTTTGGATTCCCCTTGTCATTTGTTGTTTTCTCGTTATTGCCGGAATGGCGGCATGCGTCGTTGCGGAGAATCGCCGCAGACTGCTCGCACTGTACGCGTGGATTATTCTTCCTCTGTTGCCCGCGCTTTACATCCCGGTCTTCCCCCCGTCGGAACTAGTACACGATCGATATTTGTACGTCCCAAGCGTCGGGTTCTGCGTTCTTGCAGTGCTAGCGGCTGGGAGAGTGGCGCAAAAAGTGCCACGCAGGACGCTAAGCTTAGCCACTGGTGTTGCATTGGTGGCACTCTGCGTAGTGACGTTCCGAGGCGAGTTGAGTTGGGACAACGAAATCCTGTTGTACAAACGTGCCGCGCTGGTGGCGCCTCACAATGAAGGAGCTCTCATCAATTTGGGATTGGCATATCTCGAACGGAACGATTCAAAAGATGGCGTTGATGCGCTGAACCAGGCGCTCGAGCTAAATCCACATTCGACATTAGCTGCCGCCAACCTTGGGCATCTCTTCCTGGTGAGTAATCGCTACGCGGACGCCGAACCTATGTTTCGTCGGGCTCTCTGGCTTAATCCGCATGAAGAAGAATGGCAGGAGCAATTCGCGGAAGTAGAGTTAAGGTTGGGAAAGATCGCACAAGCCGAAGAAGCGGCACGGCAAGCGATTCGGTTGCGTCCCGATGGAGAAGAGTTCCATCTTGTACTCGGCGCTGTATTGCTTGCGAAAGGAGATCGCTCCGGCGCAGAACAGGCTTTCGTGGCGGAGCTTCGAATGCACCCAGAAGATACAAGAGCGAGGGACGCGCTGGATCGATTAAAGCCTGCGAAGCCGCAGCCAGTGGCGGGTTCCCAAGAATGAGCAAATGCTGACTGAGCTCAAACATCTCCCGCAACAGGAAACGGATGTTCTTCCAGCAAAAGCCGCGGGCCTGCAGTCATTGTTCGCGACCCAGGCGAAGCGGAATGTCCTGTTGGGATTGTCACTCTCGCTGCTGGTAATCGTGATCTACTCGCGCGTCAGCAACAACGCATTCATCAATTTTGACGATCGTCAATACATCACCGAAAACGCTCACGTAAGAGCTGGTCTGAGCTGGGAAACGGTGAAATGGGCGTTCACCTCGTTCGACGCGGCCAACTGGCATCCGCTGACGTGGTTGTCGCACGCATTCGATTACGAGCTGTTCGGCCTGAATCCGGCAGGGCATCATTTCGTCAGTGTCTTATTTCACGCCGCGAATGCCGCGTTACTTTTTCTGCTGTTCGAAAGTCTGACGGGCTTTGCCTGGCGCAGCCTGCTGGTGGCTGCCCTATTTGCGGTGCATCCGATCAATGTTGAATCTGTGGTTTGGGCGGCGGAGCGCAAGAACGTGCTAAGCATGTTCTTTTTTCTGCTCGCAGTGCTTGCGTATTGTTGGTACTCACGTCAACGCTCAGCAGGAAGATACCTGGCGGTGAGTGGTTTGTTTGCCCTCGCGTTAATGTCGAAGCCGCAGGTAATCACTTTCCCATTCGCGCTTCTTTTGATTGACTACTGGTCGTTGCGAAGATTGCGGGCAGTCGCGTCACACTCGCCTGAAATAAATGCGAAGTCATTTTCGACGCTGCTTGCGGAAAAAATCCCCTGGTTTGCTATGTCGGCACTCAGCGCATTTATCACGCTGCGGGCACAAAACAGAGGTAACGCCGTACGCACAGCAGTGGAATATTCGTTTTCATCTCGATTTAAAAATGCAATAACTTCCTATGTTTGGTATCTGCGCGATGTGTTCTTTCCGCGGCATCTGGCGCCGATCTATCCGCACCTTCACAGTTTGATTGCTGGTTGGAAGGTGTTGCTCGGCCTTGCGATTCTGCTGGGTGTTTCTGTGTTTGCGATACTCAACCGAAAACGTGCGCCGTACCTGCTTTTTGGCTGGCTTTGGTTTTTGGGCATTTTAGTCCCGATGATTGGATTGGTTCAGGTTGGCGAGCAGGCGCGCGCTGATCGTTACATGTACATTCCTGCGATTGGAATTTTTGTCATGATCGTGTGGGGTGGAGCGGAGCTGGTCAAGCGTTTTCAGATCGCGCCGCTGTGGAGTCGATCGGCGTCGGTGCTGATCATGGCAGCGCTGGCCGCAGTGACGTATCGCCAAATTGGCTTTTGGAAAAACAGTGAGACACTTTGGACCTACACGCTCTCCGTGACGAAGGACAACTTCATGGCGGAAGACAATCTGGCGCAGGAATTAGCAACGCAGGGGCGTACGGAAGAAGCGTTAGTTCACTTTCATAAAATTCTCAACCTTCACAATTGGCGGCCGTCCGATTTGATTGCATTGGGTATGTACGAGCAGAGAAATGGATATGCCGCCGACGCAATCAATGAATACCAACGCGCATTGGAGAAAGCGAACGATCCAGGCACGCGCGCGGCGGCATTGAGCGACATCGGATCGGCGTATCTCGACCTCAGGAAGACCGAAGAAGCTGAGAGGAGCTTCAATACTGCGTTGGAAATCGATCCGAATAATTTGCACGCGCTAATCGGAAGCGGTTTAGTGGCACAGAAAGAAGGCAAGACGGAACTTGCTGTTCACCAGTACAGTGTGGCTGTGTCGCTCAAACCGACTGACCTCGGCTACGAGCTGCTGGGGCGGGCGCTCGAGCAGAGTGGCAACTCATCAGAGGCAAATCAGGCATTCAAAAGGGCGCAGGCACTCTCGCCAAACTATGACAACACCCGCACCACAGCGGAACATCTACTGAAGCGATAGCTAACCGCGAATCAGGCCACAGCTCTGAGTACCAGCGCCGAATTCTTTGAGCCGAAGGCGATGCAGTTGCACACGGCGTGTTCAATGGATTTTTTTCGGCCGGGCTGCGGGACATAGTCGAGATCACAATCGTCGTCGGGATCTTCGAGATTGATCGTTGGCGGAATCTGGCCCGTTCGCATTGCAATCAGCGTAGCTGCCACTCCTGCCGCTCCGCATGCCCCTTGTGGATGGCCGATTTGCGACTTCAGCGCCGACATATGCACCTTTCGGGCACGATCTTCGCCCAGAGCGAGTTTCAATGCGCGCGTCTCGATACGGTCGTTCAATTGCGTCGACGTCCCGTGCAGGTTTACATAGTCGACCTGTTCGGGGCGGATGCCGGCTTCCTGCATGGCGAGGCCGATTGCACGGGCCGGCTCTTCGCCGCATTCCATCAGGCGCACGCGGTGGTAAGCCTCGCAGGTCGAACCATATCCGGAAACTTCGGCGAGAATTGTTGCGCCACGAGCTTTCGCATGTTCGTACTCTTCAAGCACGAACATCCAAGCTCCTTCTGCGAGGACAAAGCCATCGCGATCGGAGGAGAACGGACGTGATCCCCGTTCAGGATGTGAATTCCAGCTCTCAGTCAAAATTTTCATCAATATAAATCCACGAACGGTGCCGAGTGAGATCGGTGCGTCAGCGCCGCCGGTGAGGACCATATCGAGCCGGCCGGATTGAATTTGGCGCATGGCATAGGCCATGGCATCGGTAGACGAGGTGCAGCCGGTCGTGATTACATGGCTTGGACCTCTCAAGCCGAAGCGCACGTTCAACTCACTCGAAATGCTTCCCATCACGCCGGTGGGAACGCAAAACAGACTCATTTTGCTGAGTTGTCCGTGGAAATAGAGGCGATACTGTTCTTCGGTGAACTCCTGCGAGCCGCCGCCCGTCCCGATAATCACGCCAAAGCGCCTGCGTTCTTCGATTGGCAGGTTCTGCGCCTCGAGACCTGCATTCTGCAGAGCCTCATTTGCCGCGCACAACGCTAACGGCAAAACTCGCGAAACGTGCTTGCGCTCCTTTTTCTCAATCCACGCGAGTTCGTCGAAATCCGAGACTTCGCCGGCGATTTGAACTTCAATCGGAGATGCATCGAAGCGGGAAATTTTCTTTACCCCGCTGCGACCTTCAAGAATGGCGCTACTGAAAGCGGGCGTGCCAATTCCGTTTGGGCTCACGACGCCCATGCCGGTGATGACGATGCGTCGTGGCATTGACATGCACAACACGATAGCAGGTTTCGAGCACGCGGCGACTTCTGCTGTCGTCAAAATCTCGTCAAGTTACGGGGCTGTATGTCGCGAAAAAGTCATTCGATCCCAAGTTCCCGCGCCAGGTTCTTCCACTTGGTGCTCACGAGTGATTTGGTTTTTTCATCCATCAGAATCTCGTCTGGCCAGGGCCGCGTGAAACCTTCGCTCGTCCACTTGCGAGTCGCGTCGATGCCCATTTTCGAGCCGTAATTCGGAAGACGCGAGGCATGGTCGAGAGAATCGATCGGGCCAAGCGTGAACTGGATGTCACGTTCGGGATCAATGTGGTTGAGCACACTCAGAGTGACCTCGCCGAGATCGTGCACATTTACATTTTCATCGACGACGATGACGCATTTCGTGAACATCGCTTGACCGAGCGACCAGATGGCGTTCATTACTTTGCGAGCTTGTCCGGGGTACGACTTGCGGATCGAAACGATCATCAAGTTGTGGAACACGCCTTCAATCGGCAAATTGACGTCGACAAGCTCAGGAATGGTCAGCTTCATCAGCGGTAGAAAAATGCGTTCTACTGCTTTGCCCATGTAAGCGTCTTCCTGCGGCGGCTTGCCGACGATCGTAGTCGCGTAAATTGGGTTATTGCGATGGGTCACGCAGGTAAGGTGGAACACGGGATAAAGATCGGGAAGGGAATAGAAGCCAGTGTGGTCGCCAAAGGGGCCTTCCATTCGGAGCTCGTCAAGATTGACGTAACCCTCGAGAACGATTTCAGAGGAGGCGGGAACTTCCAGGTCGACGGTTTCGCACTTCACGAGCTCAACTGGTTTTTGCCGCAGGAAGCCTGCGATTAAATATTCTTCGACATCCGGCGGCGCGGGAACAATGGCAGAAAAGCTCAGGGCGGGATCGGTTCCGATGGCGACTGCAACGTCCATTTTGCCGGAGGGCAATTCGCCTTCAGGAATAATGGAGCCGCCCGAAGTTCGTGCCATTATGTCAACGGAGGACGTCGATCCTCGTCTCAACATCTCCCGGTAATGTTCCGCGGCGACTTTTTGCCGCTGCCAGTGCATGCCGGTGGTTTGGCCGTCATATATCTGCATGCGATACATACCGACATTGCGCTTGCCGGTTTTCGGATCACGCGTGACAACGCAGGGAAGCGTAATAAACCTGCCGGCATCCTGAGGCCAACACTTCAAGATTGGCAGATGATTTAGATCGAAATTATTTTTTCGAGTCACTTCCTTGCAGGGACCGGTGGGAACAGTTTTCGGAAAGAACTTACCCATTTCAGCGAGCATGGGAAGCATTTTGACTTTGTCGAGAAAACCTTGAGGGGATTTCACGTCCATGAACTGACGAATTCGATCGGCAACTTCGTCGAGCGAATCGACTTCGAGCGCCATGCGCATCCGTCGCTCAGAGCCGAATTGATTGATCAGGACAGGAATTTCGCGGCCTTTCGGATTTTCAAACAGAAGCGCGGGGCCGCCGAATTTGCCATGGCTATCGCGGCTTTTTGAGACGCGGTCGGTGATCTCTGCGATCTCGAGGACCGGATCAACTTCAGTTTTGATTCTCTTGAGTTCGCCGGCGCGTTCGAGCGCAGCTATCCACTCGCGAAGGTCGTTGTAAGCCAAGCAATCTCCGGTGAAAACGCTCGATTATAAATGGGCGGAAGATTTATGCGGCGGGCTTACTGGCGATAGCTTGCAATCGTTGGAGGTGATTTAAATCGTGGCCTGCCGAAATTGCGATTAGGTTCCTAAGGGTTTCCTGGCCGCGCTCGGGGTGCATGACGGATTTATCGAGCTGTTCTGCAGTGAGGGAACGCAATAAGCTCAGGTTCCATTTTCGCAGCATGGTAAAGGTTGACAGCGCCTGCTCGGCGGAATAGGCCGCATACGGCTTCGCCCATTTATCTTGATCGAACGGCTGCACAGTGTGATTATCCTCGGCGAGAGTTTGACGATAGCGGAAGCCGAAGGCAATTTCGCAATCTGCAAGATGAATGAAGACTTCGCGAGGGCTCCATTTTCCAGGCGCAGGCGCCTGCTCTACACGTTCTTCACCGAGCGCCACGGCAATATCCTTCAGCCGCGTGGAGGTCGCGGAGAGAACTTCGATTGCGTCCTGGCTGCCGAGGTAGGAGGCGTATGGATTCATCGCCAAAGCGTAACACAGTAGAGCTGGTCAGCGACTCTGATGTTCTCGCTTCTAATTTATGGGCTTGCACCATTAATATGAGCACAAGTTGAGAGGACACTATGGCTGAACCAACTTATGATGAACTGAAAGCCCGGCTGGCAGAACTCGAAAAGCAGCAGGGCACGCGCCGAACCGGGAGTCTGGAATTTCGTGTCGGCGAAAAAGGCGGCGTGAGTGTTTATGGTCTGGGGCGCTTCCCGGTGACGCTTTATTACGAGCAGTGGATCCGACTGCTGGATTCCTCCGAGAAACTGCGGGAGTTTCTGGAAGAAAATAAGTCAAAGTTGAAGCTAAAAGGGCAATAGCTTTGCGTCGGAGAGCGAGAAGCAAGACCTCGGACGACCCGATCGGCCTATTCAAGAGCGAACACGACTGGGCTGTGTGGCTGGAGGAAAATCACCGTCAGCACCGGGGAATATGGCTGCGCCTTGCCAAGAAGGACTCAGGGTTGCGTTCGGTCTCATATGCTGAGGCACTAGAAACCGCGCTCTGCTACGGCTGGATCGATGGTCAGAAGAGACCTGAGAACGAGCGAACTTGGCTGCAGCGATTTGTTCCGCGTTCTCGACAGAGCATTTGGTCGAAAATAAATCGCGACAAAGTGCAGCGTCTCATTCAAGAAGGGCGTATGCAGAGTGCAGGCCTCGAAGCAATAGAGCAGGCGAAGGCAAACGGACGTTGGGAAGCGGCTTACGATTCGCAAAGCCGGGCTACAGTTCCAGCGGATTTCCAATCCGCACTTGATTCAAGCCGCAAGGCGAAATCGTTTTTTGCGGAACTCGACAGGGTTAATCGATATGCGGTCCTGTTCCGTATTCAAAATGCCAAGAAGGCCGAGACGCGAGCCAGAAAAATTCGTGAGTTCGTAGAAATGCTCGAGCGACATGAAAGAATTCACGAGCCGCGCGGCAAGTCATCCCGGAAATAAGCTCAGTTGCACGTTTTGTGGCATGGGTTTTGGCCAGTCCCACCGTGATTCCTTCTCGATGTGATATTTCTTTCGCAACTGAACAAACAGATCGGAAATGCGCTGGCGATAGGCTTTGGGCAGGAACGCGCGCTCTCTGAATCGTTGTTCGTAATCCGCCGCCAGTTTTGGAAAATGTTCTTTCAGAAAAGGCAGGAACACTGCCGCTGAGCATGGTTTCAGGAACAATGGATTCGCGTAGATATAGCTGGCCTTTGCTTCCGCAGCAGATTTGACGACAGCCTCGAGTTGCTTCGGCGAATCGGTAATGCCAGGTAGCACCGGCGCGCAAATCACTCCCGCGCGAACTCCGGCTTCTCGCAATTTCTTTAGCGCATCCAGGCGCAGATCGGGACGCGGCGCCCGCGGCTCGAGGATTCGGGCCAACTCAGGATCGGTGGTTGTAACGGTGAAGTTGACGGTAATGTCGTTTTTCCGCGAGATTTCCTTGAGAACATCAACGTCGCGGACCATCATCGCCGACTTGCTGACGATGCCAATTTCAAACCCAGAGTGCCGCGCGAATTCCTGCAGAATTGCCCGCGTAATTTCGAGCCTTCGCTCGATTGGCTGATACGGGTCGGTTGCAGTACCCATGGCGATTGACTCGCCGGATTTTACTTTGCGCAGTTCCTGACGGAGCAGGTCGGCGGCATGCTGCTTGGCATAGATTTTTTGCTCGAAGTCAATGCCGTTGCGCATCTCCATGAACTCGTGAGTGTAGCGGGCGTAGCAGTATTTGCAGGCAAACTCGCATCCGCGATACGGATTGATGGTCCAGGTAAACGGCATCTGCCGTTTACTGTCGCAACGGTTTAGCAATGAGCGGACCGGCAGGGTGAAGTATTCGACATCGTGCCCTTGGCGTACGCTTTCACCATGCGCGGCGAGGCGAGCGATTCCAATCAGGCGTGGGCCGGACTCCGGAAGCAAGGGAAGCGAGGACATCGTATTCGCCTTTTATTCGCTATCATAGCACGAAAGGCGAGTACGTTCTAGCTGTGAGCTCCTCGCGCTCGGCGCGACAGGAAGTTCGATCCTTTCTCTTTGCGCGGTTTTCGTTTCTAATCCATGCAGTAAGTGAGACGGAAAGTGAACGAGATATTGCTGTGGGTCCTGTTCAATCTTTTTGTTGCAGTAATGCTTGCGCTAGATTTGGGCATCTTTCATCGGCGCATGCGGCGGCCTTCTCTGCGGCAATCATTGCTCTGGAGCGGGCTGTGGATCCTGCTGGCGGCGTCATTTGCCGTAATTCTCTATGGGTGGCAGGGGCGAACAGCGGCGCTCGAATTTTCCACCGGCTACGTGATCGAGCTCTCGCTCAGCGCAGACAATCTGTTCATTTTTTTTCTGGTCTTCCGCTATTTTCACCTGCCCGAAGCGGCACAGTACAGAGTGCTTTTCTGGGGAATCATCGGCGCGATCGTGATGCGAGCGATATTCATCTTCGTTGGTGTTGGATTGATTCATCGATTTCACTGGGTGATTTATGGGTTCGGTCTATTGCTCGTGTATAGCGGAGTGCGGCTGCTGTTTCAGCGCGGCGCACAGATCGATCCGGAGAAGAATCCCGCGCTGCGTTTCGTGCGGCGCTTCATGCCCGTGACGCCCGACTACGTTGATGGGAAATTTTTTGTGCGGGAACACGGCAGCCTGTGCGCAACGCCGCTGCTCCTGGTTTTGCTCGTCATTGAAACGACGGACGTGATTTTTGCCGTCGATTCAATCCCCGCGGTGCTCTCGATTACCTTGAATACGTTTGTCGTGTACAGCTCGAATATTTTTGCCATATTAGGCCTGCGGTCGTTGTTTTTTGCGCTGTCGTCGCTGATGGATGTTTTTGAATATCTGCACTACGGAATTTCGTGCGTGCTGTTATTTGTTGGCGTGAAGATGATGCTCTCGCATTACGTGGTAATCCGCACGGAAATTTCTTTGGCCGTGATCGCTGCGATTTTGTTGATCACGATTGTCGCTTCAGCCCTGCACCGGGATGAACCGAAGCAGGCGTAGCGGAAAATTCTTCTTGGTGAAGTTCTAAGCGAGGCATCCGGTTATCCACTCGCCGACCTCTTTCGTGCCCAAACTGCCGCCGATATCCGGAGTCGTTTTCCTATTCCGTATTGCTTCGAGTACGGCGGCTTCAATTTTCTGAGACTGGTCCGAAAATCCCAAGTAGTTCAGCATCATCGCTGCGGTCAGAATCGATCCCATTGGATTTGCAACGTTCTTCCCTGCAAGCGGCGGAGCGGAGCCGTGAACCGGCTCGAACATCGATGTCTTGCCGGGGTGAATGTTTCCGCTGGCGGCCATGCCGAGTCCGCCCTGAAGGGCGGCGGCTAAATCTGTGACGATGTCGCCGAACATGTTGTTGGTGACGATTACATCGAATGTGCGCGGATCGCGGACGATTTGCATACAAAGCGCGTCTACGTACATGTGTTCGGCTTTGATCTGCGGATACTCGGCGGCGACTTGTTTGAAAACGCGCTGCCATAGACTTCCCGCGAAGGTCATGGCATTTGATTTGTCAGACATCAAGACGCGAGTGCGGGGGCTGCCATCGGCTTTCTTGTTGTTCTTGCAGTACTCGAATGCATATCGAATGACGCGCTCGACGCCTTTGCGCGTATTGATATCTTCCTGGACCGCAATTTCATCAGGAGTGCCTTGTTTGAAGATTCCGCCTGAGTCGACGTAGACGCCCTCGGTGTTTTCGCGAATCACCACAAAATCGACGTCTTTAGGCTCTACTCCCTTTAGCGGGGACAACGAGGTATCAAGCAGGCGCACCGGGCGTACGTTCGCGTAAAGATCCATCTTGAAGCGCATACCGAGAAGGATTTCTTTGGCGTGAATGTTTGATGGAATACGAGGATCGCCAATCGCTCCGAGCAGGATGGCATCAAAATCGCGACCGAGCACTTCGAAGCCGCCGGGCGGAACGGTTGTACCGTCCTTGAGATAGCGGTCAGCTCCCCAATCGAAATATTGGAAGTTGAGTGGTGCGCGCGACGCTTCGAGAACTTTGACCGCTTGCGGGATGACCTCTTTCCCAATGCCGTCGCCGGGAAGGACAGCGATTTTCTTTTTCTCCTTCACGGGTTCAAAAGGTAGCACAAGAAAGCAGTCAGCATTCAGCACTCAGCATTCAGCCAGCGCAGGTCCGGCAAGCCGAGTAATTACCAGATCCTCCATCGTGTCATGCCGAATCGCTGCGATGAGGAATCTGCTGTTCGCATCGGGAAAGCAGATTCCTCGAACAAAAGGTTCTCGGAATGACATCGCAAAAGGAAGTTATTGACCATGGAACATCGTCCTGGCTGTTTGCTGCATACTGAGTGCTCTTCGTCCTGCGTTGCTTCGTTATAATCAAAACAAAACATGGAGATTTTGACTGACAAAGAGCAGGCGACGCCCAGGTTAAGCGACAGTCGCCGGGAGCTCACAGCATTGCTCGCTGGATGCGGAATCTACAGGCCGGACCGAATCCTTATCGGTTTGGCCGGACGCGATCGGGTGCGTTGGCTGAATGGAATGGTCACAAACAACATCCGCGATTTGGCGGCAGGCCGTGGGGTGTATGCGTTCGTATTGAATCCGCAGGGAAATATCTTGGGGGACCTGTACGTTTTCAACCGGGGTGAGCGGTTGATCGCTGCGATCGAACGCCCTCAACTGGATGCCCTGCTCTCGATTTTTCGCAAGTACATCATCATGGACAAGGTCGAGATTGAAGACCTGAGTGCGACGCTTAAAGTGATTGGAATTGCCGGGCCAAAGTCTGAAGACCTCCTTGCTTCGCTCGGTCTACGCAAGGAGCTGGCGACCCTTGAGATCGCGGACGGCGCCTCTAGTGAGACTCGTGACACGGTTGTGCGAGGAGATAACCCGTGCGTCAGGAACTATGAACTGTGGGTCGCAACAGATAAAGCTGAGTCCGTTTGGAATCGCTTGTTGCAGGCGGGGGCGGAGGCTGTCGAAGGAGAAACCCTGGAGACGTTCCGAATTCTTTGCGGGGTCCCAAAGTTCGGGCAAGATATTCGCGAGCGAACTCTTCCTCAGGAGACGGGCCAGGAGCGCGCGCTGAATTTTACGAAAGGCTGTTATATCGGGCAGGAGATCGTGGAGCGCATACGCTCGCGAGGATCAGTGCATCGGATGTTTACAGGGTTTGAGATCATCCTGGGGCCCGTGCCTGCTGCAGGAAGTAAGATCCAGAGTGAAGGCAAGGACGTGGGCGAACTCACGAGCGTTTTGTCGCAGCCGCTGAAAGGCAAGCAGTTGGCTGTCGGTTACTTACGAAAAGAGTTTGCCGGCGGGGATAAGGCATTAAGAGCAGGTGAGGCGAGCGTGAGACCGGCATCGCTACCATTAACTAACCTAGTTTTCTAACCAGTCGGACAAGAGCGTCCGGCTCACATAAGTGCATCATGGCTGACAAGAATAAAGAGAGCTTCACAGTAACGGACCGGCGGCCCTTTACCGCTGAGGGTGAATTGCGCAAGGACGTTCCTGAAGAGCAGGAACCTGTCGCGAGCAAAACGGACGCCGAGAAAGCAGCGTCGGCGGCCCAGACGACTCCGGAGCCCGAAATGCCCAGCGCCGCCGAGCAACATGAGCAGGCGCAGGCGTATGAGGAGTCTTCTGCTGAGATGGACCGCCAAGCCGAGATGAGCGGAATGTCGGCAAAAGAAATGGAGATAACGTTCGAGCGCTTCCTTGCCTCCCTTTACATGACCGGCATGTTGCAGCTGGGACTAATGCACGAGCAGGGGATGCCGCCGCAAGTGGATTTGATCGGCGCGCGGCAAACGATCGACACGTTAGGGCTACTCTCCGAAAAAACAAAAGGGAACCTCACTTCCAAGGAACAGAATTTTCTTCAGAATGCCCTTTACGAGATGAGAATGGCATACGTGGAAGTCACCAACGCAATCGCCAAGGGCCCGCAACAGGTTCCAGCAGCAAAATGAAGGCGACGCTCACCGTGCTGGGCAGCGGCACGTCGATGGGCGTGCCCACCATTGGCTGCACCTGCGCTGTTTGCCGTTCCTCTGATCCGCGCGACCGCCGCACCCGGCCGTCAGTGCTCATTGAATATAACGGTCGGTCAGTGTTGATCGACACCACACCTGATTTTCGTGAGCAAGCAATCCGAGAAAATATTCGAAGTCTTGACGCAGTTCTGTACACGCACACACACGCCGACCATCTGCTGGGAATAGACGATCTTCGCCCGCTAAGTTTTCTTCACAAGCCGAACCGGCTGCCTCTCTATGCGCACCCAGATGCCGTGGAGTTTATCCGAAAGATGTTCGGGTACATCTTCGATGCGAAGTACAAATTTGGCGGACTGCCGCAAGTTGAATTGCGGCCGATTAACGGACCGTTGGATCTGTTCGGGGCGCGATTCGAACCAATTGCCATCATTCATGGCGACGCGGAGATTTTCGGATTTCGATTCGGATCGGCGGCGTATTTGACCGACCACAGCGATATCCCCGAACATTCACTCGCCAAGCTGGAGGGACTGGACGTCCTGTTTCTGGATGCACTGCGTCATAAGCCACATCCGACGCACTCAACAGTCGAGCACTCGTTGCATACGGTTGAGCGATTGAAGCCGCGCCGGGCGTTTTTTACTCACATATGCCACGACCTGCCGCACGAAAAAACCAACGTGAGTTTGCCCGACAACGTGAAGCTTTGCTACGACGGGATGAAGCTGGAGTTTGAAATTTAGCAGGATGCAGCATGACTCTGTGCTTACCCCTGTGAAACTCAGTGTTCTCTGTGGTTTGGGTTTTTAGCAAATCTTCAACCACAGAGAGCAAGGGGTTACACCGAGAAAAATCACAGAGATGTGTTTGAAGAAGCTATTCGCAGATGAAGACGTTCTACAAACTCGATGACATTCCTTCCGACTTCGGTCCATCGTTGGTCAGCGTGGGGAACTTTGATGGAGTGCATCGTGCGCATGTCCGCGTTCTAAGAGCAATCGTGGCGCGCGCCAGGGACCGGCGGGCCAAATCTATCGCAGTCACTTTCGAACCGCATCCAATGCGAATTTTGCGCCCGGACGCCGCGCCAAAATTGTTGACTCCAACCTCGGAAAAATTACGCTTGCTTGAAACAACCGGCATCGATGCTGCCCTGGTAGTGCCGTTCACTCGTGATCTGTCGTTGATGCCTCCAAGGGATTTTGTTGCGCGAATCTTGTGCGAGAAGTTGCAAGCTCTCGAAGCGCACGAAGGTTATAACTTTCGCTTCGGACACAAAGCTGCGGGGGACGTGAAGTTGCTGCAGCAGTTGGGCGATGAACTAGGATTCGAATTGGTCATCTACCCTGAGATGTGCCTGCGCGGGTTGTCGGTCTCAAGCACGCGCATTCGTGAATTGGTGCGGGAAGGTGACGTTCGGCGAGCGCGCTATCTGCTGGGGCGCGCATTCAGTATTCAATCGCTTGCGGGAAGAGGCCGCGGGTATGGATCGAAGTACACGGTCCCAACGATTAATTTGAGCCGATATGATGAGCTGGTTCCGCGAGATGGCGTTTACGTGACGCGAACGCGAGTCGGGCAGGAATGCTTCGATTCGGTGACAAATGTCGGGAATCGCCCGACGTTCGGTAGTGATTCTTTCGCCATCGAGAGCCATTTGCTGAATTTTCATCCATTGAAGGTCACGGCGGAAACAGAAATTGAGGTTTATTTCCTCTATCGGCTACGCGACGAGATCAAGTTCAGCTCCGTGGAGATGTTACGAGAGCAAATCACGCGAGATGTTGGAAAAGCACAACGATATTTTGCTCTAACCCAGGCGAGACTTCTCTAACCGACAATCGGGGTCGAAGGCAGCGGTCTTCCATCAATCGACCGGTCCGGCTATCGGCTGAATATCGGCACCAGGGCGCTGGGCCAACACGATTGCACACAAGACCATCGCCATCCCCAGGAGTTGCAATGGTCCTATCACCTCTTTCAGCGCGAGCGCAGCGATGAGCACCGAGAACACCGGCTCCATACAACTCGCGATGATGGCTTTGGTGGGGACCAGATTTTCGAGACCGGCGAAATAAAACGCGAATGGCAGGAGCACCGAGATGAACGAAAAGATCGCGAGGAACAGCCAGGTGCCCGCCGAGTAGTGGGCCGCGAGGATTCTGTTCGGAGGATTTACTACGATTCAGAAAAGAGATGCGGAGAGAGTCGTATATAGGAGCACGCTCCAGCGATCGTACTTGACGAGCACTGAGTGGCCGCCGATGTTGTAGTAGCTAAAAGAAAAGGCCGCGATCAAGGCGGCGAAGACTCCCAATGGATCGAGCTGCATTCGGCCGTGCCCGACTAGCCCCCCGACTAAGCCAATGACCAATGCGATGCCTGCTATGGCAAGCAGAACAGATCCTGCCTTCGAAGCAGTCAGGCGTTCAGACCCGCGCAGAACCATATACAGAAGCACCCACACCGGTGCGGTGTACTGCACAATGATGGCTGTCGCGACGTTCGTCCGTTGGATAGCAAGGTAATAGAAGTAATTTGATGCGGCTACGCCCCCGAGTCCCAGCAGAAAAAGGCTCGCAAAATCACGTCGCGGAATTTGCAGCTGCTTGATGCCTCGCCGGAATAGAAGCGCAATGGCCACTAGAAGAAACGAAAAGCCGGTCCGGCATTGAGAAAGGATCAAAGGACTTACGTTGCTGATCCCCAAACTGGGTAGCATGCGGCCGGTAAATGCTGCTCGTCCCATGCTCGCAGAAAGTCCCCAAAGAAATGCCGCAGTGCCGATGTACAGAAATCCGCGAAACGAACTTTGAGGGCGTAAACCTTTGAGCTGCGGTTCGGAACCCGACGAAACTCCGGCGGCTTGCGTCATTTGGGATCCAGATCAATTTCATAGGTGATGCGCGCAGTCTTGCCCAACATAGCGGCCACTGAACAATACTTCTCTTCTGAGAGGCGAACGGCGTCTTCTGCAGATTTTCTATTCACCGGTCCAGAAATCCGGTACAGCAGCTTGATCTGCGTATAAACGCGAGGAGGCTCGGGAGCTTTTTCGGCGTGCGCGCTGACTTCGACCGATTCGAGACGCTCGCGCTTTTTTTGCAGGATGTTCACCACGTCATAAGCCGTGCAACCGCAGAGCGCGAGCAGAACCAGTTCCATCGGGCTGTTCCCTGCTTTGCCGTTACCGTCCATGATCAGGGAATGACCGCTGTTCCCGAGACCCTGGAATTGCATTTGACCGGCCCACTTTGCAGTTGCTTTGATCACCATTACCTCCGATTATCGGTTTTTGGTTCGGGATGGATAAGGACCCGAAACAGCTCGGGTGCCTCCTGCTTGAATCGGCTTTCGAGTGCGGTTGAGAGATCGTGGACGTGCGAGAGCGGCATCTCGTCGGGAAAAGTGCAGTGGCAGGAAATATAAACGCGCCCGTTCACACGTTTGATTTCTATATCGTGAGTATCAAGAATGCCTGGAAATTCGGCGGAAACGGCTTTCAGGCGTTCTTCCAATCGAGCATCGCGTTGAATTTGCTCGCCGGATTCGATAGTGGCCGGTTCACTCTCGATGTGGGTCAGAATCGAGGCAATCTCCGGAACTTCCTGCTGAATTTCATCTTCCATCATGCTCACGCGATCATGGGCATCTCTTAGCGGTAAGTTTTCGTCCATTTCGAGGTGTTGCTCCACGTGCAGACGGCCGTCGAGGTCTTGAACGCTGACGTCATGAACGTTGAGATTGTGGCGGGTCGCCACTGCGCGGACACGATCGAATATGTTCTCGGCCGATGCCGCTCGGGGAATTGAGTGGACGACCACATCGGTGTTCGGGAGAACACGATTTACAGCGCTGGTGACTTCATCCGCGAGCTGACCTGATCGTTGAAAGGTGACGTTGCGTGCGAGGCCCACGGCTACGTCGGCGAAATAGCGATTACCGGCACGACGAATACGGACGCGGTCAACTTCCAGCAGTCCATCGATACTCTGCAGCGCTTTAATGATTTGGCTGCGTGCACCCTTCGGAGCTGCGTCGAGGAGAGCATCGACGGTACGGCGAGCCAGGCGGGTGCTAACGAAAATGATGACACCGGCTACGAACAGGGCTGCGATGGGATCCGCAGCGATGAGCCAGGTAAGATTGAGCCTTCTGCCAAGTAAAACCAATGCGAGTCCGAAAGCCACGACTCCACTGGACCAAATGTCGGTCGAGAAGTGCAGAGCGTCTGCCTGCAGGGCCTGGCTGTCGTACTTGGCTGCGATGGTTCCCAGTGCGCGCGATCGCCAGAAATCGACCGCCATCGAAAAGAAAAGAGTAAGGAACGCGGCGAGGGTTGGCTCGATTTCAACGTGATGAAAGAAGAGGCGCTTGATTGCTTCAAAGGTAATGACGGCACAGGTGACAAGCAGCAAAGTGGTTTCAATGAATGCGGAAAAATTCTCCACTTTCCCATGGCCGTACTGATGATCGGCATCGGCAGGCTTGTCGGAGACGCGGACGGAAAAGAGTGTGATAGTAGCTGCGATGAGATCGAGCGCAGAGTGCGCAGCCTCGGAGAGAATGCCCAAACTGCCAGTTGTGACGCCGACAAAAATCTTGAGTCCGGTAATTGCGAATGCGGCGATCAGCGAGTTGGCCGCGGCGCTCCGCTTTTCGGCACGCATGGCATCTGACCCGAAAGTCGCTGGCAAGCCCGGCATATAGGGAATTATCGCTTCGCCAAATGGTTCCGCCAAGCGTCGGCGTGTAAGTTGGCCTGCTTCTTCCTGTGCTACGATTCTCTATAACCCTTTCACACTCCTTTGGAGGCCGCTTTGAAATGCATTTTTAACGGTGTCGTCTGTCTTCTGCTGCTGACGGGCGTGATGCTTAGCCAGACAGCAAGTCCGGGTCCTACTCTGAAGACGCGCCAGTCTGATCCAAACGAATTGGTGCCGAATAGCATCGTTTCACCCGAGGCGCCAGTTATCACGGTGCAGGGTTTATGCGAGAAGCCGGCGAACAGCAACGCGACGCCTTCAGATTGCAGCACGGTCATTACGCGGGCGGAGTTTGAAAAGATCGTAGACGCCGTTCAACCCAACATGGCCCCAGCTCAGAAAAAGCAATTTGCGAACCAATATGTAATGGCCCTGTTGTTGGCAGAAAAGGCGCACGAAATGGGCCTGGACCAAGGACCGGAATTCAACGAGCGCTTGCAGTTGACGCGTTTGCAACTGCTCGATCGTGAAGCTGCACAGCAGCTGCAGAAAGACGCTCAGAACGTTCCCGAAAGCGCAATCAGCGATTATTACCAGCAGCACGCGGCCGAGTATAAGACGATAAGTTTTGAGCGAATTTACGTTCCCCGGCAGAAGCAAATTGAAACTACTGGCAACGAGAAGCCTAATGATCCTGAAGTGCAAAAGAAGCGTGAAGCCTCTGAAGCAGAAATGAAGGCCGAAGCCGATAAACTGCGAGCGCGCGCTGCCGCCGGGGAAGACTTCCTCAAACTACAACAGGAAGCCTACGATGTTGCGGGAAGCAAGATGAAGGCCAGCAACGTCAAGATGGAGAACCTCCCCAAAAACAGTATTCCCAACACGGACGCCTCAATTTTCGATTCGAAAAAGGGCGAGGTCTCGCAAGTGTTCAGTGACCCGACTGGATACAGGATTTATAAAGTGCTGGAAATCACTGACCAGCCGCTCGCGAAAGTTCACGATCAAATTGCGCAGACGCTGAGGACCGAGAATATCAAAAAGTCTTTCGATTCACTGCAGAATTCGGCAAAAACAACGTACGATGAAGCGTATTTCGGGACGCCGGCGCCACCGTCGCTGAGGAATCCTGGCGCGCAAGGCACAACTTCACCTTCCACGACTCCTGGTAAGAAATAGATGTCGGATTCACTTCCGTCGATTATTGTGACGGGAATCTCCGGGAACCTCGGGCAGCGGCTTTTGCCGATGCTTTCGGGGTTCCGTGTGGTCGGCGTCGACTTGCGTCCGCCTCAGACCGACCGCCCGCTCCAATTTGTGCAAATGGATTTTAGTTTGGAATCTTCCTGCCTGGAATTTCTGACCCTATTGCGTGAGGTCCGGCCGGTTGCGGTCGTTCACCTCGCGTTTGTCATGGACGCGGTTCGGACGGGAGTATCAAATCGCGACCAGATGTGGCAAATCAACGTTGCCGGGACTGCGCGGGTAATGGAGGCAGTAACCGAGGCAAATCGCGAATGGCCGATGGTCGAGAAATTTATTTTTATGAGCAGTGTGTCTGCGTATGGACCTCGGCTCTCAACGCCCGCGACCGAGGAAACGGCGCTTGCGGCGCACACTTACGTTTATGGCGTTCACAAGATGGAGGCCGACAAAGTGGTGCAACAGCGTGCTCCGGCTTTGCGCGGGTGCAGCGTATACATTTTGCGTCCGCATATATTCGCGGGAGCTGGAATTGAGAACTACTTCACGGAGGCGTTTCGGGGAACTCCCGGCGGGACGAGTAAGCGCGCTGCGCGGATGCGACAGCAAGGGAAGCGACTCCCTTGCATGTTGCCGTCCGGCGAACAATATTTGGAACACCGGATTCAGTTTATTCACATTGAGGATGTTGCACGCCTGATTGCGTTCATCCTGCACAAAACTGAACCCGAGTCACAGCGGCTGACGATCTTGAATGTCGCAGGCCGCGGCGGATCGCTGACCTATGCGCAATGCGTGCGTCTGGCGCGCGCCAAGCTGGTCCGTGTGCCTACAGAAAAGCTGTTTGCGCTTGTGCTGCAAATTTTGTGGAAGATGAAGATTTCGACCATTCCTCCGGACATTGCGCCCTACATGACTTCTGACACAGTTTTGGACACATCGCGTCTGGAACGCTTCCTAGGACACGAGTACGAAGAAGTGGTCCGTTTTCCGGTGGCGGATGCCTTTAGCGACTGCTTTCGAATGGCTCAAACGAAGGCTCAAGCAGCGCCAGCAGCGAAGGGCTGACGTTAGTTTTGGATGAAGAGATGATCTGCCGGGAGTCGAAGCTCGGCTCGTTTTCCACAAAAGCAACTTACCACTTTAAGCAACTTACCACGAAGGTACACGAAGGAAATCCCTATCGCGTGCCGCGATAAAGGCCAGCAATCCCGAATGTGTACGGTGTCCAGGAAACATTGCGGAATCCAGCATCATGCATTCTGGAGAGCATTTCTTCCGGCAGAGGGAATTTTTCAACTGATGACGGCAGATAAGAATATGCCCCGTTGTTGCCGGAAATCAGCCTACCGACCCGCGGCAGAACGGACTTGAAATATACGTCGTAAATTTTGCCAACCGCTCCTTCGGGTTCGCTGAATTCCAATATCCCGCATTCGCCGTTCGGACGAAGGATCCTTCGAATTTCGCAAAGTCCCGCGTTGTAGTCCGCGAGGTTCCTGAAACCGAAGGCAGAGGTGACGAGATCGAAGCTTTGATCGGGAAATGGCAGTTGTAGCGCGTCGGCTTCGATCCACTTCACGGGCCTGGGAGGCAAAGTTTTTTTCGCAGCGAGTAGAAGCATGGTGTGCGAGAAGTCCGCACCGGTGATCTCGGCCTCTTGACTTTCGCGCCGTAGCGCAAACGCCATGTCGCCGGTGCCGCAGCAGAGATCGAGGACTTTGGCTCCGGGCCGGTTCAGTATGAGGGTGAAAGTCCGCGCGGTTCGCCGCCACCATAATTTGTCGATGTTAGCGGAAAGAAGATGATTAAGAAGATCGTACCTGGGCGCGATGGCGGTAAACATTTCGCGAATGGCGCGGGCGGCGGACTCGCGATCGCGAGCGCCCTCGGGAGTTGCTCCGCGAATCTGCTCACTAAGCACGTGACAGCCGCCGAATTTCGGCGAGCGCAGCCGCCACTGCTCGCTCTGGAACGTTGCTTACAACCTCAACTTTGCCGATTTCTTTCGCCAGCACAAAATTTACTACTCCAAATTCAGTCTTCTTGTCGGAACGGATCAATGACATCGCTTTCGAGGTTGTAAGGGTGACGTTCGGCAATCTTCCCCAGGCAAGGCTCGCATCGCAGATGCTGTCGAAAGTCCCGTTAGCCGAAAACTGTATTTCACTTGCGATTTTTGCAGCCGCAATCATTCCCCAGGCCACCGCTTCTCCGTGCAGGAAATGCTTGTATGAAGTGGCGGTTTCGAGTGCATGTCCGAGCGTATGGCCAAAGTTGAGAACGCGGCGCAGTCCGCCTTCTTTTTCGTCGGCTGAGACCACGCGCGCTTTTAATTTTACGGATTCCGCAATCGCCCAAGTGACGAGCTCAGGGTCCTTGCGCAGAGACTTGATTGATGATCGTCCGAGCCGCGCAAACAACTCGGGGTTCCCGATCACGCCCGCTTTGATCGCTTCGTACATTCCGGCGCGAAATTCGCGTTCAGGAAGAGTGGAGAGAACAGCAGGATCAATCAAGACAACTTCAGGTTGATAAAACGTGCCAACGAGATTTTTGCCGGACCTGAGATTCACCCCTGTCTTTCCGCCTATGGCTGCGTCAAGTTGCGCCTGAACGGTGGTTGGAACCTGCACCAGCTTTACGCCCCGCATGTAAACCGATGCCAGCATTCCGGCGACGTCGCCCACGACTCCGCCGCCAAATGCAACGATTGCCGCTTTACGGTCCGCGCCAAGTTTCAGCAAATCTTCGGCCAGCGCTTCGACACTGGAGAGCCGCTTAAAGGGCTCGCCATCGCACATTTGAATGATTTGCGGCGCGAAACCTGCACCTTTTAACGATTGCACAAGCACTCTCCCCCAGCGTCGATGAACCGGAGGCACTGTCACTATATAAATTGGTTGAATTCGTCCAAGTACCCGATACAGAGTTTCACCTGCACGAGCAAGCAACCCATGCTCAATAACCGCCTCATATGAGCGCGATGTCGTCCTGACCGGAATGCGGAGCATTGCGAACATGATAACAACTGCACGTTCGCAGCCTGCTCTGAGGTGTAATTCATGCGGAGTTTTGGTGCGGGTTGAGCTTCCGGTGTACCATTTCGACAAATGCCAGCCGCTCCTTGTGAAACTGATTTTCTGGTCATTGGGGCCGGAGTCGCGGGACTGCGCGCCGCAATCGAGCTGACCCCCGCTGGTCGGGTCATGGTGCTGGCGAAGCGCGAAATTGCCGACTCCAGCACGCAATATGCGCAGGGCGGAATCGCGGCGGCGCTGAGCGATGAAGATGAAATCAGCCTTCACCTGCAAGATACATTGAACGCCGGAGATGGTCTGTGCAATGCAGACGCTGCACGGGTACTCGTGGAAGACGCGCCCGAACGCATCGACGAGCTCATTGCCTGGGGAACGCACTTCGATCGCGAAGGCACCAAGCTGACATTCGGACGTGAAGGCGCGCACAGCCGCAATCGAATTCTTCACGCGCACGGTGACTCGACCGGCAGAGAAATTCAGCGTGCGCTTTACGCAAAAGCCAAGACATTAGAGGACATTTCCGTCCGCGAATTTGAATTCTCGACCGACTTGGTGATCGAAGACGGTCGTGTGCGCGGCGTACGTGTAATCGACGAGCACGGTACTCATATCGCTATTTATGCTTCCGCCGTGCTGCTCGCCACCGGAGGTATGGGTCAGCTCTACGCGAACACGACCAATCCGGGTGTGGCGACGGGAGATGGAATCGCGATGGCGTATCGCGCCGGCGCTGAAGTTACCGATCTCGAATTTATCCAGTTCCATCCGACGGCGTTGTACCTGAAGAAAGCCCCGCGCTTTTTATTATCCGAGGCGCTGCGCGGCGAAGGCGCATATCTTCGTAACCTGGAGCTGATGCGGTTCATGCCGAAATACCATCCCATGGGCGAGCTGGCACCGCGGGACGTTGTGGCGCGAGCAATCATGCACGAACTGGAGCGCAGCCGCGCGAAGGATCCAGTGGTTTATCTCGACCTTACGCATCTTGATGCAGAGCACATTCGGAAGCGGTTTCCGCGGATTTACGCGACGTGTATGCAGTACAACATCGACATCACTACCGAGCTTGTTCCGATTCGCCCGGCGGCACATTACGCGATGGGTGGTGTGCGCACTGATCTTGATGGCCGCGCAGCTTTGCCGGGCCTGTATGCCGCAGGTGAGGCCGCCGGAACTGGGGTTCACGGGGCGAACCGACTGGCGAGTAATTCACTTCTGGAAGGATTGGTGTTTGGCGCGCGAGCAGGAAAGAAGATGCGGGACGAATTGAAGCTGAGGCCAAAGTGGGCCGCTGATCTTCCGCCTGCAGCGTATTCGAACGGCCCAGTTCGATTGCCCGTGGAGGATTCGATTGGCGAACTGCAGGAGCTGATGTGGAAGGACGTTGGCATCGTGCGGACGGGCAACGGACTGAGACAAGCGATTGCCAGATTGCAGACGATGGGGGAAAAAGTTTCGCGTCCACATAGCCGCCGCGAATTCGAAGCGAGAAACCTTCAGATTACGGGGATGTTGGTTGCCCGTTCGGCGTTGGCTCGCGAGGAAAGCCGCGGAGCGCACTACCGGACGGATTTTCCTGATCATGACGATGCGAAGTTTCGCAAGCACTCGGTCGTTTCCGGCGAAAATATCAAGTTCGAATGAGCCGTACCGTTTGCAACTCGGGTGTACTATCTTCCGGAAAAGAGGTATGAACATGAAAAGCTCACGCCCGTATTTCTCGACAGCTATTGCCACAATTCTCATCGTAATGTTTGCAGTTGCCGCGCAAGCAACTGCCCCTAGAGGCTGGTTCGTTGCCGGGAGCAAGCCTCAATCTTACGAGTCCGGATTGGACCCTTCCACGCCGCACATGGAACACGCGAGCGCCTATCTAAAGGCGAAATCTTCGAGCGTGGACGGATTCGGTACGCTCATGCAGCATTTTCGCGCCGATCACTACCTCGGAAAGAGAGTTCGATTCAGCGCATTTGTAAAGACTGCTGATGCCAAGAACTGGGCGGGACTCTGGATGCGGGTGGATAAGGGACAGAATTCGGTAGCTTTCGATAATATGCAAGATCGACCGATCCGGGGAGACACTGATTGGAGAAAATGCGAAGTCGTGCTCGATGTTCCGCAGGATGCAACGGGAGTATTTTTTGGCGTCCTACTAGCAGGAGGAGGCGAGGTTTGGATCAACGACGCCAAGATCGAAGTTGTGGGAGGAGAAGTTCCACCGACCGGCGGCGCGCAAAATCATGCGATGACGGATGAGCCTGAGAACCTTGATTTTAAGGAATAGAGCCAAGACGACCCTTGCTGCGGTTGGACCTTAGCGTAGCCGCCCGAGTTTTTCCATCGGCCAGTAACCAAAGACCGCTTTGCCATAGATATAAGACGAATCTACGGGGCCGAAATCGCGGCTGTCGTTCGAGAGGCTGCGGTGGTCTCCAAGCACAAAGTAGGAATCAGGTGGGACGACAACGTCAGGGTATGAGCGGTCGTCCTGATACATGCGCGGGACGTAATCTTCCACCAGCAGCTTGCCATTCAGATAGACGCGGCCATCAACGATGCGCACGTGATCGCCAGCCGTTCCTATCACGCGTTTAATAAAACTCTTCTGCGGATCACGGGGATAACGGAATACCACGATGTCGCCGCGCTGAATTGGCTCGATGCGATAGACGAATTTGTTGATGAAGATGCGTTCCTGGTCATCGAGCGAAGGCATCATGCTAGTGCCTTCAACTTTGACTGGCTGATAAAGGAACACAATGATGAATGCCGAAATGCCCAGCGATATGATGAGATCGCGTACCCATGCGGAGAACAAGGTCGCAGCGCGACGTGTGGGTCGCGGTTTATCGGCAGTGTTTTCTGGTACTGGCTGGGGAATTTCGGGCACAACGTCCATTGCAGTCCAATTCTAATGGATTCGATGCACGCGTGAGTAGAGCGGCAGAGCCGATTTGTCTAGAATTTGTCGTGTCCCATGAAGCCCCTCATCTACACGTCCCCGTATGCCTGGATTGTTCTGGATCATTTTCGCGCTTGCCTATGGTCCTGAATTCGGATTGATTTCCAGATCGCAACCCAAGCAGGGAGAATCTGTCGACCGTGGTTCTTTGATGGTGATCATGATTTCTGGATGGATTGGATATCCAATCGCGTTTTGGTTGACAAAAACACCATTCTTTCATTTGACCAACGAGAAGTTCTGGTTTTTTGTGGGCCTAGTGATGCTTGTCTGCGGCAGTTTGCTGCGACGGTATTGCTGGCGGGTATTGGGTCAGTTCTTCACTGGAAACGTAAGAATTCAGCAGGGTCAGAGAGTCGTTCAGAATGGCGCGTATCGCTGGGTTCGCCATCCTTCGTATACCGGAGGCATGCTGATGCATGTTGGGTGCGGTCTCGCTCTGACGAATTGGATGGCTGCTCTAGTTCTATTCGTCTCGACAGGCCTGGGGTACTTGTATCGTGTGCATGTGGAGGAGAAGGCGCTGGTGACAGGGTTAGGTGTGGAGTATCGGGAGTACATGCAGAGGACGAAGAGGTTTGTGCCGTATGTGGTTTAGCGGGCGTTCCTGCGGCTGACCTTAGCGGATCTAGCGTTAAAACCTTTGAACAGCTTTTAACTGCAGCGATCGCTGAGCTTTCGCCGGGAACGCAGAGTTTATTGTTTGGTCGACGACCACGACGAACGGCAGACGACAATTTCGAATTTCTGCCTTGTTATTCACATCTTCCGCTGATCCTTCATCCCTGCTAAAATCTATAAAATCCACTCCCCGGAGATCGAATGCAGGCTATCCTTGCGCTCGAAGACGGCCGCGTCTTCCGAGGCAAAGGTTACGGCGCCAAAGGCGAATGCTACGGCGAAGTTGTTTTTAATACTTCCATAACCGGCTACCAGGAAATTTTCACCGATCCCTCCTACGCCGGACAGATCGTCGTTTTAACCAACCCGCAAATCGGCAACTACGGAACTAACGCCGACGACAACGAAGCTACGCGACCGTACATTGAGGGCTTGATCGTGCGCGAGTTTTCGAAGGTGAGCTCGAACTGGCGCTCGCAGCAGGTGGCGGAAGAATATCTCGAACAATTTAAGATCCCGGTGCTTGCGGATATCGACACCCGCTGCCTCGTTCGCCATTTGCGCGACAACGGCGTCATGCGCGGTGTGATCTCGACGATTGAAACCGATGTTGAGAAGCTGGTGGCCAAGGCGTGCTCGATTCCGAAGATGGATGGGACTGATCTCGCGAAGGTGGTGACAACAAATCGGCCCTACGTCTGGGAAGTTGGCGAACGTTCGCATGAACCGATCGAAATCGTAGGCGTGAAAGACCAGCCGGAACGCTTTCATGTCGTGGCTTACGACTTCGGCATTAAGCAGAACATTTTGCGCAAGCTACGGAGTGAGGGATGCAAAGTCACCGTCGTTCCGGCGCAGACTCCGGCGGAAGATGTTCTTGCATTAAAGCCGAACGGCGTCTTTCTTTCGAACGGACCGGGGGATCCCGAACCATGCAGCTACGCGGTAGATAACATCCGTCGGTTGATGGGACGGCAGCCGATCTTCGGCATCTGCCTCGGCCATCAGCTCACTGGCCTTGCGCTCGGCGGCAAGACCTTCAAGCTTAAGTTTGGGCACCATGGCGGGAATCATCCCGTGAAGCAGCTGAACACGGGCAAAATCGAGATCACCGCGCACAATCATAATTTCGCGGTCGATCCCGACTCGCTGCCGCAATCCGAAGTCGAGCTGACGCACATGGACCTTAACGACTCGACGCTCGAAGGTCTGCGCCACCGCAATCTGCCACTCTTCAGCGTGCAGTATCACCCGGAAGCTTCGCCGGGGCCGCATGACTCTCATTACTTGTTCAAGGATTTCGTGAAGCTGATGGAGGAGTGGAAGGGGTGAAACGTTCTCTCATCCTGTTGGCTTACGCCGCAACCCTTGGATGCACTCGTCACCCTAATGTGGTAATGCAGCCCGAGCATCTTCGAGTATGTGGGACTCTGAGGGGAGAAGATGGAAAGCCAATAAACGAAGCGTTCGTCGAACTGCATCGGCGCGCGAAGGACACCGCTGAGGACATCAAGGCAAACAGCTTTGAAACGGCGTTGACGGACGAACAAGGGACCTTTCATTTAGGATCTGCGATCGCGGATCATCAATATTGGATATCCGTTGCGGGTGTAAACAGCTGCAAGTCTTTGGGCGTCGAGGAGCAAGAGTCCCGACGTGTTCCGGTAACTTTTCAGGGCACTCCGCCCGCAGGAGAGTGCCAGGCGACGATCAGTCTTGTGCTCAATAACTGCACTCCGAAGTTGCAATAAATGTAGATATGAAAACAACACTGTCATCCCGAGCGAAGAAGATCGTCCCGGCAAGCCGGGACGATCGTCGCAGTCGAGGGACTTTGTGTTTGCGTCCCGTGCCGCCGCTGAACGGAAACACAAGGTCCCTCCACGCGGGAATTGATCAGCGGAGCTGATCAATTCACTTGGTCGGGATGACAGAGTTTAGGTAGTAGAACAAATAAATAGATGCCCAAACGAACTGACATCTCCAAAATTCTCATCCTCGGCTCGGGGCCGATCATCATTGGCCAATCCGCCGAGTTCGACTACTCCGGCACGCAGGCCTGCAAGGCGCTTAAGGCCGAAGGATACGAAGTCGTGCTGGCAAACTCGAACCCGGCGACCATCATGACCGATCCGGAGTTTGCCGACCGCACCTATATCGAGCCGCTCACCCGCGCATATCTTGAAGAAATTATTCGTGTCGAGCGCGAGATGTCGCCCGGCGTGGGATTCGCCATTCTTCCGACCGTCGGCGGACAGACGGCGCTCAACCTCGCTATTGAGCTCGCCGACAACGGCGTGCTCGAAAAGTACAATGTCAAACTGATCGGCGCGAATGTTGAAGCTATCAAGAAAGCCGAAGACCGTCTCTTCTTCAAAGACGCCATGCAGAAGATCGGCCTCGACGTTCCAAAATCAGCGCTGGTCAACAATTTGAAAGACGGTCTCGAATTCGCCGGAAAGATCGGATTTCCCGTCATCGTGCGTCCGTCGTTCACGCTCGGCGGTTCTGGCGGCGGCATGGCCTATAACCGCGAAGAACTGCTTGAAGTGCTTGCCCGCGGACTCGATTTTTCTCCAGTCCATGAAGCGTTGATCGAAGAATCCGTTCTCGGCTGGAAAGAATTCGAGCTTGAGGTTATGCGCGACCTCAAGGACAACGTGATCGTCATCTGCTCGATCGAAAATTTCGACCCCATGGGCGTGCATACCGGCGACTCGATCACCGTCGCGCCCGCGCAGACGCTCACCGACCGCGAATACCAGGCCATGCGCGATGCGGCAATTGCGGTGATTCGCGAGATCGGTGTCGAAACCGGCGGATCGAACATTCAGTTCGGCGTGCATCCGCATACCGGGCGCATGGTCGTGATCGAGATGAACCCACGCGTGTCGCGTTCTTCGGCGCTGGCTTCAAAAGCTACAGGCTTCCCGATTGCGAAAATTGCTGCCAAGCTCGCCGTCGGCTATACGCTCGACGAAATTCCCAACGATATTACGCGCAAGACCCCGGCCTGTTTTGAGCCGACGCTCGATTACGTGGTGGTGAAAATTCCCAAGTGGCAGTTCGAAAAATTCCCCGGCGCGGACGAAAATCTCGGACCGCAGATGAAATCGGTCGGTGAAGTCATGGCGATCGGTCGCACATTCAAAGAGGCGCTGATGAAAGGAGTTCGCGCGCTCGACACAGGCAAGCGTGTCGGATCAGAAAAAATCGAAGCCAAGATTCTCACGCAGCGATTGGTGACGCCGCATCCCGAGCGGCTTTCCTATCTCCGCTACGCCATTCGCCAGGGGCACACGGTAAAGCAGCTCGCCAAGATGACCGGCATGGATCCCTGGTTCCTTTACCAGCTGAAAGAAATTAACGACATGCAGCTCGAGGTCGAGAAGCATCCGCTCGAGTCGGTTCCGACCGAGGTATTGCGTGACGCCAAGCGCATGGGCTTTTCGGATGGTCGCCTCGCTGGAACGTGGCGGTTGAGCGGCAAAGGCGATCAGGAAAAGATTCGGCATCTTCGAAAGAAGCACAACGTGCAGCCGGTGTACAAGCGCGTCGACACGTGCGCGGCGGAATTCGAAAGCTTCACACCGTATCTCTATTCGACCTACGAAGATGAAGACGAAGCCGCGCCCACGACGAAGAAGAAAGTCATGATCCTGGGTAGCGGGCCGAACCGCATCGGGCAGGGAATTGAGTTTGATTACTGCTGCTGCCACGCCAGCTTCGCTCTCCGCGAGGACGGCTACGAGAGCATCATGGTGAACTGCAACCCCGAGACGGTTTCAACCGACTACGACACCAGCGACCGCCTGTACTTCGAGCCTCTCACCTTCGAAGACGTTTTTGCAATTTATGAGCACGAAAAAGCGGCAGGTGCCGATATCGGAGTGATCGTGCAGTTCGGCGGCCAGACTCCGCTGAATCTCGCTCTACCCTTGAAGCAAGCCGGAGTGAAGATCATCGGCACTTCGCCTGAATCGATTGATCTTGCCGAAGACCGCAAACGATTTAACAAATTGCTGGAGGATCTCGAAATTCCGCAAGCGCCCGGCGCGATGGCTGCTTCGCTTGAAGAGGCGGTCGAAGGCGCGCGCAAGATTGGATATCCGGTTCTCGTTCGTCCTTCCTACGTGCTAGGCGGCCGCGCCATGGTCATTGCCTACGACGAAGAGACGGTCGTCCGGTATATGAAGGAGGCCGTCGAATATTCGCAAGACCGCCCGGTGCTGATCGACCGTTTCCTTGAAGACGCAATCGAAGTTGACGTCGACGCGTTGTCCGATGGCGACGACGTCGTAATCGGCGGAATCATGCAGCATATCGAGGAAGCGGGAATTCACTCGGGCGATTCTTCATGTGTGCTCCCCGCGGTCGATATCCCAGAACATCTGCTCAACCGCATGCGCGAGTACACGTTCAAGTTGGCGCGCGCTCTGAAGGTGATTGGCTTGATGAATGTGCAGTTTGCGATACCGAGATCGGGTTACATCAGCTCAAATGGCGACAGCGGAAAAGTTTACGTCCTCGAGGTCAATCCCCGCGCTTCACGTACGGTACCGTATGTCTCAAAAGCCACTGGCGTTCCGATGGCGAAGATTGCGGCCCGCCTTATGACCGGGCGCAAGCTGCGCGAATTCGTCCCCGAATTTATCGAGCAGCAAAAAGATCTAGACACCGGTTCGTGCTACTACGTGAAATCACCAGTCTTCCCGTGGAACAAATTTCCCGGGGTCGACACGGTTCTGGGGCCGGAGATGAAATCGACCGGCGAGGTTATGGGCGTAGCCGACAACTTCGGCGAGGCTTTCGCGAAAGCGCAACTCGCGGCTGGACAGAAGTTGCCGACTCAGGGGTGCGTCTTCATCAGTGTTACCGATCACGACAAGCGGCACGTCGCCGAGGTCGCGCGCAAATTCGTTGACATGGGATTCAAGCTGGTTGCCACCGGCGGTACCGCCGACGTGATCGAAGCTGCCGGCATGGCCTGCGACCGCGTTTACAAAGTGAAGGAAGGCCGACCGAATGTTGTTGATCTGATCAAAGGCGACCGCATTCAGCTGATCGTTAATACGCCGCAGGGGCCCGATCCATTCTTTGACGAGAAAGCGATTCGCCGTGCGGCTGTCACAGCTCGCATCCCGACGATCACAACGTTAGCTGCCGCCCGTGCTGCCGCAGAGGGTATTGCCGCGCTGCAAAGAGGCGAAGTCAATGTGAGGGCACTGCAGCAGTTGCACGCCGAGCGAGCCGTGGCAAGAACGTGAATTCTGGGTGGGGCACACTCGCGCTTCTCGCGACCGTTCTGCTCGCAACGACCTCCTGCAACACCCGACGCCCCGATCGTTTTCTAATTCCCGCAGGGTTCAAAGGGTGGGCGAAAATCAGCTTTCAGGTGGCCTCCGCACTACCGCTCCCGGCCGAAAACGGATATTGGCTTCTCCGGTTGGATTCTGAAGGCCATCTCCAGACTTCATCCATGCTCGAAGGCGGCATTGCCAGAGATGAATACTTTTACCTTGCCAATGGCCGCCGCACTCCGCTTCGCAAGACGGATTCCTGCCAGGGAGGGAACATTTGGGGTGTGGCTACTGGAAGTGACCCGCTTTCGAGGCGCGCGGACACCGAGTGGTTCTTTGTCGGTTCTGAACGAGAATACCGCCAAGCCATAGATCCGGGAGAGCGGATTTATGTGCCCTGCCTAGATTCGGGGCGCTGATGTGAAGCGAGCGCGACGTGTGTTACAATTATGCCAAATGAGTAACACACTTACAATCCGTCTCCCGGAAGATACGATTGCGTGGCTCAAAGAGACTTCGCGGGCAACCGGCATTCCTGTTGGGCGCTTAATCCGAGAGCAGCTTGAATCCGCTAGGGAAAAGCAGGGAACGAAGAAATTCATGCGTCATGCCGGCACAATTAGCGGACCGGCTGACCTCTCTTCGCGCAAAGGATATTCGCGCAAGTGAAAGGCATTGCAGATACCGGCTTCGTCGTCGCGTTCCGAAACCGCACAGACCGCCATCACCGGTGGGCAATAGATTTAGCCGAAGAAGTTACAGAGCCTCTTCTCACTTGCGAATCAGTGCTTTCGGAAGCATCCTTCCATTTAGGTTCCAGCGCGAGTGTACTTGAGCTCGTAGAAGATGGATTGCTTTCGGTCGCTTTTGATTGCCTGGCGGAAATACAAACTTTGCTTGAACTTGCTACTCGCTACGCTGATCTGCGTCCCGATTTTGCTGACCTTTGCTTGGTCCGCATGACTGAACTCTACCCTCGCCATTCGGTGATAACTGTTGACGAAGCCGATTTCCGAGTATACCGGCGAAATAAACGCGACGTCATTCCGCTAATCTGTCCTCCACGCCGATAAGCGGCTACAATTCTGAGAGGTCAAACCATGCTTCTTCAGGGCATCATTCCGCCAATAACAACCCCGTTCTATCCCGACGGGCGCGTGTACTACAAGAAGCTTGAGCACAATGTTGAGCACTACTCGAAGACGCCCGTGGCTGGAATCGTGGTGCTTGGGTCAACGGGAGAGACGGTTATGCTCTCCGATGAAGAGCGCCAACAGGTGCTCAAGACCGCAAGCCAGGCGTGCGCGGCACATAAAGTTCTGATTGCCGGAACCGGAGCGGAATCGGCGATTGAGACGCTGAAGCTTACCGAATACGCAGCCCAGTTCGGCTACGATGTTGCGCTCGTGAGAACGCCATTTTATTTTCGTAATCGCATGCCGAAAGAAGGGATGTTGGCGTTCTACCGCACCGTGGCAGATCAATCGCCGATTCCAGTCATGATCTACAGCGTGCCGGTATTTACCGGATACGATATTCCCGCAGAACTCGTTATTGAACTTGCCGAGCACCCGAACATTATTGGGATTAAGGAATCTGGCGGCGACGTGGAAAAAGTGAGGCGGATGGCTGAGGGAACGCGTCATATTCGACGGCAAGCGACAGTTACAGACACCTTTGTGGCCGTCACCCCACGGATGCTGAAGAAGGCTCAGGGCGAGGCTACTAATTTCAAGGATGAACTTATCCCTGTTGGTGCTCTCGCCGGAGTCAGCACCGAACATGTGGGGACAGGCGCCCAGGCTCGTCCGCAGGAGCAAGACTCTGCGGCCAAGTCTTCGTCGTCCTCGATCACGACCATCGGGAAGGTCAGGACCCGCCAGAAGGAAGTGGGATTTCAAGTGTCGGTCGGGGCCGCGCAAAAACTGCATCCGTCGCTCGAAGCCGGAGCGATCGGGGGCATCCTCGCCTTTGCCGATCCCGCGCCCACAGCCTGCTATGAGATTTATGCAGCCTGGAAGGAAGGCGACCAGGAACTTGCACTCATTAAACAGGAACGAATCACGCGAGCGGCCATTCGAGTTGGCGCTGAGCTCGGTATTCCCGCGCTGAAGTATGCGATGGATGTTAATGGCTATTACGGAGGAGTGCCCCGCGTGCCCCTACTCCCGATGACGGCTGAGTTGAAATTAGAAGTCGAACAATTGATGGCCGACATCCGAAACTAACCCCGACCAGGACTGGTGGGCGCTGAAAAGGTCTACAATTTGATGTTGGCCTTGTCAGGAGGATGCATGGCAACCACGTTGCAGCCCGCCACTGAGCAGCAAAGCAGACAACTCATCAACTACCGCGTGGAAGATGGTGTCGCGGTCATTGAACTGAACGACCCGCCGGCGAATACCTACACGTATGAAATGAATCGCCAGTTGGATGAGGCCATCCTGAAGGCTCGGATGGACAATGATGTGTACGTGATCGTGCTGACCGGCGCGGGCGAAAAGTTTTTCTCGGCAGGCGCGAATATCAAAATGCTGGCCAGTGTCGACCCCACCTTCAAGTATTACTTCTGTCTGCACGCGAACGAAACTTTGCTGCGTCTGGAGCACACACCGAAGCTGGTCATTGCTGCGTTAAACGGGCACACGGTTGGGGGTGGACTGGAGATTGCCATGGCTGCGGATATTCGTATTGCGCGAAAAGACGCAGGCAAAATCGGTTTGCCGGAAGTCAATCTCGGCGTGCTGCCCGGAACTGGTGGTACACAGCGCCTCTCCCGCTTGGTAGGGAAGAGTAAGGCCATCGAGCTAATGGTGACAGGAAATACTTACTCGTTTGAAGAAGCACTCGAGTTCGGCATCATCAATGACATTTACGATCGCGAAGGCTTCATGGGAAATATCATTGAGTATGCGCGCCAGTTCTGCCCGCCAAATAAAGCGGCCAAAGCGGTCGGCCGCATCAAACGGTCGGTGCAAACCGGATGGGAGATTCCGCTGGAGTCGGCGCTAGCAGTCGAAAGAGAGAACCAGCAGTTGCTTTTCCAAAGTGAAGATGCGAAGGAAGGTCTGGCAGCATACGTCGAGAAGCGGCCTGCGGAGTTTAAGGCGAAATGAAAAGTTTGAACCACGAAGGGCACGAAGTTGCACGAAGGTTTTCCTTTGTGATACTTCGTGTCCTTTGTGGTTGAGGATTCTGGTTTTATGCCCGGCAAAGTTGCAAAAATCGGCACATTCAGTGAGTGGGTAGGTCTGTTCGACGAATGGCGCAAGGAGATCGGCGTCAATCGTGGGGAAATTGCGCAATTTAAATTCGATACGCTCTTTGGCGCAATTGAAACGGAAGAAATTCAATTCGGTCATTACAAAGGCCGGCGCAAGTGGGAGAACCTGCGGCAAATTCCTACGCAGCAGATGCGCGACGCCTTGATGAATATGATCGTCTACCAGGGCGATACGGAGTTTGCCAGTTGCGAGCAGCAGCGACATCTCTTCGAAACTGCACCCACGGACTGGGACCGGCGTGCTATCACTCGCGTGATGATCGAAGAGATGCGCCACGGCTGGCAAATGTGCGCGTTGCTGATCGAGCACTTCGGCTATTCCGGAAAAGTTGAAGCACAAAAAATGCTCGAGCGTCGCGCATTCGAAAACAAGCGCTTGCTCGGAGCCTTCAACGTCGATGTCGACAACTGGATGGACTTCTTTACCTACACTGATTTCGTCGATCGGGACGGCAAATTTCAGTTGCAGATGCTGAAGTACTCGGCTTTCGCGCCGCTTGGTCGCTCGATGTCGTACATGCTGCGCGAAGAAGCTTTCCACATGGGAACGGGCAACGATGGCATTCGACGCATCGTGCAGGCGGGTCTAGTCCCGGCGTGGCTCATTCAGAAATATCTGAACAAATGGATTTCGAGTTCTTACGATTTGTTCGGTACTGATCACTCTTCATCGGCGCACTGGGCCTATGTTTGGGGAATCAAAGGACGCTACGACGAACCGAAGAATGACAAAGAAGCTGACCTTGACGATTTGAACGACTACAACCGACACCTGTATCACGACGAGGTTGCGGGATTGATCGCGCGCTTCAATGGAGTGCTGAAAACTGGCGAACCAAAGCTGTACGCGCCGAATATCAAGTTCAATCGCATGATCGGACGATGGGCGAACCAAAAATACCACCCTGAGGACGGCCGACCGCTGGAAGATAAAGAATACGAACAGATGCTTCCTGAATTCCTTCCAACCGTGGAAGACAAGAAGCTGCTGCTTGAAATTATTGCGAATGAGAAGAAGTGGATCGTCGCGAAAGAGGGTGCCCGCGATCCGTTTGAAACCATTGCCGAGCCGCGCAAATCAGCGATCAACCTGTGACCGAAAGTCCCGACATCAGCACAGGCCATGCGCAGACGAGCGCCCCCAACCCTCCTGTCGAGCGAAGCTTTGGAAACTTCGACTACACCCTTTCCGAACTCATGGTCTGCGCTGCCGCGCGGGAAATCCGCTATGGCGAGTTGGTATTTGTCGGGATGCGGCTGCCGCTTATCGCCTTCGTAGTTGCGAAGAAGACCCACGCCCCGAACGCGATCGGCCTATTCGAAAACGGCGTGATCCGCTCCACATCTGCTCCGGAACTCCTCTACACCATGGCTGACCCGCCGAACATCTTAGGTGCAACCCAATGTCTGGACATGATGAGCGTCATGGGCTTATTGCAATCGGGCCGGGTCGATCTAGGCTTTCTTGGGGCCGCCGAGGTTGATCGGTATGGCAATCTGAATTCGACAATCGTGACAAAACACGCCGGAATGGTGCGCCTGCCAGGCTCGGGAGGTGCGTGCGACATAGCATCGTTAGCCCAGCGATTCGTCGTTCTGCTCGAGCACAAGAAAGAGCGTCTGCCGGAGCGGGTCTCATTCATGACCAGCCCTGGATTCGGCGACAGTGCTGGCTGGCGCAAACGAGTCGGTCTTCCGCGCGGCGGACCCTCAGCGGTGATTACTACGAAAGCTGTTCTCCGCTTCAACGACGAAGGCGAAGCATACCTGGATGCTATTCATCCGGGTGCCCAGGTGGAAGATGTGCTTGCAAATACCGGGTGGGACTTGAAAGTTGCCGCTACTGTCCATGACACGTTGCCGCCTACTTCCAAAGAGCTCAATGCCATCCGCGAGTACGATAAAGAGGGATTCTGGACCAGCTGAGCATATCTGACGGACATTCTGGTCCGATAAATGGGAAACGTGAGCCAAACTGCCGCAGATTGCGAACACCTCTCAGTTGAAATTCAACCGCCGATCGCGCGAATTACTCTTAAGAATTCTCCCGTCAATGTTATCGGCCTCGCCATGATGGGCGAGCTGGCGTTGGCCCTCGACAAGATCGAAGGTCAGCCTGGGATTGCGGTCATTCTTCTATCCGGGGAAGGGAATTCGTTCTCTGCAGGAGTCGATGTTGTTGCACACGCCCCGGACAAAGTCGCAGCTATGCTCGAGAAATTTCATGCCGTAATCCGTCGTTTGATCGCGACTTTGAAAATTACCATCGCTTCCGTTCACGGAACCTGCCTTGGCGGTGGGGCCGAATTAGCGATGGTTTGCGACCTGGTGTACACGGCAGAAAACGCTAAGTGGGGATTCCCGGAAATTCAGCTTGGTTGCTTTCCGCCGGTTGCCGTTACCGCTCTGGCGGCGTTGGTGGGTCAGAAGCGGGCATCAGAGCTTATTCTTACCGGCCGCACAATTTCAGGATCAGCAGCTGCCGAAATTGGCCTTGCAAACTTTGCATTGGAGATGGACCGGCTTGGGCCGGCGGTCCGGGAAAGGGTGCAAGAGCTTTGTTCTCTCAGCCCCGCCACTCTTGCCATTGCCAAGAAGGCGATTTACGCCTGGGACGCGATGCACTTCGACAAAGGTCTGGCACGCGCGGAAAAGATTTATTTGAGTGAGCTGATGAAAACTGAGGACGCGAACGAAGGGATTCGCGCTTTCATCGAGAAGCGCAGCCCGCAGTGGAAAGGACGCTGACGCTCCTCACCGCGGAATTTCAAAGCCATGAGCAAGTTACTCTCCATGCACGATGCGATTGCGGAATTCGTCCCAGACGACGCATCGGTCGCGATGGGCCTGCAGATGGAGCAGATGATCCCGTTTGCCGCCGGACACGAAATCATCCGCCAGAAGAAGCGAAATCTGACGCTGATTGGCCCTATCTCTGACATTTTGTTTGATCAACTTATCGGTGCACGATGCGTCGAGAAAGTGATCGCCGCATGGGTCGGTAACGTGATGATGGGCTCGGCCTACAACTTCCGCCGCGCGGTTGAGCAGGATGGGATGAAAGTCTTCAACATGACGAACTTCAGTATCGCGCTGGCTTTGCAGGCAGGGGCCATGGGCGTACCGTTCATGCCGTCAAAAACGGCTCTGGGCAGCGATACGCCGAAAGGAAATCATTTTTTCTACCAGATATTTTCGCCGTTTTCTCCGAAAGAAACTTTATGGGCCGTACGCGCGTTGAATCCTGATGTGGCTATTGTGCACGTACAACGCGCCGACGCGGATGGGAACGCGCACTGCTGGGGCAGTTTCGGCGTAATGATTGAGGGCGTGCGAGCGGCTAAGAAAGTGATCGTTACGGCGGAGGAGATCGTTTCAGCTGACGTGATTGCAAGCGATCCGAATCGTACGGTGATCCCCGGGTTCCTCGTCAGCGCCGTTGTAGGCTGCCGGTATGGCGCGCATCCGTCGCCGGTGCAGGGTTATTACAGCCGAGACAACGAATTCTTTCGCGAATATCACCAACAAACGAAGACGAACGCCGCTACTGACACATGGCTCGATACCTGGGTGCACAACATGGCAACCGAGAAGAATATATACAACGACTTGCCAGCGATCGCCTCCGAAATCTAGCTGTGAAGCGCCATGCGTATGCTGCGCAGGTGGATTTTGGGTATTAACGGTCTTCCAAAGCTGCCTGGCTATGGAAATCAGGACAGAGTACCTCGTCAAGCAATGACCGACCCCCGACGCGACAGAATGTGAGTAGGATTGCCGTCCTTCGGCAACCCCGATCTGTGAAGGCTCATCTGACCCCAGACCGTACAGCGGGTCACGTCAGAGCCCGCCAAGTCCACTCGTCGGCAAAGGAGCAACATGCGACTCTTACGTTCAACAGCCCCGGTTTTATTGTTTGCAGCGGTAGTGGCGATCAGCTTGACGGCCATGGCGCAAACGCCGGCAACAAGTCAGCCTTCCCAGTCCCAATCGGCGCCAGCGCAGGCCACGCCTGCAAACCCGCCCTCGAATCAGCCCAATGCTTCTACGAACAGTGGACAAAGTACCCAGGCGAATGCAGACAATCCGCTGAACCTGACTGAGGACCAGAAGGCCAAGTTGCGTCCTATCATCATGGATGAAAACCAGCAGATGGAAGCGTTGCGCAACGACACTTCCATGACGCAGGAGCAGAAGATCGCAAAAGCGAACCAGATTCGAGCCGATGCTTCTCCGAAGATCAAAGCCATCCTCACGCCAGAGCAACTGCAAAAATTAGCAGAATTACAACAAGAAAGGGTGAAGGAGCAACAGCAGCAGAATCAGCCGGCTTCGCCGAGTAGTTCGCAGCCTTCACAGGCACAACCTCAACCGAAGTAACCGCGGCATCCACGTAAAAGGGACAATAAACATTGCCCCTTTTTTCTTGCCCGGAGATTACTTCTTAGTGCCTTGTCGTTGTTTGGTCATTTCTGCTACCAGTTTGTCCAAAGTCGGTTGAAGCTGGTTAGCGTCCCGAGAGCAACGAAGAAAAATCTGTCGCGCGTCTTCACCGGCAAATTTCATTCCACCAAAGTAACGGTAATCTTGTGGCCGTGGTGGCCCTGAAGGAGAGCCCGCGGGAGGAATGAAGTCCGGCAGCAAGACAGCGTACATGCTGCCTCCGCTGAGCTCCCAATGAAGATGTTTCAGGAGCCACCGGCAATTGCTTCCGTCAGCAATCAAATTTGCGGAGACGACCGCCCACTGACCTCCATCTGATGACGAGGGTTGCTGACAGTCCCAAAGCTGCGCTTGCGGAACATACGTTTGCGGATCAGAGAAGCCGTACTCATCGAGCAAAATCCGATTCAGTCCACGCTGGCGAGCAAAATGCCCAACGTCATATAAGGACTGATTCCAATCTACGTTCGAGTCACTAAAGAGCAGGTAGCGCGGTCGGTGGAGACTCAGAACGTTCGTGAATGGTAAGTAGTAAGGAAAAACCACGAGCGCAGTTACTATTGCAGCCGTAGCACACGCGAATGTCCCCCATATACCTGCTTTGGCGAGATGCGGATGTGTCTCACGAACACCTTCGAGCGTTCGGGGCAATGGTGCGAGCAATAAGATTATCAATGCGAGCGGGATCGTGAAGTGACGAATACTGATATCGAGACGGCTCAGTAAACATGCCCCAATAAAGATTGCGAGTGATATCCAAACGCAGCGCCAGTGAATTTCCATGCCCGGCGGGATTGACGAGACTCCGATCTCTTTCTTCGTCTTGATCGCCAGAGCTGCGACCGCTGCGAGGCAAAGCAGAAGCAGAAAAGCCAGTTGTGATTTCAAAAGAAAGAGGACAGGAAAATAAAACCACACGCCGTGCGAATATGTGTGCCCCAAAATGAAGGCCGGACGGCTACCCGCGCTTAGAGCAAACCCGGCGAGTCCGCGCAGGTAAATCCATATCGGCATGAGCGCGCGGCGCAAGAAGAGCGATCGGGGAAAATGAGGAATGACGCTGAATGACGTGGTCGGTTCATTCCAGGAAAAGACCAGATAAACGACATAAACGACCAGTGATGCCCACAGAACTGCTTTAAAAAAATTACGCCAGCCGCGGCGCCTCCATGAGCGCAGAGCGACTCTCTCAGTCGGTTGCAGCGGCAACGGCCTTAGGCGCAAGCTCAGTGCTACAGCTGGGAAAACGAAAAAGAACAGTCCGGAAGAAAATTTTGAAAGAAACGCTCCGGCAAGGATTAGCCCGAATCGAAATACCTGTCCACGAGAGGGAGATTCCCAGATCCGAGGGAGCTGCCAGGTCGCCAAAACCCAAAACAACGTAACCACGATGTCTGTGATCACCAGCGGGCCAAAGGCAAGAAACGTCGGGGTGGTTACATACGCGGCCAGGCAGAGTAAACCACTCCATGAACTGCCACCCAGCCGAGAGCCGCAGTAGTAAAGCACGAAACCAAGGAGCAAAGTGACACCCAGCATTGGCACACGTGCCCACCAAAGCGTCGGATATGTTGGATTCCAACGCAAAAGGAGCGAGTGTCCGAAGGACCATTCGCCGAGAAACTCATTAAAAAATTTCTGACCGCTAAAGGTCCATGATGTATCCGAGTAGTCAGCGTGTACTCCCCGCAGGACCAGCGGCAAGGCTGCCAAGAGCTTTGCGAGCGGAGGATGCTCTTCGTTCATCCGCATATCAAGCTTCTGCAGATAACTGACGCCCGCGCCGATGTGGGGAACTTCGTCAATGGTGACGGACTCCTTACGCGCGTCTCCGCCGGCGAGGAGTGCCATTAGCAGTAGAAGCAGGAAGGCTTCGAGCAGAAGCTTAGGTTGCGTAGATTTCAATCGTGGGCGCCCCGTCGCGAGAAATGCTGAAAATTGTATCGCACGTTGGGTGCAAAGTTGTTGACGCTCCAAATTGTGAGCACATGCGGATCAATGCAGGCCTTTGCACTTAAACAACGTGCTAGACTCCGAGGTTCGTGTCGAGCGATCTACATTTTCTTCCCGCCTGGAAGATGGCGGAGTTGGTGCGAAGCCGCGCCATCTCGCCGGTCGAGTTGGTGAAGAGCCACTTAAATCGAATAGGCGAGCTCAATCCTAAGCTGAACGCGTACGTGCAGGTGGATTCTGAGCATGCACTTGCTCAAGCACGCACGGCGGAAGCTGCGCTTGCTCGCGGGGCGGAGTTGGGTCCTTTGCATGGGGTGCCGATCAGCATTAAGAGCTCTATTGATGTTGCTGGCATGCGCTGCGAAGCGGGAACGAAACTGCGGGCCGGGCATGTCGCGGAGCACGATGCGCCACTGGTTTCTCGATTGCGGAAGGCAGGGGCGATTGTACTCGGCGTGACGAACACGCCTGAACTCTTGATGGCGTGGGAAACCGAAAATCTTCTTTACGGCCGCACGAATAATCCGTGGGACCTTTCACGAACTGCAGGTGGCTCGAGCGGCGGCGAGGCGGCAGCGGTCGCTTCGGGATGCTCAGCCGGTGGTGTGGGGAGCGACGGTGGAGGATCGATACGAGTGCCGGCGCATTTTTGCGGTATTTGCGGACTGAAGCCGACACCCGGGCGTATTCCCGCTACCGGTCATTTTCCGCAGTCTGTCGGTCCTTTTGCCCTGCTGGGCGTTGTGGGGCCAATGGCAAGGACTGTTCGCGATCTCAAGCTGTTGTTCGAAGTAATGCAAGGGCCGGATGTCGGAGATCCATCGGCGGCGCCGGTTCCGGTGAGGTGGCGCGACGAGGGTGGGTTGAAGAAAATTCGAATCGGCTACTTCGAGGACGATGGCCGCACTCGTGTGACCCCCGAAACGCGCTCCGCGGTGCGGCGCGCTGCGAAAGCCTTGCAGAGTGCTGGATTCGAAATCGAACCATTTCGCCCGGACGGTTTAGAGAAAGCACGGCAACTATGGTGGAAGATTTTTGGTGTAGCAGGGGGCATGCTGCTCGGGCCGATGCTGCGCGGTCATGAAACCGAACTCAGCCCGATTCTGAAACAATTCAGCGGCTGGGTTGCGGAAGAGACTCCGCATACTGCACAGACGCTGCTTGATACATGGATAGAGCGCGATGTGGTGCGAATGCAAATTTTCGGGCAGATGGAAAGGGTTCCCGTGATGCTGTGTCCGGTGGCGGCGGTTCCAGCGTTCCGGCATGGTGAACGTGAGTGGCAGATTGACGGACAAACCGTTAAATACCTCGATGCATGGAGCTATTGCGAGTGGTTCAACCTGCTGGGGATGCCTGCGGCTACGGTTCCGGCAGCGCGGTCAGCGGACGGTTTGCCGATCGGAGTGCAGATTGTCGCCGTGCCGTGGCAAGAGGAAGCCGCGCTTGAAATAGCGGAGGTCATCGAGGCACAGTGCGGCGATTTGGGACAGCCATCGGCGGTTTAGAACGGACTCAGACCTGCTCCGGCACGGGTGTTCCTTGATGAAAAAGCATCTGCCACGCTCCGCCACGTTGAATCCACAGAGAGCTGCGAAGGGAATAGCGAGCGTTGTTCGTGCGAGGGGACTCAGAGTACGCGCGATAGGTTACCAGTGCCGCGGAATCGCTGATCTCGACCACCCGAAATTCCTCAATCTGAAGGCGCATCGGCGCTTGTTTCCTGAGCAGGAACAGAACGCGCTTCTTGTCGTACGCGTGCCCGCTGCCCGCGAACTCGATGAAATTTTCAGCCAGCAAATGGGAGAGCCTTTCCGGGCTGCGCCGCAGTTCGGGATCGAGCAGCCTTTTCTCGAGTTCCAGTAGTTCTTCCGCGAGTGACATAAAGTGATCGCGTTTATTCGAAGGGGATACTTGGTTTTATATCACTCGTTTTGGTGGTCGGCGGGAACGAAAGTATTGTGGTTAAATCTTTAGCAATGAAATCCAAGCTCCTGCTGTGCGTTGGCGGTCTTGCCGTTGTGGCTCTAATCCTGATTGCCGCTTCCCCGGAGAAGAAATCCGATCCCGCCGAAGCTACGCGCCTCAATAATCTTGGCTGTGCGTATATGAACCAGCAGCTTTTTGAAAAGGCTCTGAAATATTTTGAAGACGCGGCGACTGCCGATCCGAATTTGCGAGTGGCCAAAACGAATCAGGGAATTGCGCTGCTCAGCCTGGCGCGGGTTGATGAATCGAAAAAAGTGCTTGATGAGGCCGCGAAAGAAAATTCCAAAGATCCCCATATTTGGTATGCACTTGGGATGCTGGAGAAAAACAGCAGCGATCCGCAGGCGGCGGTGGATGACTTCAAACACGTCATTCAAATTGACGATAGCGACGCTGATACGTGGTATTTCCTGGGTACCGTTTACGCACAGCTAAAGCAGTTCCCGCAAGCTATTGACGCATTCGACCACGCTCTAAAGCTGAATCCGCTGCATGCCTCGGCGCAGTTTGGGCTCTCGCGCGCCTATCAGCAGTCAGGCAATACACCTGCCGCTCGCGAACACCTGACGCGCTTCCAGTACATCACCCAGCACAAACTCGGCTCGGCGATGAGCCTGGCGTATGGCGATCAGGGAAAGTATTCGCTGGCGGAAGAATCGCCAGCGGTTGCGCAAAAAGTTCCGCCGCAGATTCCGGTGAGGTTTGTGGATGTGACGAAAGAGGCGGGGCTGGAGCAAACTGGAGTCATCGTTTATAACGGACCGCCGTTCCCGTTGCACGCGTCCGGTGCATGCTTTCTGGACTTTGACAACGATGGTCGGATTGACCTTCTCCTCACCAATAACGGTCGCCGTGGTGGTCTTTCGCTATATCGCAACCTTGGAAATGGCAAATTCGAAGATGTCACGTCGAAAGCCGGACTCGACCCGAACATGCATGCGCTTAGCTGCACTGTGGGCGACTACGACAATGATGGATTCGCAGACATCGCCCTTGGCGATTGGGATCGCCCGCTTCTCTTCCACAATGAAAAGAACGGCGGCTTCAAAGACGTGACTAAAGAAGCTGGGATTACGCGCGGATTGTCTCCACGTTCCGGCGGCGACGTTCTTGGATTGAATTTCGTCGATTACGACCACGATGGCGACCTTGATCTTTATATATCCGGCCAAACTGAGCTGTCCGATGGACTCGTCGGCACAAATGAAACGTGGCGCAACAACGGCAACGGTACTTTCAGCGATGTCTCGGAAGCTACCGGCCTCGGTGTCGCCGGGACGAGTACCATCGGTACGGATTACAACAATGACCGCGCGGTGGATTTAATTGTTACGGCTGCCCTCCCCCTGGCATTTCAGAACCCGCGCGAGGGTGCTTTCAGCCCGCAGAATATTTTCAGCGAGAATCCAGAGTCGCAAGAGAAACCACCTTCTGCCCACAATGCGACAGCAGTCGCCGTTCTGGACTTTGATCATGACGGCTGGATGGATGTCGCATTTACCTACGGCTCGCCGCCAGGAATTATGCTGTGGCACAACCTTCACGACGGCAAACCCTTTGAGCGAGTAAAACTTCCAGAAACCAACTGGACGCGGGCTTTTGGCATTGCCGCGTTCGACTACGACAACGACGGTTGGGTCGACCTCGTCGCCGTTGGCGAGACGAAAGAAGGAAAAGGCGAAATAAGACTTTTCCGCAACCTCGGGCCGGATGGGTGGAAGGACGTCACAACATACGTTGGCCTGGACAAGATTCAGCTGAAAGATCCGCGCGCGATCATCACCGGAGATTACGACAACGACGGCGCGACCGACCTGCTCATCACGCAAAATCACGGCCCGGCGGTTCTGCTCAAAAATGAAGGCGGAAACAAGAACAACTGGCTGCGGCTTGCGCTTAAGGGACTGAACGACAATAAGAGCGCGATTGGGACGAAAGTCGAAGTCTTTTCCGATGGAATTCGCCAGAAATACGAAATTTACGGATCGAATGGATATCTCGGCCAGAACTCTCCTTATTTGACCGTCGGACTAGGTCAGGCCAAGCAGGCCGACGTCGTGCGCATGCTGTGGCCGACCGGAGTTTTGCAGGATGAAGTTGAGATTCCGGCGAATCAGCAAAAAGACATTCTCGAGATAGATCGCCGTGGCAGTTCCTGCCCGACACTTTTTGTCTGGAACGGAAAGCACTACGAACTCGTCGCCGACATTCTCGGCGCAGGTGTGGTCGGCCACTGGGTGGCACCCGGAGAGCGGAACATTGCGCGCCCAACCGAGTGGGTGAAGATTGATCCATCTGTAATCAAAGAAAACCCCGAGGGTGCCCCATCCTTCCCGCGTTCTTTGCGGGAGGGTGGGGATGTTGACTTTCCTGAGAGTCAAAACCCCCGCCCTGTCGCCCAAACCGCGACAAGGACGGGGCACACTGTTCTGAGTTTCAGGTTGATGGAGCCGATGGAGGAAGTCGTCTACCTCGACGCGGTCAAGCTCCTCGCAGTCGATCATCCGGCGAACGAAGAGGTTTATCCCAACGAATATTTCGCGAGCAATCCGCCGTATCCGGAATTCAAAGTTGTGACCAGCAGCAATGCAAAGCCGCCTGCGGGAGCGTGGGACGACAAAGGAAACAACCTTCTTCCTGATCTGCTCGCGCACAAATACGTCGGCAACTTGGACTTGCTTCCATTCAAGGGCTTTACTAAACCGCACAGTCTGATTCTAGATTTGGGGGAGCCGTATCGTGGCGGGCCATTGCACCTGCTGATGCACGGAGAAATTGAATATTTCACTGCGACGGGGATGTATGCTGCATCGCAAGCGGGGATTGAAGGAATTGCGCCGTATGTGGAAGCGTTAGCGGGAAGTGGGGGAACGGGCGTCTCGCCCGTTCAGCCGGGCGGGGACGCCCGGCTCACCAATAGCAAAGAAGAAAAGTGGGTGCGGGTCCTTGACGACATGGGTTTCCCCGCCGGTTTGCCGAAAACAATTACCGTCGATCTCAGCAACAAACTTCCGCAGGGGACCACAAGAATCCGTATCACCACGAACCTGCAAATTTACTGGGACAACATCCTCATTGATCGCAGCGAGCAGCACGACAATTTCAAGCTGCGCGAAATTCCGCTGACAATGGCTAATCTCGAATTCCATGGCTATCCTCGTCAGATCGAAGATCTGCCGCCGGGCAATGTGAAGTATGTTTACGAGCAGGTCAGCCGCACGGGACCGTACGCCCGTCAGGCAGGCGAGTACACGCGCTACGGAGACGTTCGCCCGTTACTCAGCGCCTTCGATGACAAGCTGGCCGTCTTCGGTTCCGGCGAAGAGGTTGCGCTAGAGTTCGATCCGGCGAAATTGCCGGCCCTTCCGAAGGGCTGGACGCGCGATTATTTCTTCATGGCAAATGGCTACGAAAAGGATATGGATTTCTACGCCGCGGATGGTAATACCGTCGAGCCGCTGCCGTTCCGCCGTATGGGTACGTATCCGTATGCGGACAAGTCGTTCCCATCTGATGACGAGCATTTGAAGTACATGCTCGAATTCAATACGCGATTTATGTCAGGGAGTGAGCCGCAGGGGTATTCGTATAGGTTCGCAGAAGGAGCGCGAAGGTGACCTATGCTGGGTTCAATCTGCCCGGTATCCGCTCCACGCCGTGCAACACCGGATTGATCGTCCGATCCGTCTCTCTCGCTTCGGCGAGTTCGGGATGACCTGGCTGTGAGAAGCGGCAACAACGTCCAAACCTTTTAATACTTGACTTCCGTCCAGCACCCAAATTCAATATCCGCACATGGAAACCGCGACTGTTGCCTCCGCACCCCGCCTGAAGCGCGTTCTTACGCTTTGGGATTTGATTTTCTACGGCATCGTTCTCATTCAACCGATCGCGCCGGTTCCGCTCTATGGCGTGGCGCAGAAGCTTTCTGACGGGCATTTCGTCACCATTATCCTGATCGCGCTGTTTGCCATGCTGATCACCGCCGTCAGTTATGGCCGCATGGGTGCGCTGTATCCCACGGCCGGTTCGGCGTACACCTATGTGGGCAAGGGACTCAATCCGCATCTTGGCTTTCTTGCTGGGTGGGCGATGATCCTCGATTACATTTTGCAGCCGCTCATCAACACCGTTTGGATTTCAACCGCGCTCCACGAGCGGTACGTTCACCAGGTTCCATACGTGATCTGGGCGCTGCTGGTTGTCGGGGTCATGACGGCGCTGAATCTGGTTGGGGTCAAGGCTTCAGCAAAGGCGAACAAAGTGTTGCTCGCGGTGATGACGATCGTGGTGGCTGCATTCATCGTGTTGGCTCTGAAATACTTGTATGGCGGGCAGGGATGGGCTGGTGTCTTCTCGCTGCAGCCGCTTTACGATCCACAGACTTTCAATTGGCAAAAGATAAAAGTTGCGACGTCGTTTGCGGCCCTTACCTACATTGGATTCGACGGCGTCACTACGCTCGCGGAGGACGTCGAAAATCCAAAACGGAATGTGCTGCTCGCCGTGGTGATGACCTGCATCTTCGCCGGCGTCTGCAGCGGGGTGGAGGCTTATCTGGGAGCACGTGTGTGGCCGGACTGGCGTTCCTTTCCCGAAGAAACCACTGCCTTCATGGATATTTGCCGCCGGGTCGGCGGCTCAGTCCTTTTCAATTCCATGGGAGCGATTTTAATCGTCGCAGCATTTGGCAGCGGCCTGACCGGGACGCTCGGTGCCGCGCGTTTGCTGTTTGGCATGGGACGTGATGGTGTGCTGCCGAGGAAATTCTTCGGAAAATTGAAGCCGGGTACAAGTACTCCGACGAATAACATCGTGTTGATTGGCGCGGTTGCGTTCGCGGGAGCCGAGTTGCTATACCACATCGGCAACGCATACGAACATGCCGGCGAATTGTTGAACTTCGGCGCCTTTCTCGCGTTTACTGGCGTGAATTTGGCCTGCTTCTGGCAATTCACCGTACGGGCCCAGGAAAGGGGCGAGAAGTGGCGGCTTCTGCAGGACGCCGTAGTCCCGCTGCTCGGCTTTTTTGTATGCGGTTATATCTGGTGGAACTTGAACAGCCTGGCGAAAACCGTCGGTGGCATTTGGTTCGCCATCGGCATTCTCTACGTCGGTTACAAGACGAACTGGTTCCGGGCGGCTCCGGTCATGATCGACTTCAGCGAGTCGTAAATTCCATCATCTCGCGCTCAGCTTAGCGAACGTCGTGATCGAACATGCGAAATTGGTGGAACTCTGCACGTGCACACCTCGCCAGTTGAAAATATGGCACTTAGCGCTTACCCTACCTGAGCAGGAGGTTGGGCCCGTTCGCGTCTTCCCGCGCGTCAGGGTTGCTGGGTCAAGAACAAGGAGATCGGCGATGGAAAACAAGCCGGCAACACAGAACATTCAAGACACGTTTCTAAATACCGCGCGCAAAGAGCGCAGCAACATTACGATTTATCTGATGAGCGGAGTCAAACTGACGGGCCGCATTCGCTCCTTCGATAAGTACTCGGTTGTGCTCGAGACCAACAATCAAGAGCAACTGATTTTCAAGCACGCAATTTCGACAGTCGCAGTGGGCAAGGCGCATGGATTTTCTGAAAAGCCCAGGGTCATGCCTCCACAACCTGCAACTGAAGAGCAAGCTCCGGCCGCTTCGGGCACCGAGGGATAAGGCTGTTTGAGTTTGCGCAGTGCTCATTCCCGACCGTCCCGTGAGACGCGGCCTTCCACCCAGCAACAGCTTCCGCCGGGAATGCGCAAGGAGCGCGCGTTCCTGGTTGGGCTTGACTACCGCACGCGCAAACGTTCCTCCGTAGGGAATCTCACGAGCGGAGCGCAAGCTGCTCGGGATGCTGCGAGCCAACCGCGACCAAGCGATGAGCCGAGGTTCAGCGCAGAGGAATCGCTGGCGGAATTGCGCGATCTTGCGCTGAGTGCGGGCGCTGAAATTGCGGGTGAAATTCTGCAACATCGCGATCGGCCCGATCCCGCAACTTTGATTGGACGGGGAAAGTTGGAAGAGATCGCGGGAGCTGCGGCTGCTTCATCGGTGGATGTGCTTTTGTTTGATCACGACCTCAGTGCGTCGCAACAGCGCAATATCGAAGAGGCCGTTCATGCGCGAGTAATCGATCGCACACAGCTTATTCTCGATATTTTTGCCACACATGCGCGAACGCGGGAAGGTCAGCTTCAAGTTGAGCTGGCGCAACTGGAATATCTGCTTCCGCGGTTGACCGGACGCGGTGCGCAGATGTCGCAGCTTGGCGGCGGTATTGGGACGCGAGGTCCTGGTGAAACGCAGCTGGAAACCGATCGCCGAAAGATTTTCCGGCGAATCCGACATGTCCAGCAGCAACTGGAAAATGTTCGCCGGATTCGCACACAGCAGCGGCAACGGCGTGAGTCAGTGCCAGTCGCAACTGTGGCTTTGGTCGGCTACACAAATGCTGGCAAGTCAACATTATTCAATGCGCTGACTAACGCCACCGTACTCGAGTCGCCGCGCATGTTTGCCACGCTCGATCCTACGCTGCGCTCCGTCGTGCTGCCATCGAAGCGAAAAATTCTCTTGTCAGATACCGTCGGGTTCATTCGCAATCTTCCGCACACGCTGGTGTCATCGTTTCGCGCGACTTTGGAAGAGGTGCAAAGGACCGCGCTGATTCTGCACGTAAGCGACGCGAGTAGCCCGCTTTCTGCCGAACAGGACGCGCAGGTCGATCGTGTGCTGAGCGAGCTTGGCGCCGGAGAAAAACCGGCCCTCCACGTGAAAAACAAAATCGACTTGCTACCGCCCAGGCAGCGCGACAGCTTGCGCGACGACACACGGACGGTACATGTTTCGGCAGCAAAAGGCATTGGATTGAGCACACTTCTTGACCGAATCGACCGAATGCTTTCCGAAGATGCTTTAAGCCGCGTTCGACTCCGCATCCCGCAACAAGAAGGGAAAGCTCTGGCGCTGCTTGAGGCCCGTTCACGCATTTACTCCCGAGAGTATCGCGATGGCGCTGTGGAGCTCGAAGCTGAGCTTCCGGAATCGGTGGCGCGCAAAGTGCGCGAATGGGTCATTCGATAATGATCTCATCCGGCGAAGCTCGCGCAGCGCATTCGTGAAAAGGCCAATCACAGACATCGGCCTGTGACTACTAAGCTGCTAATATCAGGGCAATGCGCAACACCATGCGCTTTCTTTGGAATTCCACACGCGGTCACCGGCTTGCGCCTTGGCGTAGTCCATATCTGTTATGGCGGATCGAGACCTACTGCGGTGTAAAAATGCAACAGATCGGGTTTCTCGAATTCTGGGAATTTCTTTGGCACGAGCGGGGTAATCTTTGGCGGTTTCTGAAATGGACCTCGGAAATGGACAGATATGTCCATCCTGCTCAGAAAAAATAAAAAGTCTTGTCGGCTTCTGCTTAGGAAGACCCTCTTCGCGTGACAAACATGCAGAACGAGCGCGGCATCACAACGTGACCGGCGAGGTCAGAGTCGGGAAGAAATCGCAAAACCCGTCGCCGATTCCTTCACACCGCACTTGCGTACTACGCACTATTTTTGGTGACGTTAGCGGCCTGCGGTCCCTTTTGACCCTGTACGATCTCGAATTCGACTGCATCGCCTTCCTGAAGGCTCTTGTAGCCTTCGCTGCTGATCGCGCTGTAGTGAACAAAGACATCTGGGCCGCCATCACGTCCGATGAAGCCATAACCTTTAGCGTTGTTGAACCACTTCACTGTGCCTTTCAAGCGATCCACGTACTCTCCTCGGAGGGCAGTCCGAGCCGCTGCCGTCCATTTCGTTGCCATTTTGCGTCGGCTTAGAGAGCAGTGTCAAGAAATGTAAAGACCGGGAGGGCTCATATCTCCCGCGGAAGAACCTTCTTGCGGGAAGTGTTCCTCATCTGCCGATCCAGCCAGAGCACACCGGCAATTGTTTTCGCGTCTTGGATGGTTCCATTCAAGACCATGGACACGGCTTTTTTGAGGGGAACAAGCTGTATGTCGATCACTTCATCATCTTCGGGCTGAGCTGCTCCTGCTTTCAGGCCCCGGGCGAGGTAGATGGACATGGCCTCGGCGACAAATCCGGGGCTGGCCCAGAAATGAATTATCCGTTTCCAGTGACGTGCCGAGTAGCCAGTCTCTTCAAGCAGTTCGCGTTTAGCGGCTTTCAGTTCGTTTTCTCCGTCGTCAATGCGGCCGGCGGGAAGTTCGAGCAGGAACCGGCCAGCGGCGTGGCGGTATTGTCTCTCGAGCAGCACGCGCGGTTGCTTGGAGCTTTCGTCTAGGGCGAGCACAACGACCGAACCCGAGTGGCGGACAACATCTCTTGTCGTATGAACGCCGCTTGGTTCGAGGACTTCATCGGTTGTTACCCAGAAGACTGGGCCACGATAGGATTCACGGGAAGACAAGACGCGGGCTTTCTGGGCGGAGCGGGCAGTCGGCATAGGTCAAATATACAAGTGAGTTCGTCTGCTCTGTGATTTTCTCAGTGCTCTCTGCGTCTTCTGTGGCGAGGTTTTTGTTTTACCGGCGTCGTTGAACCGCTGCTTGGCAGCATGTTAGGCTCATAGGTTTCCTCGGCAGCCCGGCTACTGCCCAACGACTAGCCGAAGACATGAGGCCTTTTGTCCCCTGTTGAAGCTACGCCCGCCGTCCGCAAGACTGCGCTGAATACTGTCCATCGCCAGCTCGGCGCCAAGATGGTGGAATTCAACGGTTGGGACATGCCGGTTGAATATCCGGCCAGCGTTGGCGGAGGCATCATTTCCGAGCACATTGCGGTCCGCATGGGTGTCGGGATTTTCGACGTGAGCCACATGGGCGACATCTGGCTTGCCGGTCGCGAGGCCCTCGCGGCTGTGCAGCAGATTTCAATGAACGACGCCTCGCGCCTGGCGATTGGGCAGGCGCAGTATTCGGCCCTGTTATATCCGCAGGGGACGTTCGTGGATGACGTCATCGTACATCGGCTAGGCGAAGATGAGTATCTGCTGGTGATCAATGCCGGGACTCGCGAGAAGGATTTCAATTGGGTGCGCGACCATACCCGCGAGTTCGATTGTGCAGTCGAAAACTTGTCAGACGACTTCACGCAGATCGCTATCCAGGGGCCGAAGGCAGTGGAACTGTTGCAGAAACTCACGGATGCAAACCTGAGCGCAGTGAAATTTTATTGGCTGACGCGTGGCAGCGTATGCGGGCTGAAGAACATTTTGATTGCCCGCACCGGTTACACCGGCGAGGACGGATTTGAAATTTACGTCCCCAGCGACGAAGAGACCAGCGCGCGAGTCTGGAATGAAGTGCTCGCCGCTGGCAAAGAGTTCGGCGTGGTTCCGTGCGGGCTCGGTGCTCGCAACACGCTTCGCCTCGAAGCCAAGCTGCCGCTGTACGGTCACGAAATTTCCGATACCATCAATGTGTGGGAAGCTGGACTCGATCGCTTCTGCAAGATGGAGAAGCCGGAGTTCGTGGGTCGTCAGGCTCTTGGGAAAGCCAAGGCTGATGGGCTGAAGCGCACCTTAATTGGCCTTGAGATGATCGATCGCGGAATCGCGCGCGACGGCTACAAAGTGCTGGATGCAAGTGGGCGGGAAATTGGTTATGTAACCAGCGGTTCGCCGGCGCCGTTTCTCAAGAAAAACATTGCATTGGCATACGTTCCACCGGAGTTCTCGGCGGTTGGAACCGAGTTGCTGGTTGAGATTCGCGGGCAGGGTGTGAAGGCGAAAGTGGTGCCGACACCGTTTTACAAGAGGCCGAAGAAGAGTTGATTGTTTGCCTTCATGTTACTTCGTGTCCATCGTGGTTAAAGGTTTAAAGCTAGAAGCTGAGAGCTAGGAGCTGATTTTCATGCCATATCCGGCAGACTACAAATACACTAAAGAGCACGAGTGGCTTAAGGCGGACGGAAAATCCGCGACAATTGGCATTACCAGCTACGCGCAGGATTCGTTGGGCGACATTGTATTCGTTGACCTTCCAAGACTGGGTGCAGAACTTACCGCGGGTAAGGCATTCGGCAGCGTCGAGTCGGTGAAGGCGGTTTCCGATTTGTATGCTCCTGCTTCAGGCACGGTGACCGAAGTTAATTCCGAACTCGCAACTGCTCCCGAAAAAATCAACAAAGATGCCCATGGCTCGTGGATGGTCAAAATTACCCTAAAAAATCCCAGCGAACTGAACTCGTTGCTCTCAGCCAGCAACTACGAGAAGTTTGTAGCCGAAGAGGGAGGGCATTGAGGAATTGAATCATTGAATCATCCGGAGATTGAAGTACACGCCGACTCCAATGATTCAATGACGAAATGATTCAATTATTCAATACCTTCATGCGATATCTTCCCAAATCTCCTGCTGACCGAACTGCCATGCTCAAGGCGATGGGCGCGCGCTCGATCGATGATCTATTCCAATCGATCCCGGCCGAGTACCGTCTGAATCGCGACCTCAAGATTCCGCGGCAGATGGCGGAGTCGGAGATCGTTGATTGGTTCCGTGAACGCTCACGCGAGAACGGCGATGGGCATGCGACGTTTCTTGGCGCTGGTGCTTACTGTCACTATCGGCCGGTAATCATCGATTCGCTGATTTCACGTGGCGAGTTTCTCACGGCGTATACGCCGTATCAGGCCGAGATCTCGCAGGGTACGCTGCAATGCATCTTCGAATTTCAGACGATGATTTGCGAGTTGACCGGCATGGAGGTTGCGAATGCCTCCATGTATGACGGATCAACCGCGGCCGCTGAAGCCGTGATGATGGCGGTTCGCCTAACCGGGCGACGCTCAGTCGTGATCGCGCGCAGCGTGCATCCGGAATATCGCGAAGTGCTTTCGACCTACGCGTTCCATCAGGGAATGCCGACGGCGACTACGCCGTTTACAGAAAGCGGGCGCGTTGATCTGAAGGCGCTTGAGAAATCCATCACGGCTGAGACCGCTTGTGTGTTAATCCAGTCGCCGAATTTCTTCGGAACGATCGAGGACGTAGAGGCAATCGGCGAAATTGCCCACCGCAAGGGCGCAATGCTCGTTGTCTCGATTGCCGAAGCGGTTTCGCTTGGAATCGTTGAGCCGCCCCGATCGGCGGACGTGATCGCAATGGAAGCGCAGTCGTTTGGCGTGCCGCTGACCTTCGGTGGACCTTACTGTGGTGTGATCGCCACGCGTGAAGCCTATGTTCGCCAGATGCCGGGACGTCTCGTAGGGCAAACGACCGACCGTAACGGCAAGCGGGGATTCGTTCTCACGCTGGCAACGCGCGAGCAGCACATTCGCCGCGAAAAGGCGACTTCGAATATCTGCACTAACCAAGCTCTCATTGCGCTCATGGCGAATATTTTCATGACGATTTACGGAAAAGTGGGTCTAAAGGAACTTGCAAAACAGAATCTCGCAAAGACCGCTTACGCGGTCCAGCAATTCGGAAAGAGCGCGACGGTGCTGTTCAATGGTGCACCTCGTTTCAACGAATTGGTCGTGCAGACCAGCGAAGATCCTTATGCAATTAATTCACGCTTACTTGGCCACAAAATCGTTGGTGGGTTGCCGCTGAGAAAGTTTTATCCCGAACTTGGCAATGCCTCTCTCTGGTGCTGCACTGAGCTGACTACGCGCAGCATGATTGACACGGCCGCAGGAGTGATTGCGGAGAGCGAACGCGCGCAGAAAAGTGGCGAGGAAGAACCTAGCATCGAGGAGGTGGCGAGGTAATGTCGAAGCACATGACTCGCAAGGCCACTCGCCACGTGAATCAGAATGAGGGCCTGATCTTTGAAAAATCCTCGCCAGGCAAAGCTGCATGGAAGCTTCCACCGCTCGATGTTCCTGATGTAGATGCGTCGAAGCTTCTTGGGTCATCAGAGCGAAAGACGCTGGGCGATATGCCGGAGGTGAGCGAGATTGAAATCATTCGGCACTTCACACGCCTTTCGACCTGGAACTATGCGATCGATCTTGGCATGTACCCGCTCGGTTCGTGCACGATGAAGTATAACCCGCGAGTGAACGAAGTTGTTTCGCGGCTCGATGGCATTGCGAATGGTCATCCTTATCAGCCGGAGAAGGTTTCGCAAGGCGCGCTGCGGATTATCAAAACTCTCAGCGACTGCCTGCTCGAAATTACCGGAATGGATGCGATCACGCTGCAGCCAGCGGCAGGCGCCCACGGCGAGCTCACCGGACTTTTGATGGTGCGCGCGCATCATGATTCCAAAGGTAAGTCGCGCAAGACGGTTCTCATTCCAGATTCAGCGCACGGCACGAATCCTGCGACGGCAGCGATGGTCGGCTATGGAATTGAAAATCTGAAGTCAAATTCGGCAGGAATTGTCGACATTGGTGTACTCGAAGCGCAGATGACGGAAGACGTTGCCGCGCTGATGCTGACCAATCCCAACACGCTCGGTGTGTTCGAGCAGGAGATCCACAAAATCGCCGATGTTCTTCATGCGAAGGGTGGTTTGCTTTACATGGATGGCGCGAACATGAACGCGCTTGTCGGCAAGGTTCGACCGGGAGATTTCGGCGTGGATGTGATGCACTTGAATCTTCATAAAACATTTTCAACGCCGCATGGTGGTGGAGGTCCCGGCTCAGGCCCGGTCGCGATCAAGAAATTTCTCGAACCGTTCCTGCCAAAGCCGGCGCTAAAGTCGAAGCCAGATGGCACTCTGGGGTTCGACTACGAACGCCCGCAGTCGATTGGGCGCGTGCGTTCGTTTTATGGAAATTTTGGAATGTTCGTACGAGCATTGGCCTACATTCTCGCCAATGGTCCTGATGGTTTGCGCCAGACTACCGAAGATGCCGTGCTAAACGCGAACTACATTCGCAAGCGACTTCAAGGAACTTACGACTTGCCCTATGCGAGTCCGAGCATGCACGAGGTCGTTTTCAGCGACAAACTTCAGGCGAAAAAAGGCGTTCGCACTATGGATATCGCGAAACGCCTGATCGACTATGGATTTCACCCCTACACGACTGCCTTTCCGCTAATCGTGCCCGGCGCCATGATGATCGAGCCCACTGAAAGCGAGTCGCAACAAGAACTCGACTTATTTATCGAGGCAATGCAATCCATCGCACAGGAAGTCGATGAGGACGCAGAACTCGTCCGCACCGCCCCGCATTCGACGCGCGTATCGCGACTGGATGAGACGACTGCAGCGCGAAAGCCGGTGCTGCGCTGGAAGCCAGAGAACTAGCCACTCTGAGTACGATTGTTAAGTCGAGGGGGACAGCGCGGACACGAGTGTCCGCGCCACATGACTATTACTTCTTTTCCGAAAATTGGACCGAAGCTTGAGTGTCTCCCCAACTTAGATTCATGGTGCAAGTGTCTCCGCCCTGGTTGAAGCTGATTGTGAAGTCTTCAACGGATGCTGGGGTCTTCGACACGGACATCGGTATGCGAACCAATTCGTCAGACTCATACTTATACGGAATTCCCCACTCGCCTGTCTTTTTGTTTACGATCAACGTCCATTTGCTCTCCTCAGGAAGGGTGAACAGCGTGTAATTTCCGGCGGGTATGTCCCTGCCATCGGCGGTTAAGTTCGCGGTGGGAACGAAGGTTGTCGCTTCGTTAGCTCCGGTGCGCCAGACCTGGCCATATGGAGCAACTTCGCCGCCGACCTTGCGACCTTTCAAACGCGGGCTGGAGTAGTCAACCGTAATCATCTTACCGTCAGAAAATTTACATTGCGTCTGGGCTGGTGGGCTCGGGCGCTTGCTTTTGTCTTGCTGGGCAAAACCAAGAGCGCACAGGCAAAGGATGATCGCACCGAAAGTCACAGAATTCTTCAACATGGAGATCTCCTGGTCAGAAATTATGGAATGTGACACTTATGCAACTGCTTAGACTATCTCTGAGCGGCAAAGGTTAGCAATTCGCGTGCTTACTGTCGTTGAGACATTGCTTGCAACTCTGACACATGATTCGGATGAAGGGATAACTTTCTTTAGCCCAGCCGCGCAGCGAATGCCAGCACGAGCGCGCCAATAATAATCCGATATATGGCAAATGGGGAGAATCCTCGTTTACGAACCCATGCCATGAACCACGCGACAGCTGCGTAGGCTACGATGAAGGAGACAACGAAGCCGATCGCCAACACCACCCATCCATGCGCGCCGATTTGTGAAACTCCAATCGGATTTGCCCCTTTGCCTCGCACAGACTTCAGCAGGTCGTAACCAGTGGCAACCACCATGGTCGGGATTGAAAGAAAAAACGAGAACTCCAGCGCCGAGGCCCGCGACATCCCGGCGATTTGCCCGGCTGCGATAGTCGACATCGAGCGTGACGTTCCGGGAAAAACGGCCGAGAGAATCTGGCAGGCGCCAATCCAGACCGCCTGCCCGAGGGTCATCGCTTCCATGCGCCAGGTATGGATGCGTCCGCCTGAGGCTTGCGGCCCGAGTCTCTCTGCGCGAGCATTCATTGCGTCCACAACCCACATAACGACTCCGCCGATGAGCAGCGACATGCCCATAATGTAGAGACTCTCAAGGTGCTTTCCGATCACTTTCGTCAGCAAGAACGCAGGAACGGCCGTCACGACGAATGCGATCACCGTGAGTCCTAACGGATGCGTAAGGGCGGTCCGATCCCCGTTCTCTCCGCCAGGAAATGTACTCAGAAATTTTGCGATGCGAGAACGAAAATAGATGGGCAGGCAGAGGATCGCGCCCAGTTGGATGACGATGGTGTACATCTTCCAGTAGCCATCGCTTAGGCTGATGTGCAGCAGCGCCTCTGCAATGCGCAAATGTGCGGTAGAACTGATGGGCAGGAATTCTGTGAGACCTTCAATTACCCCCAGAATGATGGAAAGTAGATAGTCGTGCAATTCCCCTCCGCGTTACCTGTGCTCCTGTTTATTCTCTGTACGTAACGTTATTGCAGAGCTTAACCACAACGACACAGACTTTCACAGGGATAATGGAACGGAGAGTAATCAGGAGTGTTCGTTCTTTTGTTTGTGATGTTCGCCGCTGGGCTCTAAGTTGCGCGAGTGAAACCAGCTCATATGCGGGAGAGGGCGTTCAACCCGGCGGCGCGCCGCAATCAGCTCTGCGGTGATGGCGACGGCAATTTCTTCTGGAGTAATCGCGCCAATATCGAGGCCAACCGGGGCGTGGACGCGTTCAAACAATTTCTCAGGAATCCCTTCGCTGACCAGTTCGCGGAATATGGTGATCGTCTTGCGCTTTGATCCAATCATTCCGATGTACCGCGCCTGGGTCTGGACAGCCCAGCGCAGCACCCGCATGTCATCTTTGTGGCCGCGCGTTACGATCACTATGTAAGAAGTTTCATTGGGAGTGAGCCGCGCCATCGCTTTATCGTAGTCTTCGGCGAGCACTTCTTTCGCTTCAGGGAAGCGTTCGCAATTGGCATAGCTTGCACGGTCGTCGACGATGCTCACGTCGAAACCGGCGTTCCTGGCGGTCTCATATAGACTCAAAGCGACGTGGCCCGCGCCAAAGATAAGGAGCGATGCCGGGGGCAGGATTGGTTCGAGAAAAATGTCGAGAGTTCCGCCGCAAACCAGTCCGGTATCGTACTTCGGATTTTGATTCAGATTAAAAGTCAGCGTTCGTGGCTTCTCGCTTTCCATTACCTCACGCGCCGCTTGCCAGACCTCGGCTTCAACGCAGCCGCCGCCAACTGTGCCGACAATTGAACCATCGTCGCGAATCAACATTTTTGCCGTCTCGAATGAGGGAATGGACCCTCGCACGTTGACTATGGTCGCAATGGCCGCACGCCGGCCCTGCTGCCGCAAACGGACAATCTCCTCGTAGACATCCACAGGTGAATTATTTTGCGTGGCGGAGAAGAAGTCAATCGGTACGTGCGTCGCAGAGCTTATCCAATATGGGGGATTCATGAACCAACACTGGGAACAATTTCTTGTGCTGACCGGCGGGCCTGGGTCAGGCAAGAGCACGCTGATTGAAAGCCTTCAGCGCGCCGGGTATTCGACAATGCCGGAAGCGGGCCGCTCAATCATTCAGGAGCAGGTTGCCCTTGGCGGGCGAGCGCTGCCTTGGGTAGACCCATTGTTGTTCTCGGAGATGATGCTGAGCTGGGACATTCGCTCGTACCGCATGGCCGAGCAGTTGTACGGGCCCGTATTTTTTGATCGCGGCTTGCTGGATGTGCTCGGCTATTTGAGACTGGTGGGTCAGCCTTTCCCGGCGCACATGGAGAAAGCGGCAAGAGAATTCCGCTACAACACGCGTGTTTTCGTTGCCCCGCCGTGGAAGGAAATTTTTCAGCAGGACAGTGAGCGCAAGCAGGATTTTGCGGAAGCCGTCAGGACGTACCAGGTGATGTCAATTTATTCGGAATTTGGATATGAACTCATTGAAATCCCCCGAGGTTCGGTCGAGGAGAGAGTGCGCTTCATCTTGAATATGGCCGGACTACGCGAATCGTGATCTCTCGCGCCACATCGAGGACCCGTCGGTTGTGCTACTTTGATTGCCCGAGGAGTTATTAATGAAAACCATTCGTTTTCACGAATTCGGCGGGCCTGAAGTTCTCCGCTACGAGGACGTTCCGGACCCTCGGTCACGCAAAGATCAGGTGCTCATCCGAGTAAAAGCTTGTGCGATGAACCACTTGGATATCTGGGTCCGCAAAGGACTTCCTGGCGTGCAATTGCCTCACATTCCGGGAAGCGACATCGCTGGTGAAATCGTTGAAGTTGGCGAATACGTGGCCGGCCTCAAATCAGGCCAGAGGGTTCTGATTGCGCCAATGCATTTTTGCAATCATTGCTCAAAGTGCACGGCTGGACTGCAAAACCTGTGTCCTGAATTTACCGTGCTCGGCAACGCAGTGGATGGGGGCGACTGCGAGTTGATCGCGCTCCCGCAAGTAAATGTGATTCCAATTCCTGACGCTCTCGACTTCAATCAAGCAGCAAGCGTCCCGCTGGTCTTCCTCACCGCCTGGCACATGCTCGTAGGACGCGCCGCAGTCCGTCCGGGCCAAACGGTTCTTGTGCTAGGAGCCAACTCTGGAGTTGGCATTGCCGGGATTCAGATTGCGAAGCTTTTCGGTTGCACAGTCATTGCGACCGCGGGTGACGATCGCAAGGCGTCCAAAGCGCGCGAGCTTGGCGCCGACCACGTGATCAATCATTATCAACAGAAGATTTCAGAAGAGGTCCGCAAAATTACCGGCAAGCAAGGAGTCGATATTGTGCTCGAACATGTCGGTCCAGCGACGTGGGACGAGAGCATGCGTTCTCTTAAGCCCGGTGGCACGCTGGTCACCTGCGGCGCAACCACAGGACCACAGGTTGGATTCGACCTGCGTTTTGTTTACTCGCGTCAACTCTCGATTCTCGGCTCATACATGGGGACCATGGGTGAACTTCACGAGGTGTTAAAGCACGTATTCGGCGGGAAACTGAAACCTGTTGTCGATAAGGTTTTTCGGTTGAAGGAAACCCGCGCAGCCCACGAGTACATGGAAAAGAGTCAAATGTTTGGCAAGATCGTGCTGAACCCATAAACGCTAACTTCGTGGCGGATGATTTAAAATAAAGCTATGGCGAAAGCACTCGACTTTGGTCCGTATGTCGATATCGAAAACGGCAAGCGTGTCGTAAAAGAGCTCACGTATGGCAATCCCACACCCGAAGGGGTGGTGCTCACGACGGTCGACAACGTCATCAACTGGATGCGAAAGAATTCCATCTGGCCAATGACCTTCGGCCTTGCTTGTTGCGCGATCGAAATGATGTCGATGGGCGCTTCGCGGTTCGATATCGCACGGTTCGGTGCTGAAGTATTCCGGCCGTCTCCACGGCAGTCGGACCTGATGATCATTGCAGGGCGCGTTTCGAACAAGATGGCTCCCGTCATCCGCCAGCTCTGGGAACAGATGCCGGAACCGAAGTGGGTGATCTCGATGGGTGCTTGCGCCACTTCTGGGGGCGTGTTCAATAACTACGCCCTCGTGCAAAGCGTCAATCAGGTTATTCCGGTAGACATCTATGTTCCTGGCTGCCCACCAAGGCCAGAGCAGCTGATCTATTCGATTACCCTTCTTCAGCAGAAAATACAGGCAGAACGCGGCACCATAAAGCGCGCGCTCAACGTCGAAAGTTAAGCGTAGAACGATTGGCGGGTTCGCAGCAACAAAGCTCTTGTTGTGCCTTTCACATCTCATCCACGCTAACCACAAGATTTCCGGGGAAATTCTTATCAGTTCACTTCCTAAGCTGTTCCACCTACCCTGCTCCCGAAAAGCGCATTGTGTATAGGTTATTCACCCTAGAAACATGCACCAATTATTTTCACGAATGCTGATTCCTATTGATTGTGAGTAGTTGCGTCCCTAGAATCCGACTCAACTTAGCTGCCTGTCAGCGGCGAATTAGTCAAAAAAATAGCTGGAGATTGAAATGAATGTTGGGAAACTTCCGCATCTAGCGTGCTTGTGTGCCATCCTTTCCTTGCCGAGTTTTGCAGGGGTATTCGTTAGTTCACCTAGCAGCGGCAGTACGTCTGGGTCGCCGGTTCACTTTGTCGCCGCCGCCCAGGGTTGTTCAAAAGGCGTTGCGGCAATGGGCATTTACACCGCGCCCGGCAAACTCGCCTACACCGTTAACGGCTCAAGCATGAACACCAACCTGAGCCTGAGCAATGGCACCTATAACATCGTTGTACAAGAGTGGGACAATTGTGGGTGGTCCTCGACCACTCCTATCAAATTAACCGTCGGTGGTTCCTCTGGTGGTGGTGGAAATTCGAGCAACGCCAAGGTGTTCTCGAACCTTCAATCCAGCGGCGGCTGGACAGGCTATGCTCTTTTGCCCCCGGGTTTCGGCATCTGCCCAGACTGCATTGCCGGCGGATCAAGGGTCAGTTGGTCTTGGAACCAGAACGTCAGCTCGCCATCGATGGACGGAAAAACCACCAAGTCGGCCTACAACGGCGGCTCCACTCAATGGGCGGACATTCTTTGGAACAATCACCTGATTGGGGACTTCTCTTCCCAGGGGCTTCCCGATAACAGCCACACCTTGGTCGCCAAATACTCGAATTTCACCTATGACGTTTACTTTTGGGTGGGCAACATTACGCAATCGCAAGCGCTCGAGTTCGACATTAACCAGTTCTTCGGTGGCAAGTCCTACATCTGGGGTCATGAATGCCGTATCGACGGCGGACACGAATGGGACACCTGGAGCAATCCTGGCGGCCATTGGGTCGCAAGTGGAGTTTCGTGCAATCCCGTTAGCAATGCGTGGAACCACTTAACCATCAATGTGCAGCGCACATCCGATGGGCACCTGCTGTTCCACACAATCACGCTTAACGGCAAAACCGCCACGCTGAATCGCTACGATACTCCCACTTCTACTGGCTGGTATGGGATTACCGTCAACTACCAGATGGACAGCAACGTCAACAAGACCCCTTACCCCGTCTACCTTGATAAGGTGACGTTCACCGCGCAGTAGTCTTACACGGCTTAATAGTGTGCGAGGCACGCCTGAAAAGGCGTGCCTTTTTCATTGCGTGGTCAAAGGCAGTTACGTGCGCAAAATTCCAGTAACATGGATAACGAGCAGATTTATGTTCACCTCTCGTCCGATCGGCTTCGTCAGCAGCTTATACAAACAGACCAAAGAAATTCCTAAAGGCCTCGGGGTCAAACATGAGGCTGAAGGCGTGCTCAAGATTCTGCCTGAATTTGAACGTGGGCTGCTGGATGTCGAAGGCTTCTCCCACTTGTTCGTTCTTTGGGAATTCGATCGTTCTACGGACTTCGATCTGGTTGCGAACCCGCCATCCGACAATCGTTCGCACGGTGTTTTCGCGACACGGTCCCCACGCCGGCCGAATCCGATCGCCTTAACTGTCGTTGAGTTGCTGCGCCGGGATGGTTCCAATCTGTATGTTCGAGGCGTGGACATGCTTGACGGAACCCCAATTCTCGACATCAAGCCGTATCTCTCGACCATTCCGGTCGAGAAACTTCGCCGCGGGTGGCTAGCCGAGGCGGAAGCGCGGCAGAAAGCGGCGGTTTAGGTCATGCCGAGGGCCCGCGCGGAAATAATTTTACATACCGGTGCAGGGCAGCCGCCTATTACAGCTTTGCCATCCAAGCTATAATGATCGGGGTGCTCGTATGCGGACCCGGGTGGTTCCTCTCTCTTTAGCGGTTTTGCTATTTGCCGCGGTTTTCGCCGGCCTTGCAAATGCGAACGATAAGTCTTCCTCTCAGCTGACCGAACAGCACCGCATGCAGCTGATTCGGACGTTCAACTCCGATCTGGTTTACATTCGGACACGTTTTCCGATGGGCAAAGTTGGCCTCACCATCAAAGATGGCCAAATTTCACCTAGGGGTCAGAAGTTGGACCAACTGCTGGCACTTTGGGGTCCGTCGGTAAAGCCGGGTGACCGCGCGATCATCACTCGCTTCGACATGAAGGGCGATCGGTTGCACTTTGAGATCAATGGTGGCCCGGTAAAGAAGGAAAAATGGTACCAGCACATTCAGGTCGGCATGAACGGCGCGGGGGGTACTCCCGGTGGCGATCCCGATCCCATCAATAATCCTCGCGGATCATATGTCGACTTAGTATTTGACCATCACATTCCGGACATCACGGTGGAACAGGTCAAGCAGATGCTGTGGCCGGTCTTCGATTTTGATTCCAAGTCGCCGCTGGAGGCATATCTCGAATCGGTGCCGCCTAAAGTGAAAGAGGCGATCAAGAACCATCAGGTGCTCGTCGGCATGAACCGCGAGATGGTGATTTATGCGAAAGGGCGCCCGCCAAAGAAAATACGGGAGAAAAATGGCGACACCGAATATGAGGATTGGATCTATGGCGAGCCGCCGCAAGACGTCGATTTTGTCCGGGTGGTTGGCGATGAAGTGGTTCGCGTAGAGACCATGAAGATCAATGGCGAGAAGGTTGTGAAGACCGAAAAAGAGATTGATCTTGGCGGGCCGACCGTCGCCAGCGCCGCTCAAAGCGAAAACAAAGCGTCGAAGGCGCCGACGCTGCGCCGTCCTGGAGAAGAGGCACCGACCAGTTCCGGCAGAAATAGTTCAGGTTCGGTTCCGGTGGGTCCCGTTCCTGATCCGCCAACCGATCCACAGGGACCGCCGCAGTTCGGATCCCCTACGGCGCAGTACTGAACAACCTGCGATTTGGCTCACAGTTTCCCGTACCTTAAACTGAAGCTGTGAAGATCGCGCTGGGTCAAATCAATCCCATTGTTGGCGATTTTGCGGGCAATTCTGCCAAGATCGTTGACTATGCGCACCGTGCCAAATCACAGGGCGCCGGCCTGGTTCTTTTTCCGGAACTCTCGGTCTGTGGTTACCCTCCTCGAGATTTGGTGGAGCGCACCTCTTTTGTAGAGCACAATCGCGAAGCCGCGGAGCACATTGCCCGCGAAACCCAAGGGATTGCGGTTATCTGCGGCTTGGTAACTCCGGCGCACGTTGAGACCGGAAAGTCGGTCATGAACTCGGCGGCTCTCTTGATGGACGGACGCATCAAGTTCGTGCAATCGAAGATGCTGCTGCCGACTTACGACGTTTTCGACGAAGTGCGAAACTTCGCTCCCGCGCGCAGTCAGGTGCTGTTTCCGTTTTGCGGAAAGCAAATGGCGCTCACAATCTGCGAGGATGCATGGAACGACAAACATTTTTGGAACCGGCAACTCTATAGCATCGATCCTGTTGAGGCACTAATCCGCGCGGGCGGAAACTTTGTATTGAATATCTCCGCCTCTCCCTTCTGGGTGCAAAAGCGTGAACTTCGCCGCGACATGCTGGCGACAATCGCAAAAAACGACCATGTGCCGATTGTCTTTGTAAATCAGGTGGGCGGTAATGACAGCCTGATATTTGACGGCTCAAGTTTCGTGTTGGACAGAGAAGGGGAGGTTGTCGCTCAATGTAAGTCTTTCGAGGAGGATCTGGTCTTTTTTGACTCCGACACACTGAGCGGCGACATTCACGATCAGATTGACGGCGAAGAGACCAGTGTTTACCGGGCGCTCGTGCTCGGCACCCGAGATTACGTTCGCAAGTGCGGATTTAAACAAGTTATTGTTGGCTTGAGCGGCGGAATCGATTCTGCGCTTACCGGCGCGATCGCTGTGGATGCCATCGGCCCGGAGAACGTCATTGGCGTCGGCATGCCGGGGCCATATTCGTCGGAAGGGTCCATCAGTGACGCGCGAGAGCTCGCACAAAATCTCGGTATTCGGTTTGAAATTCTGAAAATTAGCGAAATTTTTGAGAGCTATAAGTGTGCCCTTCGGGACGTCTTCAAGGGATTCGGAGAAGATGTCACGGAAGAAAATATTCAGTCGCGAATCCGCGGCTCGCTGCTGATGGCGCTCTCCAATAAATTTGCCGCGCTGGTGTTGAGCACTGGAAACAAGAGCGAGCTTGGCGTGGGATACTGCACGCTCTACGGCGATATGGCTGGAGGACTCGCGGTCATCGGAGATGTGCCGAAGACAATGGTCTATCGGCTGAGCAACTATGTGAATTCGCGCCGGCCCGTGATTCCAGAAGCCACGATCGAAAAGCCACCTTCGGCGGAGTTGCGTCCCGGGCAGAAGGATACCGACTCGCTGCCGGACTATGAAGTCCTCGATGCTATTCTGGAGGACTATGTTGAGCGCTCGCGTTCAGCGGAAGAAATCGCGCAGAGCCATAAATTCGATTTGGTGCTGGTGAAAAGCGTCATCCGCATGGTGGAGAGGAACGAGTACAAGCGTCAGCAGGCCGCGCCCGTGCTCAAGATTTCAACGAAGGCGTTTGGCTATGGCCGGCGTTTCCCAATAGCCGCCAAAGCCGACATCTGAGCAGGCAGGATGTGCGCATTCGGTATGTTTCAGGCGAGATCACGCAATAAGGATAAACATGAGCAATATTTCGAAGCTTATTTTCTGGGTGATTGCGATTTCAATTCCGGTCCTCGCGCAGCAGAAATCCACGAAAGCAAAACCCGCGAGCCAACTCGGCACGCATGCTACGCCAAATCTTCCCTCTGAAGACGAGGTCAATGCTTTCTTGCACGCGACTTTTGGCTATGATCCGCAGTTAACGTGGAAGATTGTCGGGATCCGGCAAAGCGAAGCGGAGGGCTTAGCCGAAGTGAACGTGCAGGTCAGCGGCCCGCAAGGTCAAGGCGAGCAGAAATTTTTTGTCAGCGAAGACGGAAAGCACGCGGTCGTTGGCGACATTATTCCTTTTGGCGCGCATCCGTTTGAAAGGGCGCGACTGGTTCTGGAGAAACGGGCAAACGGTCCAGCGCGCGGTCCCGCGAACGCTCCTGTGACTATTGTTGAGTTCAGCGACTTGCAATGTCCTCATTGCAAGGAAGCGAATCCTACTATTGAGAAATTGCTCGCCGATGATCCGAACGTTCGTTTCATTTCGCAAAATTTTCCGCTTCCTATGCACAATTGGGCCATGAAAGCGGCTGAATATGCTGACTGCGTCGCTCGCGCCTCGAGCGACGCCTATTGGAAATTCGCGGACAGCATCTTCGATGCGCAGTCGGAAATTACGGCCGATAATGCCGATCAGAAGTTGACGGATCTTGCCGACAAGGCAGGCGTGAACGGTCAAGACATCGCCGCGTGCGCAGCGAAACCGGAAGCGGAGTCGCACGTGCAAGCCTCTCTGAACTTGGGGAAGTCGCTCGATGTGAATTCAACCCCGACATTGTTTATCAATGGACGGGCCGTGGGCGTGAGCGGAAATAACTACGAGGTGCTGAAGCAAATAGTGGATTTTGCGTCGAAGGAGAAGTAAACAATTTTTATGCCTACTTCGGTAAGTATACTTCCGTGCTTTGCCCCGCATTGCGACGGGTGATATGAGGCGTAATCACAACCAGCAACTCGTCGTCTTCAACTTGCTTCTGGTTTGTTCCCGCTAATTTATTTAATCCGGGGATTTGACTTAGCCCCGGAATTCCGGCAATGTCCCGGGTTTCGCTGCGACTGACCTGACCTGCCACTACGGCGGGTTCACCGTCTTCGAGATTAATGCTGCCCTTGTACTCCCGGTTGCCAATCACAGGTACGCCATTGACGCTAGTCCCTGCAAGCGCACGCAAATTAATCTCCAGAGCAAGGCTTACATTTCTATCCGACGTAATCCCAGGCTTTGCTTTCACAGTCAGGCCAAGATCTTCGTAGTTAAACGAGGGGAAGGCGGCTTGGTAGCTGTTGTTTTGCAGCACCTGAGAAATTGCCGAGCTGTTGTACACCGGCGCGAAACTTGCATTCAAAATTGGATAGCGCGATCCCATGCGGAAGGTAGCCTCCTCTCCTTGCGATGCCCGCAGAGTCGCCTGATCAAGTGTTTTCACCCAGCCTTCATTCAACGACAACTGTGCGGACAACTGATCGAGGCTGACGCCGGTTAATGTCTTGCCGCCTCCGAACGTCGCCAGAGGTTGACTGAAAATGGAATTCTGTTGGCTTTGCAATTGGGCCAACAAAGCAGAGAGCGCGGTATTGTTCGCCTGGTTAATGCCTCCGCTGGCGATTAATTGATTGATCAGATTGTGGATGTTTTGTCCGCCCAGCGCGGCTAACGCGCCGGCAGGAATGTTAAAGAGATTGAAATCATTCGGAAGGTGAACACCAATGTTCAGCGCGAATGTGTGGCTCACCTGGTAGACGTGAACGTCTAGCATTACTTCCGGACGCGTGATATCCAAAGTCTCGAGAAATCTGGTGGCGGCATCAAGTACGGGTTGAGGAGCTTTAATGGCGATGGTCGAATTTGACGGACTCGGAGTAATCGACTTGATCTCAAATACGGTTCGCAAGAGGTTGACGATGTCCTGCAGGACTGCAGGCCGGTCCACACCTGGAATGTATAGAGTACGCATGGCCATGCGCTCGTAATTCCTGCGATTTTCCGCGGTATCGGCGGCGACGATGATCTGCTTCGTTCCCGTCGCGGCCCAAAAGGTTTTTGTCACCTCGCCAGCGATCAGCATTGCATTAAAAAAGTCCACGTTGTCCAGGTCGAATGACACCCGACGCGAAGGCACCGAATCGTCGATCTGCGCAGAAACTCCGTATGCGGTCGCAACCGAGGTAAGCAGCTCTTTGCTGTCGCCGCGAAAGTGAAAGGTGGCCCGGCTGGTAGTAGGAATTAATTTCAACTCACGTGATTCTTCGACCACTGTCGGAGGGCCGTCGGCTTTCGGAAGCGAATCCCCCAATGCGTCTTTTATTCGTTGCTCCGCGAACTTATTGTCGGGGTCAAGAATTGCGGCCTGGCGGAAGTCGGCAAGCGCTTCGATCTGCTTGCCGGCTTCGAGTTCCACATTGCCATTCTGAATGTGGTCGTAGACGAGCTTCTGTTTCGCAACTTCTCGGGCAGTTACGTATTCCAAGTTGCGCGGTGTGAGTTCGGCGGCGCGCTCGAACTCCTTGTAGGCTTGGTCGGGTAGCTGGTTTTGCAACTTGAGTGCGCGAGAAAAGGCTGTCTCCGCTTGCTTAAGATCATGTTTCGATGGATTGCACTGCGCTTCAGATACGCCAGGGGGACAAGGCAACAATGGAGGCCGGACTGTCTCCGCACCAAAGGCCGATGTTAAACAAATGACAACAAAGAAAACCGCAACCCGCATCTCACGATTGTAACCGCCGATACCTGCTGGCACGCGTATTTTCAATAAGTACCCTGTACCTTGGAACGGCCACCAGCTTGGAAACTTGCGGGTTTTTGGCGTATAAAAGTTAGTTGCGACTACACGTTCAAGCTCTCATGCGCTCACGACAAATCCAAGAGTTAAGCGAGGAACAATGTCCAGCCTGACCATGACGCACGCGCCCAAAGGGCTGGAGGGCGTGGTCGCTACCACCTCAAAGATTTGCTACATCGATGGCGAACAGGGCGTGCTCGCCTACCGCGGAATTGACATTCACGAACTAGCCGATCATTCGACCTTTGAAGAGACTTGCTATTTGTTGTGGAACGGCGAGTTGCCAACTCGAAGTCAACTCAAGGAATTGCACGCGCGCCTGGCTGCGGAACGTCAATTGCCATCAGGTGTTTTGGATATTCTACGCACGCTCCCGAAGGGCGCATCGCCGATGGACGTGCTCCGAACTGCTGTTTCCGCCCTCGGACTCTACGATCCCGAGGAAACGAAGAACGATCACGATGCGAACGTGAGTAAATCCATCCGGTTGACTTCGCAGATCGCGATGATTGTTGCCGCATATGCGCGATTGCGAAAAGGGAAAAGCATAGTCCAGCCTGATCCGAAACGCTCACATGCCGCCAATTTTCTGCTGCTGCTTAACGGCGAGGCTCCGTCGAAGACTGCGGAGCGTGCCTTGGACATTGCCCTCATCCTGCACGCAGATCATGAGCTAAACGCCTCGACGTTCGCGGCGCGCGTAACTGCCGCTACGCTATCCGACATGCATTCGGCGATCACTTCCGCAATCGGTGCGCTCAAAGGGCCGTTGCACGGGGGAGCAAACGAAGCTGTGTTCCACGTTCTGGAGGAAATCGACTCGCGCCGTTTGGACCCAGTTGAATTTGTCCGCGGAATGTTGTCGCAGAAAAAAAAGATTTCAGGATTCGGGCATCGTGTTTATCACACGGAAGATCCTCGCGCGACCCATCTCCGAAAAATGTCGGAAGATCTCTGTAAATCTAGCGGACAGCCGAAGTGGTTTGAAATGTCCCGCAAGATCGAGCAGTTCGTGAAAGCTGAAAAGAAACTGAACGCCAACGTAGATTTTTATTCAGCTTCGACGTATCACGTGTTGGGAATCGACGTAGACCTGTTTACGCCGATTTTTGCGGTTTCGCGAGTCAGCGGTTGGAGCGCGCACGTGATCGAACAACTCGATGACAACCGGCTTATTCGACCGCGTGCCGAGTATGTCGGACCGTCATATCCCCAGCACTGGGTCCCGATTGATCAGCGATAACCGCGTCTATTCCAGCGCAGAATCCAAATCTCCTTAATCTTCGGAACAATATAAATACAAAAGGCGCACTCGACCTAGAGTGCGCCCTTTCACGAGCATTTGAGAGGCAAGGCTATTTGTGTGCTGGTCCCCCCGCCGGAGCGCTAGAGCCGCGCGAGCTCGGCGCAGACATGGGTGGGCTCGACATAGTTTGGTGCATGGCCGGTGGCGCTGAACCGCGGGATGCGCTACTGGAACCCATTCGCGTGTTCGATCTTCCTTGCATTCCTGGTCCCATTTCACCCGCGCCGATGCGCGCAGGCGAGTTCATGGTGACTGGCTCCACGCGTTGGTTCACCGAACCGTGAGTCTCAACTTTTTGCGAGAGCTTTGACATGTGATCAAATTGGCCGCGAGGCACACCCAATCCCGCGGAGTTATTGCGCAGCACCAGCGTGCTTCCAGCGAACGTCGAGATCGTTCCGCGATTCACCATAACCAAGCTTGTACCAGCGGTTGGAGCGTGCGGAGCTACGAATCCTTTCGGCGCATTCGCAACCAACGGCTGGCGGTACCACGGATTCCAGGTTCCTCCTGGTTGCCATGCCCAACCGCGGCCCGCTAAGAACGTCCAGGTGCCGTAGTGGTATGGAGTCCATCCCCAGGGATAGCCTGAAACCCAGCCATATCCCCAACCGGGATAGAACATCCAGGCCCCGTCCATGAATGGGTCCCATCCGATGCCGGCGAAGTACGGTTGCCATAGGATTCCATATCCCGGATAGTTGAAGAAGCTGCCGTAGTATGAAAGATCCGCGCTGCCGTACGCATACGGCGAATAGCTGGAATAGGCCTTCGCGTAGCGGTCGTGATATTGGTTCTGTTGATCGTCCCAGTCGTCCCACGGTTCGTCGCGAATGTTTTTGGCGAGTTTATATCCGCCATTTTCGGAAGCATCAAAATTGAGGGTTTGGTTCTTCTTCAGCTCGACTGCGCCGTTGGGGCCATCAACCTGAATCACTCCTTTGAAGACTGCGACGGAGTCGTTTTGATATCCGAGGTCCACGCGCAGATGCGCCGCGCGGTGCAACTCGATCTTTTCTTTGCCGAACTGTACCGAGAACTCATCATCCTTCATTCCGGTGAAGTTCAGGTATGCAGTACCCCTTGTGACTTCCACGCCTGTAACCTTTGAACCGGAATCGCGTAGCGATAGCTGCGAGAACTCGACTATGCTGTCGGGAACGATGTGAAGGGTGCTGCCGTCTTCGAACTCAACTTCGGCTTTCCCATCATCGGCCGTGCGGAGTTTCATCCCTTCGGCGATTGGCAGGTTGGTCATCGCTTTCTGGTATTCGTGCGTATCAGCGCGAGAAACCTGCACGCCTCCATCTATATAGCTGAGCCGTACAATGCGTACGTGCGAGTCGGCAAGGGCTGGCAAGGAAGCCAGACAGAACAAGACCGACAATGCAAGAGTGGGAATGTGAAGCTTGGAGAGAGACATGACGCCTCCAGGAGAACGATCATCTTTGCTTAATTAGAGCACTTTTCCGGCAAGTATATTGTCTTTTTTTGTATATCCAAAGTAGGTGTAAGCGGGGATGGCGGAATATAAACGGGGTGTGCCGGACTCCCCCGAACCCAGCACACCGTAGCGAGCGCAGATATTAGCGCTCGTCGCGCCTTGCCGCGTCAGCATCAGCAGCCAAGTCTTGCAATACAGCAAAGAATTCCCGCGGTTGCCCAATGAACAATCCCATATCCGTCAGAAACTTGACCACCCCCATTGCCGCTCTGTGGCTCGGGATCGGGCGAACGATGGAGCACTTCGGCAGATTGCGGCTGATAAAAGGGCATGGCTCCGGCATGATGAGATTTGACTGGAGTTCCTCGCCCACGGCTGGATTGGTGAGATCTGGGAATGTTACCTTCACGCCAGTCTTGGGATCAGTAGCCGTCAAAGGGACAGCATTGCCGGCCTTGTCTTGCCAAGTCTGGAAGTGCATGGTTTCGGTGGGCCCAATGCTTAGCAGGATTCGCAGTACTTCGACGTCGGTTACGTGCTCGGCTAGCGCGGGATACAAACTACTTCCACCTTGTTCAATCGTTGCGAAGTGAAAGCCAGCGGTGTTCGCAATCGCTTGTACAAAATTGGAGTCGGTCAAGTCGGCATCGGTCCGTGGAATTGCAGTGTGCTGCCCGACTGCAAGGCTGGGGACAGCTTGCGGGAAGACGAAATTTGGATCTAGATCGGGGTTGTGATCAGAATCCCGGTAACGGGTCCACCAACTGGTATCAATGGTGAGTTGTGTCAGGTTCGTAATTCGCTTTTTTCCGCTTGAGCCCGTCGCCATGCTGCCCGGCAGCTTGCGGAATTTCTCCAGGCTGATCGGCCTTTCTCCTTTTGACGCAAGATATGCATTCAGAAAGGCCTCGTGACTGAATTCGTCGTCGGTGTTGTCGTGAGTATATTGCGGCATGTCGCCATCAAGCTGTTCAATTGCGCTGACGAAGGCTGGAATTGGGCTTCCACCTGGAACTTCGTCATCCACAACTCCTGAAAGCTCGTTGTACTGAAGCCAGAAGTCGCTCTCGATGGTTTCAAGGGCCGCGAAGAATCTGAGAATCGCTGCATCGCCACGAGTAAGCCTCCCGTTGCGATGCATGTCGTGGTCCTCATCGGCGAACGCGAGCGAGTGGCTCGACAACAGCGTGGCCCCAGCAGCTACCGTGCCCGCAGTTGTAAATCCCTTTTTCACGAATGAGCGCCGGTTGACCGACACAGGAGTTCTGTTAGCTGGATCTTTCATTGCACTTTCTCCTTCCAAAAAATCGTTCGTACACCAGAGAACCTGGGTCGAACGTTAGAGGGAAAGTAGTCGAGCACGTGAGCTGCTATGTCACTTCCAAGACTCCCCGATGTAATTTATTCGTTGGGAAAATGTCACGGCTTTCCACAGCTTGATGTGGACCCGATGAACGTGCAGAATTTACGCAGGTTTAATGCTCTCTTAACGGCGACTACAATAGAAACATGCGGCGCGTCTATCTGGACAATAACGCGACAACTCCCGTGCTGCCCGAAGTGTTCGAGGCGATGAGGCCGTATTTCGTCGAGCATTTTGGGAACGCGTCTTCGATTCACCATCACGGACAAGAAACTCGCGCCGCTGTCGAGCGCGCACGTGAATCGGTTGCGAATCTGTTCGGATGTCGTCCCGCGGAAGTTGTATTCACAAGTGGCGGGACCGAGGCTGACAATCTTGCGATCTTTGGCCTGGCCAGGCCTGGCGATCACGTCATCAGCTCGACCATTGAGCATCATGCTGTACTTAACACCTGCAAGCACCTAAAGGAGAAGGGAATCGACATAACCTTTGTGCCTGTCGATGGCGCTTGCCTCATTAATCCTGATGACGTACGGCGAGCTCTGCGGCCGAATACGAAGCTGGTCACGATCATGATGGCTAACAACGAAACCGGAGTTTTGCAACCAGTTGCGGAGATCGGAAACGTCTGCGCAGAGGCCGACATTTATTTCCACACAGACGCAGTTCAGGCCGCTTCTAAAGTTCCGATCAAAGTGAAAGAAATTGGCTGCGATCTCCTTTCAATCTCCGGCCACAAATTTCATGCTCCGCAAGGTGTCGGTGCGTTGTACGTGCGGAAGGGAACCACACTCGAGCCGCGCTTCTTTGGGGGAAGCCACGAGCGTTCGCGACGCGCCGGAACAGAAAACGTTCCCGGAATCGTGGGACTGGGAAGGGCGGCAGAACTCGCCATGAAGAACTTCGAAGCTGGAGGAGAACGCGCGATTGCCGACTTACGTGACCGCATCGAGTCGTCAATCTTGCGGCAGGTCGAGGCCGCCGGCGTGAATGGCAAAGGCGCTCCACGCGTTCCCAATACCACGAACATCTATTTCGATTACATCGAAGGCGAAGCTTTGATCATCGCGCTTGATCTGAAGGGCTTGGCGGTTTCAACCGGTGCTGCATGTTCTTCTGGCGCAATCGAACCTTCGCACGTATTGACGGCAATGGGATTGCGGCCAGACCGCGCCCGCGCCAGCATCCGTTTCAGCTTGGGGAAGCAGAACATTCGAGAGGACGTCGATTTTGCCATTCAGCTCGTGCCTGCGTCGGTTGCGCGTCTTCGGGAATTGTCTCCTCTTTATCACCGCAACACGGCAGTTCCATCGGTTTAATTTCCGCCGTTGGCCGAGATGTCGTGTTTCCTCTTTATAATGGCCTGCCATGAAGAAATTCTTGTTGTATATATTCTGCTGCACGGCAATCGCATCCATTTTTGTCAATCTTCAGGCAAGTGCTGCTCCGCAGAGTAGCGGAAAAATTCCTGTGATGGACGGCGGCGCTGGTCCATGCTCTCTGGAATTAACCATTATGGGGCCGGACAGCAAGCCTGTTTACGATGCGACGGTCAAAGTCCATATTGCATATGGGTTCGCGGGAACGCATCGGCTCGATTTGCAAGCAGGCACAAACGCTGACGGGAAGGTGAGGTTCACCGGAATACCCGCGCGCGTGCATCGGCCACCCATAGAGTTCCAGGCTACGAAAGACGATTTACAGAAGGTGCTGGATTACGATCCTGCGACTGAGTGCGAGGCCAAGCACCAGCTGACGCTGGAAAAGCCAAAAGCCCAAGCCGGGGAGTGATTTGCGGTGAGGCAGGCCGTGCTTGGCGGCCCTACTCCGCGTTGCCGTAGGTTGGAACTCCCTGCTGAACCATGTAGAGCAGTCTTTGAGCACGATCTCCCCAATCGCTCTGTCCAGCCTGGCTGATCGCACGTTGCGCGATCGCTATAGCGCGGCCTTTCGCCTCGTCTGATTTTTTGGTTTCATCTTCGGTCTTATAGATTTCAATCAAAGCCGCCCAGCGATAGGCGGCACGGTAGAGCGCTTCGACGGCGGCAGGCGACTGCGGATAATCTTTGGCGTAATTTTCGTAAATCTCGGCTTCTTTTTGCGGACACTTAGATTGGCCTTGCCAGTCGCCGCATAGCTTGTTGTCGATCAAGTGATAGGCGGAGAGATATGCCCATTTTGTGTTGGGAAATTTCTTCATCACCTTCTTGAAGTAATCTTCGTTCATGCCGCGCCTCAGATAGGGGTCCTGCTCTTTGGCTGAAGGTAAAGACATCACATCCGCCTTTTCGATCTGCCAGCGAATGTCAGCCGAGCGATACAGTCCTTCTGCCGCTAAAGGTGACTGGGGAAAAATTTCGTAGATCTCGGCATAGAGACGCAATGCGTCCTGGGCCGCATAGCGGCGGCCGTTGCGCTGTGTTGCCTGATCTTCAGAATCTACCGCTTCGCCGAAAAGAATTTTGTCGCCATCAGGCGTGGTTGCCTGCACGAGCCCTTTGTTCTGCATCCATCCGGTCACGACACGCTCTTCGGTGAGAGCGGCTTCAACTTTGACCCAGTCGCCGCTGGTTTCAATGAGGACAAGTTCGCGGCCGCGATCGACATCGGCGAGTTTCGCAGAATTCGCATCGGGAGCAACGTAAATAGGAGCAACTCGAATCACCGCCCCTCTGATAGCATCCGCTGAAGCGAAAAGAGGACAGATGAGAAGACCGAACGCAAGCGTGATAAGAAATCGCATCCTGCTTAAACACCTCAAGATCGAACTCGACGGAGAAGGTCAGGATCGACGTTGCCGCCGCTGATAACTGCAACTGTATAGTTTGATGCAGGCAGAGACTCGCGATGAAACAACCATGCTGCCGTGGCTGCGGCGCCGCTCGGCTCTGCTACTGTCTTTGGATTGTCCGACAACATTCCTACCGCCTGCAGAATTTCGTCCTCACTCACAGTAACAACGTCGTCTACATAGCGGCGAATGTGCTCGAAAGTAAGTGTCCCAACAAATTGGGATCGCAAGCCGTCGGCGCAAGTTGAGAGCACCTGCTCAGCTGGGAGTTTAACAATGTGCCCGGCACGCAGGCTGGCTCGGGCGTCTGAGGCGAGCTCTGGCTCGACTCCAATAACTTTCGCATCCGGTCTTGCGCATTTGATCGCGGTGGAGATGCCGCTGATTAGACCGCCGCCGCCGATCGGAACAAGCACGAGATCGACGTCTGGGAGGTCTTCCAGAATTTCGAGCCCGGCCGTGCCTTGTCCGGCGATGATCTTTTCGTCGTCATAAGGCGGGATGATCACGTAACCATGCTCGGCAGCGAGCTGCTCGGCCTTGACCTGGCGTTCGACGCCGCTTGGGCCAACAAAGACAATTTCAGCCCCGAGAGCGGCCGTGGCTTCGCGCTTTATGGCCGGAGCATTGCGGGGCATGACGATAACTGCTTTCGTTTGCAGCGCTCGGGCCGCGTACGCCACACCCTGGGCATGATTGCCGCTGGAGTACGTGATGACGCCTCGGGCGCGTTCGTCGGGCGAGAGGGACGCGATCTTGTTGTAGGCGCCGCGCAATTTGAATGCGCCGATCGGCTGCAGATTTTCGGGCTTTAGGTAGAGCCGAGCACCATCACGCTCCAGGGGGATGAGCGGAGTGCGCACAGTGATCCCGTCCAATCTCGAGCGGGCTTCGTGGATGTCGGAAAGGGAAACGATGCAATCGCTCCTGCTGCAGCTTAAATTTCTAATATCACTGGCATGATTAAAGGACGCTTTTGCGTTTGTTTCGAAATAAAGCGCTTCAAGTCTGCCCGAATTTTCTCTTTAATCACACCATAGTCAGCGCGTTCTTCTTCGCTCGACTGATTCAGTGTCTGCGCTACGAGCTGGCGGACCTCGTCCATGAATCCGTTCTCATTCGCCGAGAACCCGCGTGTGACGATTTCGGGAGAAATCTCGACCCGGCCAGTCAGCTTGTTGATAGCGATGATGGGCAAGACAAAACCGTCTTCGCTGAGATGACGACGGTCTTTGATTACCAAATCTTCAACTACATCCGCGCGCGATCCTGAGTCGATGCAAATGCGCCCCACGTTCACGCGTCCTGCTTTGCGAGCTCCAAGCTCATCGAATTCGAGAACGTCTCCACTCTCGATCAGCATCACGCTGCCAACGGACCCATGCATGGATGCGGCCAATTCTGCGTGAAGTTTCAGTTGCCGGAACTCGCCATGAATCGGGACGAAGTACTTCGGCTTTACTAAATTAATAATGAGCTTCAGCTCTTCTTGGCTGGCATGGCCACTGACGTGTACCGGAGGCGAGGAGCCATCGTCATAAATTACGTGTGCTTCGCGGCGGAAGAGATGGTCGACCATACGGTAAATCGCTTTCTCATTTCCGGGAATGATTCGCGATGAGAGCACAACCGTATCGCCCTTTTCGATCTTGGCATGCTTGTGGTTGTCGACCGCCGCTCGCGAGAGTGCTGACATCGGTTCGCCCTGAGTACCGCTGATCATTACGCAAACTTTCTCGGGCGCAAAATTCTTTACCTCGCCGGGATGAATCAGCAGGCCGTCGGGAATTTCGACATAGCCGAGATCTTCAGCGATCTCTGAGGAACTGATCATCGACCTCCCAATGAACGCCACTTTCCGGCCGTGTTGCCAGGCAAGTTCAACCGCCAGCTTGATGCGATGAATAGAAGAAGAAAAACAAGAGATGAACAGGCGACGTTCGGTGCGTGCGAACACTTCGTCGAATTTGCGTCTAACCGCGCGCTCGCTTGGTGTATAGCCGCGGCGCTCGACATTCGTGGAGTCCTGCAATAAGGCGAGCACGCCTTCTTTGCCGTACTCTGCGAACGCGTGCAGATCGAAAAGGCGATTGTCGGTCGGAGTGGGGTCAACTTTGAAATCACCTGTGTGAATTACAACTCCGAGCGGGGTGTGGATCGCCAAGGACACACAGTCAACCAGGCTGTGCGTCACCTGAATAGGATGGATCGTGAACGGGCCGATCTTGAAACGATCGCCAGGGCGGATCTCCCGCAGGTCGGTAGTTTCGAGTAAGCCATGCTCGTCTAATTTGTCTTCAACATAGGCCAGAGTGAACTCGGTGCCCCAGACCGGGACGTTCAGTTCGGAAACAATCCATGGCAGGGCGCCGATATGGTCTTCGTGTCCGTGGGTAAGAACAATTGCGCGCACGCGCTGGCGGTTTTCGAGGAGATAAGAAATGTCGGGAACTACGATGTCGACGCCGAGCAGCTCGGCTTCGGGGAACATCATGCCGGCATCGATGACAATAATGTCTTCGCCCCAGCGCACCGCCATGCAGTTCATGCCGAATTCGCCGAGGCCGCCAAGCGGCACGATGTGAAGCTTTCCGGAGGGCATTAAAAGACTTAAAGGGCTTAGCGAACTTATGATCGTAGCATAGCTAATTTTTTATCCTTACTTCGCTTGATGAGGGTGCGTTGCCAAACGCGGGAAAACCGCTACCGGCCGGCCCACGAACCGCTAGAATAAGAGTGAGCGCGCAGCTATGTTTGCGAATAAATCCTGGCTCCGCCGACGGGTTGAGAAGTCGCTGACTTCGGCGTTGATGCGGGCATACAAGACCGTGCGGGTCGAGCCTGAGCGTTTTCTCATTGAACTACGCGCAGTGTATGGTTTGCCTGTCAGCACCTTTCAAGGGATGTATTCGATTGAAATTGGCGTGCTGGACGAAGTTGCCGAGAAGATTGTTCAAGGCGGAATGAAGCTTGCCGCCGCCGAGGGTGCGGGATTTGGCATTGGCGGATTTCTGACGATCGTGCCGGATTTCAGCATTCTTGCGGGCATCACCCTGCGCACGATTCAGAAGCTAAGTCTGATTTACGGCTATGAGTACAACACGGACGAAGAAGTTGCGGAACTCTGGATTGCGGCAGCGAGCGCGGCAGGCGTCGACCTGGGGCGCGACTTGCTCGAAAAGAATGTAGTAAATCGATTGATACCGAAAATCATTCAACGGATCGCGGCCAAGGCCAGTACGGAGTTTGTGGAGAAGTGGGCGGGGAGACTGATACCAATTGCGAGTTCGGTAATTGGCGGAATACTGAACTATTATTTTGTGCGCGGCTGGGGTGAGCGGGCACATGCGCACTTTCGGCAGAAACACCTAGAAACGCGCCGTCAGTCTCAGCCGGCACTCGCGCCTGCGCACACGGGAAACTGATCCACTGAATATGAAAATTGCCGCTCTGGTTCTGTTGTGTCTGCTTGCGAATTATTCCGTTGGCCAGGAAATTACGGTCGCAGCTGCCGCTGATTTGCACTCTGCCTTCGACGAGATCTCAGCCCATTTTCAGAGCAAGAACTCTGTGCGAGTGAAGATCACATACGGTTCTTCGGGAAACCTCTACCAGCAAATCGAGAACGGGGCGCCGTTCGATATTTTCTTTTCCGCGAATACAGACTATCCGAAGAAGCTCGAGGCTGCCGGATTAATCCTTCCCAATAGCTATTTCGAATATACCAGCGGAAAATTAGTGCTGCTATCTAGATCAAACGCCAACATAGATTTATCGCGAGGACTTCAGGTTCTACTTGATCCTGTGGTGAAGAAGGTTGCGATTGCGAATCCTTCTCACGCGCCTTATGGCCAGGCAGCCATTGCAGCCCTAAAACAACAAAATCTTTACGAGAAAGTCTCAGCGAAAATTGTTACCGGAGAAAACGTTTCGCAGGCTGCTTCGTTCGTCTTATCGGGCGCCGCTGAGGTTGGGATCGTGGCGATGTCACTCGCGCGAGCACCAGGCTCGCAATCACAAATAAAATATGTGGAAATTCCACAGAACGAATATCCGGCCATTCAGCAGGCGTGCGTCGTTATGAAATCCTCAAAGGAACAAGAACTCGCGCGAAAATTTGAGTCATATGTTCAGAGCGCAGAAGCCCGCAAGATATTGCAGAAGTATGGCTTCGAAGTTCCAGCATCTCCCCACTCGAAATAGCTACAGTGGTGTGCTCAGCTTTCTGAGGAAATCCCTGAAGAAAATTCTGCCACGCATTTTTTACTTTCTCGGCGGGTTCTTCCCAGTATCTTCTTGATTTCCCGTTTTGGCATTCCCGGTGCATTCCACTTCTCCTGGCGAGAAAGGAAACACATATGACCGGCAACAAACACGACGAGCGCTGGAGAGAGTTGTGCGAAGCGATAGTGCAGGAGCCGGATTCAAAGCGATTAATGGAACTTGTCGAGAAACTAAATCGCTTGCTGCAAGAGAGGGAACCGGAAGGACGAGCGAAGGGACAACATACCGCGGCCAGGGTCACAGCCAACCTTTCGTCCTAGCAATGCGCGATGCTTCGACGCGGTTCGCCGCACCCAATTTGCTAATGGCTTCGGAAAGATAATTACGCACGGTGCCTTCTGAGAGGTTGAGCTTGCTGGCTATGTCGATGCTCGTCATACCATCGCCTGCGAGGCGCAAGACCTGCCGTTCACGGTCGGTGAGCGGATCAGGCTCGACCCAAGCCTCGGCCGCTAGCTCTGGATCGATAACACGCAAACCACTTTGCACACGGCGGACAGCTTCGGCCAGTTTTTCTGCGGCCATATCTTTTAGCAGATAACCTGACGCGCCTGCGTCGAGTGCGCGGCGTAAATATCCAGCACGAGCAAAAGTAGTAAGAATAATGACTTTGGTCGGTGAGCGTTTGCGCTTCAGTTCGGTGGCAACATCAAGCCCGCTCAATTCAGGCATTTCAATATCGGTCAGAAAAATGTCGGGTTTTTGCGTAAGCACCGCATTCAACGCGTCCGCTCCGTTTCGCGAGCGGGCCACGACCGTAATGTCTCCTTCAATTTCGAGCAAGGTCGCCAGCGCGCCCAAGACCATTCCCTGATCTTCGGCAATGGCGACGCGAATCGTCTTGCGGCCGGTTTTAACTGAGGGGTTCAATCCTGTTCCACAGTAGGTGCATTCAGCGGAAATTCAAACTTGAGGCTAGTTCCCATTGAGGTTTCGTATGTGAGAGTTCCGCCCAGAGCTTCAATCCGTTCACGCATTCCGCGCAGGCCATTGCCTTGGCTATTCAGGCCGCCACGGCCGTCATCCTGTACTTCAAGGACGCAGTTGCCGTTGTTGCGCGCGAGCAACAGACGGCAAGTGCCGGCATGCGCATGGCGCACAACGTTGGTGACCGCTTCTCGCATAATCAAAGCGGCAACGCTCTCCTGCGCGGGAGTGAGATGTACTTCGGCGGATTCAGTCTTTACGGCTACTCCCGCACTTTCGAGGGCCGATTTTGCCCGTTGCAGTTCTTCGCTTAGCTTGTAGGATCGGTAGCCGCCCAGCGTGTTGCGAATTTCTGCCATGGCGTCGCGCGAAACTCGTTCAATATCGGCGACTTCAGCCTTGGCCCGCTTAGGGTCTTTTTCTATTAGTCTTCCGGCGAGGGTGGATTTCACCGCGATCAGGGTCAAAGTGTGTCCCAATACGTCGTGCAAATCCCGGGCGATCCGTTCGCGTTCGGCAACTTTGGCTAGGTGTTCAATTTCTTCATGCGCCATGCGTAGCTTCTGATCGGCGCGGACTTTTTCGGCGAAATACCCATTCGATAAGCCCACCCCTAACGAAACCACCATCGACGTTGCCCAGAAGCCGACGTCTGGGTGAAAGAAGTAGGCATCTGCGGCTATCAACAGGTTCAGGACCGCCAGCCCGGCAAACACCGCTTTCATATTTCCCACGACCCAGGGAAGGAAAACTGCCGTAAATATGATGAACACCGAAGAACCAACATTTATTTGACCCAAGCCCAATCCCATCGCTGCCATACACGCGAGAAGCAGATAGTTCCAGGGCTTACCCAATCGAAACAGCGCGAAGTAGAGGACAAGAAAAACAATAGTTGCCGAGACGGTGATCAGCCAATCTCGTCCGGTCGTGCGTTTATCGAGTATTGGCTGGAAAAAGAAGAAAGAGAGAAAGATGAGCCATGTATATGGCGCCCAACCGTGATCACGATTTTTGGGGAGCAGACTCATGTTCCGCCTATATTCTACGCGGGCCCGAACTGCTGGAGGATCCACGTGCTGCGAGCAGACCCATTGCAATCGACACAGGAGCTACCACAGCTAGTAAGTCGAGCCGTCCGGTCACGGCGAGTAATGAAATCGCTGCACAGATCAGCAGCCACATCCCTAATGTCGATTTCATGAATTTCTCCTACCCATTCGCCTTCTGATCACGCTGGTGTCCGGCCCACGCAACGCCCAGGCAGACCATTGCAAAGCCGATTAACGCGTCCCAGTGGTTCGAAGCCGCGCCTCGCTGGCCTGAACCAACTAAATTAAAAGCTAGTTGCGCCAGATGATATGGAGGCAGAAACACAGCAATGTGCTGAATAAATTTCGGAAGAAACATGAACGGCATCCACAGTCCTGAGCAGAATGACATTGGAAGATAAAAGATGTTGATCAACGCAGGGGCCGAGTTCGGGCGGGCGAAGTAGCCGATCGCGAGCCCCATCGCGCAGAACGGAAGCGAGCCCCCGACGAGGGTTACCACAAGCTTCAAAGTGACCAGGGCTGGCAGGTGCACGCCGCCGAAAGAGAAGCCCAGAATCAAGAGCAGCAGGACGTCCACAGCGCTGAAGATCATGCTCATTACGACCTTTGCGAAGAAATATGCGAACGGCGGCATAGGGCTTGCTTTCTTGACTTGTAGCCAACCTAACCCCCGGTCCGCCGCAAGGCCCGCTGCGGTACCGAACAGCGAAGCTCCCATTACCCCAAAGGTGCCGTAAGCGACGATGAGATATGTGGTCGTGCCGACTCCTGCAATCATCTGCCGGCCCATGACCAGTCCGAAGAGGATGTAAAACATGATGGGAAACAGGACCGTCGAAACTGAAAACATCGGAAAGCGAAGTGACTTGAGGAACTCGTACTTGGCCTCTTTGAGGCAGATGACAGCGGCATTCGGCCGTCTGAGAGTCATGGTTGGAGATGGGTTCAACGTAGCGGTAGCCATATTTATCTCCTTAGTGCGTGTTTTCGCGGGTGAGCGCGAGGAAGGCATCTTCGAGGCCTGCACCGCTGACCTCAAGGCCGGAAATCTCGAGGTCGCGCAGAAAAATTTCACGAAGAACATCTTCGGGCTTCGAAGTATGAATCAGAGTAGCGCCGCGATCTTGCTGAACCTCAGCGACTCGCGGCAGCGTTCGGATGAAGTCTGGAGAGAGATGAGTAAAGCAGCGGATTTTCTTTCCCGCGGTACGCGCTTTGACTTCGGACGGGGTACCTTCGGCGATGATCGTTCCTTTGTTGACGACTACAATGCGATCCGCCAGGGCGTCTGCTTCTTCAAGATAGTGCGTGGTTAGTACGACGGTCTTCCCGCGCGACAGCAGTTGGCGAATCTCCTCCCAAAGCAAATGGCGGGCCTCAACATCCAGACCCACCGTCGGTTCATCGAGAAATAAAAGGTCCGGGTTTCCACAGATTGCCAGTGCGAAGAGCACTCTCTGCTTTTGCCCACCGGAGAGATCGCCGAATTTCCGGTCGCGGATGTCTTCGATTCCGGCGATTGCCAGAGTGTCGGAAATCGGTAGCGGCTGAGGGTAGTAGGAAGAGAACAGGTCGATGTGCTCACGCACACGCAGCGTTTCTGGCACCCGGCCCACCTGTAGCATGGCCCCTACTCGCACCCGAGTTGTGGCCAAAGTGGGATCGCCGCTAAAAACTGAAACCGTTCCTTTGGTCGGACGTGCCAAGCCGAGAAGCAACTTAATGGCGGTTGTCTTTCCAGCGCCATTCGGGCCAAGCACGGCGGTAAGTTCGCCGCGGCGCACTTCGAGCGTGAAATTCTTCAGGGCCTGCACCGGGCCGTAGTTCTTGTTCACGTTGCTCATCAAGGCGGCGGAAGCGCCAGCGGCCGACCTGTCGATTGGAACGATTTGTGCTGTGGCCATCGTGTTTCCTTTCGTCTGACGTCATCATGGAGAAATGGCCTTTTGCGCACCAGTGCCGATCATCACGGGCGTCGAGTGACAAATGTCAGTAAAACGGAAGCCCGAATCCGAAAATTAGTCGCAAAACTTATAGCTTGTATGTCTATTAACTAAATAGAGATAATGGTATATTAAATACCACTTATGAAGATCTCTCAGAAAGGGCTTTACGCATTACAGGCAATGATGATGCTGGCGCGCCACTACAACCAGGGCGCCATACGCATCCGGGACATTGCGTACGAGGAGGAGCTGCCGGAAAAATTCCTCGAATTGATCTTGCTCGAATTGAAGAATGCTCGCATGGTCGAAAGCGTGCGGGGCGCGAAGGGAGGATATCAGTTGCGCCGTCCGCCGTCGGAGGTCCGGCTGAGTGACATTATCCGCCTGATAGACGGGCCCCTTGCTCCGTTTGGTGATGCCGAGCAATTACGCAGCCTGATCGATCGGGATGCCGAGCACCGGGCGCTTTATCAGATATTCCTCGACGTTCGTAACGCAGCGGCAAAAATTCTCGAAAGCACCTCGATTGCAGATATCGCAAAGCCGTCGCCTTCTCCGCGCCAGAAAGCACGCAAACGAAAAAGCGAAGCCAGCGTATTACCGATGGTGGTGCACGGAAATCCGAGCCGCAATTAGTGCAACCAAGGTTAGCGTGTCGATGTTTCTTCTTCAAGAACATGAAAGCCGATTGCAACAGCGTTAGGAACTGTACCGAGAAAAGCTCACCGTATCTGTTTCCAGCGAGTTCATCGACCAGAAAAACTACTAAATAGGTCAGCGTGGTTCTAAGAGCATCGTTAAAGGCAAGTTAGCTTGCCGAAAAGGAGAACACTGAAATGGGTTTCAGGTTGCGAAGATTGAGCCTGGCGTTTCTTGTTTTGTTGTTGTGCGCTGCAGCTTTAGGACAGACAGCCGCGCTGCGATCGAGAAAGAAACAGATGAAACCAACGACTGCAAGAGCGGCTTCACAGGCCGACGTTCAGGCCATACGCGATCTGCTGCTGCGCCAGCAAAAGGAAATTGAAGAGCAGAGCCAGCAGGTAAAAGACTTGCAAGGGCAACTGCGCCAGGTACTCGATTCGCTCCAACAGTCGAACGCGAATGAGCAAAAACTGCAGACCGGGGCAGAGCAGGCGCAGGCTACGGCCGTGCAGGCGAAGCAATCTGCCGCTCAAGCCGAGCAAGCAGCGGCGCAAGCAAGTTCTGCCGCGGTCTCAGCGCAGTCGGCCACCAGCTCGCTTCAAGCACAAGAGAAGCAGCAGCAAACGCAACTTCGGGCTTTTCAGAATCTGCTTAGCCGTTTTCGGCTCTCAGGGGATGTGCGAGTCCGTGGCGAGGGCTATGCGCAAAACGGAACTCAGGACCGCGACCGAGCGCGGATTCGAGTGCGGCTTGGGATCGACGGTCAGCTCAATGAAGACTTCGTCGGCGGTGTCGCCTTAGCCACCGGATCGCTTGGCGATCCCACGAGCAGCAACGAAACTTTGACGAACGTCTTCGATCGCAAAACTATTGCCCTCGATCGTGGTTTCATCACTTACAGTCCAGTCGCGCATCCGTGGCTTTCGTTAACTGGCGGCAAATTTGTTTATCAATGGCAGAGGACCTCTGTGACCGGCGATCCGGACGTTAATCCTGAAGGCTTTGATGAGAGATTTTCATTCAATCATGATGGCTTCGTTCAGAATTTCACCGTCCAGACCCTGGAACTTCTCTATAACGAAAATTCAACCGGAGCAGATTCCTACGTTCTGGGCGCGGAGGCCCAAGCGCGGTTAAATGCTGGACCTTGGACGGCGACGGGATCAGTGCTGAGCGAGCATTGGAATAATCCCGATGCATTGCTACAGCAAAGCGCATTTTCGGTGGCCGCAACAACTACGGGATCAAGTTCGGCCGGCTCGTTCCCCGTTCCGGGCGAAGGCCAGGGTTGCTCGGCAGTGGCTAATCTTCCGAAGTTTGCACCGTGCGCATTCGCGCCCAATGGCTTGACGAATGCGACGTATCTCGATGCCGCGGGCAAGCCACATCTTTACTCTGGATACGATTTGCTGGACATTATTCTTAACAATCAGATCCAGACCGGGCCGGCGCGATTTCCAATCAATTTGCTTATTGAATTTGAAGAGAATCTCGACGCAGCTAAACATCCGCTTTCGGCGATAGCTGGGAACTCTGTACTGACGAACCTGGGCAGTCAGAACAAGGCTTACAGCGTAGACTTGAGCGTCGGACGCACGGTCCGCAGGAGTGATTTGCTATTCGGTTATGCATGGCTGCGGCAGGAGCAGGACGCCGTGCTCGCATCGATTGCGGAGAGCGATCAGCGGGCGCCCACAAATATCCTTCAGAACCGCGTGTATGCGAACTGGAAGGTGCGCTCGAATACGCTGGCCAGCTTTACCTGGTGGTACGGCCGGACGCTCAACACCTGGCTGGAGAACAATGCTGCTCTGTCTAACAACTGGGGCGGTTTTGTGAGCAACGCAGCGGTAGCGGGGAAAAGTACGATTTCGGCCGCGGGCCAGCAGGAACCTTGGCTCAACCGGTTCCAGTTCGATCTGATCTACACGTACTGACAGGCGCGAGAAGAGAAACTCTATGAAGCGACATTCCATGATGGTGACATTTCTTATGCTCTGCGCCAGTCTGGTTGCGCACCCAACGCCGTCTGCAAGTGATAAAGAAGCCGCGACGCCGATCACCGTTCGCGGCTGCATCCGCAGCGAGCGCGGAAACTACGTTCTTATCGAGGAGCGCACCGGCGCGATCTACGCGTTACAAAATGTCGGAAATAAACTCCAGGGATATCTTCGCAAACAGGTGGAGGTCACGGGCGAAACGGAGCCTGGAAGCGTGAAGACCGGCGTTCGCCCGGAGAAGGCGGGCAGCAATCCCAGCGACACAGTTTATGGAGTTGATGGCGTGCCACTGCAAATCAAAGACATTCAGAAGGATATCCGCATCATCTCGCCGCATTGCAAGGCGGCGGACCAATAGTGATAGAAGTCGAAGAATTCACCGCGCCTTACCAATTTGTGAATTCGTTTTGCCGCAACCGCGAGAAAATCTGTTCTCAATTATGATCGAAGCTGAGTTCCACAGGAGGGAAGCTTGGCCGTTCTGGTCATTGGAGGAGCAGGTTACATCGGCAGCCATACGGCGCACGTTCTTCGGCGCAAGGGTTACGACGTAGTCATTTACGACGATCTTTCAACCGGACACAGAGAGCTGGCGGAAGGTTTTGAACTCGTGGTCGGTGACATTGCCGATACCGCAAAACTCTCCAAAGTGCTTCAGCGATGCGATTCGGTAATGCACTTTGCTGCGTTTGCGTACGTCGGCGAATCGGTAAAGAATCCCAAGAAATATTTTCACAACAACGTGACTTCGGGGATCGCTCTGCTTGATGCGGTGATCGAATCCCGTGTCCGTAAGTTCATATTCTCTTCCACGTGTGCGGTGTATGGTTACCCCATTAAGGTGCCGATTACTGAAAGCAATCCACGGCAGCCGGTGAATCCGTATGGGATGACGAAACTGGCATTCGAGAATGCGTTAGAGGCTTACGGCAATGCATACGGCCTGGGTTACGTCAGCTTTCGGTATTTCAATGCTGCCGGAGCCGATGCGAGCCAAGCCATCGGCGAGAGGCACGAACCGGAGACGCACCTGATTCCAGTGATTTTTGAGGCGATCCGGGGGAAACGTGCGGCGCTGGAAGTTTTTGGCGAAGATTATCCGACTGCTGACGGCACATGTATTCGCGACTACATTCACGTTACCGATCTGGCGGAAGCCCACGTGCTCGGGCTCGAATACCTGACCACGAAGGAATCCATCGCCATGAATTTGGGCACGGGCAAGGGACACTCGGTAAAGGAAGTGGTTGCTGCGGTCGAACGTATTACGGGGCACACGGTGCCTACGCACATCGGGCCCCGCCGTCCAGGTGATCCGCCGGAATTAGTAGCCGACCCCGGCCTTGCTGAAAAGATCCTCAAATGGAAGGCGAAATATTCTCTGGACGAGATAATTGCCACGGCATGGAAATGGGCGCAAAAGAACGCTTCCTAGCAGAGAACGTTCGAATTTGTACCGGTTTGGTCCCGCGCTTTCAGAGCTCATCGTGCATCGAAATAGCCCGGCAAAACCGTCGTGGTTCGTGGATCAAGAGAGCGCCTAACTGCTCGAGGCAGCCTGATCGCATTCGATCCTAAATGCTTCATACCACTCTCCCAGGTACTCCTCAATCGTTTCCTGAACGGAACGGCCCTCAATTATCTGGCCGGGGCCGGTATACTCCAGCCAGGTAAAAACTCTGGTTCCACCGCCAACAATTGGTTGAAAGAATACCCATTGTTCCATCGTGAATCCGATTACATGGTTGATCCAAGCCAGACTTTGGCCAGATTCACATGCGGTGATGACGCGATCCACGGTTGCCTTAAGGGGCCGCAGAAGAGCCACTCGAAGTCGACTTCCTGGGCTCCACGGTTTTCCATTCCATTCAATTGTGCGGTAGCGGTCTGAAATCTGGCTCCAACACTCCCAGTCGGTTAGCACCCGCCAGGCGATGCCCGGCCGGGCCCTGGTCACTACAGCGTGTTCAATACGGGTGATGCCATTTCGACTGTTGGGTTGCGCGGCCGGTAACGTAAGTGGGCCTTCGCCACCTGATGACTCTTGCATGTTAAAAGTCCTTTGGAAAAATTCGGACGAGTTCGAACTACCCAGCGGAACGCTTGAGGAAGGCAGAACTAACTTTCGGACACTGCGAACGCCTCAAAACGACTCCTGACTCAGCGGACGGGCCGAAGGTTCCACTTGCAAATTCGGCGAGAGGTACCTACACTAAGTATGTTAACAACGTTAACGTAACGTTGTCAACGTAATTATCGGCGCCTAAAATCATGCCGCGTCCCCCGAATCCTGAGGTGGAAGACAGGATCTTGGCTGCTGCCCGCAAGTTGTGGCACAAAAGCGGGGAAGCTGCCCTCACCATGCGTGCGGTTGCAAAGGCCGCGCGTACCAATACCCCGGCTGTGTATCGCCGATTTCGAAGTCGGGAAGATCTCTTGCTCACCCTGGTCGAGTCCTATCAATTGGAACTCTTTCAAGTTCTCCAACCTTGCCGCTCTTTGCGTGAATTCGGACAATGTTACTTTGATTTCGCGCTGCGCGAGCCTCGGGAATATGAGCTCATGATGTCGGGGCTGTTGGCGCGGGTGAGGAAGAGACGTCCGAACATCGATCTTCTGCTCAGACGCTGCGCAGAGTGGCTGGGAGGTGCGCCGGCCGATTACGAGGATTTGGCGATGGCGCTCTACAGCTTGGGCCATGGCACGGTAATGTTGGTGCTGACGAGAAATTCGCCGCCCGAGGATGCCGCCCGGATGCGAAACATTTTTGTACGGTCGCTGGATGTGCTGGTGGCAAACGCGGCCAAGATCCGGGGATGATCTAGGGCTGTGATAACTTTGCCAGCCGAACTTTCTCATCATCGGATGAAATAAGACAGCAGATGCAAACTTTGCGCGTTTCCTGCATAATCGGCGCCAGCCGTGGAAATCTCACAGGAACAATTTGATCGTTTACTCGAGCAAATCCGCGAACTGACGGCGCGGGTCTATCGCTTAGAGGACGCTGCCCGCCTCTCGTCGAACTCAACACCGTCCGAAGTTGTCGCCGACCGGCAGTCGCTGCCGCCGGCGGACGTAAGGGTTGCAATTGCGCCCGCGCCGTTGAGAGTTCCAGAGCCGTCAATGCCGCGCGAAGTTCCACGCAAACCGGCCTACGCGGCAAAAGAATCACCTGCCGATCTCGAATCGCAAATTGGTTCGCACTGGTTCAACCGCATCGGAATTGCGGCTGTGCTGGTGGGAGTGTCTTTCTTTCTCGAATACGCGTTCGAGAATAATTGGATCGGCCCGGCTGGGCGCGTGATCATTGGCTTAATTGCTGGAATCGCTGTCGTGATATGGAGTGAGTATTTCCGACGGCGATCCTACGAAATCTTCTCGTACTCGCTCAAAGCCGTGGGCATCGGAGTTCTCTATCTTTCGCTCTGGGCTTCGTTCCAGGTTTATCACTTGCTGCCTTCAAGTGTTGTCTTCGTTTTCATGGTGGTGGTTACGGGCATCATGTGCGCTATGGCACTGGCGCAGGAAAGTGAGCTGCTCGCAGGTTTTGCGATCGCGGGAGGGTTTGCTACTCCGGTGCTGCTTTCGACCGGCGAAAACCGAGAGTTAGCGCTGTTTTCGTACTTGGCCGTGCTGGATCTTGCGATCCTTGCGCTCGCCTTGGCCAAACCGTGGAGGCGCGTTTGCGTTCTCGGCTTCGTCAGTACTCTGCTTCTTTATATCTCCTGGTACAACGAGTTCTACACTCAGGCGCAACTCTCTCCGACGTTCGATTTTGCAAGCGTCTTCTTCGCCATATACGCGGCTTCTCCATTCTTGATCCTTCGACTGGCACCTGGTACTGGCATACCGCTTGCGCTCGCCCTTGCAAATGGGGTCACGTACTTCCTGCAAGTATACGTAATGCTCAGAGACGTCAACCGGGACGAGATGGCGTGGCTCTCGCTCGGATTGGCCGCCGTTTACCTGCTGCTGGTCCGCATACGTGTTAAACGGGCCGAGGTTGAGGGTGAAGATCGCTTGCGCCTGATTCATCTCGCGCTGGCTGTTGGCCTCATCACAGTTGCCATCCCGATACGCCTTGAAGCAAATTCCATCACGATAGGTTGGCTTGTCGAGGCAGCGGCACTGTTGTGGGCGGGAAGCCGCTTGAGGTCTGAAGTCCTAAACTGGTTTGCAATTCTGGCACTTGCACTGGGGATTTTCCGGCTGGTCTTTTGGGACACTTTTGGAACCGAGCAGCTCATCTTCAACACGCGTATGGCGAACTACGCAATTGCAATCGCGGTGCTGGGATTTGCCGCCTACGAATGCTCACGAAGAGATGACGAGAACTGGCGAACGATTGCGGCAATCGCACTGGTGGTACTTAACGTTCTCGCGCTTCGGGCGCTTAGCTTGGAAGTTGCAGATTACTATGCACGACAAATCACGCCGGCTTCTGATATGTGGCGACCGGAGGGGTTATTGCGCCGCCGCGCAATTTCGATCGCGCGTGATTTCACGTATTCAGCGCTATGGATGGCATACGGCGCGATGCTGATGACGATTGGCTTCTGGCGCAGGTCGGCATTTGTGCGCTGGCAGGCGCTGGTGCTGATCGCGGTTACGACGGTGAAGGTGTTCGTTTATGACACTTCGCAACTCGACCGCATTTACCGGATCATGAGCTTTATCGTACTGGGAGTGCTACTGCTAGGAATCTCGTTTGCGTATCAGAGAAAGTGGCTGAAGCTGCCTTCAGATAAGGCGCTCGCTTAGAAGCGAAATCACCGCATCGATTCCTCGACTTCCGTGATCCACTCTGGACGTTTGAGGACCTCGCGCGGTTTAGGGCCGTCAGCGGCGCCGACGATGCCATCACGCTCCATCAGGTCGATCAGGTGAGCGGCACGGCCGTAGCCGATACGCAGCCGGCGCTGCAGCAGGGAAGTGGAAGCCTTGCCGAATTCAAGCACCAGGCGGACCGCATCTTCGAAAAGCGGATCGTTGTCGTCACCGCCTGATTCCCCATCGTCAGCGCTTCCGGTGGCGATTTTGTCGCGGTCTTCTCTCGGAGGTTCGAGGAATTTCTGGTCATATTCGGCGGTGCCCTGCGCGCGCCAGAATTCAACCACAGCCGCAATTTCTTTTTCTGTCACGAACGGTGCATGCAAGCGATGTAATCGCGCGGAACCGGAAGGCAGGTAGAGCATGTCGCCGCGGCCGAGGAGAGCTTCTGCTCCGTTGGCGTCCAGAATCGTTCGGGAATCGACTTTGGTGGCGACGCGGAACGAAATGCGGGCAGGGAAGTTCGCTTTGATTAATCCGGTAATCACGTCGACGGAAGGCCGCTGAGTCGCGAGAACTAAGTGAATTCCGACCGCGCGAGCCATCTGCGCAAGACGGGTGATTGATTCTTCGACGTTGCCGCCATCGAGCATCATCAGGTCGGCGAGCTCGTCGATGATGATGACGATGTAAGGCATGGGCCGCTCTTCGCCGGAATCCCCAAATAGGCTTGGCGTGTCGGCGTCGTCAAAGAGGCGATTGTACTGTTCGAGATTGCGAACGCCTTTTTCGGCGAGCAGCTTCAGACGGCGCTCCATTTCGCGCACCGCATTACGCAAGGCATTTGCTGCCAGTTTCGGCTCGGTAATGATCGGCGTGTAAAGGTGCGGAACGCCTTCGTAATTGCCAAGCTCCAGCCGTTTCGGGTCGACCAGAATCAGGCGCACCTGATCGGGAGTGGCTTTGTACAGAATGGACATGATCATCGCGTTGATCGCGACACTCTTGCCTGCGCCAGTTGAACCGGCAATCAGCAAGTGAGGCATGCCAGACATATCAGCGGTGGCGATGCGGCCGTTGATGTCCTTGCCAAGAGCGAGTGTGAGCTTTGATTTTGAACCGATGAATTCCGTCGACTCGATGTTCTCGCGCAGCCAGATGATTTCGCGCTCGCGGTTCGGAACCTGAATGCCGACCGTGCTCTTGCCCGCCATGCGTTCGATGAGAATGCTTTCGGCCTTCAGCGCGAGGCAGAGGTCGTCGGTCAGGCCGGTAAGCCGGCTGTACTTGATTCCAGCTTCGGGTTTGTACTCGAAAGTTGTGACAACCGGACCGGGGTTGATTTGCGTGACTTGCCCGTGCACGTCGAATTCGGCGTATTTGTCGATGAGTACTTGCGCCAGCAATTTCAGTTCGTCTGCATCGATCGACTGCTGCTCATCGGCGCGATGAAGTAAGCTGCTCGGCGGCAGCTTGTACCCGCCGGCCATTCGCGGCATCGTGGTCTTGGTTTTTGTCCCACTGTCTGCGCGCTCGGCAACTTCGATCCCTTCCGCCTGGCCCGGATCGAGATTCCTGTTTGGTTGAAGCTGCGAGGTTGCGGTCCCAGCAACCGCTTCATGCTCCTCCGCGAAGCGTTCAATTCCGGTACGTCGTGCGGGCTCCCGCGCAGGCTCGGTACGATGGTTTTCGCGGCCGTCAACCACCCGTGTGGGAATCATTTGCGTTGAAATAACGAGCTTGGCAGCGCGACGTTTCTCAAGCTCCTTTTGCAGCTTCTTTCTGGCGCGCTGCTCCTGCCAATCTTTCCATCGATCGCGAAGAGCTATAGCGAAGGAGAAGCGCGTAGCCGCCCAAATCCGCGCTTGCGAGAACGAGAACGCAGTGCAGAAATAAAGGGCGACGGCAAGCATCGTTGTGGCAACGATGTACGCGCCGGCGATGTTGAAGTAGTGAATGAGAGTGTCGCCGAGAACTTGGCCGAGTAAACCTTCCAGCGGAACCGCACTCATCCAGCGCATATGTCCCGGCAAAAGATCCAACAGCGCGGGAACAAACGTCAGCAGCCAGACTCCTCCCAGCAGCTTGGCGAACGGAGAAACTACTTTGTGTGAACGACACCAGCGTACTCCCATTCCAACGGCAAACAACGGAAGCAGGAAGGCGCCGATGCCGAAGAATTGCAATAACAAATCCGATCCGTAGGCGCCGACGATGCCGATCCAGTTTCGCGCCACGCGCGAACCGGTCAGCACTGATGCGCTGTTGAAGGAGGGATCGAGCGGAGAATACGAGGCGAGCGCAAGGAAAAGGAGGAGCGCGGAGACGCACAACAAGAACCCCAGCAGCTCGTTCAGCCGCCGATTGTTCGTCGGATTAAAGATTCGCGAAATGAACTTCATAGGGCGTATGTCTCCGGCAAGAAGAAAACACGGTTCCTCGGCCAGAGTTACGCCAGAGCCAGAAGATTATCGCAGGAACCGCGCGGGGGAGCAATTGAGGAGTTTGGGAACAGTAAACATCTCAGATGCATGTGTTTGCAAGCGGTGGAGTGCGACTCTGCTAAACTAAGCGGCCATGAAACGTGCTCTGCTTCATCTTGTCGCCGTCTTAACAATCCTCAGTGGTGCGGTTTTCGCGCAGGAGGCGATACCGCTTTATTCCGGTCCAGTACCGGGCTCTCTGCCTACGAATTACCCAGAGAAGGAATATTTCTCGAAGCTGTGGAACACCGAGGTGGTCACCAACGTGACCCATCCCACATTGATGGTGTTCAAAGCCAGCGGTGAGAAGAAAACCGACAGCGCGGCAGTCATTTGTCCAGGCGGCGGCTTCATGGCTCTATCAATTGAGAGCGAGGGTACCGAAGTCGCGAGGTGGCTTGCCGATAGAGGAATGACCACATTCGTTTTGAAGTACCGCCTGGCACACACGGGCGAGGATGCGACCCAGGAATTTACAACCCTATTTGCCGATCGAGAAAAGCTAATGCAGACCATCGGCCCGGTGATTCCCATGTCGATTGATGACGGACTCGCTGCAGTGACTTACGTTCGCAAACATGCATCGGACTGGGGAATTTCGGCGGACCGTGTCGGTGTGATCGGATTTTCAGCCGGAGGCACTGTGGCTGCCGGTGTTGGCTTGCATTATGAACCGGATGGTCGACCGGCATTTGTTGCGCCCATCTATCCTGCCATCAACAGGCTTAAAGCCGATCCCGTGCCGGCGGATGCGCCCCCTATGTTTATTGCTGCCGCTTCTGATGACAACCTTGGCCTGGCTCCGGATAGCATCGCGCTATATGAGAAGTGGGTCGGCGCCAAGAAGTCTGTCGAGTTGCACATGTATGCCGTCGGTGGGCACGGTTTCGGAATGAGAAAACACGGGCACCCCTCTGATACCTGGATCGATAGACTGGGAGACTGGCTGCAGGCAGAAGGGTTTTTGCAGAAGTAGCCGAAATCATGTTCCGCATTGCGCTTGCCAATCTGCACTTTCCGGCATCTCCCGAAGAGTCTGTAGAGTTGGCCGAAAAGGCGATACGCCAAGCCGCGGGCGAGCGTGCTGATCTCATTTGCTTTCCGGAATGCTACGTTCCCGGTTATCGCGCCCCTGGAAAAAAGATTCCGCTGCCGGACACTGCCTTTCTCGAACATAGCTCGTCTCGTGTTGCTCAGGCCGCTGCAAGAGCTAAAGTTGCGGTAGTGCTCGGAACGGAGCGGGTCGACAGTGGTCGTCTGTTGGTAACGGCTTTGGTGATTGATCGCGATGGAATTGTCCTCGGTTTTCAGGACAAAGTGCAGATCGATCCCTCGGAAGAGCTCACGTATTCGCAGGGTTGCGCCGGAAAATTTTTCAAACTGGTGGCGTCAAATTCGGCGTGGTGATCTGCCACGAAGGATGGAGATATCCCGAAACCGTGCGCTGGGGAGTGAGGCAGGGCGCGCAGATCGTGTTCCATCCGCACTTTCACGAAGCTGAACCAGGCGGATACGTGCCCTCAAGCTTCGGTGATCCGCGAAACACGTTTCACGAGAAAACGATGTTGTGCCGCGCGGCGGAAAACACCTGCTGGTTTGCGAGTGTAAATTGCGCGAGTGCTGCATCACCCACAACTTCGGCGGTGATTCGGCCGGACGGAACCCTGCTTTCCTACCAGCCATATGGGAAGGAAGGGCTTCTGATTGCGGACCTCGATCTCAGTCTCGCAACAGGATTGCTGGCCATGCGCTGTCGAACAGATGCATTGGGATAATTTTCACGACTAATCACGCGAAACGAAAGTAATGCTCTCCGTGCGCAATTGTAGAGGTACGATATGAGGTGTCCTCTAATAGTTCCCATTTAAGACTTGCCTGCACGACGTGCTTGAAATTGTTGTGGGCGGCTTATCTTGTTGTCACTTCCGTCTACTGCTTACTTGCTTTTGTTCCCTACACATATCTCGCTTTAGTTAAAGCCCCGCCTTATGCCTGGATTCCCTGGTTTGTGCAGCATCATGCGGCATTGTTTTGGCTGCAAATTGCTGTCTCAATGTTTGCGTTTTATCAGAGAGAGCTGCGGACGGCGATGGCCCTGGTATGCGCAGCGGAAATTGCTCTCGCAGTCTACTTAACGAAAACGTCGATGCTCGCTTCTCTGCAGAGCAACTTCGCGGCTTTCTTCTGGAGCCTGTGTTTCCTGTTTATTGCCGTTATCTTCGCGGCCCTGGCGTCATCCGCACACCTAAGGCAAAAGAAGACTCCTGGTGAAGCCTCGTCCCTGCTCGCCTGGCCGGGTTTCGTGCTCACGGGAACGATTATCGCGGCGGCGGCAATAGCCGGTGGGCTTTTACTAAACTACAACGAAAGCGGTAGATGGCAGATCACGACAAGGGATTTGGAATTTTCCGGCTGGAGCTTGGTCACGAATGTGGCGGTTGCACTGCTTCTTTTTGCCTTGCTGAACCTCGCACACTTGGGTTCGAAAAAGACGCGGCATCCCCGTCTGGCGCGCAGTCTCTTGGTCGGCGGGGCCGGATGGCTGGTCCTATGGTTCTTTTTGGCGCATTTCCTGCACTCCGCATTGGACGTTCATGGCTGGTCGGCGCAGACATATGCCTCCGCACTTGCGCTGACCCTTGTATTGATTGCCACCGATATTGCTTTATGGCTTGCGCCTCGGCAGCCACTGAAGCATGGATTCACTCCGTGGAAAGCAGTTTGCTGGATTGGACTCGCCACGCTGATCGCAGCGGCTGTTTTCCTTCCCAGCTTTCTTGAAGGCGGAGACTGGAATGGGATTCTGCAAAGCACCTTCGTGCTCTTTATGTGGTGTGCTTTAGCCGCCGGCATTTATTACCTGCTTCCTCTGCGGGCAAATTACTCGGTTCCGGGACTGCTTGCGGTGCTGATCTTAACCGTCTTCACGTACGAAGGTTTGGCAGCATCGGAAGTGATATGGGCGCGCAAGCTTGGAAATACGGAGGAAGAAATATCCGCCTCGCTCGACGGTTATGCCGGGCAGGATGCCTCGTTTGCTGTGACGCGGCGGTTGCTCGGCGGAGTACGCGAGCAGGAGTGTGATGAGCTGTGCGGCATTATGCGGCAGTACACAAATGTTCGATATGGATTGAACCCCGATGTCCACCTGGTTGAGAACCTGGCCGCAGCTCCCGGCAAACTGCCGAACATCTTCATTTTCGTTGTGGATTCACTCCGGCCAGACTATTTGGGTGCCTACAACCCGCGAGTTGATTTCACTCCGAACCTCGATGCCTTCGGGAAAGATGGCGTCGTCCTGCACAAGGTCTTCACGCAATATTCCGGAACATCGCTGTCTGAGCCTGCGATCTGGTCAGGCATAGAACTGCTGCATACCCATCAACTGCAGCCCTTCGCGAAGATTAATGGCCTCGAAAAATTGGCGCATGCTGATCACTATCACATGATCGTCAGCTATGACGACATTATTAAGGAGCTGCTGGTCCCCTCCGGCGATCTGACGAAGCTCGATACCGACAAGACGGTCTGGAATTCGCTCGAAGTCTGCACCACGATTCAGGAACTGGAGCATCATCTCGACCATACTTCCAATTCGGCCCCGGAACTTTTTTATACTCAGCCGAAGAATGTGCATCAGTTCGCGCGCAATGATGTTCCCGCGCCTACTCAGGCGAACTGGCGTCCGCGAGAAGGCATGAACAACCGGATTGCGTATGCCACTCACTACGTGGATGGCTGCATGGGTGGTTTCTTTTCTTACCTGAAAGAAAAGGGTTTATTCGACACCAGCATCATCATCTTTACTGCTGACCATGGGGACGCCACAGGAGAATTCGGGCGCAAGGGGCATGGAAACACAATATATCCGGAAGTTCTACATGTTCCGCTCATCGTTCACTTGCCAAGAGCGATGCGGCAGCGGGTGCTCTTCGACGACGCGACAAGATTATCGACCCTAACCGACATCACGCCGAGTCTTTACTATCTGCTTGGGCACCGGCCGGTTGTTTCGAATCCGTTGTTTGGCAAGCCGATCTTCGTTGGGTCACCCGCTGAAATTCAGAAGTACGGGCGAAAAGAACTCTATGTGGCCGCTGACATCACTGGGGTATTTGGAATTCTCGACCAGAACGGGCGCTATCTTTATGTTCGCAATGATTCACCACCGCAAAGTCTGCTCTTTGACCTTGCTTCCGATCCGAACGCCTTGCACAACATCCTGACCGACGGTTTGAAGCGGCGTTATGACGACAGAGTTGTGGAGCACTGGAGCACAATTGCCGCATTCTATGGGTTCAAGGGCGCGAGGGAGCCGCTGCTCGCTTCAGCAAAATAATTCAGATCAAAGCAATGGTGTAGGTCTAAGGGCTTACCCTTACCATCATCACGCCATGACCTCGACCTGTGCCGAAAATTTCCCGGAGTGTTGTCCCAGATCTTTGTGCGCCCATAGATCCCGGACGGTAGCAGTCAGGTGGTTGGGATAACCAATCTCTTCCCAGTTGGCAGTGATTTCATGGCTTGCGCTTCCCCGATTCAGCAGAATGACCACGCGGCTTCCATCCTGCATTTGCTTGGCCCAGACCTCGAGGTCGCCAGCTTTCGCGACGCGGCGCCCTTCCCGGCCAAGCGGATCCTGGTCGACCGCGATGACTTCTTTGTTAGTCAGAATGTCGTGAATTTCCGGCGACATACTTCGCAGATCGTTGCCGGCGATGAGTGGCGCTGCCAGGATTGCCCACAAACTGAAGTGGGAGCGGTACTCTGTCGTTGTCATGCCACCATTGCCGACCTCAAGCATGTCGGGATCGTTCCAATGACCGGGGCCCGCATAAGATTCCAATCCAACCTGTTCATCGAGGATGGCCAGCACACCGTTGGAACAACAACCGCCATTCGGCCATTTTTCTTTCCCACCCCACCGGTCCTTAATGTCGTCGGTTGTGCGCCACAAGTTCCCGCCCACTTCCTTGCCCCAAAGCCAGGGCTGATTCTTGCCCCATTCGCAAATGCTGAGCACGATGGGTCGTCCGCTGGCGTCGAGCGCAGCTCGTATATTTGCATAGGAAGCTTTCGCGTCCTGTGTGGATGTATGACACCAGTCATACTTCAAGTAATCGACGCCCCAGGATGCGTATGTCACAGCATCCTGATATTCATGACCGAGGCCACCAGGACGACCGGCGCAAGTTCGTGACCCGGCATCGGAATAAATTCCAAACTTTAGGCCGACTGAATGCACGTAGTCGGCGACTGCCTTCATTCCATTTGGAAAGCGTTTAGGATCGACGACGATATTGGCGTTGGCGTCGCGCGAGACTTGCCAGCAATCGTCGATCACGATGTATTGATATCCGGCATCCTTCATCCCCGATTTCACCATTGCATCGGCCATGCCGCGGACCATTTCATCGCTGACGTTACAACCGAACTTGTTCCAGGTATTCCAACCCATAGGAGGGGTGAGCGCTAGACCTGCTGAGATTGCAGGCTCCTGCGCCAAAGCTGCGGTTGAAATCACAAGGAGGGCCAGCACCAACAAGCAAACATGTCTTAGCATTCGTTTCTCCTCAAAAGAGAAACCAGCATGATACTGCATTTAGGGGAATGGCTCGCTATTCGGCAGGCACGAAGAGCGCCACTGGAAAATCCTGGACCGCTTCAGCGGCTAAGAGTGAGTTTTGTTTCGGCTCAACCAGTTCGCCGGTAAATAAATTGCGAAGTTTCAAAGACCCAGCCGGAAGACTGATTGCGGTGTCCTGCCAAAGGCCAGTTCCGACGGGCATTCCAGGTGTGGCTTTTAGCAGACGAGCGCATAGCCGCGGCACGACCACGATTGCTTTTTGTGTTTGATATTGCCTCGCGAATGCGAGTACATGCCGTTCACTTTGCCCTGTGGTCTTTAAGGGGACATATTCGCCTTGTTGGAACAATTCGGGTTCACGCTTGCGGAAGTTCAGCATTGTCCATATGACGTACAACTTGATCCGGCTGTCGTGCATGTTTTCGACGACTCCTCGAACCACGCAATTCGGGCACTTTTGATTTTCAAGGCCAGTAAACTCGTGCAACAATTTGCGGCGCCGATCATAGTCTACGGCCCGGCGATTATCGGGATCGACAAGGTTGAACTCCCAAAGCTCATTGCCCCGATAGATATCGGGAACGCCAGGCGCTGCCAACTTGATCACGGTTTGTGCCAGGCTGTTTAGCATTCCGAAATGGGAGATGGTTTTGTGAAAGGGCAGAAAATCATTGCGGAATTCTTTGGAGCGAAGAGCGGCCTCCGAGAATTTAGTGAGTGACGATTCATATTCCGCATTCTGGTTCCCCCAACTGGTTTTCTCTTTCGCTTCGCGCGCGGCCTTAATCATGTAGTCGCAAATGCGTTGCGAAAAATCCTCAGGAAGATTTTCTGCTTCAGCTCCAATTGGCCATGCGCCGATCAGGGTCTGATAAAACAGGTATTCGTCATTCGCGGTGGGTGATTCGACGCCATCGCAAATTTCTTTTTTGTTCCGGTTCATCTCCCTCCAGTTCCGCACGTGACGGTGCCACTCCAGCGGCATCTCGGAGAGTACGTCGATACGGGCGCGCACGTCTTCAGATCGTTTCGAATCGTGGGTTGAAGTTGCGAGCATCTCATGCGGCGACCGGCGGCTCCTCGCCAAGGTCTCGCGATGGAAGTCGTCAGGCGTGACCCCAAAACGCAGGGGATCGCCGCCCACATCGTTAAGCGAAGTCAGGCGGTTGTAACGATAGAAACTGGTGTCTTCTAGGCCTTTGGCCATCAACGCGCTGGTGTACTGCTGGAAGCGCATGGCGAAGTGAAGCACGGAGCGCTGATAAAACGAAGGATGGCCTTCCGCCCGCGTCAACAGCAAAACTTCGCGAATGAAATCGTAGACTGATGATTCTGCCGTCTCGCTTCTTTCTTTTGCGCAGTGTACGGCTTCGGTGATGTAGGCGTAATCGGCGTCTGAAATCCCGGCATCGGTCACGTAGGTTCTATACACGGGGAAACATGCCACGATTTCACTGAGCGCGTCGCGCAAGCTTTTCAACGTGAAATCGCAGGTGTGCCGGTCGGCGAGCGCAATGCGGCTGAGATGGTTGGCCAGTACGTTCAATTCGCTGTTCAGCGAACGATCCATTACCAGCTTCTTGCACTCGTACACCAGCTCTTTGAAGTCTGTATAGCGGCCAATAAAAATTCGGTAGATTCGATCGAGCTTGCGCTCACCCTCGTGATCAACGAATAGATTGTTGACGAGATTGGAAAAGTTGTAACCCGTGGTGCCGTAGATGGGCCATCCAGGTGGAATTTCTTCCTCGCCGGCGAGTATCTTTTCCGCGACCACGTAATATCCCTTGCCATCGGCACTTGGAAAATTATCCCCGCGCTGCAGGCGTTCGAAGTATTGTTTGGGGTTGTAAAGACCGTCTGGGTGATCGATCCGCAATCCATCAACCTTTCCATCTCGCAGCAATTGCAGAACGAATTCATGCGTCTGCGCAAACACGGTTTGGTCTTCCTGGCGCAGGGCCGCGAGATCGTTCACGTCGAAGAAGCGGCGGTAATTAATGTCGTCGGCTGCAACCCGCCAGTAAGCGAGACGATAGGCCTGCGCTTTTATCAATTCATGCAGGGCGTCGAAGGAACCAGCCACACCGGGGGTGCCGTTAATTTTTTCGATGTTGCGTCGGAGAAAGGCGCAGACTTCACCTGAACGCGAACACAGCGTAGCGAGTCGACGCTTGTGAATCTCTTTATCGCGCAATCGCTCGGCGCGCTTTTCTGCGGCGGTCTCTTCTCGTCCCGGTAAGTGATTAAACGCGCTGATGAGGCTTTGGAGTTCCAGAAACTGTTCGTTCTCCGAACCAAGTTCGCCCTGCAAAGATTCGATCTCATAGCTGAGAATTCGCGGATATTCACGCGGATTGACAGGGAACCGATGCTGGAAATACAAAATGCTGAACTCGCCCTTTGCTTCGTCAAAGCTCAGCTTCAGTTCGCCGCGATCGAGGACTGTGCCGTACTGGTCGCCGAGCACTGGCACCAGGACCTTGCCCTGGAGTTCGTCTTTTAGCGGATACCAATCGATATCGAAAAATTCCGCATAGGAAGAAGCTTCGCCGTTCTCCAGCACGTCGAGCCACCACGCATTGTCGGCACCCATAACGCCCATGTGGTTTGGGACGACGTCAAGAATCTGTCCCATGCCGTGTTCCTGCAGTGCGGTTACGAAGCGCTCGTAATCTTCGGGCGGGCCAATCTCGGGGTTGAAATGATGGTGATCGATGATGTCATAGCCGTGCATACTACCCGGGCGCGCGCGCAAATAGGGAGAAGCATAGCAATGAGAAACTCCGAGTTTGGCAAGATACGGAACCAGTTCAGCAGCTTGCGCAAATGTGAAGTTGCGATTGAATTGCAGTCGATATGTGGAAAGAGGAATCGACGTTTTCATGCATTTAGGAACCACGCAGCCGTGAGAGATGGCATCTGCGTTTGGTTCAAACCGAAGTTCTCGTTGCTGGTGTAAAGCAGTTCGCCCCGCGGTTTCGTGCTGAACTCAACCGAGCTCTTGCCGAAGTTCGCATGCAACTGCAGTCCGCCTCCTTTCGAGAAGGGCCACCGGACACTAACGGCGCTGGGCGTCAGAACCTCGAAAGAAGCCCGCCCCCGCGCAACTTCTTGGATGATGGGAACGATCCTCTCGCGCCGCGACGTTAGTACATGCCGATAAAAATCAAGCCATTCGCGATGGGGAGCTCGCGAAAGCGAAGCCCAGTCGAGCTTTGAAGACAGAAATGTTTGCTCGCTATTCGGGTCAGGAATTCGCGACTGACCTTCTGGCGAGCTGAATTGCTCGAAGCGCGCAAACTCTGAGCGCCTTCCGTCGGTGACCCCTGCCGCCAGATCAGGGCCGAAGTCGCAGAAGAAGAGAAAAGGAGTTGCGGCTGCAAATTCTTCTCCCATATATAGCAGGGGAGGAGATGGCGCGAGTAACAAAATTGCCATCGCGACCTTCACTGCTTCCGCACCGCCACCGCTGCGATTTGCCAGTTCGAGAATCCGTTCTCCGAAAGCGCGGTTTCCGATCTGGTCGTGGTTTTGCAGGAACGATACAAAGCAATCCGGCGGAAGGCCGCAGCTCAGTTCTCCGCGTGTTGCTCCGCCACGAAGAGCCGACGGACCGCCTTGAAAGCTAAAACCTTCGGCTAGGCATCGGCCTAAATGCCACGCCGGACGCTGCGCATAATCGGAGTAGTAGCCGTCCTTCTCTCCAGTAACCAACACGTGCAGGGCATGATGAATGTCGTCGTTCCATTGAGCGTTATAACAGGGCTGTTGTGCTTGCGAGTCGCGGCACAAATAATGCGCGGCATTGTTGTCGTTCTCGAGAATCAGATGTATGTGGCGCTCAGATCCGAGTTTGCGGCGAACCGTGTCCGCTAGTTCCGTGAGAATGTCAGGCCGTGAGTCGTCTGCGATGGCGTGAACCGCGTCGAAGCGCAACCCGTCGAAGTGATATTCCTCCAGCCAGTACAGCGCATTGTGAATGAAAAAGTCACGCACCGTCCGGCTGCACGGGCCGTCGAAATTGATGGCCTGTCCCCACGGAGTGTGATGGCGATCCGTAAAGAATTGCGGCGCATAGAGGCCGAGATAATTACCTTCCGGCCCGAAGTGGTTGTAAACGACGTCAAGGAAGACCATTAAGTTTTTGGCATGAGCTGAATCGACGAAGCGCTTCAGCGCTTCCGGCCTTCCATAGGCCGATGCGGGAGCAAAGAGCAAAACGCCATCGTATCCCCAGTTGCGTTCGCCAGGAAAGCTGGAGAGAGGCATCAATTCAATGGCAGTGACTCCCAAGTCCCGCAAATGGTCCAACTTTTCTTCGGCGGCGGCAAAAGTTCCTTCGGGAGTAAACGTGCCAATGTGCAGTTCGTAAATTACAGTTTCATGCCAAGGATGGCCGCTCCAATTTGAATCACGCCAGTCGAACTTAAGAGGATCGATCACCTCACTCGTGCCATGGACGCCGAACGGCTGGAGGCGGGAAGCTGGGTCCGGCACAAGACGCTCGCCGTCAATCTTGAAGTTGTACTGATCGCCGGCTCTCGCTTCAGTTACTAATTCAAACCACCCCGAATCGAAGCGTGACATCGGAATGCCACGGCCGTCTAACTGGAGCACAATTTGCGATTCACCCGGCGCCCAAAGCCGAAACCGGACGCCTCCCTCATTTCGGCACTCTGCGCCGAAAGGCATTTCGTGCTTACGATTCATTTTGCTGAGTGCGTCTTCGTTCACTCGCGCGCAACTGATTGGGAGCGCGCTCCACAAGCAGAGCCAACGAACGCGCCTGCAGCGGATAGGAATCTCCGCCGGGATAGAAGACGCTGGCATCGCGCGAGGTTTGACAGGACGTATCCAGCAACACGTACCAGCCGTTCTCGGTGGGAAGGGTTGCGAGCACGAACGGGATCTGCTCATGGTGCGCATTCATCAACAGCAGAAAGTTGTCATCTTCCAGGCGCTGCCCGCGCTCGTCGAGATCGTCAACCGCTGCGCCGGAGAGAACAACCCCCAAGCAGCGGGCGAAATGCTGGTTCCACTCGTCGTCGGTCATTTCCTTTCCATCGGGGTCGAGCCAAACAATGTCTTTGATTTCCGCTCCCCTGATCTGCCGTCCTTGAAAGAAATTGCGCCGCCGAAACACGGGATGATCTTTTCGCAATGCAATTAGTCGTTGCACAAAGCCCAGCAACTCGTAGTCCATGTGCCCCGGATCCCAACTCAACCAGCTGGTCTCATTGTCCTGGCAGTAGGCATTGTTGTTGCCGATTTGCGTGTGGCCGATGGCGTCGCCCGCGAGAAGCATGGGAACACCCTGTGATAAGAAAAGCGTGGCCATGAAATTTCGTTTCTGTTGCGAGCGAATCCGGTTAATTTCCGGATCATCCGTCGGACCTTCGGCGCCGCAGTTCCAACTCCGGTTGTTGTCGGTACCATCACGATTGCCTTCGCCATTGGCTTCATTGTGCTTCGAGTTGTAGCTAACGACGTCGTGTAGCGTGAAGCCGTCATGTGCGGTAACGAAGTTTATGCTCGCGTAGGGTTTGCGGCCACTGCGCGCGTAAAGATCGCTCGAGCCAGTTATTCGGTAAGCGAGTTCGCCGATAAGCCCGCCGTCCCCCTTCCAGTAGGAGCGGACGGCGTCACGATACTTGTCGTTCCATTCGGCCCAGCCCACGGGAAATTTTCCAACCTGATATCCGCCCTCGCCCAGGTCCCATGGCTCGGCAATGAGCTTCACCTGCGAGAGCACAGGATCTTGATGAATGATGTCGAGGAACGCGCCCAGGCGATCGACTTCATGTAACTCCCGCGCAAGCGTTGCGGCTAAGTCGAAGCGGAAACCATCGACGTGCATTTCGAGCACCCAATATCGCAAGCTGTCCATAATCAACTGCAGCACGCGCGGATGCCGCATGTTCAAAGTGTTGCCGGTCCCGGTGTAATCCATGTAGTAGCGCGGATTATCCGGCACCAGGCGATAGTAGGAGGTGTTATCAATACCGCGGAACGACAATGTTGGACCGAGATGATTTCCTTCGGCTGTGTGGTTATAAACCACATCGAGGATTACTTCGATCCCTGCCGAGTGCAGGGTTTTCACCATCGTCTTGAATTCGTTGATACTGTCGCTTGCGCAATACCGCGGCTCAGGAGCAAAAAATCCAATCGAGTTGTATCCCCAATAATTACGCAAGCCGCGTTCAACAAGCTGGCGATCGTCAACGAAGGTGTGTACCGGCATCAGCTCAACAGCGGTAATGCCTAGGCGCTTCAAGTAATCGACTGCCGGCGCGGTGGCCAGTCCGGCGTAGGTGCCCCGCAGCAGCGGCGGGATCTCCGGGTGCAGCATGGTGAAGCCCCGGACATGTACTTCGTAGATGACAGTGCGGTGCCACGGAGTTCTGGGGGAGGAATCTGCTCCCCAGGTGAACGCGGGGTCGACGACCAGGCTTTTCATCACTCCTGGAGCGCTGTCGCGACGGTCGAATGACAGGTCCTGATTCCGATGGTCAATTCGATATCCGAAGTGCGAATCGTGCCAGTGCATTCCATTTTGAATCTGTCTGGCGTAAGGGTCGAGCAGAAGCTTGTGACGGTTGAAGCGCAGGCCTTTGCCAGGATCGTATGGCCCATGTACGCGAAAACCATACACCAGACCCGGGCGAGCTTCGGGCAAGTAGCAATGCCAGACCTGATCGGTCTGCTCCGGCATGGATATGCGTTGAACTTCGCGCCGGCCGAACGGATCGAAGAGGCACAATTCTACTTTTTGAGCACGCTCTGAAAATAGCGCGAAGTTTACTCCTTCGCCGTCCCAGGTAGCGCCGAGCGGATATGGCCTACCCGGCCAAACCGTGAGTCCCGTCTGTTTGACGATTGTGCGAATCACGAGGGAGGTGACGAGTCCTATCGGTCAGAGAACAAACAAAACGTTAGCTTTTCTCGCGGTAAGAATTGCAGTCCTCGCAGAGTCAGGCGCAGCAAGCGAGAGCATCAATTCAGCCTGAATTATTGGTATCACGAAAAGTAAAAGGCGACTCTACAGTTCTTGCTGTATAGATTCTTCAAGTTGCAGTTGCAGTATCGCGATGATCCAGCGGCATCTGACGGGACATACGTGTTTGCCGCAATCGTTAGAGAGTCGGGACCTCAATCAGACAGAGGAACGAGCCTGTCGCCGCGCAACTCGCCGGGTGCGATCTCGTCGACATAGCACCAAACCCATGCTTCGCCCGGTTCGATCGATCTGATCAAGGGATGCTTGGAGTGATGGAAATGTTTTGTAGCATGTTTATTCTTGGAAGAGTCGCAACAACCCACGTGCCCGCATTCGAGGCACAAACGCAAATGTACCCAGCGGTCGCCAATCTTCAAGCACTCTTCGCAGACGTGTTTGTCGGTATTGGTGATAGTGATTTGGTTTACATGCGAGCATTCCGCCATGAGCTGTCTCCAATTGCTGATCGCTAGCCGTTGGTGTAAAAAGCGGGACGCATATCGGAAAAGCGCCCCGCAAGGTTCTTGTGTTAAAGCTTATGCGACTGCGTCTTTTGGTGAAGGGGATGTAGCGCGTTCGGCTTGACCTTTGGCAAGAAAGTTCACCAGCTCAGAATTGACTTCCTCCGCGTGTGTCCAGTTGATCGCATGTGGACCATCTTTAAGGACAACCAGCCGCGCTCCTTTGATCAACTTTGCGGTTCGTGCGCCAGCGGCACTCAGCGGAACAATCCGGTCAGCATCGCCATGCAGAACAAGTGTCGGGACGTCAACTTTCGCAATGTCCTGGCGGAAATCCTCGCCCCAGGTAGGAACACAGGCGAGGGTTGCTGCCGCTGAAGATCCGGCTGCAATATTCCAGCTTGCCTGAACAGCTTGATCGCTGATTCGCTTCCCGTGCAAAACATCTGTGTTGTAGAAATTCTTGAAAAAATCGGCAAAGAACGCGTACCTGTCTGCGACGATCGCCTTTCCTATTCCCTGGAAAATACTTCGGTCAACGCCTTCCGGATTGTCTGCTGTCTTGAGCAGGAATGGCGGCACCGAAGAAATAAAGACAGCTTTAGTTACACTCTTCGAGCCGTATTTTCCGATATAGCGCGCCACTTCGCCCCCACCCATTGAGAAGCCTACCAGGGCAAAATCGCGCAGCTTGAGATGATTAACAAGCTGGTGCAAGTCCTGCGCGAAGGTATCGTAGTTGTAGCCGGTGATCGGCTGGCTGGATTTGCCGAACCCCCGCCGGTCATAGGTGATGACCCGAAAACCCGCATCCAACAAAACGGGAAGCTGCTTCTCCCACGAAGCACCGCTAAGTGGATAACCGTGAATCAGTACGACAGGCTTACCGGAACCGTGGTCTTCAAAGTACAGATCAATATTAGTGGAGTTTTCGTTTCCAACGGTGATGAATGGCATGGATTCTCCTCCTTCTTGTTGTTGGATTAATCAGTCGGTACGGACAAAAAATGTCTTGCTGGATTGTTAAGTAACTGGATTGTCAATTAAGGAGATGTCCATTCTACGCCGTTGGGCTCATTTGTTCTGCAAACGTTGCGCACGCCAAGAACTTCAGCGGAGGAGGGAAGCCGCAATCAGCTCCCATTCTTCATTTAGTGGGCATTTGGCTAGTGGGCATTTGGCCGCGACCTTGTCGCAACGGGCGTACCAGTATGAAGCGTTGCTCGTATCACCTTCTTTGCGATGAAGGTAGGCGTGCACCCATGACCCCGCCGGGCCTTCATCCTGTTGTGCGGATTCGTGTGCTTTGGTCCAGTCGCCCTTTGCGTCCCACCACAAGCCCGCCAGCGCGAGGGTCAGGTTGTCGGGTGGATGATCTGCTGATACGGAATCGCGAAATTCTTCTAACGTCATGAGCACAACAACTTCTCGCTTAATCACCCCAAACCCAGCCGCAAACGCAGCGAATGATTTGGGATAGGTGTTTCTTGGCGAGTGTACGTTTACAAAGCGCGCAACGACGTGTCCACATTTCTACACGCCCTCCCCTGGCGTGATATGAAATGCTGTCGCTACTTTTGAAGGCACATAGTGTAGCAGCGTCCAGGGAGGACTGCACGAAAATGGCCATGCAGAGATCGCCGAGCTGGCGAAGATGGCCCGATTGCGCCGGTGCTCGTCGTTTTAGCTGCATCTCCTGCTGCAAAACTTTTCTTATGTGGTGAATACTTTGTTCCTCAGTGCGAAATGGCAGGCCGGGGAAGCCGCTGATTCTGCGTCGGCCACGCGGCTTGTGTATAACATTAAGCGACTCGGATTGGCCACGCAGATCCGGCTCCGCGCGATGCTCAACGAGGATTCGACCACAGACCGCCCGGCGACTTCGGCAGCAGGTAAAAGCGAGGTCGGCTCATACGCAAGTTCTTTTTCCCGCTCCGACGTGCCAGCCCCCGCGGCCTCCGGTAGTACGTCGCCGTGGCTCTCCTCATCAACCATCGGCCGTTTTCGCTGGGTAATTTGTGCGCTCCTGTTTTTCGCTACCTCCATCAACTACATGGACCGGCAGGTCATTAGCTATCTGAAGGAATTTTTTTGCCGGCCAGCAGCGCAAGGTGGATTTGGCTGGAGCAATTCGGATTTCTCTTATCTCACTTCTGCATTCACCGGATTCTATGCTGGCGTGACGGTGCTGGCCGGCTGGTTCATTGACAAGATTGGCACCAAGCTCGGCCTGGCGTTGTCGCTCATCATCTGGTCGATTTGCGGCATTGCCAACGCCTTCGTCGGTGGTTTGTTGCGGATGCACATATTCGTGCGTAGCGCTTTTGCGGTTGGCGAGGCGGGAAATTTTCCGGCTTCGATCAAAACGGTCGCCGAATGGTTTCCCAAACGGGAGCGCGCGCTGGCCACGGCCGTTTTCAACGCCGGCTCAAATGGAGGTGCCATGATTGCGGCGCTGCTGGTGCCCGCCCTCATGGTGCATTTTGGCGATCAGATGGGCTGGAAAGTGGCTTTCATCATTACCGGTGCGATGGGATTTCCATGGCTCATCTTTTGGTTCTGGCTCTATGACCATCCATCGCGGCATCCCAAAGTTTCGAAGGCCGAACTCGACTACATTCGTGTGGACGATGCGCCTGCCGCTGCGAACGCCGATGACCGGACGAAGGTCTCGTGGGGAAGGCTGTTTCGATATCGTCAGCTCTGGTCTTTTTTTACAGGGAAGTTTATGACGGACGGGGTCTGGTGGTTTTATCTGTTCTGGTTGCCTGACTACCTGAACAAACAATTTCACATGACCAAGGAGCAGGTGATGCTGCCGACGTTTATCGTCTACGGGGTCGCGATCGTGGGCAGCATTTATGGCGGGGCGATTCCGAAGAAGCTGATCGAGCGCGGCATGAGCGTCTATAAAGCGCGCATGACGACGATGTTTATCATTGCGTGTTTCCCGCTGATGGTGTTGCTTACCCAATTCTTCGGCGACGTCCAGCGCTTTGGCGGTGCGGCGGCTACGCTAGCCGTAGCGATGATCTGCGTCGGAGCAACGGCTCATCAGGCGTGGTCGGCAAACCTGTTCACAACGGTCTCGGATATGTTTCCGAAAAAGAACATAGCCTCAGTCACGGGAATCGGCACCATGGCTGGCGGGATCGGGGGCGTGCTGGTGCAGTTGCTGGCGGGTAAGTTGACTGACACCTTCATCCGTGCACCACAGACCGCGTATCTTATTATGTTCATTGTTTGCGGATTGAGTTACTTGGTGGCGTGGCTGTTGATGAAAGCTCTTGTGCCCCAGCACAGGCCGATTACAGAGTTCTAGTTCACTAGCGCCCTCGTGCTGCATTTCACGTTCTTCGCGCCTGGGATCAGTCTGTGATGAGGGGGCCCGGGATGAGGTTCATTGCATGGCTTTGAAGATCAGACCAAAAGCAGAATGCCGCTGGGACTTAGTAGCGCTCGGCGAAGTGATGTTGCGCTTCGATCCTGGCGAGGGGCGAATAGCAACCACGCGCAGGTTTGACGTTTACGAAGGTGGCGGCGAGTACAACGTTGCGCGCGGGTTGAAGCGGTGCTTCGGGCTGAATACGGCGATTGTGACAGCGTTTGCGGATGACCCGGTCGGACGGTTAATTCAGGATTTCATTTATCAGGGCGGCGTTGATCAGTCACTGGTGCGCTGGGTTGAGCATGATGGCGTGGGTCGCAGCGTGCGCAATGGACTGAATTTCACCGAGCGTGGCCATGGAGTGCGCGCGGCGTTGGGCTCGTATGATCGCGGACATACCGCAGTCTCGCAGATGAAGCCGAACGATGTCGACTGGGACGAAATTTTTGGCAAGCAGGGCGCTCGTTGGCTGCATACGGGAGGAATTTTCTGCGCACTTTCGTCTTCAACACCGGATGTCGCGCTCGAGGCAATGAAAGCAGCGCGGCGGCATGGAACGATTGTTTCCTACGATTTAAATTATCGGCCATCACTCTGGAAGACGCTCGGCGGTAAGAAGCAGGCGCAGGAGGTAAACAAGCGCATAGCGCCTTTTGTGAATGTCATGATCGGCAACGAAGAAGATTTTTCGGCGGCGCTCGGCTACGAAATCCCTGGCGTGGATGCGAGCTTCACACACTTTGAAGTAGATAGTTTCAAGCAGATGATTAAGCAAGTTGTGAAGGATTATCCTTTTGATGTAGTCGCGACCACGCTGCGGAAAGCGAAAACTGCCTCTCGCAACGACTGGGGAGCAATCTGTTATGCCGACGGTCAGTTTTATCAGGCGAAGAACCGCGAGGACCTGGAGGTTTTCGATCGCGTTGGAGGCGGCGATTCATTCGCCTCCGGCTTGATTTATGGTTTTCTCGCAGGCGAAGGACCGCAGTGGGCTGTGGAATGCGGAGCTGCTCATGGCGCGCTGGCGATGACGACTCCTGGCGACACCAGCATGGCGAGCCTAAAGGAAGTACTCCAGATCATGAAGGGCGTGGGGGCGAGAATCGCCCGATAAGAAATGGATGGATTTGTGGAGCGGCGGGCGTCCACTCCGTCGGGAAGCTAGCTCCAAATTCAAGAGGTATTCATGGACAAGAGATCAGTTCGCAATCGTATCATTGAAATCGGAATCATCCCTGTGGTTCGTGCTGCCTCATCACGCCAGGCTATGCTCGCGGCGGAAGCAGTTGCCGAAGGTGGTATTCCGGTTGTCGAAATCACAATGACGGTCCCTGGCGCAATCGACGTGATCCGCGAGCTTGCGAAATCTAATTCTTCAGGTGTCCTCATTGGCGCGGGGACGGTTTTGGATGCGGAAGCCGCAAAGCGCTGCGTCGATGCCGGCGCACAATTTCTGGTCAGCCCAGCGCTGAATATCGAGACGATTGACTTCGCCGTCAAAGAAAACATCCTGATAATGGCCGGTGCCCTGACTCCGACAGAAATTGTGAAGGCGTGGAAGGCAGGTTCTGACTTCGTAAAGGTATTTCCTTGCGGTCAGGTAGGTGGCGCGAAATACATCAAGGCGCTGAAAGGTCCGTTGCCGCAAATTCCTCTGGTACCCACCGGCGGGGTGAATCTGAACACTGCTGCGGAATTTCTTGAAGCCGGCGCAGAAGCGCTGGGTGTCGGCAGCGAACTTGTGCAGGCGGAGGCGCTGAAATTGGGCAAACCGGAAGTGATTGTAGATACCGCACGCAAGTTTGCGGCAATCGTGAAGGCTACGCGCGACCGACTGGCTCCGGCGATCGCCAGTGTTTAAGGGCCAACGGCATTTTTGCATTGCGAAATTTATTCCGGATTTGACCTTGACGCCTTGATGGGTGAAAAATAAAGCCGCTCACTGAACTTCTTGTCATTCCTACCCAGAGGTGACCGGAATGAATAAGGCACCGGACCAAAACGCCAGTGAAGTCGCTGCCAAGCGAATTTCCCGGCGCACATTCATCAAAGGCGTTATCACCAGCGGTATAGCTGTTTCCTCAGCCAGCTATATTTTTCGGGCAGCGACCAGCGCGGGAGCATCTGCCGGATTCGGCGAACGACTCATTACGCTGAACGTTAATGGTCAGCAGCGCCGTGTGGATGTCGCGAGGCAAGAGACACTCGCCTGGACTCTTCGTTACAAGCTCGGCTTGACCGGAACCAAGCTGGCCTGCGACCGCGCCGAATGCGGATCGTGCACCGTATTGCTGGACGATGTTCCGCACTATTCCTGCTCAGTTCTCACTCACACCGTCCGTGACAAGAAAATACTCAGCATCGAAGGTCTGGCGAGCCCTAACGGGAAACTTCATCCCATGCAGCAGGGCGTAGTCGACGAGCAAGGCTTCCAATGCGCTTACTGTTTGCCAGGTTTCGTCATGGCCGCAATTGGATATGTGAAAACCAATCCGAATCCGACGCGCGCTGAGTTGGCGCATGGAGTTTCCGGCAACCTTTGCCGTTGCCAGGATTATGACAAGATCCTCACTTCGCTGATGCGCGGGGCTGAGTACATGAGGAGCGCCAGCCGTGCCTAAATCCGACGAGCCAATTCCTGGAAGTGAGCGCAAGTACGGTGCTCAATACAAGGTCATCGGCAAGAATTATCAGACGGCCGATCTCTACGCGAAGGTTACCGGTCAGGCGAAATACGCGGAAGATTTTCGCGTCGACGGCATGCTGTTTTGCAAGCTTCTTCTCAGCCCGGTTCCGCACGGCCGCGTAAGGCACCTTGACACCAGCAAGGCGCTCGCGATGCCGGGAGTCAAAGCAATCTTGACAGCAGATGATCTACCCGCCCCTGCCGACAGCGTGACCGATCTTGGAGCGGTGATTAAGGGCAATCCGCGCGGCGAACGCGCGCTCACGAATGAGCCGCTATATCAGGGAGAGCCGGTTTTGGCCGTTGCCGCGGTCGATGAATACACTGCGGCCGAAGCGATTGAGGCGATTGACATCGAATTCGAGCCGTTGCCGTTTGTGCTCGATCCGCTTGACTCGCTTCGTCCGGATGGGCCGAATCCCCGACTGGAAGGAAATATTTGGGTCCAACAGCCGCCTCCGTCACAAATGGCAGGTGAGCGTCCGGCTGCTCCGGCTCCGCCGGAGGTGAAACCGCTGAAGTGGACCGAGGCTGATTTCAAGGAAATGGAACACGGTCGCCTGCCGATGGGCAAGACCCCGGAGGAATGGACCGTCGGTGATATCGAGCAAGCATTCAAGAATGCCGCGCTCATTCTTGATGAAAGCTTCGTCACTCCAGACACCAGCCATCAGACGCTTGAGACTCGTAGCGCTCTGGCGTATTGGCAGAACGGCAAGGTGTACGTCCACACGGGTACGCAGAGCACGGTGCAAACGGTGCCGGCGCTCGCACGCTGGTTGCACATGGAGCCCTCCAATGTCGTGCTGATCAGCGAATATACCGGCGGCGGCTTCGGCAGCAAAGTGACGGCAGCGATAACCGCGATCATTCCTGCGCTGCTTGCCAAAAAAGCCAATGCGCCGGTGATGATGCGCATCAGCCGAGAAGAAGAAACATTTATAGGCCGTGGCCGGCCAAGTCTGCTCGGTCGCTACAAAGTTGGTTTCGCGAAAGATGGCCGCATCACCGCGATTGACATGTTCGTCATCTGCAACACAGGGCCGTACGACGCGGTTGGAGATGCGCCGACATCTGGACGAATTGTTTCCTTGCTGTATCAGCCGCCCGCTATGCGTTGGCGTGGCGTCACGGTCATGACGAACACGCCGCCGCGTGGCGCACAAAGCTCTCCGGGCGGGATGCAGGGCATTGTGATGATGGAAACCGTAATGTCGAAAGCCGGCCGCAAGCTGGGACTCGATCAGGTTGCGATCCGCCGAATCAATTGCCCGGAAGGCAAGGCCGATTTCGGGCCTGAGATGCATGGCAAGCGGGCGCACTCGACCAGCTGCTTTATTAAGGATGCCCTTGATCGCGGGGCGGAGCAGTTCCGATGGCAGGAGCGAGTTGCGAACAAGCCGAAGCCAGTGGGTTCCAAGGTCCACGGTGTCGGAGTTTCATTGAGCTGTTTCCATGGCGGATCGACGGGATACGACGGACTGTTCCTGATCAAGCCCGACGGGCGCGTCGCGATTCAGTCGGGAATCGGAAATCTCGGAACCGAATCGGTGATCGATTGTCATCGTGTGGTTGCTGAGGTGCTGGGTGTGCCGTGGGAGAAATGCGATCTCACTTGGGGGAATACATCGCAGAATCTGCCGTGGACCTGCATTTCCGGTGGCAGCCAGACGACGCACGCTATGACCCGCGCCGCTCACGCAGCTGCCATGGATGCGAAACAAAAGCTGCAGGAGATCGCCGCCAAAACGTACGGCGGAAAGCCCGAGCACTACGAAGTTGCCCATGAGCGCGTTTTCGCGACAGGCGGAGGCGCGAGTATGACGTTGGCGCAGGCTGCGCAGCACGCAATCAAACTCGGCGGTAAATACGACGGTCATGAGGTCCCTGACGACGTCAACAAATATACGAAAGCATCCGTTGCGGCGCTTGCCGGGCAGGGCTTGGTTGCCGTTGCGAAAGATAAGTATCCGCATGATGGCTCGTCGATGTCGTTCGTAGCAACTTTCGCGGAAGTGGAAGTTGATCGTGACACCGGTAAGTACAACATCCTCGATTTTCTCGCCTACGCGGACGTAGGGACCGTCCTTCACCCCCGCTCTCTTGGTGGTCAGGTGCTCGGCCGCTCCACGCTTGGAATTGGACACGCGCTCGGGCAGAAGTGGGTATTCGATCCGCAATACGGGTACATGGTTTCGCGACGGTTTTATCAGAACAAGCCGCCGACAATTTTGGATGTGCCGGTGAACATGCAGTGGGCGGCGCTCGATATGCCCGATCCTGAGACGCCGGTTGGAGCACGCGGAATCGGCGAACCGCCAGTTGGCGGGGGCTGCGCTTCGATCTTGAATGCGCTTGCCGATGCCGTTGGCGATGAGGTGTTTCAGCGCGCACCAGTGAATGCCGACACGATTCTGGCGTCGCTCGAAGCAGGGCGGCCGGTTCAAAAGCCGTTCACCGCCCATATTTAACGGAGAGACTTATGGCTGTAATTCGAGACGTAATGCCGGCGTTCCAATTGCTGCAGCCGAGCTCGATCGCCGAAACGCAAAGCTTGCTTCAGCAGCATAAAGACGCGTGGATACTCGCGGGCGGCCTCGACAGCTTTGATTGGCTGAAAGACCGCATCAAGAAGCCAAGCATTGTTGTCGATCTCAGCGGAGTCGCGGAACTGAAAGGTATTCGCGAAACGAGCGATGGGCTTGAAATTGGCGCGATGACCACACTGACGGAAATAGTGCAGCATCCGACCATAAAAGAAAAATACGGCGTTCTCTCGCAGGCTGCTGAGCTTGTCGCTTCGCCCCAGATTCGCAATCAGGGCACGATCGGCGGCAATGTTTCGCAGGACACGCGCTGCTGGTACTACCGCGCCGGCTGGCCGTGCTATCGCGCTGGCGGGAACATTTGCTATGCGGATACGCCAGTCGGCCGTAACCGTGAGCATGCGATTCTTCATGTAGAGCGCTGCGTGGCTGTCAATGTTTCCGATACGGCGCCGGCGTTGATCGCGCTGGACGCGAAATTCGTGGTCCGGGGTGACAAGGGCGAGCGGGTCGTTGATGCCGAGGATTACTTCATCGGACCCGACATTGACATTACCCGTTTGCACGTTTTAGAGCCGGGCGACCTGCTGACGGCAATTCGCATTCCTTCCACCTGGGCAGGCGCGCAATTTTATTTCGAAAAAGTACGCGACAGAAATGTGTGGGATTTCCCGCTGATGAATGTGGCATCAGCCATGAAGCTTTCCGGAGATACGATCCAGCAAATTCGAATTGCGGTCAATGGCGCAGCTGCACGTCCGCTGCGATTGAAGGCCGCCGAGGATGCGGCGCGCGGAAAGCAACGAAATGCGGATACCGGCCAGATGGCGGGCAAACTCGCGGTACAGGGCGCCGTTCCGCTGCAGTTCAACGCGTACAAAATTCCGCTGATGCGCAATCTGGTGAAGCGCGCAATCACTGGCGTACAGGAAGAAAGCACGTTTCTCTCGAACCGCGAGACGTCAGAAAAAACTCTGGCAGCAATTGCCGAAGCGCACGAAAAGGGGTCCGTATGCGTATCCTAGAGTGGGCGACTAGTCCGTGGGGGCAGAGGGTTCCGATTCACATTGCCTGGTTTCTGATTTGGGTTTCTCTTATCGCTGGATTAGCGTTTTTAGTCATTCACGCGATCTTCGTACGTTACTTCGCAAAGGAGAAGGAGTTCGCAGGGGAAATTTTGCCAGGACTCAGCTCGCGCCTGCCGGAGAAGATCGCCCGGCATTCCCTTGCCGCACGGCTTTTCCATTGGATCATGGCGGTCGCGATGTTTACGTTGCTATTCACCGCATTTCTTCCTAAAGTCGGCGTTCAGTTCAATTGGGTCACCTGTCATTGGATCGCCGGAATAGTGCTCACCGCTTCCATCATTTTTCATATTGTTCACGCATCGTTCTTTCTGGATTTTTGGTCCATTTGGCCGGACAAGATTGATTTACAGGATTCGTGGAAACGCATCGCGCGCTTCTTCGGCAAACCGTCGCCTTTGCCTCGTCGCTCCGGGAAATATCCCCTTGACAACAAGCTCTATCACGGCGTGATCGTTCTATGCGGTCTTGCGGTCGTCATTACGGGGGTGTTCATGATGTTTCGAGTACGCACGGGAATTCTTCCGCGCAACCCTTATTTGTTTGGTGACATGACGTGGGGACTTATGTATGTGTTGCATGGACTCGCTGGCGTCGGCCTGATTGGGCTAGTGATTGTGCACGTTTACTTCGCCATCCGGCCGGAGAAGTTGCCCATAACTTATGCAATGATCTTCGGCTCCATGAAGCGCGACTTTTATCTCAAGGAGCATGATCCGGAGCGATGGAGTGTCGCCCCAGCAGCACCGCGAACTGAGTCTCGAGGCTTGGCTGATGCCGACTGAGCCTGCAACCTTAAGTGTAATTGAAAATCGCTGCGATGCAATCGAAGAGTGCTATGAGTTCATGCTCGGGTATGCGGGGAAAGGGCTGCCTAGCGACGACGGAAGCCAGGTGCGGCATTACCTGCAGCGCGCCGCCGATGCGCTGCGTGGACTGGCAGAAAGTTTTTCAGAGGTCGTAAGTCTGCGAAGACTCGAACCGGCGGCCAAGTATGAAGCCTTTATGTCGGTGCTGGAGCGCGACAGCAAGGATTCTTTGGCCGCGATTGAACTCGTCCTCGCGCAACCGACAATCAGCTCGCAACTGATCGACAACCTGAATGCCTCGATTCACTTGCGAGCGCTGCTGACCGACATCTTCCTCATCGACGGAATTTTTCGCGATCAAATGAAAACAGCCTGAGCCGCGGGTTCCGGCAGGCGCGCGCTTGCACGGCCCGTACACGTTACTTACAGCGTCTTCTCTGGCGCATTCTCAAGGTACGTGTCAGGAATCGGCCGGCTCTGCATGACGCTAAAATCCCTCACATTTTTCAGTGAGAACGAGCTCGCACCCCGAGGCACTTTCACGTGTGTGAAGTCCGCGCCATCCACATCATCGAGAATAAATACTGGGCGAGCATCGTCCTGCATCGGCCTGATCTCGATATCGCGCATCTCGATATTTTTCACGTGACGTATGAAAAATCCCTGAGCGGGCAGCGGTCCAAATCTTCCCGGCTCCGGATAAGCATTCTCAATTTCGGGGACTGAAATCGCCGCAGCCTCTTTGGTCCCGCCGCCGCCACGGTGCTGAATGTAGATGTTGCCGAACTTGATGTCCTCGATGTAGTGATCTGGAATGCCGCTGATCAGCGCGCATTGCCGCGACGCGGCATTCGATACAACGACGTTATTCACCAGTACCCGCCGCAACTGCCCGATAGGAACGCCTTCAGGCCCGCGCATCCGGCTTCCGAGGCGGAAAAAAAACGGCACATCCACGATGTCGCGCATGGCGATGTTGCTGATGGTCACGTCTTCGAGCAGTCCGCCATCGACAGTCTCGAGGGCGATGCCGTGGCAGCCCTCGATTGCGCAGTTCGTTATGGTGAGATTCCTGAATCCGCCGTTGCTCTCTGTACCGCATTTAATTCGGCCATTGCGGGGAATTCTGGCATCGGGCGCAAACTTTTTAAAGGTTGCATCGAGCAGTGTGCCTTCTTCATAGATGCCAGTTACGTAACAATTCGCGATGGTCACGTTGTCGGTTGCGCGGGCGTACCCAAGGGCGTAGGAACTCTTCGGGCAAATCCCATCATCCCAGGGCGAATTTACGCTGCAGTTGGATATCCGAACGTTGCGGCAGCAGTCAACATCCATGCCATCGCGATTGGTATCAATCAACAGGTTGTCGATTGTGAGATTGTCGACGCCGGTGGCGAGAATGGCGAAATGCCCGCCGTGCAGAATCGAGAGATCACGCAGCGTGACATTGCGGCAATTCTTCAAGCTGATGCTTTTGTTCCCAACCCCGGCCGCGAGAGGAGTGTCTTGAATACCGCGGCTCAATCCTTTACCCCAGATTCTGCCCGGGCCGCAAATCGAGATGTTGGAAATGTCTTCGCCCCAGATCAAGCTGTTGTGCCAATGGCTGTGGCCGAAGTCCTGATAGTGGTCCCACTGATTTGGTTCTGGCGGATCGTAGCCGCCTGAGCCTGAAGATGGCGTATCAGCAGCGACGATGGTGGAACCGGCGCCAAGATACAAATCGACGTTGCTCTTCAAATGAATCGAGTAAGAAAGATATGAGCCAGCTGGGAAGGCCACGGTCCCACCGCCGCTTGCCGCCGCGGCCTCTATTGCTTTGTTGATTGCCGGCGTATCGATCGTCTTGCCGTCACCTTTGGCGCCAAAAGCAGTCACGTCAAAGTTCAAGCGAGATCCTTGGGGTCGCGATTCGGCCAGCGCGTGGCCTGCGATGAGCGTTGAGCCAGCCGCGCCCACAATGCCGTATTTCAGAAAATCTCTTCTGACGGAAGTCTGTTCCAATGGATTGCTCCTGATGAAGTTTGAAAGTGTAAAGAATGTCTATAAGGCGCCAGCATTCTGCAACGCCTGCTTCATTCCCGCCCAGCTCTCGATGGATGAAGCTTCAGGTCCATTCGGGCCACGCCAGTGCGTTTCAAGACTCACGGCGTAGTGATAGCCATCCCGTTTGAGCGCGGCAAACTGGCCCGACCAATCGATGGTGCCTTTTCCCATCGCAGCCCACTCAAAACCCTTAGCGGTTTTAGCGACGTCTTTAACGTGGCAGTGACCGATCCGGTTTTTCGGAAGAAGATTGTAGCCAGCGGGGTAAGGAACCTCACCCAGCCGTGCCGCGTTGCCGGGATCCCAGTTCAGCATGAAATGTTCCGAAGGAACGCCGGCCAGGGTCTTCGCAGCCTCCGCGCCCGTTCCGGTGTTGCACGACATTTCATTTTCGAGGACGAGAATCAATCCTGCCTTGCCGGCCTTCTCAGCAGCATTTTGGAGCACTTGGTTGATTGCCTTACGGTACGGAACCGGATCATCGAGCCGCCAGAAATCGAAACAACGAATGCGGTCGGCGGAGAATTGCTTGGCGACAGCGATGCAGCGGTCGAGGACCTCGCCCTGTTGCTGATATGTGAAATTTGCGTTGAACTGATCGCGTTCAGCAGCCTTGGACTTAGGCGCGTCGGGCCAGTCGATTTTGAAAAGAGGACTCGCAATATCGCTCACGCGCAGATCGTACTTTTTCAAAATCCCAAGGGCTCTTGAGACATCGTTTGAATCGAGGGTAGCGACGTTCTTGCTCCACAGACCGCGCACTTCGACCCAACTCATCCCGAACTGCTGTGATGCCACGTCGCAGGCGTGCTCAAAATCCTGCGAGATCTCGTCGGTGATCACTGAAATTCTGAATGGCGATTTCGGCAAGCGTACTCGCACGTCGGTGGCCCCAAGACTCATACGCGCAACAGGAATGCATGCGAACGCCCCAATACCCGTTGCGATGAATTGCCGTCGCGACATCGCTTGTGCCATGGCCTGCCTAAATCGCTCCAATTAGAGAATCGAAATTCTACAACGTTGCATTCGTTGAAGCGCAACACATTTCGCATTTCGCAATGATATCTTTATGGCAACGTCGATTCATGGATGTTCTCAGACAGCTTTTCGAGAAGCACTTCCAAGCTCCGCCGGAGCGGATCCAGCCGCTGCAGGGCGAGCTTGGAGGATCCGGCCGAAGCATCATTCGGCTTTCGAACGCGGAAAACACCGCGGCTGGAATTCTGTATGGCGTGCGCGAGGAGAATGTTGCTTTTCTGGAATTTTCCCGCCACTTCCGCCGTTACGGATTGCCGGTTCCGGAGATTTACGCCGAGGACTTAGATAATGGCGCATATTTGGAAGAAGACCTCGGCGACGTAACGCTTTTTGACTTTCTCGCAAAAAATCGAGAGCAGGGAATCGCTCCGGCGGTTATTGACAGTTATCGTAGAGCTCTTGAAGTTCTGCCGCGCTTTCAGATTGAGGCCGCGCGTGATCTGAATTACAAAGCCTGTTATCCGCGGGCCAGTTTCGACCGGCAGTCGATTATCTGGGACCTGAACTATTTCAAATATTATTTTTTACGGCTTGCCGGAATTCCTTTCAACGAGCAGGCGCTCGAGCAGGATTTCACCCGCCTAACCAAATTCCTCTTGACCGCGGACCATGATTATTTTTTGTACCGCGATTTCCAGTCGCGCAACATCATGCTTCCGCATGGGAATCCGTACTTTGTGGATTATCAAGGCGGCCGCAAGGGAGCGCTGCAATACGATGTCGCCTCACTCTTATATGACGCAAAAGCCGACCTGCCGCCGGAACTCCGGCAAGCATTGCTCGATCACTACCTTCACCTGGTTCGCGAATTTGCACCGATCAAACGTGAAGTTTTCATGCAGCACTACTATGCGTTTGTTTACGTGAGGCTGATGCAGGCCTTTGGCGCATACGGTTTCCGCGGGTTCTATGAACGCAAGGTGCATTTCCTGCAGAGCGTTCCTTACGCTCTGAAAAATCTGCGCTGGCTACTCCATAACGTTGAGCTTCCGGTCGCAATTCCCACTCTGATCGAGGCTTTTCGAGGAATGTTGCGCTCGGAAAATTTGCTCAACCTACACTTTGAAACCGAGCCAGGAGCAGCCGCAACTACCGCCACAACGAAGGGGCTAATCGTTCGCATATACAGTTTTTCTTTTCATCGCGGCGGTGCGCCCAGGGACGAAACGGGCAACGGCGGGGGTTTTGTTTTCGATGGCCGTGCAATTCCGAATCCGGGTCGCGAAGAGCAATTCAAGAAGCTCACCGGGAAAGATGCGGCCGTGATTGAGTTTCTGGAACGACAAGAGAGCGCACAACAGTTTCTTCAACACGCAAAGTCGCTGGTTGACGCCAGCGTCGGCGAATACCAACATCGCGGTTTCAAAAACCTGATGGTTTCATTCGGCTGCACTGGAGGCCAGCACCGTTCGGTATATCTTGCAGAACAACTCGCGAAACATCTGCGCGGGAAGGAAGGCGTTGAGGTTATTCTTCATCATCGCGAGCTGGAAAAGGCTGCCGAGGAGCGAACTCATGGCCCGGCTCCCCTCGCGGAGAAAGCCGCCGAATGAAAGCGATGATCCTGGCTGCCGGCCTTGGCACCCGTCTGCGTCCGCTCACGAATGATCGTCCCAAAGCCCTGGTTGAAGTTGGTGGCAAAACTATGCTGGAGATCACGCTCGCACGTCTGCATAATTTCGGAATTCGCGAAATCATCATTAATGTGCATCATTTCGCGAACATGATTCAGGATTACCTGCGAGCAAGGAAGAACTTCGGAATGAGGATTGAAATTTCCCGCGAGGACGATCTTCTGCTCGATACAGGCGGTGGATTGAAGCAGGCCGGATGGTTTTTTCAGCAGGCGTCCGGAAGAGATGAACCATTCCTTCTTCACAATGTGGACGTGATCAGCAACATCGATTTCAGCCGTATGCTCGGTCATCACAAGGAGAAGCAAGGCCTCGCCACCGTCGCCGTTCAGGATCGTGAGACTTCGCGATATTTGCTGTTCGATAAATCACTTGAACTCTGCGGACGAAAGTTTGGACGAAATGGAAAATCTGAAATAGTTCGCCCGGCCCGTGATCTGTGGGCGCTGGCATTCTCAGGAATCCATATAATTTCGCCACGCCTGATTTCTAGGATGACGGAAAACGGCGCATTCTCGATCATCGACACCTATCTGCGGCTTGCGGCGGAGGGGGAGAAGATCGTGGGTTTCCGCGCCGACCAATATTTCTGGCGCGATCTCGGCAAGCCTGAACAGATTGCACAGGCCGCCGCGGATATTGCCGCTGGGCAATTAACAGTTTCTTGAGCATCACACGGGAGGATCACAGTGCCTGTAGCAAATTCGTTCTCAGCTTGCGTGAGAAGAGGTTTACTGCTGCTGATTGCTCCGGCGCTGGTCCTCGCGCAGGCGAGTGGTCCTGCGGAGAAGACCGGTCCCGATCTGAACTTTCCGACCGTCCTCTACGGCGCCGCCTATTACAACGAGTACATGCCGGGCGATCAGGCGGCGCGTTTGGAAAAAGACGTCGCTCTGATGAAGGCAGCCGGACTGAATGTGGTGCGCATGGGCGAATCTACCTGGAGTCTGTGGGAGCCGGAAGACGGCCGCTTCGAGTACGCGTGGATGGACAGGGTGGTCGATGCGATGGGAAAAGCTGGGATCAAAGTAATTCTCGGCACACCCACATATTCAATTCCAGCTTGGATGGCGCATCAGCATCCCGAAATTCTGGCTGACCGAATTCCCCCCGGCCCATTCGGCGGCAAGGCCGTGCCCAGCGTTTACGGCCTGCGGCAGAATATGGACACCGATTCTCCCGCGTATCGCTTCTATGCCGAGCGGCTCATTCGCCACATCGTTTCGCACTACAAAGATAATCCAACGGTCATCGGGTGGCAGATTGATAACGAAACTTCGAGCTACGACGCCGCGAATCGCGATGTCTTCATCGGGTTTCAGCACTATCTCGAAAAGAAATTTCATACGCCCGAAGAGTTGAGTAAGGCTTGGTTCCTGAATTATTGGGGCGAAAATCTGCACACCTGGGAAGACTTGCCGACCCGCGAAGGCACCATTTCAACCAGCTACAAGCTCGAGTGGACGCGCTGGAGCCAAATGCGCGTGACGGATTTTCTTAAGTGGCAGGCGACGCTGGTGCGGGAGTGCGCGGCATCGCGACAGTTCGTAACGACTGACTTCGGCGGCATGATGCGGCACGACGTGAACGAAGAGGCCATTGCCGAATTTCTCGACATCCCAGCAGACAACATTTACCACGGATCGCAGGACCATTATGACGGCTCGCGCCAGGCAATGCAGGCTGACTTTACGCGTTCGCTGAAGCACGGGAATTTTCTTGTGACTGAGACCAATGCACAGTCAACGGACTGGTCTTCGGCGTTTCAATATCCGCCATACGATGGCCAGTTGCGCGAAGACGTTTACACGCACATCGCGAACGGCGCGAACATGGTCGAGTATTGGCATTGGGCGTCAATTGCGGCGGGACAGGAGACCTACTGGAAAGGAATCCTCTCCCACGATCTTGAGCCCAATCGCGAATACGCGGAAATGAGCCGCACGGCTCATGAGCTGCAGAAAATTGGTCCGCATATTGTTGGCCTGAAGATTAGAAACCAGGTTGCGATCTTGTGGAGCCGGGATTCCGCCAATGCCATTGGCTTTATGCCTTTCACGACCACTTCGACAGTGCCTTGGGAGCCCGGACATGCAGTCGCGGGTTATGACTCGCTGGTGAACCAGATCCACCATGCGTTGTACGACCTGAATGTCGGAGCAGACTTTGTCTTTCCGGAGACGCAGGATTTTTCGGCGTACAAGGTACTGATCGTGCCGGCTCTCTATATCTCAGACGATGCGCTACTGCAGAAAATTTCCGACTACGTAAAGAACGGCGGGCACGTCGTGATGACATTCAAGAGCGGGTTCGCCAATGAAAATTCTGCCGTGCGCTGGGTGCGAGCGCCGGGACCGTTGCGCGAGGCTGCTGGTTTTTCCTATCAGGAGTTTTCAAATTTGGAACATCCGGTCGCTTTGAAGGGTGATCCATTTCATGTTGGTCAATCCGACAACAAAGTGTCGTACTGGGCTGAGTTCCTCATGCCAGAACATGCAAAACCAATCGCCTTTTACGATCATCCATTCTTCGGAAAGTGGCCCGCGATTACGGAGAACCAGTTTGGAGCGGGCACGCTCGTCTACGAAGGAACCTATCTAAGCGACGCTTTGCAGAAAGCAATATTGCGCGATGCACTGCAAAAAGCGGGGCTAAACGGCCCCGATCAGGCATTCCCCGCCGAAGTACATGTTCAGCATGGCGTGAACAGGATGGGCAAACGGGTTCATTATTACTTCAATTATTCGGCCGGTGAAGTCAGGCCAAAGTATGCCTACGCGGCCGGCGCCGATTTGCTAACTGGGAAAGTCGCAACGAATGGCCAGAACTTGGTGATCGCGCCGTGGGATGTGGCGATCATCGAGGAGAATGCTTCGATTCAGTGAGACTTCGTGGCAACAGCAAAGCAGATCCCAGCGTGTTGTCGCAATCGTCGCGATGCAAGGGGACATCCACGTTGCTTTCGAACGCAAAATCGAAAACCAAAGAGAAGTGAATCTGTATGTGCGTTCAGCACCGGTGGCGGACGTGATCTATAATCTCGAATTTCCTGAACGGAGAAGATCATGATTCGCCGCGCCACGCTCTTCGCACTGATCATAAGTTGTCTTGCGCTTGCTGCCCCCATCACCGCAGATGAACAAAGCCTCGACGGGTACTCCGCCGAGTCCTCCCGTTCAGAGCGCAATTGGGAAATCAAATTCCGCGCAATCCCGAGCCCTGAAAACCAGCGCGAGTTCATGAAGCGCCTTTCGGCTCACCCCCATCATGTTGGTTCGCCTTATGACAAGGACAATGCGGAATGGCTTTTAGCCAAAATGAAGGGTTGGGGACTGGACGCTCACATCGAAACCTTCGATGTTCTTTTTCCCACTCCGAAAGAACGCCGCGTCGAGCTCATCGAGCCAACCAAGTTCACTGCCTCATTAAGCGAGCCACCTGTTCCAGGCGATCCGACCTCCGACCAGACTGCGGAACAGCTGCCTTCGTATAACGCATATTCGATTGACGGCGATGTAACTGGTCCGCTCGTGTATGTGAATTATGGCGTTCCCGATGACTATGAAAAACTCGACCGCCTCGGTGTTTCCATTAAAGGTGCGGTAGTAATCGCTCGCTATGGCGGCTCGTGGCGAGGGATCAAGCCCAAGGTTGCGGCCGAACACGGAGCCATCGGCTGCCTTATCTACTCCGACCCGCGCGACGATGGCTACTTCGATGGCGAAGTTTTTCCTGAAGGCCCGATGCGTAATCGGAACGGGGTTCAGCGTGGCAGCGTGATGGATATGCCCATATATCCTGGCGACCCGCTCACCCCCGGTGTCGGCTCGGTTCCTGGGGCAAAGCGACTAGAGCTGAAGGATGCAAAGACAATTACGAAGATTCCCGTGCTGCCAATTTCCTATGGCGATGCCCAGCCGCTGCTTGCGGCCATGAAGGGTCCGCTGGCGCCCGCGGCATGGCGCGGCGCGTTGCCGATTACCTACCATTTGGGACCTGGCCCGGCCAAAGTGCATCTGGCAGTGAAATCCAATTGGGACACGAAAACTCTGCGCGACATCATCGTGAAAATTCCGGGCTCGGTTTATCCGGACGAGTGGATCATTCGCGGAAATCATCATGACGCGTGGGTGAACGGCGCCCAAGATCCGCTCTCTGGCACTGTCGCTGAGCTTGAAGAGGCTCGGGCATTCAGCGAGCTTCTAAAACAGGGCTGGAAACCAAAGCGCACCATCATCTACTGCGTTTGGGACGGCGAAGAACCTGCGCTGCTCGGTTCCACCGAATGGGCGGAGACGCACGCCGATGAACTGCGCCAGCATGCAGTGGTTTACATCAACAGTGATGTCAATGGCAGAGGTTTTCTCTCGCCTGCCGGATCGCATTCGCTCGAACATTTTGTCAACGGTGTGGCCAAAGACATTGAAGATCCCGAAAAGAAAATCAGCGTGTGGAAGCGATGGCAGGCCCACGAAATCGCTGACGCCGACTCTCCGGAAGATCGCACCGAAGCACGTGAACGGCCAGATTTGCGAATAGGCGCGCTCGGATCAGGGTCCGACTACACGGCGTTTCTCGACCATCTCGGCGTTGCGTCGCTTGACCTCAGCTTCGGCGGCGAGGACCGCGGCGGGATTTACCACTCTGTTTACGACGACTTTTATTGGTTTACGCATTTTTCTGATACAGATTTCAGCTATGGGCGAGCTCTCTCACAGACCATTGGCACCTCGGTGATGCGCCTGGCCGACGCCGGCTTGCTGCCATTCGACTTCACCGATTTTGCGAATACGATTCAGAAGTACACGGACGAACTACAAAAGTTGCTGAAGTCGCAACAGGACGAAATTTCCGAACGCAATCGGGAAATCGAAGAAGGTGATCTAACCGCGAACTCCGACCCCAAGGAGACCTATGTTCCGCCGAGTGCTGAAGCGGTGCCTCCGCATCTGAATTTCGCACCCCTGCTCAACGCCGCTGAGGCTCTCACGCGCAGTGCGGAAGCATATCAAAAGAAAATCGCCGAATTGGCCGCCAATGGAGGGCTTTCACTAAATGCTGAAAAATTACAGGCTATCAATGCGAATCTGATTCAAAGCGAAAGAAAGCTGACCAACTCCGCCGGTCTGCCGGGCCGTCCCTGGTTCGAGCATTTGATCTACGCTCCGGGAATGTATACCGGTTACGGTGTGAAGACGATTCCCGGTGTTCGCGAAGCCATCGAGCAGAAAAAATGGAAGGAAGCAGATGAGCAAATTCAGCGCGTTTCTGTCGTGCTGCAAGATGAGGCCGCCCTTATCGACGCAACTGTGGCCCAGATCGAGAAGTAGCTTTAGCGACGGCGGGTGGTGCAGCGTCAGGAATTCGAATTTCGCAATCCCAGAGTGTGCCGCGAATGACCCGCTATCGCTGCGAATGACTCGTCGCTGACTGCTGCCTGTATAATTCCCGCAACCATGGACTTCGACCAACTCGTCACCTTCATGGAAGTGGCCAAGCTCGGCAGTTTTTCCCGCGCCGGGCAAAAAATCTTCCGCTCGCAATCTGCAGTCAGCGCTCAAATCAGGCAGCTCGAGCAGGAGTACGGCGACCGATTGCTGGATCGCGCCGGCAAGGACGTAACTCTCACCCCCGCTGGTCGCGTGCTCTTTGCTTATGCCGAGCGCATGCTGCAGATGAAAGACGAGTCGCTGCTCGCGGTGGCCGACCAGGGCTCGATGCCACGCGGTACCATCACCGTCGGAGCAAATGAAGCGACGTGTCTTTACGTGCTGCCCGATGTCTTTGCCAAGTACTGCAGCTTGTATCCGAATGTGCAGATCAGCATTTACCGCAACTTCAGCTACAAGATTGTCGAGAAGCTGGAGAATGGCTCAATCGACGTAGGAATCGTGACCATGCCAGTGAAGAGTTCAAGCTTAAAGGCGCATCCGATTTTTCGCGATCAGCTGATGCTGATGGTGAACCCGCAAAATCCTTTAGCAAAGCTGGATGTGGTTCCGGTGAGTGAAATCGCTAAGCACCCAATGCTGCTGCCAAAAACCGGTTTCAGCCGGCGGGTGATGGACAAGCTATTTCGTCCTTTTGCGGACAAACTGCAAGTCCGGATGGAACTGCCCAGCGTGGGGATGATCAAGAGTTTTGTCGCGGCAGGCCTTGGAGTTTCGTTGATCAGCGCCAGCTTTGCTCGCGATCAGGTGCTCGCCGGGCGCGTAAAGCTGATTCCAATCAAGGGCGAGGAGCTCTGGCGGGAGCTGGGCGTGGCATATCGTCGAGATCGGACGCTGACGCGGGCGACGGACACTTTTATCAACACAGTCAGGCAGTTAGCGTCGGCGCCGAAGTGAACCACCGTCGCGCGACCCAAGGTGGTTTCACTACCCATTCATTTTCCGAATCGCGGCCATCAGAATTTCCAATTTCTACCGAGCGGGAAAAATTGTTAAGGTAGAGGTAGCTGACTAGGTTCTGCCGGTTTTGGCCTTGAACGGCGCGGGCGTGAGCTATAGGGGCGAGTACATTGCGCGGAGGTTCTTATGACAGATCTCGAGAACAAATTGAACAATATCTTGGAAGAACATCAGCACGAGAGCGGGCTGCACATGATCGGCGGCCGGCGGCGGCTGATTGAGCGCCTGGCGCAGTTCTTCGAACAAGACCTCAAAAAGACCAAGCAATCCGCGCAGCCCAGCACGCGCGAACACTAGAAATCCCTCCTCCTCAGAGGAAGCCCGTTGCGTAAGCAGCGGGCTTTTGTTTATGCGGACCTTACCCCGTCTGTCCACTTGTCATCCCGAGCAAGCCGGATCTTCACTTCAGACATCCGGCGCGGCGAGGGATCTGCAGTTGGATGTATCTGTGACTTGGCAACAACAGGTCCCCGAAGTTCATTCCCAAGCCGAATGAACTTCTTCGCTCGCGATGATAAAGACATTAGAAGGGCGGACTACGGACGTCTGTCATCGATGAAAACCAGCTACTCTCCTGAAAACAATGGTTCTTCTCGCAATTTCTTCTTGACACCTGCGCCCGGCTCTTTATAATTATGAATAATTATTCATAAAAATGAATATTTATCCATGAGCAAACTGGCCAGACATCAAGCCATTTTGGAGCTTCTCGGCGGAGACCCGATCTTCAGCCAGGAGGAGCTACAGAAACTCCTGTCTAAACGCGGCTTCGGAGCAGGCCAGGCGACGCTTTCGCGCGACATTCGGGAGCTGGGGCTCGTGAAGTCTGCCAATGGGTATTCGCAGCCGGGCAGGGAAGTGGCGGCAGCAGAATCGGATTTGCCGTCGGTTTCACGCTTGGTACGAGAGTTCGTGACCAGCGTGCAAGCTGCTGAGAACCTGCTCGTCACGAAGACCAGCACTGGGAGTGCCCAGCCGGTAGCGGCGGCGCTTGATGAAGAGAATTGGCCGGAAGCGATCGGCACGATCGCGGGCGACGACACCATCCTTATTGTTTGCCAGGACAGGCGTGCGGCAGGCAGGCTCGCTGGACGCATTCAGGGAATGCTCGCCTGATGCCGGAGAAACTCAAAGTCGCTGTGCTTGGCGCCACGGGCTATTCCGGGCTGGAGCTGACGCGGATACTGCTGCGGCACCCGCGTGTGGAGAAGCCGGTGCTCCTGCGAAGACCGGAGATTAGCTCGCAAGGGGTGCCACACCCTTCGCGGGGTTCGAAGGGTGGGAACAACGGATCCGCTGATATTAATCTCGCTGATTTGTTCCCTGTCCTCTCTGGAAATGGAGGCTATCCACTTGAGCCGCTTTCGTGGCCATCGCTGAAGCAGAAGGGCGTGGGCCTGCTCTTTCTAGCCACCCCGCACGAGGTTTCGCGGGCGCTGGTCCCGGACGCGGTTGCGAATGGAATTCGCGTGATCGATCTGAGTGGCGCGTGGCGACTAAAGCAGGCGCAGCACCGGGCGATCTACGGATTCAAAGATGAAGATGCATTGAGCGCGGCGGAACTCACCGAAAAAGCCGTTTACGGACTGCCGGAGTTGAACGGCGACAAAATTCCGACCGCGAATGTTGTCGCGAATCCGGGATGTTATGCGACAACGGTGATTCTGGGGCTTGCTCCGCTGTTGCGTGCCGGACTTGCGGATCGCGAGAAGGGAATCATTGCCGATTCGAAGTCGGGCGTCTCAGGCGCAGGCAAGGAGCCAACTTCGCGCACGCATTTTGTCTCTGTAGCAGACAATTTGTCGGCTTACGGAGTATTCACGCATCGGCATCTTGGAGAAATTGCAGAGCAGTTGAAGATCACGACAAATGAAATCACGTTCACCCCGCACCTGCTGCCGATTCCACGAGGGATACTTTCGACAATTTATGTGCATTTGAGGAAGCCGACGCAGGCGGCGGAAGTCGAGCGGTGCTATCGCGAGTTTTATAACGGCAAGAAGTTCGTTCGCGTGTTTCAAACGCCGAAGCTGCCGGAAATTCAGTTCTCGCTGAATACGAATTTTTGCGACCTGGGTTTCTGCCTCGCGCCGGATGGGCAGCGGCTGGTGATTGTTTCGTGCGAAGACAATTTGATCAAAGGCGCAGCGGGCCAGGCCGTCCAAAATATGAACCTGATGAACGGCTGGGACGAAGAAGAAGGGCTTCTTTAGTGAAGATGCTTAAGAGTCAAACAGAAAGACTGGTTCTATGAAGATCGTGATCAAAATTGGCGGAACGGCGCTCGAAGATGAGGGCACGCTGCACAAATGTGCGCGTGCGGCGGTTGAAATGGCGCAGGATGGCCATCGCGTGGCTGTGGTGCATGGCGGTGGAACGGCGCTGACGCGCACTCTCAAGTTGCTTGGGAAGCAGAGCGACTTCATCAATGGCCTGCGGATTACCGATGCTGAGACCCGCGATGTGGCACTGATGGTGCTCGCGGGCATGGTCAACAAGAAAGTCGTTGCCGCGATCGTGAAAGCAGGATTGCCGGCTGTAGGTTTTTGCGGCGGCGACGGAATGACTTTCCGCGCACGAAAGAAAGAAACGAAAGGTTACGATCTCGGCTTCGTTGGTGAGATTTGCGCCGTCGAACCACGCTGGTTCGAGGCGATCTGGCATGAAGGCGGAATTCCGGTGCTCTCGTCGCTCGCGCTCGGTTCCGATGGCGAGTACTACAACGTGAACGCGGACCAGATGGCCTCGGCATGTGCAATTGCGTGCAAGGCCGATACGCTCATTTTTCTTACCGACGTGCCGGGAGTGAAAGACGCCGATGGCAGCGTGATTCCATGGTTGAACACCAAGCAGGTCCCGGCGCTTATTGCTGGATCGGTAATCGCCGGCGGGATGCTACCGAAGCTTGAAGCGTGCGGCAATGCGCTGCGGCGAGGTGTCGGTCGCGTGCGCATCCTTCCCGCGGCCCAGGCGGAAGTGCTGCCACAATTCTATTTTCAGAAGCTTGAATACGGAACGGAGGTGATCGGCGCATGAGCCTTGCTTCCGTGATGCAAGCCGAGCAGAAGTTGCTGCTGCCAACCTACGACCGGCAGAAAGTGCTGTTTACCCGCGGTCGTGGAGTTTATCTCTGGGACTCGAAAGGCAAGCGCTATCTCGATTTCCTGAGCGGAATCGGAGTGAACGCTCTCGGGCATGCGCATCCGGCGATCCAACGCGTGTTGAAGCAGCAGGCGGGGAAGCTGATTCACACTTCGAACCTTTTCTATCACGAGTATCAGGCGGAGTTGGCCAAATTGCTGACGAAAATGTCCGGCCTCGACCGTGCATTTTTCTGCAACAGCGGCACCGAGGCGTGGGAAGGTGCGCTGAAACTTGCTCGCGCTTATGCGCGCGCGAATAACAATAACGGCCACAAGGCAAAGTGGAGATTGCTGGCGCTCGAGAATTCGTTTCACGGGCGGACATTCGGATCGCTTGCAACCACCGGGCAGGAAAAATATCGAAACCCCTTCATGCCCCTTGTGCCGGGAGTGAACTTTGTTGCTTTCAACGATCTTGAAGATTTAAAACGGCAGTTTGATGGCAGCGTGTGCGCCGTATGCCTGGAAACGATTCAGGGCGAGGGCGGAATAAATTTTGTAAGCCGCGAGTTTCTACAACTGGCGCGTGAGCTGACGGAGAAATCGGGCGCGCTGCTGATACTCGATGAAATTCAGTGCGGACTGGGACGCACTGGAAAATACTTCGCGTATCAGCACTACGGAATCAAACCAGACATGGTGACGGTTGCCAAGCCGCTGGCGGCAGGATTACCGCTTGGCGCGCTGCTTACGACTGAGCGGGTGGCGAGCGGAATGCACCCGGGGTTACATGGGACGACATTCGGTGGAGGACCGCTGGCGTGCGCGGTTGCAATTGAATGTCTAAAGCAGGTTGATCACTTACTCCCAGACGTTAAGAAGTTAGGGCTTTATTTCCTGCAGCAGCTACAACAGCTTCAGTCGAAGCACGACTCGATCAAAGATGTGCGTGGGCTGGGATTGATGCTGGCTATCGACCTGGACTCGGCGGATCAAGCGAAGTCAGTGTTGGCGGAGTTGCTCGCGCAGGGAATTTTGATCAACCGCACGCATGATACGGTGCTGCGGTTTTTACCGCCGTACGTCATCGACAAGAAGCATGTAGACGAAGTCGTGCGGGCACTCGATGCTGCGTTGGGGAAAAACAAAACCGACCACAGAGGCCGCAGAGCTACACAGAGGAAAACCACAGAGGAGGTAGTGACTCAGTGAGCAGCCAAACTCTAACAGTGCCGCAACGGTCGCGGCCGCCGATCACCACGATTCCCGGGAGAGACCTGGTCTCGATCCGCGATTTGTCCCCTATAGAGGTTGAGTCGTTATTTGAACTCACGGGCTTGATGAAAGCGCGCCCACAGGACTTTCGCGCGGCGCTCGCGGGCAAGCATATTGCAATGTTCTTCGAGAAGCCGTCGCTTCGAACGCGCATAACATTTGAGGCGGGAATTTGCGGCTTGGGCGGATCGGTCTCCTTCATCGATCAGCGGCATGAGCGGCTAGACGCGCGTGAGTCATTGAGCGACATCGCTCACAATTTAGAGCGTTGGGTGAGCGCGATTGTGTTGCGTACGTTTGCGCATGAGACCGTCGAGGGCATGGCTGAGTTCGCGTGCGTTCCTGTGATCAACGCGCTGAGCGAAGTGGAGCATCCGTGTCAGGCGCTGGCGGATTACTTCACCCTACAAGAGAAATTCGGAAATCTGCGAAAGGTCACACTGGCTTATGTCGGCGATGGAAATAACGTAATGCATTCGTTATTGCTAACAGCGGCGCTGCTCGGATCGAAGCTTCGGCTCGGCACGCCCAAGGGATACGGTGCCAATCAAGAGCTCCTGGCTGATGCTCTCGAGATTGCGAAAAAAACCGGTGCGCAAATCGAAGTCATGACCGACCCGTATGAAGCAGTGCACGGAGTTGATGCCGTGTATACGGATGCCTGGACGAGCATGGGGCATGAACATGAGACCGAGCAGCGGGCGAAGATTTTCCCGCCTTATCAGGTAAATGATGCGCTAATGGCGAAAGCCGCGCCGCACGCCGTGTTTATGCACTGCTTGCCGGCACACAGAAACGAAGAAGTGACCGACGCCGTGATCGATTCCGTGCAATCGGTGGTCTTCGATCAGGCGGAAAATCGGATGCACGTGCAGAAGGCGATATTAATGATGCTGGCCGGCGGTAAGAGTGGCCGGCCGATAAGGAGCGCTCATGCCTGAGAAAGTGGTTCTTGCATATTCGGGTGGTCTCGACACATCGATCATCATTCCGTGGCTGAAGGAGAACTATAACTGCGAGGTCATCGCCATGGTTGCGGACGTGGGCCAGGGCGATGACATTGAAGCTGTGGTCGAGAAGGCGTACAAGACCGGTGCCAGCAAAGTGATTGTTGAAGATCTGCGCGAAGAATTTCTTGCGGGATATGTTTTTCCGGCACTGAAAGCGGGCGCGGTTTACGAGCACAAATATCTGCTCGGGACATCGATGGCGCGCCCTGTAATTGCCAAGCATCAGGTTGAAGTTGCTCTTCGCGAAGGCGCGACGGCAGTTGCACATGGGTGCACCGGCAAAGGAAACGATCAGGTGCGTTTTGAGCTTACGTATCAGGCGCTGGCTCCTGAGCTGAAGGTCATCGCACCGTGGCGCGAATGGACGTTGAAGTCGCGCGAAGATTGTCTCGACTATGCCGAAGCGCACGGAATCCTGGTCGCTGCGAGCCGAGAGAAAATTCATAGCCGCGATCGCAATCTGTGGCACATAAGCCACGAGGGCGGCGAACTTGAAGATGCTGCAAATGCCCCCTTCCCGAGCACGTGGCAGATTTCGAAATCTCCACAAGACGCTCCCGATCGCGAAGAGCAGGTGCAGATTGAGTTTGAAAAAGGCATTCCGGTTGGCGTCAATGGGATGCGGCTCGATCCTGTGTCGCTTGTCGATCTGCTGAATGAGATCGGCGGGCGAAATGCCATTGGACGGGTCGATATCGTTGAAAACCGTTTCGTGGGGATCAAGTCGCGCGGGTGCTATGAGACTCCAGGCGGAACGTTGCTGATTGCCGCGCATCGCGAATTGGAAGCACTGTGCTGCGAGCGTGACGTCATGCACTTCAAGCAGCACGTGGCATTGAAGTATGCAGAGCTCGTGTATTACGGGCTGTGGTTCACGCCGTTGCGCGAGGCGCTCGACGCGTTCGTCGACAGCACGCAAAAGGAAGTGACTGGCAGAGTGACACTTGCGCTCTACAAAGGAAATGTTTCTGTTGTGAGCCGGAAATCGGACTACTCCCTGTATCGCACGGATCTTTCATCGTTCACGATGGGCGAGAGCTACGACCAGAAAGATGCGGCGGGATTCATTCGCATTCTTGGATTGCCATCACGCTCGCGTGCGCAAATTCAAAAGCAAAAAGCCTTCACCACAGAGCCCGCAGAGAACACTGAGCAAACACAGAGAAAAGCCGAAGAGGTCGTGCGATGAAGATGTGGTCGGGGCGATTTCGCCAGCCTCTCGATCCTGCATTCGAGGAATGGCAGCGATCGTTTCAATTTGATTGCCGGCTGCTGGGGTGCGAACTGGAGGCGAGTGCAGCGCACGCGCGCGCCTTAAAGCAAGCGGGCGTGCTCTCGGACACGGAACTCGAAACAATTCTGCGTGGTCTCGAGCAGATTGACGAGAAGACGGAGCAATCGGCAGAGTTTCTCGACGATCCAGAAGCGGAAGACGTTCATCATTTTGTCGAGAAGCAGCTCGTCAAGCTCATCGGTGATGCCGGATACAAATTGCATAGCGGGCGTAGCCGCAATGAGCAGATCGCGACTGATTTACGACTTTACGTTCGGTCTGGGTGCGACGAGATGGCAGAAGGAATTTCGAAGCTGATTTCGACAATTCTCGACCGTGCTGAGCAGGCGGGCGCTGCCGCAATGCCGGCTTACACACATTTGCAGCGCGCGGAACCGGTGCTGGTCGCGCACTGGCTGCTTGCGTATGTCGAGATGCTCTTGAGAGATCGCGACAGGCTTATCGATTGTCGAAAGCGCGCGAATGTTTGCCCGCTGGGTTCTGGCGCGGTCACGGGATCAACTCTTCCCTTGGATCGCGAGCTCATGGCACAGGAACTCGGCTTCGAATCACCCACCGCGAACAGTGTCGACGCAACCAGCGACCGCGACTATGTGTTGGAATTCACCAATGTGCTGTCCTTGTTAGGACTACATCTGAGCCGCTGGGCGGAGGAGATGCTGTTATTTTCTTCGCAGGAATACGGCCTCTTGCGTTTGCCGGAAGCGTACTCTACCGGCAGCAGTGCGATGCCGCAGAAGATGAATGGTGACTTGCTCGAGCTCACCCGCGGTCAGGCGGGGCGGGTGATCGGAGACGCCACCGCGCTCATGGCCACCACGAAAGGGCTGCCGCTCGCTTACAACAAAGATCTGCAGGTAACTCAAGAGCCACTCTTCCATGCCACCGAAACTGTGCTTTCATTGTTGCCGTTGGTCACTGGCTGGATGGAATTGGTCGAATTTAATTTCGAGCGCATGCAAGCCTCTGCTGACTCCGGATACATGAACGCTTTCGCGGCGGCCACATATCTCGCCGGCAAAGGTGTTCCCTTTCGCATCGCGCATGAGCAGGTCGGAAAGGCCGTTCGGCTCGCCATCGCCAAGGCCTGCGAATTGCAGTCGCTTTCAATTACCGAACTACAGCACATCGATGCCCATTTTGCAGAGGACTTCTACGCGTTCGTGAAGCTCGAGAACGTACTTGCGATTCACGACGTGTCTGGCGGGACTGCTCCCGCGCGGGTTACGGAAGCGCTCGCGGCAGCAAGAAAAAGACTTGGCACCGTCCAGGAGGAGGCTCATGCACACGCGTGAAGCAGTGCTGCCTGATGCCGAACGAATTCATGAGTTGATTTGCTCCTATTCAACCGACGGCACGCTTCTGCCGCGAACACTGGCGGAAATTTGCGAGAACGTGCGCGATTTTATTGTGCTCGAAGAATCCGGGCGAGTCATTGGTTGCGGGGCCCTGCATTTGTATGGGACACATCTTGCCGAGATCCGGTCGATCACGGTTGACCACAGGTATCAGAAGCGTGGCGGTGGAGAACTGCTGGTGCAGTCGCTTATGTCAGAAGCCCGCAAGCATGAGGTGAGCTGCATTTGCCTGTTCACCCGTGCTCCCGGATTTTTCGCCAAGCTTGGCTTCGATACTGCGCAGCGCGAAGACCTGCCGGACAAAATCAACAAAGACTGCTGCGTGTGCCCGCGTTATCACTGCTGCGATGAGGTGGCAATGGTGAAGGGTGAGCTTCCTCACTTCGCGATTCTTCCTGAACCGGCGAATTTTCTCGTCAAACTGCACGCATGAACGCGTCCGGCCCGATCTTTCTTCCTAAAGGATTCAAGTTTTCGGCGGCAACCGCAGGCATCAAATCCAGCGGCAAGCCGGACGTTGGACTGATTCTTTCCCAGCCTTCAGCGACCGCGTCTGCGGTGTTTACGAAAAATCTGGTAGTTGCAGCGCCGGTGGAAGTCGGGCGTGCGTCGCTCGTACAGAGCAAAGGACGGGTAGGCGCCGTGATCGTGAATTCCGGCAATGCGAACTGCGCTACCGGCGCGGCGGGAATTCGCAACTGCAAAACGCTGTGCGCGGAGGCTGCGCGCCTCTTCAAACTTCCTGCTGCTGAAGTCTTTCCGTCTTCCACCGGAATCATTGGCGTTCCACTACCGGTTGAGCCATTGCTGCTGCAAATGCGATTCCTGATTTCAACCGCCGGTGATTCCGCCGATCATTTACGCAGATTCAGCGAAGCGATTCTTACCACGGACTCAAGACCGAAAGTGGCAAGTGTTCCTCTGCGCTCGGGGCTCGGCGCGATCACTGGCGTCGCGAAAGGTGCGGGTATGATTCACCCGCAGCTCGCAACAATGTTGGTTTATTTGCTCACGGATGTTGCGGCATCCCCAGCTGCTCTGAGGAGTGCCTTGCGAAAGGCTTGCGATGACAGCTTCAATGTAATTTCCGTTGACGGCGACACCTCCACCAACGATACGGTCTTGTTGCTCGCGTCGGGCGCAAATGGAATCAGGTATGAATCGGTGGCGAAGGAATTCGATCAAGCGTTGCTCGAAGTTTGCCGCTCGCTGGCGGAACAAATCGTTGCTGACGGCGAAGGCGTCCAGCATCTTGTACGTTTACGGATCGAACAGGCAAAAGACCGACCTGAAGCGCTGCAAGTAGCGCGGGTAATTGCGCATTCCCTTCTGGTTAAAACGGCATGGGCGGGGGCGGATCCGAACTGGGGGAGAATTCTTGCGGCCGTGGGAAGGAGCGGGGTTTCTGCGGATCCGAAGAAGGTAAGCATTTTAATAGGGCGGCAAACGGTGTGCCGGGGAGGGGTCGCCTGCGAATTTAACGCGCGCGCAGCTCATGAGGAACTTTCGAAACCAGAATGCCACGTGGGAGTGCGGTTGGGGCGGGGAAAAGCTTCGGTGGATTTTCTGACGGCCGATCTCACGACGGAATATGTCAGGATAAATGCGGACTATTCGACATAGAGGTCGGCTCGGCAAGGATCGTTATGCATCCAGCTAAAGGTCAATAGGATCTCAGGCGTGGCCCGGACTGACATCGTTCGGCTCCGTCCGGGCCTAAGCGGGGAAACGATAAAAACCCGCGCCGCCTTCGAACGTGCAGCAACTTGGATGCCTGCGAACAGCTGGAGCGACACCGGATTTTATTGTCTACGCAGCGCTTTTCTGCAGAAGCGCTCTGCGTTTTTTGTCCAAAGTGCTCAGGACGTCGTCGTAGGAGTTTGTAAACTTCTCCACTCCCTGCTCGGTCAACTCCGCTCCGATTGAGCGCAGGTTAATTTCCATCGCCAGTAGCTTGCCGATCACTTCCTGGTCCTCAGCCACATCACCCGGCAATGCGAGTTTCGGGTGTCCGTGATCGCGAAAGGCGTCGAGAGTTTCCGGCGGAACCGAATTGATTGTGTCTCGCCCGATTAATCCCTCTACGTACATGACATCAGAGTAAGCTTTGTTCTTTGTGCTGGTGCTTGCCCATAGCGGCTTTTGCAGACGCGCCCCTCGCTCTTTCAAACGGTTGAACTCCTCGCCGAAGAAAATTTCCTGGAACCGCAGATATGCAAGCCTGGCATTCGCGATTCCGGCTTTGCCGCGCAAACTCAGTGCCTCGGGTGTACCAGTTTCCTCCAGAACTTTATCGACCGCGGTGTCGACGCGGCTCACGAAGAATGAAGCTACTGAATTCATCTTTCGCGGATCAGGTGCGCGCGCTATTCCGCGCAAGTAGGCGTGAGCAACATCCTCATATTGGCTCAGAGAAAACATAAGCGTGATGTTTATGTTGATCCCCTCCGAAGTCAATTGCTCAATCGCGGGCATGCCTTCGCAGGTGGCGGGAATCTTGACCATCAAGTTCGGGCGATCTACTGCCTTCCACAGCCGCCGTGCCTCGGAAATGCTGCCTGCAGTGTCGTAGGCGAGCCGAGGACCTACTTCGATACTGACGAAGCCATCCTCTCCATTGGTCGCGTCGTAAACCGTGCGGAATACGTCGGCGGCCATGCGAAGATCCTCAAGTTCGATTTGTTCGAACAGAGTGGCGGAATCGACCTCTGGATTTTTTCGCAAAGCCTTTTCAATCGTCGCGTCGTACTCGTTTCCCTGAGAAATAGCTTTCTCGAAAATTGTGGGATTACTCGTTACGCCACTGATGCCATCTTGCTCAATGAATTGTTTCAGGCGGCCCGAGGTGACCAAGTCGCGGCGCATGTAGTCGAGCCAAATGGATTGACCGAGTTTTTGAATTTCTCGCAAGCGGTTCATCGTGTCCTCGTTGCTGATGGGATGGGGCGGGCCACAGAGTGGTTGCACTACTTAAGGTGATACAGAGCGCCGAGAATCGCCCCGAATGCCGCATGCGCGACAAAAACAGAAAGCGGTGTCTGGTAGCCGTAGTTTAACGCCATAAATCCTGGGGGCTCGAGCTGACGCCGGCCTCCTGGTCCTTTTTGTTCGCTGGCCATGCGGGGATGAAGGCTAGGGAGCAGCGACATAACAATGGTCAACATGAAGAGAGCGTGAGCGAGCCCAATCAGCAGGCCGAACCACCAGGTGACAAAGTGTCGCGCTTCAAAAATATACACGTAGAAGAAAGAGAAAAACCACCCGTTCAGGAAGTGGCCCAGGAAGCCATACACGCGAGCTTTCTCGCGCTCAGGCGTGATGATCGTGCCTAAGAGGTAGGGCACATTCATGCGCGTCAGTCCAAGCCCCTGGCTTGTCGCCAGCAGCGTGGAAAGCGCCAGGGTCGCGATAACTCCCGAGAGTACCCAGCTTTCCCAGTTCATGCCGCCTGCGTTTGATGCGCTTCTTGCGCGCTGGCGCTTTCCGGCCGATGGCCGAGTTGTTGCTCGCCCTTTTCCCGCTGATTGAGCGACAACGCGGCGCCAATCAGTCCAATATGTGTGAAAGCCTGCGGGAAATTGCCCAGCGCCTGCCCAGTCGAGCCGTCGATTTCCTCGGCGTAGAGCCCGATCTCATTCTGGTATTTAAGAAGTGTGTCGATCAGGTTGCGTGCGTCCTGAATGCTGCCACCACCGAGAGCCAGATATTCCGCTTCCCAGAAGCTGCATATGGCGAAAGTACCTTCAGGCGGGAGTTGCTCCGAACGATACAAAAGACCTTCCGGAGTGCCGAGTTTCTCGCGCAATCGGCGGTAGGTGGAGCGCATGCGTGATGAATTGGCCTTTTCAAATCCGTACCAGGAAAGCAGCAATAGGCTGGAGTCGAGCTCGTGACCGTCAAGTTCACTGACATAAGAGCGCAATCGCGTGTTCCAGGCGCGGTAGTGAATCTGCCTGCGAATCGCGTCCACCTGGTGCTTGTAGTCGTCAACCGGAGCTCCCTTAATTTTGCCTTGTTCGGCGAGAGAGATCAGACGATCGAGCGCAACCCAGCACAGCAAACGGGAGTGGGTATGTGGGCGAGGTCCGGTGCGCGGTTCCCATATTCCCTGATCGGGACGGTCCCAATGTTTTACGACATAGTTTCCAAAACCGACGAGCACCTTTTGCATTTCTCGATCGAGGTGTCCGCCGTGGAAGGCATATTGTGCCGCGGCATCAACTACTTCACCGTAGACGTCGAGCTGCACCTGCTCGGTGGCTGCATTGCCGATGCGAACCGGACTCGAACCTCGATATCCGCGGAGCACTGCGGATTCTCGTTCCGCGGGTGGAGGATTGCCGTAAACCGTGTAGAGAATTCGGAGTTCGGGCTGCGTAAGGCGAGTGGCATGGATCATCCAGTCAAGAAAGCCGGTAGCTTCTTTCCAGAACCCAAGCTCCAGCAATCCACGGATGGTCAGCGAGGCGTCGCGAAGCCAGCAAAAACGATAGTCCCAATTCAGGCTCCCGCCGATTCGTTCTGGAAGGGAACTGGTTGGCGCGGCAATGATCGCGCCAGAGGGCGAGAAAATCATCAATTTGAGCGCAAGGGCGCTGCGGATGACTTCATCGCGCAGATCACCGTCGTACTGGGCCTGGGCCGCCCACTTTCGCCACCAATCGACGCAAATCTGGATTCTTCGAGGAATGTGACTGAGGTTGGGAAGAACGGCTGGAGAGCTAAGCGAATATGTTAGAGAAAACAGCAGACTCTCTCCGGCACGCAACTTGGTTTTGCCGAATGCTCCGGAATCTTCTATACGCAGGGGAATGTCACAGCGCAGCCAATGTACTCCGCGGCCATTGACCATGCGAAACCCGAGTTTGCCCCGATTTTTTATCGTGATGGGATTCTCGCCATAATTCGCCCGCGGAACCAGAGCGAAGTCAACCTCCATTTCACCCGACGTACAGGTAACCTGGCGAATGATCTCATGGTCCGGAACCATGGACTCTGCAGCTGCGTCCCGTACCGGCATCAGATCGGTCAGGACCAGCTTTCCGTGAGCGCTGCTGAATTTCGTCTGGAGGACATTTGTATTCTCTAGGTACTCTCGTTCGATTGTGCATGAACCCACAGGAGAGATCTTCCAGAATCCTCCGCGCTCTCGGTCAAGGATGGCCGCGAACAATGACGGCGAATCGAAACGCGGCCAGCACAGCCACTCGATTGAGCCAAACTTCGAAACTAACGCCGCGGTCCGGCAGTCGCCGATGATCGCGTAATCGTGGATTTCAGGAAATGTACCCACAAGCTCGCAGGCAAGAGCAGGTTTTCGATTCATGGCAACCGCTGGTTTCGCCGTGAAAACGCCAAATACCTCTAAGTAGATGCAAACAATAAACTAAGCTTTGCTTGACGCGTTTTCGTGGAGATTTGTGGAGGTTCAGACAAAGAGAAAAATACAGTATTAACCCGATAGCCCAGCACTCCACAATTCAATTAAACATAGTTCAGCCCCAACGCGAAGGAGACGGAAGGCAGGCGTTGGTCGTACCTCCCCTTTATCCGGCGCCTGCCACCTCCCTAAGCCCTCTCCCATAATCACTTCTTCTCTTTCACGCGCCGGTATTTCAAATTCAACGCAGTTTTATGCGCAGGGCATAATCTGCCTTTCCAACTAAGGCGTGTCGGCGTCGTACAGCTCACTATGTGCTGTGGAGTGGGGTTAGGCCGCTGCTGCGGCGGTTGGCTTAAGGACGACGGCCTGAAGCTGATCGAAAACCAACGTCAGTTTTGATGCGCATCGGCCGCAAAGCCAGAAGTGAGTAACCGTTCGGGGTCCCTTCGGAGAACTGGAGGGAGGCGCAGTGGCTGGTTGCGGACGCACCTCGAACTGAAACAGGCGTCCGTCTCTCAAATACCGAAGCGGTGTACCGCAAGCGGGATTGGCGCAGTGAGAAACCATAAGAGCCTCTTGTGCTGGCTCCTTGTGTATCTCACGAAAGGTGTATACAGGAAATCGGGTGAAGTATGTATTTCTCGACCCTCTGTGCTCGCGGAGTGGAAAAGTTCAACCTAGTGCGCAGATGCGCTTGAGGATTTGCCGGGGAAAAAAGTACCGCCATTTAGGACGGCACGAACCGCTTCCAGAAGATCACGAGCGGCTTCGCTTTTTGAGACAGCGCCACGAATTGGGCCGGTCTTAAAGCGAGAAACAACATCTTCGGACAGGTGCAGAGAAAACATTATTACCGGGATATCGGGACGCCGCTCCGCGATCTCCGCCGCAGCCTCGAACCCGTTCATTTCCGGCATGGTTATATCCATGATGATAATGTCCGGAGAAGATTGCAGGGCTAACTCCACGGCGTCGCGCCCAGTGCCCGCTTCACCTGACACCGTCCAATTTGGCACAGATTCCAGAAGATTGCGGATACCCATGCGCATCACTTCGTGGTCATCCGCAATGAGAATTTTGACGGGACGGGGTGCAGTTCCGGGAACTTCGCTACTGGCAGCGGCCAAAACCATGGGGTACCAACGTCGAATACATAGCATACATCGTTTCTGCAGAAAATTCTTCATACCTGCAGGTGGTTATGAAGCTAGGCGAAAGTTTCTAGCAATTTGGCCGTCCGGACGCGATAGTGCCGGTAAGCACTCTCAAGCCGTTGTTCCTCGTTCGTCCCAAGGACCGTCGAGCGGGCCATTTTGCAGAACCCGAGTCGAAAGACAGAATAGGCCAACATATATGGGCCAAGATCGCTGGAAATATCCATTCCAGAAAACTGACGGAATCTACTTAGCAAAAATTCTGTAGACGCGGCGCCGAGGTTCCACTCGACAATGGCCCCGACCAAATCCCAGGCGATACCACACGGTCCGGGAAAGAAATGATTGTCACCGTGACTGATCGCATCGGTTTTCATTACTTTCCCATCGGCAGCGATCCATTCATGCGGTTGCATGCGACCATCGACGAGAACAGCGCGGGGAGCGCGTAGCTGCCCCGGCTCAAGTCTCAACTGGCGTCCAAATTCTTCTTGAACATTGTGGACCAGCATTTGTTCAAGATCAGGGTTTGAAGAATTGCTCGACGTGAATTCCGCCACCCGAAAGGCGCAGTAACGTGCGACGTTTTCCAAAACTCTGGCGTTAAGATCTTGAGTTCTGAGATGTCGACCCTCGAGAGCTTGATAGGAAAGAAAACCGTCCCCGACGTCGGAGACCGCTGGAGAGATTCCCGTCTTCGCCAAGATGAAGGCCCGCTCTCTTGCTTCCTTACCGATCCGTCCCATTCCTTCAAATTTCAGGAACTCGCGCTTGTCTGGAGACAAGACTTTGAATCGCTCCATTTGCGTCCAGCTCTCCGGCCAAGTTTGCTCTCCATCGCAGAAGTATTGTCGCCAATCTCCACCACCGAGGTACGTGTAGCCGGTGAAGCGCCGGGTGAGAGTGGACGGAGCCGAGATGAATCGGTAGTTGCTCCAGCGGTCGCTTGCGTCCTGCGCACAAAGAGATCGCGGGTCAAAATTGCGGCTGCCGATGATGCTTATCCACGCCCGATGCACACCTTCTCTCACCAATGCTTCTGCAACTGAAAGAAAAGTCGATCCGCTGCGGCCCGGGCCTTCGTCGACAATAAGGAAATGCGCCTGCTCCGACTGCAGTTGTGCGATCCAGGCGCGTTCGGCCAGTGAAAATTTTGTGTTGCGGGCATACGGGTGGCCCTGAGGACGAACCGTGATCCGGCTGGTTTTTTTGCCGAGGCGCTTCAGCGCGGCGGCTGCCACGGCGCTGAGAGTTGTCCCAATGCTGCGGATTCCGACCATCGCGAAGGCGTGTGCTTGGTTGGCAATTTGCTCCACTGCTTTTGCGAAGTCTAGAGGATGAAGGGCGTAATACGTGAAGCCTTCCGGCGGCGAAATGCTGACACGTTCGGGCACCGCAATTCCCCGAGCCAATCCTTCTAAGTCTCCGGAATCCAAATTTCCGCTGCAGAGCCGGTCCGCTAGAACATCGGTCAACGCCACCGCGGCTGAGGCGCCGCAATGGTTGGTATCAGAAAGCGCAGACTCCAGCTCCCCCGCTTGTATCAGGCAATCGAGCAATGCATTTCTTGCCGATAGGCTTCGCTCGAGCTCCCGTAAGAAACTCGGTCCGGAAAACTCGCGGCGTCCTTCACGGAATATCCACAGATCGGACTTTGCAAGATCTTCGGGCGTCACCTGGGCAGGCGTCACTTGGGCAGGCGTAACCTGGGCACTGAGCTCTTTTGCGGAAGACTCAACCGCTTGCGCGACGTTGTTAGAAATTTGTATGGAACCGGCCATCGATGGCAAATCCGCCGCTTTCGTTTCTCAATACGCTGACTGACCAGCGCTTTGTAAGTTGGTACTCACCTTGCACGATCTCACTCTGAGGCTGGGTTACATCCGTTGAAAACGTAAAGAGAAAATTCTTTGTAACGCGCTTTTGGATGCCAACTCTGGCCGAGGGATTGGAATTTTCTCCCCCCACTAGCGGATCGATTTGCAGCCCGGCGATACCGGTCAGTTTCGTGACCTCATTGCTGACCTGTCCCAGCCCGGCTGCGAGTACTTCGTTTGCACCGAAGCTGGTGGGAGCACCCTCCGTGGTTGTCTGGCCGCGAGCAATCAAATTGATGATGTCAACCGGGGCGAGTGGCGGGTCAGAAACATAAGTGGTCTGAAGTTTTTCTATCGGACCACGAATGGTGATGCTTAGGCTGTACTGGCTGATTGTCGTGGTGATCAGCATGTTTACAACGGGTGTGGTCTGATTCGGGTTGGCGAAGGTTATGACGCCATGTTCCAGGTGATATTGGTTCTTATCGAAAAAGACATCGGCCGATGTTAGATCAGTGCGGCCGATAACAACAGGATTGGAAGCGGTGCCGATCACTCGAAGATTGGCGCTTCCTTCAAGGCCAAGCTGCGCGGTGCCAGCGCTGAGCTGATTTGTTGACTGCACTGCAATTTGGAGCTTCAGGTTGTCAGCCATGCTTTTCCCGGTTGGTGGCGCGCTGGTTCCGGTGAACTGCGACATGAACGAAGAAATGTCGAAATCTGAGGTAAACGAGAGCGAGTCGATCAACACCCGTCCTTGCAGCAGGGACGCCTGTTGGTTGCCGCTCAGCGTCAGCTCGGAATCAAATACAGTTCTCACACCTTCGGGGTAGCGCACGCGAACGCCCTTTGCTGAAAGCGCCACATTCATCTGTAACTGCGGTCGGTAAAGGATTGAACCACCTAATTTGATCTCACCACCGCCGAGTTTGCCGGCGCCGCTGGTAATCTGCACGCCGGTGTTGCTGACCTGCATGACTGCATTGAGGTCCTGCACGCCGATCGGCATGTCCTCGCTTGCGAAAGAAATTTTCTCCAGTCGAATCTGGCCGTTCACATCGGGGTTCTTGAGCGTGCCTCCTGCATTCACATTGAGCGCGATGTCGCCTCCCGTCCGCAGGTCAGGGCTGAACATCTGGACTAGTTGCATTCCTACGGATCCGTGTGCGGAAAATGTGATAGCGCCGGGCTCATTTAGCGGAATTCTGCCCTGGAATTGCAGCGAGGTGTCAGTGCCCTTGATTGAAGCGGGCTGCAGGACCAGGACGGACTTCGCATAATCCGCGCGAATGGGGCTCGCCGCGGCAATTTGCAGCGATTGATAGCTCGCACTAAGCACGGGAATTGTGAGGTGAGCCTCGAGTTTTGATTTATCGGCAGCCGGCCCGCGGACCGAGAGATGTATCTCTGTCTCGCCATGCAAGTCAGGCGGGCGCGTGGGCATGTACATTGCAAGAAATGGATCGACCGCAAATTTGCTGGTGTCGAGCGATGCTTCGGTGTAATAGCCGGGACTCAGACGCACAGTTGCATTGCCATGCAGGGATGCCCCGCCAATTCCTGAATTCAGGGCAAGTTTGGCGAGATGGTTCGCGACGTTTAAGTCAGCTTCCACGCGGCTGAAGGTTGTTTCGCGCATTTGAAGCTGCTCGATCTTCACGGAAGCTGTGAGCTGTGGGTCATCAACCGTTCCTGCACCGTTGGCGGTGAGCGAAACGATTCCTTTCAGTGGAAGATTTTTCGCCTGCACGGTGTGACTCTTGCTGATATCAATCGGCGAAGTTGAAAGTTGGAGATTGTAAGCTTTAGTTTTGGGTGTGTAGCTCACGTCGGCCTTGATGACCCCCAGTACAAGGTTCGACTGAATAATTCCATTCGCGGTTCGGAACTGGGCGGAAACGGTTTTCACCGGTTCATCTGAAATTTTCGCTTGGTTGATCTGAATTTTGCCCTGGCCCTGCGGATTAAGTTCCGATCCGCGCAGTTGGACATTCCCGACGATCTGGCCTTCAACCGGATATTGAACGTTTGCCATCTGCTGCAGTTCGTCGATTTGCAGTTGCTGAATGTGGACGTTCGCTGCGATCGGGTTAGAAGCGACATAAGACCAGTGTTTGAGGCCAACTTGAGCGTTCAGTGTCAACTGCCCCTGATGAGCCGACACGAGTGAAGCGCTCTGAATTGAGAATTGCGAAGGATTTGCTGTCACCGCCAACTGTAGAGAATTCCATTCGCTGTTGTTGACCTGAAGATTCGTGGCGGAAAGCTGTGCGTTGACTTGTGGGTTTTGCAGCGTCCCTCGAACAACCGCGTTCAGCGCAGCCGCGCCGCGAATATTGGAATAGGGCGAATTTCCAGATGAAGATGCGCTGGAACTTGAAGACTTATCGGAGGATGGCATTGCAGAAGCGAGAAGCATGAGCTGGTGCAAATCGCTGCTCGAAGCGTGAATGGTTAAATTCGAATTATTACCGATCGTGCCTTGTGCGGAAATCGAAGTCGCAGGCAGTTGAATCGAACTCGAAGCGACAGTCAGCAAGCTGCGGGGCGCATCGTAGGCAACGTGGACATCCGCAGTGAGCGGGAACCTGCGCTGCTCTGACTTGTTTGATGTGATCACCGAACCTCGCACCGTAATTCCAGAGGTCGCGCGGAGGTTGGCGAGCGTGCCCTGCCAATTTGCATCGGCAGCGGCATTCAACGTTCCGGTAATGGGAACAGAGCGCGATGAAGAATTCCGCACAGACGCCTTCACAGCTTGCAGGGAAATTCCTGCCAACTCCAAATGGAAACGCGAGCGCCGCGTAGTATCTATCTGTTGGATGGTTCCATTTGCTTTCAGCTCACCATCAAATAGATCGAATGCGAAGGCGTCTGCTCTCAAGGTTCCATTCGCCAGTTGATACTTGCCAGCAATCTTCTTGATTCTGACCAGAGCTTGCGGGGAGGCAAGCGTCAGTCCGTTACTGTCGATGTTGCCAGAGAGGCTCGCATTGCGAAGCATTGATTGCCCGGGAACATCTTTGTAGCTGACGGCCCCTCGCAACACTACATCGCCGGATGGTTTTGCACTGGTTGAAAGTCCGGCGAAATCTTGCGTGTGCAGCGCGATGTCGTATTGCCCATTAGCAACCGGGGCTGTCATGTAGTCGCGAACGGTCGCTTGCAGTTGAACGCGCGAGCCGCCGACGTTCAGAACCAGAGGACGCAGGTTAAGCTCTGAAGGCGTTGCATCAAACGACGCTTGCAGATTGTGCTGCAGCGGGCGCAGGTTCTCGTACTGAATCAATCCATTCTGATAAGAAATCGTGCCGCTGTACTTCTTTTGCAGTTGGCTGAAGGTGATTTCAGTGCGCAGATCGGTCAGGTTTGCGTCAACGGGAATTTTCTGATCTCTCGCGTCGATTTCACCATCGGTAAGCAGCACGTGTCCGACTGCCAAGTCGAAAATATTTGTATTCGAGCTTTTGTTTTGCGAGGGCGGCGGGTGCGGCAGGTTTGTTTGACCTGCTTTGTCGATCAGCAAGTTAACGATAGGCCGGTCGATCAGCAACTCGCTCAAATTAACTTTGTGGCGAAAAATGGAAATGATCTTCAGACCAATGGTGGCGTGCTGGATCTGCAACAACGGCTTTTCACTTACCGGTTCAGTCCCGTGAATCGTGAGTCCATACACATTAACCGTAAGCGTCCTCAGGCGGACATCGAAGCTCTGAATTTCAACCCGCGATCCAATGGCGGCGCTGGCTTTTTCCTGGATCGTGGCTAGCAAGTGGCGCTGAAGAGCGGGCGTCTTGAGCGCCACGACTACGGCAACGACTACGAACAGCAGAAGCGCGCCGATTGTGACCGCTGTCCATCCTATGATTTTTCGCCACTTTGCCATGTTGTACCGAATCGGCTATTGAGCAGTTTTCTCCTAAAATGCCTGGCCCAATGTGATGAAATATTGCCACGAGCTGATGCCAGGAACAGGATTGAGATTGTGTCCAATATCGAACCTGACAGGGCCGATCGGCGTGTTGTATCGCAAACCGATTCCCACCGTATTCGTGTAATTGTCCACAAACTCAGGGAGGTTGATTCTGCGATAGACGTTTCCGCCGTCGTAAAAGACCACGCCACCCAAATTGCTCATGATGGGAATCGGATAGCGCAGCTCGGAGTTCAGGATGAACAGCTGGTTCCCGCCGACCGGAATCGGGATCAATGGACAATTCGCGGTTTGCCCCGCCTGACAGAAGGGAACGTTGCGTACTGGGCCAGCTTCGTTGATTGGAAAACCCCGCAGCGTGGTGCCGCCTCCGGCAAAAAAACGTTCACTTGTCGGAACGTCGCTGTTAGCGTAGGGCGCGGCCAAACCCAGACGAATACTGTTCGCGAACACCATCCCGTGCACAGGTTTGTAAAACGCATACTGGCTGAACAAGCGGGTGAAATCGGCGGTTGATCCGAATGCACTTGGTACGATCCGGAAATCGACCGTGCTGTAAACGCCTCGATGCGCATCGAGCGGTTTGTCGCGCGTGTCTTCAATAATCGTGCTCGAAACATACGAAAGGCGCACGTCCCTATCGGCGGGCAATACCAACTCGGGCACGATCAATTGGCTCAGAGTGGTGTGTTTGAAGTCGTAACGGAGCTGTAGCTGTCGCTTCTTTCTTCGATCTAAAAAACGCTGGAATTGGAGAGAAGCATCTTCGAGCCTAGCCTCGAACAAAGGATTTTGGGTTGTTCGCTCGAACGAGAGACTGGTGAGAGCTTGCCAGCTTGATAGACGAAAGTGCGGGTCCGTGTAGGTGGCAATGGCTTTTTGATCGAGCCGTTCGAGGAGTAGCGACACGGTAGCTGTTTCGGCGCGGCCGCGCATGTTCAGCCGGCTGTACTCGATCGATCCGCGCGGGCTGGCGAAGGTCTTTTCACTCGGGAGTACCTTTGCTCCATGCAGCCCAATTGTTGGCAGTCCAGGAACTGCCACGCTCCCAGTGGGCATGTTCCCACCGCGGCGCGAGATTTCAAAGCCGAAGCCGTAGGTGATGGAGTTGCGCTTCGCCTCGTGTACCTTCACCAGCGCTTCTTCGTCGCGTTGGGTCGTGACGTCTCGGCGCGGTCCAACACTCGACCAGTCGAAGATGCCCTCGTCGTACAAGTTGCTTTCGGCCTGCAACAGCCGGCTTTGACTTAACGGCTGCTCTGGCTTGAGATTGACGCTGGTCTCAATCAACGGCAGCTTGGTGTGCCGGTATCCCATATAAACGACATGACTAATGCGTACCTGCTGGTTTTCGGTTATGTCGTAGGTCACATCTACTTCGTGAGGATCGTCGGGATGTCTTGAGACAACCGTTTTCACTTCGGAATTCAGGAAGCCGCGGTCGAGATACCTCGCCGCGATATTGTTTCGATCATCCGACATTCGCCGTGGAGAAAACGGTTTGCCTTCCTTCAACTCGAACCCGCGCCTCCTGAACAGCAACTGATTTGACGGAATGCTCTTGTTGCCTTCGACGTGAAGCGATGCCACGGTTGTGCGATCGCCCTCCGCGACGTTGAAAGTTATATAAATGGCTTTGTTCCGTTGCACCGCTTGCGGCGTGACTTTGACGTCCTCGAATCCGTTATCTCGATAAAAGTTTTCGACGTTCTTGGTGCTGTCACGCAACAATTTCTCGCTATACAGGCCATGACTGATGAATCGCGTGCGCTTCTTTACTTTCACCTGCGCCACAAGGTCGCTGCTGCTCAGGTTGTGATTGCCATTGAAGGTGATTTCATCTACAGAATATTTTTGGCCTTTATCGATCTGAAAAGTGAGAATGGTCCTGTTGTTTTGTTGTTGGGAGTTGGTGCTTACCTTAGCGTTAAAGTAGCCCTTGCGTTGGAAATAGTCCTTTAGATTGCGCCGGCTCTCCTCGATAATGTCGGGATCGACTGAGCCTTCGTCGTAAATGGAAATCAGCTTCTTCTTCTCGCGTCCGGACTGAAATGGAATCCACGAGAGCTTCGCTCCGGTCACGCGAATTTCGATGAGCGGGCCAGTATCAACGTTGATCGCGACGTCTGCCAGGTTTGTGTCGGCGTGGTAGTCGGGGGGATTAATGGCGATCTTATTGTCTGGATAGTGCTGCTTGCTCAGCTCTTTTTTCATGAGAGCTGTCGCTGATTGAATTTTTCTCGGATTGTATGAGCTGCCGTGTTTGAGCAGTGCTCCCGTGAACCGCGCGCGAAAGGAACGCATTACGCTTTCCAGCTTGCGATTTTCTTCCGGGGTAGCTCCTCTCACTTCGACCTTGCCTACGTGAGCATGCGGGCCAGCTACGGTGCGAAAAGTTATGTGCGCGAGTTGGTTGGAATCGTCGAGCTGAACACTCGTGTGGGCCTGCGCGCGGAAAAAACCGTAGCTGGCGAGGAACTTGGTCAGGGCTGCCTGTGCGGCATCTACTTGAGCCTGCTGGAAAACTGTCTGATCAGAAAGATTTACGACCTGCAGCAGGCGCGTGTACGAGAAGTATTTAAGGGCGCCCGGGAATTTGAGCATCCCGATGTAGTAGGCGGGTTGCAATACGAACGTAAGATTCAGTCCCGAAGTGCCCGGCTCGACCTTTAGCTGGACACTGGCGAATGCACTTGTCCCCTTCAAGTTGTCAACGCTCTGCTGGATTTTCTGATTTGAAAATGGTTCGCCGGATTGCTGAACGATCAATGGCCGGTAGTCGGCCGGATTTACATGTGGATTGGCAGCAATGGTGATCGATGCGACATTCTGCCCCTCGTAAGAAGGCGGAGCGTTGCTGGATTTAGTCTGCGAGTACGCGGGTAGACACGCGGCCAGCAGTAAGAGCCCGAATATTGTCCAGCGCATGGCAAGTTCACACCGGTAAGCGCGTTGCGTGATAACAAGTTGCGCGGCCGCGGCCGGAACTTTCTCAGATGCTCTCTGGAAACGGTGAGATGTCCCTACCTGGGTCTGTAATCAAGATCAGCGGTAGTTGTGAAGGCACAGTACGCAACCGGAAGCCGATATCGAAGATCCTGCTCTGGAATGCAGCTTAGTCTTTATTCGCAGCATCGAAGTCGTGCTAGGAATGTACATCACAATTCCCGCGGCAGTGGGCGGCCTTCAACTAGCGGCCTGAGGCTCAGAAGCACGGTATGAAAGTGGTCATCTTCGGGTTGACTGTAAGTTCCTCGTGGGCCAACGGACATGCCACCATCTGGCGGGGGTTGTGCAATGCACTGGCGCGCCAAGAGCACGAAGTTGTCTTTTTCGAAAAGGATGTTCCGTACTATGCAAATCACCGCGATCTAGAATCTCCTGAAAATTACAAATTACTGCTCTATGCAGCATGGGCGGACGCTAGTTCGATGGCCAAGCAAGCGGTAGAGGAGAGCGACGTAGCAGTGGTGACCTCCTACTGCCCGGATGCGATTGCAGCCTGCGAAACGGTACTCGATTCGTCGGCATTCAAAGTTTTTTATGATCTCGATACCGCGGTGACAATAGAAAATTATCGTGCGAACGGCACCGTAGATTATGTGCCAAGTTACGGACTCGGAGATTTCGATCTCGTACTGAGTTATGTTGGCGGGCGAGCCCTCGAAGAATTGCGGAACCTCTTTGGTGCGCGGCGAATCGCTCCCCTGTACGGCAGCGTCGACCCTGACGTTCACCGCCCGGTGCCGCCTTCCAGTCATTACGATTCCGACCTCTCCTATCTGGGAACGTATGCGGCAGACCGGCAGGAGGCGTTGCTGACGTTATTTCTCGAGCCGGCCCAAAGGCTGCCGGAACGAAAATTCCTTCTCGGGGGCGCCCAATATCCGGATGATTTTCCGTGGAGTGACAACGTCTGGTTCGTCCGGCACGTTCCGCCTCCCGAGCACCCGGCGTTTTATAGTTCATCAAAGGCAACGCTGAATGTCACGCGCGGGGCCATGGCCAGTTTTGGATATTGTCCCTCGGGACGGCTGTTTGAAGCAGCTGCCTGCGAGACCCCGGTAGTAAGTGACTCATGGGAAGGATTGTCCGAGTTCTTTGAACCCGGAAAAGAAATTCTGATTGCGTCTTCGGCCGACGATGTTATCGAAGTTCTTCGCTGGAAGCGCGAAGAACTCCGCTGTGTGGGCAAGGCTGCTCGCGAGCGGGCCCTCAGCTCGCATACCGCTGAACACCGCGCATGCGAGTTCGTAAAGCTCGTGGAGGCGGCGGCATGAGCTTGCGTTGGGGAATTGTTCCCGCAGCGGGTCGCGGTACTCGCATACAGCCGCTGGCATTCTCGAAAGAACTCCTTCCTGTTGGTACGCGCTTCGACAATGGGACTGAGCGGCCTCGCGCAGTCACAGAATATTTGCTGGAACGGATGTTGCTAGGTGGTGTCGACCGCGTTTGCTTCGTGATCTCTCCGGAGAAGACTGACATCATTCGATACTTTGGAGCAAAGATCGGGAATGTGCCAATCTGCTATGCGGTACAGCAAAATCCCGGCGGCTTGTGCGATGCCCTGTTTAGCGCATTGCCATTCATCGGCCCGGAAGACGAAGTCTACATCGGTCTGCCGGACACCGTGTGGTTCCCGATTGAAGGATTTCGCCTGCTACCGGATGGGCAATTTACATTTTTGCTCTTTCCGACCGAGCACCCGGAATTTTTTGATGCCGTGATTACGGATCACATTGGAATGGTCGAAGAGATTCAAGTGAAAAGTAAGAACGCCGGTTCCGAGTGGGTGTGGGGAGCCTTCAAGTTGACTGGGAGACACTTTGCCCTGCTGTATCACATTTGGATCGAGCGCCGAAGATCGGATGAATACTTCGGAACACTGGTTAACGCCTACCTCTCGCAGGGAGGCTCGGCCGGCGGCGTCAGGCGCGGGGAAGTGTACGTAGACGTTGGCACGTTGAACGGCTACCGCGAAGCCCTGCGAGTGCTTTCCAGTCAGCCCAAATTGCATGAAGTGGCAAGCTGATCGCGAAAAAACCTGGGCTGATATTTCTGCCCGGCTGTCGGCCGACCACCGCCAGCCGAGTTTGCGTGTATTGGTGCTCGCTGCCCATCCGGACGACGAAACTATAGGCGCTTCGCTGGTGCTTTCGCGTTGTCCCGATTGCTTTGTCGCCTATCTCACTGATGGCGCGCCGCGGGACACAAGACTGTGGCCGCCGCGATTGACCGGTTCTCGCGAACTGTACGTGGACCTTCGACGTCAGGAAGCTCATGCGGCACTCAGCATTGCAGGTATTTCATCCGGCGCGATTTCCTGGCTGCGAGCTGTCGATCAGGAGGCTACGTTCGAGATCGACCGATTGATCGCCGATTTTGCGAAGCTGGTATGCAGCATCCGCCCCGACGTCGTCATTACACATCCGTATGAAGGCGGCCACCCCGACCACGATGCCGCTGCCCTGGTAGCACGAATTGCGGAAGGACAGTGTGATCGTTTGCCGATTTTGCTCGAAATGACCTCATATCACGCGCGCGATGGGCGATGTGTTACTGGAGAATTTCTGAATCCCGAAGAGTCATCACAGATCTGCCTTGAGCTTTCAACCGAAGATCGGGAGCGAAAGCAGCGGATGATCGAGGCACACGCGTCACAGAAATTGGTGCTTGAAAATTTCCCCCTCGACCGTGAACCGCTGCGTTTGGCGCCGGAGTATGACTTCTCTCAGCCTCCCCATGCAGGAAAGCTCTGGTACGAGTCCATGGGTTGGGAGATGACCGGCACGCGCTGGCGTGAGCTCGTAGCTAACCAGGTGCAAGCATGCCGCTAACCGTCCTCAATGTGAGTTATCCACTTGCGCTCGTGTCACCGCGGACTGCCGGCGGCGCGGAGCAGGTTCTTGCGACCCTCGATAAGGGGATAGTCGAAGCTGGGCACAGATCCTTGGTCGTCGCCCCCGCAGGCTCGCGTTGTAACGGCCTTTTGATTCCCGCACGAATTCCAACTGGAGTTCTCGATGAAAACGCCAAGCGCAATGCACGACGCACGTTCAAGGATCTAATTCATCGGACGCTTGAGGAATACCCGGTGGATGTGGTGCATATGCATGGGCTTGATTTCCATGAATATGTTCCGGATCGCAACATTTCAATCATCGTCACATTGCACTTGCCATTGAGCTGGTACGAAGCGGCTGCGCTTCGATCTAGTGGGCATCGAGTTTGTCTCATTTGCGTTTCAAACACTCAGGCGAGTACTGCTCGCTCTGGTGTACGGATTCATCGAGTAATCACCAATGGAGTCGAGATTCAGAACTGTTTCCTAAGCCGCCGAAAATCGAACTATGCAGTCGTGATCTCTCGCATTTGCCCGGAAAAGGGAATTCATTTGGCAATAGAGGCGGCGGAACGCGCTGGTATCGAGTTAAGAATCGCTGGCTCAGTATTCGAGTACAGCGAGCATCGCGACTATTTTGAATCGATGATTCGCCCAAGGTTGAGCGGCAGGGTGCGATTTCTCGGCCCGGTAGGTGGTGCTCGAAAAATAAATTTGCTGAGCGGCGCGCGTTGCTTGCTCATATCAAGCCTCGCGCCGGAAACCAGTTCTCTGGTTGCAATGGAAGCAATGGCTGCGGGTACGCCGGTCATATCTTTTTCTTCAGGAGCGTTACCAGAAATTGTGAAACATGGACGAACCGGATTTCTCGTCAGCAGCACTGAAGAAATGTCGGAAGCGATTGCCGAAGCAAATTCAATTTTGCCCAAAATCTGCCGAGAAGAGGCCGAGCGGCGGTTCTCCGCGGCGAAAATGGTCGATGCGTACCTGGATCTGTATACCTCAGTCCTCAAATCGGCGAGCGTTGCTCGACAGGCAGCATAGCTATGGCTTCTTTTGAAACCCGGGTTGTCACCACGCCGTCGCAACTGCAGGAGATTTCCAGCGATTGGGCTGCGCTATGGGATCGATGCCGCAACCCCACGCCGTTTGAGAGGCCAGAGTGGATGTTGTCCTGGGTGGAGGCCTTTTCGCCGAGCCACATCGCCACAATCGAGGTGCGACTCGAAGGCGTACTGGTAGGGCTAGCGCCGTGGCTGATTTATAGGCGCGATCAAGAGCGGGTGCTCGCGTTCATGGCAGGGGGAGTTTCAGACTACCTCGATGTCTTGATTGACCAGCGGTATGAGAACCAGGTAGTTACATCCATTTTCGAAGCCGCGACCGGAATTGACGGCTGGAGTGTTCTTGATTTAACTGATTTGCCGTGGACCTCTGCTCTTCACCGAACGAAGCTGGGTCGGGTTTCTCTCTCGCACGACAGTTGCTCCGCCCTTCGACTTCCTAACACAAAACAGGAGCTGTTGCAGGTCCTTTCGAAACGTCAGCGCGCGAATTTAAGAAATGCGCGCTCGCGGCTGGAACGTGCCGGCGGTGGAGCGTTCGAAATCGCAACTCCGGACGACGTGCCCGAATTCCTTGAGGATTTATTTCGCCTTCACGCTAGCCGCTGGTCGCAATCGGGCCAGCCAGGAGTGTTAGCTGACGCGAGTATTCAGAAGTTTCATCGCAATGCGACCCGGAAATTGACGGACTCCGGAATGTTTCGCATGTACCGCCTGCGCCTGGAACAGCGTCCGGTTGCTGTCCTTTGTGCTCTGCTCGGTCGCTCGCGGTTGTGTTGTTATGCGCAAGGTTTCGATCCGGAATTTGCTTTCGTCAGTCCTGGAACTCAACTGATGTTCTTCGCGATGGAAGACGCGTTACAGTCGGGATTGAGAAAGTTCGATTTCCTGCGCGGGGAAGAGTCATACAAGCAACACTGGCGAGCAGAATCGGAACAGACGTTCCGAATTCAGGTGTCCCGTTCGCAAGTTAAAGGCGAAGGTCCAGTGCAGGAAATCGCCGCCTGAAAACAAACGGCAGCCGCTCCCACAAATACCGTTTAACCCTGACCCGATCTCGCTGCAAGTCCTACAGGATGCTACGCCAAAGCCTAACAGATGAAGGGGATAGCGTTCATTCCCAGGCCTCGTTACATTTCAATGGTACGTGGTTCGTGATACTTGATTTGTCATAAAGGGTGCTCATCTCTTTTCGGATTAAAGGCCATGATGAAGCTTGAAACAACGAATCGGCACGATTGGCAAGGGTTCAGCCGCATACTGGAAGTGATGTCTTTCATCGACGATGCGGACGGGCTAACCGCAGAAGAGTCCCGCCAGATTTTAGAAAAATTCTGTCAGCTTCCACCATGCCCGGGAGAGACCATGAGCATGGAGGAGGTGGTTTTCTGGGCGGGATTGGCAACCGGGATGGAGATTTCACGACAGGCGCAAGAAGGTCGCATTGATGAGGAAACTGAAGAGAAGGTCCTCGTCTTTTCGTCAGTCTTCGAACATTCGACGAAAACCGCTATCGTGGACCTGGCGCTCGGTGATATCGAACAGCAACCCGAGTATCAGAAGACCGGGTCTCGTTAGATTTCCTTACGCCACTTTCGGAAATAGGCGGAGGCGCCGTTTGACCTTGCGCGCTTGGCCTTTGATGAAGCCATACGCCAGAGTCCCGGCGATGCCCGTCGCAATCAAAGGCGCCGTCCAAAGCGCCACCGTCAGCAACGCGCGGTGCGTATCAAGCCACAGTTCGGGCGAGTGCGGGTGCGCGCGCTCGTCAAATGAACCGTGGGCGCCAAAATCACCCGGAACCGACTCCCACAAATTGTTGGGAGCATTGGGGTCCTGTCTACCATCGTGCTGCTGTGATCGATAACCCGTTCTGCCTAGATATTCATCCAGAAGTCCGGGGATGAACTTCTGCCCAACAATCGCCGCCACGGTTGAGCTTCCAACAAACAACTCCCGACGGCGATGGTGTGCTGCCCAGTACACCGCGCGCGCCCCAACCTCAGGCTGGAATATTGGGGGCACGGGCTGCGCCTTGTGAGGCAACCGGCTCTTCACCCAACCGAATTGGGTGGTGTTCAACGCCGGCATCTGCACCATGCAAACGTGAATGCGAGAGCGCTGATGGACTAACTCGCACCGTAGAGAATCAGTGAAACCAGCGATGGCATGTTTGGCGGCGCAATATGCAGACTGCAGTGGAATGCTGCGATAGGCCAGGGCAGAGCCCACTTGAACGATCGTACCGCGATCGCGCTGCCGCATTCGCTTGAGGGCCGCTAACGTGCCATAAACAACGCCTAAATATGTAACTTCGGTGACACGTTTGAATTCTTCCGGTTCCATCTCCTCAATCGGCGAGAAGACGGAAACCATCGCGTTGTTGACCCAGATATCGATTGGGCCGAACTCTTGCTCGACGCGCTGCGCAGCGCTCTCTACTGCCTTAGCGTCGGCGACATCCAGAGGCAGGGACAAGGCCCGGCCGCTCGATTTTTCGATTTCTCGCTTCGCCGTATCGAGGCGCTCTGAGTTACGCGAGATCAGGCCGACGCACGCGCCGTGTGCTCCAAACTCACGGGCAATCGCCCTTCCCAAGCCGGCGGAACAGCCGGTAACCACCACAACCTCGGGTTTTGTGCGCTGACCCATCGAGCAGAGCAGAGAAGTGCCGTCCCCGGCGCATAGCAATAGATTCGGGCACTATCGCGGCAACCGGGGACGGTTCCACCGCACCTAGTGCAGACTTAGATGGCACTCACACAGGGCAGGTTGGTGCAGCTCTCGGCTTTAACGAAAACGGGGAATTCTAGCTGTCTATTGTGTATCTGCGCTTTCGCACCTAGCTTGTTTACGGCCTTTTACGGATTGGTTTGCACACAACAGGAGGCCTAAACTCGCTACAGCAAAGCGGTTTAAGAGGGATGATGCCTGAGAATGAGACGCTTCGTTGCGCTCGGAGACGCTGCGCGCACGCGAGCGTCACGTTGCAGGAGATAGCTTGATCGCCGGCAAGGGTGCTTCACACGGACGTTCCGCGAGCGCCGCGGGAGCAGTTCGCGTCGCCTCTGCGCTCATCCATGTGGGCACTTCTGGGTGGCATTACAAGCAGTGGGTGGGCGACTTCTATCCGCCACGTTTTCCGGCGGCAAAAATGCTGGAGTTCTACGCAAAAGAATTACATACCGTCGAAATCAACAATTCGTTTTATCGCTTGCCCGAAGCAAAGACATTTGAACAGTGGAGTAAGACGGTGCCCGACACTTTTGTATTTGCCGTAAAGGCTAGCCGCTTCCTCACGCATATTAAGCGGCTCAAAGACCCGGAAGATTCCATCAAGCTGTTCTTCTCGCGTGCTAAACACCTAGGCGCTCATTTAGGGCCAGTTCTTTTCCAGCTTCCTCCGAAGTGGAAGGCCGATGTTGGGCGGCTGGGCGCATTTCTGCAACTGCTTCCCGAGAAGCAGAAACACGTGATCGAGTTTCGTGACGATAGTTGGTACACGGCGCAGATCCGTGAACTCCTCTCCAGATACAACGTAGCGTTGTGTCTGCACGACTGGCGCGCCGCCGACTGGGCGCGCGAGCTTACAGCTGACTTCACGTACATACGTTTTCACGGTACCACTGGACGGTACGCTGGCAATTATCCGGACCACCTGTTGCGGAGCTGGGCGGAAGAGATCAGAAATTGGGGGAAGAAGCTGACTGAGGTGTTTGCGTATTTCAACAATGATGTGGGTGGACATGCAATTCGCAATGCCCGGAGCTTACGAGCAATGCTCGCATGTGTAGGCTCAGCAGCTCCCGCCATTCACTGCGGAAGCGGCAATTCAACACTGCATGATGCCGCCTGAATGCGGGTGTCTGACCCGAGCTAAGGGTCATAATCCATAGAAACTAAATGGAATTTGCAGCTTCTTCCCTACAGCAAATCGCATTTTGAAGTACAGCGTCGGCCTGATCGTCAGGCGGCGAGCCCGGCGATATGCTGGTCTGCGTTGTAAGTTAGAAAACGAGAAAACGAGGAGGCAGCATGCTGTATTGGGCGCTGGTATTTCTGATTATCGCGATTATCGCTGCAATATTTGGTTTCGGTGGCGTTGCGGTAGCGGCAGCCGGAATCGCGAAGCTCCTGTTCTTCATATTCCTGGTGGTGTTCGTCATCACCCTGATTACAGGACTGACGCGGCGCGGGCGCACTCCTGGTATCTAATCTGCACGTTGACGCCGCACTGAATTTTTGAATGCCGGACCAGGCTGGTTTCTTCGCGCGAAATAGACACCAGCTCTGGTTCCGGAGACTTTCTTGCTTCGCAAGTCTTCTTCAGCGGAACCTCACCTATCCTCCTTGCGTCTAACAGCTGACTAAAAATTTAGCCTGGAGGTTTTCATGAAAGCCGTTGTGTTTCACGGGATCGGCGACATACGTCTTGAGGAAGTAAAAGACCCCGCAATCAATGAAGATTTTGACGCTATCGTGCGCATTACTGCGAGCGCAATCTGTGGGACTGACCTGCACATGGTGCGCGGTACTCTGCCGGGCATGGAAACCGGGACGATTCTCGGGCATGAGGGCGTCGGGGTTGTGGAGAAAATCGGCCGTAAGGTCCGCAATTTTGCTCCCGGCGACAGGGTTGTGATTCCCTCGACCATCGGCTGCGGAAACTGCTCTTATTGTCGCGCAGGCTACTACTCGCAGTGCGACAACGCGAATCCGAATGGGCCCTCGGCAGGCACAGCATTTTTTGGTGGGCCGAAACAAACTGGTCCGTTCAATGGCATGCAGGCGGAGAGAGTGCGGGTTCCGTTCGCGAACATCAACCTCGTAAAGCTGCCCGAAGAGGTCGATGATGACGATGCGATCTTGCTCTCGGATATTTTCCCGACCGGCTACATGGCTGCCGAAAATGCAGAGATAACACCTGGAAATTCAGTGGCCGTGTTCGGTTGTGGGCCAGTCGGATTGTTCACGATTGCTTCCGCAAAGCACCTCGATGCCGGAAGAATTTTCGCCGTCGACAATATTGAATCGCGACTTGAAATGGCGAGGGAGCAGGGAGCCGAGGTGATCAACTTCGATGAAGAAGATCCGTTAGAGGCGCTGAAAGAATTAACCAACGGAATTGGCCCAGACCGGGTGATCGACGCAGTAGGAGTCGATGCCAACATGCCTCACTCCGGGCCGGCGGCAAGCAAGTCGAGGAAAGAGCACAAAGGCGAGTCGAAGCAGGTTGCTCCAGACGCTAAGCCCAAAGATGGAAACTGGGAACCGGGGGACGCGCCCTCGCAAGTGCTCTCGTGGGCAGTCGACGCGGTTGCGAAGGCTGGAACCATGTCGATAATCGGTGTTTACTCTGAGAAAGTGAAGGCATTTCCCATTAGCAAGGCCATGGAGAAAAATCTCACGCTGCGTATGGGAAATTGCGATCACCGGCGATATCTGCCCCTTCTCGTCGAGCTCGTCCGGAATGGGACGATTGTCCCTTCAGAAATTCTGACGCAGGCGGAACCGATGACCTCTGTGATTGCAGCTTACAAGGCTTTCGACAAGCGCGAGCCAGGATGGATCAAAGTAAAGCTGGAACCTGAGGTTCCGGCGGAACTGGCCGCCTAGATTGCAGCAAATTCCGAACCAAAGAAAAGGCCCCGAAATCGGGGCCTTTTGCTTGTTACTGAGCTAATCGCTTACTGCGGGGGTGCGGTTGTCGGGCCGGTGCCGCTCGGGCTTGCCGTTCCGGTGTTCGAACCACCCTTCATTTTGCAGGTCTCGGAAATCATTTTTACGCTGGTGACATTAAATGTCTTCTCGGAGCTGCCTGCATTGCTGGAGCTTGCGGAAGCTGAGGACATGTTTCCACTCCCTTTTTCCCAGGTTCCTTTCAACGCCACTTCGTGGCCGTTGTGAGCAGAAACGTCCTGTCCCGACAAAGCTACTTGCTTACCCTTCTTGGTTTCGAGAACCGATGACCCGCCTTGGGACTGGACGCACCCCTTGATTGTATGTTCGCCGTTGTTTTGGCTTTGTGTCGTAGTGTTCTGGTCGCTAGTAGGCTGAGCAGCCCCGGGCTGCTGCTGGCTCGGATATTGTCCGGGCTGTTGCATGCTGGGGGACGAGTTCTGGGTGCCTTGGGCACCTTGCGAGTTGCCAGGCGCCATTTGTGCGACGGCCGTGGCCACGAAGAATGCGAACGCCAAACAGACTGATAGCGATAATTTACACATGCTACTCTCCTGCTTTTTAATTTCGACGATCGTTCGTTTTCGGGTTAAGCGACCGTTCGATGTGCCTCATCAGACGCCTGACTTTCAGGCTGAGGTTGCAGGAAGGGGCGGCCTTTCTTGAGCAGCATACGTTGTATGGTGGCTGTCAGCAGGTTGCGAGACGCTGCTTTGTCGCAAAAAGCGTCGAATAACCCTCGTGCTCGGGGAGATACGAGAGTACTGCCGGAGAAGAGCACAACCGGCAATTCAGGATCGATGTTTTTCACCGCCGCAGCGACTGCCTCGCCGTTCATGCCAGGCATTTCGTAATCCGTGACAACTACGTCCACGTGATTCTCTCTGGCGAGGGTAACGCCCTGAACGCCGTTCGAAGCGGTAAGCACTTTAAAACCAAGCTTCTCGAACATTGCACGGTATAGCTCAAGGCCCAGTGCATAATCGTCGATCCAAAGCAACGTAGGTCGGCCCGAGCACGCCGGGCGCTTTTTTCTTAGCTTCCCAGTGGGTCTATCGGAACGCCACAGAAGCGGCGTTGACGAGCAATTCTTGATCGAAGTAGCAGCGCGAGGCATGATCACACAGTATGCTTTTTACCTGTGGAAAAACAATTAAATAAACGCTGTAGATGTACTCCAGTGAATCCTGTATGTCGTTTTGGCTGAATGCCTTAGAGACCAAGTCGTGGCATAAACGTTATTGTCGATGTTTGGCGTGGAGGGAAACGTTCTCTGGCGAATGCCTCGGCCTGAATCCCGGTCATATCGCTTCGCGACATATTTCCAGGTGCGGTGGAAATATCTCTACAACCTGCCCATTAACAGCAGCACGATCAGGATCAGTAGAATGAGCCCTAACCCACCGCTGGGGTAATAACCCCATCCGGTGCTGTACGGCCAAGTAGGCAGTGCTCCCAGTACCAACAGAACCACGATAATCAGGAGAATCAAACCCATAGTTCCTCGCGTAACGAACAGAGTTGTCGAATACGTCTCCTAACGAACCTGCGGACGAACAACTCGTCCACTCCTGCAAAGTAAGCTATGACCCCGAGCAGTTTAATCGGGTCAACTCTGTAACCGCTTGCCAATCTTTCTGTACTGAATTGGACGGCTTGTTCATTAAGCACGGCATCCTAAAAACCGAAATTCATTTCATTGGAGATACTCATGACTGCTGGCGAGGCACTCGTAGAGAGGTTGATTGATTGGGGAGTGGAAGTGATATTTGGACTTCCCGGAGACGGCATCAACGGAATCATGGAAGCGCTGCGTACTCATCAGGAAAAGATTCGCTTCATTCAGGTCCGCCACGAAGAGACGGCGGCGTTCATGGCGTGCGGCTATGCGAAGTTCACCGGCAAATTAGGAGTGTGCCTCGCAACCTCAGGGCCGGGCGGCATTCATTTGCTGAACGGGCTTTACGACGCGAAGCTCGATCATCAGCCGGTGCTCGCAATCACTGGTTTGCAATTTCATGATTTAGTCGGCACGCACACCCAGCAGGATGTCGCGCTCGACAAGCTTTTCATGGATGTTTGCGTTTACAACGAGCGCATCATGGGACCAAACCACGTCGAGAATGTTGTCGACCTTGCCTGTCGCACGGCGCTCGCCTACCACGGAGTTTCGCACCTCACGATCCCGGTCGATTTCCAGGAAATGGAGGTAAAGAAGAGCACTCGATCAAAACGCAACGTGCCGCACCACAGTTCAGATCGCTATGCGGAGATGTCGCCGGTCCCCAGCAACGAAGAACTACGCGCCGCCGCTGAAATTCTGAGTGCCGGAAAGAAAACCGTCATCCTCGCAGGCCAAGGCGCGCTCTTCGCCGGCGATGAACTGGAGCAGGTGGCCGAGATACTTGGTGCGCCGATAATCAAGGCGCTGCTTGGGAAGGCAGCGGTGCCTGACGACAGTCCTTATACGACCGGCGGAATTGGTTTGCTCGGCACGCGACCGTCGCAGGAAGCGATGGAGCAGTGTGACACCATCCTGATCGTTGGCAGTGCTTTCCCCTATATCGAGTTCATGCCAAAACCAGACCAGGCACGTGGCGTGCAGATTGATCGAGACCCGCAACAGATTGGTTTGCGATTCCCAGTCGACGTGGGATTGGTTGGCGATAGCCGTCAAACTTTACGCTCGCTGATCCCGCTCCTGAGAAAGAACGACAGTCGGAAGTTCCTGGAAAAAGCGCAGTCCGGAATGAAGGATTGGTGGAAGGTGATGGAAGAGCGCTCCACTCGTCGTGACAAGCCGATGAAGCCACAGGTGATCGCATGGGAACTGGGAAAGCGGTTGCCCAGCAACGCGATCACCACCTGTGATAGTGGAACGATTACGACCTGGTGGGCGCGACAGATCCCTTCCAAGCGCGGACAAATGCACTCGCTCTCGGGAACGCTCGCGACAATGGCTCCGGGGCTGCCTTACGCATTGGCAGCACAAGTCGCTTATCCTCATCGGCCAGTCGTTGCCTTTGTCGGCGATGGCGGATTCTCGATGTTGATGGCTGACTTCGTAACCGCGGTGAAATATCAGCTGCCGATCAAAGTGGTCATTATCAAGAACAACGTGCTCGGACAAATTAAATGGGAGCAGATGGTGTTTCTTGGCAATCCCGAATTTGGGGTCCAACTGCACCCGATCGATTTCGCTGAGTTCGCGCATGCGTGCGGCGGAATTGGTTTCACACTGGAGGATCCGGCGGAGTGCGCTTCAACGGTCGACCAATTCCTGGCTGCGCCCGGACCCGCAATTCTGCAGGCTGTAGTGGACCAGCTCGAGCCACCCCTGCCCGGAAAAATCAACGCGGAACAAGCTTTACATTTTGCGGAGTCGCTGGCCCGCGGTGAGCCGAACAGAAGCAAGATCGCATTGACGGCAGTTTCGGAAAAGGTGCGAGAGCTAATTTAGTTGTTTGAAGAATTGACCACAAAGGACACGAAGTTTCACGAAGGATGGTTCAAGTTTTCGTGAGTTACTTCGTGTCCTCCGCGTTTTTAGTGCGTTAAATATCCAATTCCTACTCTCATATGGTGCAGCCAGCTATTGGGGAAGCTTGCGGCGATGGTCAATCCCAATGCCGCGTGAATGATTCCGAGTGGAAATAGATTCCGGTACCGCCGGAACAATTCGCAGAAGATCAGTCCGCCAATAAAAGTGAGCGGCGCCAACACGGGATTTGGAACGTGAGCGAGTGCGTAAAGCGTGGCCGAAAAAACGACCGCGGGCCGGCTCCCCAGCGCGCGTTCGAAACGCAGGAAGAAAATTGATTGGAGAATGAATTGTTGTACCAGCGCCCAAATGGCGTACTGCCATGAGCGGTTCCATGGAATTGGATAGCTACTTCCGCTGAACCGCAGAGTCACCCCGGCAAGCCAAATGACCACACAAAGAACTACCCCGATCAAAAGGGTGTTTCTTGTCCCGGCAAGGGGTCGAGTAAGGCCCATTTCGCGCGAGTTCCACGTTCTCGTAATCGTCCCTGCAAGTGCGAACCCCAGAACGCACGCTGCGGCACTGATGCTGAAAAATGCGTTCAAGCTGCCCTGAGGAGTCCAGACTGCCGTGACAATCAACAGAAAAACTACGAAGATTTCCAGGAAACTTTGTGTGTGAAACCTTTGTCGCTCAGCCCGCGAGAAATCTTGGCGCTCACTTTGACTGGCAATAATTTCTGACTTCTGCGCCATAAATGAATCTATATAAGGCTCAGATGCGCAGTTCAGAAATGTGATTTCGCTGCAGCAGAAGGAGGTAGCCGCGATGAGCGATAAACGACCGCGTGTAGTAGTCGTCGGGGGTGGATTTGGCGGGTTGTTGGCCACTCGCACTTTAGCCAAGCTGCCGGTGCAAGTCACACTCATCGATCGTAGGAACCACCACACCTTCCAGCCTCTTCTATATCAAGTGGCGACCGCTGGAATCTCGCCCGGAGAGATCGCTGCCCCTATTCGCTGGATTCTGCGAGGCAGGAAGAATGTAGAAGTCTTGATGGACGAGGTGGTCGACTTCGATTTGAATCGGCGGGTAGTTAAATTACCTGAACTTGAAATTCCGTACGACTACCTCGTGGTTGCGGCGGGCGCGCAGCATTCATATTTTGGACATGAGGAATGGGAGCCCCTTGCTCCCGGATTGAAGACGGTAGAGGACGCTTTAGAAATCCGACGTCGCGTGTTGCTGGCGTTTGAACTGGCGGAAAAGGAAGCTGCAGCGGGTCAGCCGCAATCAAATCTGAATTTTGTCATCGTCGGGGGCGGGCCGACCGGCGTGGAACTCGCAGGGACGCTGGCCGAAATTGCTCATCAGGTCCTTAGAGACGAATTCCGCTCGATTGATCCTGAGCGCACCAAGATTCTTCTTCTCGAAGGCGGACCACGAATTCTGCCCACCTACGCTCCCGACCTATCGCAAAGCGCTGTTCAGCAATTGCAAAAGTTAGGAGTCGAAGTCCGTGCTCCGGCGATGGTCACGAAGATCACTCCGGGTGCAGTCTGGGTTGGTGATGAGCGACTTTCCGCCACCGTCATTTTATGGGCAGCGGGGGTGGCAGCATCTTCTTTGGGGAGAAAACTTGGCGCGCCTGTAGATCGCGCCGGGCGAGTGCAGGTGAATCCAGATCTCTCGATTGCGAACCATCCCGAAGTATTCGTAATTGGCGATCTCGCGACATTGAAGGACGAGCACGGTCCTTTACCCGGGGTCGCTCCGGTTGCCATGCAGGAAGGCCGCTACGTGGCGAAAACCATTGGCCGCGACCTGAAAAATTCACCGCGAGAGAATTTTCATTACTTTGATAAAGGGAGTCTTGCCACGATTGGCCGCGCCGCGGCCGTCGCGGAGATTAGGAAGCTCCACATCTCCGGATACCTGGCATGGCTGGCATGGTTGTTTATTCACATTTTCTTTTTGATCGGATTCCGTAATCGAATCATTGTGCTCATTCAGTGGGCTTGGTCGTATTTCACATATGAGCGCGGCGCACGATTGATTACAGGAGATACCACGTTGCCGGGATGGTCGGATTACGAAAGAGAAACAGAAGCCGAGCACGTCCACCGATAAGCTAGATTCAGCCGCCGGTTCTCTGTGTCCACTGTGGTAGGGATTTTAAATACGGAATGCAGAGTTGCAGGGAAGCGGACAGGGTTGCGATCATGCTCCCGCTCTTTGTCAGACCGGTGCCAGTTCTAACTCTACCCTCCTCCCGAGACTTGCGCGACAATATAAGTGAGAAGCTCCGATCAGGAGTTCTATATGCGCCTTCGAATAGTTGTCACCATCGTTGCCTGCGCCGCGTTATTTTCTGCAGCTGCATCTGCCGATGTTCTGAAGATCGTCGTTGACGACACAATTCAAGCTGCAACTGCCGAGCGAATTGAACGCGCGCTCGATCGGGCCGCGGCGGACAAAGATGATGCGGTGCTGATCGAACTCAATACCCCGGGCGGGGTAATGAGTTCCATGCAGGAGATCATGCAGCGGATCATCGCCTCCCCCGTTCCGGTGATTATCTATGTGACTCCGAGCGGCAGCCGTGCGGCCTCGGCCGGATTTTTCATTCTGGAGAGCGCGGATATCGCGGCAATGGCTCCCGGCACTCACACAGGAGCGGCGCATCCGGTTGGCCCATTTGGCGGCGATATCAAAGGGGCAATGGGCGATAAGGTGCTCAACGATGCCGCTGCTCTGATGCGCTCGATTGTCTCGAAACGTGGCCGCAATGTAGACGTCGCCGAGAGCACCGTCCGCGAATCAAAGTCGTTTACTGACAGCGAGGCGCTTTCGCAAAAATTGATCGACTATGTTGCTCCAAATGAGCTAGAGCTCTTCCGCCAGGTTTCGTCGAAGCCGATCAAGCGTTTCAACGGGCAGACGGTTGCTCTGAACCTGGCCAGCGAACGCGAACATGTGCTTGATCCGACGTTGAAAGAGCAGATACTAGCCTTCTTGATGGATCCAGACATTGCGTTCATCCTTCTTGCAATCGGGGCGCTCGCTTTGTACACGGAGTTCAATCACCCAGGTGCAGTCTGGCCTGGCACCGTAGGTGTTGTGTTTATCTTGCTGGCGATTTTTGCCTTACACCTTCTGCCGATACGCTTTGCCGCAGTTGGATTGATCTTCGCTTCATTTGTTCTTTTCGCGCTAGATGCGAAATTCGGCACGCACGGCGCCCTGGCAGTCGGAGGAATTGCAACGCTGGTGATAGGCGCGCTGCTGCTCGTGGATTCTCCTATTCCACAAATGCGGGTGAAGCTGGTCACTGCCCTTGCCGTGAGTGTTCCGTTGGGAGCGATCACCGTCTTCCTTATGTCAATCGCTCTGCGCGCGCGCAGAAATAAAATCACCACCGGCGTGGAAGGATTAATTGGCGAGATTGGTGTCGCCCAGAGTGCATTGGCTCCGGCGGGCAAGGTTTTCATCCACGGTGAAATTTGGGACGCGGTCGCAACCGCAGAAGTGCCTGCTGGAGAGAAAGTGATAGTGCAGAAGGTTGATGGGTTGCAGCTGAAAGTTGAACCGGTAACTGAACGGAGAACCACCGTCGTGTAGCCGAAATGTTTGAGGCAGAGTATGACTGAGGCTTTGTCTTCCGCCGCTGATCGCGAAATGAAGAAATTCAACTCTCCAATTGAGGTGAGCTGTGAATAAGAAACTGCTGCTTTTGCCTCTAATATTTTCGATGTCGCTGATAGTCGTAGCCCAGGAGTCTGGCCCGTCGGGATTCGAACACTGGTCGGCGGATTCGCTGAAGCAGCTCGGACAAACGCTAAAAACCGAAGCGTCTGCTAATCCAAGTCACATCGGGACCCGCCACCTGCAAGACTTCCCGAATGATTCTTTCCTCATGTCAGTGCGCCAGGCGGATGGCGTAGTTGAATGGCATGAAAATCAGGCAGACGTTTTTGTCGTCGAGTCTGGGTCTGCGACACTCATTGTCGGTGGAACGATGGTTGGCGAACAGACGACCGAGCCGCACGAGAAGCGCAATGGCACCATTCAGGGTGGCACTCGGGTGAGGCTTTCGCCAGGAGACATTGTCCGCATCCCACCCAAGACGCCGCATCAACTTTTGCTCGACGGCGCGAAAGATTTCACATATTTCGTAGTTAAGGTCAAGGGCTATTGAACTGATCAAGGCCTTTGCCCATGAGACTGGGGTATAGACACCATCCGACCCCGCATCCGGCCTATAACTCCGGTAACCGCGCTGCTACCGAATCATTGCAGTACAATCAGCTCAAATCCACAAAAATAGGCGGGAGGACGAGATGGATCTTGGTATAGGCACGATCGGAATCATCATCATCGTTGTCGCGCTCTACATCCTGAGCTCCATCAAAATCCTTGCCGAATACGAACGCGGCGTCATTTTCCGACTAGGGCATCTGCTGCCACAGTCCAAGGGACCTGGGGTCATTCTGGTCTTCGCTCCCATCGATCGTATTGTGCGGGTTTCGCTACGCCAGGAAGCCCTTGAAGTCCCTCCACAAGACATCATCACTCGCGATAACGTCACACTCAAGGTGAACGCAGTGATTTTCCTGCGCGTCATTGACCCCAATAAAGCAGTGGTCGAAGTTTCTAATTACGTTTATCAGACCTCACAATTTGCCCAGACAACCTTGCGGTCCGTACTCGGCGAGCAGGAGCTTGATGAACTGTTGGCCCATCGAGACAAGATCAACACCCGTTTGCAGACAATTCTCGATACTCACACCGCGCCTTGGGGCGTGAAGGTCGTTAACGTCGAGGTCAAGCAAGTCGACCTTCCTGAATCGATGCTGCGAGCGATGGCGAAGCAGGCAGAGGCAGAGCGCGAGAAGCGGTCAAAGATCATTCATGCCGAAGGCGAGTACGCGGCCGCGCAACGCTTAGTGGATGCCGCCACCCTCCTGGCAACCTCGCCCGTCAGTATTCAGTTGCGATACCTGCAAACCTTGACTGAAATCGGTGTTGAAAAGAACACGACTGTTGTTTTCCCGGTTCCGGTCGATTTCTTCTCCGGACTACAGAAATTGCTGGGAAAGGAAACTGAGGCCGCGAAGTAGGGTTTGACCTAAGGGGACTGTATGACTCCAGTAATGACGGCGCCGGTCGACAATACGGAAGATACCGAAATTACGCTCGGGACGGGCAAGATGCTGGCCTTGTTCTTCGGGCTGGTGATCTTGTGCGCGACATTTTTCGGCATGGGATATTCATTAGGCCGAAACTCGGGAAAGACAACGGCAGAATTGTTGCCTTCGCCGAGCACCTCGAAACCTACACGCACCCTGCAACCAGCAGTAAGCGCAACCCCGCCAAACGTGCAGCCCGATGCGACGACAAAGCCCGCCGATCAGCAGAGCACACCGGCAGCTGGGACGGCAACGCCGGTTCCCTCTGGGTCTGCTGCGTCGCCCGATCCGAACGCGTCATCGACGCAACCTGGAGGCGGCACACAGGTCCAACCGGGCGCAGCTTACTTCGTGCAGGTTGCAGCCGTGAGCAAGCAGGAAGATGCCGAGGCACTGGTCGATTCTTTGAAGGGACGGCAATACCAGGCATTCATTGCAGACCCAACCCCTGACAAGCTGTTCCACGTGCAGGTGGGGCCATTTGCTGAGGTTAAAGATGCCGAGGCGATGCGCACCCGGCTCGTCAATGACGGGTACAACCCCATCCTGAAAAAGTAACTCAGGGCAATTTCGGTTCGTAGTTGTTGGGCGTTCCGCGAATGCGGTTCCGCCAATGCGCGCGTACGAACAAAACAATTCCAATCACCAGCAGCGCCAGAATGATGTCGTCGGCCTTGTGCAAGTACTTGCCCAGTGAGCGCCAGTTCTCTCCCAGTTTCATACCCAGCCAAGCCAGCGCGAAGCACCACGGCCACGATCCTAAAAAAGTGTAGAGGTGAAAACGAAGCCGGGGCATTCGGGCGATTCCAGCTGGTAAAGCAATGAACGTTCGCACCACTGGCAGCAAACGCGCGACGAATACCGCCATGTATCCCCAGCGCGCGAAGAAACGGTCTGCCCAGTCGAGCTCGCGGCGACCGAGAAGAATCCAGCGTCCATAGCGCTCGACCAGTGGACGTCCGCCGTAGCAACCAATCTCGTACGCGATGAGAGAGCCCAAATTACATCCAATTGCCCCGGCGGTTGCGACCCAAAACAATCTCATCGTGCCGTCGAAGACGAGATATCCGGCAAAGGGCATGATGAGTTCAGAAGGAAGGGGAATACATGCGGACTCGATCGCCATCAACATGGTAATGCCCCCGTAACCAGTAGCAGCGATCAGCGATTTGATAAATAAAAACAGCGCTGCGAGAATTTTTTCTGTCATTTGAGGAGTGTCTGCGGGGTGATGAAAATACAGTTTATCGAGTTCCTACGGAAGCACCAGTCGCGCGCTCGCGATAAAAGTGCATAAGATCCAGCAGGATCGGTTCCGCTCCGAGTTGCCGAAGCAAGGTTGTGACCTGGCCACGGTGATAAGTTCCGTGATTCACCAGATGCAGCATTGACTGCCAGAGTGGGTTCGTGTACAGGCCGAACCTGAGAGTCTTATATTCCAGCACGCGGTCCAGATCTGCCTGACTAAGTCCACCAACGAAAGATAACAGCCGCTGTTCAAGTTCCGTCCAAGCCTCGCGCAAGGTCTGCACATTGCCAAATTCGTCAGCATTCGGCAGCGCGGAGGGTGAACGCCCCTGAAACCGTTCCAGCCAAAGCCACTCGGCCCCATAGATATGCGCGAGCGTGTCGCGCACAGAAGCGAAGCTCGATCCCATAGAGCGCGTAAATTGTTCAGCGCTTAATTTTTCTGTGGCACCGAGCGAGCGGTGATTTGCCCAGGAATTGTAATCATAGAGCTGACGGATCTCTTCCGGAGACATGCCTCATTCTGCCACACCGGGCGGCAGATCAGAAGGCGCCGTCCTGGGTGAAAGTGAAACCGGGCAGTGCCGCACCGCTGGCAGCCTTGGCGACTTTTACGCGAACTGTCGGCGCATCGGGCGCCGTGACTTCGGCCGGGCGCAGGACTGCGTATTGGGTGAAGACTTCGCTGTAGACCTTGGTGACCAGATAGTCTTGGCCATTCTCGTTCTTGCGCCATACCTGGCCGAGCTGGATTGACTTCACTGCCATTTAATGTCTCCGGAAGGTGAGCGCATGGCGCTCATAACTCCAGAGTAAAGGCAGTATTCGACATCGTCAATTTGTTCTAAGGTCACGAATGTAATTGCACTTTCGGGGCAGAGCACAAGACAGGAAGCCTGGAGAACACGGGGAAAACCGTAGTTTCGCGGCCATTTCCGGCTCCTAAGGGGACAAGATTTCGACCAGCTTGTTAAGATTGCATCCTGCCAAGGAGGAGTGATGCCGAGAGGAGTAATGCCGCGCAGGCCGGCAAAAACGGGGCGACAGGAAGGGCAAAGACTAGGCATCAATGCCATCAAGGCTCGTGCCGAGGGATCCACATCCCGTAGGACAAGGGAATCTAAAGCAGGGACATCGAAGAGGACAGGCAAGCAAGGTCAAGCGCCTAAACAACCTGCGAGTGCTCCCCGGGGATACAATCCCTCGTCGCCCGAACGTATCGCCGAAATTCTCGAGCGATTAGATCAGCTCTACCCTGACGTAACCTGCGCTCTGACCCATAAAGACGCCTGGCAACTTCTGGTTGCCACGATCCTTTCGGCACAATCGACCGATGTGCGTGTGAACATGGTGACCCCTGAGCTTTTCAAGCAATATCCGGCAGTGCAGGATTTCGCGAGACTTGATCCGCAGCAACTTGAGCCGGACATTCGATCGACCGGATTCTTCCGCAACAAATCAAAATCTGTGGTGGGCGCGGCGCGGAAGGTCGTGAACGACTTTGGTGGCTCCGTGCCTGACAACATGGATGACCTGCTCACATTGCCCGGAGTGGCTCGCAAGACTGCAAATGTGGTGCTCGGTACGTGGTTCAAAAAAGCGGACGGCGTGGTCGTCGATACGCATGTTCACCGCATTTCGCGGCGGCTGGAACTGACAAAGGAAGATGATCCGAAGAAGATTGAGCAGGACCTGATGCGCGTGGTTCCGAAGGGAAAATGGATTCTATTTTCGCACCAGGTGATCTGGCATGGTCGCAAGCTATGCTTTGCGCGCTCGCCGAAGTGTGTAGATTGTTTGCTGGAGAAGATCTGCCACGCAGAAGATAAAACCTGGAGCACGGTGGAGAGGCACGAAGGGGCGAAGGCGTAAGTAGGCTAGGCGCTAGGCTTTAGGCTTCTGGCTCTAGGCGTTTAGCTTTGGCCTTAAGGCCGTAGCTCTACCTTTTAGGTTTTAGTTTTGACGTTCGTTTTGGATCTGCGCTGAAGCAACGCACAGACCCCGGCTTGAAAAGTCCCTGGCGCCTAGAGCCCGAAGCCTGACGCCTAGAGCCTAAAGCCTAAAGCCTAAAGCCTAAAGCCTAAAGCCTAAAGCCTAAAGCCTAAAGCCTGTCGCCTGTCTTCACGTTGGCACCTTCAAAATCATGTACCCGCCGAGCAGCGCGAAAATGATATCGGGCGACCAGGCGGCGAGCATTGGCGGAAGCTGGCTGATGTTGCCCATGGCTTCGAATAATCCAGAGATTACCGTGTAGACGACAGCAATCCCGATCGCTGTGGCCACGCCGGCCATAGTCCCGCGCTTTCCTGCCGACAGCGCAAACGGGATCGCCAGCACTCCCATCACAAAAGTGATTACCGGAAAGGCGATCTTTTTCTGAAGCTGGACTTTAAGTTTTACTACTTCGAATCCGCTCTGCTGCAGTTCGTGAATGTAGCGGCTGAGCTGCTCGTAGTTCATTTCCAGCGATTGCCTGACTTCCTTTTTAAAGTAGTCGGGCGGCTCTGAAATTGCCGGGAAGGTCGCGACATCGAACGGATTGTAGTTCTGAATTGCCGAGCCCCGGAAAGAGCGTTCCCATCCTTGCTCACAAACCCAACGATTCAAAGTTGCAGCCCATCGTGCCTGGCTGGAATAGATTCGGCGAACGAGTTGGAAATTGACAGGATTGAACTGGAAAGCAGTTAGATTGCCGAATTGGTTCTTGTCGGAATCGAAAAACTGATAGTAATAGATGGTCGAATGCTTGCCGAAAATCCATCTTCGATAAGGGTTCAAATAGGTTTGCGCCGGCTTCCCCTTGATCTGGTTCAGTAAGGCATCTTGCCGCTTGTTGGCATGTGGCAAATAAAATTGGTCGGCCAGGAATAAGCCTGCTGCCACTATTGCGCCGGCCACTAAAACTGGAACGACGATCCGATAAATGCTCACGCCCGTTGCCTTGAGGGCCGTAACCTCGTTATATCGTTGCATCAATCCAAGTGTTATGAGGATGGTCAGCAGCACGCCATACTGCGCGATGTTGTACAGGAAATAAGGGGTCACGTTGAGCAGATAATCGCCTACCGTCCAGGGCGATATCTGGTTGCGAAGAATATCGCCAAGAAGCTCGAAGACGGTAAAGATCAATGACAGCCCGACCAGCGCGCCGACGATCATTGCGAAGTTGGTTGCGAAGTCGCGAAGAAGATAATCATCGAGCAGCATCGGGAAGCTGGCGCTGAATACCCGTTTGCGCGAAGCCGCGCGCTCAAATGCATTCTCTGATGAGATGCTCGGCAGGAAGAGAGTTCCGCCGCGCAGTTCTCGTTTCTGCGAGGCCCGCTTCCCTTTCAGAAAAGAGAAGTCGATCGGACGCCGGTCCGAACGCCACAATAAAAAGGCGCCACAGCCGAGGAAAACTACGTCCGCGAGCCATACGCCAAGCCCAGGCGAGACTTTGCCCTGTCTTGCTAGAGATACTCCGAACAACGAAAGAAAGTAATACGCGAACACCAGCACGATCGTGAGCACGAATCCCGCTGACTTGCCGCCCTTCTTTGCCGATAGCCCGAGAGGAAAGCCGACCAGTGCGAGCACGATGCACGCTGTTGGCAATGCAAGTCGGCGGTAGAACTCAATCCAATACCATCGGGCGATGATCGGCTTCTTTGCAGTGCGCGCGAGATGCGGGAGAGAGAAAGTGGGGATTTCTGAAATCGCCGATGGCGGCTGATCTTTAGTTTCACTCGTCGCCGGCAAGGTTATGGGCAGGTCGGTTTCAGCGAATGTAGAGATCTGATATTTTCCCGGCGCGCTCGGGTCAGTCTCGTGCGAAGAGCCGTTAATTAAGTGGAGGTGCAGCGTGTTTTTTCCTTCGCTGACCAAAATTCCTCGTTCAGCCAGCGTAACCTTCGGCGCGGAAGGATCGCTGATGTCGGCGAGAAATACGCCTTTCCAGATCGCCGCGCCTTCGGCGTTTTTTATGTCATGAACGTAAAGCACCATCTTCGGGAAACCTTCGTAGAACACCCGTGGCTGCACTTCGAATGAAACTTGTGAGCCTTTGAGCTTCTCCTGCAAACGATTCAGCGCCTGTTGCGAGCGTGGGGCAAGGTAAAGGCTGTTTCCCAACGCTAAGAGCCACGCCGCGAAAAAGAAGATCGAGAGAATTCGCAAAAAGCTGCCGATACCGACGCCGCTGGCCTTCATCGCCGTAATTTCGCTATCGGCCGCCAGGCGACTGAGACCGATGAGAATTCCGATCAGCACACCAGCGGGAATCGTGATGGTCAGCGCTTCAGGAATGATGAGCAGGAATAGTTCAATTGCACTGGGCAGCGGCGCGCTATTGCGAACGATGAGCTCGAGAATTTGACCCAATTCCTTGGTGTAGATCACGAACGTGAAAATCCCAGCGCCAATGAGCGCATGCGATGTGACTTCACGAAGAATGTAGCGGGTCAGAATGCGCATGTAGCTTTTAACGCGAGTCTAGCACGCGATGAGCGGCGGGAGCTAAGGCCTATGATTACGCTGGTCAGTATCCCCTTTGCTTGTTTACCAGCCCGAGTAGCGGGCGTCCCGACAAGTACCGGCGCAGATTTTCTGAAAAAAGCGCATAGTGGCGCTCCCACATTTTGTCGCTGATTCCGGCAGTATGCGGAGTGATAAGTACGTTCTCAAGGGCCCAGAACGGCGAGTCGGAAGGAAGCGGTTCTTTTTCGAATACGTCGAGCGCGGCCCCGCCGATTCTGCGTTCCCGCAGGGCTTCGATCAATGCAGTTTCGTCGAGTAGTGGGCCCCTACCCACGTTGATAAGGCAGGCATCTGGCTTCATGATCGCCAGCTGCTCTCGTCCAATCATTCCGGTAGTTTCGGGGGTGATAGGGGCCGACAGCACCACGTAGTCTGATCGTGTGAGTAGATCCCGCAGCCTCGACGAAGGCAAGACTTCATCGACGCCCGGCGGCTTTTCTTTCTCGGTGTGCTCGCGTGTAGCAATTACTCGCATTCCAAGGCTCGCGGCGTGTTGCGCCACGTGACGTCCGATGCTTCCGAGACCAACCAGCCCCAAGGTTGCCCCCGAAACGTCTCGCGAGCGGTTGCGGCCACGCGACATCGCCTCCTGGCCCCACTCATGTTGCTGCTGAAAACGAACCGCGGCAGGAATTTGCTTTGCCAGGGCAAAAATCACTGCCATCACATGTTCCGCTACCACCGGACCGTGGACATCGCGCGCATTCGTGAGTATCACGTCGCTGTCGATAAGTTCCGGAAACATGAACTGATGTACGGCGGCAGACTGCGAGTGAATCCAGCGTAACTTCTTGGCAGCCAGAAATTGCTCCGGCAGAAGAGAAACAGCGAACATGATTTCGACGTCGGTAATCAGTTGCTCGACATTGTCGAGTGAATTCAGTTGCGAAACCGAAAGCTCGGGAAATTCCTCTTGCAGCTTCGTCGAAAACCACGGTGGCGCGATCCAAAGATCGAAGTGGTGGTATGTCAGAACGAGCAGCTTCCGAGTTGGTTTTTCGAGAGGCGTTGTCATCTTACGTAAGTGTGAAGCGTCTCAGGCTGCGAACAGGTGATACAGCATCGCATAAACCACCACGCCAGTTACTGAAACATACAGCCATATGGGGTAAGTCCAACGGGCAATGACGCGGTGACGATCAAAGCGTGCTCGCAGTGCGAAACTCAACGTAATAATCACCAGTGGTACGACAGCCGCCGCGAGAACGGTGTGGGAAATCAGAATTGTGAAATAAACGGGACGCCACCAGCCTTGACCCTGAAATCGAATCGAGCCGACGTGTGCGTGATAGTAAAGATAGACAATGAGAAATAGCGAAGAGGTGCCGAGTGCGCAGAACATAAGAACGCGATGTAAATCTACGCGGCCGCGCTTGATCATTCGGTGCGCAAGAAGAAGCAACACAGCGCTCGTTCCATTCAAACACGCATCGATCGCCGGATAAATAGCGTATCTCGATGGGACCTGGATCATGCGGCTGGCTTCGAAGTCCGTCGATTCACCATGAGGAATGCGACACCGAACATGAACAGCGAGAACAGCAACAATGTGGCGAGCGATGACGTTAGTGCGCCCGCGCTTCCTGGGTACAGCAACTCACGTAAAGCTTCTACTCCATACGTGAGTGGGTTGATGCGCATCAGCAGCTTAAGCCAGCCGGACGCGCCAGAAAGAGGAAACAACGCACCTGAAAGCAGCCAGAGTGGAATTAGGAATAAGTTGATGATTGCATGAAAAGCCTGGGTTGAATCCATCGGCCAGGCAATTGCAAAACCGAGGGCAGTGAGGGCAAATGAAACCAGGAATACCGTAATGAAAATCAGGATAAAGTTTGCAATGCCAATGTGTACTCCCACCATCGGCGCGAAGATCAGGAAAATCAATCCCTGAACGGTTGATAACGTCGTACCTCCGAGGACCTTCCCCAGCACGATTGCTGAACGCGAAACCGGCGCAACCAGCACCGAAAGCAGAAATCCCTCCTTCCGGTCCTCAATTACCGACATCATCGTGAAGATGGACGTGAAGAGCACAATCATGACCAGCGCGCCAGGATAAAAATATTCGAGGTAATGCTGGTCAGCATTTGAACCTGCGCGAAATGAGGATCCAAAACCTGAACCGATCACAATCCAAAACAGAATCGGCGATGCGATCACTCCCACCACTCGTGTTTTCTGGCGATAGAACCGGACGATCTCTCGCATCCACAAAGTGAACGCCGGCAAGAGAAGCTCGTGCTTGTCTTGAGAACTGCGAGGAAGCGTTTGGGCGAAAGAACTCATCGCTTTTCTCCTCGCGCCCGCGTCTCAAAGGCGTGAGCGGCGTTGCTCCGGTCGGTCCAGAATTTGTGTCCGGTACGCTTGATGAAAACATCTTCCAGACTCGGTTTGGAAATCGACACCGCATCGATGTCGCCAGGGAACGTTTCCACCAAATCGGTTACGAAGCGATGCCCCTGGTCTTTTTCGATTCGTATCTGGTTCTCAACTACGCGAACTTCAACTTCAAACCGCCGTTGAATGCGAAGCGCCAATGCATCCGGCGATTTGGTTTCGAGAACGATGACGTCTCCTCCGATTTCCTGTTTCAAGGCCGTCGGAGTACCGAGCGCTACCAACTTTCCGTTGTGGAGAATCGCGATCCGATCGCAGCGCTCGGCTTCTTCCATCAAATGAGTGGTTACGAGGACCGTGACGTGTTCTTCGTCGCGAAGAATGCTCAAGTATTGCCACAGGTCGCGCCGCGCGCCCGGATCAAGCCCGGTTGTCGGCTCGTCGAGCAGCAGAACGCGCGGGCCGTGCAGAAGCCCCTTCGCCAATTCAAGTCTTCGCTGCATTCCACCAGAGAACGTCTCTGCTTTGTCGTCAGAGCGGTCTGCAAGGCCGACGCGCTCAAGTATTTCCTTAATTCGCAATCGCAGGAGCGAACCACGAAGGCCATAGAGGTGCCCCTGGTGTGTCAGGTTCTCCGCGGCAGTGAGCTTCAGGTCGATACTCTGAGCTTGAAAAACGACGCCGATTTCGCGCCGCAGCCGGCTGGGATCTTTGGCGGGATCGTGTCCCAAGATCGACGTTCTTCCGCCCACCGGGACCATCAGTGTGGAAAGAATGCGGAACATTGTTGTTTTGCCGCTGCCATTGGGACCAAGCAGGCCAAATAGTTCTGGGGGCATGACGTCGAAAGACACGCCATTCAACGCGGCGCGATCATCGTACCGATGGATGAGTTCGCGAACAGAAATTGCCGGCGAAACCGAAAACTCGTTCCGCGGCACAGAGTCCAGAACTACGGGAGCAGACATGTTGGAGGTCAAAGGATATTTTACGCGACCGAGGGCTGTGCTGAGGCGACAAGCTATGCGGTTATTGCTCTACCTTCCGGAACTTCTTCCTTCTGACGCGCGGCTGAGTGGCGCCAGGTCTGCAACGTCAATATCGCGATCGTAGCCAGCAGCAACGCACCGACAGCAACGTGAGAAACGGTCGCCAGCACCATCGAAAATTCGGGTTGCGGAGCATCGGCTCCCCAGACGACACGGGTAAGAAACGCTGCGAAACCAAGGCAGAGTTGGAGCACGAGTAGAAACAGCGACATGACGGCAGGCCGGCGAATGGCGGCTATCCGAGGGAACTGTACGAGCGCGCGTACTGCTGTCCAGGTGAGCACGAGGGCAACGATGACCGCATTCACCACATGCGGCCACCACGGCATTCCATGATGGCGGAACATCGCGCCGAGAACGAGCTGCACATACAAGATGAAAATCGAGAGCAGGCTTAACGTAAGTACGGAGGGTCGTCCGCTATCTTCGAGTTCCGCTGGAGCTTCTTCCACCCATTTGCGTCCGGTAAACACCGCGATGGCGACCGCGATGCAGAAGAAAGTCTGTGCAACCGCGGCATGAGCTGTCGAAATTGCTGGTGGCAGGAAATGCAGTACTGTCAATCCCCCCAATAGTGCCTGAACAATAATTGTGCCCAAAGCGCCGAACGCGAGAACCTTCATCCAGCGTCGCCGGTCTGCGAACCAGGTCCAAAGCGCGATTGCAATCGTCAGAAGGATCGTGAACCCGGCGATCAGGCGATGACTGTGTTCGTAGCGAATCCCGCCGATCCACGGAGGCAGGCGCAGTACGTGACCGTACGAAGTTGGCCAGTCGGGGACAGAAAGTCCAGCATCGTTACTGGTTACCAGAGCCCCGGCGATGATCAAGATGAACGTGGCGCAGGCGGTCAACACTGCAAAGCGGTGAAAGGCAGGATTGTAAGGGGTTGGATCAGACTTCAAAAACGGCCTCCGAACCGGCCATTCTAACAGACCAGGTCATTGCTCCGATTTTTCGATCGGTTGCGGATCGATATCAAATTACAAGCCGTTGACTTCTGCCTTCGCATCCAAGCGCACGTGAAAAAGCTGCTTTGGATGTTGTTGCTCGGGACATTAATTGCGGTCAGTTCGGCGGAGCGATCTCCGCGTGCAGTTGTGCAGGCGAGCATGCGCAACGTGATGTACCACTTCACGAGCACGATTGCCGCCCACATCATTCAACTTGAAGGAGAGCTGTCACCGACCGAAAAGAACGGCCTTCCCGTGTTCGACGATTCCAATTCGTTCACAATCGTTATTCGTTCGGCAACTATTTCTGTTCTCATTGACTCCTTAACGAGCGCTTTGAATCAATACGTGCTGAAGGCCCCAGACAGCCCGATCAAAGATGTCCGCATTAGCGCAAACTCAGAGAAGCTCAGGATCAAAGGTCGCCTCCACTCCAAAGGGGACGTTCCATTTGAAACGGAAGGAGAGCTTTCGGTGACGCCCAACGGAAAAATTCGCGTTCACACCGAGAAGATCAAAGCCGGACACCTCCCGGTGAAAGGCTTGTTGGATCTGCTGGGCAAAGATCTTTCCAGGCTGATCGATACCCGTAAAGTCCCCGGGCTTTCCATCGAGAAGGATGACCTGTTGCTGACTCCTTCGGAGCTGTTTCCGCCACCGCATATCCAAGGCAATCTGCGGTCAATTTCAATCGCAGGAAATCAAATTGTTCAGCAGTACGGTGACGATAGCTCCGCCCGCGCCGCCTTTGCGGGCAACTACATGGCATACCGTGGAGGGCGCCTGCGTTTTGGGAAACTGACTATGAGTGATGCCGACCTTACTTTGATCGATATGGATCCACAAGATCCGTTCGATTTCTACCTCGATCACTACAAGGAACAATTAGTTGCGGGATATACGAAAATTACTCCTAAATTCGGCCTGCGATCTTATTTCCGCGACTACAACAAGCTCAATCCGCAACAGAAGAGTGGAGCCAGGCGTTAGATTCAGATATCCTGCGCCTATGCAAACTCTGGTCGAGTGCGTCCCGAACTTTTCCGAGGGGCGCGACAAGTCGAAGGTCGACGCGATCGTCGCAGCCATGAAGATCGATGGTGTATATCTTCTCGACCGGGAGATGGACGCCGACCATAATCGCTGCGTCATTACTTTGGCCGGCGAACGAGAGGCCATTCAGGAAGCGGCAATCCGAGGAGTGGGTAAGGCGGCAGAACTCATCGATCTGACGAAGCACCAGGGCGCGCATCCGCGGCTCGGCGCCGCTGACGTGGTTCCGTTCATTCCGATCGAAGGTGTGAGCATTGAAGATTGCGTCACTATGGCGCGGCAAGTCGGCGAGCAAATCTGGAAGCGATATCAAGTTCCGGTTTATCTCTACGAGGCGGCCGCGACCACGGCTGAGCGTCAAAATCTGGAGAACATTCGGCGCGGGCAGTTCGAAGGCATACGCGACGAGATTGCGATCAATCCCGCCCGCAAACCTGATTTCGGAGACCCTCGACTACACCCTACGGCAGGGGCATGCGTTGTTGGCGCGCGCAAATTTCTCATCGCATACAACATTTTTCTGAACACCGCGGATGTGGAAATCGCCAAGAAAATCGCGAAGGCCATTCGCTTTTCGACGGGAGGATTGCGTTTCGTTAAAGCCGCGGGCTTTCTTGTGCGCGGGCAGGCGCAAGTATCGATGAACCTGACCGATTTTGAGCAAACGCCGATTCACCGGGTCTTCGAGCTGGTGCGAAGGGAAGCAGAACGATACGGCGTAGCCCCGGCGAGCAGCGAAATAGTAGGCCTGGTACCAAAGAAAGCTCTCGAGCAGGCAGCAGAATGGTTTTTGCAGGTAGAAAATTTCGATTCATCGTTGATTTTGGAGAATCGTTTGGTCGCGGTGATGGGCGGGAAGATGGCGGTTGGCGGCTTGCGAGCGGGCGTCGAACCTTTCGTCGAACAACTCGCGGCGCCAACGGCAACTCCAGGAGGTGGCAGCGCTGCGGCGGCGAGCGGATCAATGGCTGCGGGTCTCGCGACGATGGTAGCTTCAATGTCGCGCGGCAAGAAAGCATATGTGCAGTATGAGCGCGAACTTAGTGATGCGCTGGCCCGACTTTCGCTTTTGCGCGAAGAACTCAAAGCCGCAATTGATGCGGATGCGGACTCCTATAACGTAGTCATGTCCGCTTACAAAAAGGCCAGAGAATCGGCGGCGGCAAACGGTCTTATCGATTCCGCACTCAAGCAGGCCACGAGCGTTCCGTTGAGGGTAGCAGAGCAGGCGAGAGAAGTGCTTGGGATCGTCGAACGGCTGCGGCCGATTACAAATCCGAATATGAAGTCCGACCTCACGACTGCCGCCGCGCTGGCGAAGGCGGCCATCGAGGGCGCGCTGGCAAATGTCGAGATCAACCTCGAATCGCTGAAAGACCAGGAGTTCCTCGCCGAGACTCGCAAGAAAGTAGCACTGGTCCGTTCCTAGAATGAGCCGAGGTCTCGTACCTTGGTCATCAGCAGCTACTTATGGCCGTCGATTACAATGACGATATAGCGGGGTGACTGCTGAATTCAGCCCTGCATCTAAGTAGTAAGTTCCTGAGGTCAAAATGAATTACTTCGCGCGTAAAGGTCCGGTCGCAATTTTTGTTGGGCTGCTCAGTGCGGGAGCGTTTGCAGCGCCGCTGCCTTCATCCGTTCGCCCTGCAATCCCCGCCGGCGTACAGCAATTGATTTGCGTGGATTATCGCGCCTTAAAGGATTCTCCCACTGCTCAACAGTTGAAAGATCAGGTATTGCCAGACAGCTTGAAGCAATTTGAGACCGCGCTGAAGGGAATCGGTGTAGTGACGGACCGCGATGTGGACACCTTGACCTTCATCTCTTATCGCCAGCCGAAACAAGGAGTGCAGATTGTAGGTGCGGCGCAGGGCGTGTTTTCCACGAAAACCGTCCTTGGGAAACTTCGTTACAAGAAGGTCCGCCCGGTGAAATATCACGATTCGGATATCTATCCGATGTCCGAAGGTATGGAAATGTCGTTCCTCGACGACACGACCCTTCTATTCGGCAATGGACCGGCCTTGCGCGGAGCGATCGATGCACGCGATGGCTACGTTCAATCGCTCGATTCGAATACCGATGTCGCGGACATGATCGACGATGTTCAATCCGGGCCGGTGTGGAGCATCCTTGATCAGAAGGGAACGCAGAACATGATGCTGTCGGCTTTGGGTGACGCATCCCGCCTTGCCGACTATGACACTGTGAAGAAGCACATTCTCGGTTCGCGGTACACAATGAGCTTCCAGGACGGCGTGAAGTTTGATCTGGATGTGCTCACGTCGGACTCGGTGACTGCTGCAACACTTTCCTCTCTGGTTAAGGCCGGTGTCATCTACAAAAAGATGACTGCGTCGCCGGTCGAGAAGGCCGCGCTTGAGGACGTTTCTGTGAACTCCGACAGCTCAAAGCTGCAAATGCATTTCAAGACCGACGACAAGCAATTTCAATCCCTGATCCATACGAACCTGTTTGCGGCTGTCTCGCGGTAAACCGACCAGACTAAAGAAGCGCAACCTCAACATCGCAGGCCGCAGATATACTTTCTGGATGTCCGGGAAGCCGCCCCCAGTATTTTGTGTATTCGTTTTGCTGGTCGCATCGGCATTTGCGCAACAGCCTAACGGCATTTCTTCCGGAACGCTGCGGGGAGTCCTACATGACCAGGATGGACGCCCGCTGGTGGATGCGAGTGTGTCCGCAACTCCGAGTTCCGCGAAGGTCGCCAGCTCAATTACTACATCACAGAACGGAAACTTCGAACTAAAAGACCTCGTCCCCGGCGATTACCAGATATCAGTAAATGCGCATGGAAACAGTTATAAGTCTGAACGGTTGGTATCCATCGCAGCGGGGCAAACCGTTAGAGTGGAATTGGCCCTGCTGAATAGCCGAACGGTACGGGTTTTGTTTTCGGAAGCGGCGGCTGGCAGTGAAGCCAGTGGAGGTGAACATCTCTCGAGCGGTGAAGTGTCGAGCCTGCCGCTCAATTCTCGCGACTTCAGCAAGCTCCTGCTGCTTGCCGCCGGAACTATGACTGACACCAATGGCGCGGCAAATTTTACTCAGCAGTTTGCGGTAAATGGCCAGCGCGGTAACGCCACCGTCTTCGCCGTCGATGGTGCAGACACAACTGACCCTGAGATGGGCGGCGCCACGTTTTCCAATTTCAACGTCGATGCAATACAGGAAGTACAGGCGAGTTCAGGCGTAATGCCTGCGGAAATCGGGCACGGGGGAGCGAGCTATACAAACGTGGTTTCGAAGTCTGGGGTTGACCAGATTCACGGCAGCGTTTTTGAATTCATTCGAAATGCTGCGTTCGATGCGCGAAACTACTTCGATCGCCCGACCGCAATCAGCAATCGCCGAATTCCACCGTTTGTGCGTAACGAATTCGGCTTTGCCATTGGCGGACCCGTGGTTATTCCCGGCATCTACAACGGACACGGACGCACGTTCTTCTTCGGCGAGTATCAGGGATTTCGCCAAGTTTTAGGGACGACGCAAGTGCTGCCGGTTCCGACGGCGGCTGAGCGGCAAGGCATCGATACGACGACATTTCCCGGAGACAGCCTGACTGTACCGATCAGTCCCAAGATCGTACCCATACTGGACCGCTACCCATTGCCAAACGTGCCGCGCGGTCCTTATGGTGACCGCACCTATGAAGCGTCTTCGAAGGTGTCAACCAGCACCGATCAGGTTTCAATTCGTGTGGACCATAGGATTTCAGAAAAGGCGAGCGTAGTCGGGCGATTTAGTCTGAACCAGGTGACCGGACCGGTGACGAATCCGGACCAGACGGCCATCGATCCAAGTTTCGGAATTCAGTTTTTCGATCATCAGCGAAATGCAACCGTCCGATATTCGCGAGTTTTGTCGAGCCACATAAGTACAGAAACTTCTCTCAGCTACATTCGCAGCACGCCCTTCTTTCCCGCTGTGAACCATACGCAGCCGGCGCTCGGATTCGGGGACGGATTGTTTCAGGGCTATAACTCCCCAGGTGGCTCGATTTTTGGTTCGTACGGAAATCTGTATCAATTTCGCGAAGACATGACTGCAGTCTATGGCGCCCACACGTTCAAATGGGGAACAGAAATCCGCGTCAATCGCGACTCCACAATTTTTGGAATCAGTCCGAACGGAGCATATTCATTCGCCGGCGGAACGGCTTATTCGCCGGTCTTTATTCCATCTGCGAGCGGCACGCACAACATCAATGCGGGAGATCAGCTTCCCGACTCGCTACTTGGCTTGCTTACGGCAACTCCATATTCGTACACGACTACGGCAGCGGCGGCATTTACTCCCACGGGCAACAAGTTCGATGAAGCCGGTGTGCGCCGCGAAGCCTACAACTTTTATTTCGAGGACACCTGGAAAGCAAGCCCGCGCCTGACGTTGAACTATGGGTTGCGCTACGAGGTGAACAGTCGTATTCACGAAGCCACCAAGCGTACTTCGTTGCCTCGCTTCTTACACTCCGACGGTACTCTCGCTGATTACCGGGACCGTACGGCTAAACAGATTTTTGCAGTCGATCCGCAGCCACCGTACAACCAGGATTGGTCAGGTTTCGGACCACGGCTCTCTGTGGACTATTCATTATCTCCGCACACGGTATGGCACGCGGCGGGGGCGATCACGACGCTAATTCCGAACTTATGGCAGGACAATTTCCTGACCGCTGGTCTGCCCTTCGCCTTCACTACATTTATTAGCACCGAGCCGGGAGTTCCAATTCCGTTCAGCAACACTTTCGTTCCGCTCGCGCTGCCAACTTCGTACGCTACGAATGGCCAGCCGGTGTTTCCCTCGGGAACCACGACCAGCGTGCGCCCAAATACGATCCTTGATTTGAGCCGCTGGCAGGCCGACATTTCTGCTTTGACTCCCGGTGACCAGCTGCAGTTGCCGAGCGTGTCGGGTATCGATCGCAATTTCCGCAACGGATATATCGGGACTTTTACCGCTGGCGTGGATCACGATTTCAAAGACGTGAAGCTCAGTGCGGCGTACGTGGGGACCGCAGGCATTCACCTGGCGCGCGTGTATTCGCCGAACGGTTACGTTGGGGCAGACCCGGCATTCGCGCCTTACACTCAGTTCGATTCTTCAGGTCACGCAATCGGCGGCTACGGTGTGGAAAGTCTGATAAGTAGCGGATCGCATTCCAGCTATCACGCGCTCCAAACCAGCCTCACGAAGAATTCGGCCCGCGCGGGGCTTGGGTTGCAAGCGAGTTACACCTATTCAAAATCCCTCGATGATACGAGTGCTGTGCTTGGCAATCTCTTGGGGAGCGCCGGAGTCATTCTTCAGACGCAGCCGCAGAATCCCTTCGACCCGGGCGCAGAAAAAGGGCCGTCCACGTTCGATGTGACGCACGTTTTTAGCGCAAGCGTAATTCAGTTGTTATATCTCGATCGCGTGGGATTCTTGCATTCGTTGCCGAAGGCGCTTACGTCGGGATGGCAGTTTCTGAACATTACCACTCTCACCAGCGGCTCACCATTCACCGTGTTCTCTGGCGTTCAGCAGACAGGCGCCGGTGCCGGTGGGACCGATCGTCCGGATCTGCTCGCAAAACCGCAGCTATCAACAAGCCGCACAGTTCGCGATGATTATTTTGGGCGCGGCACTGACAATGCCGCATTCTTTTCAATCCCCATCAACCTGCCAGGAGGAACAGGACCGAACCACGGGCGCTTTGGAACCTTGGGAAGAGACACATTCCGCGGCCCTGCTTACCACGATTTCGATATAGCGCTGATCAAAGACACGCCCGTGGGGCATCGTGGAAACGCTGAACTTGCGACAGTCGAATTCCGCGCCGAGTTCTTCAACATCTTCAATATCGTGAACTTTGGTCTGCCCGATAACATTCTTCGCGGCAGCGGATTTGGGATTATTAGCAGAACGGCAGGAACGTCGAGGCAGATTCAGTTTTCGCTCAAGCTGATTTACTGAGGAAGATTTTTAGCCGATAGGCCTTGGGCTGTTTGCCATTCAGTCGTGAGATCCAGTTCACCAACCCATTTTGTTATGTATCGGTGGTCCAGAGTTTCGGAGCGAAGCCTCAAAATGCCCGCCACGTCTTCAAGTTGCCTGTGGGACCGGGCCAGCTTTGCCCATTCAAGCTTAGCGATGATAACGTCCTCCGCAGTCGCGACAAAGAGCTGTAATCCTTGAAAATCGATCAATTTGCGACGCCGGAATTCCTCCTGACTAAAAGTTCGGGACTTTCGGAATATAAAGTCGATTTTCCACCCTGTTACCGAATCGATAACGTTGAAGAGGGATTCTCGGCTGTAAGCGTCAAGGGCAGTACCTAGATCGACATAATATTCATCCGCGGGAAGAGCACCGACAAAATTTCTTATCTGCTCACGAGTAGCTGCTATCACAATGTCAAAATCCAATGTTGATCGCGGTGTTCCGTGGTGAGCGCTAGCGAATGATCCGGTGAGCATGTAACTGATGCCTGCCGCGTCCAGTGCGGTCGCAATCCTCTTCAGGACATCAGACGGGTTCATGGAATCCAAACGGGAAGGGGAGCTGGCAGAAATGAAATACGCAGGAGCTCTCGTTTCACGAGTGCTTCAGCCCAATCAGGATGTTCGCGTCGAATGCCTTCTTTCGCGAACTCGCGAGCAAAAAGGCTCATCTCGAACGCGAGAAGCATGCGTTGCTCGCCCGACATCGAGCGGAGAAGTTGCATTTGGACCGCATCCGCAACAGCTGTCGTGTCCATGTGGAGCACGGATAAATGTTAGCACTCTTGCGCTGTATGGTTCCTGCGCTATTGCAACGTCTGCACCTCCACGCTCAGCACCGCCGGCAGATCGCGCACGATTGGAGTCCAGCTATCGCCGGCGTCGTTCGAGGCGTAGACCTGACCGCCAGTCGTGCCGAAGTAAATGCCGCATTTATCGAGAGTATCGACCGCCATAGCGTCGCGCAGAACGTTTACGTAACAGTTTGCCTGCGGCAGGCCTTTAGTGAGCGGCTCCCATTCGTTGCCTCCGGTCTTGCTGCGGAAGACGCGCAGCTTGCCTTCGTGGACGAAGTGTTCGCCATCACTCTTGATGGGAACGACGTAAATCGTTTCCGGCTCGTTCGAGTTGACGTCAATTACGAAGCCAAAATCCGTCGGCAGATTCCCGCTGATTTTTGTCCACTCGTCACCGGCGTTATCGGAGCGCATGACGTGCCAATGCTTCTGCATGAACATTGTGCCGGGCTTCTTCGGATTCATGGCAATGTGATGGACGCAATGTCCGATCTCGGCGTTCGGGTTCGGAATATATTGCGAGTACAGACCCTTGTTGATTGGCTTCCAGCTTGCGCCGCCATCATCGGTGCGGAACGCACCTGCGGCAGAGATCGCAATCCACATGCGTTTCGGATTCTTGGGATCAAGAATAATCGTATGTAAACACATGCCACCCGCGCCCGGCTGCCACTTCGGGCCAGTCCCGTGACCCCTCAGACCAGGAAGCTCGTGCCAGCTCTTGCCCCCGTCCGTCGACCGGAAGATTGCGGCATCTTCGACTCCAGCATAGACCGTGTCCGGATCGCTCAGCGACGGCTCGATGTGCCAGACGCGCTTGAACTCCCACGGATGCTGAGTTCCGTCATACCACTGATGGGTAGTGAGCGGCGCGGCCTTGGTGTCATAAACAAATTTGTTGCTCTCACCTTTGGGCATTCCACCCGGCCCAGTGGTTGATTCTCCAGCAGGCGTGCCGGGCTGGTGCCAGGTCTTGCCCCCGTCGTCCGAGCGCTGGATGATTTGCCCAAACCATCCGCTGGTCTGGGAGGCGTAGATGCGATTCGGATCAGCCGATGATCCTTTCAGGTGGTAGACCTCCCATCCCGTAAAGAGCGGGCCTTGAACCTCCCACTTCTCGCGCTTTCCGTCTGAGGTAAGTATGAATGCGCCTTTGCGAGTACCAACCAGAACGCGAACTTTGCTCATTTGCTCTCCTCATTGTTTGTCCGTCGACTCGATATTGAAACAACGCTGTTTCTTGTTTAGCTCTCGAATAATCCGTTGTTGAACTGATTTCCCGTACTTTCGATATCTCTGCTCATGATGACCCTCGCTTCGCGGCATGGTGGCGGTGGCTAGGGGATGCTACAGGTGAGAATGGCGGCAGCAGAGGGCTAGGATCGCGATCTCGCCAGCGCCTTCTGGCTTCAGCCAATACATGCGCGCGATTTTTTTCCATAGACTCGATGACCGCATAGGGTGCCCCGGTCGGCTCGTGCCTCGCGCCCCAGATGAGAAGCTCCAGCAGCACTGGCGCGAGATCGATACCTTTCTCGGTCAATCGGTAATTCACCTTTCGTCCATCCGAAGCATCTGCTTCCGGCTTTATGATCTTCGCCGCTTCCAGGCGTTGCAGGCGATCAGAGAGAATGTTCGTGGCGATGCCCTCACCGGATTGTTCGAAATCCTTAAAAGTTCGCAAGCCTCGGACCATTAAGTCACGAATGATCAGCAATGACCAGCGATCACCAAAGATTTCGAGCGAGACACTCACCGGACAACCGGAGCGATGCTTGTGATTCTTCAACAGACGTAAACACTAGCAAAAATAACTTGCAAGAAGCAAGTGATATTGCGGCAATAAAAAAGCTGGCCGTTGCCGGCCAGCTTAGAAATGCGAGCCGCAGCAAGTGTTACACCACGGCGCCCGCCGGCTCTGGAAGCTCCAGTTCACGTGGCTCGATTTCCTCCAGAGCAACGTGACGCTTAGCCACCAGCATGTAGATCGAAGGAACGACGAACAAGGTAAATGCGGTGCCGATGATCATTCCACTCACCAGCATGATGCCGATGCTATTTCGCGCCCCGGCGCCGGGGCCTGTCGCGAACACAAGCGGCAGGTGGCCAAACACCGTGGCGGCTGTCGTCATCAGGATTGGGCGGAGACGAGTAGCGGAAGCTTCGATGATTGCGTCGAGTTTGCTGTGTCCGCGCTCCTGCAGTTGATTGGCAAATTCGACCATCAGAATCCCGTTTTTTGAGATCAGGCCGACGAGGGTGATAAGCCCAACCTGGCTGTAGATGTTGAGCGTCGTCAACCCAAGGAACGAGAACATCAACGCACCAGCAATCGCCAGCGGAACTGATCCGGCGAGAATGATGAAAGGATCACGGAAGCTTTCAAACTGTGCCGCCAACACCAGGTAGATCAGCAGACCAGAAAGCAAGAACGTGCCAAGGAATTTACTGCCTTCCACCCGCAACTGGCGTGATTCGCCCGCGTAATCAAAGGTAAATCCTTGAGGCAGTTTCTTGGCCTCGTCCTCCAGAAACGTGAGCGCCTTGTCGAGAGGCACCGGAGGCGGAATCACACCCTGAATTCGAACCGCGTTCAACTGCTGGAACTTGTTAAGCGAGCGCGGTTGGGCAGTAGTATTCAGTGTTGCAAAAGTTGAGAGCGGAACTAGTTGATCGTTTGATCCCTTCACATAGAAATGTTCGAGTTGCTGTGGCGTCAAACGGTCTTTACGCTTCACCTGCGGAATGACCTTATAACTCTGGCCTTGAATGCTGAAACGGTTTACGTAATTTCCTCCCAGCAGGGTGGAGAGGTCCTGTCCCACCTGGCTCATGTCAACGCCCTGCGAGCGGATCTTGTCGCGATCGAAAACAACTTCAGTCTGCGGTTGGTCAAACTTCACGTCCGTGTCGGCGAAGATGAACATGCCGCTCTTCATCGCTTTCTGCACAATCTGGTCAGCTAGTTCAGCCACTTGTTGGGGTTCCGCTGAAGATTGCAGCACAAAATCAACCGGAAAGTTTCCGCCGCCGGGCAAGGGTGGCGGAGTGAGCGGAATTACTCGAATGCCAGCGATCTTTGATAGCTGTCCACTTGCTTCCACTAGAAGTTGCTGCGCTGTCTTCTTGCGCTCGCTCCATGGCTTGGTCACCATGCCGCCGAAACCGCCACTCGGTAGCGTGATCTGAAAAATGCTGGCGCTTTCCGGGATGGAGTGAAACACGTTATAGACCTGGGTGGTGAATAAATTCGTCTGATCGAGAGTTGAGTTGGGTGCCGCCTGGATCACGCAGAACACCACACCCTGGTCTTCCGCCGGAGCAAGTTCGCGCTGCGAGAACATGTAAAAGGGGACCATAAGCAGCGCGACGATCACCCACAAGGTCAGCACGACCGGCCGATAACGCAGGGTGCCGGTAAGCATGCGCGTATACAAACCGCGAACACTCTCAAAGCGGCGATTGACAATTCCTGAGAAGCCCTTTTCGGTGTCGCCTTGGCGCAGTAGCTTCGATCCCATCATCGGCGATAGCGTTAACGCCACAAAGCCCGATACGATCACGGCCCCGGCGAGCGTCAGCGCGAATTCGCGGAAAAGTGCACCTGTCAGGCCGCCTTGGATCGCAACCGGCGTGTACACGGCGGCGAGCGTGATGGTCATAGCGATAATTGGCCCGACCAGTTCCCGCGCCGCATCGATCGCCGCACGGAAGGGCGGTTTGCCCATATGAAGGTGGCGTTCGACGTTCTCCACCATCACAATCGCGTCGTCAACGACAAGGCCCACTGAAAGCACAATGGCGAGCAACGTCAACAGATTGATGGTGAACCCCGCAACCAGCATGAGGAACACCGCACCGATGAGAGAGATCGGAATGGCAATGACCGGTATGAGGACCGAACGGAATGAACCCAGGAATAAAAAGATCACCACTACAACGATCAGCAAAGTCTCCGTCAACGTGTGGAGAACTTCGTTGATCGCATCTTGAATGTATTCCGTCGAGTCGTACGGGATGCCTACTTTCATTCCCTGGGGTAACTGCTCCCTGATGCCGGGAATTTCTTCTCGCACGTGTTTAATAACGTCGAGCGCGTTCGCAGTGGGCAGGACCCAAATGCCCATAAAGGTTGCGCTTTCACCGTTAAAGCGAACGTCAGAGTCGTAATTTTCGGCGCCGAGCACGACATCTGCAATTTCACCGAGGCGCACAACGACCCCATTCTGCTGCTTTATCACCATCTGGCGGAATTCGTCTGCGGTCTGCAGATTCGTATTCGCGACCAGATTTGTCGAGGTGGCAGAACCCTTGGTACTGCCGAGGGCGGAAAGGTAATTGTTCTTGGAAAGTGCGTCGCGCACGTCAGACGGCGAAACTCCGCGTGCCGCCATCTGATCCGGTTTCAGCCAGATGCGCATGGCGAACGTGCGTCCGCCGAGAATATCCGCGCGCTGCACTCCGCTGATGGCTGTCAGCTTCGGCTGCACCACGCGAGTGAGGTAATCGCTAATCTGGTTCTGGTCGAGGTCCTTCGACGAAAACCCGATATACATCGCCGCGAACCGATTGTCAGCCGTCTGCAGATCGATAACTGGAGCTTCGGCCTCGGGCGGCAGATCGTTGCGGACTTGCGCCACTTTCGCCTGAATCTGAGTGAGCGCGGCATTCGTGTCGTAATTCAGCTTCAGGTGGACGCTGATGGTGCTCAGCCCCTGCGCGCTGGTCGACTCCATGTAGTCGATCCCATCCGCGCTGGCGATTACGCGTTCCAGCGGTGTGGTAATGAAGCCGCGAACCAGGTCCGCATTGGCGCCGACATATACCGTCGAAACTTGCACCACTGCAATATCGCTGCGCGGATACTGTCGCACACTGAGCGAGCGAATAGCCTGGATACCCGCAATCAGAATCACCAGATTGACGCAGATTGCAAGAACTGGCCGGCGTATGAAGAGATCAGTGAACTTCATTAGCTGTCCTCAGGCTTCGGCTTCGGGTTGTTTGGAGGTTGCACCTTGTTGTTTACTTGCACAGAGCCGCCATTGCGCAGCTTGAACACGCCAGAGCTCACGATTTCGTCTCCGGCATTGATGCCGGAAATAACTGCCACCTGGTCGCCTCTGGAACCTTCTACCTTTACAAATTGCTGCCGGACCTTGCGATTTCCTTTAGCGTCCTTCTCATTGGAAACTACGAACACCGAGTCCCCGTAGGGGGCGTAGTTGATCGCTGAAGCGGGAAGGGGGATCACGTTGCGGTTATTACCAATTCCGAGCTCCACCTGCACAAACATTCCCGGGCGCAGCTTTTCGCCGGGATTTTGCAGGGTCGCTTGCACCTGAATGTTTCGCGTCGCTTCATTGACCACCGAGTCGAGCGCGCTGACGCGACCCATGAATGCTGCCCCAGGAAGATCGTCACTTGTAATCCGCAACGAGCGGCCTACTCGCACGCGAGGGGACTCTTGCTGTGGAACTCCGAAATTAACGTAGATGGGATTCAGTGATTGCAACGAGACCACAGCTTGCCCAGCCGAAAGGTACTGTCCCAGGTTGACTTGCCGAATCCCGAGAATTCCCGAAAAGGGGGCCTTTATAGTCTTACGGTCGATTGTTGCTTTAATTTCGCCAACCTGGGCTGCAGTAGATTTCTGCTGGGCCTCAGCATTGTCAAACTCGCTTTTTGGCACAACTCCTTCTTTAACCAACTGCTGCTCGCGTCCATAATTGATACGCGCCAGTTCAGCGCTTGATTCAGCGGCAGCCAGTTGCGCACGCTCCTGGCGTGTATCCAGCTCGACCAACACATCTCCTGCGTGCACCGACTTCCCAGACTCGAAAAGGATCTTGTCAACTGTGCCCGGCAAATCGGCGCTGACGGTTACGCCTTGGATTGCCGCCGCTGTGCCGATCACATTCAGAGTCGACGGCCAGCTCTCACTGTTCGCGATGACCGTCGTGACCGCGTCCGGCGGAGGGGCATAGCTCTTGCCCTGCGCAATGGCAGCGCTGATCTGCTTGTACTTTACAAAACCCAGGCCGGCGATCCCCAAAAGCACAACCGCCAGCATAAGAAGCATCCTCTTAAGCATGATTTCCTCTGTCTTGTACTACGCAACCACCTCGTCAAAGTTCCCAACGTGTTGAGTTTGAATTGAAGGCTTGCTCACAACCAGAATTGCTTGATTGGATGACACAGTGTTTACTGAAGCTCCAAAAATTCGTCGGCTCACGTGCCAAGAGCTCTCGACGACACTGCTTTTGGAACCGGAATCGCGCGCAACGCTTGGAGAACGTACGGGCGAGAACGAACCTTTTGCGTATAGTTTACTACCCTGACGCCCGAGATTCATGGATTGCCTGCTTTCTACTTGAGACATAAACATCGGCATAGACGGCGTAACACGTAACCATACGGTTACATAATAATATTGTCAAGTCAGGAGTGCTTAGTTGGACGCGCGAGTCGGGGAAACGTACTACGCCCGGCTCATCTGCGGCGGTTCTGCTAAATTTGTTGACTCATGAAGCCAGCCAGAAGCTTTGCCAGCGACAACAACGCGGGAGTGCATCCTGAGGTGCTCAATGCGATAGCCGCCGTGAATGGCGGTCACGCTATTGCCTATGGCGATGATCCGTACACGCATTCAGCGATTCGCTGCATCAAGAGCCATTTCGGTGAGGATGCGCAAGCATTCTTCGTATTCAACGGCACGGCTGCAAACTGCTTGAGCCTCAAAGCGTTGACGGAGTCTTATGACGCTGTCATCTGTGCCGAGGCGGCGCATATATATGTGGATGAGTGCGGCGCGCCGGAAAAGTTCACTGGCTGCAAGCTGATTCCGATTCCGACAAAGAACGGCAAGTTGACCGTAGATGCGGTGCGAGCCGTCTATCACGGGGTTGGGGACCAGCATCACGTGCAGCCTCGTGTAATTTCCATAACGCAAACTACGGAGGTGGGCACCGTATACAAATCGGAAGAGATTCAGGAGCTGGCCCGCTTTGCCCACGAGCATGACATGTTTCTACATGCAGACGGGGCTAGGATTGCAAACGCGGCTGCCGCACTCGGTCTTAACTTACGCGCGGCGACTCGTGACGTTGGAATCGACGTCCTCTCATTCGGAGCTACAAAGAACGGGGCTCTCGGGGCTGAAGCGGTTGTCTTCTTCAAGCCTGAATTTGAGAAGAACTTCAGGTTTTACCGCAAGCAAGGAATGCAACTCGCTTCAAAAATGAGATTTACCGCCGCTCAGTTTGAGGCGCTGTTGAATGGGGACTTGTGGCTCCAGAACGCCCGGCATGCTAACGCAATGGCACAGCTGCTTAAGCGGGAACTCAGCAAGATACCGACGGTGAAGATCGTCTACGAAGTCGAAGCCAACGGAGTCTTCGCGCAAATTCCACGGGCAGCAATTCCAAAAATCCAGGAGCGTTATTTCTTCTACGTCTGGAACGAAACGGATTCCGTCGTCCGTTGGATATGTTCCTGGGACACGACCGAGCAGGATGTGAGGGAATTCGTCGAGTTTGTGGAGCAGGTGATCTGATTCAGCTTGGTTCAGCAGGTATCGAATTATGGCTATGCCGCCCAGTTCTCGATCTTCAAATTCTTAACGCGCCGAAATTCCCGCTCATTGTTGGTGACGAGAGTCAAATTCGAGCAGAGAGCGTGTGCCGCGATCCACAGATCGTTATTGCCGATCATTTCGCCTCTGGCCTGCAAGTCAGCGCGAATTTTTCCGTAGGTCTCAGCTGCAAATTCCGGTAGCGGCAGGGCGGGCACAAACACAGCAAAATCGCGCAAACGGACGAGAGCAGAAGTGCTTTGAAGGCTCTTGTGGGCCCCGAACATCAATTCACCGTATGTTATGACAGAAATGGCGGCCTCTCCGGGGCGCAGCTTGTCGAACCGCCGAAGTAATGAGTCAGGCCTATTTTGGCGGATGTAAATGCAGATGTTTGTATCCAACAAAAAGCGGCTTCCAAGGTCACTGCCCTTCACAGTTCCTCGCGCTCCTGTGGAAGGCGTTTATCGGGGACCGATAGATCAAAGTCATCCGGCAATCCGGCGAGCAAATCAAAAGCTTTCCGCATCGCTCCTCTCCTTTCTCGCAGAACGATCTCCTCCCCACGGCGGAAAATCTCCACTTCCTTGCTTTTAAACCGGAATTGTTTTGGAAGTCGTACCGCTTGACTGTTCCCCGAGCGAAACACTTTGGCGATCGCCATGCTCACCTCACGTATATACAATGAGTATATACATTTTGAACATTTGCAGCAAGAAGCTAGATATCAAATACGCGATACACGCCAGGCGGATTTTGCCCTTGCAGCAGGGTGATAGCAACGTTATGCACGGGAACTCCGCCCGGAGTTTTACCGTCGCACTTGCCGTTGTGTGCATGACCATGAACCACCAGGTCCGCACCGTGCCGATCGATCACCTCTGCCAGCCGCGAAGTTCCAAGAAATGGATAGATTTCCGGCGCCTCGCCGGCAATCGTGGTTGAGATCGGAGCGTAGTGGAGCACAACGACGCGTTTTTTCGTGCGTAGTTGCGACATCGCCCGCTCCAGCCGGAGCGCTTCGTCAATGCTGGCGCGAACGAAGGTCTTGATTTCAGGTTCGCCAAATGCGGTCAGCACTCCGCGTCCGAAGCCGCCTACAAAGCCCTTTGTCCCTGCGAAACCCACCCCGTCGCGCTCATAGGCGCTTCCGTCGAGGACCTTGATCCCTTCCTGAGTCAGCATGCGCACCAGTTCGGCTTCTTTTCCGCTCTCGAAATCGTGGTTTCCGAGTACTGCTATCACGGGCAACCGCAAGCGCACGAGTACGTTGAGCAACGGTTCCATCTCGTCGGGACGTCCATAGTTCGTCAGATCACCGGCGAGGACGAACACGTCGGCTTCGTCGCGGACGCGGTTGAGCTGATCATGAAGCGCGCTGAATCGTGCTGGCGTGAAGTGCAGGTCGGCAGTAGCTGCGACTCTCATCTTTGTAGTCTCTGGGTGCCCGATTTTCGCACTACGCCAGGTGCGGCCTGCGAAGTTGGCGCTTTCTGTAGATGCCGCGCCCGATATTGACTTTGCAGGTCTTCCAGGCCCCAACTTTTTACATCGATCGCAAAGATATTTTCATCCACCAAACTTCCACGAAACGGGGCGTCGGAATCGGAATGCTGAACCAGATGCATATACCGCGACAGCAACTCCTGCCAGAGTGGCGCCGGAACGTAATCGGTATGTGAGGGGTAGACGTAACGATAAAGCACTAGCGTCCAAAGGACCATTTCCCAGTGTTCGCCGGCGAGCTCGAGGATCCGCTCCCACTCGAGCTGGCCTTTGGTCCTATAGATAATGTGAGCAATATCGGCGCCGTCAAATCTTTCGCGGCGCGTCACGAACAGCTTCGACGCAATTAAATCTTCCGCGGAGATGACTCGCGATTCCACGCCAGCAATCACGGCTCGCTTGGTTCGTCTCATCCAGCTGTCGTCGACAACGATTACCGCATTGCTCATGCCGGAGATGAGATCGACAAAGTACTCTCCGCGATGCGCCTTCGAAAGCCAGATCGGATCGAGTGTTTCGCAGCGGAAACCTTGCTCCTTAAGATGGTCGAGCGCCGCGGGCACATCGCCCGCTTTGATGAAAAGATCGAGGTCTTTGGTGATCCTGCTGATACCGGTGTATTTCTGCAGTGCGAACGCGCCGGCTACGGCATAGGGAATCCCATGCTCATTCATCGCGATGAGGACGTCGCGATAAAGTTCGGCCGCTTCCGCCGGCAGTGGGGCAGCGTCCGCCGAGGTCGCTCCGCTTATATCGGACGGTTTTTGCGACTGCTTCGCCACGAGCCGCTTGGATGGGATTGTGTAACTAACGGTTGCAGATACAAGCCAGGAACATTGGCCGCTAATACAGGAATCAGGAGACACATGGCCGTCAGTTAGAGACTGACCAACTTCGCCGCGACATCGGCCTTTCCTTTGGCAGCCCAGAAACACAACGCTACTCTGGAAAGTCGCATCTTTGAACTGCATAGTTTTCTAGATCATGTCCTCCGTTACGGAATCAGTGCAGCATACCCCCTCTGCCATTGGTATAGAACGCGGCGAACTCGCTCAGCGCATCTCTGAGTTAGGAGACTGGTTCCATAACCTGGACCTGCACGGTGTGCCAACTGCCCCGCATCATTTTCTTGGTGATTTCCCGAATATCAAGTGGAGACACATCGCGAGTTCGATTCCTGAGGACCTAACCGGCGCGACTGTCCTCGACGTTGGTTGCAACGGTGGTTTTTATTCCATCGAGATGAAGAAGCGGGGTGCGAAACGGGTGCTAGGAATCGACGTCGACGACCGTTACCTGAACCAGGCGCGCTTCGCTGCCCAAACGCTCGGATTCGACATTGAGCTGCAAAAGTGTTCGGTTTATGCGGCCGATCAGCTTCCCGGCAGGTTTGATTACGTCCTCTTCATGGGAGTTTTTTACCACCTGCGCTATCCGCTGTTTGCTCTCGACAGTCTGATAAAGAAGGTCGGGGGCAAGCTGGTTTTCCAAACCATGGTTCGCGGCTCTGCAGAACCTCGCACCTGGGATGATGATTACCCGTTCTGGAACACGCAGATCTTTGAACAACACGATTTTCCGGCGATGTATTTCATTGAGAAGAGCTACTCGCACGATCCCACTAATTGGTGGATCCCGAACCGGGCGGCAGTCGAAGCGATGTTGCGAAGCTCAGGCCTTGAAATCGAAAGCCATCCGGAGCCCGAGACCTGGATATGCAAGCCTTCGGCGGTGACTCGAGACGGCCGCTATATTCTCGATCACGAGATCGCAGGGACGCTATAAGGATCCTGAACTTAAACCTAAGGGACACGAAGTTAGGCGAAGGAACGATATGGTCGAAGCGGTGATGCTGTGGAACGAGCCGAACAACCTCTCGCATTGGGACTTCAAAGTCGACCCCGACTGGCAGGTCTTTGCACGCATGATTGTCGCGGCGGCAAAAGAGATTCGCAGGATCAACCCTGGGCTGACGATCGCACTCGGCGGTATGTCTCCTGTCGATCCGAATTTTGTGAAGCTACTGGGCAGTTACGGCGTTCTCGACCACGTTGATGTGGTTGCAATTCACGGGTTCCCGCTCGACTGGAATCATTGGAGCATTCACGACTGGCCCAGAAGAGTGGAAGAAATCCGTTCGGTAACGAACAAGCCAGTGTGGGTTTCGGAAGCTGGAGTTTCGTCATTCGGAGCCGAAGAGGTGCAGGTGTTTGGAATTCAGCGCACGGCTGAATTGTTGTTGCCAATTGTTGATCGTATTCACTGGTATAGCCTCTACGATCTGCCGGCGACCTGGACGGCGACCACTCGGCACAAAGAAGCGGAAGGAAGTGCTTACTATCGCCATTACTATATGGGTCTAGTTAAAGAGAATGGTGAACCCAAGCAGGCTTTGGCGCATTTCCCCGCCGGCCTCGGCATTTGCCAGTGGTTCCACTTTGAGGATCATCGGCTGGACGACTCCGTTGAGTGGCTCCGCAGGCTAGGCGTTACTTACTTGAGGACCGGTCTGAGCTGGGCAGACTCATTCCGTCCAAATGCCGACGCGTGGTTTGATCGCCAGATGCAAGCCATCGAGGAATTTTCCACGACTCTCACTCTCTGCTTCACTCCTGAGCATTTGGGCATGGTTCCTCACTACACCAGTCCACCGAAAAATTGCGAAGATTTTGCCCAATTCACGGCAAGAATGGTGGCCCGGTACGCTCCCCGCGCGGCGCAACGCCCAGGCACCGCGATCAGCTCGGTAACCAGCGAAAGTTACGCTCAACTAAGTTAATTCGACCCCGGCCATGGCTGGCGCGTGCTGGGCTGCTTTCGATCCTGCTTGCAGAAGTTCCTCAACAAGACATCTTACCTTAGGTGACATACATCCAAAGTTCGCTAGGAAAGTTCCTTAGCTGCAGCAATTGTAGTGATATTACAAACCTCTCTGCCCCAAGTAGTTGCGGGTTGGAGTTGACGTACACCAGAAAGAAAGGGCACGAATTGAAAGCGAAACGGATTCTTGTCACCGGCGGTGCTGGCTTCGTTGGCTCTCACACGGCAGATGCGTTATTGGCGGCTGGACACGAAGTCAGGATTTTCGACAATTTGACGTCGCAGGTACATAAGGGGGGTCAGTTTTCATACATAGCGAAAGAAGCCGAGTTCATTCTCGGAGATTTGCGTAACAAGAATCACGTCGACAAAGCGGTTAAAGACATCGATGTCATTTTTCATCTCGCGGCAGCCGTGGGCGTCGGCCAATCGATGTACGAGATTGCCGATTACACGGCAACGAACAATTTAGGTACCGCAAATTTGCTGCAAGCCGTCCTCGATACGCACACGCAACTTGAAAAGATCGTGGTTGCGTCTTCGATGTCGATTTATGGAGAAGGGAAGTACCTGTGCTCCGACTGCGGCGAAGTTGCGCCTTCACCACGTCCTGTCGAGCAGATGAAATCGAAACAATGGGAGACACTCTGTCCAAAATGCCAGCAAACGCTGGTTCCGGTTCCCACTCGCGAAGACAAGCCACTGCAGTGTACTTCGATCTATGCGCTCTCAAAAAAAGATCAGGAAGAGATGACATTGCTGTTTGGTCGGACTTATGGAATTCCGGCAGTTGCGTTGCGTTACTTCAATATCTACGGTACGCGTCAGTCACTCTCGAATCCTTACACCGGCGTTGCCGCCATCTTTGCTTCACGATTGATGAACCGGAAGGCGCCGATGGTTTTCGAGGATGGCCAGCAAATGCGCGATTTCGTAAGTGTTCACGACATTGCTCGCGCAAATCTAATGGCCATGGAACAGTCGGGCGCTGACGGATGCGCTGTGAATGTGGGTTCAGCTCAGCCAGTAACGATTCGCGAAGTGGCCATCGAACTTGAGCGAGCGCTGGGTTTGGATCTGCCGATCGAGATCACCGGAAAGTATCGCGCCGGTGACATTCGGCACTGCTTTGGAGACGTTTCTCTCGCCACACAGCTTCTCGGCTATCAACCGAAAACGCAACTGAAGGAAGGAATCGAGGAGCTGGTGGCTTGGCTTGAATCGCAACAAGCCAGCGACCATGTGGACGAAGCCATGGAACGGCTTACCGCCCACGGGCTCGTTGCCTGAACCCTTATGCGCTTGCTATAGCACAGCCGTGCCCATCCGGACACGTCTGTAACGAGGAGAAGATGAAAAAGCTGCTATCGTTTCGGTCCGTCCTCATCTTCGGGGGAGCAGGATTTGTAGGTTCGAATTGGGCCCATCATCTGCTGAAGACCACAGATGCACGTATTCACATTTTTGATAACCTTTCGCGACGCGGCGTTCACCGCAATCTGGAGTGGCTTCGGCAGGAGTGCAAAGATTCAGATCGCCTGAAAATAACCATCGGAGACATTCGCGATGTGGCGCTCGTGCAGAAAGCAGCGCAGAACGCGAGCGAAATTTATCACTTTGCAGCTCAAGTAGCGGTCACAAATTCTGTCGCCGATCCGCGTGAAGATTTTGAAATCAATGCGCTTGGAACCCTGAATATTCTTGAAGCGGCGCGCAAGAGCGGCCGCCAGCCCTTCATCCTGTTTACCTCAACCAACAAAGTCTACGGAAACCTGGCATCGAAACAATTGGTTCTGACCGGCAAGCGATATTGCACCCTGGATGAGAAGGGCGTGAACGAATCTCAACCGCTCGATCTGTATTCGCCTTATGGCTGCTCGAAAGGGACTGCCGACCAGTACGTCCACGACTATAGCCGGATGTTCGCGTTGCCGACAGTTGTGTTTCGTATGTCTTGCATTGCTGGGCCGCAGCAATTCGGAAACGAAGATCAAGGCTGGGTAGCGCACTTCCTTTATTCAGCGCTCGAAGGACGGCCGCTCACGATTTACGGCGATGGACGGCAGGTTCGTGATGTGCTCTCGGTAAAGGATCTCGTGCTGGCATTTGAGAAAGTTCGGGGGCAAATGGAGAAGACTGCCGGACAAATTTACAACGTCGGTGGTGGAACTAAAAACTCTGTTTCGCTACTCGAAGTGATAGAGATGATCGAGCAAGTCACCGGCAAGCAGGTCCACTACACGCTGCAACGCCCAAGACCAGGCGATCAACTGTTTTATGTCACAGATTTCGGAAAGCTGACCAAGCACACCGGCTGGAACCCGAAGATCAGTGTCCGCCAGAACCTGCACATGATTTGGAATTGGTGGAAGGAGCAGCGGACTTTGCCAGTCGAACTCCCGATGATTGCCAGCCCGCCAGCGGCGCTCCTGCATGCCCCGGAGGCGGCATCGTGAAATTTGCGTTGATCAATCCGGCATGGACATTTGAAGGCTCTACATACTTCGGCTGTCAGGATCCACACTACCCGCTTGAACTCTTATTTGCATTCGATCAGATCAAACAAGCCGGACACGAGCCGCTGTTGGTCGACGCGCAAGTGCAGCAGCTAAGTACCCTCGAAGTAAAGGCGGCGCTCGACAGCTTCAATCCGGATTTCCTCGTCATTCCGACTGCGCCGTCGTATCTGTTTTGGCGCTGTCCGCCGCCCGAGCTGCGGGTTCCGCAGAAATGGTTCGGGGAACTCGTAGGTCGTGCTGTGAAAGTTGCGATCGGGCCGCACCCTTCGGCGACTCCGGCAGCGACTTTGAAAAAGTTGAATTGCGATGTTGCACTGCGCGGAGAGCCCGACGAGACCATTTCGCAGCTTGCGTCAAAGTCGTGGTCGGAAATCGAAGGCTGCTGCTGGCGAGATGAATCGGGTATTCATCTTTCGTCGGGCCTTGGCGTAACCGATATGAAAAAGCTGCCAGCGCTGAAATTTGACAACTATCCTGTCGAACAACACTCGCATCGCCACCATGTTTTTCACGGAGCCGGTCGAGGTGCGGAGCTGGAGTTTGCCCGCGGCTGCCCATGGGCATGCACTTTCTGCAACAAGACCCTTTTTCGAAATAAATTTCGCGAGCGAAATGTTGACGCAGTTCTCGAGGAAGTGGACACGTTAGTTTCGCGCGAGGTCGATTACATCTACTGGATTGATGAAATCTTCGGAGTAGGGAAGCCAGTCCGTCAACTCTTGCAAGAGCTCGCGAAGCGAAAAATCACGATCGGACTACAAACCCGAATCGATCTGTGGGACGAGGAGTCGCTCGATCTGCTCGGCGCCGCACATTGCATCTCGATGGAGTGTGGAATTGAGTCGATCACTGACGCAGGACGTGATGAGCTCAACAAGAATTGCCGCATTTCTACGGATCGTATTGCTCAACTTCTGATCTATGCACGCCAGCGGATTCCGTGGGTGCAGGCGAATCTGATTCTTACCGAACACGATGAACGTGGCCAGGTGCGCGCGTTTCAGGAGAACCTGCGTAAGCACGGAGTTTGGGTCAGCGAGCCGGTCCCGATGTTCGCGTTCCCTGGAACGCCGGATTATTTCCATCGCTTTGGTCCTCCTGATGATTACGCGTGGGAACGTGCGCACGAGCATTACTTATCTGCATTCAAAGAGAAAGGCTTCAGCGACATCCAGGACCAGCGGCCAATCCCGATCGAGGAACTGGAATGCACATTCTGATCACGTCCGACACAGTCGGCGGGGTCTGGACCTACACGCAAGAACTTGTCACCGGCCTCGTACGCGCCGGACACCGCGTCACGCTTGTCAGCTTCGGTAAGTTGCCGCTCCCGCACCAGACTGCCTGGATGCAAACGCTTCCACGGCTCGATTATCGGCCCACCGACTATCGCCTCGAGTGGATGGAGGTCTCCGGGCGCGATATGGAAGAATCGCGCAGTTATCTTGCGCTCCTGATTGCGGAAGTTGCGCCCGATTTGCTCCACTTCAGCCAGTACTGCTATGGCAGTCTCGATGTCAATATTCCGAAAATTGTGGTTGCACATAGCGACATCGTGAGCTGGTGGGTAGCAGTTCATGGGTGTGAACCGGAAGACACGCCATGGATGCGTAACTACCGCCGGATGGTTAGTGATGGCTTGCGCGGCGCGGATATCGTAGTCGCGCCTTCGCGCTGGATGCTCGATCAAGTATCGCAACATTACTGCGAGCCCGCCGCCGGGTTGGTCATTCACAACGGTAGAAATCCGGCGCTCTTCGATCCTACTCGGCAAAAGGAAGATTTTGTTCTTTCAGTTGGCCGGGTGTGGGACCCGGCAAAGAGTATTGCGTTGTTGCTCGAACGCGAGCAGGAGTCGCGTATTTGCGTCGTCGGATGGGAACGAGAACCCGGCAGGGAAGACCGGGCGCGCGCGTTGCGAGTGCCCCGAAACATGGAGTTGCTTGGCCCCAAGTCTCAGGACGATTTGCGCGAGCTTTATGCGCACGCAGGAATTTACGCGGGGACCTCTCGCTATGAGCCGTTTGGCCTGGCCCCTCTCGAAGCGGCACTTTCGCGTTGCGCGCTGACGTTGAACGATAACCCCGTTTTTCACGAGCTCTGGGGCGATGCGGGCGTTTTCTTCGCGAAAAATGATTCGGAAGATCTAGCCGACAAAATCGCGGCGTTGCAAGCGGACTCGCGACTTCGCGAGCACTATGCAAATTGCGCATACGAGCTTGCGCACGAGAGGTTCACTGCTTCGCGAATGGTGGAGCAATACGAGCACGCGTACCAGGAAATATCCTCGATCGCGAGGGTCGCATGACGGGACGGCTTCGCTTCCGCATCTTTGCGCATTCGTGGATCTCGGATTGGAACCATGGCAACGCACACTTTTTGCGCGGACTCGCGAGTGAGTTGGTAAAGCAGGGACATGAAGTCCGTTGCTATGAACAGCGTGATGGATGGTCAATGCAACACCTTGCGGCCGAGGGGCCAGAGGTTGGTGCTCGCGCATTGGTCGATTTTAGGAATGCCTTTCCATCTCTGGACGTTCGCTTCTACGGCGCGAGCGTTGATTCAAAAGAATTTCTCACGATCGAGCTGCGCGACGCCGACATCGTGATTGTTCATGAATGGAATTCGCCCGAAGTGGTGGCGAGCATTCTGTCGCTAAAGCCGAGTTTTAACTTCAGAGCTCTGTTTCACGATACGCACCATCGCGCCTACACCAATCCACGCGAGGTACTTCGTTTTCCGCTGGAGGAATTCGATGGCGTACTCGCGTTCGGTGAGGCAATTCGCAAAATTTATTGCGAGGGCTTTGGCGTAAAACGCGTGTGGACCTTTCACGAGGCTGCGGATACGTCCCACTTCTTCCCGCAAGCCGCCTCGAAAGATACGGATGTGGTCTGGATCGGGAATTGGGGAGATGAGGAGCGCACGAAAGAACTGGAAGAGTTCTTGATAAATCCGGCCACGGTGATGCGAGACCACAAATTTGCGGTCCATGGCGTCCGTTACCCAGACCGTGCGCGGGCGAAGTTGGCGAATGCGGGAATCGAATTTCGCGGATATCTCCCAAACCTTCGGGCGCCGGAAATGTACACGCGCAGCCGCATCAGCTTGCACGTGCCGCGCCGATTTTATGCGAATGGACTCAGCGGGGTCCCGACGATTCGCGTTTTCGAGGCACTCGCGTCGGGATCGCCCCTCGTGTGTTCGCCCTGGAGTGACAGTGAAAATTTATTCCGGCCGGGCCGGGATTACGTTTGCGTGCCAGATGGACGGGCGATGGTCAGCGAACTCAACTTCCTACTGAGTGACGATTACGCGCGTGCGCAGCTCGCCGCCAATGGCGTCGAAACAATTCGAACCCGGCACACCTGTGCGCATCGCGCCGAGCAGCTTGCAGAAATCTGCCGTGAACTGGAGAACTGATGAAAATCTACGTCATCGGATCTAGCATCACTTCGTGCTATTGGAACGGCGCCGCCACCTACTATCGCGGAATTTACAAAAACCTGCGCCGTTTAGGTCACACGATTACATTCGCGGAGCCGGATATTTACAATCGGCAGCAAAATCGAGATTGCGCGGCGGTAGAGTACGTCGACGTGCGCGTGTACCAGACTCCGCACGATCTCGATCGAGTTCTTTCCGAAGCCTGCTCCGCCGACGTCATAGTCAAGCACAGCGGAGTCGGAAGCGATGACGAGTTGCTGGAGCGCGAAGTATTGCAATGTGGCTCGCTTTCAACTCGTGTTGCCTTTTGGGATGTGGACGCGCCCGCCACTCTCGCACGCGTCGAGCACGACTTGCGCGATCCGTTTCGCAGGCTGATCCCTGAATACGATTTTATTTTCACCTATGGTGGTGGAGATCCGGTCTTGGAGCACTACACCGCGCTCGGGGCGAAGAACTGCTTTCCGATCTACAACGCGCTCGATCCCGATACGCACCACCCGGTTTCTCCTGAAGACCAATTCCGGTGCGACCTCGCGTTCGTCGGAAACCGGCTTCCCGACCGAGAAAAGCGCGTAGAGCAGTTTTTTCTGGCTGCGGCCGAACGGGCGCCCGAATTTCGATTTCTGCTCGGCGGCGAAGGATGGGGAAGCAAAAAGCTACCGAACAATGTGCGTTGGATCGGGCACGTGGGCACGGCGCATCACAATGTAATCAACTCCTCAGCCCGAATGGTGTTGAACATCAATCGCGAGTCGATGGCGCAAGTTGGATTTTCGCCGCCCACGCGTGTGTTCGAAGCCGCCGGAGCTGCGGCCTGCTTGATTACAGATGCCTGGACCGGGGTAGAGCAGTTCTATGATCCAGATCGAGAGATTCTGGTGGCCTCGAATGCGGAGGATGTTGTCCGCTTTCTGCGTGAAAGGTCTATCGCCGACGCGCTAAGAATCGGTTCAGCCATGCGCGATCGGGCGCTGCGCGACCACACCTACGAGCTGCGCGCCAAACAGGTTGATGAAATTCTGCGCAACAAGTCGGTTGAAATTTCTGAGCCACTCGTCGATTCAGTTGCCTGAGGACGAAAGTGAAAATTGTTATCTGCGGGCTGTCGATCACCTCTTCGTGGGGCAACGGGCATGCCACCACATTCCGCGCTTTGGCGCGTGCGTTGCGTGCTCGAGGACACGAGATAGTCTTTTTCGAGCGCGACCTCGAGTGGTATGCCTCGAACCGCGACATGCCCGAGCCGCCATTTTGCCGGGTGCACATGTACGAACATTGGAACGACGTGCTGGCTTTGTACCGCCGTGAACTGAATGGGGCAGACGTCGCCATGGTCGGATCGTTTTTTCCCGACGGACCGAACGCAATCGACGAAATGCTCGACTCCAAGGCCGAAGTCAAAACCTTCTACGACATCGATACTCCAATTACGATTTCGAAACTTCGAGCAGGGGATGCTGAATACCTTCGGCCGGACCAGATCCCGGGACTGGACGTTTATTTCAGTTTCACCGGTGGTCCGATGCTCAATGAAATTGAATTGGCCTTCGGGGCGAATCGTGCGCTTCCGCTTTATTGCTCCTTCGATCCGGAGCGTTATCGCTCCTTCGAGGCGGATCCCCGATATGCTTGCGACCTTAGCTATATGGGAACGTATGCGCCTGATCGTCAGCCGAAGTTCGAAGCGCTGTTTCGCCAACCGGCCGCAGCCTTGACCAACAAACAATTCTTTCTTGCCGGCCCACAATATCCTGCGAATTTGAGTTTGACGAAGAACGTACGACGAATTATCCACTTGGAGCCCGAATTTCATCCTTATTTTTATTCGTCATCGCTATTTACACTCAATCTGACGCGTGAGGAGATGGTGCGTGCCGGCTACTCTCCCTCGGTGCGGCTGTTTGAGGCGGCGGGCTGCGGCAGCGCGATCATCTCTGATTTATGGGCGGGGCTCGATACTTTTTTCGATCCCAATACGGAAATCTTGACGGCCCGGTCGAGTGCTGATGTGATCGCTTATTTGAGAGACCTCTCCGAGCCCGATGCGCGGGAAATTGGCCGGCGAGCCCAGGCGCGGGTTCTGGCCGAGCATAGCGCTCAAAAGCGCGCCACGGAGTTTGAAGAAGCAATTGCCGCCACAACTCCAAAACAGTTCGCCTAGTGGAAATAGTCAAGCTAAAACAAAACCAGGCCGGGAGGCCTGGTTTTTGCGTGAACTGGTAAAGCCCCGCTACTTCTGCGCCGTGGTAGTGTCCGATGACGTGCCCACGCTCCCTTGCTCTCGCGACTGCATGGAGTACTTTCGAACAGCTGCAAGAAAGGGTTCGCTGCCATTCGGAGGGGCCACTTTGCCGCTCAGAATCGTCGCAAAAGGAACCATCTTGCCATACAGAATGTGGGTTTCATCGCGGTCTTGTGCGATTTTGGAGCCGCTGAGATCAACGCCGGCAAAAATTCCGCGAGCTCGGGAGTAGCTAAGAATTTCAGCCTTCATCTTCCAATCGGTATCAGCCGCTGCTGCTCGGCCAACCGGTCCGGCTGCGGCCGATGCAGTCCCACCAATTTTGAACTTGCTCGAAAGCAGGTCATCCATACCTTTCTGGTTCATCACGAGCATCACCAGGTCGATGGCTTGTCCGCCGAGTTGCAGACCCCAGCTTCCGCCAGTAATTGTGAACGGAGCCGGAGCGCTCCAACCATTTGCTGTGCGGCAGGTCGCCACGCCCTTGCCGTGACTGCCGCCGAAACCAACCGCGATTTTCACCATCGATGGAACTACCGCGACACACTTTGCGTCGCTCATGATTTTGTCGGGAATGGCCTTGTCCTTGACCCCCATAATTTCATCCAGAACCGTTGCGGATGCCTTAATCCTTTTCTCGACATCAGTCTGGTTTGGATTGTCCTGAGCTGCGGCCCAATTCACGGTGGCGAAACACATCGCCATCACGCTGAGCGCAAAAATAAAATTCATCACGGCCCCTCTGCTTCGTCTCATGGTCATCCCTCTTTTTAGTGCCACCAAAGGCAAACTCTTTTTTGTTTCCACTGTAAATCGTAGTGGTGGGACGGGCAGCAATTCTATCCAGTGAAGTATGTAATTGCTGACAAAAGGCTACTGAGAACAGGCGCTGCACCGGCATTCTTAATGAGAACGGGAACTCAGCTTTGCCCTTACGATCAACCGCTCCGGGGCGGGACCGATTGCATGCGTGGGATAACAGGTAATCAGCGTCAGCTCACTGTCCCTGGTAGGTCGCACCACAGAGAGATCTGTCGGTTGCACTACTCGCCTCTTCACTACCGTGTAGTGGAAACGCTTACCGCTACGCAGCACGTAAATGTCGTCTCCGCTTCGAAGGCTGTGTACGTGCCGGAAAAAGGTGTCCCTGTGCCCTGCGATGACTGCATTGCCCACAGCGCCTGGAGTGGCTGAGCCCGTCATGTGACCGGGGCCAAGCAAGAGTGAATGCGGAGATGTCCCTTCAAGTACGACGACGTTTAATCCGATACGAGGGATGGAAAGTTTGGTCAATACTTCGCTGGCGGCCTTCTGCGTTTTCCAATCATAGAGGAGTTTCTTTTGTGCCGCGTACATCCAGATGTAACTTCCCGCCACATAGGCGCACAAAACCCCGCCCGCAGCTAGTAGCGCGATCGACGTGATTCTTCTTGCGTCTAACTTCCTGGCCAGCAGCTTAGGTTTTGTGGAAGTTCGCTGATGTCGCCATCTGGCCGGCTCGATTACCAGAGGGCGAAATGAAACGAAGCGGCGCCGCCGAGTGAGAACGCTGGTCCTGCGGACCTGCATAAAAGCTTAACGACGTGCAAAGAAACCCGCCACCAGCGATCCTAAACCGATCAAACCGAGAAGGGGAAGGATGGTTGATGTTTGCGGAAGCTGTCCATTGTTCACAGCTGGTACTGCCTCGCTTTGCGCCACTCCTTTGAGTTGCGCATTGGTGTTATTGGTTGCCGTTTGCTCGACTGAATCGTGTGCTGCCGAAAGACCTCCGGTCGGACCGGGCTGCGAGATACCCGCTCCCGAGCAGTGGTCAGCAACAAATCGAGTATTTGTCACATTCAAGGTTGCTGGCGCTGTGCCCGCCTGGGTTGTTGTATTGCTTGAAGTCGGCGATTCAAGTGCCTGCTGGCCCGTGACTTCTACTTCCTGGCCTACGTGGCCCTGCAAGCTATTGGTATCGCCGGCCAACGTATAAGTCGCACCTTTGGCATCCGAGAGCGTATAGACGCCCGACCCGGAGCTCAGGCAACCGCTAATAGTGACTGCGCCTTGCGCGTTGCTCTTCCCCTCGTTTTGTGTCCCTTGCGCCTGATTATTCTGCGCCATCGCCCCGAGCGAGGCTACAGCCATTACAGCTGCGAGGAACACCGATCCTCTGGTCATGTAAGCCTCCGAATGCGCTCCCTTCAAATGTAAGCGGCTGCTCAGGATGCATCTATCCGGTGATCTCAGTAACTTTGTAGGAGGTTTAGGGTAAGCACACTAGGAGTGCTGCGGACTTTAGAGCGTTGCAATTACATCTACTTCGCCTTGTTTTTCAAGCACCTGAACGCGGACGTTTTCCGCCTGACGCTCGAAGAAGAGATCGACGGAAGCATTTCCAACGCGCAGACCTCGTATAGAAAGCTGGGGGATGCCTTCCGGCAAATAGGGGCGTTCGAATACCACCCGATTTTGCGCGCCTTCAATTCTGAGGCCAAGACACGCTTGAATCAGAAGAAACGGCGCTGCGGCCGCCCATGCCTGTGGCGAGCACGCGACGGGATACAGAGTAGGGCCTTCCCCGGGGCGTCGTTCGAGACCGCAGAAAAGTTCCGGAAGGCGGTGCAATTCCATGACGCTGCTCACGTCGAGCAGTGAAAGCATGACTTTGCCAGCCAGGTTTCGCAGCCCGTACCGCGCCAGGCCGCTTGCGATGATTGCGTTGTCATGGGGCCAGACTGAACCGTTGTGATATGAGAGCGGATTGTAGCGAGGTTCCCCCCTGGCTAAAGTTCGTATTCCCCAACCGCTAAAAAAATCCTTTTCTATCAGGCCATGCGCGATTGCGCGTGCATGCTCCGGACTGGCAATTCCGGTGTACAGGCACTGTCCTGCGTTGGAGGTACGCACGCGGCACAACTGTTTCTGTTTGTGTTTGCCGGCGTCCAAGGCAAGCGCGTAGGTCCCAAGGTCTTCACACCAGAACGTCTGCTCGAATTTTTCTCGCAGCACAGCTGCCTGCGATTCCAGCTCAGTACAGGCACTCCGGTTTCCGAGCGCACCAGCTAATTGCGCTGCGGCGAGTTTTGCCGCATAGACGTAGCCCTGTACTTCACAGAGCGCGATGGGCGCTACAGCCAGTGATCCGTCAGCGTGGAATACCGAATCACTCGAATCTTTCCAGCCTTGCTGTACTAATCCTTTGTTTCCGTGCGGAGCATATTCGACAAATCCGTCGCCGTCGAGATCGCCATACTTGTTGATCCAATCGAGTGCGGCATGAATGTGCGGCCAGAGCTGACGAATCAATTCCTTATCACCGGTGCGCAGAAAATATTCCCCTGCGAGCATTACGAACAGCGGCGTGGCATCTACGCTTCCGTAATAGCGCGCAAAAGGGATCTCGCCGAGGTTGGCCATTTCACCATGGCGCAGCTCATGAAGAATCTTTCCAGGCTCCGCTTCTCTCGATTCATCCACTTCCGTGGCCTGGGTTTCGGCAAGATACTCCAGAACTCCCTTCGCAATCGAGGGATCAATCCATAGAGTCTCGAGCGCTGTGACGATGCCATCACGGCCAAAGACCGTGCTGAACCATGGCACTCCCGCATACGGAAAATTGCGTTCGCGATTTCCAATGGTCATCATCTGCACATCCGCAAGCGATCGTGTCATCCAGTCATTGAAGCGCGAATTGGAGCTATGAATTTGAGGGAACTGCTGTGCGGACGCATTCAGCTCGGTATGCGCGCGACGCATGGCCTGTGAATATCCGACTGATCTCTTCGTCCCGCTTGTCCCGCCATTCTTTTCGCATTCCATGTAGATATGGAATCTATGTGGCTGCCTCGGTTCTAATTCCAACTCCCATCGCATCTCCGGCCCGACGATGGCGTGAGGCGCGGGCTCGGATTGAATTCGCATAGTTCTCGTTATGCTATCGAGGCCTTCATACCCTAGAGCGATCCAGTTCTCCCCACTTCGCTCGTGCAGTTGCATGCCTTTCCGCTCGCGGGGAGTGCCCCGCACTTCAAAAATGTCGGCAAAATCGGCCGCGAACAAGACAGCGAAAGGCACTTGCAGCGTGTGCATTCCGTAGTTCACGAATTCGAGCTCTTCGTAGGCCGCAGCTCGCCAAAGGAAACGAGAACGCAGAAGGTGGAGCGTGCCGCGGTGTATTGCAACTGAATCGCCGCGAGAGACATCGAGATTTGCGAGATCGGCCGTAAAGAGAAAGTTGTTGGGTTCGATCGTCGAACTCAACAATAGAGGACGCTCACTCCATAGCCGTAAGGACAGCTCAGAGAGATAGCGCGTTCCTTCGTAGAAAATGCCTTGTTCGCCAAGACCCTGGCGGCTTATGTCCCCGAGGCGGTCGAAGACGGCGAACATCGAGCCATATTTCAAGACACGGGCGTGATCATCGGTAGGAGCTGATCTTGTGGCTATGTAGTACTGCTGCTGGGTGAGCGTAGCTTCATCCAATTCAGAACTCCACTGGAAGCGGCAAGCGGAAGTTTTTTCCGGCTCGCCATTCGTTCATAAATTTTCAAATAGTCTAAGGCCATCCGGTCGGCCGTAAAGTGCTGTTCAAAATGCTTTCTGATTTTTTTGCGATCAAGCTTCTCGATGTTACGCAAGGCTTCAACAGCGGCGACCTGATCGGAAACGGTATAACCGGTCAGTCCATCCACAACCACCTCAGGCACTGAGCCAAACGGATAAGCGATGACCGGTGTTCCACAAGCCATGGCTTCGATCATTACAATGCCAAACGGCTCTGGCCATGCGATGGGAAAAAGCAAAGCTTTGGCATTTCCCAGAAACTCGTTCTTGTCGGGGTATCCAATTTCGCCCACGAACTCGATCTCTTTCGAGTCGAGCATGGGATTGATCACCGTTTCAAAATATTCCTGATCTGCCTTGTCCACTTTGGCCGCAATTTTCAACGGAATCCCGGCCGCTTTAGCAATCGCAATGGCGCGGTCTAATCCTTTCTCGGGAGAAGTCCTTCCCAAAAATGCCATGTACTTGCCGGAGTTGCGATGGAACGTGTAATTGTCGATCGGCAGTCCATGATGCACAGTGCCTTGCCAATTCAAGTGCGGCAATGGCTCTCGCTGTGAATCCGAAATAGAGATGACCGGCATGTCGCGGTATATCTCGTACAACGGAACGAGATCGGGGATATCCAAGCGTCCGTGAAGCGTAGTCACGTGCGTGTAGCGCTCGCGTCGGCTGAGAGGATAGTGAATGTAATCGACATGAAAATGGATCAGATCGAAGTCTTCCTTGTAGCTCAATACCTTCTCCATGAGCACGAAGTGATGTGCCATGTGGTCGATCGACTCAGGCGAAAGTCGTAGTGATTCTTTGCAGACGGGTATCAGGTTAGCGGTAGTCATCGAGTCACCACTTGCGAAAAGGGTGACATCGTGACCTAGGCTCACTAGTTCCTCGGTTAGCCAGGAAACTACTCTCTCGGTTCCGCCATAAAGCTTCGGGGGGACACTTTCATATAGTGGCGCGACTTGAGCAATTCTCATGTGTTCCCCGTTGCCAGCAACAAGCTGGCTGTCCGATGCAAATACCTCGTTATCAACAGCTTACAGGTGAAATAGCAATCTTGCCATCCGGTATTTGCTGTAGACCCGCGTAAGAAAGAACAGGTCTACCAAACTCCCTTGTCGCTGCCGGTGAGCCGGAATGCGACCAGCGCAGACACTGCCAGGGGGGGCAGCAGTGGCAACCGGGCAATTGCCCGCAGATCTCCGTGCTTTCCGGCACTCAACAGTTGCGAACCATAGAGTCCAGCTGCCGGCTTCATTGGGACGCGCAGGAAATTGCCGCGGAATTGAACATGCAGATCAGAAGAGTGCGCAGCCTCAACCACCTCTCGCGGCAGAGGAATCGAGCCTCCGAAGCTCTTCACATAATTTGCCACGATCACCAGAAAGCTGGCAACGCCGGGCCAAACACCGCCAAGTTCTGCGCCTTGCCTCAGCTCAGTGAAATTCACGTTGCCGCTAGCCAGCAAAACCGCAAAATCCGCCATGTCACATAGACGAAAATAGAAATGCCGGTACATGCGCTGCAACGTGGAGATAAGGATGCGCTCTTCAGGGGCAGGAACAGGAAAGTCGCGTCCGTTGATTTCCTTCCAGACGCTGCGTTCGATCACTCGTTGCGCCATGAGCTTTTGTTCACCGGTCTGCCCGAGATAACGCACGTGGATTTCGATCAACTCCTTCAAGCCTGGTACCTGGAAATTCCATTTGTTAGCTAACTTGTCCCCCCAGCTTCTCGGCTCCAACTCCGCCTGCAGCTTCTGCTGCATGATCTGCGTTACGCGCTCAGGAGCTCCACTGGTGTAAAGGTCGAGGTCAGAACCCAAATCCGGCCAGTGATCGAGTGATTTAATGACGACTACCTGGCAGCCGGAATCCTGCAACGTGTGTACAATCACCCGCAACCACTCGACCGCATTCGAAATCCGAGTTGATTCGGTTTCGATCGTGTCCCTGCACCATTCAAGTAGCCGGTTCTTCTGCTGCTCCGCCGCAGCTTTCTCCACTACCCGCAGTGCGCGCACGGTGACGTGATGTGTATCCGCCAGTTCAAGCAGTGCGCCGAACTGCTCTTCACTCATCTCGAATATTTGCTCCAGAGTCTGACCCAGGTCGGAGAGGTCACCGCGAACTGTCCGGAAGTCCGAACCATAACCTTGAAACATTAATTTCGAAAGCACATCCATGTGCTGATCACTGCGAGAGGAAAGACTGTGCATAGACGGGCTCCTGAATATGACCGGAATAGTTCGATGTGAGCTGCGGGCTGCAGGTTGGTCAGGGATTGATTGGGTTTGGCATCGATTGCTGTGCCAGCTGATTTGGGTTCTTGCAGTCCGAAACTCCAGTTTCAATTTGAGTACCTTCTTCGTAATCGTTCCAGGTGGCGATTAACAGAAATGGCATGGGGTGCTCAGGATCATCGTATTGATGGAAGAGCTTCAACGTATCTTCAAAAGTTTCACCGCAACGCCGCGCCATATGGCGATTTAAGCTCCATGAAGCTTTCGTGTCATTGAAGCCCGGCCAAATCGTGCCCACAACAATTTTTCCCGCTCGGTCTGCCATTTTCTTATAGAAAGTTTCCAAATATTCTTTTCCCCAGTCGCTACCGTCAGCCTTCCAGCCATGGCTGGGATGCACCCATGCGTAGTAGCCGTCGAAGTCGTTCGCGTATTTCACCGGCGGCTCGTCTTTATAGATCAAGATCGGAGGATGCTCCCACTGATTCACTGCTTGGCGTACACGGTCCCAATCAGTGTTCCCTCGCTTCGGGAAAACGAAAATGAGCGGCCGTCCCTGGTAAGTTACATAGGCATCGTGCTCGGGAGCGTTTGGGCCAATGTAGGAGCGGTAGGCCTTGTCGAATGCCTCGAGCGCCTCGTCGGTTGCCTGACCGTTATCTTCCTGCGTTTCGTCGTACATCAGGCAGATATGAAATTTTTCTTCCGCCGAAACATGTTGCAGCAGTGCATAGCTCTTGTCTTCGAAAGGACGGCGGTCCCCGTACCAATCGACCGCAAAGCCGTAAATCCCCATCTCCTTTGCCTTTTGTATCTGTTTGCGAAGCACGCCCGGATCTAGCGTTGAATACCCTACGTTGAGGTGATCGGGGGAGCCGAACCACGGTTGGTAGTCAGCGAGAATACGCGATGACTCCTGCAGGTTACGCAGCTCTGAGGACGGCTTTACAGGATTATGCGAGCAGCCGCTGGTGATCAGAAAAATTGCGATCACCAGCAAGACGATGACATAAAAACCTTTCATATTTGAAAGTCTTTCTTTCATTTTTGATGCGGAGCAACAGCTCTGAGTGGCTGCTTAGATGGGACCTACGGTTTCTTCCCGTCCATCGATTGAAGTTGCCGCACCAGCCAACGATCGGCCCCGGGAGTCATAAGGACCATATACTCGGTCGTCAGCGGCTGGTCGTAAATGATCTTGCTGCCGTCCAGAATCTGAACGTCCAGTTGCGCATGGTCGCGCAGCTCCATCGCATCGCCGGCGGGCGAGTAGAAGATGGCGTCAAGCTTGTGCCCACGGTCGGTGTAGCGAGTGCGGAGGCCAGATTGAATTTGCGATTTGACGCGGTCGGTTAAGTCCTGTTTCGCGCGTCCAGTAAAGTATCCATCCAGTAAGCCGAGGTTATTTTCCGCAACCGCTTGCTCCATTGTTTGCCAGGCTAGCGCGTAATCGCGTGGCACGCTCTTACTGGTCAGGTCCTCAATAGGACGTGGGCCGATATTCTCAGTATTGAGCTGAACGTGCGGGAGCTCGTCGTCAGCAGTCGCCCTCAGATGGTATGCGACAACTCCGAGCACTAGAACTGCAACAGCGAGCAGAACCGAAATGTGACGCAGCAACTTTGCCGTCATTGGTTGGCTACCTCGAGCTCGTTTCCTGTTACTACTCCGGAAGCAACCGTGACCTTGGCGTGGCCGTCGATAGGCATCTCGATTTTCGCAATGCCGCGTTTAATCGGCACATCCACAGTTGTTTTCCCAACAGAATCGTTTGCGGTAAAGCTCACGATTGTTCCATCGGGCACTGGATTACCCGAGCAGTCGTGCACGGGATCCGTCTCGATCAAAAATCCCTGCTTAGCACGGCTGGCTTTTATCCGCAAGTTGCAGGCGTCGGCCGCGACTTGCTGCACCACCCGAATTTCGTCCGCGTGTCCAATCGAAGCGCCAAGTTTCGTAGCGCCGCTCTTCTTCGCCGACGTGAGCCGTACCCATGCCACGCCGTTTTCCGAGGTGCGCTGTGCGGAGATCGCCTTCTGGCTCTTCGGCATGATGCTGAACGTTACAGGTTCGGGTTTGACCACCATGTTTTCAAAATTATCGCGAATGAATGCTACGGCGCTGATTCCGTCTGGCGTGCCCACAGGAATGCGAGATGGGTGTACAAGAAAGCTGATCTTGTTCGCCGCAGCGGCCCCAACGAAGAACTCCGCTGCCGTGCATCCATCAGAAGCGCACAGGACCGCGGTATATCGGCCTGCGTGTTCAGTTTGGTCCGCATCCACCTGAATGTTGCTTCCCGCCTGAACGTTGCTTTTGCTGACCAGGGCCGGACCCACCAGGTAAAACGTGGCATCTCCGGATCCGCTGGTCGGAATCGTGATTGCGCTTCCAGCAGTCACCAGGCGCGGCGGATGAATTTCTGATGCGGCGGCGGCGAGGGCGAAGCCGAGCAGCAGAATCATTGTGAATAGCAATCGCATGGTTATGTTGCCTGGTCGTAATGGTTCACAATTACCCGGTAGCTCTGAACGTTCTTGCTGACGTCCGGCGGCAAGTCGACTGCAAACGGCACCGCAACCTGAGGCAAAAGTGGTTGCGCGACGTATCCGTCTGAAACCCATATCACTTTGCCGTTGCTGTCATAAAATGCCGCAATCACGTGAGGGATGTCGACTACCTGTCCGCTTTCATCCGTCAGTTCGCCGCTCAAGATTTTTTTCCCGAGTGGATCGGTCTCTAATTTTTGGTTGTCTACCTCGATCACCGGGTCCGCGCTCGCGGCGACTAACATCGCCTTTGCGTCCATACGAACGTTCTTTATCTTTTCGAGCCGCATGTTAGGAAAGTCGATGCGATAGGGCGAAACCTGTTTTGGCAGCAGCGTGTGTGCGATCTTGTCGAAGCTGCTCTCCTGCGCAAGTTCATTCCCCTGACCATCAAGGAGCGTTGCACCGATATTCACAAACGCCGGCACCGAGTCTTCATTCACTACCTCGCCCACCAACACTACGCTGTCAGGCCGCTGAATCGCATTCATCGAAAGAATTCGCACCTGCGGCGACTCCACGTTCTGAACGCCCCATTCGTCGCCGCTCCCACGGTTGATCACGTCCCAGCGCAAATAATTCACCGGAATGACCTGGGGAGGTAGTTTGGTCGCATTGTTAACCGGCCATAAGACCTTCCATGTATCTCCGTCTTTCTGTACTTTCAGATCTCGCACGTCGTCCAGCGGACCAACGGCAGTGGAGTAGTGCAATTTCGCACGTACTGAGGCCCCCTGATCTGTCGTTTTTAGCCCCCAGACATCGAAACTCTCAAGTGATGCGTAGGTGAGCAAGCTTCCATAGCTGCCCTCAAATTCTCGAATGAAGGCGTTCTTATCCACATCGCTGCGATTCGCCAGTCGCGCATAAGCCGCGTTGAAGTTATGCGCCTGAATCTGCGAGAGCATCAGCCGGACCGCCTGATCGGGCGTGTTGGCGGCAGACATTTCCCGCCGCGCGACTCCGCCTGATTGGAACCAGGCGATGACGATCAAAACCAGCGTGATTACGCCGATCACGAGGGGAAGAGTCCACTTCATTATTTGGCCTCCCGAACAAGGTCTTGTTCTTCTTCACGCGCCGGAAATGGAAGCACAATGTCGGTGCGCACACGAGTGCGGTCCGGAATTAGGAACGCGAACAGAATTGCAAGAATGCTGCTGGCGAGCGGCAATGTTCCCCAGAGCAGCCCTTCAAGAGCTGTGGGCATAGCGTCGGAAGGAATGGGCCGGGCCGGAGGGATATCTTCTCTCGACCATACTGTGATGCTGCCATTGTCGTAGCTTTCAACTTTTTGCCAGCCCGCGAACGTCACCAGCGGCTCGTAGTAAGGATCGTGCACAAAAATGTATTTCAATCCGTAGTGCGCGGCGTGCCGCAACATCATTCGCAAAGCTTCCATGCCGGCTGTGCCGAAATATTTTGCGCTGGTTAACTGCGCCGTCCCGTAATGAGTGAACTCGGGCAGCAGACGCGCCGAGTTATATTCACCGTCAACGCTGTTTGCGTCGGTGTATGTGGAAACTTTCGGCAGAGCGTTGCCGAACCCAAGCGTCAAGTAACGATACCGATCGTGGCCATCCCGGTTTAAGAAGCTGTCGACCGAATCAACATTGAGGTCCGCACCGGCATGGAAAGGACTGATAGCAATCCATCCCAGCGGCAGCACGACGGTTATGACGGCTGATATCACCAGGCCCATGACTGCCCTTCGCCCGTAACGATCGATCAGTCGTTCAGACATTAAGGCGACGATCGGCAATGCCATAATTGCCGCCGAGAGAGTGAATCGTTCGAATGTAAGAATTTCGAATGCGCGACCCAAAACCCATTTCGGGATCGGCGTCGTTCCACCAAGGCCGAAAATAAAAGTTACCCAAAAGCCCCAGAGCAGAGGCCGCAATCGCCGATTGGCAGCGCCATACACGGCAATAAAAGGCAGAGCGATCACCAACATTCCATATGGAACAAAGAAATAATTTGTCAGGAAGGTGATGTTCGTCAGCAGGTCCGAACGGCTGGCGTGCGGGATCGGCATCTGCTGAATGGGGTGCTTGATGATGGCGAGCCAGTAAGGAAGCAGAACAATTCCCAAGCCAACGGCGGCAACAACACCAAAAAGAACGCCACGAATCAGGACAGCCGCCGCACTTCGCTCCTCACGATCGATAATCGCAAGCCACAGGACAGGTACCGCAAACAGCAGCGAAGCGAAAATCAGCGTGACGTGGTGTACAGCGCCCGCGGTGAGCGTCAGCACAACCCCTTTCACCAAGCCGCGACCGTCGGCCGACCTGGACCAATCATAAAAATAAGGGATTGCGAGCAAATAGAGCGGTGCAGAAAGCGTTGTTGGCAACTGCCCCGCCGAATAAACCAGAAAGGCTAGCGCGCCGATAAAAACACTGAAGAAAGCGGCGTAACTGCTGGCGCGCTCATCCACCCAAAGCCGCGCATAACGGTAAACGCCAACCGGAATGAGCAGGATCGCGACCATCTGCACCAGTAGGTACGCCATGTGCAATCCAAAAATAAAGGAAAGCAGCGCGATCCACTGGTGCGAGAGTGGCGGATAGGTCGCCTGAGAAAAGCCCGCGAACCATTTCGGGTTCCACGGATTAAACCAGCTATGGGCGTAATGCGAAGCAAAGAAGACGTGGAAGTTCGCGTCGTATGAGTTCGTGAGCGGCAGTTGCAACGCAAGCAATGGCCCATGAATGGCAAGCGCCAGCAGCAGGGTGAATCGCAACGGAATTGGCCGCGAGAAATAACTCGTTTCCACGGTAGTTTTTTCCTCCCCGCGCAATTGTGAGCACCAGCTTTGATTCACTGAGGAGGTCTAAGGTTTGCTACTGTGCAAACCGGGATTACGTTCCAAGTGCCTGTGGGCTGTGGATTTTAGCTCTGCGTGCTGCGTCTCTGAATCCAACCGCTGCTACTCGCAATGCATCTGAGCCTTCGAGCGCGAGCACACATTCGGGAGCGGTAATCACATGTAGCGGCGCTCAGCACTGCACCCATGCGCGGAAAAAATCTTTCGATTGCTATCGCGTTATTTTTACTGATCGGAATTGCGGATTCCGCTGCCCAGACTTTTGAAGTAAATCCGTCTTCAAGCTCGAAGCCCGCAAAATCCAAAAAAGCCAGTACGGAACCGAGCAATACCAATAATGCCATCGGGTGGGGGTCGGGCATTGAAACTGCTCGCGAAGCGCGCGCGGTTGACCAGGCATTGCAAAAGAATGACTATCGTTCCGCAATCGCATCCGCAAATCGGGCTGCGCACTCAGCTCCACAAAATGCTGACTTGTGGTTTCTTCTTGGATACGCCGCGCGGCTCGGTGGCGATTACAAACTCTCACTTGATGGATATCAGCGCGGGCTCCAGTTGAAGCCGTCTTCAATTCCCGGCCTTTCAGGTGAGGCCCAAACCTACGCGAAGATGGGCCGCACCAATGACGCGCAAGACTTGTTGAAGAAAGTCCTGGCGGCAAATCCGAAGAGCGCGACGGACCTGCAGCTTTCAGGTGAACTCGCGCTGAACACAGACCCGAACACTGCCCTCGACCTGCTGAAACGTGCTGACGCAATCCATGGTGACGCGCGTACCGAACTGTTGATCGCGCGGGCGTATCAAAAACTAAATCAGCCGGATGGCTCGAAGCAGTATCTCGATCGGGCATTGAATCGAGCGCCGAATGATCCCAACGTGCTGCGGGCCGTCGCCGCCTATTATCGCGACAGTGGAAAACTGGACGAGTCAATTGCCACGCTTCAGAAGGCCGTGCAAAGGGACAAAGACGCGCTTGGCGAACTCGGATACACATATGGCTTGGCAGGGAAGAAGAAGGAAGCGGCAGATACCTACACCCTGGCGGCGAACCGTCATCCGAAAGATCCCGCACTTCAACTGAGTGCGGCCCAGGCGCTTGTGAATGTGGGCAGCTTCGAGCAAGCCTCTAATTTTTTGAAGCGTACCGAGTCGGCTGATCCAAATAACTATCGCCTGCACGCGATTCGCGCAGAAATGTACAGCTTGGAGGACCACAACGACCAGGCAATCAGCGAATACCAAATGGCGATTCAGAATACGCCTGAGGTGCCGCAGGAAGGACCACTGTATCCGGTCTCGCTGCACTTGAGCTTGTCAGAAATCTACCGGCGAGTTCAGCAGGACCCGCTGGCAGAAAAGGAACTGGCGAACGCCCGCGATACTCTCAACAAAGTTCCTGGAACTGATCCGGGCACGCGGCCCGATTACCTGCGTCTGCGGGCGCTAATTGAAGCCGGCTTCAATGACACCGCATCCGCCGAGCGTGACTTGAAAGAAGCAATGTCGCTCGCCCCCCGCAATGTGAACATCACGCTGAACTATGCCAATCTACTCTGGAAAATTGGGCGGGAGCAGGATGCGCTGGCGCTCTACAAGCAGTCCCTGCAGATGGACCCGAACAATCATGCGACATTGACTGCTCTGGGATATTTATCGCGCGATATGAAGGACCCAGTTGATGCCGAGAAATACTTCCTGAAGCTTTCCGAATTGTATCCGCAGGATTATGTTCCGTTTTTCGCCTTGGGCGATCTTTATACCTCGAATAAGCAATATGACCGTGCTCAGGCGAATTATGAAAAGGCGCATCAGTTAGCTCCGAACAACGCGCTCGTAGTCGCGGAAGGCATCAACTCCGCTCTCGAAAGCCCCGGTCATAGTTTGACGATCGCAAAAACTTGGGTCGATCGCGCGGCAACAAACGAGGCTGTCAACAACAATCCACAGGTCATGCGCGAACGCGAGCGGTATCTGACGTTCACCGGAAATTACCAGGAAGCCGCCGACCTGGGTTACAAAGTCATCGAGAAACTGCCAAACGATCCCGAGGCGCCGGACTATCTCGGCTACGATCTGCTGTTTCTGAACCGCTTCGATGACGCCGCGAAGATCGTCGCGCGTTTCGGGCCTTCACGACCCAACGACCGCGACTTGCCGTTGATTTCAGGCTATGTCAACGCCCACACCGGCCATCCGCGCGAAGCCGAAGCGGACTTCACACGTTCGCTTGCGATCGATCCGAACGATGCCACGGCTTACATGAATCGCGGGTTTGTGCGCAATGATTTGCGGGAGGCCAGCAAAGCGATTCAGGACTTTGAAGCTGCGTTGAAAATGCGGCCGAATTATGGCGAGGCGCACCTTGGATTGGCCTTTGCAAATCTGCAGTTGAATCGCTCGAAGCCAGCTCTGCGCGAAGCCGATTTGGCGGCGGCGACGTTGCCGGATTCAGCACCAATCCACCTCGCCCGCGCCGAAGCTTATCGCCAGCAGATGGTCTTCCGCAAAGCGGAAGTGGAATATCGCGCCGCCCTGAAACTCGCTCCGAACAATCCTGACGTTTACCTTGAACTCGCCGAAGCACTGTACCGGCTGCATCGCTACAACGACTCGCTCGACGTGCTGCGATCAGCCGTCAAGGTAACTGCTGGCGCAACTAATACCAAGACGAGCGACGCAATCATTTACGGAGAGATGGCCCGTAACTACGCGCAGCTTCGCCAAAAAGACAACGCCTACAAGGCAATCGCAGACGCCGAGAAGCGGGGAGAAGACACGAAAGTTCTCATGGCCACTGGAGAAGCGCTCTTGATCATGGGCGATAACCAGGGCGCAATGAAACGTTACTCCCGGGCGCTCGATGCTCCTGGTGCCGACCGGGTGGAGGTGCGGCTGGCCCTTGCTCGTCTGTTCGCGCAGGCAGGACATCACGGCGATGCGCAGGACCAGGTGGCATACGCGATGGCTGAAGCTCGCGTTGGAGAAGCGAACGCCATCACGGCAGAGAATCTGGTCGAGGCTGGGCAGGTACTCGTTTCGATCAATCAGTTCGCGATAGCAAAGAAGTTCTTCCAGCGTGCGCAGGCGGAAGGCGCCGATCAGGAATCTGTATATCTGGGACTTGCCAATGCCGATCTTGCGCTCGGACAGCCTCAGAATGCAATGACATTGCTGCAAGTCGTCGGGCGTGATCCGGATGCGGCGCAAGATTACGAATACATGGTTACGCTGGCCAATGCGTACCAGCAGGAGCACGATTACACGCACGCTCTCAGCATGTTTGCGCGCGCGAATGACGTAATGTCAGGCAACGATTATGCCCGCGCGACTGAGCTTGCACTTGCTGAACAACAAGGGCGCCAGGTCACAGAACAAGTCAATGCGGCCCCAGAGCTGCTGGTCCATCCGGTCTTTGAGGACATCAACATCTATCAGCTGGATGCCAGAATTCGTGGCCTGGCTCAGAGCTCTACGTTTCTGCCCACCCCGCGCTCCACGATGGAAACGCTAGGCGTCGCGCATTACAGATTGAACTTCAAGGGGTGGCCGGCAATTACCGGACTCTTTTCGGAACGCAATGCCCGTGGTCAAGTGTCGTTTCCGAATGAACTTCTCATTCAATATCGCAACACTTACGACACAAGTTTCAGCAGCGGCATAAATCCTGTCTTCCATCTGTTCGGTTCGACTATCAGCCTGAACCCCGGCGTGCAATTCACGATCCGACGGGACTCGGCTTCTCCGCTGGATATGAATCAGGACCTGTTCCGGCAATTCCTGTACGTTTACACCAGCGCGTTCGGGAACTGGGTGTCAATTAACGGCAGCGCTATTCGCGAGTCCGGTCCATTTACCGAGATGAATCTGCACTCTCGTGATGCCGCGGGCACGATCGAATTTCAAGTCGGCCGCCCCTGGGCGAAGACGGCTCTGCTGACCGGCTACGAAGTGCGCGACATTTTGTTCCGACCACTGGTCCGCGAATACTACACAACCGACAGCTACGTTGGGGTTCAGAGAAAATTCGGATCGGCGTGGACAGCGGCAGTGCTGGCGGAGTATTTGCGCTCGTGGCGCGTGCAGGATAACGACTACGCAATCGCCGAAGCACTTAGGCCTGGCTTCCGTCTTGATTACAAGCCACTCGCGTCGCACTGGGCCGTCCACGCGGATGGCACATGGTCGAAGGGTGAAGGATTTTCTGCTTACAACAATGTGACCAACGAAGTCTTGGTTTCCTTCACGAAAGGCTTGCAACGACCGCTTCAGGACGGCATTGGAGAGGTGCCGGTAACCTATCCGCTCCGGATTTCATTCGGCATCCAGCAACAAAGCTTTTACGACTTCAACGGGAGAAACCGGAACACCTTTCTACCCATCATACATTTCAATGTTTTCTGACCGACGCCTTCACGGCGCTATTCCGACCTGGGACTTTCAACAATGGGCGACGAAGCGATAGAAGCCGCGACCGCTGTAGCATCGGCTGAAACTCCCCTGACTCAAAGACATTCGACCATCCGGGAACTGCGTCTGCGGGTCCTCAGCGGCAGCGCCACCATGCTGCTGAGCTCAGTGCTGGTCTCTCTCATCAATCTGATCTACAACTTTGCGATCGCGCACGCGCTCGGCGCCGATAATTTCGGGCATGTCAGCGTGGTTTACACGATCCTGATGTTGCTGTCGTGCGCCACACTTGCTTTCCAATTGCTGTGCTCGAAATTCGTCGCGCGCAGCGAATCGCAACCCGAGCGAATAGCCATTTACCACCTTTTGCACCGCAGGTCGTGGATGGTTGGACTGGGCGTCGGCTTACTGCTTGCCGTTGGCAGTCCCGCGGTTTCGGGCTATTTAAACCTGCCTTCGCCATTGCTGATTCAAGTGCTGGCGATCGGCATTGTCTTCTACATACCACTCGGCACTCGTCGCGGCTTCATGCAGGGGACTACCGATTTTGCCCCGCTGGCCGTCAACTATGTGCTCGAAGTTGTCGTCAAGCTGATCGCCACCGTCATCTTGATCTGGGCCGGTTACGGGGTCCCCGGCGTTGTTGGCGCAATGTCGGCCTCAGTGATCGTTGCGTTTTTTGTAGCCATTCCACGCAAACACCACGTGGTCGACATTCCAGAAGCCAAACTCCAGTCCGGCATGGTGGAAGGAGTCCAGGCGCTGATTTTTTTTGTTGGTCAGGTCGTCATTGGAAATCTTCACATCGTTCTGGTGAAGCACTTCTTCACCGCGACGCAGGCCGGTGTTTACGCTGCGGTCGCGCTGATCGGGCGCGTGGCCTACATGTTCTCATGGTCGGTTGTCAGCAGCATGTTCCCGTTCTCGGCGGGGATCCGCTCCGGAGAGCGCGGAGGAAGGGCAGTGCTGAGCACTGCGTTGCTTTTAAGCGCCGGCATCTCTACGGCCTTTACTTTGGCCGCATGGCTCGCGCCCTCCGAGTTTTGGCCGCTGCTGTTAGGAAAAGGATTCCCAATTGGAGGCCACCACTCCTACGCATTCCTCGTGGTCCTTTACACCGTTGCCACAGGAATCTATTCGCTCAGCGTAGTGCTAATGACCTATGAAATTTCTCGCAAGATTGGCAACGTAAGCTGGCTGCAACTGGGCTTCAGCGGCGCCATTGTCATTGGTATTTACGTTTTTCACAATACGCTGCAGGACGTCATTTACGTTCAGTTGGTGCTGATGGCTGTCCTGATGGCGGTTGTTTCGTCCCCATTCTTGCGACGCCAACTTGAAACCGAGAGGGTTGTTGATCCGATCCAGGTACCGAGATTCGAGAGCGGACTACGTAAGGTCAAACTTCTGGATGAGAATGAAGTCATCGCGGAGTTTCTGCGCGGCGAATTCTATCAGGATGAATTCGCGCCTTATCGCAAGCGCTTTTCCAAGCTCGTAACTCAACCGGATTTGACGAATCCCAGGGAAAATTCGCTGCGCCGGGCTCTGCTCTTTCGCCGCCGTGGCAGGCTGTGGCTTGAAATTCCAGCCGATACGGAATGGTGGGAAGTGGAGATGAGTTCGTTGGATATTTACCGGATGCGGGTTTTTCCTCGTAATCAGTGGTTGCGCTACGGGGTCCCCAGTTTCCTGCTTCCTGAAACCGTGCAACGCATCCGTACCCGGCTATTGTCCGATTCAACCGATCCCTTCATTGAAAAACTCCGCTCTCTCAGCCTGGAGATGAAACAGAATTCCAAGTTCAGCTCGGTAATTCTTATTACTATTGATGAACGAACTCCTCTGACGATCGTCGAGGGCAACCATCGCATGACGGCTGCAGCACTCGGAAATCCAGAGGAGATACCTCAGCGTTTCCGTTTTATGTGCGGATTCTCTTCGCACATGGCCGAGTGCTGCTGGTACCAGACCGATGTCAACACCTTGTGGCGGTACGCGAAGAATACGGTCGGGTACTTCGTGAAGCACCGTCGCAAAGTGGTTGCCGAAATAGCTGCGGGAATATTGGGCGAAACCGAAGGTTCGAACTCGCGCGATGAGAGTTCTTCTTCCGCCGCTTAAATGTCCATCACAACTTAGGGTGTGCGAGAATTGGCAGCGGCAAAGTCAATGCGGCGTGCGGAATATCCGCTGCCATTGAAAACCGCGGAGACCGAAACGTCTTGGCCTTCGTGGATCTGGTGCAGCAGGCTGGCGGCGATGGCCTCCATGTTGATGTCGTATTTCTTTCCATCGCTCTGGTTATCAATCGCAATCAACTTCTGTGAGACATCGACGTAGGTGACGCGGCCCGAAAAAGTGAAGGTACTGCCGGGGGTGGCGAGCAGGGTGACTCGGCGCAGTTCTCTTTGCGCGCCAAAGTCGAGGTCCACAAGGGTACCTTGAGTAAGATCGCTGAGCGACGCGGTCTGATTTCCGCGGCGCACTACGGTTGTTGCCGTCAGTTGAAGCTTCACGGGCTGATTGGAGAGTTCATCGCGGACGGTGAGAATCTTGCGGCCGGGGTCAAACCCAATAATTTGGCCACGTCCTACGCCGCTGTCGGCGGTACTTCGAATCCAGATTGTCTTCGCAAAGACCCTTTCATGGTCCAGCATCGTGTCCAGGTAAATGCGTTGACCCTGCTTGATTTCGCGCTCGGTAATTGGCTTCCCGTCAAGATAGAAGTGCGTGCGAGTGTCGAAACGTACCTGCAGCTTGTCCTTGGTGCCGAATGGGCGGAAAGTCATGCGGTTCATGACTTCATCATTCGTCAGAACTGTTCCTCCCATTAGAGTCACTGGATGATGTTGCAAAGGCGGTAGGTCGAGCAGCGGATCGTAATTTTCGCGCTGTGCCGCAGAATTCGGCGCATTAGCGGGGGTTGTACTAGCGGCTGAGTTGCCGGAAAAGCCGGACTGATTTTGCCCGAAGCCTGGACTTAAAAGTGCAAGTACAACAAGACCTGACGTGAACAGAGTGGGGTAGGTGCGCATGGTTTTTTCCGGCATTTTGGATGCTTCCCAGAGGCTCCGAGTGGCCAGAGTTGCTGGCGGAAACCAGCGAACGCGAACTGCTGAATGTGCATCCAAAGTCTTCGGAATCAATAGTCAGCACTTATGCACCTGTTTCCCAAGTTCCGTTTCTTGAGCGCCATTCTGGTGGTGCTTCTCTGTGCATCATTTGCCGTCGGCGGAGGCCTGCGGATTACGATTCCGAAGCATTCGGAGTCCACTCCTGTACAGAAACTCAACCAGGAAGGCGTAAAGCAGATACAGAAGCATCACCTGTCAAAAGCGGAAAGGCTTTTCTATAAGGCCTACCTTATCGATCCGAATGATCCTTTTACGCTGAATAATCTCGGCTACATCTCTGAATTGCAGGGCAAGATCGATCGCGCACAAAAATATTACGAGCTGGCCGCAAAAGAGAACAATTCGGAAACCGTGATTGCGCTTGCCAGCAATCGCGACCTCAAGGGACGCAAGCTGAGCGAAGTCACGAATTCGTACGGCAACCTTGAGCTCAGGGTAAACCGTGGAAACATTCTCGCCATGACTCTTCTTGAACAGGGAAGGAGTCCTGAGGCCGAGGACGTGCTGCGTCAGACCCTGAAGCTGGATCCGCGAAATCCGTTTACCCTGAACAATCTCGGATACACGATGGAAATGCAGGGCGATCTTGAAGCCGCATTAGCCTATTACAACAACGCGGCGGTGACCCACTCGAATGAGCCTATCGTGGTCTCGCTTGACCCACACTGGCGTGGCAAATCGATCAGTGACGTTGCCTTCAGGAATGAGGAAGCTGTCCGCACGCGTCTTGCTTCCGAACAGAGTGATGCGGATCATGCTGCTCGCCTTGAAGCTCAGGGAGTTTCAGCAATCAACCATAACGATCCAGACAAGGCATATGAATTATTTCGCCAGGCCTACAAGCTTGATCCACAGAGCGCCTTCGCTCGCAACAATATGGGTTACGTTTCCGAAGCCTTTGGCGACGAGGAAACCGCAAACGAGTTCTATCAGTCTGCTCAACGCGGAGACCAGGCAGGCACTCCCGTGAGCCTGGCGAGCCACCATGAGATGGTCGGCGAAGCAGCCGGCGAAGTTGCGGGCTCAAATTCGCAGGCCAGCGAAGCCGATTTGCAAGCGGAAGCCGCGAGCAAGCGTCGCCACAACGCACCAATCGTGCTGCGGCGTCGCGACAATACTCCCGTGTCCTCACCGCCGGTGCAGCAGCCGTCACGCCCCCCGCTCGATAACGTCCCGGTGGAGAATACTGCACCGCCTCCTCAATAACGAACCTCTTTTCAACACTCCTTGAGTACTTCGGAGTTTCCGCTTAAGGCGTTTCTCTGATTGTCCATACGCCCCGCCGCGTATTTACTTCCCTTAACAATTATTCGGGACGAACAGTCGCGTGATCCCCCACACGTGCATTCGGCCTACATCGCGGAGGGGTAATGCAGAAATTCAGTTGGTTGGCAGTAGTGTGTCTATCGTTTGCTGGATTTGTCGGGTTCAGTGTTCAGGCCCATGCGGAAGCAACCATGAACTGCCCAAGTGGAACCTACGACATGCTCGACTGGATGACTTTGGATTCATCGCTCCGGTCGACTTACCACATGGAAGGAACCGCAAATCCTCTATACACGGACATGGGGAGCGGAAAATTCTATTGGACAAAAGGGGGAAGCGGCTCGCCGTGGGACATCCAGTTGTTCGACAGCAAATATGTATATCTGTGGATTACCGAATACGACTGGAACGATAGTCATACTTTCAAAAAATTCGCGAAGAATACAAACATGCCGCTGGTTCGGCGCTGCGCGAAAGGCGGCTTCCCGGGTTCTACGATCACCGTGAATGACACTTCCTTCCAAATTTACACGGACTGCACTCACTACACTACGAAGACGCTCGCTAAGGGCGTTAACCAGGTGTGGGGGCCTTACAAGGTGACACTAGGCGGTGAGTTGCCCACAAGCTTGCCCGTCCTCGTGGCCAGTTATCGCTATAACTGCGACATCAACTACAACAACTGTCGCGACAAGGAAGAATATTATTTCGCTCAAAAATATGGGCTGGTTCAGTGGGTACATTACAGCCTGAGCAGCGGAACATATCACCCAGTGCAATCCACTATCTTCAATCACATAGTGAAGGGAACAGCCGCTCCATCGTTTTCGTGCTTCTAGTATGGATCGGACTTACTCGGTACCTGTTCTGTAGTGTTCTTTGTTTTCGGCCTGGGCGGGTGCGGCGATGCACACTACTCGTGCATTGTCGCCGCCTGCCGCGGCCGCTGAGGCTTGTGACGCCTGAGAGGCTTCCTTGCGAAGAATTTTACGTGCTCGTCTCCGGACAAGCAGGTCGCGCATGGGAATCCAATGCGGAAGTCTTCGCAGGGAAGAGAGCGCCCGCACCTGCTCCAATTCGCGCCGCAATTCAAACGTGCGCAGGTATTGCCGGATGATCTCCGGCATGCTCATTCGGAGCGCGGACGACACGTTCTCGAGAGCCATCTCCACCTGCCGCTCGTGATTTTCGAGCAGGCAAACCAGGTGTTCAGCGAGGGCGATTGTGTCGCCAGGTCGGAAAAAATCAATAGCTAATCCCTCTTCTTCTGCCAGCCGGCGGAAATCGGGGATGTCCGATGCAATGATTGGCACGCCGTACGTGCATGCCAGGTGCGCAATTCCGCTCGAACCTGCCGATGAAGTATAGGGCAATACTGCGACGGTTGAACTCTGAAGCAGCTGCGGAATGTCCTGCTCGGCAACATAGCCGCGAAAAATAATATCGGAGCGGTTCCGCACTTTATCTTGCACCGACCGCAAATAACCAGGAGTCTTCGGGTGATCGGTTCCTGCGATTACCAGGCGCGCTTCTGGAACATGTTGCGCTACCACCTTGAAAGCCTCGACCAGCGGCTCCAGGCGCTTGTAGGTTCCCCATTTTCCGAATGCCAGAATCCTGTGCTCAGGATTCCCTCGTGTCGCGAAATCAGGGTATTCGGGCCGTGCCGAAAAAATTCCATGCCGCCGCACGTATACAGCACCGCGGCCGTATTTCTCTACCAACACGCTGCGATAAGCGGGAAGCATGACTGAGACGGAGTTGGCAAAAAGCACTAGATGCGTGGCGAGGAAACCTCCAGCGCGATAGAGCAGTGGAAAGCGTACGCCTGCGTCGTTCAAGTTGACGGTTTCCATCAACTGATGCAGGGTCACGTGAGTGTAGTACCCCGCCATTCTGGCCAATGCAGGGATTGCAATTCCCAGAAATGCCGGTCCCGCATCTCCGCCGAAGCTGGCAAATCCGAGGTTGAACCAAACCACGTCAGGTTTTTCGCGGTGAATTGCGCGCAAGATTCGCCAGGGGTTTCTCAGGCTATTAAATTGCCAACAGCGGGTTACATCGAAATCTTCGAGTTCCGGTTGAGCCGGAGAATAACCGTCTCCCAGGACCTTGAGCTGGATGCCGGGAATCCTCCGCAACTCGTTCGCGATGTGAAATCCGTACTCGTTCAACGCATCGCGGCTCGGCGGAAACGATGTTACTAAACAAATCTTCATTGCTGGCCCTGCCCAAAGAATGCGTAGCGCGAAAGTTTTCCCAGCAATGTGAAATAGTGCAACGCCACTTTGAAATCGGCCTTGCTCTTGCCGGCGTGGCGAGTTGCAAAACGAAATGGAACTTCGGTGGCGTTCCGGATTTTTCCTTTGACCAGGATTTCAAGCAGAATTTTGAAACCTTCAGGTTGCAGCTGCAGAGCCTCTAGACATTCCCGGCACACCACGAAATATCCCGACAATGGGTCCTTCACGCTGATGCCCCGAGTACGTAGCGGCGCGGTGGCCAGCAATGTGCTGCAGCGGGAAACAAAAACTCGAAACTTGTTCCACTCGCCAAGGCCATTGTCGTTGCGCGAGACGTAACGGCTGGCAATGGCGATATCGCTTCCGTTTAACACCGGCGCGAGAAGCTCGGGCAAAAGCTCCGGCGGATGTTGCAGGTCGGCATCGATCACGCCGAACAGATCGGCGTCCGTTTGTGCCCAGCCGTAGATCACGGCGCCTGCCAGCCCGCGCTCTCCCTTGCGAACGAACACGCGTACACGATGGTCCTGCGCGGCACATGCGCGCGCAACATCAGCAGTGCCATCTGTGCTCCCGTCATCGACGATGATGAATTCGCAGTCGACCGGCGAATCCGCAACGGCCGCACTCAACCGGGCTAAAAGAACCGGAATATTTTCTGCTTCATTTAATGTGGGAATAACAAGGCCTAACTTAGGTCTAGAAGAAACGTCCATATTCACAGTCCCGTCCCTGACGCGCGAAGTTGCAGCGTTACAGTTGGATGGTTCTGAAAAGAAAGGTGTTGGTCTAATTGATAATCAGAAGTGCTGTAGGTAAGTAGGGAAAAAACCTGAGCTGAAATTAAGCTGCAACTGTCGAGTCGAGCCGCGCCGATCGGTCAGGAATTTTTCTGAGACGCTCCACAATCACGTCGTGTACGTCGTCTGGCGCTCCAGGGCTAATCACCGTCAAAGGCGCAAGCTCTCGCAATCGTAAGTACGAGTCGCGATACTGCCGCATGAACTCGAGTGGATACTCCGGCTTGCGCGCGCGCGCCTCTTCCGGCACTGCATCCAGCACATACGCTATGTCCGGAGCTGGGGCGAAAGAAAGTATGAAGCGCGCGTAAGCCCTCGCCCACGTTTTTCTGAGCGGAAGTGCCGCCAACTGGTCATAAATATAGCGGTCGAAAATTACGGCTCCGGTAACTTCCGATGTCCTGGCATCGCTCACAATTTTTCGTAAACGAAAGACGTCAAACATGTGCAAGAGCGATCTACCCAGTAAAAGCGGTAAGGATTGTTTGTTCTTATCATTTCGCAGGGCAGGATTGTCACGACTTCCTACCCGGCCATCGCTCTGCAGGACCTTACGACTAAAACTAGATCTCAGGGAACGAAAAACGACGACGTTGTCCCAGAAGGTCAGTATCTCAACCGGAATATCTTGACCGCGCAGATATTCACAGAGCTTTTCGATCTGAGTGCTCTTGCCCGCGCCATCGATTCCCGAAAAAGTTATCAGTATTCGCGCCAATGTAGTGTTTTCCTAAGAGACCCGTTATTAGCGTCCGCTTCCGGGCACGTGTCCCGGGCTCCCAGCGGACAAGGCGGCTACTGTGCCCAGCGCTGCTCCGGCTCCGGCAATAAACCCGAAGCGAATCAACCAGGAGCGGACCCGCCGCTGTCTCGGGGGCGCAATCGCTACGCCAGCTGGTTTCGAGGCGGCCCCTCCACTCACCTGGACAGCAGGTGCAACCGCGGTACCGCTTGGCTGCTTTGGCGGCACTTGGGTGTTCTGTGGAACCGGGGTTTTGGTGCCCGAAGTGGCGGGCGTGCTGCCCGGGTTATCGGGAAGCTCAATCGGCGGCTGGGCACTTTGCGATGGCTGGTTCGATGTCGCCTGCTGGGCGAACATCGGCTCGGCCGTCGCACTCAGCGCCAGGATCAGCAGACCACCTGTTGCCCGCAAGAACAGCTGCTTCATAACGCCTCCACTCGACGCGTGCCTATGCCGCAACGGGCTGCGCTTGAACGATTTTTTCGCCGACATTTTCTTCGCTGGTTTCGGCAAGGACCTCTTCGTGCTGGAAGGTTGCAGGTACCTCTGTTACCGGGAACTTTTGCAACAACTTGTCGACTCGCGTGAGTTCGAGAATGGTTGCGGCTTCTGGCGAAATCTCTCCCAGTTGCAGCGTTCCGTCATTCTTGGCTACGGTTTCCATGCAGTTCAACAGTCCTTCAAGACCGGCAAGATCGATTTGGCGCACCCGCGAAAGGTCCACGACCAGACTTGGGATATCGCTTGAAAGTTTTCTGTTTAATTCCTGCCGCAATTTTTTTGCTTCCTTGCTGCCGAATCGTTCCGGCAATTTGATCAGGATTGCTGACTGCATGTCATTTCACCTTTCGTTTGGGTCCTGCAACGCTGCGCAGGAACTTTAAACCATATGCCTACCACTCTTGCATCTATACAGATGCGTCTCATTAAGAACAGGTTTACGCCGCGTTAACCAGCTCAACTGCTGGATTGCAACCGGCTGAGAAGTCCATCTCCGGTCCGAAACAGTGGAAGAGAACGCGCACTGCCTATTAACCTGCGATCTGTAATTGTCACTTCAGTTCTACGATCGATATGAAAAAGATTCCGCTTGCTCACAATCGATCGAATGACGTTCAGGCCGACACCGACGTAGGTGTCAGACAAAATCCAGGATCGTTCGACGGTGGTGCCGGAGTCAACGTGAGATGCACTTTCGATTGCGCTTCCGCCACTAATGTTGCAACACGCAGCAACGCGAGTGTTCGCGCCGATAAATACCGGGCTGCCAATCACGCAAGAATCATCAATCTCGGCTCTATCGCCGATCCACGTTCTGGTTGCGACCTCTGTCCCTAACGGCCGCAATGCGCACCGCTTATAGAGAGCATCCTCGACCAGTTGCATGAAATCGGTAGGGCCGTGCAAACGGTTAACATAACCACCGTAAACAAACCGTTCCCGCTTACCGACCAGTCCCAGTGCGGGCGGGTGCTGATTTTTGCTGAGTTTTCCCACATTGATGACAGCAATGTCTAACGCACCATCGTTTGCGTATGCCTGCGTTATTTCAGCTCCACGCTCCGCGTGGAAGCGCAATAATTCGCTGTAGTCGAGGTCCGTGTAGCAGTTCGCACCGATGAGCAGGAGGGCTTCCAGGCCTTGTTGTACTGCTTGCGATACAGATTGCTCCCACTCCGAACATGCGCGACTCTGTGGAGCGGAACCATCGCGTAGAAACGTGCTCGTGGTTAGGTCGTCCAAAATGACTGTAGGGTGGTTTACTCCGGCCTCGCTCAGCCTGAGAGCGATGATTTCGAAAAGATTATTTCCTAAAATGCTCAGGTCATTATCAATTTTGCCGGCGAACAATCCCTCACGCCGCCGAGTGTCTCGAGGAGCGTAGACTTCGCTCTCCTGAGGACCCGCCGACGTTATTATTGCTCCAACTTGCAATGACTTCTCCCTTTCAATCACGCTCTTGTCAAACGCTACTTGAACCCGAGATCAGGCAGCATTACTCGCCGGAAATTGCGAAATATTTGAAAATATTCCCGACCGTGTAGGAAATTCACGGATCACTTCGTCACCCGCCCAGCGGACGGTTTCACGGCGGGAACGCGATCGCTGTGTGCGGCCCGCGGTTTCGGCTTCTTCCTTCGAACGGCCAAGTAACTCGCGAATGCGAAGCTTCGCCTTGTGGAGCTGAGATTTCGAATTTCCTACCGAGCACTCGAGCAATTCAGCGATTTCCTGGTGCTCATAACCTTCCACTTCGTGCAGCAAGAATATGGTGCGATATCCATCCGGCAATTCCTTGATGGCGCGGGCCAGCGCAATGCGGTCCACGCAACCAGTCAAACGGTCATCGCGGCTGCCGTATTCGCGGCGGACGACTTTCGCGTCCTGGCTGTACGGTTCGTCCAGCGAGACCTGGCGCAGTGCTTTCTTGCGAAAATGCATGAGCACGGTGTTTACCGCAATGCGATAAAGCCATGTGGAAAGCGCAGAGTCGCCGCGGAACGTCGCCAGTTTCCGGAAGACTTGAAGGAACGCATCTTGCGTTAGATCTTCTGCCTCTGCGGTGTTGTTCGTCATGCGCAGGCAAACGGAATAAACTTTTGCCTTGTGCGCGTGAAATAAGGATGCAAATGCGTCTGCATCTCCTTGTTGCGCCCGCTTTACTAGGTCCAGGTCGGAATTAAAGCGTACAACGATATCGGTGTCGGTGGTCACGGGGGTTTTCCTTTCTGAAACGCCTGTATTTCGTAGGTTCGAACGAAGTGGGTCAACCGTATTCACAGTTATGAGGCTAGAGTTCTTGCGTCAAATGGTCTATCCGGTGAGGTCTGTATCCAGTAACAGACGTTGCTGTACCGCTTTGACGCGCAAGAGCTTTCGCGTTCTCGCGCGATTACGCGCGTGTAGCGCCCGCGAAAACCAGTGGTGCAACGAAGCTGCCGTGGTCGAAAACATGTGTAAGTCTCTGCTGATAGAGCTCTTCTGGTCGCCCTCTTTGCCGGGGAAACTTCCAGGTATGTGGAGCAAGCCGTTCTCCACCCAGCTCAGCTGGCAGCAAAAATGAACTTGTGAGTTAGAAACTACGATCTTCTCTGCTACAGGAAAGTCCTCAGAAGAATTACAGAGTTCGCAGGATTGTTGCGGAGCCGTGTCCAGTCATATTCTCAGGCCATGAAAGTTGCCCTCAACTTCCCCACCTTTCGAGCAGGCGCCGGCGTAAGCTAGACGGCCGGCTCCTGCTTCTCGCCTCATCATGGCTCAGGTGAAGGGAATTGAGGCCCCTGAGCGAAACCAAATTTGCTCACAGAACGTAAATTCTTCCGGGAGGAAATCGTGGCCATTGAATCTTTGAACGATCTTTTCATAGACCATTTGCGTGATCTGTATGACGCGGAGAACCAGTTAATCAAGGCCCTGCCTAAAATGGCGGAAGCGGCAAATTCAGATGAGCTGCGTGAAGGCATTGAAGAACATCTGCAGCAGACCAAGGGACACGCACAGCGCTTAGAGGAAATTTTTGAAAGTCTGGGCGAAAAAGCTAAAGCAAAAAAGTGCAAGGGCATGGAAGGTGTAATAAAAGAAGGCTCAGAAGTGCTCGATGAAGACATGGATGCGGATGTCAAGGATGCGGCGATCATTGCGGCAGCGCAACGAGTCGAGCATTACGAGATCGCCGGATACGGTACGGCCCGCACTTATGCCAGCCTGCTGGGCGAACGCGAAGCGGCTTCGCTCTTAGAGCAGACGCTGGACGAAGAAAAGGAAACTGATGCCAAACTGACGGAATTGTCTGAAGGCATCAACGTCGCTGCGGAAAAAGGTGAAGGCGACGAAATAGAACCACAGTCTGAAACCGAATCCCGCAGCACCAAACGCAGAAAGCCTGCGGCTTAAACGCGGCATTTACCCAAAAAGTTACGGCAGCTCATATGAGCTGCCGTTTTGCTTTTGGCTGAATTCCGCGCAGGCTACTCAATACCCGCCTGGACAACGTGCACAATGTTATTCCGCACCGCGTACAGTACCAGGTCACTCACAGAATGCAGTTGCAGCTTGCGCATGATGTTGGAGCGGTGAGTTTCCGCCGTCTTCACGCTTAACCCGAGCGCCACGGCAACTTCTTTCGTGCTCTTTCCTTCGGCGAGCAGCTGCACGATTTCGCGCTCGCGAGGAGTCAGCCGATTGCGACCTACAGTTGGAACAGGCGCACCCGGCGTTCCCCCCTTCAGATAACCTTCCAGTACCATTGTCGCGACCTTAGAAGTGAAGTACGTCTTATCGCGCCGCAATGCCTCGACCGCCGCAACTAAGTCGCGGGCCGCATCGGATTTCAAAAGAAATCCGCGAGCGCCGGCGTTTAGAACTTCCCGCACTACCTGGTCGGAGTCGTGCAGGGTGAGGATCAGCACCTTCCCCTGCGGATTTGTTTTAAGGATCTGCCGGGTAGCCTCAAGACCGTTCAGGCTCGGCATGCCGATGTCGAGGATTACGACATCAGGCTTGAGCTGTTGTGCCTTGTCGACGGCCTCACGGCCGTCGGCAGCTTCGCCGCAAACCTGCCAGTCGTGTTGCGATTGCAACAGAGCGATCAGACCCTTCCGAACTACTTCATGATCATCTGCAACCAGAATTCGAAATGTTCCCATCCTTGCACCTCCCATCGAACAACGAATCGCAACAGGCAGCTATTCTGAATCAACGAACTTTGTTACCCATCATCGACTTCAAAAAATCGCAAATTTCTCTAATTTAAGTAAGGAGAATACCGGCCGACAATTTCCATTCTCATCTACCTTATGCCGGCCAACCTTGACGGCTCAGCACTCTTTCACGTGCGGCAAGTTAATACCGACCGTCGGGGCTGAACGCGCTTCGGAGTCTTGCTCTTCCAGGGAGATAACTTTCACTCCTCTCGTCGGCTCAAGCACGAGCGTCATGGTCGCGGCGCACCTGCCACATAACCACAAGTGAAGGGTTTGCCGCTGCGGATGCTCATCAAACGGAGCCGAATTCTCATCGCTTGCCGCTACTGAAATGGAAACCACCTCAAACTGGAACAGTCGTCCCTCGGAAAACGAGTAAAGAGGGCGTTTGCAACCTTCGTTGACGCAGTGCGCGAGCATCAAAACTTTAATCCGAGTAGGTTATATGCTCTCGAACAGCAGACCTTACAGCTAAAACCTTAACGCGCCAATACAGTTTCGACTGTATTTTGGCGGATTTTTCTGGATATGGTTGCTTAGATGCACACACGCCAGAGCCGGCCTCAAAAGCAAATCACTCGTTGGTACCGTTCATCTGAGCAAACATGCCGCGCCCACCAATGGCCATCAGTACGGCTGCGCCGGTAGTCCCAGCCAAACCAACACTCGAAACCCTGAAGGTCGCAGCCGCCCACTGTAAAGCCTGCGAGCTCTGGAAAAAAGGGACCCAGACCGTATTCGGCGAGGGCAGCCGTCATGCCACGGTTATGTTCGTTGGTGAACAACCGGGCGACCGGGAAGACATTGAAGGCCACCCGTTCGTCGGCCCCGCCGGCCGCATACTTGACGAAGCCTTAGCCGCCGCCGGAATTGATCGTTCAGAGGTCTACGTGACCAACGTCGTGAAGCACTTCAACTGGGAACCCGCCGAGCGCGGCAAACGCCGTATTCACAAGAAACCTCGCTATTCGCACATCAAAGCTTGCCGTCCCTGGCTAGACGCTGAAATCGCCGTGACCCGTCCGGAGGTGATTGTTTGTCTTGGGGCTACGGCGGCCCAGTCGATGTTGGGCCGCGAGTTCAGTGTCATGCGGCAGCGAGGGCAATTTGTTCCGTCTGATTTGGCGGCGTACGTGATGGCGACGGTACATCCGTCTTCCATCTTGCGTGCTCCTGATGACGCGTCTCGCCACGCGCAAAAAGAAGCCTTCATTGCTGATCTGCGCGTTGCAGAGGCGCAGATTCGGAAACTTCGCAAGGCTGCATAGCTACGTTCCGGGCGGACGCGTGTGTGGCTCGTTCGCTTAGTTCAAGTTACATTCTCTCCTCGAATTCCTTACAGTCGTCATCCGATGCCGCAAGATTTCCGCTCCAATTAAAGTCGAATTTAATGGCAAACAGGCGCAGACGTCTTACCCGTTCGCTTTCGCGGAACATTGTAATCGGCAGCGCAGTCCTTAGCGGTGCTGGTTTGGCTGCTAGCGCAGGAGTCATAGCCGGTCTTGGTCTCGCGTACTGGGGATTTCGCCGGGCGCGCCGGTTCAATCTTTCCGGCCGCACGGTTGTGATTACAGGTGGTTCCCGCGGATTAGGGTTGGCGCTGGCTCGAGGATTCTTAGCCCGCGAGGCGCGAGTAGCCCTACTTGCACGTGATCCGGAAGAACTCCGGAGAGCCCAGGAGCACCTCGGAGGCATGGGACAAGTTTTTGTTCGATCCTGCGACGTCCGTAATGAAAAACAAATTGATGAAGCCTTAGAGGAAGTCCGTCAGCAGTTCGGCGCAATCGATGTTCTGGTCAACAACGCTGGGACCATCACCGTCGGTCCAATGGATACGATGACTGCGGACGAATATCGCGAGGCGCTCGACATCTTTTTCTGGGCGCCCTTGTACACAACTTTTGCCGTTCTTCCAGAGATGCGATCGCGGCGGAGCGGCAGAATAATCAACATCTCATCGATTGGTGGCAAAATCAGCGTCCCGCATTTATTGCCATATAGTGTTGGAAAGTTTGCTCTCGCGGGTTTCTCCGAAGGTCTTCGTGCTGAACTGTCCAAAGACAACGTGTATGTGACAACTGTCTATCCGGGATTGATGCGGACCGGCAGCCCTCGCAATGCAGATTTCAAAGGTAAGCACCGCGCAGAGTACACATGGTTCGTCCTGAGCGATGCGGCGCCGGGCCTCTCTATCAACGCCGATCGCGCTGCGGAGAAGATCGTCCACGCATGTGAGCATGGAACTGCGGAACTCATCATCAGCCTTCCGGCAAAACTTGCGATCAAAGCCCACCAAATGTTCCCCGCAATCTCCTCTCTGGCCTTAGCGGTGGTTGCCAAGGCGCTCCCTGCTCCGGGAGAGATCGGCAAAGGCAAGGCAAAAGGCGCGGAAAGTGAAACTGCGGTTACTGAATCGTGGCTGACGGCGCTCGATCGTCGTGCTGCAAAGCGAAATAACCAACTACCTGGACCAGTGGCGGTGAACCCATGACAATTACGACAAATCTTTCGCCGAAGCTGGGCAAAGAAGAATTTTCACGGCGACCTGCAACCTCAAAGACGGAAACTGCGCTTACCCTCGCCGCTGGCGCCGCAATTTCTCTCTACGGAGCCCTGCGCCGCGATTGGTTTGGTGCGGCCTTCGCAGGCGGAGGCGGATACCTCCTCTATTGCGGTATCGCGGATCTGAAGCGGCCCTATCAGGGGCGCGTCCGCGTTGGTTTCACCATCGCCAAACCTCCGCAGGAGGTCTATGACTTTGTACGAAATACGGAGAACTGGGCCAGCGGTTTACGGGGAATTAGGTTCGAGCTTGCCGGTGACGGTGGCCTGACAATGCGTTTGGGAGATGGAAACGGTCTCGCGCTCACTTCTCAGATCGAAGTAACTGACGAAAAACCGGGCGAATACATCGCATGGGCCTCAGACGCGAAGATGATTGAGCACCGGGGCGTGGTTCACTTCAAGAAGGCGCCCGGCGATCGTGGCACTGAGCTGAGCGTTGCGCTTGAATACAAAGCGCCTACTGGCCCACTATCACGTGTGGCCGCAAAGTTTGCCGGTCTCGATCCCGAGCAATTGGTGCGCGAGGGGATTCGACAAATCAAGCAGTTGATGGAAGCGGGCGAGATTCCCACCACCGCCGGGCAGCCGGTCGGAGCCCGAGGACTACGCGGGGCGGCGAAACGCATAATGTTCCGTGAGCACCCAACCGTCGACATGCAGCCCCAGCGCCTGGCGGGCGACTGAAACAATCGAGGAGGAGTCGTGAAAGCTCTTTGTTGGCAGGGAAAAACCAAACTTGAAGTTGAGCAGGTGAACGATCCCGGCATTCTGAACCCCCGCGACGGAATCGTGCGCATTACCCGAACGGCAATTTGCGGTTCAGACCTTCATCTTTATGACGGCTATATTCCGAGCCTCGAGCCCGGAGACATTCTGGGCCACGAGTTCATGGGCGAGGTAGTTGAGACCGGCTCTCAGGTGAGCAGAATTAAGAAGGGCGATCGCGTTGTAATTCCTTTCACGATTGCCTGCGGCCAGTGCTACTTCTGCAAACACGAAATGTGGTCGGCGTGTGACAACACCAATCCAAATGCCTGGATGGCGGAAAAACTCTACGGCTATTCGGGTTCCGGACTCTTTGGCTACTCGCACATGATGGGAGGATACGCCGGTGGCCAGGCCCAATTTGCGCGCGTGCCGTTCATCGACGTCGGAGCAGTGAAGATAGAGGATGGCTTACCGGATGAACAAGTTTTATTCTTGTCTGACATTTTTCCCACTGGCTACATGGCGGCCGAGAATTGCGACATTAAGCCCGGCGATGTAGTAGCGGTCTGGGGATGCGGTCCGGTTGGGCAATTCACAATTCGAAGTGCGTTTCTGCTGGGCGCAGAACGGGTGATTGCGATTGACCGTTTCCACGAGCGGCTCAAAATGGCGCGTGCCGGCGGGGCTGAAATCATCAACTACGAAGAGGTTGACGACTTGGTCGAAGAGCTGAAATGGATCACCGCGGGCCGTGGTCCGGATGCCTGCATAGACGCAGTTGGACTCGAAGCCCATGGTACTGGAGTCGCTTCCGCCTACGATTACGCGAAGCAACGCCTGAAACTTTCCTTTGACAGGCCCACAGTGTTGCGCCAGGTGATTCAAGCTTGTGCGAAGGGCGGCACGGTTTCATTCCCTGGCGTATATGGCGGGATGCTCGACAAGGTTCCATTCGGTGCCGCCTTCGGGAAAGGCCTCATCTTCAAGATGGGTCAGACCCACATGCACAAATACACAGAGCGATTGCTAAAGCATATTCAGCAGGGCGATATCGATCCGTCATTCGTGATCACGCATCGATTTGGCTTGGATCAGGCGCCCGAGGCATATCGCATGTTCCGCGATAAGCAAGACGAGTGCATCAAGGTCGTTCTTGACCCATGGCAGGTTGCTGCGGCGGCCTGAGTTTACAACCTTATTTTTCATTTTCAGGCAATCGCGTCTCGACCGAAGGTAGCATTGGAAACGGAGCGTGTGGCTCCTGCTGATACCAATAAGCGACCGAGTAGAAGTTATCGCCACGGTCGTCTGCGTGCCCGTGCTCAATGGTGGCGCGCAGTGACTTCGTAAACGGAATCGGTGAATCCAGGTGGAACCTATAAACCGACCATTTTGAATTCTTCTTTTCCGGTTCGACTACCGGCGCGCCAAATAATCCGTACGAAAACGGTTTGCCTCCAAAGTCCCATGCACCGAGAAAGTAGTCCTCTGTGCCGGTGCCGTTGATCGAAGGCAATTTCTCCCCATCGACGAAGAACATGTCGTCCCCCTCGCCCCACCATCCGTCGGCGTTTTCCGTCACAGACATCGTCACGCCTACGAAGTGTCCACGCCCGGTTGCTTCCATCCAGACGTAGTTGTCTTTCCCGTCGAGATTGGTTTTTGCGCCCGTAACCGCTACATTCGGCGTTGCCTGCCGGTATTGCGCGTGGAAATAGGTAGTGTCTTTCGGCAACGGCGAACGAAGCTGTCGCCAGTCGATATTCCAGTAGAGCGCGTCGATTCGGTCGTTTCCTTGATTAGTCAAAGTTATGCGTGCGTGCTTCTGGAATGGCATTGGAAAAAAGCAGTTAAGCGCCTTGTCGGCGCCGACTGCGAACGGAATCGACTGGTAAAGGAAATATTCTCCATTACCTAGCCCAAAGAAATTCCCGACAGGCGCTTCGACGCTAGGTGTCTCTTCGTTGTCCCAATACATCCGAAGCACAATTCGTTTCAAATGGTATTGCTCATTGTCAGCAATGGTGAACCAGATGTGCGAGATTACTCCTGGGCCGTCCTCATCGAGCACTGTGATCGTCTCTCCGGATGGAACCGAACGGAAATCGGCGTTCCCCCCTGTGCGGTCGTAACTGGAAGAGCGTTTCAGAACGTAATTATGCGGTTTTGGTAAGTCCATCAGCGATCCGATGCCGGTCGCACCATCGTTCAGAGAATTTGTCTGACCTTGCGCTAGGGACAGAGCAAGTAGAACCGCAGCCGCACACGGCGTTTTCAGCATTGCAAGCCTCCAAACAGACGCCGCATAATACCAAAAACCGGACCTACAAAACGTTCTCGGTACAGTTTGCATCGTACTTACAATAAGGAACTTCAGCCGCATCAGCATCTACGGAGGTTTTTATGCCCGTTGTACTCGTATTCGTGTTGCTTTCGGGGGTGGTATTTGCTCAGGAGAGTACGAAGCCAAGCTCCCCGGCTCTCAGCCAAGGTGCGCATGCCAATGTTAATCAGTTAATGATTCCCGCTGGCACCAAGATTCCGATCGCCTTGAAAAACACGATTTCGACCAAAGCGAACCACGAGGGCGACCCAATTTACGCGCGGTCTACTTTTCCAGTCGTCATTAACGACCAGATTGTGATCCCCGCCGGAACCTACGTTCAAGGAAAAATCAGCTCCATCAAACCAGCCGGACGCATTAAGGGTCGGGCCGAGGTACTAATTCACTTCACCACTTTGATTTATCCGAGTGGATACACCGTTATGCTGCCGGGATCAATTGAGAACGCCCCGTCGGTTGACAACTGTAAGGTCAAAGACAAAGAAGGAACGATTCGAGGCGATAGCAATGCAGGTAAGACCGCCGGAACCATAGCCGGTCCGGCCGCAGAAGGTACAGTGGCCGGCGCCGTCATTCATGGTGGAGAAGGAGCATTGATCGGTGCAGGAATCGGCGGGGCAGTGGGCACTGCAATCGCAGCTCTCAGTCATGGCAACGAGGTAAAGATGGGGCCAGGGACTACGCTTGAAGTCGTATTGCAGCGTGATGTCTCGATCGACGGGGCCCGCATCGGTGCAGCGAGGGCTGCGGCCCAGGAAGAGTAGGGAGTCGTGGCGATTGTCCGTTGAGGGCGCGCTACGGTCCACTCGAGATCAAAAGGCTATCCGGCCTGTGTGATCTTGAACACGCTCAGCCTTTATTGGCCGCGGCAGAATAAGCCACCGGATAAATTTGGGAATCGATGTCCTTGCGCAGATCGTCCCAGATGTTCTCCGGCATTTCGAGAAAGATCTTCACCACTTCAGGATCGAACTGGGTCGCGGCGCAGCGCTGAATTTCCGCCCGTGCTGCCGAGAACGGCTGCGCCGGACGATAAGGCCGGTTAGAGCGAATTGCGTCCAGCGTGTCTGCCACGGCGAAAATTCTCGCTCCCAATGGAATGTCGTTTCCCTTTAACCCACGTGGGTATCCGGTGCCGTCATATTTTTCCTGGTGTGAATAAACGATGTCAGAAGCTTCCTGCAAGAACGGAATCCGCCGAAGAATCTGATATCCGCGATAGCAATGCTCCCGCATGATCGCGACTTCCTCTTCGTTCAACGCGCCAGGCTTGCGGAGAATTGCGTCGGGAATCGCCATCTTGCCAATATCATGCAAAAAAGCTCCGCGAGCGATGACTCGAATCTGGTCTGAATTCAGTCCCATGGCCCGAGCGATGGCGATGGTATAAGCAGTCACGCGCTTGGAATGACCTTCAGTCTCAGCATCCTTTAAGTCGAGTGCGTTGCCCAGTGCTTCCAGCGTGATGTCATACGACTTTTCAAGCGATGAAAATGCCTGCCGCAATTGCTCGGTGCGGGTTGTGACCAGAGCTTCAAGGTTTGTCTGGTACTCCCGGTTCTCCACCTTCAGCCTGCGGTTTTCAAGGGCACGCCGCACTGTAGCCAGGAGCTGTTCCCGTTCGAATGGTTTCAGCAGATAGTCATAGGCACCATTGCGGATGGCGCCGAGCGCGACGGAAACATCCGTAACGGCGGTCACCATAATCACCGGCATATCGGGGAAACGTTCTTTCGAGGCTTCGAGCAATGCGATGCCGTCCATCTCGGGCATCATCAGGTCGGTGAGCATCAACTCAAATTCTTTGCCGTAACTGAGGAGCTCCAGCGCTTCTTTTCCAGATTCCGCCTGGCTGCAGGCGTAGTTTGCGGAACTAAGCATTGCGGTAACGAAGTCGCGGATAGGCTCTTCGTCATCAACGATCAGAATGCGCTCGGCTGGCATAGACGAACTGACGGAAACGACCTAAGTGTAAGTGGATTGTACCTTAAACGCCTGATACCCAAAGTAACCAAAGGTCATCGGAAATTCGGGTGGTAACTAACTTGTCTATGCTAAAACGGGGATGGCTAACTACGGTCAAACTAGATGAGCACCATCGCCTGGCGCGGCTGGGAGATTCTCGCAGGCCCGACTGCCCCCAAATTTGTGGCCCGCGAAGTCGCCATTCTGTTGATTCTGGCGGCTAGCTTGCTGGTTTTCCGCACTTTTCGCGAGCGCTGCCTTATCGCTTGGATCGTAGGCTGGCTGGCATACCTCGGCTCTCAGCACGCACTCCTTTCCGCCCACGCAAATATCTACTCGGTGCCGCTCGGCCATGCCGAATTCGCTTTCGCCGTGACCATGTTCGCCGTGGGTGTTTTCATCTATTCCGGCAATCGCGAGTTTTTGGTTCCAGTTCTGGCAATCGGGGGCGCTATTACCCTGTTTGCCGCTGCAGCGGAGATTTATTGGCCCGGTTCGGTGGTTTTGCGCTTTGCGCTGGAGCTTTCGTATCGGCTGGTGGCCCTTGCGGCCGCGGTGCAAGTCCTCCGATTCCGGCGGGCACGTAGAGAGGTCGGCTCCTGGTTCGTGGCGTTTGGATTGGTGCTTCTGCACCTCGATTGGGCACCCGTAAGCTCGCACTTGCCGGCAGAGGCAGGTATTTTGTTGGACGTTCTGCTTGGCCTGGGCATGTTGCTGGTAGTATTCGACGAATTTCGCATCCGCACGCGCCGCCTTGCCACCTTGAATGCTCTTACCACGAATATTGCTCGGGCCGCCGAACGAGGTCCGGCTGCTCCTGATGCACTTAAAGATCTGCAGAGATTGATGGACAGCGACGCCATCTGGTTCCGCCTGCGTAATGGCCGCCAACTGACCATTTTCCAGCACTGCGGGTTGTCGGAAGAGTTCTTGCGCGCCCGAAACTCGGTCTCCACCAACGATTCGGTCGAAGCGGTCTTGGAAGAAAATCGCCCAAAGGTTATTGCTACCTCAAAAATAGATGCGATAACCTCCGCAGTTCTGCAAAATGAACATTTAAAGCAGCTTGTCATTGCTCCTGTTCCCGGCAAAAAAGGGCTGGCCGGAAATCTCGTTCTGGCTAACCGAAGATCGAAATCCTATGCTCCGGATGAATTCTCTTTCCTCATGTCGTGCGGTCAGCAACTTGGCCTGGCCTTAGAGAACCTTCACTTCGTTGAAGAAATCCTGCGCTCGCACCGTCAGTGGAGTAACACATTCGAATCCATCCAGGATTTGGTCCTGTTGCACGACTCGGACTTTCATATCTTGAAGGCGAATTCGGCGCTTCTCCGCCGGCTTGAAAAATCACAGGCCGAGGTGGTCGGGCAGCGTTGCGATGAGGTGTTGCCGAAGGATGAAATTCAGTGGAAAAACTGCCCGTACTGCCACGGGGAAGAAAATGGATTTTTCGAAGGCCCGGACCCATTCGGCGGCTTTTCGGTTGCTTCAACGTCGACTTACACCGACCAGGGCACGAAGCAAAAGGGCACCATTCACGTCGTCCGCGACATCACCGAACGCCGCGCTGCCGAACAAAAATATCGATCTCTCTTCGAGCAGCTTCAGGAAGGCGCGTTCGTGACCACGATTAGCGGAAAGCTGCTCGAGTGCAACGATGCTTTCGTCCACATGTTGGGCTATGGCAGCCGTGACGAGCTGCTCGGCCGCAATGTCGATTCAGAATTCTATGCCTCCCCGGAGCAGCGCAGCTCTTTGCGGCGCGAGATCGAGGGGAATAATTTCGTCCGCAATTTCGAAGTCAACCTGAAGCGAAAAGATGGAACTCTGCTGACCGCGCTCGAAAGCAGTTTTGCCACGCGCGACGCCGATGGCAAAGTAGACGGCTATCAGGGATTCCTGCTGGACATCACCGAGAAAAAGAACGCGGAAGACGAGATTCGCCGCCGCAATCGTGAACTGAACGCGCTGAACGCAATGGCGGTCATTGCTACGCAAAGTTTCGATCTCGATGAAATTCTGAACCTTACGTTGCGGCAGGTGATCTCGGTGCTCAGTGCCGAACATGGCTCGGTCTATTTGGCGGAGTCGCCCAACCAATTCCGTCGACGCGCAAATTGGGGACAGCGCGTCAGCGACCGCAAAAAGTTGATGGAAGCAAATTTTCCTGAGGGCCTGGGCGATCTCGTGATGCGGTCGAGGGCCGAAGTGCTCACAGCAGAATACCTGCCGCATCTCCCAAAGCCAGTTTCCGATTTTGTCCATTCCAACGACCCAGGCCCCTCAATCTGGGTGGTTCTCTGGGGTAAAGATGCACCACTCGGACTGATGGGTATCAGCCGTGGCCAGAATCAGGGATACACGACCGACGATGAGAATTTGCTGGTGGCGATCGGCCGCCAGCTATCCACCACTGTAGAGAAGGTCCGCTTATACGAAGAGACCTGCAAGGCCTATGACGATCTGCGCTGTGCGCAGGAGCAACTGCTGCAAAGTGAAAAAATGTCTGCCATCGGACAATTGATCGCCGGTGTGGCGCACGAGCTGAACAATCCTTTGACCGCAATCCTCGGTTACGCACAGCTTCTCGAAACCGAGGCGCTCGAATCGCGCCCGTTGGAATACGCCAGCAAGATCTTCAAGCAGGCGCAGAGAACACATCGTGTCGTTCAAAACCTGCTTTCATTCGCCCGCCAGCGCAAGCCCGAAAAACAGGAATTTGACGTGGTAAAGGTTCTCGAAGAGGCATTGCTGCTTCGCGACTACGACATGAAGGTAGGGACGATCAAATTGGAACGCGAGATCGCGGAAGGAGTTCCAGCCGTTTGCGGTGATCCCCACCAGTTCGAGCAGGTTTTCTTGAATATTATCAACAATGCCGTGGACGCCATGATGGAAGAAAAGAAAGACGGAGAGCGCAAGTTAAAGGTGCGCGTGCGTAGCGAAAGCAGTTCGGTAATTATTGAGATACAGGATTCAGGTCCCGGAATCAAAGAACCGCATCGCATCTTCGAGCCTTTCTATACCACGAAAAGCGTGGGGAAGGGAACAGGTCTCGGACTTAGTATTTGCTACGGCATAGTGAAGGAGCATGGCGGGGAAATTTCTGCGAGAAATGCAGAAGGAGGCGGCGCCATTGTTGAGATGAAACTGCCTTCCGCCGGGCATGCCAGCCCCGAGGTCCACTCAGCACCTGCAATTCAGAAACGCGAGTCGGCCCTGGCCGGGAGGGTGCTGGTGGTCGAAGATGAAGAATCGGTCCTGGAGTTCGAGCGCGACGTGCTCGGTGGCACGGGTGCGCAGGTAGTCACGGCGTACAACATCGAACAAATGAAGGCCGCGCTGGGAACGCAATCGTTCGATATCCTTATCATTAACGGCAAAATGCCCGGGTCAGGTAATGTCCCGGAAACCTGTCGCTGGATTCGCGACAGCTGGCCCGGTCTCTCGCACCATTTCCTGCTGACGTTTTCCAGCCTGACGGAAACGGATGTGCGCAGCTTCCTCGAGCAAAACAAAATTCCGTTTCTGGTCAAACCCTTCGAAGTCGGCGATCTCATCGCCACCGTACGAAAGCTGCTGGTAAAAGCCCAGGCTGCCGCAGCTCAATAGGAAACTCTGGTCCCTTTCAATGATCATGCGTGGTGCGGCGCGTTCCCCCGCCAAATCTCCGCCACAATGCTAGATTAAGGCGTCGCTCTGATCCGAGCGCTTAGAGGCAATTTGGTCCTAATTATTATGGGGGTCGTCGGAGCAGGGAAGACCACGGTCGGCGGCCTGCTCGCGCAAAAGCTAGGTTGGCAGTTTGCGGACGCAGACGACTTTCATCCTGCAGCCAACGTCGAGAAAATCAGTCACGGCATTCCGCTCAGCGACGAGGATCGCGTACCATGGCTGGCGGCATTGCGCGATGCCATTCTGCGCTGGAATGCAAGGAGTCAGAATGCGGTCCTCGCCTGCTCAGCCCTCAAACGCAAATATCGTGATGAACTCCGTGCCGACCACGTCCGTTTCGTCTATTTAGAAGGATCATGTGAACTGATTCGCGATCGTCTGCAAATCCGTCGCGGTCATTTTGCGACCGAATCAATCCTCAAAAGTCAATTTGAGGATTTGGAGGTGCCCACTGACGCGATCACCGTAAGTATCGACAATCGTCCAGAAGAGATCGCGAACGAAATCATCGCTGCGGTGAAGACGCTGCAAGTGGCGTATCCTGATGCGACACACAAATGACCGCCGCGCCGACCGTCGAATTTGAAGCTAGCGCCGTCCGAAAGCTTTTTTTGCGGCTCCTGCCGTTTCTCTTCCTGCTTTACATCATTGCGTACCTCGACAGAATTAACCTCGGATTTGCTGCACTTCAAATGCGAGACCAGTTGCATTTGACTGATGATCAGTATGGAAGCGGTGCAGGTATGTTTTTCTGGGGATACCTGATTTTTCAGCTTCCTAGCAATCTTATTCTGGAGCGCGTAGGAGTCCGCCGCTGGATTTCGGTGCTTATGGTGATCTGGGGAATCGTTTCGGGACTCATGATCTTTGTGAGTGGTCCAACAAGTCTCAAAGTTTTCCGTTTTCTTCTTGGCGCCGCGGAAGCCGGATTTTTTCCGGGAGTCATTTTGTACATGAAGCGTTGGTTCCCAGAGCACGCGAGAGCGCGTGCCGTGGCGTGGTTCATGACGGCCAATCCGTTAGCTGGCTTTGTCGGAAGTCCGGTATCCGGTGCTCTGTTGAACGTACATGGGGCCGGTTTGCGTGGGTGGCAATGGCTATTCGTGATGGAAGCTGTGCCAGCGGTGGTGTTTGGTATTGCTGCTTACTGGATTTTGCCCGAAGCTCCGCGCGATGCGACTTGGCTTTCTGAGACCGAACGGACGTATTTAATAGGAGCGCTGAAACAGGAGAATGTTGGCACTCGCGATTTAACCACCCGCGATTTGCTGGCTGCCATTCTCAACTTACGCGTTTGGGTTCTCGCACTCGTGTATTTCGGCTTGCCCACTGCTATGTACGGAGCGACACTCTGGCTGCCGATCGCAGTCCGCAGCTTGTCTGGCTTGAGCTACCTCGCAACCGGACTAGTTTCATCTATTCCTTTTATCGCGACCGCCATCGCTATGGTTTTGGTGGGCATGCACTCCGACCGCACCAACGAACGCCGTTGGCACATAGCCATTCCAGCAGTTCTCGGCGGCATAGGGCTGGTGCTTGCTTCTCACAGTTCCCAGGTTGTCGTTGTAATCACGGGCATGACCATTGGGATGATGGGTGCGGAATCTATGACTGGGCCGTTCTGGGCGATGGCGACCTTGCAAGTTCGTGCTAACGCTGCTGCGGCGATTGCCGTGATCAATTCTATCGGCAATCTTGGGGGTTATGCAGGGCCAAAGATGATAGGGCTACTTAGGTCGGGCAACGGACAGTTCCTCGGTCTTCTTCCAATGGGAATTACCCTCGCCGTCAGTGGCCTGCTGAGCCTGATTGCGACATTGGTGCCGGAGAATCGTGCAGTTCAGGGTGCACAATCCTGACCGCAATTGCAAGAGAATGCATTTGGAATATTCCACTGTCCTATCTCAATCTTTTACAATAAAGAACTTTGCGGAGAACGCCGGCCTTTGCCGTGGTCCGGGCGTGTGTGCTAGTCCGTAGCTGGTAGTGATTTTTCAGGATCCTGATCCTTGTACCTAACTAATCCGAATTCTGCGAACGAATACGTGTACTGGCGAGTCGAGGGTAGCCTGCTCGAGCTGACGACCGTCCGCCCGGTTGCATTCTTTACCTGGAATTCGCAGACATTCATAGAACGCTGGCTACGGCGGGGGATCGCTCTGCTCATGGCCGTGCTACGGCCTTTTCTCTATCTCCTGAACCGCCGGTTTGCCACCCGTGTCGTCTACGCGATTCTTCGCGGAATCAGCCGAGACCGTCTGGATCTGCTAGGTGATGAGTACTTTCAATACAAATTGAAGCCGCAACTCAAGCCTGAAGGCGTTGAGCGTTTGAAGGCTCTGGTTAGCTCCGGTGCCGAAGTTGTTCTGGTAAGTCAAGGGCTGGAAAATGTAATGCGCCCGCTGGCCGAACATCTCGGTGCGAAGTGGATCATCTCGAACCGGCTTGACTATCGCGAACGTATCGCTACAGGACGGTTGCTCGATCCAGTCATTCGTCCGCGCGGCATCTTCGCGCGCGTGTCGTCATCAGGTCCTGACGGAACCCGTTCTGCCGAACGCATCGCCCATGATCTTGGAACCGACCCCGCAGCGCTTGAAAAAGCGGTCATCGCAGCCGCCAGAACCACTACGGTTCCCGAGCGTCCGATCGTAAACTTCGACCGCAGTTATTCCGGTCCGCCGCTCTCGGTCCGTGCTGCCTTGCGCGGCAAACATGTTCTGCTCATTGGCGTAACTGGCTTCATAGGCAAAGTCTGGCTGGCAAACACGCTTATGGATTTGCCGGAGATCGGTTGCATTTATCTGCTCATTCGCCGGCAGAAGTCAAATCCTGCCCAGCAGCGTTTTGAAAAAATGGTTGCGGAATCTCCGGTTTTTGATCCCCTTTATGAACGGCATGCTCACAAACTCCTACAATTCATGAGCGAGCGCGTCCGCGTGATCGAGGGAGATGTTTCGCAACCGCAACTCGGCCTCGATCCTCAAACCGCCGAGACGTTACGCCGAAAAGTTGACCTCATTATTAATAGCTCGGGCCTGACCGACTTCAATCCTGACCTGCGCGACGCGCTAAGCTCGAACGTCGACGCTGCGATGAATGTGCTGCAGTTCGTTCGCGAGTCGGACCGTGCCGGCCTGCTGCATCTTTCGACCTGTTATGCCGCTGGGACCTGCGATGGCCGTGTCAGTGAAGAGGCTCAACCGGATTACACTCCGATTGGAGCCGAAAATTTCGATGCTGAGCTGGAATGGAAGTCGTTACACCGATTGATCGAAGAGGCTGAGGCGAAAGCAGAAGGCCCGGAAATCACCGAACTACTCCGGCGTCAAGCGCTCGGAAAGGAGCACGCGGCGAAAGACCTTCGCGGCACAGCGCTCGAGAATCAAATCCGCAAGAATCGCGTGCGCTGGTTGCGAAATGAATTGACAGAAGCAGGAAAACGCCGCGCCAACGAACTCGGCTGGCCAAACACCTACACGCTTACCAAAAGCCTTGCGGAGTCGCTCTTCATAAAATTCGGCGCCGCGCTTCCGATTGCCATTGTTCGCCCGGCAATTGTCGAGAGTTCGATTACACAGCCGTTCCGTGGGTGGAACGAGGGAATCAACACCTCGGCTTCACTGTCGTATCTTCTCGGAACGTTCTTCCGCCAGTTGCCAAGTAATGAGCGCAAGCGTCTTGATATCGTTCCAGTGGATGCCGTCTGCCGTGGGATGACCCTGATTGCGGCCGCCGTCGTTGAAAGAAGACACCATCAGGTCTATCAGCTTGCGAGTTCGGTGACGAATCCATGTGATATGCGGCGCTCGATCGAGCTGACTTCTCTTGCTCATCGTAAACACTACCGCGCGCAAGAGGGCATGGAATTTTGGCTACGCCTGAAATTCGATGCCATCCCGGTTTCGAAAGAGCGTTACAACCGCATGTCCGCTCCCGCGCAGCGCGCAATTATCAAATCCATTCAGCTCATTACCGCTCCGCTTCCACTGAAAAAGACGCCCTTTGCAAGGGCCGATCGTAATCTGCAAAAAGTTGAAAAGCTGATCGAGCTGTTCGAGCCATTTATCCTGCTGAACGAGCACGATTTCGTGGCCGAGAACGTGGAGAAGCTTTCGTACGCGCTCGTGCCGGAAGAGAAAGATACGTTCGGCTACGACGCCCGCTCAATCGATTGGTGGGATTACTGGATCAATATCCACATTCCTGCACTGCGGAAATGGACGTATCCTCTGATCGAAGGACGTCCGCTGGAAGCGCGTCCAGCGCGTAATCTAGCCGCGGATGAGCCCGCAGCCGAAACCATAAAAACTGGGACCAACGGAGCAACGTGGCGATATTCCTGACCGGATCCACTGGCTATATTGGCGCGCATGTCGCCGCCAATCTGCTTCACCAGCATGAGGCGCCGCTGAACCTTCTGGTGCGCGCGCGCGATGCCCACGAGGCGGAGGACCGCCTATGGCATTCGTTGCAATTGCATTTCGACTTCAAGACTTTTTATGAGTATCTGCAGACGCGCATGCGCATTTTTCGCGGCGATCTAACCGAAGATGGATTTGGTCTCTCTCGCGACGACTACGATCGTCTCGTTCACACCACCGATTCGATCATTCACTGTGCCGCGTCTCTGAATCGCAAATCTGAAAAGAGCTGTCTAAACGTGAACCTGCGGGGAACGCTCGAAGTCATTAAGCTTGGGCTGCAGGTGAACCATTATCACGGTCTACGCCGCTTCAGCCACGTGAGCACTGTGGCAGTGGCTGGTAAGCGGCAGGATGAAGTTGTCGCCGAAGAGAATGCCATTGATTGGAACCGCTCAGACTACGATCCCTACGCTCGCACAAAGAAATTTTGCGAGCACATGATCCGGCAGCTTCTGCCTGAAGTTCCGAAGACGATCTTTCGCCCCAGCATCGTTCTTGGTGACAGCCGCCGCGGGGAAACTACTCAGTTCGATATGGTTCGAGCGTTTGTTTTCCTCGCCCGTCTGCCAGCGCTTCCACTGCGGCCGCGCGACCGCGTAGATATCGTCAATGTGGACTTTGTGGCGGATGCGATCGCGAGTCTGCATGTCCGGGAACATACCCATTTCGACACGTATCATCTTTCATCAGGCCGCGAGTCCCAGACCTTTCGCCAGATTACGGCGTCGCTCGCTGCCGCCCAGGCGAAACGCGGGCCCATTTACTTGCCGTTCGCGCAGCAGCCGTTTAGTTCGACAGTGAACTTGCTTTCCAACCGCAAGAGTCCGATCGGGCACATGGCGGCGCTGATGAAAGTTTTCCTGCCATATCTGACATTTAATACCGTCTTCGACAACTCGCGCGTCACGACCGAACTCGGCCGCAAGCCAGTGCCTTTTTCGCAGTATAGTTATCCACTTTTAAAATTCAGCCGCGAAACGAATTTCAGTTATCCATACCAGGGTTGGCCGGCGAAGGTCGGAGGATCTGCCGCATGATGGACTACATTCTCGAGGCCTGGGTCAGCAGCAACATCGAGCGCGCCAAGGCCGCATACATTCTTGGTAGAGGCGAGCGTTGGCAACCGGGGAAGAAGCTGAAGCTGCTATTCGCCGGATACAACGGCACGCGCAATACCGGCTCAGATGTGCGTCCCGAAGAAACTCTCCGGCAACTTCGTCATATCCTCGGCGCTGAAAATGTAGAGTTCGCCGTAATGAGCCAGAATTTCGCGCTCACGGACGGTTATTTCAAAGGCGCGCAACAGGTCCACCTGCCCGATGTATTTCCGCCATTCCTCGCGCGTGAAATTCCTGAGCATCATGGGGTGATTGTGGTCGAAGGGTCGGCCTTCAAGAGCAAGTTTGCGAATGCGCTAGCGGCGATGATCATCGGCTCGCTGGGAATGGCGACAGCGCAGAACAAGCTTGCCGTCGGATATGGTTCCGAAGCCGGGTACATGGATCCATCGATTGCGAAAATGTGCGCGCGTTATTGCAAAGATTCGCTCATCATCACCCGCAACGAAGAATCGCGGACGGTACTTCGCAAACTCGGAGTTCCCACAGAATTGGGCACTGACACCGCTTGGACATTCGAGCCGCTTCCGCCCGAGTACGGCCGTAAGGTGCTGCAAGACGCAGGCTGGGACGGAAAGATGCCGGTGCTGATCGTCTGCCCCATCAATCCATTCTGGTGGCCGGTTAAGCCATCGCTCTCAAAATATGCGGCTCTCGCTACGACCGGTGCTTACAAAGACAGTCACTACCGAACGATGTATTTCCACAAGTCAGGCCCCCAGGTTGAAGTTGCATTCGAGCGATACCTGAGCGCGATAGCCAAGGCCGTCCACGCATTTCGCCAACGCCATCGGATTTTTATTGCTCTGGTCGCAACCGAGCGGCTTGACGCTCGCGCCTGCCATCGCGTTTCCGAAAAATTGGGTGGAGTTGCGGTTTTCAGCTCCGAGAATTACGACATGTTTCAGATGGTCAGCATTCTTCGCGCTGGAAATCTGATGGCTTCATCGCGCTTCCATGGCATCGTTACTTCGATGCCCGCGCTTGTGCCTTCCGCCGGGATCACCATGGACGAGCGCATCCGAAACCTCATGCGCGACCGCGGCCACGAAGACCTGCTGATGAACGTGGATGATCCCGATCTCGAGCCAAAACTGATTGCCGCTTTTGAAAAGCTCGCAAGCGACGGCGAGCAGATCGCCGATGGAATCGGGCGAACGGTGGTAAAGAACTTAAAAACGATGGCTCGCATGGGAACTTACTTCGAAGAAGAGCTACGCCGCCGCTATCCCGAGTTCCCAACCCGCAAGGGCGAATGGGGATGGGAAGATTACCTTCCTCCGATTGATCGGGGTCTTCGCCGGCTGATCGAGATGTATAGCGAAGTCAGAGCGTCTGCCTAGCGCATGTCCTTTATTGATCAAATTGTTGAGCAACTGAAAAGCATTCCGGACCAGACGCTTTTAACTGAATTGCGCGAACCGGAAGCCGTCGCTGTGAAGAGCGGCGACTTCCTCGCCATCATCGCTCAAGCACGAGCATTCCTGCGCTCGCGAGGTCTGAAGCGAGGCGATCGTTGTGTTCTGCTGGCCGCGAATGGCATTCGCTGGATCGCAATGGATCTCGCCATCATGGCGGAAGGCCTGATCGCCGTTCCGCTGTATTTCCGACAGGCTCCATCCGAGTTGGTTGCCATGATCAAAGACTGCTCGCCATCGATGATCTGTTTTGGTGATGAGGCGCTGCGTGAATCAATTGCGAAGGCATGGCTGGAAACTCCGCCACAAGTTTTGTTCGATGAAATCTTCTCGGCAACGAAACTTCAATCGGCGGCGATAGCGCCCGCGCCAAACGAGCTTGCCGACTCCGATATCGTCTCGATCATCTACACCTCCGGCACATCCGGCGAAGCCAAAGGAGTAATGCTGACGGCCGGGAATACCGCCCATGTGTTGCAATGCACTTCCACCCAACTCGACATTCTCATGAATCGCCGGTCCGGCGAAGCTCACCCGAGAAACGACCGAGTCTATCAATGGGCACCCATGAACTTTGGCGCGGCATGGATCACAACATTGACGGGTCTGTTGCGTGGGAGCTCGACGTATTTGAATACCGACCTATCCAAGCTTGCCGGCGAACTGCGCACGGTTGCCCCAGATTATTTCGTGAATGTTCCCGCACTGCTTGAAAGAGTTCGGCGGGCCGTAGACGAACAACTCTGGAAGAGCGACGGAATCGTACGCACGCTGTACACAAAGGCCAAGGCTGCGTACATGCGAAAACATGAAGGCAAAGCAACCTTGGCCGGCTCGATTTGGTTGGCGGCAGCAACGGTGGGTGTGTTCCCAACGATTAGAAAGAAGATGATAGGCGCGAATTTGAAAGCCTTGATTTGTGGTTCAGCTCCTTTGAATACGGAGACGCAGCTGTTCTTCATGATGCTTGGCATTCCAGTCCTGCAGGTTTATGGATTGACCGAAACCACCGCGATCTGCACCATGGACGATCCTCGCGACGTTGAACCAGGCAGCGTCGGTAAAGCGATCAGCGGAGTCGAGATGAAGCTGGGGGAGAACAACGAAATCGTGGTGCGTGGCCCGAACGTCTTTGCGGGATATTGGAACCGCACTGAAGAAACTTCGAAGGTGTTGCGCGACGGGTGGTTCCATACCGGCGATCAGGGCGAAGTGAGCGCGTCGGGGAACTGGAAGATCGTTGGCCGCATCAAGAATTTGATCATTCTGAACTCAGGCCACAACATTGCACCCGAACCAATTGAGGACGAAGTTCTGTCGCATCTCCCAAACGCTCCGCAGCTAATTCTTGTCGGCAATGGGCGCAGTTACTTGTCAGCGCTCGTAAGCGGCGCGGTGACTCCCGAGCAAATGCAGGCCGCGCTCGACACCGTCAATTCAAACTTGCCACACTACAAACAAGTGCGAGCTTTCCGCGTCGTTCCAGAGCCCTTCACTATTGAAAATGGTCTGCTCACCGCGAATGGCAAACTCAAGCGTGATCTCATCGGCCACCGCTTCGGCTCAGAAATCGACGATATGTACGCGCTGAAACGCAGCAGTATCGCCTGATCTCACCACACCCAGCAGTGCCAGCACTCCGGTCACTTGCGGACGGCACCCCCACGCGCTGCAATAGAGCTGAGAACGCCATGGGACGCATTTTCGGATTCCTCGGTCTGCTGATCGTTGCCGCAATCATCTTCTATCTGACTACGAAACAGGCGCAAACTGTCTCGGGCGTCGGCGGGGGTGGCACGGTGCAGTCCGCAGAAGTGATGACGGGTGTAAGAGGCGACCTCATCGGCATCGCCAACGCTGAGCGCCAATACAACGTGAGCGAAGGGAAATACGGTTCGATTGACGACCTCGTCTCCGCCCACTACATCAGCGTCAGCAGCCGCCCGCCTTACTCCTACAATGTTCAAACCACATCCAGCGGCTTCCGCGTAATGGCCACGCGCTCAGGAACCGTTGGTGGCCCCTCACAGATTTGGGTCGACGAGAACATGGAAATTCAGACCTCGAACTAGCCTCCAGGCTGGCCACCTTCATCATTTTGTTAACAGCGGCGGCCCGAGAAGCTCCATCCCATATTCGCGATATAGCGCCGCATCGGCTACGTAAACCCCCGGAGTACGCGGTCTTTCGAAGTATTCCTGCATACGCCCAGCAGGGGTGAACCCGACCAGCAGTCTCCCGCTTTCTGGACCTAACGATGCATAGGCATGAGGAAGATTGCGCGGTCCCAGCAAGCAGTCGCCTGATTTGGCATCGTAGCGTTCAGAACCAATCTGAAATGAATACTTGCCTGAAAGCACATACCAGAACTCATCCTGTGCGTGATGCAAGTGCAGCGGTGGGCCGCCGGGCTTGGTGCTGTGTTGTTCCATCATGAACAATGCACTCTGCGTATCGTCAGCGGCGACTTTGAACGTAGTTGTGTTGAATCCGATGGCCCGTATTTTACCGAACCGGTCCTGATCCGCGGCGATTTTCAGCCCTGCCGCAGTTTCGTTTGCCGTCGCATTCTCCGCGAACGATGCGGCAGATGTTGCCGCGAGGAGAGCCTTGATGAGCGAGCGACGATCAATGCTGGTCATAGCGCCTCTCCTAATCGGAGTCGCAATGTATCGTCACGCAAGCGGATTGTCAATGCAGGCGGGCAGGTCGTGGCGCGCCCTAGGAGACGATTTTAGAACTCGGGCCTTTGATCCGAGCCTCTAGTGAATCGGGAGTGTCCCTGAGTCATAAACAATCTTGCCGCCTACGATTGTTAGCACCGATTCGGTTTTTGGCAGGTCGCTCGCGGGTGCGGCAAAAATGTCCTGCGATAGAACAGCAATGTCAGCGAGTTTTCCGGGCTCGATGCTTCCTTTGTCTTTTTCCGCAAACTCAGCGTACGCGGACATTAACGTGTACGCAATGACTGACTGCTCGCGCGTAAGCGCCTCGTTCGGGTTTATGGGATGCGTGGTAGCCAGCATCATGTTCAGATACGGATTGAGGGGGCCATCGGAACCCAATGCGACTGGAATGCCTGCGTCGAGAAGCGACCGTACTGGGAACAACTTTCGCAACCGCGCGGGGCCAAATCTTTCCGTGCATAGATCCTTCAGGCTGAAATGAGTGGGATTCTGAACAACCATGATGCCCAGTCGCTTTGCACGTGGAACAAGATCAGGCATCAACCCGTCTCCATGTTCCAAGCGAACGCGCCTCTTTGCCCAGACCTTCTCGCCGCCAGTGGCATCCATGGCATTGAAAAACGTTTCGATGGTGCGGTCGCCGACAACGTGAACCATCAATTGATCGTTCCTACGCAAGACATCGCGCAACATGTCTTCTATTTTGCTCTGAGGAAAATTCAACTCGCCCGAAGTGCTCGGGCGGTCAGAATACGGCTGTCTCATCGCTGCTGAGTGTTCGATGGGAGTGCCATCGAGAATCCATTTGGTGCCGCTGACCTTTACGAGTGGCGGAAGGTTCGTGCCTGCAGGCCGCGCTTCAGCTGTGAGCCTACCGTGTTCGTCTGTCAATCCGAACCACATCACACGAACACGTAGGGGCGGCGCAGCTTTCGCAAGGAGCGTGACGCAGCGATCGGCAGGAATCGGCTGCGCCATGTCCTGTATGCTGGTGATGCCCAGCCGCAAAGCGCGATCAAAGTACTTCCGCAATTGGGCAGCCGCGGCGGAATCCTCTACAAGTCCGGTGAAACGCCGAGCCACTCGGAAGCTCGCGAATTCGAGTGCCACTCCTGTTAACTTTCCGTCTGCTGAGGTGCGCCAGTAAGTGCCGCCTATCGGGTCGGGTTGATCGTCGCGAATTCCAAGCTTGCGCATCGCTGCAGTGTTGAGAAGCGAGGCATGTCCAGTCCAATCCCACAGCACCACTGGATGGTAAGAAGCTATCGCATCAAGGGCCATCCTGGTTGCGTACGGATCGTCGAGCACGGCTAGGCCGAAGACTCCATCAATCCACTCCCCTTTTGGAATCTTTGATACCGCGGCATTCAGCGCGTCAGTGACTTCTTGCCAGGTTGGATCGATGCCGTTCAACGGCAGATCGTACTCGGCAGGCTCAACGCTCAAGTGCACGTGTGCGTCGTTTATGCCTGGAATGACGGTGTGCCCGCGTAAATTGATACGCTTCGTGATTTGAGTCGCAATCGCCAGCACCTCTTTCGACTTTCCAACAGCAACAATGCGTTCTCCCCTGACTGCAAGAGCTTCGGCGTAGGGTTGACTTACATTGCCGGTGAAAATCTTGCCGTTGATAAGAATTAAATCAGGGCTGGGCTGTTGGGCAGATGTTCGCAAGCCAAATACGAAAATGGCTAGAACCACGCGCAAGATGCTAATGCGCATCGACATCCTCCGAGGGCGAGCCTGGGCTACGAAGACTGAGTCTCCCGTAGTAATCGCGAGCTGACGACATTTTCAGGTCATGGAGCTGCAAGGTAGCAAGTCTCGACCGAGAGAATACACCTACTTAGTTACGCGATCGCAGCGTGGAAACGCTTGCTAACCTGACGGTCACATCAGCTGGCGTTCGAAAATTGTGAGAATGCTTTTTTACTTTGAACATGAACTCAGATGTCCGGACAGAAGACTGCTGGCGCGCCCGGAGAGATTCGAACTCCCGACCTACAGCTCCGGAGGCTGCCGCTCTATCCAGCTGAGCTACGGGCGCGTATTTCAAGTGTACATCGCTGAAATGTGCGCATCAATTTGAAGGAAATTTAGTCGATGCGAGGATGTCGAAGGAGGGTTATCTGGCAGGCAGGAATTCGCCTTTGCAGGTTAACGCACGAGGAAAGGCGTTAAGATTAACGCCGTCCGCCACCATTCCCGCGTCCACCGCCAGCGCGTTCAGCTTTCGGACGGGCTTCGTTTACGTTGATTGTGCGTCCGCCGAATTGCGACCCATTCAAAGCAGTAATCGCTTTGTCCCCTTCTTCGGCGTTACTCATCTCTACGAAACCAAATCCGCGCGACCGGCCCGTGTCGCGATCGGTCAAAATACTTACGCGATCTACACGGCCATACGCTTCGAAGACCTTGCGCAACTCATCTTCCGACGTATTGAAGCTGAGGTTCCCAACGAAAATATTTTTCAAAGTGCCCTCTTTCTGTAATTGCGAACCGGATCGAACATCCCAGCAAAATAGAAGGCGTTTTTACCGGGGCCGCAAGTGCGCCGGAAGTATAGCAAATCCTGCCAGCAGAGCAAGCACAATTAGCTGTCCAGCAGGCTCGTGGCGTAGGCCCAATCACGGGGTGTATGTATACCGGAAACGATGTGAAAAATCGTTAAGGCGCGCAGGTGGTCGCCCGCCGTCTCGAATTCATGGATACGGTACAATACCGTTTCTCATTGCTCATTCCGAGCGAGCCTGAAAGGAATCATCAGATTGTGATCATTGGGGTGCCAAAGGAGAATTATCCCGGCGAGCGGCGGGTTGCATTGACCCCGGCGGTATTACCTTTACTTGTCAAAGCGGGATTCGAAGTCCAAATTGAAGCCGCGGCAGGCGCGGCGGCTGGATATCCGGACAGGCAGTATGAGGAGAAGGGCGGAAAGGTGCTGCCAGACAGGGCAAGCGTTTTTGCCCAGGCAGATATCATCGTTCAGGTTCTTTCTCACGGCGCGAACGACCGGACCGGTGAAGACGATTTATCCCTGATGCGGCGCGGACAGGTTCTCATCGGGTTTTTACGGCCACTTGGTTCGCCGCAGAACATTCAGCAGATCGCGCAAACCGGTGTAACTTCATTTGCAGTCGAACTCATCCCGCGCACCACACGCGCGCAGAGCATGGACGCATTGTCGTCGATGGCTTCGATTGCGGGGTACAAGGCCGTGCTGGAAGTGGCCGAAACCCTGCCCAGAATGTTCCCAATGATGACGACCGCCGCGGGGACGATTACGCCGTCGAAGGTGCTGGTGATCGGCGCTGGAGTGGCGGGGCTGCAGGCCATCGCCACCGCGCGACGCCTGGGAGCAGTTGTCTCGGCTTACGATGTCCGTCCGGCAGTGAAGGAGCAGGTACAGAGCTTGGGCGCGAGGTTTGTAGAACTCCCGCTTGAGACCCAGAACGCGCAGGACGCTCGCGGATACGCCAAGGCGCAGGACGAGGCGTTCTACGCTAAGCAACGGGAATTGCTCGGCCGCACCATCGCCGAAAACGATGCCGTTATTACAACGGCGGTGGTTCCCGGAAAAAAGGCCCCGGTGCTTGTGACCGCCGAGATGGTGAAGGGAATGGCTCCGGGATCGGTGGTTCTTGATTTGGCGGCGGAGCGCGGTGGAAATTGTGAGCTCACTCGACCGGGAGAAGCCGTCGTTGAGCACGGGGTTACGATAATCGGCCCCATCAACCTGGCCAGCGGCGTTCCATATCATGCCAGTCAAATGTATGCCAGGAATTTGACCTCATTTATCACGAACCTGGTGAAGGACGGAAAGCTACGTCCGCCTGAAAGCGACGAGATTATTCGCGACACTTTATTGACGCACGGCGGTGAAGTGGTGAACGCGCGTGTGAGAGAGATGTTGGGAATGGAAAAACCCGTGGTCAGTGGTTCGTGATTCGTGTTTGGAAGAACTTGATAATCACGAGTCACGAGTCACGAATCACTAAAGGGGGCGCATGCCAGCAGATTTCATTTCGAACTTATACGTCTTCATTCTGGCGGGATTCGTCGGCTTCGAGCTGATCAAGCGAGTCTCACCACTTCTGCACACTCCTTTGATGTCGTTGACCAATGCACTCGACGCGATCGTCGTCGTCGCGGCAATCATCATCGCCGGCCGGCATGAGACGGCGCTGACCACTACTCTCGGCGCAATCGCCGTTGCTGCATCCTTCAGCAACATGGTCGGTGGCTTCTTTATTACTGACCGCATGCTGCGCATGTTCAAGACCGGCAGGTCGAAGAAATCATGAACGGCGTCGGGCTCCAAGAGTATCTCGACTTTGCCTATATCGCAGCCGTCGTGCTGTTCATTCTGTCGCTCAGGTGGCTGAGTTCACCAAGGACAGCCCGCTGGGGCGTGCTCGCAGGCGAAATTGGCGCGGCCATGGCGGTGACCGCCACGCTCTTCAACCCAGAACTCGTTCAATACAAATGGATCGTAATCGCATTGATCATCGGCGCGGGCGTCGGCATCCCGCTCGGTATGGTGAAGATGACCGCTGTTCCGCAGCGAACTGCGCTGAGTCACGCATTCGGCGCGGCGTCTGCGGCAATGATCGGAATTGCAGAGTACTACGTCGGCACAGCGCCAGTTACCCGTTTTGAGATGGGCGAGATTGGCCTCGAAGTCATCATTGGTTCGCTCACTTTCACAGGAAGCTTGATCGCTGCTGGCAAACTGCAGGAAATTTTGCCCCAACGCCCAATTGTCTATCGGGGGCAAAACATAGTGAGCCTCACGGTGTTGGGATCCGCGCTGGCCCTGGCGATTGCGCTCGTCTTTAATCCGGCAAACAGCTTTCTTTTCCCAATCATGGTTGTCGTTGCGCTGATATTCGGTGTGCTTTTGGTCACGCCGATCGGTGGCGCCGACATGCCGACAGTCATCTCGCTTTTGAACTCTTACGCAGGCTTTTCAGCGGCACTGCTCGGCTTCGTGCTTAACAGCAAGGTGCTGGTCGTGGCCGGCGCGCTCGACGGATCATCGGGCTTCATTCTTTCCGTCATCATGTGCAAGGCCATGAATCGCTCGTTCACGAATGTGCTCTTCGGTGCATTCGGCCAGGTCACAACCTCTGCGGCAGCGACGCAGGAACAGCGTACCGTCAGAAGCGCGTCGCCTGAAGAAGCTGCCGGAATTCTCGAAGCAGCCAGCAAAGTCGTGATTGTCCCAGGATACGGAATGGCCGTCGCGCAGGCGCAGCACAAAGTGCGTGAGCTTTACGATTCGCTCACTAAGCGCGGCATCGATGTTCAGTTCGCAATCCATCCTGTCGCCGGACGTATGCCCGGGCACATGAACGTGCTCCTCGCCGAAGCCGACGTCCCCTACGACCACCTCAAGGAAATGGACGACATCAACGGCGATTTTCCGCAAACTGACGTCGCACTAATCATCGGCGCGAATGACGTGACCAACCCGGCTGCAAAGACCGACAAATCGAGCCCGATCTACGGCATGCCAGTGCTTGATGTCGAGAAGGCGCACACGACAATGGTGATCAAGCGCAGCATGAATCCTGGATTCGCTGGAATCGACAATCCTCTTTATTACCTGGACAATACATTAATGTTGTTCGGCGATGCAAAAGCATTCGTAAGCAACATCGTGAAGGAACTCTCAAACAGCCACGGATAACCAGGCGTCTCTTTTACAGAACGTCATTGCGAGCGATGAAGATCATTCGCTGTGCGAATGATCTTCACAGTCGAGGAATCTGCTTTTAACCAAGACCGCGATCGCGACACTAAAAACCACTAATGCTCAACTTTTTCTCAATCATCGCTCTCGGATTTTTTCTCGGCATGCGCCACGCTACCGATCCCGATCACGTGATCGCCGTGACTACGATCGTGACCCGCGAGCGGCAAATTGCGAAATCCGCGTGGATAGGGGCTTTCTGGGGCATCGGGCACACGATCACGATCTTCATTGTCGGGGCCGCCATCATTCTCTTCAACGTGGTAATTCCACCGCGCATCGGCCTCAGCATGGAGCTGGCTGTCGGGATCATGCTGGTACTGCTCGGCATTATTAATGTAGTGGGTTTCTTCCGTGATGTGCCCGCTCCTGCGCAAGCGGCTGCAACCGCCTCTACTGATTCATTGACCGTACATTCGCACGCGCACAGCCACGGCGACTTCATTCACACTCACGCGCATGCGCACGGACCGGCGGAGCCCACGCACAATCACGATTCCGTCGCCTGGCTGGATCGCGCTCTCTCCGGCTTCAAAGGCTACCGCTTGGTGCGCCCATTGATGATTGGCATCGTCCATGGACTTGCCGGGTCAGCAGCGGTGGCGTTGCTCGTACTCGCGACCATACGCGATGCGCGTTGGGCAATAGCTTATTTATTGGTGTTCGGAATCGGAACGATCGCGGGAATGATGGTCATCACTATGAGCATTGCGTCGACTTTCCACTTCGTCCGGGGAAGGCAGAAATTCTTGCAGCAACTTGCGATGGCCTCCGGTGTGCTGAGCCTCGGGTTCGGCGCATTTGTCGCCTACCATATTATTGCGGTAAATGGATTGCTGAGCGCTCACCCGCGATGGGTGCCACAATGAGGCACTGATCTCGTTGCTTGCGGGCGTTTCTTCAGTCGGCACTCACACCTTCTCTAAACATGCTAGATTGAAAAGGAGTGGGCGCGTAGCTCAGTTGGTAGAGCAATGCCCTTTTAAGGCATGGGTCGCAGGTTCGAGTCCTGCCGCGCTCACCATTTCTCTTAGACACCCGGTAATTATCACAATCCAGCCGACGCTCGTCACAGATCGTTAATCCCTTGGTTCATCGTTCGCGGTGCGGCGAGAGAATTCTCTAGGCGAATAAAAGACGAATAGTGTATGCTTGTGATCTCAGCGCAACGAGTCGGCTGAGAGCGACTGCGGTGTTATATGGCTGAAAAAGTCTTGCACTTTCCAATGCGCAATCCTGCTATGTTTTCGGCTGAGATCAACTGCCAGGTTCTCGGCACCACCAATCTCAACCACATCTCCGTGCCGCTATCCAAGCTCTGCCTTATATTCAGGACGCCGGCAGCAGAGAAGATTTGAAAACGGCCCTTTGTGAGCTGCTCATGCCCGAAGATGAAGATGGGGTTGCGTGATCTGGACGAGAACTTCCGCGGCCACGGGTTCCGGGCTTGCTAAATACATCGCGAGCGATCACTGAAATTCCGGGTGGAATGCTTTCGCCTCCTCCAGCGAAATCCGGCGCTTCTTCTGATATGCCAGATTTGACATGTGGCACGCGACTGCCGAGCGATATCCAAGTTCGACCGGCGCGTTGGGCGTATTTCGACTTCGAATGCAGTCAACCCAATTCGCCATATGGTTTTGTGTAGGGCTTTGACCGGTCAACGCGACGCCATTGGGGCGATTCACCTGTTCGGGAAAGTAGCGGATGCTTTCTTCGGATTCTCCTTTAACCATGTCAGTCGCGCCTGCGACATATTCAATGGTGCCGTCGCTGCCGAGAATCTTTTGTCCCAGGCCATAGTGCCGATTGCTGAACGTGGATTGCCAGGTCACGACTGTTTCGTTCGGAAAGTCGAGGGTGACCGCAATGGTATCGGGAACTTCGCGGCCGTCTTTTTCGGAGAAAACCCCACCTGACATATACGCGGAACTGGGGAGCGGCAGATCGAGCGCACTCATGATCCACGCAATTTGGTGAATCATGTTCTCAGTGACATTTCCGCCGGAGAACTCCCAGTATAGACGCCAGTTCATGAAACGAAATGCGTCGAAGCCCTTGTCGGGCCTGCCATTCAGAAATGCCTGCCAGTTGACGTTCTGAGCAGTGCAATCCGCAGGCGGCTTTCGCACCCACTGACCTTCGCCGTGAGGAGTGTTGCGGCTCATCCAGGAATCCACCAGCGTGACCTTGCCCACGATTCCATTTGCGAGCCATTTTTTGGCATCGGCAAAAGGCCCACCGCTCTGGTGCTGCAGGCCGACCTGCACCACCCGGTTGGAAGCACGGGCAGCACTGAGGCATTCTTCGGCTTCAGGAATTGACCACGTCATGGTCTTCTCGGCATAGAGATCTTTGCCGGCCGCGATCACATCGACGAAATGCCGCGCGTGAATGTGCAAGGGCGTGGCGACAAGCACGCCGTCGATGTCCTTCCTGTCTAAGAGTTGGCGATGGTCGCCGTACGTCTGAATGCCAGGGACAATTCCCTTCGCTTCATCGAAGCGCCGCGTATAAACATCCGCGGCAGCAACCACCTGCGTGCCAGGAACCTCTACAACTTGTTTGAGGAGCTCCTGCCCGCGCGATCCTGCGCCAATGATGCCTATGCGGACGCGATCATTCGCGCCGACTACGCCGGCGGCAAGTTTGGGAGCAAGAAATGCCGCGCTTGCGGCAGTCGTTTTCTTGAGGAAGTCGCGACGAGTATTCTCAGCCATGACTCCATTTTTATATTCTTACGCACGCATACGTCCAGCGGTAGTTTTGCCGTTTACTTCGTCGAGTTGGTGAAATTCCTCTTTGGTCAGGTGGATTGCGGCGGCGGCGATGTCTTCCTCAAGATGTTCCGCCGATGACGTGCCCGGTATTGGAAGCATGATGGGTGAACGTTGCAGGAGCCAGGCGAGCGCAATCTGAATTGGTTTTGCCTTGTGTGCCTCCGCGACACGCGACAAAGTGTCATGTCCCACGCCGCCTGCGCCAAGAGGGAACCAGGGTATGAAGGCGATTTTTTGCTTCTCGCAATAATCGAGTACGTGCTCCCACTCGCGGTCGAAAACACTGTAGCGGTTCTGCACGGAAACGATTTTCGCGATGCTCCGAGCGCGCTCCACATGCTCGCGAGTGACGTTGGAAAGCCCTATGTGATGAATCTTTCCTTCCCGCTGCATTTCCGCAAGTGCCTGCACCGAAGCGTCAAAGGAAATGGCCGGATCAGGAGTATGTAATTGGTAGAGTTCGATTCGTTCCAACCGCAGCCGTTTCAGGCTTCCTTCCAGCGCCTCCCGCAGGTGCTTCGGACTGGAGTCATGTGACCAATGGCCGGGCGCGGGACGGTTCCATCCGCCCTTGGTAGCAATTACCAGATCTTTCGGGTAAGGAAATAGTGCTTCAGCAATCAGCTCCTCACTCACTCCGGGGCCATAGGAGTCCGCGGTATCGATGAAATTGATTCCAAGTTCGATCACGCGTCGCAATACCGTCAGAGCACCGCTCTTGTCTTTCGGCGGACCCCAAATTCCCGGACCCGTAATACGCATCGCGCCATAACCCATGCGATTGACGGTCGTATCTCCAAGAGTGACTGTGCCGGCCGCTGCTGCAGTGATGCTTTCTACTTGAGAGCTCACGATTGCCTCCTTACCTTCTATGTATAACCCTATCTGATTGGCTCGCCAGCCAAAGCGTTGCAGGAAGTTGCAGGAATTCCAGCCAAAGGCCATTGCTGATTTGGTTTGTGCATTTTCACATCCGGAGCATGGCATTAGGCAAGTAATCCGAATGCGTGATGACAAAAATAGACGAATCTTAGGCAGTTGAACTGTCAAAATTGTGCATAGCTTCGCAACGATTTCTGCACATCATGACGGTTACAAAGTGAGCTGCTGCGGACGATCTCCGCGATCTGCACGCTACCGGCTTTGCCCATGCGTGGTGGCAGTCTATTGCCTGCTTTGCGCGCCAACACTTCTGAATGCCCAGACGCCTGCGCAAGCAACTCGAGCCGGCAACATTACCGGCAACATTAGTGGAATCGTTAAGTCCGGCAACATGCCGGTTCCGGGTGTTGCGGTGACGGCGTCAAACCAATCGACCAAAGAGCAAGTAACAACCTGGACGAATGTTGACGGCAGCTTTACATTGCAGGTCCATACATCCGGCGAATTCGTCATCAGCACACAGATGGTGGCGTTTGCTGCCGTCAGGCAGAACGTCACAATTAATTACGCAAGACCAAGCGTTACAGTGAACCTTGAATTGACGCTGCTGTCGCGTGCTCGCGAGGCCACCCCGCCCCGACCTCCCACCGAGGCTGCCGGAACCGGGCCAAGGCGAGGCTTTCAAAATCTCGCTATATCGCAAAGCACCACAGGGACCGACACCACCAGCCAGGAGGGCGCTGCCGCCTTAGTGCCCGAAGGAATGCCGGTGCCGGGCATGACTGAGAACTCCGCCACCGAATCCATTTCCGTTGCCGGCAGCAGTTCAAGTTCGAGCAGCGCGTTTACCAATTCAGATTTCGAAAGATTCGATCAAGGGCCAGGCGGTGTCCCAGGCGCGAGCGTACCCGGAGGAGGCGCCAATGTTGGCGGCTTTGGCGGTGGCTTCGGAGGCCGTGGAGGATTCGGCGGCGGCTTTGGCGGAGGCGGCAGAGGATTTGGAGGCCGCCGGGGATTTGACATCAACCGCCCACATGGATCGATTTATTACGGGCTTGGCGACTCTGATCTGAACGCTGCGCCATACGCGCTTGCTGGTGAGCCCGCACAAAATCCTTCTTACATACAAAACAGCTTTGGAGGCTCAGTCGGCGGGCCTTTGAACATTCCGAAGATCTACCATGGGGGTGACAAAACTTTCTATTTCATCAATTACAACGGGCGGCGCGGTGAATCTCCCTTCGATCAATTTTCAACCGTTCCAACGTTGCTCGAGCGGCAAGGCAATTTCTCGCAGACGACTTACAACTCAGGACCAACCACTGGTCAATTGGTACAAGTCTACAATCCTGCAACGAATACACTCTTTACCGGAGATGCTATTCCATCAATCAACCCGGCAGCGCAAGCTCTGCTGAAATATATCCCGCTGCCGAACCTTCCCGGCACGTTTCAAAATTTTCATTTCGTTACCTCTTCCACCAACGACGCTGATGATCTGAATCTGCGAATCAATCGAAGCTTCGGAGCCGCGTCAGTCGGCCGTCGCCGGGGCAGAGGACGCAATCGTTCACGCAACGCACTCACTTTCGGACTTCACTACCACAATTCAGACTCCAATCTGACCAATCCTTTTCCGGCCGTTGGCGGTCAAACAAGCGTTCGCAGCTTTGATATTCCGGTGTCATACACGCGCAGCATCGGCCATTTCACGAACATTGTTCGCTTTGATGTCAATCGCAACCGCGCCCGCACCCAAAATCTTTACGCGTTCAATCAGAACGTTGCGGGGAACGCGGGAATCGGTGGAATTTCACAGAATCCCTTGGATTGGGGCCTGCCGGCGCTTTCCTTCGCGGATTTTGCGGGACTTCAGGATATCAGCCCTCAGCTTGAGCGAAACCAGACGTTCACTATTTCCGACAACCTGATCTGGAACCACGGCAAACATACATGGCGTTGGGGTGGGGATTTTCGTCGAATTCAGTTGAATACTGAAAGCTCCATTAACGCGCGCGGGTCATTCGTCTTTACCGGGCTGAATACTTGCGAGATTGTGAACGGATCACCCGTTGCAGGTACGGGCTACGACTTTGCTGATTTTCTTCTTGGTCTGCCGCAGCAGACCTCGGTGCAGTTCGGCGCTGATAGCTATCGTTTCCGTGGTGACTCGTGGGATCTTTACGCCCAGGACGAATGGAAAGTGCGTAGCAATCTGACGCTGAACCTGGGGGTTCGCTACGAATATGTGTCGCCATTTACGGAAACGAATGATCTGATCGCTAATCTCGATCTCTCCCCTGCGGTGCTGAATCCCGCACTGGGCGTGCCTGTTGTTCGCGAAGTGTTGCCCGGCCAAACAGGAGCCTATAGTGGCAAATTGCCTGACACTCTGGTCCGACCTGATCGCAACAACTTTGCTCCACGCGTGGGTTTTGCGTGGAAGCCGTCTTCGAAAACTGTGGTTCGTGGTGGCTATGGAATCAATTACAACATCGGCGCATATCAGGGAATCGTGCAGCAGCTTGCATTCCAACCGCCGTTCTCGATTGCTCAAACCAACGTGCAAACCTCGCCTGGCCAACTCACCCTGCAAAATGGTTTCCCGCAGTCTGCGCCGGGAGCAATCACCAACAGCTACGCGGTGAATCCGAATTACCGCCTCGGTTACGTGCAAATTCGCAATCTCGACGTACAACAGCAAATTCGTCCAACGCTTTTGCTTAATCTTGACTACACGGGCACAAAGGGTACGGACTTGGATACCCTGGAAGCACCAAATCGCACAGCGACCGGCCTTCGCATTCCAAACGTGCAAGCGTTCACCTTTGAGAATTCGCTGGCGGACCTTGAAGCAAACGCCGCATCCGTGCGGCTGCGCAAGAGACTGTCGTCGGGGTTCTCGATCGGCGGCCTCTACACGTTTTCGAAGTCGATCGATAACGCGTCGTCGATCGGCGGCGGGGCGACTTCTGGAGGCGGAGGTCGCGGGCTGGGTGCAGGTGGGACGGGCACATTCGTACGAGGCGGCGGGTCTTCCAGTGGCGGCTTGAGCGCGGGTGCTTCGAATCTCGCACAAAATCCATTCGATCTTGCCGCCGAGCGCGGTCTTTCTAGTTTCAACCAAACTCACCGCTTCACCGTCGACTATCTGTATGAACTGCCTTTCGGCCATGATCGGCGCTGGTTCTACAACAATCGTCCATTCAACGCGATCTTGGGCGGTTGGGAGTGGAGCGGAGATTTCACCATTGCGTCTGGACTTCCGTTCACACCGCGTGTTCTCGGCAACTTCACCGACGTGAATCGCGGCACGAACGGTACCATCCGCGCGAACCTCGTCCCAGGTCAAGCGGTCGACGTCGGGAATCCGTCTATCGGCGAATGGTTCAACACATCTGCATTCGTAGCGCCGCTGCCGGGCCAGTACGGCGACGCGCGCAGAAACAGCATCCTCGGGCCCGGCACGCTTCGCTTCGACATGGCCGTGACCAAAATGTTCGCAATGAAAGAATCTCGAGTGCTGGAATTTCGGGCTCAAGCAACCAATGTATTTAACACTCCCCAATACACAACCATCGACACGGTTTTAAATTCACCGACGTTTGGTCAAGTGACCGCGGTTGGAGGCATGCGGCAGGTTACTCTGACATCACGTTTTAGGTTTTGAGTAAAGAGATATGAGTTGTTGCAGAAAACATTGTGTGACCCTGCTGGTATTTGCCCTGGTTTGCATCTCCGCGATTTCGCCGGGAACAGCTCAGCAGTCTGACGCTACTTTCCGCGCGGAAACTGAACTTGTCCTGGTGAACGTAACCGTCAAAGACAAGCATGGCAACTTCGTGCGCGACCTCAAGCCTGAAGATTTCAGCATTCTCGAAGACAGCAAGCCGCAACAAATACTCTCGTTCGACACGGAAAATATTGATGCTCTCCGACTGCCCGATGTGGCCCAGGCCAAGCCACTCGAAAATCTTGTTGCCCCGACCAATGCGAACCTGCCTGCCTCTCCTTCGCAGGGGGCGCTCGAATATAAAGATCGCAGGTTAATGGTCCTCTTCTTCGATCTTTCCTCGATGGAGCCGGACGAAATTGATCACGCGGTGAGTGCAGCGCAAAAGTACCTCGATCGCCAAATGCAGGCTGCAGACCTGGTTGCGATCGTCTCGCTTGGAAATTCTCTGCTGGTGAATCAGGACTTCACATCCGATCGCGACTTGCTGAAGAAGGCGCTTGATTCCTTCAGCACCGGAGCAGGGCAAGGCTTTGAAGAAGGCAGCACTGGCTCAACCGAAGGCACGCCAGATACTGGTGGCTCATTCTCAGCCGACGACACGGAGTTCAACATCTTTAACACCGATCGACGTCTCGAAGCGCTGCGGTCGGTTGCCGAAAAACTTTCGCACATTCAACAGAAGAAGTCGTTAATTTATTTTTCAAACGGCATGGGCCGCACGGGAATTGAAAATCAGTCAGAACTTCGCGCCGCGGTCAACGCTGCCGTGCGCGCAAACCTCGCTCTATACACGCTCGACATTCGCGGCTTGCAGGCGATGGTGGCTGGCGGTGAAGCGCAAAACGCCAGCATGCGCGGGACTTCGCCTTATTCCGGACAAGCCGTGCTGAATGCTTATGACTCGAACTTCAGTACCCAGGAAACGCTGGTTACGCTCGCCAGCGATACCGGCGGCCGCGCCTTCCTCGATTCAAACGATTTCAATGCGCTATTCAAAGGCGTGCAGGACGATACATCGTTCTACTACGTGCTCGGGTACCGCAGCACAAACCCCGCGCGCGACGGCCGCTATCGCCGGATAACCGTCAAACTGAAGGGTAGTGATGTGAAGCTTGAATACCGCCGCGGCTACTATGCTCCCGCTGACTATCAGCACGCGAATGGCGAAAATCGGGAGCGCCAGCTCGAAGAGCAACTCGCCTCCGACCTGCCCGCTACTGACATGCCTTTGTACTTGGGGGTCGCTTACTTCCGCTGGCAGGGAAATAAGTTCGCAATCCCCGTGTCGCTCGTCGTGCCCGGATCTGAGATTCCCTTCACCCGGAGCAGTGATCGCGACAAAGCTACGCTCGATGTGATCGGAGTCATCCTCGACGCGAGTCAGCACCCGGTTGTGAACATTCGTGACACAGTCAAGCTCGCCGTCAATACCTCCGCTGATGTGCGTCGAAAGAACGTGCAATACAACACCACGCTCGTTCTTCTTCCTGGCAAGTACCACCTGAAATTTGTTGTGCGCGAAAATCAGACCGGGCGCATGGGTTCATTCGAGACCGATCTCAATGTTCCTGACCTGAAGTCCGCACCGATGAAGATGAGCTCCGTGGTGCTGGCCAGTCAGACACAACCTGCAAAAGCAAAGTCGAACAATCCGAACCCGCTCGTCCACGATGGTTCTGAGATTGTGCCCAGTGTGACGCACGTATTTTCGAACCCGCAGCATTTGCTCTTGTATTACGAGGTCTACGATCCCGCGCGGGTCAGTCCCGGTGGTCATTCAGTTAACAGCCACACCGACGCTATACATTTGCTGACCAATGTCGCTTTTTTCCAGGGTGCCGCAAAAGCATACGAAAGCTCCCTGGTTGAACTTTCTTCACTCAGCGCCCGCGGCCGGCAGGCGGCGGTTTTTCAACTCGACGTGCCGCTTACGTCCTTAAAGCCGGGATTTTATATCTGTCAGGTAAACGTAATTGACGATGCCGGCGGCCATTTTCTGTTTCCGCGAATTCCTCTCCTGATCCGCCCTTCAGCGCCGGAACGAGCCGCCAACTGACAAATCGCAAAAGAAATTGGCTTTTAAATTCGCCCTCGCCATTCATGAGAACATTGAAGTAGTCCAATGATTCAACTCAGTTCAGCCGGAAAACGGTACGGGCGCAAGTTGCTGTTCGATGACGCCAGTCTGTTAATCACGCCGCGCGACCGTGTGGGTCTTGTAGGCGCCAACGGAACAGGCAAGTCAACGTTTCTGAAGATTCTTGCAGGAATCGAAACGCTTGACTACGGTTCGATAAGCATCGCTAAAGGCATCAGCGCCGGTTATCTTCCGCAGGATGGGCTCACTCTTTCAGGTAAAAGCGTATTCGCCGAATGCCTGTCTGTGTTTTCACGCCTGCGAAAAATGGAGCGTGAACTCGAGCAGCTGACAGCGCGCATGTCGGAAATCGACCACACCTCAGCCGAGTACGAACAGGTTGCGGACCGGTATCAGCTGATCGAGCACGAGTTTCGCGTACATGACGGATATGCGATCGAGGCGCAAGTCGGGACCGTTCTTGCTGGACTGGGCTTTCGCCCTGAAGACTGGCACCGGCAAACTGATGAATTTTCCGGCGGATGGCAGATGCGAATTGCCCTTGCCAAGCTGCTCCTGCAAAAGCCGAACCTATTATTGCTCGACGAGCCTACCAATCATCTCGACCTCGAATCGCGAAACTGGCTCGAAGAATATTTGTCAGACTATCCGTATGCATTCGTTCTCATTTCCCATGATCGCTATTTTCTTGACATAACTGTGAATCGCATCGTGGAAATCTGGAACAAGAAGATCTGGACATACAGCGGTAACTACGACAAGTATCTCGGGCAAAAGACGCAACGTCAGGAACAGTTGGAAGCCGCGTATCGCAATCAGCGAGAGCGGATCGAACAGCTGGAAGTGTTCATTAACCGCTTTCGCTATCAGGCCACGAAAGCAAAGCAGGTGCAGAGCCGGATCAAAGAGCTTGAAAAAATGGAGCGGATTGAAATTCCTGAGGAAGAAAAGACGATCCACTTCTCATTTCCGCAACCCAAGCCGAGTGGCAGAATCGTCGCGGAGTTTGCAGATGTCGCCAAGGCATACGGCCAGAAGGAAGTTTTTCGGAACGTGAGTTTCATGATGGAGCGCGGCGACCGCATTGCGCTGGTCGGCGTGAACGGAGCAGGGAAGTCGACTTTGATCAAACTTCTCGCCGGAATCGAGCCGCTTACCGCTGGCGAGTATAAGTTAGGCCACAATGTGCAGTTCGATTATTTCGCCCAGGACCAATACAAAGAACTCGACCAGGAAGCGCGCATTCTGGACGATCTCGGACGGGTTGCGCCGTCTTCGCGCGAAACCGATCTACGCAACTTACTCGGTTGTTTCCTATTCTCGGGTGACGATGTTTTCAAGCGGATTGGCGTGCTTTCGGGCGGTGAGCGCAATCGCTACGCCTTGCTTCGCATGCTGCTGCATCCCGCAAACTTTCTGCTGCTTGACGAGCCCACAAACCATCTTGACATTCGCGCCAAGGACATCCTGCTCGAAGCGCTTAGCAAGTATTCAGGTACCGTGGTTTTCGTTTCCCACGACCGCTATTTCATCGATAAGCTCGCTACTCGGGTCTTTGAGATTGGCAGTGGAGCTGTAGAGGTTTATCCGGGAAACTACGAAGATTTTGTATGGCGCAAACAGGGCGGGGCGGCAAAACTGCAGGAGCAGGTTTCCGCCTTTGCGCGGCCAGCCGATTCAGGGAACGGCCATGTAGCGGCGGGCGTCCACTCGCGACAATCCAGCGATGGCGAAAAGTCTGCCAAACGTCTCAATCCGATCAAGCGCAAACAGATGGAAGATCGCGTAAAGGAGCTTGAGGAAGAAATATCCAGAATCGAGGCATCGATCGTTGCATGCGAGAGCTCATTGCAGGTTTTTGTAAATGCCGACGAGACGGCACGCTTAAGCAGGGAATTAGAAGCAAGTCGTGCGAAGCTTCAGGAAAGAGTTAGAGAATGGGAGCAGATCGGGCAAGAACTGGAGGCGTAAGAGGACTACACAACGTTCTCGTGTTCCATGATCCTCATGCCGTGCAGGATCGTTGAAATCACGTTTTCATCACCTGCCACCGTGTTGATCATTACGTGATAGAGCGAGCGCGTGGGCCAATCCGCTCCAAAATAATGTTTCACGAATAATATCCGCTCACGGTCGACCGTATCGACCAGGTCTTCGGCATCGTGCAGACTTGTGCCCTGCTCCTGAATACGACGAAGCTTTTCGGCGCGCGGAGCATAGAGGAAGACGTGAAAAACGTCGGAACTGGCGCGCAGAAAATAGGGAGCACCGCGTCCCACAATCACGCAATTGCCTCGCGCCGCAATCTCGCGCATAACTTCTTCGCCGACTTCTACCATGCGGTCGGGGCCGAAAGGTGGCTGGTCTAAATTGGCCCTACGCTCATAGCTGCCACGCCAAAATACTTTTACCAGCCTCTGAAAGGTGCTATCGACGCGCTCTTCGCACATCGAAACTGCAGAAGGGTCAACATGAGCAACGCGCGCAATCTCAGCCGTCAAGTCCCGGTCCCACAACTTCCAGCCAAGTTGGGAAGCAAGCTTGCGGGCAATTTCCGCTGCTCCGCATCCGTACTCCCGCTCAATGGTGATTACCCGGTACACGTCTAAGTTCCGTCAGAGAATCCAAGTCTCCGAACCTTCCAGAGCACTCTTAGCCTGCTTGCGCAGCACACTTTACCTCAACCAAACCTTGGGTTCAACCGACATCCCCGGGCGCAGCACGTGCTCTTTCGTCTCCCCAGGATCGAACGTTATCTTCACGGGAATGCGCTGCACGACCTTTACGAAATTTCCCGTCGCGTTTTCGGGTGGCAGCAGACTGGTGACGGCGCCGCTCGCTCCCGCAATACTTTGCACGTGGCCCTTATAGTCTTTGCCGGTGGTGTCAACGTGTATGGTCACGGCCTGACCCACGCGCATGTTGCGCAACTGCGTTTCTTTAAAGTTTGCAGTGACCCAGATGTCGTCGAGATTAATGATTCGCATCAACTCCTGGCCGGGTTGCACATTTTGGCCGACCTCGACGGTGCGGTTGGTAACAAAGCCGTTCACGGGAGAGATAATCCGCGTGTACTCCAAATTGAGTCTGGCGGCGTCGAGTGCGGCTTGTTTCTGTTCCACCGTAGCCTCGGCAGACTGCGCACGCGAGCGAATCGCGGCCACCTGCTGTGGCCCGGTCTGAGCGGAACGCAAACTCGCTTGTGTCTGTGTCACTTTGCTCTGCACTGCTCTTACTTGCTGTTGCGCGGCGGCAACTCCAGCACGGGCCGCATCCACCGTCGCGGAGCCGGCTTGCGCCGCGGCATAGGCCTGATCGTATTGTTGCTGCGAAATTTCTTGTTTTGCAACCAACTGCTTATAACGGGCGAGATCGTTCTGTGCCTTGACGTTATTTGCATCCGCTTGCACCAGTTGCGCATTGGCAGCCTCTGCCTGCTGCCTGGCCCCGAGCAGGTTGGCCTCGGCACTTGCGACTTCCGCTTCTGCCGACAGGAGCTGGCTGCTGGTGCTGGTGGAGGTAATGGGGATGTTTACGCCTGCACTCTTGGCAGCGGCGACTGCGTTGTCGTAGTCAGCCTGTGCTTGCGCGACCAAGATTTTGTAATCTGCCTGATCAATCTGTACCAGCAGGTCACCCGCTTTCACAAACTGATTGTCATTGACGAGCAATTGCAATACGTGCCCACTGACTCGTGCGCTGACGGGATTTAGGTGACCATCGATCTGTGCGTCGTCAGTAGATTCGTAGCTGCTGAAGTAACGCCAAAGGAAGAACCCGGCAACCACCAGCACAACAATTCCAATGATCAGGAACATGCGGAACCGCGGATTACGTGAACGAAATTCTTTCCAGCGAAGATCGCGCTCAGAGAGCGAGGGCGCCCGGCCCTCCTGCACATCCGTCTGTGGCGAACGCTCTGTTTCTGTCTGCTGTGCCATATTTACTTGCCTTTGGTTTCCAAATATTGCCGCACGCCTTGTTCGGCGAATCCAATTGCCCGTGCCAAAGAAACCTTGGCGACGTTATGAGCATAGAGGCTGGAAATGTAATTTTCGTTTGCCGAGGCCACAGCTTCCTGCGCTTCGATTACTTCGAGATTGTCGGTTACGCCCGCGGTAAATCTGTCGCGCGCTTGTACCAGTGTTTGATTTGCTAAATCGAGCGACGATCTTGCGACTTGCACTTGATCGGAAGCAGCCGCCAAATCCAATAGCGCCGTGCGCACGTCATAGTCGATTTGCGCCCGAAGGTTCTCAAGTTGCTGACGGCTCTGCCTGAGCGTGGCCTCGGCCTGGAGCGCGTCGGCGTGAGAACGCCCTCCCGCGAAGATTGGGATTTCAAGAGTCCCTCCCGCCAAAAACACGCCATGGGAACTTCCCACGTTCACGCCCGCGGCCCCATAATTACCTGAAAACTCCAATGTCGGGAGATGCTCTGCCGTCGCTGCCCGGCGGAACTGTTCTGCCGAAAGCACCTGCTGCGCGGCGGCCTGATAATCGGCGCGTGATGCATAGGCGCGCTGCAGTGCATCTTCTAAACCCATGGGTGTGAGCGGCTGATACGGCTCCTGGTCGGTCAGATTGAATTCTTGTCCCGGTGGCAAGCCTATGGTTCGCGCGAGCGCGAGCTTCTGCTTCGCATAGTCATTGCGCGCGACTATGAGTTGCTGCTGCCGGCTTTGCAGTTCTACTTGCGCCCGCAGCGCGTCAATAGCTGGGGAAACTCCGGCGGATTGCTGATCGTGGGCTTTATTGTAGAGCGCTTGCGCTGTTTCCACTTGGGCCTGTACGGCGTCAACGCGTGCGCCGGCGGAGATGGTCAACAGATATTCATTGCCGGTGGCAAGCACAACCAGCTCTCGCGCATTCTTATAGTTGTATCGCGCGCTTGCTTCGTTGGCCCTGGCGCCGCGTTCGCGTTCAATAGCATGCCAATCGAACAAGGGAGCGGTCACGTATGCGCGCGCATCGAAGGTGCCGATTGGGCCGACCACCGGCGAAACTCCAGGAAAGCGGAACCTGAAGCCTAGGGCTGCAAGATCGATCTGCTGTGCCGCTTGCGTGGCGGACGCGCTCACGTTCGGAAGCAGATGGCTCAACTCCTGCAGTCTCGACCCGCGAGCGGCTAGCGAGCTGTCGCTCGAAATCAGTAACCCAAGATTGTTCCGCAACGCCCGGTCTAACGCATCTTTGAAGGAAAGTGGCAGAACGGTGCCAGTCGCCTTGCCTTCTGGCACGCTGCTTAAGAAAGGACTCTGGGTGCTGCTTGAGGTGGTTGCCGTAGACGACACGCTGTTTTCGGAGTCAGAAGAATTCGTTTGCCGGTCGTCGGATGAAGGTTGGCCAAATCCACCTCCGCTCTGCGCTTGACCCACGGCGCCGGGCGCAAAGGCGAACGCGACTAAGCTGCAACACAAAACCAGCGCTCCTATCGGTGTTACTCTCGTCCAAACTGGATTCATCGTGCTCAGGATTTTCGAGATGCGGCAGGTCCTACGGCAGCAACCTCTTTCGATTCATTTGCCCAATTTATAGATGCAAATGATTGTACCTGCGGTGGGCCTGGTAGGGCTCAAGCTGGCGGAGTACTGGGAATGAAGACACTAAAGCAACTACCGTGCAGGCGGCCGGTGCGGCTTTTAATGCGGATCGATCCACCGTGCTTTGCGACGATGCCGTGACTCACCCACAAGCCGAGTCCAGTGCCTTTTTGTCCTTTCGTGGTAAAGAAGGGATGAAATAAGTTCGATTGTGTTTCCGTGTTCATCCCCGGACCATCATCTACGATGACCACGCGCGTGCCTCTTCGCTGCGGGTCGCGCCAATCCGCGCTTTGGTACAGGTGAAGGCGCAGCGTGGTGCCGCTGACGGTCAAGGCGTCGATGGCGTTGGCAATCATATTTGCGAACACCTGCCTCAGTTCTCCTGACACCCCGACCACACGCCCTGCTGAGTCGAAGCGCTTTTCAATTTTCACTCCGAGGGACTGGATCTGGCGGTGGTAGAAGCCGAGAATGGTTTCAATCATTTCAGCCAGGACCACCGGCCCCGGCGTCGTGTCTCGTTCCCGGTAAAGACCCAGCGTGCTTCGCGTGATTTGGCCGATACGCCGCAGTTCTTCATCTGCAATTTTCAAGTGACGCTGCGCGGTTTCATCAAGGCTCTTGTTGCGCGAGAGCAGGTACAGGACGTTTGTGACCGTCTCCAATGGGTTGTTGATTTCGTGAGCAATGGTCGCCGCCATGCGGCCTGCGACCGCCAGTCGCTCCGAATTGCGCAACGCCTCTTCCGCCATTCTCGTTTGTGTGATGTCTCGCGCAATCGTCGACGCCGCGATTACCTGCGCTTGCGAATCGTGTACTGGGGAAATGGTCAGCGACACGTCGAGAATACGATCATTCTTGGTGCGGCGCTTGGTTTCAAAATGTGCGATCTTTTCGCCCCGTCGCAGCTTCTGGAGAATCTGGTTAACTTCGTCTGGGCGGTCCGACGGCAGGAGAATTGAGACGTTTCTCCCGATTACTTCCTCCGGGCGATACCCATACATGTGCTCCGCCGCCCTGTTCCAGGTGAGGATCGTTCCATCGAGCGTCTTGCTAAAAATCGCGTCGTCGCTGTCTTCGACAATTGCTGCCAGCAAAATTTGCAGCGGGATTGTTTCTGCTCGCTGGGAAACCTGGACGCTTGCTTCGGAGAATCGCGAATGAAGCAGTTGCTGTATCAGGCCCAGCAATTGTTCCGGCCCCTCGGTCTTGCTGAGGAATGCGTCGGCGTGAGGCAACGGTTCTGGAACGCTGCTCGTGCCTGAAAGCAAAATTATGGGGACGAACGGTTTCGCCCCTTTCATCTGCTTGGCCATTTCCGTCCCAGTTTGTCGCCCCAGGAGATGGTCGGTTACGACCAGATCGACAGGATTGTTGCGAAATAACGCGAGCGCTTCATCTACCCCGGTCGTACTGAGCACAGTGTGCCCAGCATGCTCGAGGATGAGCTTGCGAAAATACAGCCCTGAACTTTCGTCGTCTACAGCCAGAATCAGAGCCACCAGTAGGCCTTCCGTGAAGTCGGTTCTAGCGTACTCGCGTGTCTACGACAAATGCATGGGCCGCAACCCCGCGGCCCAAAGTTTTATTTTCGCAATTTTTAGCATGAATGTGAGAAAAAGTTTTGCACCGCTCGGGATGAGCTGAAGATTTTTCGCATTGTGAATAAGTTGCACCTTGCCGACACTCCAACTACCGTATCACGATCTATCCATTCGCAAGATCCTCCACCCTCGGAGTAAACTCCTTTGCGATTCGGAATGATCCTGTGATCCCCTGGCCACAACCAATTGACCCTCTGCACAAGATATCGCTGTCGGCCGCAGCTGCAGCGTTGCCACTGGCGGTCGTCTTGCTCGTGATGGGCTGGCTTCGTAAAGCCGGCTACGTTGCAGCGGCATCCGGACTAGTCTGTTGCTTGCTGCTGGCATGTCTTGTGTGGCACATGCCGCTTAACCTTGCGCTGTTGAGCATGTCTTTTGGATTCGTCTATGGCCTATGGCCGATCATGTGGATTGTTTTTGCCGCTCTGTGGCTCTACAACCTCACCGTAGAAACCGGTAAGTTCGAGCTCCTGCGCTGCTGGATGGAACACCATGCTTCCCGTGATATGCGTGTGCAAGCGGTCATGGTGGCCTTTTGTTTCGGGGCACTTCTGGAAGGAACAGCGGGGTTTGGCGCCCCAGTTGCGGTCACCTCATTTTTGCTTTTGGCACTCGGATTCACTGCCAGTCGCGCCGTGAGTCTTTCTCTCATCGCTAATACAACACCGGTTGCGTTCGGCGCACTCGGTATTCCGATCGTAGCCTTGGGAGCGGTAACCGGTCTCGACCAGATGAAACTCTCCGCGATGGTTGGCCGACAGTTGCCCCTTATGTCCTTATTCCTCCCGGCATTTCTCATCGTTGTGCTGTCAGGTCTCAAAGGACTGAAGGATACCTGGCCACCGGCATCGGTAGCCGGCGGAACTTTCGCTCTCGTCCAGTTCGCCGTGTCGAACTACTGGGGACCTTACGCAGTGGATGTCTTGGCCTCGCTGTCTTCGATTGTTGCGCTGACTGTTTTCCTGAGGTTCTGGAAACCCACAACCAATGTGTCCGAATCCGGTGAAAGGCCGAACCTGGAACCCACAACAAATCTTTCTTTTGCCGATTCGACGGCAGCCTGGGCACCGTGGATCCTGCTGGCAGTGGTCATGATCATTTGGTCGTATTTCAGGGTATTCAAGAGATTCGAGATCTCGATTTCAGTACCTTGGCTTCACAATGCTGTCTACATTGCGCTATATCACAAGACCTATTCTGCCATCTACGACTTTCAGCCCTTAGCCGCGGGCACAGCGGCCCTGACAGCTACTTTTATTGCTGCCGTGGTTCTACGTGCCTCTGCGCGGGCGTTCATCCGCTCCGGACTGATCACCGTGCGGCAACTGTTACTTCCAGGCCTGACCGTCATGTTGATTGTGGGACTTTCCTACACCTACAACTATTCAGGAATGGCATACACGCTTGGTGCGGCGTTGGCCGGCTTCGGCAAGTGGTTTCCTTTGGCAAGCGGTTTACTTGGCTGGGTCGCATGTTTCCTGAGTGGAAGCGATACGGCAAGTAACCTTCTTTTCGGGAATCTACAGGTCGCAGCGGGGCACCAGTTGGGCATTAATCCAGTTTTGCTGGCGGCTACTAACTCCTCGGGCGCCGTAACCGGAAAAATGATTTCACCACAGAATATTGCTGTTGGCGTGACTACAGTGGGCCTCGCCGGCAAAGAGGGAGAAATCCTGCGTGGGATTTTCTGGTATAGCCTCGCATTTGCGACCGTTCTCAGCCTGCTCGCACTCGCGCAGGCTTACGTTCTGCGGTGGATGGTGCCTTAGATAACGCAGGCACTCTAAACGGTCTTGCTCCAAACGCAATCACTATGGCTACAAGTCTCGTGCCTTCATGTTGCAATTTTCATGCTTGGCGCCGAGACACGGAGCTGAGCTTGTGCGGTCACTGGGGTCAATGAGTGATATGGCGATTTTATCGCAAACTACGGCACGAACACTTTCTCAGGATGGACGTGGGCGTACTTGACCCAAGCAGCGTAGATCGGGCTGTCACTCACTGCCGGTTGACTTTTCGAAGCCTTGTTCGTGAGTTCGTCGATCCTTGCCATCAAACCACGACTCTCAAGGCACGCGTAATAGTCGTCGGGTTCTTTGATCTCTGATTTGAGCGGGCTAACAATGCTGTGCGCCTCCACAAAGTAATCCGCAATGTTATCCAGCCCAAGTTCGCGAAGGCCCGCTTCCGTCTCGCGCACAAGGCCCGGTTCCCCGAAATTCAAGAAGTGCCACCCGATATCATCCATTGTCAGACTGATATCCAGATGATGTGTTGCGGCCATGGCACGTAGTCCTGTTGGCAGAGTGGCGATTGCTGCCGCGTAAGAACCGTCATCGCTGTATGGGTCTGCGACAGAGCTAACAGATTTGCTCAAGGTTGCGAAAATCTGCTTAAGCAACTCTTCGTCGCTAAGGACCAGCATGGGATATTGCTCTTGCCGCTCGATTTCCCCGTTCTCCATGGCCGACCACTGTACTCCAATACTATGAGGAAGCGGTTGTTGAAATCAGGCATTATCACTCGTTGACTGGGAAATGCGAACCAAACGAACGCCATCACTCGTTCGTGCCATTCTCGAATCTGTGACTCAGCCCTTATTCTTGGATTGAGCAGTTGCTTCGGGGGAGGTAATTGTTCGAGACTCTAGCGCCCTTTCAGGGGCGCTTTGGTTTTTTATGGCTCGGGGGGCTGGCCCAGCTCTTCTGGCTGTGAGTTTAACAAAGGGGTTGCCCCAGTCTTCGCGGTTTTCGAAGGCTGGGCACCATGCTGCTTGCGTCAACAGATTTTCGGTGTCTTCAACTTGCTCCATTGCTTGCTAATTTCAATGACGAAATTGGGTAATTGGTCGGGGCGAGAGGATTTGAACCTCCGACCCCCTGCGCCCAAGGCAGGTGCGCTACCAGGCTGCGCTACGCCCCGACTGAACTCTTCCTAAATTCTAAACTACTCCCATCGCACACGCCGTCGTGTGTTCTTACGAACATTTACCTTGTTTTACCAATTGAGGCGCGAAGCCTGTGTCGGGCGGTGGTATAAAGAGCAATATCCGCAGACCTTGCGACAAATTACATCGTGTTTCGATCCAGTCTCGGGTTGCTATCGAAACGTCGATGAAGAGGAGAGATGAAATGAAGAACATTCGTTCGATGATAATGGCTTGCACTGCCGTGACACTCGCATTTCTGTTCACGGCTCTCGTTGTTTTGGCCCAGGACAATCAGTCCGCTCCCCCGCCAGAGCATAGAGGCGGCCACGGACACATGATGAACCCGGAAAACCGCGCCGATCACCTCGCAAAGGCCCTGAGCTTGAGCGATGATCAGAAGGGCAAAGTACTGTCTATTTATCAGGACGAGCAAAAGCAGATGGAAGCTTTACGCTCAGACAACAGCGTCTCGCGTGAGGACCGCTGGTCAAAGATGAAGCAAATTCACGAAAACACTGTCAGCCAGATCAAGGGTACGTTGAATCCCGATCAGGCTAAGAAATTTGACGACATGCAGCAGAAAATGCAGGAGCGTCGCGAACAACGAGGGCAGGGCAGTGGCAATGCTCCGCCGCCTGCGGCGCCGCAGCAATAGTGCGTCAGTTATTCTTTATTTCAAATAGTCGAATAAGCTCGTCTGCGAAATTCGGCTGATCGAGGCGAGTTCGGCATTGAGGGCAATCTGCGCCTGGCTGAATGTGGTGGCCGCGGACGACATGTCGGTAGCGGAGATGGAGTTGGCAGTAGTGGCGAGATCTACTTTTTCCGAGTTCAGGTAGTTCTGTTGTGATTGCAACTGGTTCAGCGCGTTTCCGTAGAAAACGCGCTGGCCAGTGATGTAGTTATAGGCGTTGTTGACTTCATTGACGGCGCTACCGATGTTAGAGTTCGACTGCAGCGCACCAATCAAGTCGGCAATCGACTGAAAAAGGTTTGCCGATGGTGAAGTGAACACCTGCGAGCCCGGCAGGTTGATTTGTAACGAGTAATCCTGTCCCACCTGAACGGTATTGGTTCCGGCGTTCCCGTTGTATTTGACTCCGGCAGGGCTGGTGTTATCGGCCACAAAGGGCTGCACCGTTGCCGTGCCGGAAAAAATGAACTCCCCTTGATAGTCGGTATTTGCCAGGTTCAGCAATTGCTGCTGAATCCCACTCAACTCATTGGCAATATCAGCACGGTCGGTATCAGAGAGTGTGCCATTTGCACCCTCGACGCCGAGCGAAACCGCCCGCTGCAAGGCGGTGACGACCGAGCTCAGAGTGGAATCCGCCGACTGAAGAAGTCCAGAAACGCTGGTCGCGCTGCGCAAAAAAGTATCGGCCTGAGCGGTTTCTGATTTGTTGAAGACCATTTCCGCTGCGCCAGCTGGATCGTCGGAAGCTTTATTGATCCGGCTGCCGGTCGCCATCTGCAATGAGGCCGTGTCGGCTTGCTGCTGCGTATTGTTCAGATCCAGCAGCAGGTCAGGCAAAACATACGGATTCACTCGCACCGAGCTCATGAGGAGACCGCCACCGATCCCATGTTGATCACCGTCTCGATCATCTGGTTTACTGCAACCACTACTTGTGCAGTGGCGTCATAAGCGCGTTGAAACTGTGTCATGTTGGCCGCTTCTTCGTCGAGCGAAACTCCGGAGATGCTACCCCGCTGGTCTTGCAGTTGTTGCAACACCAGTTGCGAGGACTGCAATTCCGTGGTTGCGTTCGAAGCGTCGTTCCCAACCGTAAAAACGATATTGCCGTAGTAGTCTGCGGGAGTTTTCCCGGCAATCACGGTTTGGTTCTGGACCTCCGAAAAATTGGCGAGATTGCCGTTGCTGCCAGCGCTTCCGTCAGAGCTGGCTGCGATGAGCGCAGGATCGGTAATTGCAACCGCCATATTAGCTGCGGCTCCAGCGCCACTCGCTGGCGGGGACGCAAAAACATTGCCCCCATGGTTGCCGTTCAAGTCAAAGCCCGACGAATTAGCGCTGTTAAACGCGCTTGAGAGTCCGGCGGCCAGCGTGTCCAGTTGATTCAGCAATCCCGGAATTGTCTGGTCGCGCCCTTGAATGATTCCCGCAAGCGCGCCGGAGTTGATCTGGGAAGTGATGTCATGACCTTGAGCATCGATGACGTGCTGCAGTCCGGAAGAATCGGCTTGCGTGTTCAAGGCATAGCTTTGCGCGCCCGTGACCAGCGCGGCCCCGGTTGATGTGGTAAGCGTGATCCCCGAATCGCTCTTGATTTCCGAGACATCAATCAGCCCTGACAACTGGTTAATCAGATTGTCGCGCTGGTCAATGAACTGGCTGGCATCTTGCCCAATGTTTTCAAGCGCGCTGATTTGCCCATTTAATCCGGAAATTTGCTGGGTCAATGTGTTGACCTGCTGCACTGACTGAGCGACGTTCAAATTCAAGTTTGTGCGTTGCGCCGATAGATTGCTGGCCGTGTTGTTGAACGCTGATGCCAGGTTCGAAGCCGCCGTGAGGACCCCCTGGCGCAGAGAAAGGTTCGACGGGTCGGTTGAAAGCTGAGAAATGCTGGAGAACAGATTTGAAATTTGCGAACCGATGTCGTTGTTGCTGGAATTAAACAAAGTTTGTGCCTGGTTCATGGCGGCAACGAACGCATTCAACTGCCCCTGCTGGCCGCTCTCCTGCTGAATGCGAAGCTGCAAAATCGGATCGCGAACACTCTGCACTTTTTCAAGCGATACTCCCGTCCCGTACGTCAGCTTGCCCACCACAACGGGTGTGTTCTCTTCAAGCACGGGCACTTCACGCGAGTATCCCGGCGTATTGACGTTCGCTACGTTGTTGCCGGTGACTTCGAGCGCGCCCTGGTCGGCGGCCATCGCGCCCGTCGCCACATACATGGTTGCCAGCAGGCTCGACATTCAGCTCTTGCTCTCCGGCAATTCAATGCGTGTGGGTTGGTATGTGACTGAAGGGCCGTTCAGTAAGGCGCGGAAGGCTTCGAGATGGCGCCTGACCCGCGTCAACACCGCGGCAAAAATTTTGTTTTGCCGGTATAGTCGCGATGCCGCTGCTTGAAAATCACGTTCGCCGGGCTTGGTACCGGCTCCGTCTCGAGATTCGGGATTGTACTTTTTTAAGCCGGTGCACAACCCCTGCAACCGTTGTGCGCAAACTTCCATATCTGAGTAGCGTCCAGCGAACAAGGCAGCTTGCGCCTCGGCGATAGCGCAAGCCATTTCCTCAATGAGGGTCTCCGGTGTTGCTATCAACGGGGGGGAGGGCGTATTTTTCACTGGGCCTTCTACATCGCTTCGCGGTGTGACTGGCTTGGCCATTACGCGATGCTGTCCAGTTCGTGCTCGACCGGCTCAAAGTCGAGTTCGGGCGGGATTTCTTTCCCTGTCTTCAACTTCGCATTAACCTTTTTTTCTTTGTCTCTAGTCTCCCCATCGGACTCGCGCGAGCCTGCGTTGCTTGTCCATGCGACCGCCGGCATGTTGATGGGTGAAAGCTCGTCAGCTGACATAAATTCCCATTAAGCGGAGCTGCCTTTCACGATGTGCGCACGCGCATTTGGTTCAGCAATGAGTCTGCCACTTGCGCTGCCGAAACCTGATAAGTTCCGGAGGCGAGCTGCGCCCGCAGCCCCGCGACTCTCTCAGCGCGAACTTCTGGTGAATTCAAAGCCGCTGTCGTAAGCTTTCCCGCGTTCGTGTCGCTCTCTGATAACTCAGCCCGATCGGCACCGGCGGTGGCGCTGCTGTTCGCAGAGCGGGAGGAGGCCGTCTTTTCAATCTGCGGTCCTGAAGCTGCGGCGCCCGAAGTTAAATCAATTCTCATGACTGCGTTTTCTCCACCTTCTGTCCTTGCAATTCTGTTATCGGCCTGGAATTAAAAAACTTTAAACACCAACTTTGTGGTCGTTCGCTCGGGCTAGCAGTGCCTTGGCAATGAATGCCCCAAGACCGGCCCCTCCACTCCGCGCCAGACCCGAACTGATGGCCTCCATTCCAAACCCGTCATAGCTCTTGGAGATCGCGTCCTCGCTCCCGCCCGGTAATTGTGTGAAGCTTCTCTCGAGATCGCCAAATACCGTATTTAGAAGGATGGCCTCAAACTGCGCACCTGCTTCCTTCGCTCGTGCCTGCATCTGCTGGGTTGCCTGCCCCGGAGAAACTCTCGTCACAATCATGAGATTACTTCTCCTGCGCTCACTTCTCTCAAATCACTTCTAGGTCTGCGTCGAGTGCGCCGGCGGCTTTGATCGCCTGCAAAATCGCAATCACATCGCGGGAGGTAGCCCCAATTCTTTGCAATCCATTCACCAGTTGGTCCACACTTGCCCCTTCGTTCAGCTCGATGCGTCGCGACGCTCCCTCTTCCGCCTTCAGTGTGGTTTCGGGTACGACCTTGGTTTCACCCTGCCCGAGCGGTGCGGGCTGCGACACTGCAAGCTGGGTTGCCACTTCGATCGAAAAACTGCCGTGCAGAATCGAAACCGTACCCAGGCGTACATCGCGTCCCATCACGATGGTTCCGGTGCGCTCGTTCACCACCACCCGCGCCCGCCGATGAACTGCAACGCTTAGGTTCTCAATTCGCGCCAGAAGCGCTGGCACATCGTGCTCCTCCGGCCCACGCGTTACCTCAATACGACGGCTGTCTTTGACGACAGCGGTCACGTTGTGAAGCTCGCCGTTAATTGCCGCCGCCACTTGCTCGGCGGTCGAAAAGTTCGGTTCAGAAAGCAGAATTGTCAGGAGATTCATCTTTTCCAGATCAATCGAGGTATCGCGCTCGATTAAGCCTCCACCGGGAATTCGCCCCACCGTCGGATGGTTTACTTCTTTTGTGTTGCCCGCTCCGCCGGCACTGTAGCCGCCTAGCGTCAATGGTCCTTGAGCCGCCGCGTACACCTCTCCGTCAGCCGCATAGAGTGGCGTCAGCAACAGCATGCCGCCCTCAAGGCTGCGCGCATCTCCGGCCGACGAAACCGTGACGTCAAGGTGGGTCCCGGGTGTGGCAAACGGCGGCAGGGTCGCAGTCACGAAAACTGCAGCCACATTTTTCACCACTACCGTATTCGCCGGAATTTGCACCCCCATGCGCTCGAGAACGTTCGCGAGGGTTTGAATCGTGAAAATCGTCTGCTGGCGGTCGCCAGTGCCTTTCAACCCAACCACCAGGCCGTATCCAAATATGGGGTTATCGCGAACTCCCTCAACCGTCGCAATGTCGCGGACCAGAGCGCTGTGGACGGTTTCTTCCGCGGACAACGCTAACGCGGAGAATACCAGTAGTCCGACGACAATGATTCCACGCACGCTTCCTCCTCAGAAATTCAGCACCCGCAGGATCGCCCGCATGATCGGGTTCGGCGGACGATCGCCTTCGCTGATTACCCCTTTGCCTTTCAGTTCCAATTCAAGATTTGCAATCGCATTCGAGGCCACAGTGTCGCCCGCGCCAATGTCGCCTGGCCGCACCATGCCGCGCAAAAGCAGGGTTTGCCGCTCATTGTTCATGGTCAGTTTCCGTTCCGCCTCAATCACCAGCGCTCCGCCCGGCAGCACTCCTACGATCCGGCCTGCCAGGCTGGTGATCAGGCTCGAACTGGTTGCTGCCTGGCCTTTTCCGGCAAGTGAATACGCCGAGGTCGGCGAAAACAAGCTGGCCACGCCAGTGGCCTTCAACTCTCCCGGCAGCGCCGTAATTCCAGAGCTGGCGCTCATATTTCTCTGTGAAGAAACGCTGCCCGCATTGGTCGCTGTGATGTTCTGCACCACCGTGATGGTGATCAAATCGCCGATGTGGCGGGCCTTGTAGTCAGAAGAGACGTCCGTCAGCCGGCCGCCATCGCTCCAGAGGCTTCCCACCGTAGCTGCAGACGGGGGTCGCGGTACCTGCTGCATGCGTTGCAGATATTGGTTGAGAGATTCGTTTTGTATCGCGCCGGAACTGTTCTTGTCTTTATATTTGGCTTTCGCCGGCAGCAGAGTCGCGGTGGAAACTAAGAGCAGGAAAGTACAGACTGCTTTGTTCACTGTGTTCCCCCCGATCGCGGCTGATTCCCCGCGCCTGAGGGCACCAAGAGCCCAGGACCGATGACCCTGGCCATGACGGAACGATGGGTTGATGGATCGCTCACCCGTACCAGGTCACCGAGCCGTGCTCGTTTCTGCGGCAGCACCGGCTCCGTGATCCGCAGCCCATCTTCTTCGATCACCAGGCTCGATATGCTGTGGGGCTGAACCAATACTGGTCCATCGACGCTACTAATGGACCGTTTGCACCTCCCAAGCGAGCCCATCAAGCCTGCTGAGGAATTCTCTTCACTGGCACTCGGGTTGTGTGGCAGCGGGCTGGGCAAAGCAATTTCGACAAGAAAACTGCCGCAATCTGTTCGTTCCCGGCAACGCATAGTTACAAACACAAGCCGGCGCCCGGGACTTTCCTGAATCCGCCTTAGCTCCAACTCAGAATTTTGCCCATGAGTGGTGAAGTCTGGGGGAGCAAGAATTTGTCCCTGCGACAAATCCACTCTTTGCAGCAGTGGGTTCTGCTGCATAATGTGCCGGATTCGCTCGAGGTCCAACGGCCAATGCTGGCTGCGTCCCGCCACCTCCGAACGGCATTCGGCCAGTGGCTTCTGCGCCCATGCTGAGGTCAGCAGGAAAAAACACCCGGCGATTAGAGCAAGTTTCATTTCACCACTTTCCGGCCACAGCCTTATTTGCCGAGGTTATTTACGTCCTGAAACATCTGGTCCGCCGCCTGCACCACCCGCGAGCTCGCTTCATAAGACCGTTGCGCTACGATCATCTGAATGAACTCCTCGACCACGTCCACGTTCGACTGTTCGAGGTACCCTTGCTGGATGGTGCCTTCACCCTCAGTCCCACCAGGGTTGCCGACGATCGGGTCGCCCGATGCCGTGGTTGCGAGAAAAAGATTATTGCCAATGCTGTTTAAGCCGCCAGGGTTTTGAAACAAAGCCAGTTGGATGGTCCCAACTTGCTGCGCCTGAGTTTGCCCGGGCGTGGTCACGCTCACCGTGCCATCGGACCCGATCGTGACCGAAGTCGCATTCGGGGGGATCGTAATCGCCGGGTCCATGGGATTGCCGTCGGCGGTCACGATGTTCCCCTGCTGATCGAGATGAAAGGTTCCGCTGCGCGTGTAGGCGGTCTCGCCAGATGGCATCGTGATCTGAAAAAAACCCTGCCCCTGGATTGCAAGATCGAGCGGATTCCCGGTTTGGCTGAAGTCGCCTTGGGTCTGCACGATCTCAGACGCCGCCGAGCGCGCACCTAACCCGATCTGCAGGCCGGTCGCAACCGTCGTCTGTTGGGTCGAGGCCGCCCCAGGCATGACCACGTTCTGATAAATGAGATCTTCAAACTGCAGCCGCCGCTTGCGAAAACCCGCCGTGCTCGAGTTCGCAAGGTTATTGGCAACGTTGTCGAGGTTCATCTCTTGTGCGCTCATCCCGCTCGCGCCGGTATATAAGGCTCGCAGCATTCGATCTCCAACGTTTCAGAATCTCAAGGTTTCAGAGTTTCAAGGTTTCAAAGTGAAACGGTCGCTGTCCGGAGTCTCCAACCCGACCTGGAAACCTGTGAAACTTTGAAACCTTGAAACTTTGAAACCTTGAAACCTATGTCCGCGGCAGCTCATCCGCCGCAATGCGATCAAAGTCCGAATAAAAAGCGTTCATTGCCCGCCCGGCCATCTCTGCCTGCCGCTGCGCCGTGATCAACCCGATCACCGCAGTCACCGGATTGACATTCGAGGATTCAAGCATTCCCTGCCGCACCATCGCGTGGGCCGCTATCACCGCGCTCTTAGCCGGCGCCGAATAGTACGATCCGCCGACGGCCTTGACTTGTGCGCCCGGCGCAAACTCCACCAGCTTCAACTTGCCGGCCACGGCGCCCGCAACCGAAATCGTCCCGTCGGCGCTGATCGAAGGCTGCGCATTCAGTGGCAGCATGATCGGGCCTCCGGTGCCGAGTACCGCATCGCCAGCGGAGGTCACCAACTGCCCCGACGCGGCAATCTGAAACTTGCCATTTCGGGTATAGAGAGTACCCGCCTTCGTTTGCACGGCGAAAAATCCTGGCCCTTCCAGCGCAAAATCCAGCGGATTTCCGGTGCGCTCCAGGTTGCCTTCCGTAAGATCGAGGCGTGCGCCGTTCAACACCGAAAACTGATTGATCAGCCGGCTCCAGCTATTTGTCGGGAAAGAGGGTTGCGATTCGAGCAGCAGAGATTCAAACGAAGGTATCTGTCCGCGATACCCGGTCGTATTTACGTTCGCGACATTGTTCGCTACCAGCTCAAGAGCGTTCGATTGCGCCTTCAGCGCCGTACACGCCGCGTAGTAGCCACTGTCCACGAGGATGCCTCGCGAATGTGGGAAGCAATAGGTGTGCCGAAGGGGATTAGAAGAGACTTACCTCTTTGTGCCTTCCTCGGTGAAACCCTGTGTTCTCTGCGGTAAGGATTTTAAAAGCTAACCACAGAGAACACAGTGTCCCACAGAGGAAAACACCACAGAGTAAGCCGGTGCATGACGCGAAACCCTGAAACGTGAAACTTTGAAACCTTACTTGTCGTAGTGCAGCAGCGAGAACACGTCGTAGCCTTTCAGCTTCTCGCGCGGATGCAGGAAATCCAGCTCGACTACGAATCCCATGCCGACGATCTTCGCGCCTGCCATCTCGGCCAGCTTCGCCGTGGCTTCTGCAGTTCCGCCTGTCGCCAATAAATCGTCGACAATAACCACCCGCTGCCCTCTGCTGATCGCGTCCTGGTGTACTTCGAGCGTGTTAGTCCCATATTCAAGGGCGTAGTCATACTTGGTTGTCGCTGCTGGAAGTTTGCCCGGTTTGCGCACCGGTATGAATCCGGCATTTAAGCGATAGGCAACCGCCGGGCCGAAAATAAAGCCACGCGCCTCCATTCCGAGCACAAGATCCACATCTCTTCCAATGTAATGCTCGGCGAGTCCATCGATCAATGTCGCGAAACCAAGCTTGTCTTTGAGCAGGGTAGTGATGTCGTAGAAAAGAATGCCGGGCTTGGGAAAATCCGGGATCTCGCGAATCAATCTTTTCAGATGTTCGCAGTTCGTGCCTGCCTTCGACGAGGCATTTGCCATCTACCACGCTCCTTCAATGCGAAAAGAGTTCAGTCCTTCGACCGGCTGTGTTTCTGAAATTTCAACCTCATCGACGCGAGATGCTCGTGGCCCCTGCCGAAGACGGGAGTGCAGATTCGAAAGTTGCTCCCGAGTGCCCATCGCCAGCACCTCTACCGTCCCATCTGCTCTATTTCGGACCCAACCCGCAACTCCCAGAGCCCGCGCCTCGCGTTCGACGAACCAGCGGAAGCCGACGCCCTGCACACGGCCGCGAACAATGTAGTTTCGAGCCGTCGCTCCAATCGGGTCATCGGGTGATGGGGTCATCGGGTGATCTGAACTAGCGCCGAGCCGTTCGATACGACGCGGCAAGCAACCAGTTCGTTCGCTTCTCTCAACAGGTCCTGAAGAAGCTCCTGTTTCACAATACCCGCCTCAATCATGCACTCCAGCCAGAAGACTGTCTCGTCAGCTTCCTCTACAACGATCCCGATTTTTGCGGAGAATTCAGCGTTCGAGCGGGCTCGGCCAGCCGCCCGGTAATTTGCTCCGACCGAGGCACCTGAGCGCAGCAACTGCTTTCCAAGAATCTGTGCCTCAGGACTGCGCGGCAGACTTTTAAAAAGTCTGATGATTCGGAGTGCGAACTTTTTCGTCCTCCCACGAAGCTCTTCCTGTTTGCTCTCCACGGCTAGCTTAATGCAGATTTTAGATCACCCGATGGCCCGATGAGCCGATCATCCGATGATCAAGCCCTCGACAAGTACACCCCTTCTGCCGTATCCACCTTGATCTTCTCGCCCTCATTGATGAACGGCGGCACCTGCACAATCAGCCCTGTCTCCGTCTTCGCCGGCTTGGTCACGCTCGATGCGGTCGCACTCTTCAGCCCCGGCTCGGTTTCAATAACCGTTAATTCCACCGTTTGTGGCAGTTCGATCCCCACCGCTTTCCCGTCGAAGAACTCGACTCTTATTGGCAGGTTCGGAGTCAGATAATCCACGGCATCACCCAAAATATCCTTCGTAAGGTGCGTCTGCTCATAGTTCTCGGTGTTCATGAAGTAGTAATCATCGCCGTCGTTGTAAAGATATTCCATCTGCATCTCATCCACGTTGATCTTCTCGATGGGATCGGGCGAGCGGAAGCGGTGCTCGAACATGGCTCCGGTGCGCAGATTGCGTAGCTTCGCCTGGATGAAGGCGCGCAGGTTGCCGGGCGTGCGGTGCTCAACGCTAAAGACCGAATGAAGGTCATTATTATGTTTAATGATCATGCCGGGACGCAGTTGTGTGGCTGGAATTGCCATTGCTGAATTGCTCTCCTTATTTGCGGATCGAAGACTTCCTCAAGACTTCTTGCGGCCGACCGAAGGACTGGGCAGCCAAGCCAGTGTGGGCTAACCTTTGTATTTTATATGGGTTGGTTGAATTTGGGAATCTGCAGATCGAGTGATCGGTTCATCGGGTCATCCGGTGATCTCATCAAGCGTGACGTTTTTCAGATCGCCCGATGATCCGATCGTCCGACCACCCGACCTTGAATTCCAGCGCCGGAACCGGTCAGAACAGCTAAAATAACCCAACCTGAATCAAAGTTTGTTTGACGAGGTGTACTCATGCGAGAAGGTAAATATGAAGGTAGCGGTAATGTTGGCACAGCAATAACTTTTCTGCTGATCGGATTGGGCGCGGGAACTGTAATCGGCATGCTGTTCGCGCCAAAAGCGGGGCGGCAAATGCGTAGCGATCTCCGCCGTCAATATGAAACCGCTCGCGAAACGTTCGATGATTGGAAAGAAAATGCCAAAGACTTTGCGGAAGACGTAATCGACCGCGGCTCTGATCTGGCAGACGACCTGCGCGAACGAGTCACGCCGCTCACCAAACCGGCGAAGCGCCGCTAAACTCGTGCAGTCAGAACATCTTCCGGAAGAATCCACGAACCTTCCCTAGAAATCCCTTGTGCTCCTGCTTGGAGTTTGGTGGGAGCACAACAATTGGCGGCAAGGGGTCCGCTGGTTTCGCCGAGAGCGGAAGCGCGGCAACTTTCGCGCTCAACATCGGTGGAGTTTCCGCCCGCAGACGGGCGAATTCCTTTGCATTAAACACCAGGGGTGTCGATATCTGCGCCGTGTCTGGGGATTTGCTCTCTCCCGAAGCACCCGGCACGCCCGGCCCCGAGCTACTACCCGCTGTAGCAGCAATCTTCTGACTTGCTAACGCCTGGTCATTCGGACTCGCTAACGTGACTTGGTTTGCGGCTTTATTCTCGGGCAGAACAGTTGCTGGGTCGGTTGCTGCTCGCATTACCGGCTCCAGGGTTGAAGGACATCCGCACGCCGCCAGTGGAGTCTCAACTGACTGCATTCTTCCTTTACGAAATAGAACCTGTTGCTCCGGCTTTATTTCATAAGTTCCATTCCCCAGCAGCTCGGCCACGACTACGGACGAACTGCTCCCGGGCAGAGAACTCACACACGTATCTCCAGAGAGTTCTGATTTGATCGCGAGGTTGAACACGCCCGGCCCAGGCAGCACAATGCGGAAATCCGGCGTGAGAATCGAATCAGACGACTCATTAAGCTGATAGTGGGTCTCGATCGAGCCGCTATTCATGCCCAGCATCAAATCGTCTCCGGTGGGTGAAGTCGCTACTGAAAGGGTGGTTCCGGGGCAAACTCTAACCTCGCCGCCGCGGGTCAGGCGCAATATCGCGGTTTGGTCCTTAGCCGTGATAGACGATCCGTTTCCCACCCGGCTTCCAGCTTCGACCAGATTTCCAGAGGCACCGGGAGCGTAAGGCACTGCCACCGGCTGTACCGAAGGAGCGGCTGCCGGTACCGTCGGCGGCTTGGCGGCAGCTGCAGCGTCGGCGCGAATTTGCAGGTCCAGGCGGTTCCCAGTAGAAGTCCATGTGCATTGAACCGGAGCTGCCAAGTCAATCACGATACGGCTTACCTCAGGGCTCGTCTGATGCTGATTCAAACGAATGTCTTTGATCTGTTGGTTGCGAAATGAAATTCGTTTCTTCGGCGTGCTAAGTATCGAGCCGGGAAGATCGATGACGAGGCGCAAGGGATTTTCGACCGTGTGTATCTGAGCCTTCAACGGTCGCGAAGCAAAAACCTGCAGGGTTACTGCGTCGCCTTGCCCGGGCGCAATTTTGACTGATCGCACCGCCGCGGGTGAGCGGTCGGCTGCCAATGCCGCCGAGGGTAGCAGTGCGACCAGCAGGAGCGCATAGAAATAGACTCGCGTGCAGAACAAGAGCAGTCCCTGATTTTGGAAGGTCTTGGTTTGAGAGTAGCACTACTCCGGAAGCTTATAAAGGTAGTCACCAGCCCGCTTCGGGCGTACGCATTCCGGGCGAATCCGATAAGAATTCATATTCGTCGATGACCGCCGCGACCGGCACTTTCGAATCCGCCAGTCCCTGGTCGACGCGCACCACTTTTCCTTTGCAGCGAACGCGAATGCTTTCCGTCAACGTTATTTCAGGTGGCAGGGTCAAGGTGAATTCGATTGCTGATCCCGTGGACATAGGAGTGTCCAGGAAAAAACAAATGCCGCGTGCGCTGACATCACGGGTGTGTGCCGGAAGCAATGTCCCGGCATCGCCCGGAGAGCTTACTTCGACCGGCAGGCGCAACGCGAAGCGCCGTGTAGCTCGTTTTTCTGCCTGCTGAACTTCCACTCCCATGGGGAATGTTCTTAAACCCTTGTAAGGATGAAACTTTGTCACAGGTATGTCAAGCAGAAGTTGAAGGGATGGTGGTGCCTCGTGGTTCGTGATTCGTGATTCGTGGTTCGTAAATCGTGATCGGTTGGAACCGCTTCGCATCGTGGACTCTGTGATCATAGATATTTTCGACAAGGTGTACCGGACTCGAGCACTACTCACGAGCCACGAGCCACGAACCCACGAGCCACGAACCACGAACCACGAGCCACTGCCCACTGGGTGTAACCTAGAAGCACTCCCATGGTCTTCGTGCTTGATAACTACGACTCTTTTACCTACAACCTGGTTCAATATCTGGGTGAACTGGGTGCGGAGGTCGTGGTTCGCCGCAACGACCAGGTCAAAGTTGATGAAGTGAGGAAGATGCGGCCTGCCCAGATCGTGGTGTCTCCCGGGCCGTGTACACCGCAAGAGGCCGGCATCAGCATCGATCTCTTCCGCGAACTCCACGACACACCTGTTTTGGGCGTCTGCCTTGGTCATCAGGCCCTCGGTGCCGCATTCGGCGGAAAAGTGGTGCGAGCACCGCACCTGATGCATGGAAAGACCAGCCAGGTAAAACATGACGGAAAGAGCGTATTCAAGACCCTCCCATCCCCATTCACAGCTACCCGTTATCACTCCTTAATTGTCGAAGAGAAGAGCCTGCCACCAGAATTTGAGATCAGTGCCTGGACCACCGAACCCGACGGTTCTCGGACGATCATGGGGCTGCGTCACAAAACCTTTCCTCTTGAGGGCGTGCAATTCCACCCGGAGAGCGTGTTGACCTCGGAAGGGAAGAAGCTGATTGAGAACTTCTTGAAGGCAAGTGGCTAGTGATTAGTGGGCAGTGGTCAGTTTTCCTCAACTCATAGATCAAACATCAGTGATATCCGTCACAGCACTAGATAGCGACTGTAACTAACATGTCACGATGGCGAGTCGCTCGCAGAGCCGCCCGGTCCAATCTTACCGTGACCTAGTGGTTTGGCAGCAGTCAATCACTCTGGTGAGCGAGATCTACCTAGCCACTCGTTCGTTTCCGTCAGATGAGCGTTTTGGGCTGACAGCTCAGATTCGTCGTGCGGCAGTTTCCGTGCCGAGCAATATAGCGGAAGGTCAGGGACGTTGCACGACAGGAGAATTCCGCCAATTCCTGGGAAATGCCCGTGGTTCGCTCTTAGAATTAGAAACGCAATTGACAATCGCTAGAAAGCTAAGTTACATCAATGAGGAATCCGGCGTCCGGCTGCTGCGGCAGGTCACTGAAATAGCAAGAATTCTGAACGGATTACTTAATTCACTTAGCGTGAATAGCCGGCGCACGGCATGATCGTGCTCGCCCACTGCCCACTGCCCACTGCCCACTAATCTCTCTTCTCCGCCCTTTGCGCCAGCGCTAAAAGCACGATCCGCAGCATGTCTTCCCTTGGTGCTGGCTTCCCCGTGAAGATCTCGAATTGACGCGCAGCTTGATGCACAAACATCACGCTGCCGGGGATAACTTCCGCGCCGCGTTCTTTCGCCAGCTTAAGCAACTTGGTCTCCGCCGGATCGTAGACCATGTCGAACACGAATTTCGCCCGAATCTCGTCAGGGTTCAGCGGCGACTCGCGTATATTCCCCATGCCAATCGGCGTCGCGTTGATAATCACATCGAAATCGAGCTTCTTCAGGTTCGCGCGCTTCACGGTCCGCGCTTTTGCCTGACGCGCAAGTTTCTGCCCCTTCTCCGCGTGGCGATTAAGAATAAAAACCTCTGCTCCACGCTCCCTTAACCCGAACACCGCAGCGCGTGCCGCGCCTCCGGCGCCGAGAACCAGAATGCGCGCATCTTGTAGCGGAATGCGTTGTTCCAGCGGACTCACAACCCCGGCACTATCGGTGTTGAAGCCGTATAGTCTGCCATCTTGTGAGCGAACGACCGTATTGCATGCCCCAATTTTTGCGGTTTGCGGATCCGTGTTATCCAGATATTTGAGAATGGCCTGCTTGTGCGGCATCGTGACCGAGAGTCCCTGAATCGGAATGTCGCGCGCGCAAGTCAATAAGTCTTTCAGCGACTTCGTCTGCAAGGCAAGAAACACGCCGTTCACGTTCTCGCGGCGCATAGCAGCATTCATGATGGCAGGTGAAAGCGAATGCCGGACCGGGTCTCCGGCAACCCCAAATATCTTGGTGGCCGCATCCACCTGATCGATGCGATAAAGGCTCCGCAGTTCCTGTGCGGTGACCTGCCCTGGTGCTGTCTTTTCCTCAGCAGTGAGGGCGCCAAAGGTAAATACGCTGCCGGCACGAACCCCAACCACGCGGCTAAGGATGCCCTGCTCCCCCATGCAAAGGCCGACCAGGCTGTGTGAGTCCTGGTGTCGTTCAAGAAACTGCATCATGGTCACATTGTCATAGAGGCTGGTCGCAGTGCTGACCATTTTGTAGAAATCGGCCGGTAAAGATGACATCTTCTTAAGCGTCTCTTCCAGCTTCCTGGTTCCGCGAAAGTCATGGAAAGAGATGATCACGGCAGCTTTCGATCTGAGTTTCGCGAGCTGGGTGGGTTTAAGGCGGGTAGCTGTTTGCAGTTCGATATCGACAAGTTGGCAGCCGGATTCGGCTGCCTTCGTCAATACTTCCAATTGTCCCTTGATTGATCCCTTGAACTTGCCGCCGCTTGGAATCCGCCGACAAGTGGCAATGACCGACACATGCGGGTGGGTTTCAGTAAATTCTTTGATCTTCGTGATCGCCAGTCCCGGCCGCGAAATATAATCTAACCTCAATTCCACGAACGGGTTATCACGACTGACCGCTTCCGCTTTTTCCAGCAGTTCGCCGGGGTTTGCGCCGGCAATGGCGACGCAGGCCCTGGGAAGCCGCATGTGAATCAACCTGGAGTAGTGGTTATTGCCCGCGTCCATGTAACCGCGCGATATTACAGGTACATAGCACTCCAGCGCAACAGGATTGCACTTTATTGGGGCAGCGAAACTTTTTAACAACCTAACTGATTAGACCAGCGTAACTTGACCCTCCCTGGTTACCTTGCTACCTTCCACATTGGCACGTTCTTTGTTTTAAGCAACTTAGCATACGTTGAGGTCAGGCAGGCGCCTGGAGGAACTGATGAAAAGAGTAGCACTTTGCGCATTACCGCTTTTTGTAGCGCTCTCCTGGGCGCAGCAAGAGAGTTCGGTCGCCCCGACTCCCGAAGGAACCGTCGATACCACAATCGGTTTTCCGGTTGAACGGGTTACGACTCCAACTTCGGCTGATCTCTATTGCGCCGGCTTCATCAGCAAGCCTCAGGCCCACAATAGATTCGTGACCGGCGGTCTCGAGTCGCCGTTCACCGCCGACTTCGGAATGGGTGACGCAGTTTACTTGCACGGCAGAGGCTACGAGGCCGGACAGAAGTACTCGGTCGTTCGTGAGCTAAAAGATCCTGACCGGTTTGAGGTATTTCCCGGACAGTTCGCGGCCATCAAAGCCGCCGGCCAACCATACGAGGAAGTAGCAGTTGTCAAAGTAATCGATACGCGTCCCAGAATGTCAGTCGCTAAAATCGAGTTCGGCTGCGATACGGTTTCGCCTGGCGACCTGGTCATTCCATATACGGAGAAGGAGAAAATCGCGTTTCATCCTGCATTCCGTTTTGATCGCTACGCTATGGCCGCTGGACAGGCCACGGGACGCATTATCTTCTCGAAGGACTTCGACACCGAGCTGGGCACAGGTGCGAAAGTCTACATCAATGTCGGTTCAAACCAGAGTTTGAAAGTCGGAGACTTCCTTCGCGTGGAGCGCACGGCAATGGAGGTCGTCCAAAACCCGGTTGACTCGATCTCATTTCACGCCACTTCTTATGAGATGACACAAAAAGATCCGGCCATGGTCAATCCTACATTTCTCGATCGCGGCCACGGTCCCATCATTGAGACCGGCGAAATGCCTCGGCGTGGCGTGGGCGAACTTGTGATCGTTGGGACCACTCCCACGACCGCCACTGGAATGGTTGTTTTCTCGCTCGAACCGATCCACGTTGGCGACACCGTCGAAATCGACCAGCAATAGGAATTCACACAGGGAAGGCTGCGGCCTTCCCTGAATTTTTCTTAACTACTACACAGCGATATGTGTAATACTCTACACATATGGCAACTAACCTTGCTATCGACGATGCCCTCATCGAAGAAGCCCGGCTCACGGGCGGACACAAGACAAAGAAAGAAGCCGTCACCGCTGCTCTCGATGAGTACATCCGTCATCGCAAGCAACAGAAAATAATTCAGCGCTTCGGGACGCTCGATTTTGATCCGCAATTCGACTACAAGGCCCAAAGAAATCGGACGCACAAATGAATGTGCTGGTCGACACGCCCGTCTGGTCTTTGGCATTGCGACGACGCAGTGGCGATCTCAGCCCCGAGCAAAGCCAAATCCGCGCGCTACTTTCCGACCTTATCCGTGAGGGAAGGGTGGTAATAATTGGCCCGATTCGGCAGGAACTCCTCTCCGCCATTCGCGAGCATTCTCAATTTAAGCGTCTTCGGGAGGATTTGCGTTCATTCAAAGATTTACCGATAGAGACGCTGGACTACGAGAACGCCGCCGAAATGAACAACGTGTGCAGGTCGCGAGGCGTAGCGGCTTCATCTGTGGATATGCTGATTTGCTCAATTTCGGCGCGATCAAATTGTGCAATATTCACCACCGATCACGACTATTTTCGGTATTCCAAGCTTCTTGGGCTTCGGTTGTTTGGAATGGAAAGTGAATCTAGCGTTAAATCTATCTCGTAGCAGTTATTTTCCTTGATCATCCGCGAATGTTTCCGCCGTGAAGGCCTCAATATGCGTGCCGCTCTTCCACGCGTCCGGGGAAAGACCAGCCTTCAGGCAGGTTTGCTCGAGAAAGGTCACTCGGTCCCATCCGTGTTCGACCGGCACCTGCGGCAGCAGAAGTCCACGCCGCCCGGCTTGTGAAATCACCAGGCCATGGCGTCCTATTTCAACCTGATCAGCCGAAATCGGCTGCAAGGGCGAGAGTACGCTGATCGAAATCCTCAAGTGTTCGGCTTCATCGAGACGCAACGGATAAAATCGTGGATCTTCCAAAGCCGACGCTCGGGCGGTTTCTGCGACTGCCCGGTGAAGAGGCAAAATCGCAGCCGGATATCCTACGCAACCGCGAAGTTTTTCTTTCAGATAAATGGTCGTAAAAACACCTCTCGGTTCCAACAGGGGCGCAGGCAGGATGAACGGCGGCATCTCTCGTTTCTGAAGAAAAGACAGGATCGCTTCGCGTGCGATCTGCAAAAGCAGAGTTCGTTCCTCGCGGTTGTAGTTCGGCTTCGTCTGGCGGGACGATTGAGCCGATACTTCAGATGGCCGCGACATTGCGCTTCTTGCGCCGGCTAAGGATGAAGGTACGACGCTGGCGCTTCACCACATGACGGTCTATGCGTCGCCAGAACGCGATGAAGTAATCTCCGGCTGAGATCAACGAGACTGCGACCATAAACCAGATCGCCAGGAATGCGATCCAATGGACCGAAAGAACGTAGTGTCCGGTGAGCGGCCACTCCTGCCAGCGATGATCGAGAATCACCGCTACGACAGATACGATCTGCACGAACATTTTTAACTTGCCGAGGTCGCTGGCTTCGATCGTGAATCCCTCCGACGCCGCAATAGACCGCAGGCCACTTACTAAAAACTCTCTGCCGATGATTACGACCGCAATCCAGGCGGGTACCAGTCGGGGATTGAATTGCACTAGGGTGACGAATGCTGCCGCGATCAGCAGTTTGTCCGCCAGTGGGTCGAGCAGAATTCCCATGGCTGTGATCTGCCCCCGCCGCCGTGCGATATATCCGTCAATACCGTCCGTAATCGAAGCCGCGATAAAAACTGCAGAGGCAAGGATTTCCTGTTCGCCGCTCGCGCTGCTGAGGCGACCGGTGGAGAGGATCCAAATCAGCAGCGGGATCATGCAGATGCGGATCAGCGTAATGGAATTCGGCAGGTTCAAGCAGGTACCGCAGCGCACTCAAGGCACTATCAAATTATCCTCCACCCTGATTAGCGAAAGCAACGCGCAAAAGAGCGTAGTGGTGCCCATGGTCGGTTTGTGATGTCATCCCGAACTAGTCCGCCGCACGCGGACAAGGGAGGGACCGGGCGGTTCGAGTACGCCAGCAACAGCGCTCGCGGGAGGACTTCAGCAGCGTGTGCTCCGGTCAACTGCACCAATGATCGACAACTTAGTACGATTCCTCTTCGGATCGCCTTTCAGCGATCCAATCGGAATGACAGATTGTCGGCGCAAGCCCCTTACTCCAACCGAATCGCCTTGGCCTGCTGCACTGCCGGAATACCACGGAGCTCGCTGACTACCGCCTCGGGAACCTCTCCGTCCACCTGCACGACCGCGATCGCTTCGAGCGGCTTGCCGGGTTGTGGCTCACCCTGGCGGCGGCCTAGTGAGAAGTTCGCGATGTTGATATTGTGCTTGCCCAGTATCGTACCCACTTTGCCGATTACTCCCGGCACGTCCTGGTTTCGCAAGTAGACCAGATTCCGCTCGAGCGGCGCTTCGGCATCGATACCATCCACGTGCAGCAAGCGCTGAATGTTTTCTCGCAGGACGGCACCTTTGACGCTGTGGGTTTCAGTACCCGTACGAATCTGGATCGAGAGCACGCTTCCTGCACCCCCGGTTGAAGCCTTAGGTTTGCGGTCCTCGTTAACAGAAAGACCGCGGGAAGACGCCAAGCTTGCAGCGTTGACCAAATTTGCGCTTTCATCCACAGTTGCGTTGAGAATGCCTTTGATAACCGCATTGCGGATAAGTTCAGTCTTCCACTCCGCGATGTGCCCCGTATAGCCGATCGAAATTTCTTCCACGCCGCCGCTGACCTGTGCCAGAAAAGACCCAAGCCGTTCAGCTAGAACGATGTATGGTTCCATCTGCACGTATTCGTCGTGGGAAACCGACGGCACATTCACCGCGTTCAGAATCACCCCGTGCTTCAGATATTCCTTCACCTGCATAGCGATCTGCTGTCCGACGGCTTCCTGCGCTTCATTCGTAGAACCGGCGATGTGCGGAGTCAGAATCACATTTTCCATTTTCTGCAACGGCGATTCTTTCAGCGGCTCCTGCGCAAAAACATCCAATGCCGCCGCCGCAACCTGACCTTCTTTCAAGGCCGCGATCAAGGCGCCCTCATTCACCAGTTCGCCGCGTGCGCAGTTCACCAGTCGCACGCCTTTTTTCATTTTCTTCAATGACTCGGGGTTGATCATGTTCTCGGTTTGAGGGGTGAGTCCGACGTGCAAACTCAAATAGTCCGCCGCCGCATACACTTCATCGAGTGATGCCAAACGAATTCCATTGTCCTTCGCAATAGCCGCGGAAACGAACGGATCGTGACCAACGATCTCCATCGCGAACGCGCGCGCACGTTTCGCAACTTCCAGCCCAATTTTTCCCAGACCCACTATGCCCAGAGTTTTACCGCGAAGCTCCGTTCCTTGCAGTGATTTCTTCTCCCATTTGCCGGCGTGCATCAGCTCGCTCGCACGAGGAATGAATCGTGCCATGCTCAGCATCAAACCCAGGGTTATTTCTGCGACTGCCACGGCGTTCGCGCCAGGCGTGTTCATTACAGCTATGCCTTTGCGCGTGGCGGGTTCGAGCTCGATGTTATCGACACCGACCCCGGCACGTCCGATCACGCGCAGCTTTGAGGCATTCGTAAGCAGCGCCGCGTTAACCTGAACCGCTGAGCGCACCAGCAACGCATCGGCAGTTTCAAGTTCCTTCGCAAGATTGCCGTTCACCTGGTCCGGCGTGACTACCGTCCATCCCGGTTCGCGAAGCAGGTTCATGGCGGATGAAGACATCTTTTCTGCAATAACGATTTTCATATCAATAATTCCTTGACGAGAAAGTTACAGGCCTCCGACATTCCAAACCGGCCCACTTCCTAAACTTACTTCAGTCGCAAGCACCTGGGAGAAAAAATATGAAACTATTTGTGATGATTCTGCTGGCCGCCGCCGGCGTTGGATGCGGTTACTCAAAACCGGCCACCACGCCTGCGCAACCAGGAACTGTACCGACGATCGCTAAGCTCACGCCGCCTAGCACAGCAGCGGGAAGCTCGACTTTCACTCTTGAAGTTGACGGCGCAAATTTCAATTCCAATGCCGTCGTTAACTTCAATGGGACGGCGATGACGACAACCGTCGGCGCGGGCAAAGCCATGGCAAGCATCCCAGCGAGCGCAGTCGCGAGTTCAGCTACGGTGCCTGTCACCGTAACCAATCCCGGAACGCCAGGTGGGATCTACGGGGGCGGTACGCAATCTGCAACCTCGCAACCGATGAACTTCACCATCAACTAGCGGCCGATTGTTCGGTCAGGTTGATCTTGGGGGCGCCCCACCCTTCGGCTATTTGAAGGGTGGGATTTCACCTTCTCTAATCTTTCGCGCCCGCAACCGCCAGCTCCCTGGTTCGCGAGCGCGCGAACACTTCCTGTGCCGCGCGTACCGCTGCTCCATACTCCACCGGCTTGTCTGTGACCGTCGCCAGCACATGTTCGAGCGCCGCGAGAATTCCGACCGTATCGATGAAGTCGTAGTAACCGATGTGCGCAATGCGGAAGAGCTTGCCCTTCATGTCTCCCTGTCCGTTTGCTACCACTGCTGAGAATGATTCCCGGAACTCTTTCACAATCTTTCCTGAATCAAGTCCCGCAGGAGCTGTAACCGCCGTCAAAGCCGCGCCCGGCGCCGACGTGAACAACTTAAGCCCGAGCGCCTTCACGCCCGCTCGAGTCATCTCGGCGGCAAGCTCAGCATTGTCGACCAGCGCCTTGCGTCCAGCAGCAAGATCACCGTTCCCCATCTGGCGAATGAAATCGAGCGCCGCGCCCAACGCCGCGAACAACGACGTAGCCGGCGTGAACGCCGACTCACCTTTGGCCGCAGCTTTCCGCTCTTTGCGGAAATCGAAGTAATAGCGCGGATTCTTTGTCGTTTCCATGCGCTTCCACGCCCGCTCGCTGACCGCGCAATAAGCGAGTCCCGGCGGGATCATTAACGCCTTCTGCGATCCACCAATGATTACGTCAATGCCCCAGCCATCCACATCCAAATGAGTAGTTCCAAGTCCGGTGATGGCGTCGACCACGAGCAGTGTGTTGTCCCCATTCGCGCGGACGAGCTTTGCAATACCCCGCACGTCGTGCCGTGCGCCCGTGGAACTCTCGGTCGCCTGCACGTAGACCGCCCGCGTCTCCGGAGTCAGCTTCGCGCGAACTTCATCGAGCGAAAACGTCTCACCGTAAGGCCTCTCGACCACGTCGACATTGCAGCCGTATGCCTTCGCCAAGTCGCGCCAGCGCTCGCCAAATTTTCCCGCAGTGAGCACCAGCACCCGATCGCCGGGCGAGGTGAGATTCGAAATCGAGCCTTCCATCGCACCCGTCCCCGACGAAGCGATAACCAGCACATCGTTCGCCGTCCCGACAAAGTCCTTCATGTCGGAAAGCACGCGCGTATAAAGCGCCTTAAAGTCAGCAGTGCGGTGATGAGCCGTAAACGCCGCCATTGCATTTTGCGCGGCCGGCAGCAGAGGAGTTGGTCCCGGAGTGAAAAGACGGTTCTTCAGTAGCATGAATGTAGTCCTTTGAAATAAAAGTGGGGAGAACCGAAAGTACCCTCTATTTTACCGTGGAATATGCTTTTCCGGCGTCCGGTCAGAATGCGATTCGTGCATAGATCGCATCGGGAAAAACGATAGGGGCGGCAAGACCAAGTGGTGCCTTGCGGGGTCGTGCTTCGCGCCGATAGCACTGTTGCGCACGACGTGCGACCCATGACGCACGACTCGCTATAATTCCCCCATGCCCTTAGTCGACCAAATTCAAAAAGACATTACTACCGCTATGAAAGCCCGCGAAGAAGCGCGGCTCTCGACGCTGCGCATGGTTAAAGCTGCGCTCAAAAACCGCGAAATCGAAAAAATGTCGCCGCTCGACGACAAGGAAGCGCAGCAAGTGCTAAGCACTTTGATCAAGCAGCGCAAAGATTCGATTGAGCAATTCACCAAAGGTGGCCGCAAAGAAATGGCCGACAAAGAAGCCGCCGAAATTACGGTAATCGAAACGTATCTGCCCAAGGCGGCCAGCGAAACAGATATCCAAGCCGGAGTCAAAGCCGTCATCGCCGAAATGGGTTCGCCGACTATGAAAGATATGGGGACGGTGATGAAGAACGCGATGGCAAAATTCGCGGCTCAGGGCGTACGTGTTGATGGAAAAGTGGTGAGTGATCTAGTGAAGAAAGAACTCGCCGGAAAGTAGCGTACTGTCATTCCGAAGGGATTTATCCCTGAGGAATCTGCTTTTCCTTGGCGAATAGCAGATTCCTCACCGCTAAAGCGGTTCGGAATGACAGTTTTTGGTCCATGGCAGTTCGTCTAGTCCAATTTTGCCGGAGGGAAAGCAATTTACTCAAACTGCAACACCACAATCTCCGGATTTGATCCCAACCTCAACGGTGGTCCCCACGTTCCCGCACCGCTCGATGTGAAGACCTGCAAGTTGCCTATCCGGCTCAACCCATAAACAAACTGCTTGTATATCCGTGTAGCGATCCAGCTCCAGGGGATGAATTGGCCAAGGTGTGTATGTCCGGAGAGTTGCAAAGAAAATCCCGCGGCCTCGGCAATTTCCGGATAGTCCGGCGCGTGCGTCAGCAGGATGCTGGCGCGATCGGGATCGGGACGAAGAGCGTGCAGTACGGAGGTGAAAGCACGGGGATTCGCCGCGTTACCATACGGAACGCCGGCGATCTGCAGACCGTCAATTTCCACTTTCTCGTTCCTGAGCACGCGAACCCCGGCAGATTCAACCGCGCTCAAATATTCGCTCTCGTCATGAAACTGTTCGTGATTTCCGGCGACAAAGTAAGCCCCGTGCGGCGCGCTTGTCAGCTGATTTAAAGGCTTCGCAGCGTTGGTTGCGTCGATTGCCGTGCCGTCATACAGATCGCCAGCAATGAAGACTGCATCTGGCTTTTCATCCAGAACCTTGGCAATAATCCGCTTCAGAAAGGTACCATTGCGCACCGGTCCCAAGTGCAAATCGCTGATGAGCGCCGCTCTCCGCCCCCGCCAGGCATCTGGCAAGTTCGCTAGCCGCACCGTGGTCCGCGTCACGCGCGTTAAACTTGCATTCACGACTCCATAGAACCCGCTGATCGCGGCAATCCCAAACAACAGCTCTACCATTCGATGAAAATCCATCATCAGCCCGGCCGCGCGGGCAATCGCAAGAATTAGCCAGCTACAAGCGGCAGCAATAAACAGAAAACTTAGGAGACCTACCCACACTGCCGCAAGGCGGTAGAACAGTCGAACAACCACATTCGTGTAGCGAAACGCGAGCAGGGAAGCCGGAACAAAAGACACAGAAAGCAGGAGAACGATCAATGCTAGCCACCGCGATCCAGCGATGTGGCCGCTTACGGACGAAAACGTCCAGGTCTCATAAAGAAAGAAATGTGCCAGGAAGAGGACCGATTGCAACACTGCAATAAACGCTATTAAACGATTTGTGCGCCTCACAAAGCATTAGATTCTTCAACTCTCGGCAGAGATAACCTTATTTTGCGGAGGCTGGCAGCAGGGGCGCTAGCGCTCTCTCCTGAACTGATGGATTTTTCGCCGGTCGCGCTTTGAAGGCCTGTGCTCCGGTGCCGGGCTGAAAATCAATCCCGCTTTGCGTTCTTCTGCAATCCTGGCTCGTTTCTCACGGCTGGCCTCGGTCTCGCGATAGAGGGTTCGCGCCACTGCCGCCGGGCCGCGGATGTCGCTCAGGACGACAACTTCTACCTCAAATTCACCGCCTTCGGTTGTGATGTCCAACCTGTCGCCGAGGCGAACTTCGCGCGAAGGCTTGACTGGCTGTTTGCCGCATTCAATGCGCCCGAGTTCGCATGCTCTCGCAGCCTGACTCCGCGTCTTAAAGAACCGCGCCGCCCAGAGCCACTTATCAATGCGAACTCCCGTCATGGCACAATACTACCGATTTTCTCTGCGTCCTCGATCTTTCTCAGCGTGCTCTGCGGTAAAAGCTCTTAGACTAAATCATGCCTGAACTCCCCGACATTACCGCCTATATCGAAGCGCTCGAGTCGCGTATTGTCGGTCATCAAATCGAGCAAATTCGCATAGCCAGTCCATTTCTGCTCCGCACCGCAGATCCGCCTCTTAAAGACGTCGAACGCCGTGCTGTGCGTGAATTGCGAAGAATCGGTAAGCGAATAGCAATCGGAGTCGACGGCGATCTTTGGCTCGTGCTGCACCTGATGATCGCCGGCCGCCTGCACTGGCGCGGGAAAGGCGCGAAGCTAGGCGGACGGCAAAACCTGGCGGCATTCGATTTTCCTAACGGCTCGCTGGTTCTGACCGAAGCTGGCGCAAAACATCGCGCTTCGTTGTCCTTGTTCCGAGGCGAAGAAGCCTTGCGTTCCGTTGATCCCGGCGGAATTGACGTTTTCGCAAGTGATCTTCAAAGGTTCCAGGACGCGCTGTCCGCGGAGAACCGCACTCTCAAGCGCGCTCTCACCGATCCTCGCATCGTTAGCGGTATCGGTAATGCCTATTCGGATGAAATTCTTCATGCAGCCCAACTATCCCCGATTGCGCTGACACAAAAACTAAAGTCTGAAGAATGGGAACGGCTTTTCAACGCGACTCGCGGCTCTCTCGAAGTTTGGATCAATCGCCTGCGCGCTGAAGCGAAAGATGGATTTCCGGAAAAAGTTACAGCATTCCGCAAAGGAATGAGCGTGCACGGACGCTACGGTGAGCCGTGCCCGCGCTGTGGCGAGAAGATTCAGCGCATTCGTTATGCCGACAATGAAACGAACTATTGCCCGCAGTGCCAAACCGGAGGGAAGCTGCTTGCGGATCGAAGTCTGTCGCGGCTGCTGCGCTCTGACTGGCCCCGCACGATGGACGAACTGGAAGCATTGAAGCGCAGATAGGTTTGCATCTAGAAACTACCGATTTGATGTCATCCCGAAGGAGTGCGCTTGCGCGCCATAGGCTGATTGATCAAAATCAAAACTGATGTCATTCCGAGCCGGTTCGCAGGCGCGACCGGAGAGGAACCCTACGTCGGCCTATAACACCGATGTCGTTGACTGGACAAACTCCGTGCCAGTCCCGTTCACGCCGCTGCCGATCCACAGCTTCGTCCGATCTCTTTATCTTGACTGCTGCCACTCTCGATACGCTTCGCTCTTCGACATCCCACGCTCTTTAGCTGCTTTTTTTAGTGCGTCTTTTTGGTCGAGCTTCTCATCGCGCATCAGTTGCTCCACGCGCTCTCGAATTGACACCGAAGCCGATTGAACTTCTGTTGTATCCGCTGGACCTATGAGCAAGGTGATCTCACCTTTGATCTCCCCACGCTTCGTGATCTCCTCAAGAATTTCTTCAGCCGCGCCACGCAAAAACTCTTCATGAACCTTGGTCAGTTCTCGTGCGACTGCAATTCGCCTCTCGGCCCCCAGTACAGCGACAACCTCTTCTATCGTCTCCCGGATGCGATGCGGGGCTTCGTAGAAAACTTCCGTTTGCGAAGACGTTCGAAGCTTTTCCAGTTCCCGCCGCCGGCCGCCACTCTTTGGGGATAGAAATCCCCGAAAGGAGAACGATTCAACTGGCAAACCACTCGCAACTAATGCCGACACAAACGCAGCCGCGCCGGGAACTGGAACCACTGGAACTCCGCGTGCGATTGCAAGCGACACCAGCCGAAATCCTGGGTCGGATATTGCCGGCATTCCAGCGTCGCTGACGACGGCAACCCGTCCACCTTGTGCGAGCTTCTCTACCAGTTCCGCTGCCCGCGAAACTTCGTTGTGCTCGTGATAGCTGACCGTGGGCGTCTCGATTCCGTAATGGTTCAGTAGCTTTTGCGTGTGCCGCGTATCTTCGCAGGCGATAATTTCAACTTGCTTGAGCACGCTGAGCGCGCGCAAGGTGATGTCCTCGAGATTTCCGATCGGAGTCGCAACCAGATACAGCCCGGGCGCGAGTTCTTGCGACGCGGTCATGGCGGGAGTGTAGCACTCCACTATTGCCGCGCATCCTTATCGCGATGTTATTCCGAAGCGCTGAGCAAAGCGATGCAACGAGGAATCTGCTTTTTCTCTCAAATATGGGTGACGCATTCGCTTAAAAGCCGATTCGCAATGACAGCCGAAGAGTCAGCTGTAGATTATCGAGATTCTAAACAAAATTGACGCCATCTTCTCTCGCGCCCTAGAATCGAATCTAGTTTTCGCGGGCGTCGGCGCCCGCACCACGTTTCCCTCCTATGCCACTTTACGAATATCAGTGCAAAAAGTGTGGTCATCGTTTCGAGCGTATCCAAAGATTTTCCGATCCATTAGTCAAAAAATGTCCCGAATGCGGAGGCAAGGTCGAGCAACTGCTTTCGGCGCCCGCTGTACAATTCAAAGGCTCGGGCTGGTATGTGACCGACTACGCAAAGAAGCCTGCAGGCGGATCGGCGTCGGGAAGCGACTCAGGCGGCAAATCTGAATCGACCAAATCAGACTCTAGCTCCGACTCCAAGGAAAGCAAGAAACCAAAGGCGGAGACCCCGTCCAAGAAAACAGAAAAGAAGTGAGCCTTTCGTTTTGTTTTGCGTTTGCAAAATAATAACCGTCAGCTTGCTTCCGCCGATTCTCGTGTCTAGAATCGAGAGTTTGCCTGCTGCCCCCTTCCTCATCTATCGCCGGCGAACGACGTGTTCTAATTCGGAGACTTTATGAAGACTGTTTCGCTTGAGCAGGAGATCAATCCCTGGGAGGCGCAATCCGCGCGCTTTAACTTCGCCGCACAAAAACTGAATCTGGACGAAGGTCTCTGGAAGGTCCTTAGATATCCAAATCGCGAGCTGATCGTTCATATTCCGGTGTCGATGGACAACGGCAAGCTTGAAGTTTTTACCGGGTTTCGCGTTCAGCACTCAATCGCCCGCGGCCCGGCAAAAGGTGGCGTTCGTTACTCGCCGGATGTGACCCTCGACGAAGTTCGCGCGCTCGCGAGTTGGATGACCTGGAAGTGTGCGGTAGTGAACATCCCGTTCGGCGGCGCGAAAGGCGGAATCATCTGCGATCCCCACAAAATGTCGCAGGGTGAACTCGAACGTATGACCCGCCGCTATACGGCGGAGCTCATCGAATTTATCGGCCCCGAAAAAGATGTTCCTGCACCCGACATGAACACCAACGAACAGGTGATGGCGTGGATGATGGATACGTATTCCATGCACATGCGCCAAACAGTAACTTCTGTCGTCACCGGCAAACCCATCAACATTGGCGGATCGCGCGGCCGCAGGGAAGCCACCGGGCGGGGGATCTTGATTGTTTGCGATGAAGCAATCAAGAAACTCGGCCTGAAACCGGAAAACACGCGTGTCATTGTTCAGGGTTTTGGCAACGTTGGATCGAATGCCGCGAAGCTGATGGCGGACGCGGGATACAACATAATCGGCATCATCGAAGTGGACGGTGGTATCTACAACAAGCACGGAATCAACATTGACGCGCTGCTGAAGCACCGGGAGAACACCCGCAGCATCGCCGGTTTTCGCGAAGCTGAGAGTGCCGATCCTGCTGAACTCATGACCCGCGAATGCGAAATCCTGGTTCCAGCGGCAACTGAAAATCAGATTACAAGCCGCAATGCCGATCGCATCAAATGCCGCATTCTTGCCGAAGGGGCAAACGGCCCAACCACAGCCACTGCCGATGAAATCCTTGCTGAGAAGCGGGTCTTCGTCATTCCTGACATTCTTTGCAACGCGGGCGGGGTCACGACTTCTTATTTCGAATGGGTGCAAGATAGGCAGGGCTATTTCTGGAAAGAGTCGGTCGTGAACAATCAACTCGAGGACATCATGGTGAGCGCATTTCACGATGTGGTCGGGTACGCTGACAGGCACAACGTCAACAATCGAATCGCCGCTTATATGCTGGCCATCGATCGCGTGGCGTACACCATCCGTCAACGGGGAATTTACGCGTGAGGTGAGACTCGACTCTGCTCTGTGGGCGCATCCAACTACAAAGGCGAGAAACTCGGTAAATCTCGCTTACAATCGCAGATTTATCTCAGGTACATGGAAGGATTGAATGCTGAAACGAGCATTTTCGGCAGGGGCAATCGTCGTTCTTTTCGCTGGAATCTCTATGGCGCAGGATTTCGGTCGCTTCGATGTCAGTGTCGCCTGGGGTGGCGCTCTCAGCCATACAGCTAACGCCAGCACCAGTAACGTTAGCGTTGAAAGCACCTCCTCGCCGCTGCTACTAGGAAGTTTTCGTCTGCGGTTTAACCAGACTCATGCAATCATGATCAACTTGGGTCGCACCCTCGATTCACAGATTTACGTTCTTCCTCCTGACAATTACCGCGTAAAGACGACCATCCTCGAATATAGCGGCGCTTATGTGCTCAGCCCATTTCATTTCGAAAAACTAGAACCTTTTCTATTTGCCGGCGGCGGCGCGCTGCGCTTTACACCCGGCAACATGTACATCGACGGCGCGCCGGCCTCATTTGGCGCTGCGCAGCAGACTTCCATGGCTTTTCTCTACGGCGGCGGAGTTGATTATTCTGTTTGGAAGCGATTAGGGGTGCGGTTGCAATATCGGGGGCTGGTGTACAAAGAGCCAACGTTCCATTTGACGCAATTTTTTACTGCCGCGCGCGGACATGTGCCAGAGGCTTCGCTCGGCATCGTTTTTAAGTTCTAATCAGGATTCGAGTGTGGCTTTGCGGAGTTTTCGCGTTTCAGCAAGCAACGCCATCGAGTGCATCAGATTTTGAAGCGTTACGATTCCAACCAACTGCTGGTCCTCTACTACCGGAATAATGCTCAGGTTGCGTGTGCTTAATTTACGGAACGCCGACGAGAGTGTCTCGCTCTTCTGCGCCACGTCAAAAATCCGGTTCATTACTGCCTGCACATAGCCGTTGCCCTCGCGCCGCAGCGTCTGCAGAATTTTCTGTTTCGAAACCACCCCCACCATATCGGCGCCACGAATCACCGGAAAATCGTCCTGCAAGCAATGGACGGCTTTGTCCAACGCATCCTCGAGTGTATCCGCCGGTGAAAGCGTGGCGAAGTCAGTCAGCATAATGTCTGCGAGGCGGACAGTTTCCAGCACCGAGCGAAACACCGCCGACCGGTCTTCCATCTGCGCAGCGACGAAAAGAAAGAACCCAACCAAGGCGAGCCCTGGATTCAACCACCATCCCGCCAGCAGAAATACCAAAGCGAATCCGCGCCCAATGCTGATGGCCCGCCGCATTGCTGCAGCAGGGTCCATGCTCCTGCTGAAAATGACCCGCAGCACCCGTCCGCCGTCCAAAGGATAGGCCGGCAGCAAGTTCAAAAGGCCGAGCCATAGATTCGTCCATACCAGGCTGTGCGGCAGGTTGGTCGAGGTCACATAAGGATCCGACCATAAGCGGCTTTGCGGAGCTGCGATACTCAGGAAAAAGCCCGAGAGTGCCGCAATTAAAAAATTCACGCCTGGCCCAGCCATGGCGATGCGCACATCGCGCGTCCAATTCGCAGGAATTTCGGGCTGCGTTTCGTCGAATACCGTCACTTCGCATATTGGAAATAGCACTACGGCTTTCGGCGCGACACCTGATTGTTTCGCAATCAGCGCATGCCCCAACTCGTGCAACACGATAGACCCGAAAACGATGGCGAGCAACGCTGTCCCGCGCCACGGACTGACGGTGATGTGCGCAAGTTGCTCCGTCATGCCAATGAACAGGAGCAGAAAGGCAAAGGAAATGTGAATGCGGAGTTCGATGCCGAAGAGCCGTCCTGCAGGAATGGACCAGGTTCGCATGTGCTTCTGTAATCTTATACGGTAAAGCGTTCACAGGTGTGGGTTGCTGCACGTGATCGTGCACGGCTGTGCAAGACTGGGAATTCGTTCGAACCGAATGAGAATCATCGCTGGACAATTTCGCAGCCGCGCGCTTCGATCGTTGCCAGGAGCAGAGATTCGCCCAACTTCCGACCGGCTGCGCGAAACTTTGTTCAATGTTCTCGCGTCAGGAAACTCTTCCGCTCTCGACGGGTCTATCTTGCTGGATCTGTTTGCTGGAACCGGCGCAGTCGGAATCGAGGCATTGAGCCGCGGCGCTGCAATGGTCTACTTCGTCGAAATGTCCAAAGCCGCGACGGAATTGATTCACAAGAATTTGCAGCCGCTTGGAGTTGAAGACCGATGCCGTATTCTTCGACAGGAGGCCCGGCGCGCAATTTCTGCGCTCGAATCTCAAGCCGTCAAACCTGATTTCATTTTTCTCGATCCTCCTTACGCGCTGCAAAATGCATACCGGGAAACTCTCACCGCATTGGCTAATTCGTCCCTTGCAGAATCAGCGCTGGTGATTGCAGAACACGAGAAGAAGTTTGATCCCGGAGAAGAGTTTGGAGCGCTCGTTCGGACTCGTCGCCTGGATCAGGGAGACGCGGCGTTGAGTTTCTATCGCAAGGTTCAGCAAACACGTTCTGACTGAGACCTTGAGCAGGGATCGGGCCTAGCCACCGTTCTTACGAATAGGACGGAAATCGAATACCCCAAAAGCTCTTCGTCATCTCGGCTTCGAGGAATTCCACTCCATACGCATAGATGTCGCGGCTTAAGGTCTGATCGACAATACGGGCTGAAGTTCGCGATCCACGGCTGTTCGTCAGTACAATGACAGACTCGACCGCTAAATCACGGTTCAAATGAACCGTAGCTCCGTAACGATTCAGATTCGTGGCGGTAGTCGCAACATTGAAGTAAGACCTGGCAACATCCTTGCCTGAGACTTCCAAGGGAACCAGGAGCGAAATGCGGGGACTTCGGCGTCGAGGTGGCCGATCGCAGTCGCTAACAATGGCCGTTCCGGTCATGGACTACTCCTAAGGCGGCCTGACTAGCTCTTTTTAGTTTAAGGCGAAAATATAGGGCTGCAACACTCCGAAGTCACCACCTCAGGTGACTGTTGTGTAGCCCGCGGTTTCGGGGGCTGGCACAGCTTTTCACCGTTTGTATTACCACAAAGGCTGCCCCACCCTTTGTGATTTTCAAAGGGTGGGAAACCTCGACTGACTGTTTCTAAAAATCTTGCGAATTGAGGGGGGGGCGGGCACAGCTTTTCACCGTTTGTATTACCACAAAGGGGCTGCCCCACCCTTTGTGATTTTCAAAGGGTGGGAAACCTCGACTGACTCTTTCTAAAAATCTTGCGAATTGATGGGGGGCGGGCACAGCTTTTCACCGTTTGTATTACCACAAAGGGTGGGAAACCTCGACTGACTGTTTTTAAAAATCTTGCGAATTGATTGCGGGGAACTAATATCTACGTCGGCAGTCCGATGGTGCCCAGCCTTCGAAAACCGCGAAGGCTGGGGCAGCCCATCCGTTTACACCGCCCGCTAGAATCAAAGCTAGGCCAGCCCCCGAGACTACTGAATCCCGCCCACGCATATTTCTCTACCCCTGAAATTTCACGCCGCTTCAGTCTTACGCTTCGCACCCGGAATTTGGGCTCCGGAGTGACTGAGCCAGGTTTCGAAACGAGTTGGACCAAGTCGAGCGTTATTGGCGGGAAGCAGTGTTTTGTCGCTGAGTTTTGCCCCAGCATAACGAGCGTTTGCGTCAGCGATGACTTCGCGGGGATCTTTGAGCGAGGCCAACCGCCACCGTACAAGTTCATCAACACGAAACTGCTCAGGGCCGCCAATTTCCACGATGCCGTTTACCGGTTGACCAACGGAAACTCTCGCCACACCACTTGCGACATCGTCAGCCGCCATTGGTTGGAAAAGCACAGGAGGCAAATGTACCTTACCGTCAACCATGGAAATATCCGCAAGGCCTTTGAGGAACTCGAAAAACTGCGTTGCGTGCACAATGGAGTACGGGATCGATGACGTTTTAATCAAATCTTCTTGCGCGATCTTTGCGCGGAAGTAACCGCTTTCAGAAAGACGGTCGGTCCCCACCACCGATAACGCGACGTGATGTTTCACGCCAGCGATGGCTTCATAGGTGACGAGGTTGCGAGTTGATGTTTCGAAGAACTTCATTACTGCTGAGTCCTCCCAGTCGGGAGAGTTCGATACATCCACGACTACCGAGGCGCCTCTGAGCACTTCGGCCAGTCCTTCGCCGGTGACGGTGTTGACCCCGGTGTTGGGTGCGGCCGCTACGGCTTCATGCGCTTGTTCACGAAGCTTGTTGACGAGCTTCGATCCGATCAGCCCCGTTCCGCCGATTACTACGATTTTCATAATTGTCTCCTTTGTTCGAGCCAGGATTTGGGAAACAATCGATCTTCAGCACTCGCTAAAGACACAACTGCTTCGCGGATTGTGACGTGATTTACGACTCGGGTATTTCCCGAATCAGTGGCTTGAAAGTTGGTTGTCGGCCTGGGGAAGTCGCGCTCGATTCATTGCTGCGACTTGCCCCCGTTAATTTCTGTTGGATATTTTCGAGACTAGACCCAATGCTCGTGGAATTCAATACTGTCTTTGTATTACTTGCTGACATTTGCGGGGTGCTGAACAACTACTTTCTCCGGAATGCTATAACTGATGCCTCATGATGGAACTCAGGTCACATGCATGCATCGTCTCTGCCGAGAGCATTGTTAAGCAATTCGGCCGGTTCGCTGCATTACGTGGCGTGACTGCGCAATTTGCTGCCGGCAAGTTATATGTCGTTGTTGGCGACAATGGGGCAGGGAAAACAACGCTGTTACGTGTGATCGCAGGTCTCGCGGAGCCGACGCGCGGAACGATTTCCGTACTCGGGCAAGAGAATATCAAAGCGCTATGCGCGCAGATCGGCTACATGGCGCACCCCTCGATGCTTTATGACGAGCTGAGCGGGATGGAGAATCTGCGCTACTTCGCTGGTCTATATGGCGTCCCGGAGAGCAGGTGCAACGAAGTCATCAAAGCTGTGAGTCTCAATCCAACCCTCGATCGAGCAGTCGGCCAATATTCGCAGGGAATGCGGCAGAGAATGTCACTGGCGCGGGCAATCCTGAACGATCCTCAACTGCTGCTTCTGGACGAACCTTTTTCGAATGTCGATTCGCGCTCGGCCCGCGAGATGACCTCGCTGCTGGCTCGCATGCGAGATCAAGGGAAGACACTGTTCGTCGTGACGCACCAGCCGGCCCTGCTCGAATCGATCGCCGATGAATTCATTTACATGGAAGTGGGCAAAATTACAGATCGCACGTCCAAGCAGCGGGTGGTCGCGCAATGAGTTTTCTCAGCATTACCCGCGCAACCCTCGCCAAAGATATTCGGCTGGAATGGCGCTCGAAAGACGCGATCAATGCCATGCTCTTTTTCGCGTTGCTCGTGGTTGTCATTTTTAGTTTTTCTTTTGACCCTACCGCTGAGGAATCGCGGCGAATCGCTGGAGGACTCGTCTGGGTGGCTTTTCTGTTTGCGGCTGTTGTCGCGCTGAATCAGACTTGGGCGCGCGAATTACGCAACCAGGTGCTTGACGCATATCGCGTTTCACCTGCTCCGGCAAACCCATTATTCCTGGCGAAGGCTCTTGGCAATTTCATTTTCGTCAGCATTCTTGAAGCGCTGATGACGCCGCTTTTCATCGCCTTCTACAAGCTCCGTGCGCTCGGCCCGGGATGGGAGTTGTTGCCGATCGGATTGCTCGGCACCTGGGCGCTCGTAGTAAACGGGACATTTTTCGCAGCAATCTCATTGCGCACACGCAGCCGCGAAATCATGCTTCCTTTGCTGCTATTTCCAATTTCAATTCCGGCGCTGCTCGCAATGGTCAACGCAACGACTGCAATCCTTACCGGAGAGGACCCGGCACGTTTTTGGATCGCTCTGCTACTGGCGTATGATGTCGTGTTCACAACAGCATGTTTGTTGTTGTTTGAGCTGGTCCTCGAAGCAGAATAAAAGAGCATGAAGCGCGGTTTCCCTATCCTCGCCATCATTACCGCAGCCCTGCTCTGCTTTGCTCTGTACGAAGCCCTGATTGTTGCTCCGACCGAGCAGACCATGGGGAACGTTCAGCGCATCTTCTATTATCACGTGCCTTCGGCGTGGACGGCATTTCTGTTGTTTACGGTCAATTTCGTTTCGTCGATTGTTTATCTTGCACGCCGCAATGCCAAAGCTGACATCCTGGCCTTGATCAGTGCTGAAGTCGGTGTCGTTTTCTGTACTGTGGTTCTCGTGACTGGCCCGATCTGGGCGCGACCCGTCTGGGGTATCTGGTGGACTTGGGACATGCGTCTGACTTTGACACTTGTTCTCTGGCTCATCTACATCAGCTATCTGGTATTGCGCCGCTTCTCAACGAGTGGGAAGACGCCTGTCATCGCCGCAGTCTTAGCAATCTTTGGCGCACTCGACGTGCCTCTGGTCTATTTTTCCATCTGGTTTTTCCGCACCCAACATCCGTCCCCGGTCATTGGCGATGGTGGCTCGCTTGATCCCCGCATGGCGCATGTGCTTCTCATCAATTGGGCGGCGTTCCTCTGCTTGGCTTGGCTCCTGTGCTGGACCCGCTACGAGCTTGAATTTCTGAAGCGCCAGGTTGAGGAAGCGCAGGCGCTCGAGTCGCTTATGGAGCTCCACCAATGAATTCCATGCACTACCTTTACGCTGCCTACATCGCAACCTGGGTGATCCACGGAACGTATCTCGTAATTCTGGGGCGGAAATACTCGCGAGTGCGGAAGGAAATGGGGAGTCTGAGAAAATAGTGGCTCGTGGTTCGTGACCCAATCGTCAGTGGCTAGTGTCAGCACTCAGCATTCAGTCCCCCCGTCGCGTCAGTGGTACTGTCCTCGGTTCTAATGCGTGCCGCCCCTGCGGGACCCGGCACGAACCACGAAGCATGGCTCACGAACCACGAGTCACGGACCACGAACCACAGCTTTCCCGGCATCTCTGAATCCACTCCCCTGCATCAGACTTGAAGAAGCATTCCCGACAATTCCGCCAGTGGGATCGAAACTTGACAGCCTATTCGTCCGATGTTTAAGTAATTACTTACTTTCAGCCATTCAGTCGCGATGGGATAGGCCAACCGACTCCCCCAAGCGCTGGACACGTTTCGGGGTGATCGCGCCTCAGGCGTTATTTCTCCCATACTTTCCATGGATCGGGAACTCGGAGGGTTCTGATGGTTAATCGCAGTGGGGCGGGGCCGGTTTTGTTGCGTTTTCGCGGCCTCTGTTTGCTGATGATTTTGCTCGTGGGCGGCGCTTTCCTCCTCAAGCACGACGTTGCGACCTCCCATTCCTCCGGTTCGCAGTCCGCCAATTCTCCTCAAATTCGGGCAGTCTTTGCCCGGCTCCCCATGAGTTTTGAGCCAAATCAAGGACAGACGGATGCTTCGGTAAAATTTCTCGCCCACGGAAACGGGTATGGATTCTATCTGCTTTCGTCCGAAGCGGTCCTAACTCTTCCCGCACGGACAAAATCGGGGCTGCACCAGACAGGCGTCGAAATGCGGCTGGAGGGTGCAAATCATAACGCGGAGCTCGAGGGAGCAGAGCAGCTCCCGGGCCACAGCAACTACTTCATCGGAAACGACCCAACACGCTGGCGGAGAAATATTCCTCAATTCGCGAAGGTGCGATACAAAGACGTTTATCCCGGCATCGACCTCGCTTTTTATGGAAATCAGAATCGCCTGGAATACGATTTTGAAGTCTCACCCGGCAGCGACACTCGTCAAATCGAGCTGAATTTCAAAGGGGCAAACAATGTTGGGATCGCCTCGAACGGCGATCTCGTTCTCGACTTGAGCGGTCGCGAATTGCGCTTTCAATCGCCGCATATTTATCAACATTCAGCGAAGGGTGAGCAGGTGGTGGCGGGAGCGTTCGTTCTTCATGGCAACGACAGCGCTGGTTTCGAAATTGGCCCGTATGACCACAGCCGCACGCTAGTCATCGACCCGGTGCTCACCTTTTCGTCTTATCTCGGCGGTTCTGGGGATGAAGCCTGTTCCGTAATTGCCGGCGCTGCTTTTGTCCCGAATTGTCCTTCTATAGCGATCGACTCAGCTGGCACGATTTACGTTGCCGGCGCGACGACCACACCGAACACAGGCACCTTCAGCGGCGGATCGCCACATTTGATCGGCGCAATGGGCACTGCTGATGTATTCGTTGCACACCTTGCGCCTAGCAGTTCCGGTGGAGTCACCACCGCCACGCTCCAGAGCGTCACCTATCTAGGCGGGACCGGCACTCAGTATCCGGCGGGCGTCGGGGTTGGCAGTGGATTTGATATGTATGTTGCCGGCACGACCAACGCGCCTGACTTTCCGACCACGAGTTCTGCGTTTCAGACCACTCCGTCTTCTGCCGGAAATCACGCCTTTGTCTCGAAGATTGACCCCACGGGCTCGGTAAATCTCTATACAACTTATCTCTCCGGCAACGGCATTGATGTCGCTTCGAACATGGCCCTCGATACGCAGGGGAGGGTGTACGTGATTGGCACGACCACGTCGACAAATTTTCCGACATCGATCGGCGCGCTGCAATCGACTTCGAACGCTGCGAACCAATTTTTCTTCAGCAAGATCAATCCTGCCAGAAATACCGCTGCCAGCCTGGAGTACTCGACCTACATTGGTGGCAGCACACCATCGAACGGGGTAGTCACTGGCGGTGCAGTTGCCGTGGATGCGAATTTCAACGTTTATCTGGCAGGCGGCACGAGTTTCACTGATATGGGTTCTCCAAATCCGTGGATCGTCAATGCGTTGCAATCGACAGAGCAGGGCGGACTCGATGTGTGGGCTGCGAAGTTGAATGCTCCTGCAAACAACACGCAGCAATACACGGTTGCATATGGCACTTATTTCGGCGGCAGCGGCGATGATGTTGCGTATGGCGTTGGGACAGACAACACCAATACCTACATCACCGGATCGACGAACTCGGTCATCACGCCACCATCAACCACGTTGTCTTATCAGGCCTGTTTGGATCAAGCTCCATCGGTCATTCTGCCGTGTCCTGCTGTTACGCCCGTGACCGAGGCTTTCGTCGCGAAGCTTGGTATTCCGGCGGTTACGGGTACGACGCAAGGAGCAGTCCCGATCGACTACTTCAGTTATCTCGGCGGATCCGGATTAGATGCCGGGCTTGGAATCGTTTCTGATTCACTGGGGAATGCTCGCGTCGCCGGTGTCACCTCTTCGGCTAATTTCCCTGTCTCTGGAGCACTGCAAGGCAGCTTCGGTGGTGGCGCATCCGACGCATTTTTCGCACGCCTGAACACCACCGGCACCTCAACGTCGACGAACACCAGCACGGCGAGTTTTCTGGGAGGCTCCGGAACCGACATTGGAACGAGCATCGCTCTTGACTCGGCGCTGAACACTTATTTTGCGGGCGAAACCTCATCGGGGAACTTTCCGGTAGCTAATCCCTTAGCTGGTGGAGGAAGTCTGTCCGGGGGAAGTGATGCGTTCGTGAGCATCGTTGGACCGAATACCGCGGGTCTCACCATGCCACAAACTACCGATATCAATGCTCTGCCGGCATGCCGTGCGGCCAACCCGACTGTCAGTCCTTCACCTGCTGGGGTAGGCAGCCCAGTAACATTTTCTTATTACATCTACAACACCGGCGATCCGGTTTCGGGCGTAGTTTTTACGGACACGTTGGGGATCGGCTCAGGGTCGACCTCGGCCACGACCAGCCAGGGTACGTGCGGCGGTGCAACCACAACCGGCCCGCTCATTTGTAATCTCGGGACCGTGAACAGCTCCATCACGACTACGACTCCAACCTCTTGCACCGGTTCAACCGGTACGACGAACTTTGCAACCAAGGTGACTGTCACGGTAACGGCTCCGGTGCCTACGACTCCGCTGCAGGGACCAAGCTCGATCGGAAACAGCGCAAGCCTTAGCTTTCCGGGAGGCACCCTCGCCGCAATTAGTGGGGCCGTTCCCGTCAATGATTTCTCGGTGAGCGCGGCGCTTGCCTCGGGAGGTTCGAGCACCCTTCCTTCGGGAGGGACCTACAATTACCAGGTCACCGTAACGCCGACTGGCGCTGGTTTTTCTGAATCAGTTTCGCTTACATGCGGCTCGGGGCTGCCTGCGGGCGCAACCTGCACATTTACGAACAATCCAATTCCGAACATGAGTGGCGGCCCACAGAGCCGTGCGTTGGCAATTTCAACCACTGCGCGCGTAACTACAACCGCCGATTTGGTTCGACACAGATTGATCTATGCGCTGTGGTTGCCAATATTCGGCATGGGCCTCTTAGGTGCGGGGACTTCGCGGCGTCGTCGCATGTTGTTGGGAATTTTTATTGCCCTGCTGATCGGAACGGCTGCATTACAGGTGGGATGCGGTTACAGTTCCTCGACCAGGACCACGACCGGCACGCCGGCAGGAACTTATACCGTCATCGTCAACGCGACGTCCGGGGCCGCTGTGCGCACGACCAGCGTGCAGTTCACGGTTGAATAGTCAGATATTTTTTCGAGTGGTGTGAGTTAGGAAATTGCGCAAGTCTCTGTGAAAGCTTCTTGCCGTGCGGCGGATGTCGCCAGATAGTTCGCTTCGGCATTGTGTTCTCGCCGGATGTGCGAAATTGAAAATTCCAGTGATCGCGCCAGCTTGCGGCAAATCCAGTTAAGAGAGTAGAGACGCGGGCTGCGGCAGGTGTATTCACCGCGCATCTGCTTAACTACGATTTCCGAATCAGAGAAGACATGTAACGCGCGTGCGCTCATCTCGAGAGCGCGTTGCAGCGCTTCAAGCAAGGCAAGATACTCGGCTACATTGTTGTCCTGGTGACCGATCCACTTCTGAATGCGAATAGGCCCGCTCTCGCAACCATCAATGACTACGCCAATGCCTGACGGACCTGGATTTCCCAGCGACCCTCCATCCACATAGGCGACCAGATTCGACATTTTTGACTTCTTCTTCGATGCTGAAACAACAATGCGCGTGTTCTGTTGCCGGGTCAATAGCCTGCTTGGGTTCTTTTCCACAACCATATTTGAGATTTCCGAATTTGAATCCGGTTTTGCACATCGCATCCACAGAAATGTGGGACTGCCGCTGGTTTTGCGATTGACGTCGATGTCGCGAGAATCTAATCTAACTTTCGTCGACGGCTGAAAGGGTTGGCAAAATAAAATTAGCCAGTCCGAAGTAAGCTGAGTGATGAGCCAAGCAGGGCAACCTGAATGGCAGCCAGACCCGAAAAAACCGACTGACTCTGCGAGGAGCAGTTGGGGTTTGGAGCCGCGAAAGCGGTGATCACATCAAAGGCTGCGGCGGTGCATGACTCCACGCTGTTGGCTCCCTCGCAGGAGCTGGCGGCTAGAGCATAACCAAAGTCGCAGCCTTTTTACTTTTCTGACGAAATTTCCCGCCACAACCATTACCTATTTCTTGACTGCCTCAACTCTGTCATCCTGAGCGGAGCTAAATCATTTGCTTGCAAATGATTTAGCGCAGTCGAAGGACCTATGCAGTTGAACGCTGCTTCAAATCTTTAATACGCCGACGTTACTTGCAACTCGAATTGCAGTACGCGTTCGCGATCATCGAAAGCATTGCCATATAGCTCGACGGCGAAACTGAGGCGCGAAAATTCTTGTCGATATCAACCTGATGAACCACAACCATCTGTTTTGCCGGCAGTACTGTAATGAATGTTCCGCCCGTGCCCATTGCGCTGTAAGCTCCCTGCATGAAGCCGGCGTAAACTCCTCCTGGAAAAGCGGGTGCGTCCCAAACCCACCACAGCAGTCCGTATCCCCAGCGCTGCGGCTCACCGTAGTTGCGGAACATTAGTGGATAGATGTCGCGAAAGGAAGTGATCACAGTCGTGCTGTACCCCACCCAATCTGATGGGATGAGGGCCTTGCCGTTCCAACTTCCTCTGTCGAGCATCAATAAACCCAGTCGAGCCATGTCCCGCGTCGAAAGGTACATTGCGAATTCCGGATGCACGCTTTCGGTTGGGATTTTCTTCTGCTTTGCGATCACGTAATCCTGCATGCCGATTGGAACGGCCAAATCATTTTGCAGAGCTTGATAAATGTCCTGGCCAGTGAGCTTCTCAAACGCAAAACCGGCAGCGTCGAAATCCCAGTTGTTGTAGACGAACTGCGTTCCCGGATAGGCGGACCCTCGCGGGGGCATGTAATCCTTTTCACCTGAACTTCCGGTCGGGAGATAGATGCCCGATCGTGCGGTCAGCAGCTGCTCGAGAGTGGCGTGCTCTTCAATGGGTAGGAATGGTTGCTTGTCGTCCAGGCCGAGCTGCTTGACGGTTTTACCCATATCTATTTTGCCGTCGAAAACATATTTTCCGTAGAGCATGCTCAAGATGCTCTTGCGCACGGAAGCGATTTTGCTGGTGTGCGCAACGTCGCCGTAAGAGAAAATTACGCGTCCCTGTACGACGACTATCATCGAGCCGGTGTCCTGCGTTTTGACCCATGCGCGCAAGGCTTCGAGTTTCGCGCTCGAATAGCCGACGGATTCAGGCGAAGTCGTTTGCCATTCGGCTCCGGGAACGACAGAGTCCGTTAGTCTATTGCTCGTTTGCGAGCTGAGAGGCAATACGAAAAGAACCAGACAGGAAAGCAGGGTTAGCACTGGTCGCATGCAGCATGATTGTAGCGGAGCTAGTCAATAATGCAGGCCGAGTTTCACAGCAGTTTCTCTTCGTCTAAAATCAATCTTCGAGAAAACTGAAATGAAAATTACTGAACTCTTAATCGCCGAACTCGACCGTGAAGCGCCTGCTATTCGCAAAACTCTTGAACGTGTGCCGGAAGGCAAGAACGACTGGAAGCCACACCCGAAGTCGATGCCACTGGGCTATCTCGCAACCCTCGTCGCCAATCTTCCGGGATGGCTCGAAATGATGGTGAACATAGATGAACTCGATATCAACCCTCCCGGTGGCCCGAAGTACCGTCCTCAGGAATGGAAGACTCGCCAGGACCTGTTGCAGCAGTTCGAGTCCAGCTTGAAAAAGGGAAGGGAGGCGCTACAAAAAACGACCGACGATCACCTGCTGAATACCAAGTGGCGAATGCTCTCAGGCGGAAAGGTTGTGAGTGAGCAGACGCGATACGAAGCGCTTCGCGGCGGCGTTCTCAACCATATGGCACACCACCGCGGTCAGCTTACGGTCTATCTGCGATTGAACGAAGAGAAAGTGCCTTCGATCTACGGACCGTCGGCTGATGAAAGGTGAGCGCTAACGAGTGTAAGCGTGCTGGTCCGGCTGCGGCGCTGTCGGCTCATCCAACTCTTCGATAAATTCGATCCCGTACAAGTACAGCGCCCGATTCCGTACCACGCCGGACAATCTCACTCTCTGTGAGCGGCCTTTTGCTGGAAACTCGATCAAGAGTTGAGAATCAATGGGCAGATTTGCGACGGCAAACAGCCCCATACCCATGTCGCTAATGTTGATCCCCACCGCGTCAATCCAATGGTTATCGTTGAACACGCGCACGGATGTGTTCAGCAACTGACGTTTTCGACGGCGCCGGTCTGGAGTGAGATATTTGAGGAACATGCGAAGAGGGAACTGAAGACAAGGTAAGGCAGGATGGCGAAAGCAAGAAGATTACGAAAGGTTACTGCCAAGAGTAAACGAACTAAAGAGAGTCATCAGCTCTGGAACGACGCAAGAAAAAAATTGTGCCAATCGCAAGCGCTATGAATGGAAGCACGACCTTCCACGCGAGCACGGTTAGGACAATCAAGGCGAAAACTCTCCAATCACCCATGTACTAACGAAAATATCTAGAGACCAGAACCAACGCCATGATTCAGTGACTGTGTCGCGAATATCCTCAGCCAAACTCACTTCATCCCATCCAAAATCGATCCTACAATCCCTCCCACTACTCCTCCCTCGACGGTTCTTCGATTGGCTTGATGCGGCAAGTATTGATCAATCACGTGTGCGAGTCTCGCAATCGGCAGCGTCTGCAACCAGATCCTTCCCGGCCCGGTCAGAGAGGCGAGAAAAATTCCATCACCGCCAAAGATCATGTTCTTGATTCCCGGCACGGTCGTGATATCGAAAGCGACGCCCGACTGAAATGCGCCGACATGTCCCGGATGCACGCGCAAAGTTTCTCCCGGTTGCAAATCGCGAACCACGAGCTCACCCGAGAGTTCGAGCCATGCCATCCCTTGTCCACTGAGCTTTTGCAGAAGAAATCCATCGCCGCCGAAAATGCCGGCGCCAAGCGACTGCTGAAAGCCGACTGAGATCTGAATCTGCGGCGTCGCGCATAGAAACCCATGCCGATGAATCATGTACTCGCGCCCGGGTCCAACCTCGACCGGAACAATATGCCCCGGCAGCTTGGTCGCGAACGCCACCTCGCCCGCAGCGCCGTACGCTCGGTACTCGGTCATAAAGATCGATCCACCCCCGGCCACGCGCTTGATCACGCCGAACAGCCCGCCAGCACCCGCGAACTGCGTATGCGTGGTCATCTGAATGGAACTGCTCATCCACGAAAGCTCTCCCGCCTCGGAGATGATCGACTCATTTGGATCAAGCACAAACTCCAGCACGGGCATGGTGGTTCCGGTTATGCGGCTCTGCATGAAAGAAGTCTCCTGTCAGTAGTAGTACGCGATGAATCGATGAAAGGTTCACAGCAGGGAAGTATAAATGGGAAGTCACCACCGACCGTGTAAGGGGCGGCCGTCAATGTCCGCCCGCGGTCCACTCCCATCACCATGATGAATTGCCGCTGCGCGACCCGAAAAAGTTGATCTCTTCCCAAACTACTGTCATTCCGAAGCGCTAGCGGAGCGTAGAGCGAGGAATCTGCTGTTTCTAGACGTAAAGCAAATTTCTCACCGCTAAAGGAGTTTCGGATGACAGCTGCCGGGAGTTATAGGAAAGGACCGCTTATCCACGAAACAATTTTCTTCCCACCGCGCGCGCAATCGTCACCGGATGCGTCAGCAGAATCGAAATCTGTCCCCGCACACTCTGCGGCTCGTGAAATACGCCAAGCTGCCGCAGAACAGTGCCGCGATCGTAATAGATTCTCTCTCCCGCGAGCCGGTCATTCTCGTCGAAGGTGTACACGCCGCAAAGTGGCAGTTCAACCCGCCGTCCGGTAGCCGGCAAATCGCGCCACACGCCCAGGTGGGTGCCGCGAATAAGCACCTCGACGATGATCGCGTCGTCGGTTATATACCGACGTTGGACGACAATTTGTAAGTCCGGCAACGCTTTCATCAGGCTCGAATAAAACGAGCGCACGCCGTCTTTGCCCTTGTGGTGTTCGCCCCACGGCTCGTCGTCGTATCGCGCGACTTCTCCAAATGTCCCAAGAACGCCGTCGAGATCATGCGCATTTTCGAACCCAATATGCTCTTCAACAATTGCGATGCGGGCGGCACGTCTATCTCGTGGAACGGATGCAGTTGCCATGTTTACCTCACGTCAATCTGGAAAACGCGTCAGCAAGTATAGACTGCAGTGCGACCGGAACAAATCGGTTTTCGATACCCCGGATCGAAATCAAGCACTGGAGTTGCGGAACACCCGGCAGTTTTGATGTTGGGCTCCACGCCCGACAACGGCCCGATTAGCTGTTATTATTTCTAGTCCTGACAGCGTTTCTGCTCGACGGCACGTTTCATGGGACTTCCTGCGCTAGACCTAACATCAAAAATTGCAGTTGTAGTTGGTGGAACCTCTGGGATTGGCCGCACTTTGGCGCTCGGCCTTGCACGAGCCGGCGCCGATGTGGTTGCAACCGGCCGCCGCGAAGAACTGGTGCGATCGGCTGCAGCCGAAATCCAAAAGCTAGGGCGGAAGTCACTGGTCGTGACCTGCGATGTTGGCAGCCGCGCGAGTGTTGAGGCCCTGCACTCTGCTGTGTGCAAGCAATTTGGCCATGTCGATGTGATGATCTACGCCGCTGGCACTACTAAACGCACCCCGACACTTGATGTTAGCGAAGACGAGTGGAATGGAATCTTCGAAACCAATCTCACCGGAATGCTTCGCTCGTGCCAGATCTTTGGCCGAAAAATGATCGAGCGCAAATCCGGAAAGATCATTAGTATTGCGTCGGTCTCGTCGGGGCGAGGTTTTTTCGAGGTAGCAGCGTACGCGGCGAGTAAAGCCGGAGTCGTTTCGCTGACCCAAACGCTAGCAGTTGAATGGGCGAAGCATGGTGTGTGCGTGAATGCAATCGCTCCGGGCGTTTTTCGGACGGATCTCAATAAAGCTCTGCTCGATGGCACGTCACGCGGGCAGGAGTTCATCACCCGTACGCCCATGCGAAGGTTCGGGAGCCTCGAAGAACTAGTCGGCGCCGCAGTTTATTTATCTTCTGATGCTGCGAGTTTCGTCACCGGGCATGTGCTCGCGGTGGATGGCGGGTTCCTCGCGAGCGGGGTAACGCAGTAGCGGGTCGGGTACGTCCAACTTCACTTTGATCTGAATCACGCCAACAGAGAAAGCGAGCCACTTTGATGCGGTCCATCTATGGGATCAGCAATTACCTTAAGCTGCGGGTAGTGTTCCAATAGCGGCTCCGGCGCAACCACGCGCCGTCCGGTCAACATGTGCTTAAGTTGAAGGGCATTTACTCCGGCTTTGGCTTCGAAGTGATTGTTGGCTACAACAAAAGTGATCTTCGCCTGCTGCGCAATGGTTTCGATGCGACCCTTCCATCCGAGAAGTTCATTCACCTTGTAGAGATAGTTGTAGCGATCAGCGCATTTTTCCGCTTCGAACCACTGGTTGTAATTTCGTCCGTGAAGGCGGACGTAACCGATCGAAGATGTCACGTGCGTCGTAGGTTCAAGAGAACGACCCAGCAAGGGCTGGTCGATATTGCAAAAGCTCACGTTCCTCTCAGCAAAGTAGGTGATGGTTTCAGAATTGTTCCAGGTGGAGTGGCGAACCTCCACGACTCGCGGGTATTCGATAAATTGGCGCAGCAGAGTTTCAAGATATTCGCGGTTCAGCGCCGTGTTCTTGAACGACACGGGAAACTGAATCAGCAGCGCACCAAATTTTCCCGTAGCGGCAAGCGCTTCAAGTCCTTCACGTGCTAATTGTTCGTCTTCGTCATTGGGGCGAATAGAAACTGCCGACGTCGGCTCGGTTGCGGCCAGCGGCGAGTGCGTGAAAGAACGATGTAGCTTGGCGGTGAAAAGAAAGTCGGGATTTGCATCGGACACGATGCGAGCCCATAGCTTGGCGATCTCCGGTTTGATGTGGCCGTAAAACGACGTATTGATTTCGACCACATCGAAGCAACGCGCCACAAACTCAAGCGGATGCCGCTTCTTTCGCGACATGCCAGGGGGATAGAACACGCCCTCCCAGTCTTTATAAGAGAATCCGGCTGGACCAATGCGGATTTGCGAACCGGAAAGCATTTCTTCATTTAAACAGGAAGGAACAGGTGAGGCAATTGCGTGAAGCACCGAGAAACGTGACCGGTTAGGCGGTTCTGCTCCGTGATTCCAGGTAGGAGATGGAAACCCAGCCGAAATTTCGGGGCGAATTTCCACAGGAAGCACTTTCGATTTTTCTTTGCTTCGGCTGTGTTTAGCTCTAGAATCCAATAAATCTCCCGTGGAGCGTTCATATTGGGTGTTCTCTCGATCATTCTGGTTCTGCTGGTCGCTTCGAATGTCGGTCTTCTGATCTGGTTTCTCCTGACTCAACGCTCGGCCTCGTCGCAGGCTGGCGAAATTCGAAGGCTCGTAGATAATTCGTCAGCTTTGCAGCAGCTTTTTACCCAGCAATTTGCGACGGCGACTGCCGACATGGCATCCCGGCTGGAGCAAACCAAAGGAGACCTTCGGCAACAGATTACGGATCGGCTGGCCGACGGATTTTCAAATCTTAGAACTGCAGTCGATATCGAAATGAAAGCCGGGCGCGAGGAACAAGCGGCCCGACTGGCTGAGACGCGCGCCGAGTTGGCTGGATCTTTGGCCACGACGACGTCGGTGCTGAAATCGGAATTCGATCGGCTCAATCAGCAAACGGCCGAGAACCTGGACCGAATTCGCGAACGGGTTGACGCCAAGTTGCTGGCGATTACGGAGCAGGTGCAATCGAAGCTTGATCAGAACTTGAAGGAAGGTTTTGCACAGTTTGAAAAAGTGCAGCAGCATTTGCGTGCGGCCGAGGAACAACTCAGGGAAGTTGGCGCGATTGGACACTCAATCAACGACCTGAACAATCTGCTGAAGCTACCGCATTTGCGCGGGCAATTTGGCGAGGCCAGCCTGGAGCGCCTGCTCGCCGATTTTCTTCCCGCGCACATGTTTGAGATGCAATGCTCCGCGAACGGCGGCGGCCGGGTAGATGCCATGATCAACTTCCCGGATCGTCGCTTGCCAATCGATGCCAAGTTTCCTCGTGAGCAGGTAATTGCTTTCTTTGAGGAAAGCACGGAAGAAGAACGCGAAGCCGCGCGCGTTGAGTTCGTGCGGGTGATGAAGGCAGAAGCCAAGCGAATAAAAAACTACATTCAGCCGGAGCACGGAACTACCGAAATTGCCCTGATGTACCTGCCGAGTGAAACGTTATATATGGAAGCAGTGCGAAACCGCGAACTGGCCGATTGGCTCAACCAGCAGCATGTATTCCCCGTCTCTCCCAATACCCTGCTGATGACCCTGCAAACCATCGCGCTGGTACATAAGTGGTACGAAGTTGCCAGCCGATTTGAAAAAAGCCGTCAGGAATTGGCGAAAGCCCAGAAATCGTTCGATCACTTCCAGAATCAGTTTGAGAACGTCGGCAAGAGCCTCAGCAAGGCACAGGAGGCCTTCGACACCGCCTCCAGGCATCTGAAGACCTATCGCGGGCGCGTCAGTGTGCTCAGCGGGCAGGAACAACTGGAGCTGGAGTCCGGCGAAAGTTCGTTTCCACTCTCGGATAAAGCGAGTGCGTAATCGGTAGCGCCGCGAAGTAGCCGAAGGAAACTAAATACTTTACAAGTAGAGCGCTACATTAGGCGCCCTTTGCCAGCGCTTGCCCTGGCAAAATCGAGAAGCATCTGTTCTTCATTGAATGTGGTAACTTCTTAGCTTGCCGGTTGCAATCGACACGCAATAATGCCCAACGCTACCTCTACGCCTAATCGAGGCATGAGCATCGGTGGCCAGCGAGTGCTGGTCGCGACCAGCGCCATGCTGGCCTTTATTTCGTTCTGGCGGGTCGCCGCCATCGTGCTCAATGACCTGGGCTCGTCCGCATTCTACGCAGGCGGCATCGCCGAGCACTTTATCGGAAAGACTGCTCCCTGGTTCATTCTCGCAATCATGTTACTGGCGGGGGCGGTTGCGTCGATTTACGTCGAAAGCTGCGGCATGTTCGTTCGTGGCGGCGTCTATCGCGTGGTCAAGGAGGCGATGGGCAGCACCCTCGCTAAGTTCTCCGTCTCCGCGCTGATGTTCGACTACATCTTGACCGGGCCAATCAGCGGAGTTTCCGCCGGCCAGTACCTTGTGGGTCTTCTCAACGATCTTGCGCATTATGCCCATTTGCACTTCGTTTTCCCGGAAAACTCGACGGCCGCCGCCTTTGCCATCGTCTGCACCGTGTATTTCTGGTGGGAGAACATCAAGGGCATTCCTGAGTCGAGCGAAAAAGCTCTCCACATCATGTACGTGGTTTCGCTGCTCGTCGTCATCATCATCGTCTGGTGCGGTTACACGCTCTTCATCCGCGGCTCGCACCTGCCTCCATTGCCACGCATTCAAAACATCACTTACTACCATGGTGAGCATGGCGGCGCATTGGGATGGTTGCGACACACCGCGCTTCCTTATATCGGCTTCATCGGAGTGCTGATTGGGTTAGGGCATTCGGTCCTCGCCATGAGCGGCGAGGAAACTATGGCCCAGGTCTATCGCGAAATCGAGCACCCGAAATTGCCAAACTTGAAAAAGGCAGCCTGGGTCATTTTCTGGTACAGCCTCATTTTCACCGCCGGTGTCACTTTCTTGTCGGTGATGATTATTCCCGACTCTGTGCGCGCCAGCTTCCAGGAGAACCTGATCGGCGGGCTGGCGATGAACCTGGCCGGGCCGCTTTCGCTGAGGCTGGTTTTTCATGCCTTCGTCGTATTCGTAGGCGTAATCATGCTGGCCGGTGCCGTGAATACCGCGATCGTCGGGTCGAACGGAGTTCTGAATCGTGTTTCTGAAGACGGCATTCTTCCACAATGGTTCCGCAGGCCCCATCCGCGATTTGGCACTTCGTATCGCATCTTGAATCTAGTCGTAACCCTCCAGCTCCTCACCATTGTCCTCAGCCGCGGCGACGTATTCGTCCTCGGCGAAGCTTATGCATTCGGCGTGATGTGGAGCTTCTCGATGAAAGGACTCGCGGTGCTGGTGCTGCGCTACACCGAGCCGGGCAAGCGTGAATATCGAGTGCCGTTGAACTTTCACATCGCCGGAATTGAGATTCCTCTCGGCCTGGCTCTGATTACGCTTACCCTGATTGCGCTCTGTGCGATCAATCTCTTCACCAAAGAGGTCGCCACCGTCTCCGGGGTGGCGTTCACGATTGTTTTCTTTGGCGTGTTTGAGGTGTCGGAATACATTACGCGGAAGCATGCGGATCAGCACGCCGATCTGGACCAATTCAACGTAGAGCCCAGCGAGGACCTGGACCCAAAGTCGCTTGGCGTGCGGCCTGGGAGTGTTCTTGTCATGGTTCGCAACTACAACACGCTTTATAACCTGAGCGCGACACTTGATGAGATCGATCCTCGCAAACAAGATGTTGTTGCGCTCCATCTGCGTTTTCTTGGCCGCGGTGGGAGCGCCGGCGAGTACGAACTCGAGGCCGAACAGCTCTTCAGCTCAGAAGAGCAGATTCTGTTCACGCGAGCGCTTGCCCTTGCTGAGCAAAAAGGCAAAAGCATTCACCTTGCGGTCGCGGCGGCCACTGAAAAGTGGGAGGCGATTTTACGTGCAGCGCAAAGTTTGCAATCGTCCGTAGTTGTTTTGGGTGCGTCGCCGAATCGACCGGTGACCGAGGAGGCGCGAGTCGCAGGACTGGCATGGGAGCGCCTGCCCGATCCCAAACCTCAGTTGACGCTCATTATTTATTTTCCCAACGCGCAGGAGCACATTTTCTACCTGGGCCCACACGCACCGCACCTCACTCCTAAGGAAGTGGACCTGCTCCACTCGATTTGGTTGGAGCTCAGCAACGATGTGGCGCCCGAGGAGCTTCACCACCATGACGTGGTGCATTTCGCACTGGAAGAACTGCATGACGAGTTGAAGGATTCAAGCAGGCAACACGTCATCGACCGGCTGCGTCAGCATCTGCAGGAAATCAAGGATCGTCGCACGCCGCACGCATAGATGCTAATTAATCGGCGAACCATCCGAATTGAATGGGGCGATTGCGACCCGGCGGGAATCGTCTATTTCCCGCGTTACTTTGAATACTTCGATGCCTGCACTGCGGCCTTGTTTGAGCACGCTGGTTTCGTGAAGAAGGAGATGCTCAGCAAATACGGGATTGCCGGCATTCCTGTGGTCGACGTAAAGACGAGTTTCGTTGCCTCGTCAGCTTTCGGGGATGACGTTGTCGTGGAATCATCGATAGTGAAATGGGGAAATAGCAGCTTCGTTGTGCAGCATCGGCTCATGAAAGGGAATGCGCTGGCAGTTGAGTGTTTCGAAACGCGGGTGTGGGTGACGCGTAAAGATCGGGCCGCAAAGCTCGAAGCAGTGCCGGTACCTGAGGAAGTAAAGCGAAGCTTTATTCGATGAGAATGTTCATCCGCATCTCAAGACGCATTCTTCCTTAATGCGGAAGCCGTTCCTCATTTATACTTCGCCAGTTCTTCCTGCGCGACATGAAACCCGGTATTCGCTACAGGTACGCCCGCATAAATTGCTGCTTGCAGCAGTACCTCTTTGATGTCTGTCGGCTCAAGACCGTGTCTTAATCCGGCTGCGATGTGCATGCGGAACTCTTCCCATCGTCCTAAAGACGCCATCATCACGAGCACGAGTAACCGTCGAGTACGCACGTCCAGTCCGGGCCGCGTCCAGATCGTGCCCCAGGCGTAGCGAGTGATCAAGTCCTGAAAATCCCTGGTGAACTCTGTGGTCGCGGAAACTGCCGCGTCGACATGTGCGCTTCCGAGCACCTGACGGCGAATCTTGAATCCAGCGTTTAACGTGTCGGTGCCGGTTTCGGGCAGGAGGAAAGTCGCAACTGCTGCACTGAACGAGCGCGGTTTCTCGAGATTCGAGATGTGCGCCGCTGGAATATGCACGACGCTCGCGTGGGCGATTGCTTTTGCAACGATCTCGGCGCCACCAGCCCAGGGAGTGGCCATGTCCTTCTCGCCGTCGATAATAAGAGTCGGCGTCCTGATCTTTTTCAATTCCTGCGTGAGGTCGAAATCCCGCAGTGCGGCGCAGCAGCCAAGGTAACCATCCGGATCGGTTCCTAAAACGACCGACCGAACTGAAGCGGCATGTGCGTCAGAGATGAATTCCGGAGAAAAGAATCGCCGCATCACCAAATCGATGATTGCCGGCATGCCGCCATTGCGCACGGCGCCAATGCGCTCCTTCCAACTCTGAGCTGTCCCAAATCGCGCCGTCGTACTAGCCAGAATAAGTTTTGTGATCCGCTCGGGAGCGTTGATCGCAAGCCACTGACCAATTGCGCTTCCGAGCGACAGTCCACAGAAGGCGAACTGCGACAGCTTCAGCGCATCGACTAGGGCCAGTACCTGCTGCCCGAGTTGTGCAATCGAGTACTCGGATTCGGGCACATCGGAAGCTCCGTGCCCGAGCGTGTCATATCGCAGAATGCGAAAGTGCGGCAGCAGGTCTTCAACTTGCGGTTGCCACATTCCATGGTCGGCGCCAATCGAATGAGAGAAAACCAGGACAGGAAGATTGTCGTTCCCTTCAAGGCGGTAAAACAAGCGCGCCTGGCCAGCTTTCGCGAAAGGCATGTCAGTCCTTTTTATGTACTGATTTGTTCTCTGAGTAGTCCAACAAACGCTTTCTGAACCATTCTGCCGAGCCGAGGTACTCTTCGGGGACCTCGAGATGTTTCAGTGTCGCAGGATCGAGATATTTTTTCGCCTCCGGCATCTCGCGCAGTGCATCGGTCAAAGACTTCTGCTTCGTCAATACATCGCGAGTGGCGTCTTCAAGAAGCTTGTGGGCACGCATGCGCCCGATCTTGCGACCGAGAAGAACTGTGGCTTTCTCCGCAAAAATCATGCCATCGGTCGATTCCAGATTCTTTCGCATTCGGAGCGGATTGACCGTTAATCCCTGGGCGACTTCGGAAAGCGCGTGTGCTGCCGTTCCAGTCGACTGAATGACGTCTACGATGATCGGCCACTCCGCTTGTGAACCGCCGACGCCTCGTTCGTGCTCCTGCAGCGTTCCAAAAAGATAAGACGCGACCAGAGCCGGCACTCGTGTTGCAGCAGCCAATGTTATTGCCGATCCAACCGGATTTCTCTTGTGGGGCATTGTCGATGAGCCGCCGCGGCCTTCGCCGCTCGGTTCCGCCACTTCAGCAACCTCGTTTTGTGACATCAAGCTGATGTCGCGCGCAATCTTTCCTAGCGAGCCAACCAGAACGCCACATGCGCAAATCAGAGCCGCGAGGCAGTCCCGATGTGTGTGCCAGGGAGCGTCAGGTAATGGCAAATCCAGTTCGTCGGAGAAAGCCTGAGCCACCGCCGGACCCTCGTTTCCAAGCGCTGCCAGAGTTCCTGCCGCGCCACCCAACTGCAGAACCAGGGCTTCTTCACAGGCCCTCTGCAGGCGGATTCTGCTACGGTGCACGGCTCCGAACCATCCAGCCGCTTTCAGACCAAAAGTAATCGGCGTAGCTGGCTGCATCAAGGTACGTCCAATCATCACGGTCTTGCGGTGCTGCTCTGAGAGCTCGCGCAGCGAGGACTCCGCCTGCTTCAAGTCCTGAACAATGACTTGCATTGCGCGCTTCAACAACAGCACGAGAGCTGTGTCGGACACATCCTGGCTCGTCGTTCCCCAATGAACATAACCTGCGGCATCAGGGTCTTTCTTCGACACAAGTTCAGTCAGTGCTTTGGAAAAAGGAACGACCAGCGTTCCGGAGCGCGATGCTTGCCGCGAAAGAGCAGAGATATCGAACAAAGCCGGATCGGCGGCAGAGGCAATGGCTTTGGCTGCCTTTTGCGGAATAATCTTCAGCCGCGCCTCCGCTCGCGCGAGCGCGAGCTCAAACTTCAACATCGCGGCGAGGACGGAGTCATCCGAAAAGATTTCGGTGAGTGCTTCCGTCGTACTCAGCGCTTCAACCAGACGCACTCGATATTCCTCCGTCTCCAAATTCAAGAGGAATTAGCATAAACGCGAAGGCGTTCCGATGCACTAAGCAAAAGGCGGCCGATGTGCGGAGAACCAGTGTCGAAGCGCTTCGATCACTAAGCCTGCGTGGTTAAGGCAGCGTGTCGTAACATGCCTGCGATTTCACCTTTGGAGGGTTCGCCGGCGGCGTGGTCCACGGAGGATTATCAAAGTTAAAAAAGTCAGTCATATCGCTCGTCTGCGACCATCCGTCGCGCGCATTGAGTGGCGACAAGCCGAAGCGTTTCTCGACAAGTTTCATCCACGCAGTGTAGTCAGTGGTTACGTGAGAAACGTAGCCCGACTTGGTGAATGGCGAGATCACCACAAGTGGGACGCGGAAACCATATCGCGTGAAATCCCCGGGAGCGTCATACGGCGGAAAACTGTGAGTGAGAGACGCGTTTGCGCAGCGCGAATCCGTTGCACTGGTGCAGATGTCCACTGGTTGGATTCCGTCTGGGCTCGGCACATTCGTCGGAGGCGCGACATGATCGTAAAATCCTCCGCCCTCGTCGAATGTGAAGATCAAAACCGTGTCTTTCCACGAGGGGCCGTACATCACGGCATTGATCAGCTTTTGACTCTCCGACACCCCAAACTCAACATTGGCGGTTATCCCGTCTGGCTTTTCGTCCGAGTCAGGCTTTTCCAGGAACGTCACCGATGGCAAGTTGCCGCTTTGCGCATCGGAAATGAATTGTGAAAATGTCGGATCGACCACGATGTTGCCGGTGTTCTGATAGCGGGATTTAAATCCGGCAAAAACGTCGGCGTAAGTGAAGCCATTAGCTATTTGGGTGTAGATTTTCCATGAGACACCGGCCGCCTGAAGCGAATCAAAAATTGTCTTCGCCTGTATCAGCGGTTCGTTTCCCGTTATCGGGTACGCATACCCACCTGAAGTCGCGCCCATCATGTAATAACGATTGGGCATGGTCCTCGTAGGTGCGGGAGCAAACCAAGCGTCTGAAGTAGCGAATTCGGTCGCCAGCCAATAGTGGTAAGGAAGATCGTCGCCGGTATAAAAACCCATGGCGCGAATGCCCTGTACATCACTTTCACCATTCGCAAGTGCGGCGCTGGCAGCGCTGATAACGAAACCATCCGGCGCATTTGTGGGTATGCCCAGATTCCCTGGTGTAGTAGAGGTTGGATCTTCAAGATTCAAGTCCCAATGGGAAACGATCCAATCCGGACTTAGGCCATCAATGCAAGACGTTTTCAAATGGAAGGCGTAGATGGGAGTCGTCGGTTCTCCGCTGGAGTCGGGAGACATGTTCATGGCGGAACATGGAACCGTCCAATCGGAGTTCGACGAACTGCAATCATCGGGCAATCCGTTAACTTCGCGCGGCAAGTTAAACGGGGGCGCACTGCGGTAATCATTGAGCTTTCCAAAATAATGTTCGAACCCGCGGTTTTCTTCAGCCAGGAAAATGATGTGTTTAATCTGGCTCAGACCGGAGGGCGGTGGTGGAGGCGGCGGCGGATTAGACCCCGAGCCCGGGTCAGACACTTTCGAAGAAGAAGTAAGGCCATTACAGGCGAATAGAACAGGAAGGACAAAAGCAAGCACCAGGCAAGACAACCAACGAAGTGTCGAACGCGATTTCACCTGCAACCTCCAAAAATTTTCTACTACTCCCGCCTGCTCTCGTTTTGCGCAAGAACCTGTGGTTTCAGGTTTGTGCTTTGTTATTACCGAGAGTTGACGGCGAAAAGCGATTTCATTTCCCAGCCGCGGAGCCGCCGCCGGCGTCCGCAACTTGCGGCCCGTGATATCGCGCCAGATACGGGATCATCGGCGTGACCTCGAATTCCATCTTGTCGCGGGCCGATAACAATGGAGCTGCCTTGCTTTTCTTCAACTCAACATGGTCGTCCCAGGGATCCAACTTGATGCGACTCCCGAGCGGCAGCGCCGCAATTTGATTGACGTCCGTGACCGCCAACGCCGGCGCAGATTGGAGAAGCTCGCTCATGCGCACCACGTTGTCGCCTTTTGCCAGCCGACTGCCGATCTGCGGCGAGATCAAAGCGGGCAAGTCTTTGGAGCGTGACTCGAGGGCCCGCAAGAAAAGGCCCGCGTTCGCTAATTTGTCTTTATAGGGTGAGTTCTGTAGTAGCTCTATCCCTTTTTTATCGGCGGCTTCCTCATCGTAGGGCGGGTAGGCTAGCTGGATCCGATGAAGTGTGTCTTCATCGGCGAAGATCATGCGGTCGCCAAACGCATATTTAGTATCGAGCCGGTGGCCGAGGATGATATGCCCTAGTTCGTGCGCCAGCACCATCGCCAACGATGATTCATCCGGCAGCACATCAAGAAGGCCGCGACTGATCACGATGGTGTGTCCAACGGTGAAAGATTCGAGTGGCGTGGTGAGCAGGACGCGTGCCCGCACCCCGGGCCGAATGTCAAGCTTGTTCGTGATCTCGAGATTGCTGATCACCGTTTCGAGCACTTTGGATACTTCGCCTTCGGGCGCCAGCAATCCCGCCCGCTGCAGGCGATCAAGTACATCGTCTTCCGCTTCGCGTTCCCAGGCGTGTTCACTCTCGACCGGGCTGAAGGAATTGCTGTTCTCCGTCTGGTCGGAAACGTCGGATGCGGTATCTACATGCACGGACGTGAACTCGTCGGAGTCGCTCGGTGACTTCAGGTTGTAACCCCACAGCCGAGTTTGGCTGCGCATGGTCAACTTGCGGAACAAGGCATATTTCGCGTCAGATTCTTCGGTGTAGATGAACGCCGGAAGCCAAACGCTCGGGCGCAGATTAATGCGCCAGCTATCGAAGTGGAAGTAGTAATTCAGCCGGCTCTGCGGAAGGTAAGTCCCATTGAAGCGGACGATCGTGTAGTCCTGGTCTTCGACCCAAATTCGTCCCACAAAATGCGGCCCCTTGGCTTTGGGTTTAGGCGACACGTCAAAAACGAGCGTGCGAACCTCGCCCATAAATTCCTGGTGCAGATATTTCAGGTCGTAGTTGCTTCGGTCAAACGCCGGAATGTAGACCATCTGCATGAAGCCAGAGGCCACATAACTCATCTTGTAAAAACCGTCGAGCTTTTCAAGGATGAGACTTGGCATAGACCGCGTCGTTTGGAAGGAGACATCTTGAATCCCATTTTTTAGAACCATGCGGCCTAGGAAATATTTATCGCTGTTCGGCACCTGACCCAGTTGCTCGTCACTCTTGAAGTTCTGAATGTAAGTTTCGACCATGGGGGTGTAGGGTTTCAGGTCCTCTACGAATTTGGCTTCACGATAAAAAATGTGATCGGCTATCTGGTCCGCTTTCTGCGAGACTTGCTGATCGGTCGTGGCGTGACGGCTGGATTGGGGCGTATCCGAAGCGGCGAGTGCTGTGGCACAAAGCAGCAGGAGTGTTGTTGCGGTGCTTATAGTGCGGTGTCTGCTCATTTCTAAAAGTCCTTTATCAAAGATCATTCAGCTAGTTCGAAAACGATATGAACGAGTGCGGCGCAGTCGTACGGTTGGCCATCGCGACGCGCGGGACGAAACCGTATGCGCTGCGCGGCGGCCAGAGCTTTGTCGTCGAGGCCAAATCCCAGGCCTTTCACGACGCGATTGATGTGCAGTGAGCCCGAAGCTGTGAACACCACGTCGAGCAGCACCTCACCTTGCACGTGCCGTTGCAGTGCTTCCGGCGTGTATTCCGGCCGCGGCTTGAAGGTGATCTCAACCGGTTGCAAGTCAGGTTTCTTCTCGACCGGCTTTAGTTCGGTCCGGGTGTGCTGGGCAGTAGCATCGAAGCCGCTGGATGTGACGCTTGCAACCTGGCGAACAGCTGGTTGGTTCTGCGAAACGGCCGCATCGCCGAAACCAGAACTGCGAACCGTGCCGCTGACGCCCCGAGCGCCAGCGCTTCCGTTCCCGTTCCCCGCCCCGGCAGGCATATCAAATGACCCGACACTGGCCACCACGACCGGACTTCGGTTGGGCTCAGTGCGGGCGGTGACTCCGTTAGGATCTCCAAAACCTCCGGTTTGCACTTGTCGAGAAGGCTGATGCACCGTGGCGATCGCCGGCGCGGAGTCGAAAACGTTCGTTTTCACCTGCGGAACCGGTTTAGGCGGGGCCACTGGTTGTGATTCCGCGACCTTGGAAAGTTCTGGTTTCGGCCGTTCGACGCTCCGGGTTTCGATTTTGGGCGCAGGCGGAATCGCACGCACAACCGGTGGAGGTTCGATCCTGGGCGCTTCGAGTTTAGCGATTTGCCGTGCGGCCGGTGCGGGCCGCGGAGGGTTAACCGTCGGGCCTGGTGCAACGAACGTCAGACGCTGCCGTATGACTTCAAGTTTCTTGAACTGTGTTTGGATGAGCCGCGGAGCGATGGCAGCCACCAGAACTGCTGCCGAAATATTTATGAGCAAGCCAACAAAGAACGTATTCCAGCGAGGTGGACGGCGGATTTCGTAGGTGAGACTGCTTAGGGCCACAACCGAGAATCTCCAATACGCTAAGCTGCCCCTGAAATCACATTTTTTAACCGGGCGTTAAAACTTGCTCGCGCGACGTGGGCGAATCCGCGTATTTCAACGCACCGGTTGGTGTGGATCGAATCAACGCCGCAAAAACCCCCACGCGAATTTAGAAACTCGCGTGTCTGCTCTCCATGAAAAGGGGCTTCCAAAGCGGCAACTCGGGAAAATGAGCAACTATTCACGACGGCAGTATTGATGAAAGAAATCAATCGGCGGTTGCTGCTGTATCGTCTTCGTCTTAGTTGCTCATCCGGCGAATTACGTAGAAGCCAACCCGGAATACCACCTTGTGATCAAAGGTGCGGGAACACTCATGAAGAAACGTGTTGGCGTAGTTTTTGGGACCCGTCCTGACGCAATCAAAATGGCCCCGGTTGTTTTTGAACTTCGCAAGCGATCGAAAGAGTTTGAGCCGGTCGTAATTTCCACCGGGCAACATCGCCAGATGCTCGATCAGGTGCTTCAGGTTTTTGATGTCACGGCGGACATCGAACTCGATCTCATGCGCCATAACCAGAGCTTGAACAGCTTGACGTGCCGAATTCTCGCGGCAATGGATGAGTTGCTCGAAACGAATCCGCTTGACTGCGTGCTGGTACAGGGCGACACAACTACTGCATTCGCCGCATCACTGGCCGCGTTCTACAGGAGAGTGCCGGTGGCACATGTCGAGGCGGGCTTGCGGACGCGCAACATTCTGCAACCCTGGCCAGAGGAGGTGAACCGCCGGCTCACCGCGGGAATGACGCAGCTGCACTTCGCCCCCACAGGATTGGCGCGCGAGAATTTGCTTGCCGAGGCAGTTCCTGAGGCCGATGTTGTTGTCACTGGAAACACCGTGGTCGACTCAGTCCAGAAGCTGGTGGAATTGCAGGCATTGAATTATCCGCTTCCGGCGGGCGTTCCTGAGGACGACTCTCAGCTGGTTCTAATGACTTCGCATCGCCGGGAATCCTGGGGAGCGGAGCTGGAAAACATCTGCGACGCCATTCTCGAACTTACCGAGAAATTCCCCCGCATTCGCGTGATTTATCCGGTGCATTTGAATCCGAATGTGCACAATACCGTGCAGGCAAAGTTGGGAAAGCGTGACCGAATACACCTGATTGCGCCAGTGGATTACTTCGAGTTTCTCTCTTTGTTGCGGCGGTGCTATTTCGTGCTCACCGATTCCGGAGGAGTGCAGGAGGAGGCGCCAATCTTCCACAAGCCAGTCCTGGTTCTGCGCAAGGTCACGGAGCGGCCTGAGGCCGCAATGTTAGGTATGGCCAAGGTGGTCGGAACATCGCGCGAAGCGATTGTGTCCGAGGCGTCGCGCCTGCTTAGCAGTGAGTTTGCTTATCGGCGGATGACGTCAGGCGATTGTCCTTATGGCGACGGACATGCCGCCGCCAGAATTGCTACCGCTTTATCACGCTGGTTTGCTGGCGAAGCACCTGTATTGCAGGCTTCGGAGCAGTTCCAAGGTGCTACGAATGTGGAGCAGTTCCCATTCCAGGCGCCAGCAAAAGAAGAAAAGGGAAGAGAAGAAGAACCAATTGCCGCTTAACTCAACCACCTTGCCGGATATGTGACCAAAAACGCGGTATCGGGATATGTTACTGAACCTGTTTCGGGCGACTCTGCTACTCATCTGTATCTATACAGCCCGCCATTATTACTTCACGCTTAACCGCCTTTTCGGGCGGCAACGGCACCCCTATATCGACATTGATACGGCAGACTGGCCGGCGGTCACGGTACTGGTTGCAGCACATAATGAAGAGGCCGTGGTAGGCGACATTCTTAAAGCATTACTTGAGGTCGACTACCCGCCAGAACGGCTCCAAATCATTCCAGTTAACGACCGCTCGACCGACCGCACACGCGAGATCATCGACAGCTACGTCGAGCAGTTCCCGACCATCAAGCCGTTTCACCGTGCCGGCGGAAAACCAGGCAAGGCCGCTGCCCTGAAAGACGCCATGGCCTTGGTAAACACCGAGGTCGTTCTCGTCTTCGACGCCGATTACGTGCCAGGGAAGGCGCTCATCCGCCAGTTGGTGGCGCCGTTTTTTGATCCCGAGGTCGGCGCCGTTATGGGGCGCGTCGTCCCCCTGAATGTGGGCAAAAAACTGTTGACGCGGCTCTTGGATTTGGAGCGCTCCGGCGGATACCAGGTCGACCAACAGGCGCGCATGAACCTCCACATGGTCCCGCAGTATGGAGGGACAGTCGCCGGCATTCGCAAGAGCGCGCTCGACGAGATCGGCGGCTGGAACGAGAACGCGCTCGCCGAGGACACAGATCTTACTTATCGACTGCTTCTCGCCGGCTGGAAAACAATCTACGAAAATCGCGCCGAGTGCTACGAAGAAGTGCCAGAGCGCTGGCCGGTGCGCGTGCGGCAGATCATGCGCTGGGCAAAAGGCCACAATCAGACCATGATTCATTGCCTGCTGCACACCGCCAAGTCTCGCGGCCTCAGTTGGGCGGAGCGGGTCGATGGTGTGCTTTTACTCGGGGTCTACCTCATGGGCCCGGTGCTGCTGCTCGGCTGGTTGCTGGCCGTGATCTTGTTTTATACCGGCGTAGAGATTGGCGGTGGCGTCACGGTCCTGGCTCTTGGCGCATTCACCACCTTAGGAAACTTTGCCGCATTTTTCGAGATCGCTGCCGCCGCGCGGCTGGACGGCTCCCGCGAACGGATTCGCCTGTTGCCGCTGACACTCTTTGGGTTCGTTGTCAGCCTGGTGAGTGTTTCCCAGGCTGCATGGCAGCAGGCGGAAGACATTCTGTTCGGACAAACCGAACTCGTCTGGAACAAGACCGAACGCTCGCGAGTGGCTCCCGTTCTCGAGGAACCCGCGGTGCACGTGGCGGAGGCCGCGCCTTAATGATCCCTTGGGCTCCGTTTGGTTTGACTGCCGTCACCGCGGCGTTGCTGATAGTGCCAATTTCGCCAGCTTTGCTCGAATTGCGACGTCGCAATGACGCTGCTCCTTTGCCGACTTCCCGTCACGACGGGAAGATCACCAACTTCGCAGACTCGTTTTCCTCACATCTCGAACCGCTTCGTTCGCAATTGGAGCAGTGTCGGGCATCGCGAGAGATTCGCCGCATTCAGAACAAGAGCGGAGATGTGTTGCTCGTAGGACTTCCTGACTTCGATTTCGATGCCGCCGTGCTGCGAGAAATTTCCGCGGTGATGTGCGTTTTTCCTGCGTACGTTCCAGCAGGACGCGTAATTGAAACCGATATATGCGCGGATGGTGGATTGCGAATTGGAGAAGCCGCCACGGTTCGGGCGGCCCTCAGTGCTGAAGACGTCGTTCTGGGGCCAAATAGCAGCGTATTCCGATGGCTGTACGCAAAAGGAAACATCTTCATGCAAGCTGGGAGCGCGGCCTATGGGCGCCTTTCGTCTGGCACTGCGATCGTCTTAGATCGCGGATGCGGGTTCCAGCGCATGCACGCTACTCGCATCATAGTCGCCATAGAAGCCACGGCGGATTCCTGCGCATACCTGGCGGCAATTCCACAGACGCCCCAGCAGCAGAATGCAAGTCAAACACATTCTGACGAAGGCGACTCTCTCTCTTCCTCTCGCCCTCGTATGCGTGTAGATGGCGACTTTGTTCTGCCCGCGGGCGAGACAATGCACGCAAATATTATCGCGACGGGAGAGGTTCGCATCGGTCGGGGCGCGTCTCTTTTTGGCAATGCCAAGAGTTATAAGGACACGATTGTCGAAGAGAGTGGCTCGTTGTTCGGAGCGATCGTATGTGGCGGCAATATCTGCCTGGGGCTTGGCTCCTTCGCTAGGGGTCCTCTAATGGCAGAGGGTCACATCACGATGAATCGGGGCAGTTGTGTCGGGAAGTCGGATGCCCTGACAACCGTTTCCGCATCTCACATCACGATTACGGACGGGTGCAATTTACATGGAACCGTCTGGGCACGGGTGCTGGGGAGAGTCGAGGGCTAATGCGAAATCGACCTGCATTTCTCGGCACACTTGTCGCAATAGTGCTCTGCTGCTCCTTGCAGCCCATCTGCGCCGCTGAATTTTCTCCTGCCACATTTCAAGGGCCTGATGGCGCGCTCGTGCTGAATCCGGGCGGGAACTACGTAGAGCCGTACTTCGCCACCAAAGCCCTGCTGGTCGCGCAGGATCAGGGCTTGGATATCCACGCCGCCGCGATGGCATGGATTCAGTGGTGCTTGCCCCGGCAACGGCCTGACGGTCTTTTCCGGCGATTTTGTCAAAAAAATGGAGAATGGCGCGATTGCGCTCCTGCCGATGCAGATGACTCCATGCTGGCGTTGTGGATGCAATTGATCTATCGAATGGCGCCAGCGGATGGCATGCCTGCTGCATGGCAGCGCAGCGCTCTACTCTGCAGTAAGCAACTGGAAAAATTGCGCAATCGGCGGCTCGACGTTTATCACGTCTCCAAGTGGAACCATGTTGCGCTACTCATGGACAACGTCGAAGTCTACTCAGCTCTTAAAGATGTCGCCGAGGCGGAAAAGCGCCTTCACGATCCGGCTGCGCCCGAGACAGCAGCGCGTGCCGAGCAACTCAGGGCAGCCATTGAGCGTGTTTTCTGGGACGGTCGGGCGAAGCGGTACAGGCCTTCCATGCAGAAAACTCCGCCCACTTTCTATCCGGACGCGGTAGCGCAGGTTTATCCCTGGCTTGCTGACCTGAATGGCAGAGGCCAGGATGCGCGCCGGGCTTGGGAGCAATGGAAACGTAAATTCGGCACCGGTTGGCTGGAACGCCGGTATGACACTCACCCCTGGGGCCTGGTGGCGCTGGCCGCAGACAAGCTCGGTGACACACCGTCAGCGGCGTGTTGGGTATCGCGTGCGGAACCATTACGCGGCAGCAATTCCTGGAACGTGCTCGAAGAAGCAGCATGGCAGTCCTTGCATGCTCAGTTTTCTTCATCCCAACTACTGGACCCGAACGCCTGCTCAGCCGTTCTCTCCCAATGAAAAAACGCGCCAAATACGTCTATCTTGCTGTGCTCACGCCGACATTGCTCATATTCACGGTGACATACGTTCACCGTTTCGAGGCGGTAATGCCATCGGTTGGCGAAGACACCCTTTTGCTTCTTATCCCCGACAATGTCGATTCGAAAATTGCCGCCGTGCAGGAGTGGGTGGACGCTGCCAACGAAGAAGGCCTTCACCTACAGCCAATCCATGATTCGGAGTTTCTCAATCCTTTGGCGAAGGTTCACGCGGTCGGCGTGATTCTTCCCGATCAACTCCACCGAAGCGCCAATGATGTGCTGATTGGCGAACTTTATCAGTACGTGCGCGCCGGCGGAAATCTAATGGTTGTTTACGATGCCTGCACATTGGATTTGAATGGCAGGTTTCCTCCCGGAGACGCGCGCCTTTCGTCGCTTGTCGGGATTCGTTACGGCCTCTACGACCTCTACACAACCGCAACCATGACATCAGCGTTAGTTACCGGGACCTCCGCCACCATGCGCCAGATCGGGATTCCACCTGGTAGTTTTGCCCAAGTCGATGAACGAGGGAAATTATCCCGATGGCGCTCGGTCTCAGAACGTAAAGAAACCGACGACGAACAAGAGGCGCGATTCGCGTTCGCCGCGTATCAGTATGGCGCGATCGACTATCCAATGTTCCGGACTTTAGGCACGTTCGACGGCACGGTCCTGCTCAGGTCAAAGCACGGATTGGCGGCGGGCTATCGGCAGGAAGATCTCGGGCAAGTCTTATTTGTCAATCTGCCGCTTGGATATTTGGAGTCGCGAACTGATGGTCTGTTGCTTCATTCATTCTTGCGCTTCTTTGGAGTGCACATGATAGGCCTGCCCCGCATGTCGTCTGTCCCGGACGGCATAGGCGGATTGGTTTTCAACTGGCACATCGACGCAGCCTCGTCATTGCGGCCGCTGAAAATCCTGGCTGACGAAGGGGTGTTCGATCACGGCAAGTTTTCCGTTCACTTCACTGCCGGACCGGATGTCAACGAATTTGGTGATCGCAAGGGACTAGACATATTGCATAACCCGGAAGCGCAGAAATGGATTCACTACTTACTTGCACGCGGGGATACCATCGGCAGTCACGGGGGCTGGATCCACAACTATTTCGGCTATCACGTCAGCGACGACAACCAGCAGTCCTTTCAAAAATATCTTGAGATGAATAAAGACGCGGTGGAGCACGTCGCCGGCACTCGCATCGTCGAGTACTCCGCGCCAGTCGGAAACCACCCTACGTGGGTAACACGCTGGCTCGAAGCGCATGGATTCATCGCGTATTACTTCACCGGCGATGCCGGGCTTGGACCGACTCGGGTCTACCGCGATGGGCATCCGGACTCACCCGGCATTTGGGGCTTCCCGGTCCTTCACATGGGCAAAGAGGCGAGTCTCGAAGAAATGGGATTTGACGATGTTCCGACCGGCGCAGTGCGAGATTGGTTGCTGGCGGTTACGGAATTCGCAAGCCGCGAGCACACGGCCCGGCTGGTGTACGCGCATCCGTTTGGAGCGGAGCGCTTTTTCCCCACGCTGAGAAATTGGCTGAACAACGCCGACTCCGCCCAGAGGGCCGGGCGCTTCCGCTGGTACACCATGACCGAGTTGGCAAAGTTTCTAAACCAACGCAGCTCTGTCCAATGGTCTCTGCTACCTAAAGCCGCAGGAAAAGTTATCCTGCACGCCTCTCATCCGGAGTCGCTAGCGAGACAGGCATGGGAATTTCCCGAAAGCACCTATCAGAAGCCGCGAGTCGTGCAGGGAGCGGCAAATATCCGCGAGCAAGATGGCATGATCATCGTCGTTGCAACGGGCGGGCGGCAACTCAAGGTCGAGTTCGAGCAGAAAGGTGAGTTGCGGCATCCCACAAGCGAAACTATTGAGGCCAAGCGATGAATCAAGCAGTGCTTGTCCTGTGTGCTTTGCTTTTCCTTTTCGCCCCCGCGAGTGCGCAGGACAACACAAACCCTACCGTGGCGCCCGGTTCGAGTTTGCCTGGGCTCGGGGGTGTTGCTTTGGGTCTGAACGGCCCGGGATACATTGAAGTTGGAGGCAGTCACAGCTCGCTAACCGGAAGCAACGCAGATTGGAATGATTTTTATCTGCGAGGCACGCTCTCCGGCGGAAAAAATACTCTAAACGCCGAAATTGACCGCCAAGCCCGTTTCGGAGATAGCGGCTGGTTCGGCGGTGTCGGGCTTACGCGCACACTGTCTGAAGCCTGGTACGCGCAGTTTTCTGCGGGGGGAAGCGCCGGCGGTTTCTTTTTGATGAGGTATCGCCTGGATGCGCTCATCAATCGCAAGTTACTGAGTCGCCGGCAGCTCGTGGCAACGGCGGGGTTCGGTTACGACCAAAGCAAAACAGTCGACAACGACTATCGCGCGCAGATCGGCGCGGCTTACTACTTTGCATATCCGGTCGTTCTGCAAGGCGGAGTCACCTGGACTCACGCCAATCCAGGCAACATTCTTGCGCGAACCCAGTACATAGCGGCGACCGAGGGCTACAACAAAGAGCATTTCATTTCACTGCGCTATGAGTGGGGCAGCGAAGGCTACGAAGTAGTGGGTGCGCCCACTCCCATAGCTCCTGCCTACAACGTGCTCTTCGATTTTCCCGTTCACGATCTCATCGCGACCTGGCGGCAATGGGTCGGCCCCACCTGGGGACTGAATTTCAATATCGAGCAACATCAAGAGCCCGCGTATCACCGCTTAGGGGGCAGCGTCGGTGTCTTCCTCGACTTCTAGGTTGCAGTCGCTCGGTCAGTTACTCGGAAGGCGCGCAGCTCCCTCCGTTAGAACTGCTCCGGATGCGCTACGCCATCGCGGATGGCGCGGCGGATCGATCCCCGTGCACCGAGCTTTCGCTCATCTGCCAGTCGATGCACGCCGAGTCGCGCACGCGCTCATTTTGGTCGTGCTTGGAACGGGTTCATGGGTCCTCGCACTACCTTCTGTGGGTAAGTTGTGGGGCAGGATCTTTGCGTTTTGGGGACTACAGTTGAAGTTCCGGAGCGAGGTCATTCTCGTCCCGCAAGGATGGGGCAGTCACATTCATTTCGCACTGCCATGTTTTGGATTGGCAGCGGGCTCCGCGAGCGGAACGAGTTGGTGGGCGACGGCAGTACTGACACTTGTACTATTTGTGGGCAGTTTTTTTCTGTCGAAGGAAGCACTACCGTGGACCTATTTGGTGCGCAGTCTTTGCCTACTGCAGGCGACAGCTTTGGTGTACTTTGCCACAGCGTCAGCGCGCTTTCCCCACGACTTGCCCGGATATACGGTCAGCATGCTGGTGTTCAGTTGCATCCTGATTGGACTCGTCCCCGTGCTCTACGCGCTTACGTTTTATCTTCTGGATTTCGGCTTCTTGCAAAAGCTTTTTCTCACGCTTGTCACGATGCTGCATTTGCTGATCTTCGTTCCACACCAGTACCTGCTCCATATTTATCTGCTGCGACACTCCATCCTGTTCATGCCCGTGCTCTACTTCATGTTCGGGCCTTTCCTCGACATCATCGCCTTCATCGGTCTGTACTCCTGGGGCATGAGCTGGACACGCCCGACAAGCGGGCGGGAAGATCTTCTCCAGGAACGCTGACCTAAGCTGAAATACCTACTCTACTCAGGTTTTCTACGTAGAGACCTTTGATTTTGCAGTTCACAGGAGACTTCCTGTACCGTTGCCTGCAATTCGCCAGTAGAAGCTTAGGTCGTCTCCCCTAGACCACCTACCGTACCTTCTGGTCCATTCTGAAATATTTATTGGAGGCTTGTTTTGCCGATTGCGGGTGTTCGTTCGTTTCCAACCAGCACTGTTTCAACCACCCCCAAACAGAAAATCATAAGCGGAATTAAGAAGCTCAACTCAGGCGCACCGGCCTTTGTTGCGGTAATTGCAATCATGACCACGGCTGCCTGCGCCAATGCAGGCGGGTCGACAACCGCAGCTGTTGCGGCAAGCACGGGGAGTGCAGCAGTCGCGACAACAACAACTTCTAGCAGCGCCGGTGTGACGATCATTTCGCCCGGTTCAGGCGCGACCGTCACCTCACCGGTGCATTTTCAAGGGAAAGCTACTCCGCCCAGCGGACGAAAAATTGACGCTATGCGGATTTATGTCGACAGCACCAACGCTTATACAGTCGATGCCGCCAGTCTAAACGTCTCAATACGCGTCTCCGCCGGCACGCACCACATCAATATGCAGGCGTGGGACAGCAGCGGCGCTGTTTACGTGAAATCGATAAGCATTAAAGTGGCATCGTCAAATTCGACCTCGGCTCCCACGGGGCCGTCGAACTCCACGTATCAGAACATCTTCGGCGCTACGTCGAAGTACGTGTCACAGTTCTCGAAGTCGGACGGCGCACTCCTGTACACACCGCAACAGATCGATCCGTACTTCTCAAATATCGCGGCCATCGGGATGACCAAAGATGCGGCGCGCATGCCACAGGTCACGGCATGGATGAAGTGGTACATCAATCATCTGAATTGGCCTGACAGGTGGGGACTTTACGGCACAACTTACAACTACAACGTCAGCAGCAATGGAACTGAGACCGCGACGCATGACGCTGACTCGACCGACTCTTACGCGGCGACATTTCTGAGTCTGGTGTGGAATGCGTGGCAAAGCGGTGATACGGGTGCGCGTTCATACATTTTGACGCTCGCATATCAACTGGATGCCATTGGCGGAGTGCTCATCCAAACCCAGCAAAGCGACGGCCTGACCTGGGCAAAACCCAATTACCAGATCAAGTACCTCATGGACAATTGCGAGGCGTACCGCGGCCTGCGCGATCTGGCTTCCATATATGCCAACGTCTTTCATGACACCGGACGGGCCAATTACTACACCGCAGCGGCCAACTCAATGCAGAACGGAATTCTGAAGATGTGGCTGGGTGGAAAATGGGCGGTGTACAAAGATGGCATCGGTCGTCTGGCTACACCGAACATGCACACCTGGTATGCCGACGCGACCGCACAAGTCTTCCCAGTGCTAATGGGCGTCGTCAGTGCATCGGATTCGCGTGCCCAACAGTCATGGGCGACATTCAACGCTGCCTGGCCGGGGTGGGCGACGCTCTCCTTCAACGGGCAGGACGCCTTTCCCTGGTGCTTAGTTGGAACAGCGGCCGGAGCTATGGGGGACAAAGCCAGACTTTCCACCTACATCGGTTCCATCCAGAAAAAGTATGTGAACTCGAACTTCCCGTGGCCGTTCTACAACGCGGAGGCAGGCTGGTTCATGCGCGCGAACAGCTACATGATGGGTCAGGGATTGTAATCTTGACAAAAATAATGGCCCGGTTCACCGGGCCATTATTTGTTAATTTCTAGTCACTTACTTTTTTCACCACACTCGACACGCGTTCTGGCTCACCATCGGCTCGCCTTCTTTGCAGCTCCACGCTTTCTCGAATTCGGGCATGTTTTCGACCACGCCGTCCACACGCCACTTGCCTGGCGAGTGCGGATCGACTGTGACTAGCGAGCGAGTGAGTTCCGGTGTACGACGCTCACACCAGATTCGCGCATATCCCAGATAGAAACGCTGCTCCGGTGTGTAGCCGTCGATGACCTTTCCTGCCTGGCTTGTCTTGTCGGCTGCAATGAAGTGATGCAGCGCCATGAGCCCAATCCGGGCCCCGCCGTTATCGGCCGTATTTTCGCCGAGTGTGAGCCGGCCATTTAATTTCAGATCGTCAATCGCCGTGAAGCTGCCGTATTCATTTGCGACGCAACTGGCGCGCTCTTCGAACTTTTGGGCATCGTCGGAGGTCCACCAATCGCGCAAGTTACCTTGCGGATCGTACTTGCGCCCCTGGTCGTCGAAGCCGTGCGTCAGCTCGTGCCCGATGACTACGCCAATGCTGCCGAAGTTCGTGGCGTCATCTGCATCTTTGTCGAAAAACGGCGGCTGCAAAATTCCCGCTGGAAATACGATCTCGTTTCGTGGCGGCGAATAGTAGGCATTCACCGTTGGCGGAGTCATTCCCCACTCCTTGCGGTCGAGCGGCTTTCCGATTTTGTTGATGTCGCGGTGCGCTTCGAATTCGTTCGCGCGAAAGAAATTGCCCATTAAGTCGCCGCGCACGATTTTGACCGAGCTGTAGTCGCGCCAAACGTCGGGGTACCCAATTTTGTTTCTTATAGCGCTGAGTTTTACTTGTGCCTGCTTCTTAGTCTCCGGCGACATCCACTGCAGGTTCTGAATGTCTTCCGAGAGCGATTTTTCGAGCGCCTGGACCATCTTCAACATGCGCTGCTTGCTTTCCGGTGGGAAAGTCTCCTGCACATATCGTTGTCCGAGAGCTTCGCCGAGTTCTTGGTCGACGGAAGCTACGCAACGTTTCCAGCGGGCCTTGATTTCCTTTTGGCCACTCAACGCTTGTTGCATCTTGAAGTTCGCATCTACGAAAGGTTGCGAAAGCCAAGGGGCCGCACCGCTCATTAGGTGCCATGAGACATATGTTTTCCACGCGTCCAGCGGCTCTGAGTCAATCAGCCCGTTAACTTGCTTGAAGAAATCCGGATTGCTGACGTTTAATTCCGTAAAACTGGGTGTGTTCACGTCACTGAAGAAGCGGTCCAGATCGAAGTTTGGAGCCAACTGCGCGGCCTGCTCCAGTGTCATTTTGTGATCGCGGGTGGCCGGGTTGCGGCGCGCCGTTCGGTCCATTGCCGCCTTAGCGAGAGCAGTCTCGATGCGTAGGACGGTCTTTGCGGACTCGGCCGCCTGTTCAGGAGTTTGGCCTGAGAGCGTGAATAGTTGCGTCGCGTACTCCACCAAACGGTCGCGAATCCCGGCCATGTGCGCGTCGTCTTTGATGTAGTAATCGCGGTCCGGCAGGCTCAGTCCGCCCTGGTCAATATAGGCGATGACCATGTCGGCGTTGTGCAGATCGGGTTGACTGTAGACTGCGAAAAGGGGATTGGGCCCCATCATTTGTACGTGCGCGATCGCGTCGATGAGATCTTGCTTGTTTTTCACCGACATAATCCGATCAAGGTCCGGCTTGAGAGGAGAAATTCCAGCGTCGTTGACGGCTTTCTCGTCCATGCAGGATTCGTAGTAGTCGCCAATTTTCTGATCGATTGCATTTCTCTGGGGGTCGTCGGCCGATGCCTTTTCCAAAATCTTGCGCAGCACTTCGCGGTTGCGCTCGGCGAGTTCCGTGAAGGTGCCCCAGGAAGCTTGGTCCGATGGAATCTGTGCCGACTTCATCCAATTCCCACAGGAGTATTGATAGAAGTCGGTGCAGGGATCGGCGGATTTATCGACCGCGCTAAACCGCGCCGTGGGCTGTGAGCTGGAGCTTGTTGTTTGGGCGAAAGAAAAAGCAGAAGTGAGCGAGAGAGAAAGAAACACAATTATGTAAAGGCGCACTTTTGACCTCACGCAGAACTGCCGATTTTAGGCCTTCCTGCGTTAGACGAGCAAGGGGAGAGAAGGTTACTGTTCGCTGTTTAGACAGTAAATTTACAAAGGCTTTACTGACTTCCTGGGCTCCTTTCTCCGATATATTTCTTCACAGTTTCCTTCCACTTGCCCTGCGCTTTCAGAATGAACTCAATCGCGTCGCGTAACGCGCCATCGCCTCCACGGTGTTCGGTTACATAGTGGGCGTCGCGTTTTACCTCATCACGGGCATTGGCTACGGCTACGGCGAAGCCACAGTTCCACATGACCGGCAGGTCGATCACATCGTCACCCACGAAGCAAGCTTCGGCAGCGGTGATCTTTTCCTGTTGCAGAATTTCTTTGAAGACGCCGAACTTGTCGTTGATCCCCTGATGAACATGGTCGAGCCGGAGATCGCGCGCGCGCAGGGCGACCGTTTCAGAGATACGTTTCGTGATCAACCCAGTCTTGAGGCCGCCCAGTCTGGCCAAAGAAATTCCCGCGCCATCATGCGCGTGAAATCCCTTTGCCTCAACGAAGCTTTCGCTGCTAAGCCCGAAGCCGCCGCTGCCGCCGTGCTTGGCAGCTTGTTTGTGAATTGTTTGCTTCGCTCCAGCCGGAGCTGGGAAGAAGAAAAGCTTACCGTCAGTGAGCACCCCATCAACGTCGAAGAGAAGAAGTTTGATCTTTTTTGCGCGCGACTTTCTGTCTGGCATGTGGCGGATTCTAACAGAGCGCTGCAAGAAGGCCCCCGACTGCGCGTGTGATTTAAAATGAGCAAAGGCCGGGATGGCGGAATTGGCAGACGCGCTGGACTTAGGATCCAGTGCCGTAAAAGGCGTGCAGGTTCAAGTCCTGTTCCCGGCACCAGAATTTCGTCATTCGTTCGATATTCAACTACTATAAGCCCCTTTTGCTACTTCGTGATTGACCATCTCTGCTATATAGCAACTTAATCTTTCAGCGCTCCACATTTCCACAAATTCACAGTAGTTGCGTAACCTGCTATATAGGTCTATACTGCCGCCGTTTTTCATTTCAGACGGAGGTTGTTATGAAGTCCAGGCTCTTCACCCGCACATGGCAGACTCTCTCAGCCGGAATGATATTCATTTTTCTGCTTGCATGCAGCATTCCTTCTATCGCACATGTTGACGATCACGGCCGACAAGGCAAAATCTTGGCTGGGTATTTTGAAGAGTGGAGCATCTATGGCGCGAACTACAACGTCGCCAATCTTCAAAACAACGCCGTTGCCGACCATCTCACGCATTTGTTATATGCCTTCGGAAACGTTGCGCCGACGAGTGGACCGCCAAACGCACTATGCCAGTTAGCTGATACCTGGGCTGACTATCAAACTCCTTATCTGCCGAGCGTAAACGGACAGGCGTACTCCGGGCCCTTATATGGCAACTTCGCCGCGCTGCAGCAACTGAAGCAACTTCATCCCAACCTGAAAATCATGATTTCGCTCGGAGGTGCTTCGAGCGCGAATGCGGCGGGCTTCGCTTATGCGGCGAGCACTCCAGCGCTGCGTTCGCAGTTGGCAGCATCGTGCATCGATCTATTCATCAATGGAAATGTTGCACCGGGAATCTCTGCTGCCGGCATCTTTGACGGAATCGATATCGATTGGGAATTTCCTGGCGCGGCCGACAAGCACAATTTCACTCTGCTCGTCGAGGAATTCCGGCGGCAACTCGATGTGTTAGGAAAAGCCAACCGCCGCCACTATCTGCTCACAATGTTTGCGCCGGCGGGTTCGCAAAATTATTCAAATCTGGAATTGGCGAAAATTGCACGGCAACTGGACTTCTTCAACCTGCAAGGTTATGACCTGAATGGTACCTGGGAGACTGTGACCAATCACGCAGCCTCTATCTTCGACTCGCGACAAGATCCGAACTTCGGAGAAGGTCTTTACGACGAGGCGGTAGTCGACGCATATCTCAGGGCGGGAGTTCCGGGCCGCCAGTTGGTGCTAGGAGTTCCTCTATACGGTTATGGATGGACAGGAGTACCTGGTATGAAAGGCGGCTTGTATCAGAGTTCAACCGGGCCGGCACCTTCTCCTGCAGGTGACGCATTGCAAACTCCCGGGGTTGCGACCTACATGACGCTTTCAAGCTTGGCTGGAGTCGAGCATCACTTCGACGCAAAGCGATTTGCGACGTGGATCTACGACCCAAGCACGCTCACGTTTTGGAGTTATGACGATCCGGTGATCGCCACGGCGAAGGCTGTCTACATTGACCTCCGAGTCCCCGGCGGGCTCGGTGGAGCAATGGTGTGGGCGGTTAAAGACGACGACGCCAACGGCACCATGATCAAGACACTCGCGAGTGGTTTAGGAATCTCTCAGAGACACTGAATCAATTCGAACTAGATGCCGCGCCGGGCACGTTTTGCGGCGCGGCGTTGGGCTTTCCGGGCGCTCTTTGCCGCTCGGCGTTGTTGCTTAGCGAACCGCTTCTGAGATCTGCGTGCGGCTTTCTGCGCCTGCTTGGCACTGTTTGGGCCGCGATAGATTTGAGCCTGCGATGGAACCGTTAAGGCAAAGCTCAGAGCAAGGATTACTGCGGAGAGTAGTTTCGTAAACCGGATTTTCTTCATCGCGAAAACGCTGCAGCTATTCTCGCATACGACCAGTCCGTTCATCTCACATGATTACCGGTTGCGACCTCAAATGGGCCTGTCTCACGATTCTTCGCCACGTGCTCGATGAACGCGCTCCTAGCCGTTCGCAACCGCGCTTGCCTTGCTCTCTGTCCGCCGTCGCTTCGCCCACATCACCAATCCCGTCAGCAGTTGGAACGGCATTATTAGACTGGCTAGCGCTACCACGATTTTGCTTGGCAGACCCAAAATATCCCCGGTGTGCAATGCGCGATTCAAGTTCACAAGTCGGTAACCAGCAGGAGCATGGCGTGAGTCGACTGCCATCAAAATGTTCCCCCTGTAAGCATCAACAACGATTCGCGTTCGTCCACCTGGGGTCCTATCCTCCGGGCAGCGCAAGAAAACTTGGTACACCTGAATGCCATGCGGCAACGTGATCAAAAAGGGCGTCGCTTCCGGCACAGTTGCGCGGGCGATTGCCAAGGCCTGATCGGGCGTGATCGGGCTGCTTCCGGGAGGCGGGGTCACCTGCAATCGCGGCCATTGAAGCGGTTGTGAATGGCTAATTCGGTACAGGAACGGCGTTGTTTGTTCCTCAAAAGAGATGACCAGTCCAGTTGCGACCAATAGCAAAACAAAAACCAGAGACGCGATCCCGAAGCTGTTATGTAGATCGAACCAAAATTTCGTTGTCTTGGCTCCGCCGGAAATTCCAAAGCGCTTGCTTGGCCACCATAAGTAAGCGCCCGAAACTAGCAAGAACAACGCCGCTAATGCTGACCACCTCACCGTCATCTGCCCGAATTCCCGGCCTTTATCCAACAGCGCTAACCGAAGATGCAGTTGATGAACGAAGCCAAGGAAGTCCATTCCCGGTTTAACCGTTCCCCGCACCCGTCCTGAGTACTGGTCGATGTACACGAGTTGCCGGGCGGTCATTATTTGATAGGAAAGATCAGGCCGATTAGAGAGAACGTACCCGGCAATAAACAGGTTTGGAAGAGAGGTGCGAGCCACATCTCCAATCTGTTCGAGCGACAGAGGCGTCCCGCGCGGTGTCACGTGAGCGATCTTCCAATGCTGAAGCAGGCCCAACTCCGGTTCGAAAGCCATTATGCTGCCCGTCAACCCCAGCATGACAATGAAAATGCCCGCAACCAACGCGACAAGCAGGTGAAGTTGGAGAATGACTCTCCGCATAGCAAGATCTCTGTGGACACATGGATACCACAATTCGAGAGAGTGTTCTCTAACTTTCGAGAACATTAGCCGTCCCAATCAGGCGATTGCGCTTAGACTCGCACGATGCGCAATCAGGCAACCCGATGTCTCACCTTGTGGTTTCGTTCACACTCACGAACGGTTCTGAGTCAAATTCTCCGCTTAACCGTTGTTCTCCTCCTCGCCACAATGTACTCGCCAGCGCCTCGGCGATGATTCTCGGCAAGCTTCTGTAGAGCCGGTCACGCAAGTCAGAATATCCCTGCGAGCCAGCAAATAGATCGCGCATTAGATCGCGAAATTTTAGGCTGTGTTCCGTGAGCTGAATCATCCGCTCGACGACTGGCCCGCCCATCCAGTCACCTGAATAAAAGCGGCCTGCGATTCGCGCCGCGTGCACCAGTTCCGGAAGGAAGTCATGCTTGACGAGGGCAGGATAGTTTTGCGGCTTATCGGCGAGCAGGGCTTCGGCCAGCAACTCCGCCGAGCGCAGAGCGTAATAAAGGCCTTCGCCAGTGATGGCGTCGACAAATCCCGCCGCGTCGCCGGCCATGGCCCAACCATCCCCGGCGAATGGCGCGTTGCGCAGAGCATCTACGGTAAGAGAAGGAATAATGTGCGCGTAAAACCTTGCGCCATCTAAAGTGAGACCGAAGTCCGCGAGCGAGTGTTCAAGCAGCCGGCGGAGTTCGGCAGAATTTTTCCCGTTCATCCGGCCGCAAATCCCTACGGAAAAATGATCAGCACGTGGAAAGATCCAGATGTAGCCGTGAAGCTCACTCGGAAATTTGATTTGAACTCTGTGGTGAGTGCCGGGAATGTAGTATCCGAGCGCGACCATGAAGTTCTCGGGGCCGAGCGCCTGGGAAAATTGGTGGCGGAAAGAATTGCGCGCACCCGCCGCGATGACGATGAAGTCGGCGGTACACGAAGAAGTTGATGTGGCTACGCTCCATTGTCCTCGGCCGCGCTCGATGTGACGAACGCGCTCCTTGCGCATTTGCACGCCGGCTTGGCGGGCACGCTCAAGAAGCAATCCGTTGAGCGCCAGCCGCGAGAAGATTAAGATTTCGCGATCCAGACGAAACCTGGCACTGCGACCTGAGGGCGCAATCAGCTCGCAGTCAGTGATCAAGTTCCGCTCAATCTCGACCTCGCGCAGGAACGGCCAGCGGGCGAGGGCTTTATCGGTGAGTCCGCCACCGCAGGGTTTTTCCCAAGCCATCTTTTCGTCAAAGAGATGGACTTCGCGTCCCGAGCGGGCAAGTTCTGTTGCCGCAAATGCGCCAGCGGGTCCGCCGCCGATAATTGCGATGCGCTGTGCGTGCATAGTTCGACGCAGAATGGTTCAGACGCCGAATGGTTCAGACGCAGAACTCCTGCGTTTTGTGTCCGATGCTAATGCAGAGGATGAAAAGACACAACCACCTTTGGCGGTTCAGGAAAGGCAACAGTCGCGACTTATTGCGGCTGCTGCATAAGGCCCTGATAAATAGCCACCCCGGCGATGGTCAGGATCAGCACCGCAGAAGCTGTGCCCAGAGCCTTCACAAATGGGGCGAGCTTAGTGACCCGGTTTTGTATTTCAATTTGTTCCCGGGCCATGTGCGATTCCGATTCGCCAAGGAAGAGCTGGTCATCCTCTTGCATTGTGAGGGTGCCGCGGTAAATCAGGAGGGCGATCAGGGCTGCTGTAAGCACTCCCCATACGATCAGAAGCTCGAACAGTGTCGACATACACCACCTCGTTACAGGCGAGCTGTTCTTGCCTCCGTCTAGGGCCGTTGACCGGATTCCAACCTGGGACGTTGGGTGGTTTCGGCTCCGGGCAGAGTTGTTACACATGATTATAGTCCCGCTGGCAAGCAGCAATCAGGTTTTTTCCAGAGTAGAAAGGAGCTGAGTTCGGATCTTGAGTCGGATTTGAGGGCGACTTGGCGTCCTCGCCCGCGCGGCAGCCACGCTCACCGTATGAATGGCGCGGTGCTGGCCATCACTAAACCCACTACCCCGAGCACGATGCCTGCCTGCCAAAACAGACGCCGTCCTGAGAGGAGTGTGATGGAAGTAATGACGAGTGCGACTTCCAGAAAGACTTCGGCTAGGTCGTAACGATCAGCACGGTCGCGCTCGTGTCCGGTTTCCTGTTCCAACTTTCGCGCCTCAGTGTCTATATCCTTTTGCTGGTCACGGTATTTGTCCGCTTCGGATTGATATTTCTCGTGCAGCTGCGCCGCCTTGTGCGAATCTGATGTCGCGATCACCGACGCGAAATCTGCAAACACTTCATCTTCGTGACGGCGGATATTTTTAGCCTGGTAATAGGCCCACTGATCGCTCGCCTTGTTCTGCAAAACCACCTCTTCAGTGTGCGCGCGGTGGCCTAGCAGAGAAACCACCGCCACCAGTACTGCAAGTACTGCCATCGTCAAAGACACCGGAGCCAGGGACGGATTATGCGCCCCGTGTTCGGCATGTTCCTGTAGTTCCTGGAGTTCGTCTGCGCTCATGGTTCTGAGGAATATAGCGGGTGGAAGAAGCGCAAGCAAGTGGTTCGTGATTCGGGGCTCGTGATTCGTGACTCGTGATCCGTAATTCGTAACCGGAGTCGGGCCGAAAGCATTAGCCCGAACCACGACCCACGACCCACGAACCACGAGACACGAACCACGAACCACGAGACACGAACCACGAATCACGCATTACGCACCATGAGCCACGGATCACTGAGATATTCGACGTGGAATTTCCTTTCAGCCCTCAGCGTCCTCTGAGGTTTGTTTCTTTTCTGGCCTTAGTAGCGGGAAGAGAATTACATCGCGGATCGATTGAGAATTCGTCAGCAACATTGCCATCCTGTCGATTCCCACGCCCACGCCCCCGGCGGGCGGCATGCCATACGAAAGCGCGCGGATGTAGTCCTCGTCCATCTGGTGGGCCTCTTCGTCCCCACGCTCGCGTTCCTTGAGTTGGCCCTCGAAGCGGCGGCGTTGGTCTTCAGGATCGTTGAGTTCGCTGAAGCCGTTCGAGATTTCCATCTGTCCGATGTAGATTTCCCATCGCTCGGTCCAGTCAGGCTCATCAGCTTTTTGCTTCGAGAGAGGTGAGACGGCAGTAGGGAACTCGTAGATGATCGTGGGCTGGGTCAGGTGTTCTTCGGCGACTGCCTCGAAAATCGTGGCGATTGTCGCCCCTAACGGAGCCGCGGGGTCATAGGCGAGCTTGATGCCAGCCTGATGCAACTGCCCGATCATGGATTTCACGATCACTGTTGAGGCAAAGTCATTGGACTGAGGCTTCGGAACAGATTTGTCTGGCCAGTGTTGGATAATTGCCTCACGCATAGTCATACGCCGCCAGTTGGTTTCCGACCAGTCGATTTCCTGGTCTCCCCATTTTGTTTTCGTGCTGCCGGTCACGTCCTTCGCAGCTTGAATTATGAGCGCCTGGGTAAGGTCCATTACCCCGCGATAGTCGGTGTAAGCCTGATAAAACTCCAGCATGGTGAACTCGGGATTATGTCGCGTCGAGATTCCCTCATTGCGGAAGTTGCGATTGATCTCGTACACGCGATCGAAGCCGCCGACGGTAAGGCGCTTGAGGTAAAGCTCAGGCGCGATGCGAAGATATAGGTCGATGTCTAGCGTGTTGTGGTGGGTAACGAACGGCTTCGCCACTGCGCCGCCGGCGAGCGGCTGCATCATTGGAGTCTCGACCTCCACGAATCCGTGCGCATCGAGAAAAGTTCGGAAAGATTGAATCAGTCTGGCGCGCTTCAGGAAAACATCGCGCACCTCAGGATTCATAAACAGATCTACGTAACGTTGACGGTAGCGTAGTTCAACGTCCGTGAGTCCGTGCCATTTTTCGGGCAAGGGAAGCAGGTCTTTTGAAAGAAAGGTGATGTCTTCAACATGTACGGTCAGCTCGCCAGTCCTGGTGCGAAATAAGTAGCCACTCACGCCGATGTGATCGCCGAGATCGAGCAACTTGTAAAGCTCAAATCCCTTTTCGCCGACAGCATCTTTCTTGACGTAAATCTGAAGCCGCTGCCCAGCTTGTTGCAAATGGGCAAATCCGGCTTTGCCCATCAGGCGTACAGCCATGATGCGGCCGGTAATGCGGACATTGACGCGCGCGGTCTCAAGCTGCTCGGCAGCCTTTCCAGAATACTCGGCCAGAATTTGCGGAACAGTATGCGTGAAATCGTACTTCGTTGGATACGCACGCTGGCCGAGCGCTTCGATCTGTTGCAGCTTATCGAGACGCAGTTTGTATATGTTTTCGTCGAGTGCCAAAGGCGAGCCTTCTTGCGGAAGTAAGAGGAGATTATAGAGGAGATTGAATCCGTCAGTCACCGGCTGCTTGTCATTCATCAACGTACCGTGGTACATTGGTACCAATGAGCGAGGCGCAGGAGTATCTAGTCGAGCGCGTGCAGACCGGGGTCCGGATCGAGAAAAGGCTGCTCAAGGTGCTGAAGGCCTTTGCCGAGTACCACGACCTCACGCTTGGTGATCTGCTCGAAGGGATTGTGCTGCATGCCTTTGACGGCAAGGCGCCCTTTTCGCCGGCTTCTCTCGACCGTATTCAGCAACTGAAAAAATTCTATGGCCTGGAGCTGGATTCGAGTGCCAGTCACAAATTAAAGGAAATAAGAGCGACACGCAGGCGAGGGGCGGAAAAATGACGGTTATAAAACCAGAGCGGCAATTTGCGTTGCTGGCCCTGCGATGGTCGTTAGGAGTGGTGGTTCTGATCGAAGCCGTGCTGTTTCTGTTTTCGGCGGCTTCCCACCTGGCGTTTGCGAGTACGCATCTGCCAAGCGGGTTGCGATTGGTCCTGGGGGGCGGCGAGGTTCTAGGTGCAATTTTGCTCGCCATCCCGGGCGCCGAGGCGATCGGGGGCCGGGTCTTGATGTTTATTTTCGCGGTAGCGATTGTCACTCACCTGCTGCACGGAATGCCAAACGTCGGTCCGCTGGTAATTTATTTTGCTGCGGCTTGGGTCCTGGCATCGACCTGACAGCTATTGGGGCCGAGAGGACAAAGTTCCCCCTATTAGTCTTCTTTGGAGGTCTGCGTGACATTGGCGAGCATGAACGTGAGTAACGAACAGTACATCGCGCGTTTCGAAGCCGGCGAAGTCGCTGCCTCGGCGTTTCACCATGCCGACCACGTCAGGCTTGCATTCGCCTATCTCAGCAATTTCGCTCCTCTGGAGGCGTTGAATAGGTTCTCGCTTGCCTTGAGGCAGTTTGCCGCGAATCAGGGGAAAGCTGATCGCTACAGCGAGACCATTACCTATGCATATTTCTTTCTGATTCGCGAGCGTATGGCGCGCGGGGAACATTCAGATTGGGAATCTTATGCGCGCGAGAACCCTGATTTGCTGCGCTGGAAGCAGGGAATTCTGAATCGCTATTACGAGGAGCCTACGCTGAAATCAGACCTGGCGCGGAGAGTTTTTGTTTTTCCCGACAAATTCTAATGTCAGTATTGTCGCAAGTTTCGGGCTCAAGTACGATGGACTGCCCGTCACGAACGCGCGCGAGAATTCATGGAAAACTCTTCATCCGCTGCGGGATCGGTTTTCAAAGCCAGTCGTCTCACGCGTGGCAACTTAGTTTTTCCCACCCGAATTGTAGTAACTCCGTTGCACGTCAGCCGCGTCAAGCCCCGTCTTTTCGGCAGCACGGAAGAGAGCATTGCCATCCCACAAGTCGCGTCAGTTGAAATATCAACCGGAATGATCTGGTCGGAAATCCGGATTGAGTCGAGCGGAGGAGCGGACCCCATTACCAGTCACGGTCATCGCAAGGGAGATGCGGTTCGTATTCGCGAGCTGATTGAGGGTCACCAGGCAGCACGGAGCAGCGCTTCATCTACCGCCCGAAGCTGATCTTTACCGACTCTTTCGTTTCTTTGGACCCTGGTTCAAAGCGCCACTTCAAAACCGCTCTTACGACCGTCTCAACCAGAACCGGATGGCCGCCAATCACGCGTACTTCTTTGACGGTGCCGTCGGGACTGACTATTGCCTGTACCTGCACCGTACCTACAAGCTTCATTTTTGCGGCGATATCAGGATATTCCGGAATGACTTGTGAGCGTATGGAGCGCGTGTTTTCCGCCCGCGCCGTCGAGATCTGAGGCTCTGAATTGGCTGTCCGGGCCCCTTTTGTGTCCTGCCCGAACACTGCGGTGCAGAGCACCGCAATCAGGCACCACCGAGGCAGGGGAGTCCGCATAATTGAAATCCTGTTACAGTGTTCTTCGGCTGGAATCGGCCCCTTCTTTAGCTATGGCTTCAGATCAGGACGACCCTCAGAAGAGGAATGCCTGGGCGCAGCTGGCGAACTACGCCCAACTGGCCATTGTCTTTCCGGCTGCAACGGTTATTGGATGGCTCATTGGTGTGGCGCTCGACCGATGGCTGCATACCACCTGGCTCTACTTAGTGGGACTCATTCTCGGCATCATTGCAGGATTTGCGGAATTGATTCGCACTGCGATGAAGAGCGAATAAGAGAATCGCGCAATTTCTCTAGACATCAGGCACGTGCGAACGGCGCGCTGCTGGTCCTATTGCGCCGCCGCCTGGGACCAAACCTCTGGCTCGCACTGTTTCACATCAATCAGTTCCCCATGATCGAGAACCAGGATGAGATCACAGCTTTTTAGCGTGTTCAAGCGGTGCGCAATCATGAAGGTGGTCCTTCCAGCCATAAGACGTTCCGTGGCTTGCATAATCGCCGCCTCGGTGTGAACGTCAACCGAGCTGGTCGGTTCATCCAGGATCAAAACCGGACTGTTCCGCAGGAATGCGCGAGCAAGTGAGATGCGCTGGCGTTCCCCGCCAGAGAGGCGCGACCCGCCCTCGCCTACTTGCGCTTCATAGCCGTCGGGCAGCTGAGTAATGAAGTCGTGTGAAGCTGCGGCCTTGGCAGCCTCAATGATCTCGTCATCGTTTGCCTCCGGCTTTCCGTAAGCAATGTTCTCCGCCACGCTGGCCGCAAACAGCACCGGATCTTGCAGAACAACGCCGAACTGCCGCCGTAAATCGGCGATCCGATACTTGCGAATGTCGATTCCATCGAGAAGCACCATGCCCCGGGAAGGATCATAAAAGCGCATGAGCAGGTTCAGCAGGGTCGTCTTTCCTGCGCCGGTGGCGCCCACAATTCCCACCCTCGTGCCGGCGGGGATATGAAACGAAAAGTCGCGAAGGCCATGCTGCGACTCTTCATATGTGAAGCTCACGTTCCGAAATTCAAATTCGCCCTTTGCGCGTTCGAGGAGCAATGCGCCTTTCTGCTCGGAGATTTCGGGCTCCTGATCAAGCAGCATGAAGGTCCTCTCCAAGCTGACAAACCACGTCTGCAGTTCGGTCGCTTTGGTGGTGAGCGTCTGCAATGGCTGATAGACCTGTGCCACGTAAGCCATGATCATCAGCAATGAGCCGACTGTAAGACCCCCGGCGCGAACGTGCCGAACGCCGATGTAGAGGGTCACCGCCGTACCTCCGGCGATGGTCAACCCAATTAGCACGTTGAACAAAGCCTGCTGCAGCGAGAGCTGCACCTGGTGCGACATCCTTTCGCCCGATCGGCGTACGAATCGCGCGTGCTCGCGGCCCTCCTGGCCGAATGCTTTAATCACGCGGATCGACCCAATCACCTCCTGGATCACTGACATGGCCGAGCTGTCGAGTCCTTTAATTGTTTGCGAACGCTTCCTGACGATGCGGCTGCAGCCGACAGACAGCACAAAAAGCAGTGGTGTGATCAGGAGCGCGACAAGCGCTAGTTCGGCGTCCATTTTGGCGGTCACAATGATCATTCCCGCCAGGGTGAAAAATGAAGTCAGCAGCGGCACCAGTCCTTGAATGGTGACGTATTGAATGGAGGGCGCGTCGTGCTGGATTCGGTATACCGAATCGGTAGCGCCATAATGATCGTGGAAGACCAGCGGAAGGCGCTGCACGTGGTTGAGCAGCCGAGCGCGGAAGTCCCAGACCAGCTTTTCGCCGGTGTAGGTCTGTAGCCACCAGGATGCCAGGCCTTGAAGATTGACCAGGACGGCGATCCCCAGCAGCACGAAGATGGCGAAACCAAGAGCTGTGCGGTGCACATTCAACCAAAGCGAATCGAATAGCAGCCATCTCGGCAAAGGTTGGGTTCCGAGAACATTGTCGACAACGATCTTTAAGGGCAATGGATACAGCAGTGTGAGCGGAAGAGACAGAAAGCTAAGAAAAGAAATGGCCAACAGATGTGGCCAGCAGGTCCGGCACTCGCCTAGCAGGCGTATTAAGACGGACTTATTTCTATTCAAAACCGGCAAACAGCCACCAAAGACGTCGCCCGCCCCAACCCGGCAACGCGAAAATTGCCCTCATTCTACGTCAACTTCTCTGGTTCAAAGTGGAATTTTACAGTTACTTTAGTGGAAAAAGTGGCGTTAAAGTGAATACAGCGCTACAATGTCGCCCGATATAACGTAACTGATATTCTTTGCCGAATTAAAGTCTTCCGCCTGCGGTTTCGTATAGGAAAGGGCCATCTAAGAAGCCGTTGTTTCGGAAAGGTGCAGTAAATGAAGCGCTGGCAATTTATCGCGCTGCTGGTCGGTTGCCCGACCCTCCTGTTTGGACAACTTCCCAGTCCAGGTTCGCCCGCGCCGAAAGGCGCCTCGGCTCTGCCGGTGACGAATTCCAGTAGCGACAAACAAGGTACTCCAAGTTCCCCCGACGATCCGCGGTTCACGGTCAGCGTGACCTCGCTTGCCGCCCCGGAAAAGGCCCAGAGGGCCTTCGAAAAAGGTGAGGAGGAGGCCCGAAAGGGAAAGTGGCAATCAGCCGCTGAAAACTTCAAGAAGGCCGTGGCCATGTATCCCCGATATGCGATTGCATGGCTCGAACTCGGGCGTGTCAAGGCCCGGGAGAGTAGCTGGAGTGACGCGCGGCACTGCTTCGAGCAGGCAGTGACCCAGGAACCGAAACTTGTCGATGGATATCTCGAACTGGCGCATGTCGCAGCGCAAGAGCAGAATTGGCAAGATCTGGCGAATGAATCCGAGCACCTGCTTCAGATATCGCCTGATTCCTCGGCCGAATACTGGTTTCTGAACTCTGCCGCCTATTACAACCTGGGCAATCTGGACCGGGCGGAAGCGAGCGTCACGCGCGGCCTGCGGCTCGACTCGCGTCATGATTTTGTGCAAATGCAATATTTGTACGGACTAATTCTGGGCAGTAAAAAGCAATACAAGGCCGCTGCCGAGCACGTTAGCGAATACTTGCGTTTGGCCCCAGACGCGGATGACAGCCAAGCCGCCAGAAACCTGCTCGCCGGTTATGAGTACCGGGCGAAGTTAGAGCAACAGGAGCAGGAAGAGCAATAGATCGGGCAAACCCTTTACCCGAATACAGTGTAGCCCCGATCCCTCCAGAGCTGCTTTCGCGGCAAACTAATTCACATCCTAGGAGGAACAATGGCGACGCAAGAGCTCGCAGGACTACGTGTAGCCGTGCTGGCGACCGATGGAGTAGAAGAAGCCGAACTGAAACAACCCAGAGAGGCCTTGGAACAAGCTGGCGCGACTACCACCTTGTTTGCGCCAAAAGCAGGCAAGATCTATTCGATGAAGCATCACGACAAGGCCGAAGAATACGAAGTGGACCAAACCCTCGAGCAGGCGAATGCAAAAGACTTCGATGCCGTGCTCCTCCCCGGAGGCGCATTGAATGCCGACACCCTCCGTGTGCAGCCGCGTGCACAGCAGTTCGTACGCGAAATGGATGAAGACGGCAAGCCAATTGCCGTAATCTGTCACGCGCCATGGTTACTGGTTTCTGCCGACTTGGTACGCGGCCGTGCCCTTACCAGCTATCACACGATTCAGGATGACCTTCGCAACGCTGGCGGAAAGTGGCAGGATGAAGAGGTGGTGCGCGATAAGAATTGGGTGAGCAGCCGCCAACCGTCTGATATTCCGGCATTTAATAAGGCGATGATTGAGCTCTTTGCGGCGCAAAAGAAAGCGGCGGCTGAAAGAACCCGGGCGGCGTGAGCCGGCGGCCAGAATGGCCGTTTACTGGCACACATTGGCAAGGCCGCGCCGGTAACATTCCGCGGATTACACCCGGCATCTATTTTTTCGAAACACGGCGTCCTAAGCTGCGTCCATGCAAGTGAATGCACTGGTCATGTCCCGCAGCAGTGGCGCAGTACACGTTTTGGTCGCGGCTTTCGCCGAGCTTGGGATTGAGTATCGCGTCTCGGCATCCATCCTTGAGACCCTCGAAATCCTTACCGCGGAGCGCTATTCGGCGCTGGTGGTGGATTTCGACATGCTCGATGCAATCTCGGTCGCAAAGATGAGCCGGAGTTTGCCGCCCAAGCGGCGGCCCATTCTCTTCGGAATGATTGGGGCGTCAACTCCTGTCGGTAACGTTTTTCAGGCGGGTGCAAATTTCGTGTTATATAAGCCGCTTGATCTATCGCAGGTGTTGCACTCGATACGCGCCGGCCGCGGGTTCATGAACGAGGACCGTCGTGCCGCTGATCGGCAAAAGAGCGAAACTCTCGCCTACTTGCAATTTCCAACAGGAATAGTTCCGGCACTGGTTGTAGACGTCACTGAGCAAGGTCTTTCATTGCAGGCAGCAGAGGCTCTGACCCCGTTACGCGGAGTTCCACTTCGTTTCCTGCTGCCGCAAAGCGGTCACGTCGTAAATGCCACTGGCGACTTTATCTGGGCTGACGACAATGGCCGGGCCGGACTCTTCTTCAGCAGCATGCCGGCCGCATGCCGCCGCGATCTCCAGGCGTGGCTTAAGAAGAATGGAGCAAAGAAGTCGGAGGCCGTGCGCACGCTGCTGGACGCCCACGGCAGCGAGCGTGTGTTGATGCCAGCTCATTAAGCGCGAAGGGATCGAGCTCAATGCTGAGTATCTGCTGGCGGGCCCGCGTCGCCCATTTGGGTGGGCGGAGGCGGAATGCTGATGTCAATCTCTTTCACGGCACCGAGTGATGAGAGCGGCTTATCGAAATCTGCGGTATTCCCAACCACCAGCACCGCCAATTGGTCCTTGTGTAGATACTTCTTTATGATTCGCGCAACATCGGCGGTTGTCACCTTTTCAATTCCTGCCCTGTAACGCTCGAGGAAATCCCCTGGATATCCGTAAAACTCATACGCCATGCGTTCGCGCAGCACTTTGTCGGGCGTATCGAAATTGAAAACGAACGCATTCAGTATCGCGTCCTTCGCACGAGCGATTTCAGCATCCGTAACTGGTTTCGTGCTCAGCTCGTCGATTTGATCGTACAGGGCTTGAATCGACTCGATGGTGGTGCTGCTCTTTGTTCCCATTGCCAATTGCAATACTCCTGGATGGTCAAAGCGCGCGCCGATGCCTCCGCCAACGGAATAAGCCAGCCCTTGCGCCGTGCGAATGCTCTGTATCAAGCGCGAGGAAAACCCTCCCGCAAACGCCTCGTTAAAGACGTCGATCGCATAGTAGTCAGGATTGTCGCGAGTGGTTCCCAGTCCCACCATACGAATATTGCTTTGGTCTACATCCGGTTTCTTGATCAGATAGTAGCCAGGCTTCGCGGGATCGAAATGAATCTCGGGCTTCTTCGCCGCGGCACCTTTTTCCCAACTTGCGAAGGCTGCGCGCAGCTTCGATTCCATCTCCGCTGAATCGAAGTCGCCGACAATTCCGAGAATGATGTTGTTGGGGTGTACATATGCCTGATGCCAATCGATCAGGTCCTGACGCGTTACCGCTGCGATGGTTGAGTATTCCGGAACTCGCGCGTACGGATTGTTTGTTCCGTATGCCAACTTCACCGCCTCGCGGTGCGCGACGTCGCTGACTTCGTCATTGCGGCGCGAAATTCCGTCGAAGGCTTCTCGCTTGGCGAGATCAAGTTTGTCGTCGCGAAACTCGGGAGCGCGCAGCAGCTCGGCAAAGACTTTGAAAACATCATTGAAGTCTTCTTTTAAACAGGAGAGAGAAATAACTGTCGAATCGTCAGTCGAGCCGGTCTCAACCTTGGCGGCGCGAATCTCGAGGTAATCGTCAAGCTGGTCGCCGGTTTCATTCTTCGTGCCGCCCGTGCGCCATACTTCGCCGTACAGGTCCATTAGCCCGACTTTGTTCGGCGGTTCAGCGCGGGAACCGCCACGAATGCGCGCAGTGCCATCGATAGTTGGCAATTCGTGGTCTTCCTGGAGGAAGATCACCATTCCATTGGGGAGCTGAATTCTTTTGGGCTCTTGCGGATGGAACGCAGGCAGCTGCGGAATCGGGATCTGCTTCCACGGCTGTTCCTGCCCGGCCAAAGTCGAAAGCAATGCGAAAAATAATGGCGCTGCGAGAGCTGCTTTCGTGCGTGAGTTCATTGCGCACCTCCGCTCGCGGCAGCAGCCCTTGCAGAAGGAACATTTTCGATTATTGCAACCGTGCGATTCGTGGGAACAAAAACTTCATTTGCGACGCGGCGAATATCAGCCTTACTTACCGCATCAATTCTGTCTACAGAGCGGAAGAGTTCTCGCCAGTCTCCATAGAGTGTCTGGAAGACGGCAAGGTTCTGGGCCAGTCCCTCGTTGCTGTCGAGACTGCGGATCAAATTTGCCTTTGCCCGCGTTTTCACCATCTTCAATTCTTCGTCCGTTATATCTTCCTTTTTGAGCCGATCGATCTCTTCGTGAATAGCGTCTGCGACTTCTTCGGGTTTGTGTCCCGGCATCGGCAGCGCGAAGAAATAAAAAACATGTTGGTACTTCACGCCGGGAAATCCAGTTCCGCCCTCTGCTTCTGCGGCGATTTTCTTGTCCCTGACCAGGGCGCGGTAGAGCCGGGAGGTCCGCCCTTCTGATAACAAATCGGCGAGTGCGTCATAAACCGCATCATCTTTGTCGCGATAGTCAGGCCTGTGGTAGCCCTCGAGGTACATCGGCTGCGAACTCTCAAGCAAAACTACGCGACGCTCAGAGTTCTGAGGTGGCTCCGTGGTTGTGCGCTCGTCAGGCTTTTGCCGCGATGGAATCGCCCCAAAGTATTTCTCGATCGTCGCCATGGTCTTCTCTGGGTCAACCTCACCGACCACGGACACCACCATGTTTGAGGGGATGTAGTAAGTGTTGAAGAAATGTTGTGCATCAGTCGCTGAAAATGTGTTCAAGTCAGAAATATAGCCAATGCCCGGCCGATGATACGGATTGGCGGTAAACGCAACTTCGATGAATTGCTCAATCAATCGGCCGATGGGAGCGCTGTCGGTACGCATGCGGCGCTCTTCAATGACGACATTGCGTTCTTTGTAGAACTCGCGAAATACGGGATGCGAATATCGCTGCGATTCCAGGTAGGCCCACAATTCGAGCCGGTTGACGGGAAATGAGTAGAAATATCCCGTGTTGTCCTCGGCGGTGAAAGCATTCATGCCCTCACCACCGTTGCGCTCGATAATTTCCCCAAACTGATTGGGGATAACGTACTGTTGAGCGTCTTTGATTGCGGCTTGCCACGCGGCTTGAAGCTGCTTCAGCTTGTCTTCATCTCGTCCCACCCGCTTGTCGCGCTCTTGGATGTAAGCGGCGTAGGCATCCTCAACTTTTTGCAGGGCAATCTTTTCGTCGGGATAGTCTTTGGTCCCGATAGTTTCCGTTCCTTTAAAGGCCATGTGCTCGAACATGTGGGCCAGCCCGGTTTTCCCCAAGGGGTCTTGGGCCGCGCCGACATCAACATTCGTGAAAAAAGAGAAGACTGGAGCGCTGTCGGGCCGCACGCACACGACCGCGGTAAGTCCGTTTGATAGTTTCTTCACCGTTACTCGTTTCTCAAACGACGCCAAATCCTGACCGTAGCAAACGGTGCCGAGAACCAAGATGAAGGTGGCAAGCTTAAGCGCGCGTGACATTCGACCTCCGGGAACTAACCAGCAGGACAATCTACTATTGACGTGAAACACGATTTGAAGTGAGCAGCAGGGAGTTTGTCAAACGAGTCTTCGCTTAGCATTGACAGGCCGCTGGTTAGCTAATATGCTTAGCTAATGAAGTACACAGTACATCAAGCCAAAACGAACCTTTCGCGGCTTCTGGCCGAAGCGTCGGCTGGTAAGGATGTTGTAATCGCTCGTGGCGACGAGCCGGTTGCAAAACTGATAGCTATCGGGGCCTCTCGCAAAAAGCGTGTGCCGGGTCGATTGGCGGGAAAGATCAGCGCCGCTCCGGATGCTTTTGCGCCCTTAACTGACCGGGAATTGAAAGACCTCGGTTTTGAATGAAAATCTTGCTGGACAGTCAGGTCCTATTCTGGTGGTATAGCGAACCGGCAAAGTTGTCGAAGCGCGCGGGTTCCATGATTCACGACGGGAGCAATACGGTTCTTATCTCTGCTGCGACGGCTTGGGAACTCTCCATAAAGGCGGCGCTCGGCAAATTGGACGCCCTTCAACTTGTGATGGATTTTTCCACCTACCTTGAGGAGGAGGGATTCGAAGAGCTACCTATTGCGATTTCACATGCAATACGGGCAGGGCTGCTGCCGATCCACCATAAGGATCCGTTCGACCGCCTACTCGTGGCGCAAGCTCAGGAGCTAAGTGTTCCGATGGTTAGCAGCGATCAGGGGCTAGACTCCTACGGAATCATTCGCATATGGTGAACGTCCATTCACTCCTGTTTTTTGCCGTCTGCCTTCTAATTCCTCCCAGTTCTTAGACTTACATTGACCTGAGCTGGAGTTTCCGGTAGCCTTTTTACAACCCGTAACTGTCAAAAGTGTATCCTTAGGACAAAGGAAAATACGTGTCAGAAAGCCAGAAAAGCCTGCTTTTGCTGAAGCCTCGCGGATTCTGTGCGGGGGTGGTGCGCGCTATCGATATCGTCCGCATCGCGCTCGAGGCCTTCGGTCCGCCAATTTACGTGCGGAAAGAGATCGTTCACAACCGCTTTGTGGTTGAGGAACTACAAGGGAAAGGCGCGATCTTCGTCGATTCTGTGGACGAAGTCCCCGAGGGTGAGCGCGTAATCTACAGCGCGCATGGGGTTTCGCCGGAAGTCCGCAATGCCAGCAAAGAGCGGCGGCTGCGCGTGATTGACGCGACTTGTCCCCTCGTCACGAAGGTCCACGTCGAAGCCGTGAAGTTCGCCAGAGAAGGGTATTCGCTCATTTTGATCGGACACCGCGATCACGATGAGATCATCGGCACCCTCGGCGAAGCGCCCGCAGTAACTCAGGTTGTGGGCTCGCCAGCGCAAGTGGAATCGCTCAAGGTTCCTGATCCGAACCGGGTTGCGTACCTGACGCAAACCACGCTGAGCCTTGATGAGGCCAAAGATATTATCGAGGCCCTCCGCCGCAAATTCCCAAATATCAAAGGGCCGCACGCGCAGGACATTTGCTACGCGACCGAGAACCGTCAGGTTGCAGTGAAGCACGTTGCTTCTGATGCTGACCTGCTGCTGGTTGTGGGGTCCGAAAATAGTTCGAACTCGAACCGCCTGGTCGAAGTGGCGCGCAATCTCGGGCGCTCGTCCCATCTCATCGATAGCTGTCAGGACATCCAGCCGGAGTGGCTGGAAGGAGTGAACACGATCGCGCTCACGGCGGGTGCTTCCGCGCCGGAGTGTCTTGTCGAAGAGGTCGTCGACTTTTTAAGGTCCAAGGGCTTCAATAATCTGCGCGAAGTCGAAGTGATGCCGGAAAACGTGCGTTTTGGCTTGCCCCCGGAAATTGTCGAAGCAATTGCTGCCGCGCCGTCCGCGGGCGTCAGTGCCGATTAGGAGTATCGGCTAAAGTATGGAAGATTATTCTCCCGGATCTTCTGCCCCACAACTGCACTTTGGAAAAATCGATGACCTTGCAAGCCGGGTAGCTGCCGCAATCACGGGCGCGCGTAACTGGCTCCTTTCTCAGCAGCACGAAGATGGCTACTGGAGCGGCGAACTCGAAGCCGACTCCACACTCGAATCCGATTACATCTTGATGCATGTTCTGCTGGGTACCAGCGATCAGCCGCGCTTTCAGAAGTGCGTCAATCAAATTCTTCGCTTCCAGAACGAAGATGGCGGATGGCCAATTTACAACGGCGGACCCTCGAACATCAGCGCTTCGGTAAAGGCGTATTTCGGTCTGAAGCTCGCGGGATACAAGCCTGACCACCCAGCGCTGGTTCGCGCCCGCAAAAAAATTCTGGAACTCGGCGGCGTAACCAAGGTCAACACGTTCACGAAGATCTATTTGTGCTTCCTCGGTCAGTACGACTACGACGCGGTCCCGGCGATTCCGCCCGAGATCGTTCTCTTTCCCAATTGGTTCTGGTTCAACATCTACGAAATCTCTTCGTGGTCGCGGGCTATTCTGGTCCCACTTTCGATTGTTTATGCAAAAAAGCCGTTCAAGAAAATTCCGGAAGAGATGCACATCGATGAGCTCTTCGTCGGGGGGCGCGACAAATCGCGCATGCGCCTCGAGTGGAGCAAGAAGCTCGTCTCCTGGCGGAATTTCTTTTTAGTGCTCGACCGGCTGGTGCATTGGTTTGAAGCAGTGCATATCCGGCCCCTGCGCTCGATTGCTCTGAAAAAGGCGGAGCAGTGGATGTTAGAGCGCTTTGAGATGTCTGATGGGCTGGGCGCGATTTACCCGGCAATGCTGAATGCCATCATCGCGCTGCGCTGCCTCGGCTACTCGCTCGACGATCCCCAGATGATTCGCGCGCTCGATGAATTCGAGAAGCTCGGAATCGAAGAAGGCGATACCTTCCGAATGCAGCCCTGCAAGTCTCCGGTCTGGGACACGGCTTACGCACTGTTTGCTCTGGGTGAAGCAGGGGTTCCGAAAGATGACCCGCGCATGGTTAAGGCGGCGGATTGGACCCTGCAGAAGCAGGTGCGCAATCCCGGCGATTGGATTCACAAGAACAAGAAGGGAAAGCCCGCCGGCTGGTACTTCGAGTTCAACAACGAGTTCTATCCGGACGTGGATGATTCGGCGATGGTCGCGCTTGGCTTGTCGAAAGTTGAGCATCCCAACGGGCGCTATCAGACTGAGTCGGTGCAGCGCGCGATCGACTGGATTCTTTCCATGCAGTGTAAGAACGGTGGCTGGGCGTCGTTCGACAAAGACAACGACCGCATGGTCTTCGAGCACATTCCGTTCGCCGATCACAATGCCATGCTCGATCCCGCGACCGTCGACATCACCGGACGCATTCTTGAAATGCTCGCCACCTACGGCTACGACCGTAATCATCGTGCGGTGAAGAAGGCGTTGAAGTTTATTCGAGACGAGCAGGAGCCGGATGGTTCATGGTTTGGCCGTTGGGGCGTGAACTACGTCTACGGAACGACGCTTGTTCTCCGCGGGCTGGAAGCGATGGGCATCGACCATCATGAGCCCCACGTTCAGCAAGCGGCCGAATGGATTCGCATGGTGCAGAATCCTGACGGCGGTTGGGGCGAAACCTGCGGCTCCTACGACGATCCAACAACGAAAGGCGTTGGCCCGAGCACTCCGTCGCAAACGGCATGGGCGATCATGGGGCTGCTGGCGGCCAATGATACCCGTAGCGAATCCGTCGCGCGAGGTGTTGCCTATCTACTTAAGACCCAAAAGAAAGACGGTTCCTGGGACGAAGCTTGGTACACCGGCACCGGCTTCCCCCGTGTCTTCTACCTGATGTACCACCTGTATCGTCAATACTTCCCGCTGATCGCGCTGACGACATACAAAAAGGTGATGGCGGAGAAGGGGTAGTGCTTGGGCAGTGGGCATTGAAGCCTCCTGGCGAAGCAAAACTCGGCTCTAACCAGCTTACCCACAAGAGGAAGTAGGCGAGGATTCGATGCCGGAGCAGTTTTCATGTTCATAGGACGTGAATCATGAAAAAATTCTGGCGCGGCTATCGCCAAGCAAAGGACATCCGCGAGCGCGAAGAAAGGGCACGCTTGAAATCGGAACTACTCGAAAAGCTACGAGAGCTGGTAGCGACAGGCGGTCACGAGGCAGAAGCAGAATACGTTCACGTCCTGAAAGAACTAAAGCCAGAGATCACGAAGGAAGAGCTGTCCGAACGAATCAGGCAGTATCACGCGGCCGTGAGTGAGCGGCAATCGCGCGATCGAGGGTTGATTTAGCCTTCTCCGCCGCTTTCATGAATCTCTTGTGAGGCACATTTTCCGCGGAAGAATCGATCAATTTCCCAAAACTTTCCAGGAGTTCATCTTCGGCTGATTGCTTCCGTGTTGGCGTCGAAGTCGGCATCTCTTGAGGCTTCGCCATAAGTCTATACCACGCAGTTCAAGTAATAAATAGACATACCTGAAGTAGGATTGCCATCGTGGTGTAAAGGTTTTCCATTGTTCCCTTATGTGTTCAACTCGGCATTGTCTATCAGCAACTTACAGGCTTTTTCCCCTGTCATCCAGCCGGTTGCCCCTCTTCTCCCCGCCTTTGGGAGAAGTGGGCGTGAGCACGACCGAGTCCTAACCGTAAACAGAATCTGACTGCTCTCGCCCCGCATCTCTCCTTCTACCATGCGCACACTCGGCATAATCGGTGGGCTTGGGCCCGAGTCGACAATCGACTACTACCGCTCAATCCTCGCGCGATATCGCCAGATCACACATAACCGAGAGTATCCGCATGTACTCATCAACAGCCTCGATGTTGACAAGGGAATCGCCATGCTTGACGCCGGTCAACTCGACGAGCTGGCCGACTATCTGTCGATGGGAGTCGAGCAGCTCGTACGGGCGGGTGCGGACTTTGCCTGCATTGCCGCGAACACTCCGCATCTAGTGTTTGATGAAGTGCAGCGCCGCTCAAAAATTCCGTTAGTGAGTATCGTTCATGCCACGGCAGAGCAGACGCGGCAACTGGGTCTGAAGAAAGTCGGACTGTTCGGAACTGGGTTCACCATGCGGGCGAACTTCTACCCGCGGGAGTTTCAGTCGGTGGGAATTGATCTAGTCGTGCCGACAGAAACTGAGCGGCAATACATACACGAAAAATACATCGGTGAGCTGCTAAAAAATAAATTCCTGCCCGAAACCAGCACAGAGATACTCCGTATCGCGGACAGGTTAAAACTCGAAGAGGGAGTGCAGGCGATCGTGTTGGCAGGTACCGAACTCCCGCTGCTTTTGCGCGGTTCAGATGCCAAGATCCAATTTCTGGATACGACACTTATTCATGTCGAAGCCATTGTTCAAGAGTTATTACGGTGAACGCCAGGGAACATATATTCTGATTGCATGCTGGCTTTCGTTACTGGCGCGACCGGCTTTCTCGGCAGCCACGTTGCTCGCGCATTAGCTGAGCAAGGGGCCGATCTGCGCCTGCTGGTGCGTGCCAACAGCCGTACGAAAAACATCGACGACCTCAAGGCAGATCGCGCCATCGGTGACCTGCGTGATCCCGCGTCACTGGAGAAAGGAATCGCCGGATGTAAAGTTGTGTTCCACGTTGCCGCCGATTACCGCCTGTGGGTGCGCGATCCTGAGGAGATGTATCGTGCCAATGTCGAAGGCACGCGTGCGATACTCGAAGCCGCCCGCAAAAACAAAGTTCGGCGCGTGGTTTACACCTCCAGTGTGGCGACGATGGGATTCACTTCGAACGGCCAGCCTGCCGACGAGAATTCTCCCGTTTCGCTCGACAACATGATTGGGCCTTACAAGCGCTCGAAATTCATGGCCGAGCAGGTGACGATCCAAGCGGCGCGAGCGGGACAAGATATCGTGATCGTGAATCCCACAACTCCCGTAGGAGAGCGCGACATTAAGCCGACACCCACTGGGCGCATCGTCCTTGACTTTCTAAAACGAAAGTTTCCCGCCTACGTTGATACCGGGTTAAACCTGGTTGACGCAACAGAATGTGCCCACGGGCATATTAGCGCCCTCGAAAAGGGAAGGAGCGGCGAGCGCTACATTCTTGGCGGCGAAAACCTCACATTAAAACAAATTCTCGACAAACTGGCGGCAATCACGGGACTACCCTCGCCATCGATTCGCGTGCCGTATGTTCTTGCTCTCGCGACCGGAGTCGTAGATGAAGTTTTCACCGGCAGAATTCGCGGCCAGGAACCGCGCGCCACGATTGATACGGTGCGCATGGGGCGAAAAAAGATGTTCGTAACTTCTGCGAAAGCAGAGAGAGAACTCGGATGGAAGTGCATGCCCATTGACAATGCACTGCGGCGCGCCGCGGAGTGGTTCCGGGGGAACGGCTACGCGTAAGCGCATTGCCATCATCGCCGCCCTCGAGCGCGAACTCTGGCCACTTATAAAGAGCTGGCGCAACTCAACCTTCACATACGACGGCCGGGAATTTACTGCTTATGAAACCAACTATGCTGTCGCAATGTGCGGCGGCATTGGCGCCGAATACGCTCGCGCCGCCGCAGAAGCAGCCATCGCGAAATATTCTCCGGAGATTTTGATTTCCGCAGGAGTGGCTGGAGCAACAGTGCCGGAACTGCACGTCGCGGACACGGTTTTTCCGTCCGTCGTGGTAGATACCACTGATGGCAGTCGGCATGAGACTGCGATTACCCGCGCCGCCCTCGCCAGTACGCCTCTGGCTCGCACCGTTCTAGCAAGTTCTGAATCAATCGCAAGTGCCAGCCTCAAGCGCCAACTCGCAAAAGCATACGGAGCTCACGTAGTCGATATGGAAGCAGCGGCAGTGGCCCGTGCCGCACAGAAACATGGGCTGCGTTTCGTGGCCATAAAAACCATTTCCGACGAGATAGATTTCGATATCCCGGAACTGGGTCGATTTGTTCGTGGCGGAAAGTTTGCTACCTCACGATTCATCTTCTATGTCATTCTCCGTCCGGCACTTTGGTGGAAGACTCTTTGCCTGGCGCGCAACACTCAACGAGCCTCCGAAAACCTATGCGCCTGGCTGCGAGAAAGTGCGCTGACACATACAATAGTTGCAGGCGAGGTGTCGCCCCCGAATCCTGAATGGCAATCGCACAGCAACTGACGTCGAACGCTGTTCCTCACACAATTCCTGCGACCATGCTCGCCGCGGTGTATAGGGCCCAAGGTGATGTGCGTCTCGAGACGGTTCCCGTCCCAGAAATTGGGCCCGGTGAGATTCTGATCAAAGTTCATACCTGCGGTATTTGCGGCACGGATCTAAAAAAAATCGCGACCGGTTCCCACTCTGCTCCACGAATTTTCGGCCATGAGACGTCTGGCACTGTTGCCGCGGTGGGCGCGGAGGTCGTGGAGTTCGCTCTCGGCGAACGGGTCATGGTGTTTCATCACATCCCATGCGGTCATTGCTATTACTGCCAACACAAAACTTTTGCCCAATGCGAGACGTATAAGAAAGTAGGCTGTACGGCGGGCTTCGAACCCTCCGGCGGGGGATTTGCCGAGTATCTCCGCGTGATGGACTGGATCGTAAAGAAGGGAACGGTTCGCATTCCCGATCGAGTCTCATTCGAGCAGGCGTCGTTCGTTGAACCTGTAAACACTTGCCTAAAGGGAATTCAGCGGCTGGCGCTCACGGCGAATGAGAGAGTTCTCGTAATTGGTCAAGGACCTATTGGCATCATATTGAGCCTATTGGCCAAACGGACAGGGGCTGGGGTAATTACTTCCGATTTGTATGAGCAGAGGCTTACAATATCAAGAAGGTTCGGACTCGAAAACGCAATTAACGCATCCCATGTAGATGTGATAAGCGAGACGCGTGCGCGGACAGAAGGCCGCGGTGCTGACGCAGCTATTCTGGCTGTGGGTGGCAATAGCCTGATCCGTACCGCGATAGACGCGGTCCGTCCCGGTGGCCGGGTTTTGTTGTTCGCCCAAACGCAGCACGGCGAAGCGACGTTTGATCCTGCAGCGGTTTGTGTTGACGAGAAAACGTTGATTGGTTCGTACAGTTCGTCTGTTGATTTGCAGGCGCAAGTGGTGGAGCTGGTGATGGGTGGCGAGTTGGCATTCGAAAACTTGATTAGTCATCGTTTTCCGCTGACGCGGGCAGTTGAGGCATTAAGTTTGGCGGCCCACCCACAACCCGATTCAATGAAGATTGTGATTCAACCTGGAGTGCAAGAGCGGCAGTGAACGGAAAAATGACGGCAGCGGTCCTTTATGGAAAAGAGGACCTGAAAATCGAAAAGGTTCCCATTCCTCGACTTGGGCATGGGGAAGTTCTCGTCAAAGTGCAGGTGGCCCTTACCTGCGGAACTGATTTGAAGGTTTACCAGCGCGGCTATCACGCGCGAATGATCGTGCCGCCGGCTTTGTTCGGGCACGAGTCTGCCGGAGTTATCGAGGAAGTCGGCGCCGGGGTCCGCGGATTCAAAAAAGGAATGCGCGTGGTTGCCTTGAACTCCGCCCCATGTCAGACGTGCTTTTACTGCTCGCGTCATCAGGAAAATCTCTGCGAAGATCTGTTGTTCAACAACGGCGCATACGCCGAGTACATACGAGTTCCCCGCCGGATCGTTGAATCGAACATGCTGGCGATCCCGCCGCACGTGAGTTTTGAAGAAGCCGCAATGGTTGAGCCGCTGGCTTGTGTGCTGCGCGGACTTCATGAAACCGGGGTTGAAATCGGAGACACAGTTGCCGTCATCGGGGCCGGCCCGATCGGCCTGATGTTCGTTCACGTCGCCCAGGCCATGGGCTGCAATGTCATCGCGGTAGTCAAGCGGGAGTCGCAAATCGAAGCGGCCCGCAAGATGGGTGCGCACGATGTCGTCCACTTGGCCGGGGTCAGGGATCCGGTTGAAGCTGTGCGCGTGCTCTCGCCTGCCGGTCGCGGGGCCGATGTCGTAATTGAAGCCGTGGGCCGCCCGGAAGCCTGGGTTTGGGCCACGGAGATGGTCCGCAAAGGCGGCACCGTCAACTTTTTCGGCGGCTGCGTGAAAGGTGCCAAGGTTGAACTCGACACCAATCGCTTGCACTATTCGGAAGTCACTCTGAAGGCGACATTCCACCACACACCCGACGCCGTGCGCAAAGCCTTCGCTCTGATTTCAGAAAAAAAGATTCGTCCCACGGACTACATCACTGGCGAGGCGCCACTCTCGCGACTGCAGCAGGTCTTACAGCACATGATGAACCGCAATGGCGACATCAAGACCGCCATTATTCCGGGACAATGATGGAAAGCAGTCAGCATTCAGCATTCGGTGGTGCGAACTGTTTTGCTGAGCGCTGATGGCTGAGTGCTGAGTGCTTGAATGAGTGCCGCTCCCCCAATCTGGTCGCATGTTCCGGCTGAGTACGCGATTCCGGATCGGGCGCCATCTATTGCTGACGCACATTCCTATTGCCAGCATCTCGCGCGCACGCACTACGAGAATTTTTCTGTCGCTACCTGGTTCTTGCCAAAGCATCTGCGGCAGCATTTTTTTAATGTGTACGCCTATTGCCGGATCTCCGACGACCTCGGCGACGAAACCGGCAATCAACAGGCCTCACTGCGGCTGCTTGATGAGTGGGAAGCCGAGCTGAACGCCTGTTACGACGGCAATCCTCGTCATCCAGTCTTCGTTGCCTTGGCAGGGACTGTACGGCAATTCGATATACCCAAGCACGAGTTTGTTGACCTGCTGACGGCTTTTCGTCAGGACCAGACCATCACCCGATACGAGACGTTCGATGATCTTCTCGGCTATTGCCATAATTCGGCAAACCCCGTCGGTCACCTTGTTCTGTATTTATGCGGATATCGCGATGCCGAGCGGCAGCAACTTTCCGACTTCACCTGTACCGCATTACAGCTTGCGAATTTTTGGCAGGATGTGAGCGTCGATTACGAAAAACAGCGCGTTTACCTGCCACTTGAGGATCTGCGGAGATTTGGCGTAGTTGAAGCGGATATTCCAAGCAAGAACAACTCGCAGCAGTTCCGCGAAATGATGCGGTTCGAAGTGCGGCGTGCAAGAGAATGGTTTGAACGCGGGCTTCCACTGGCGAGCAAAGTCAGCCGTGAACTGGCAATTGACATCGAATTGTTTACTCGCGGCGGACAGGAAATTCTGAACGCGATCGAAGGTCAGGACTACGCAGTTTTGGGCAAGCGACCGGTGATTTCGAAAGCGCGCAAGTTGGCTCTAGTTTTTCGTGCGGCGTTGCACAAGGTGATATGAGCACAAGTTGATATGAGCACTTTGGCCCAAGCTCAGACTCCACATTCTCCCACTGAATCGCAGCTAGCAGTCGCCTACGCTGTTTGCCGCGGGATCACGCGGACGCAGGCGAAGAATTTTTACTACGGATTCCTTGTTCTTCCCAAGCGCAAGCGTCAGGCGCTGAGTGCGGTTTACGCGTTCATGCGGCGCTGCGACGATATTGCTGACGATCCATCACTCTCGTCCCGCGACCGCCGCCAAAGGCTGGACGCCTGGGTGCATGTGTTTCACGCAGCTGTGGCCGGACTTCCGACCGACGATCCGATTCTTCTCGCCTTAGTTGACGCCCAGCGTAGATTCGGCGTTCCGGTCGGACTTCTTGATCAGCTTGCATTCGGCACAGCGATGGACGTTGAGGACGATCACGACCCGAACTCCCCGAGGCATCCAATTCAATATGGCAGTTTTCAGGACCTGGAACGCTACTGCTATAACGTGGCTTCAGTCGTCGGCCTGGTATGCATTCATATCTTTGGCTACAAAGATCCAGCAGCAGAGCGCCTTGCTGAACGTCTGGGGCTGGCGTTTCAACTCACCAACATCATTCGCGATGTGAGAGAAGACGCTGCTCTGGGGCGTGTTTACCTGCCACAGGAAGACCTCTCGCGATTTGAAATCCCGCCTGGCGAACTCGCGAACCTCGCCGATCCGGCGCGGCTCCGTCCTTTGCTGGAACTCGAAGCGCAACGCGCGTTTGAAAACTACAACGCCGGCGACGAACTTCTTCACTTGATTTCCGAAGACAGTCAGCCTGCTCTTTGGGTGTTAATCAACATCTATCGCGGCCTGCTTCAGAAAATTGTGCGCCTCAACTACGATGTTTTCTCGCGTAAAATCAGCCTCACATTGCGGGAGAAGCTGACCATCTTCGGAAAAGGATTTCTGAAGCGAATCCTCTGATGGCTTCCGAACAACCAATCGAGAACTCACAAGCGACGAGTGCGCCCACGGGCGCCACAGTCGCCATTGTCGGAGGTGGGCTCGCGGGACTTGCCGCCGCTTGTGCTCTCGCTGAGAGCGGATTCCGCGTGACCCTGTTCGAGCGTCGTCCCTATCTCGGAGGTCGGGCCTCTTCGTATGAGCACCCCGGCACCGCCGAAGTTGTGGACAACTGCCAGCACGTGCTCTTCACGCTCTGTACCAATCTGATTGCGTTCTACAAAAAAATCGGGATCGAACGCAAAATTCGCTGGTTCGATAGCATGACATTCATTGAGCCGGGCGGAAGACAGTCAATTTTGAAGGCGAGTCCACTTCCGGCGCCTTTTCACGTTACGCCGGCATTTCTCGGATTCAAGTTTCTAAATGTGCGCGACAAGATTTCGCTCAGCCGTGCTCTTTCGGCGATTATGCTCGAAAAGCAAATAGACGATGGAAGCTCATTTCAAGACTGGCTTGAACGTCACCATCAGACTCGCAACGCTATTGAGCGCTTCTGGAAACCAATCCTGGTGAGCGCGCTAAGTGAAGATCTTGACCGCATTGCTGTTCCCTATGCCGCTCAGGTTGTGCGCGAATCGATGAAGTCGCGCGAAGCGCGCACCATGGGAGTTCCAATCGTTCCATTGACCGAGCTGTACAACGCCGCGCGAGAGTACATTGAGGCACACGGCGGCATCGTTTGTCTGCGTAATGGCGTTCAATCCTTTGTGCCCACTGAAGATGGAGTCACGCTCACGCTGCGGGACGCCGACAGGAAATTCGATTACGCGGTGTTCTCCGTCCCATTCGATTCCTTGAGCAAGCTGCTGCCGGACGTGCCTGAATCGCGCGACTTGCGCGAAGAGATATCGCACTTCGAGACTTCACCCATAACTGGTGTGCATCTCTGGTTCGATCGCCAGATTACTGATCTGCCGCATGCGGTTCTACTCGACCGGACCATCCAGTGGATGTTTCACAAATCGTTGCTACTTGGGTCTAGAAATGGTGAAAACAATTCAAGTAGCAGCTACCTCGAGCTTGTCATCAGTTCATCCAAGTCGCTGGTCGAAAAATCCCGGCAGGAAATCATCGACCTTGCTCTCGCAGAACTGCGCGAATTCTTCCCGGCGGCCAAAGAAGCAAAGCTGGTGAAAGCCACTGTAATCAAGGAACTGAACGCAACATTTTCTCCAAAGCCCGGCATCGACCAATATCGCCCATCGCAGCAGACCGTTTGGCCGCGCGTTTTCTTAGCCGGCGACTGGACCGCAACCGGCTGGCCGGCAACCATGGAAGGTGCGGTGCGAAGTGGATACCTCGCGGCAGAAGCAGTTACAGCTTCCGTTGGCTCAAAAGGAAGCTTCCTTGTTCCTGATCTTGCAGCAGGGACTCTGATGCGAATCTTGGGATGATCCGCTATTGCCTGGTCAGATGCCGGTATTGAGCCTCGCTGAGCGGAACCACACTGAGTCTTCCTTGTCGAACCAAGGGAGACTCTGCGAACAGCTTATTTGATTTGATCTCTGCAAGCGTTGTCGCTTTCGACAGAGGCTTTCCAGCCTTGATCTTTATTCGAGGATCTTTCGGATCGGAAGCATCCACTGAAACCACGCTTGCTGTTCCGACCGCACTCTTCATCTCTCCGGTTTCGTAGATGATGAGCTGATCTCCCGGTTTCATGCTGCGCAGGTTTTTCAACGCCACAGGATTCGCTACTCCGTCCCAAATCGTCGTGCCTTCCCGCTGCAGATCGGCAAAGGAGTATTCCGAGGGCTCGCTTTTGAGGAGGTAAGGCATTCAGTCCGACTTACTGCGGCTTCTGATCTTTGTTGTCGCTTGGGTGCTGTTCGTAAATGGAATACTGTTGGGACGGCCGCTTCAGCTTGATCGTGATGTCCATGCTCGGTTTGGCGATCTCGTAGTCGTCCCCATAAGTCTGAAAGCCGTGGGCTAGCACCTGAATGCGCATCTTGCCATACGGAATTCCGTCGTATTCCGCCTTGCCATCAGTATCGGTTTTCAGTTCAATCCCGCCGCTTTCTTGCTTGCCACTGTCGTTGACGGGATGGATCACCACCGCTGCGTTGCGAATGGGCTTGCCATTCTCATCGCGAAGGACCACAAAGTTCACCGACGCCAGTGGAATCTCCGGCTTCCTTCCAGCCCACGCAGGAATCAGGAAAGTCGTGATCAGTAAGAGGACGAACGTGCTCCAGCAAGATATTCTCATTGCGCAAATCATTTTAATTTTTCAATGAATGGATGTCATCTACTGGATCGGAACAAGCCTCCGGTTTCCGATGAAGCACTGGTGAACGAAGGGCTTTGTGAAGCGCTCGACTATGTTCGCTGGAATTTTATCTTCGCCCAATTCTTTGAATTCGAACTTTATTTTCATCTTTCCCAGAGTCTCGCCCGACGCGCTAACCGTAGCCAGCAAATAACCGTAAATGTTTGTCTTCGCTGCCTTAGCGTCGCGGGCGTTCGGGGGCAACGGATACCGTTCAGCGCCCGCGGTTCCGACGATCCATCCTGGCAAAACACCGCCGTTTGCCTTCCAATATGGCGTGTTGAAAATTCCATCCATATAGTAATGAGAGTGGCTGGCGAGCACGTACACGGTCTTGTGTGCGTCATTTTGCATTTTGAGTAGCAGATGATAAACCTTGCGCCCGGTTTCAATTCCAGCTGGGGATTCGTCCATGCTGTGATTTGAGGAAATGCTCTCCGGGAGCGCCTCGTGCATTCCCACTACAAGAGTGTGAATCGCAGCATCACCCTCGTCCTGTTTAAGCACGCCTTCGATCCAGCGCATTTGCGCAGCATCGAATTCGCTGCCCACTGAGTTATCCAGGTAGATAAAATCGATGCCATCGCTCAGCCAATGGTAGTAAGTGCGTGGCTCCGTCGCTTGCGGATCATCTTGGAGCCGTTGCTGTCGTAGCGGAGGAATGTCCAGATACTGCCGGAATTGAGTCACGAACGCGGCTCGCGTTTTCGGAGGCGTTACCTCGTGATTTCCAATCCCAAGAAAAAAGGGGGTGTCGCCCCAGGCCTTTATCTGATTGGCGATAAAGTCGTCCCAGGCAGTGTCTTCGTACATCGCGAGATCAATGGGCTTGCCCTCGCGCGCATGTTCTTGAATGAAGTCCTGGTCGGGCGAAGAAATCAGGCGCAAATCTCCGAGATGCCAATAGAACGCGACATTGTGCTTTTGTGCGTCAGCCGCAATCGCCGGCATTACCACGTCGCCACAATTGCGCGAGTCTCCGGAGACGGCAAAGGTCCAGGTCTGTGGCGTTGTACGTGACTCCGTTGCGCGCGCCGTCAGCGAGAGCGCTAGAATGATGAAAGTAAGAAGATACTTGCTAAAGCTCAGGGATTGCTTTTGGAACATGAGTACTCCGAATAAGTGCTCCGAATTTCGTTGCTCTGGACGGTGCATCTTAACAGTGTAGGGCATTCTGCATGCGGCGATTTTCCAAAACTACACGAGCGTCGCGAACCAACAACCATCAAGGTCGAATGGTGATCGGTTTAATTGCCTTGATTTTGATTCCGCTCGCGCATGCATTTGCTCAGAGTCCAAAGCCAGTTCTTATTGAGCTTTTCACCTCCGAGGGCTGTTCCAGTTGTCCTCCGGCGGACGCGCTGTTGCGAGCTTTGGACTCCACTCAGCCGGTCTCGGGAGAACAATTGATTGTGCTCGAGGAACACGTCGATTATTGGGACGACCAGGGTTGGAGAGATCCATTCTCCTCCCATGCGTTCACGGTCCGCCAGACCGACTACGTTGAACGGCTTCACCTGAAGGACGGTCCTTACACGCCGGAGATGGTGGTCGATGGTGGCGACGCATTCGTCGGAAGCGACCGGAACCTACTGGCGAAAGCGCTTAAGAAGGCATATGAGTCCCCGAAGGTAGGCATTGAAATTTCATCCCTGCATGCCGAGAACGGAAAAGTACTGGCACATCTCTCGACCGGTGATGTTCCCGCAAAGGCCGAACTGTTCGTCGCCCTGGCGCTAGATCATGCGCAATCCCAAGTTTTACACGGAGAGAACGGTGGCAAGCACCTTGAGCACGTCGCAGTGGTGAAGCGGCTTGCGAGCGTGGGCAAAGTCAAAAAAGGCGAGTCGTTTTCGAAAGATGTGAGCCTGGGGCTTGACTCATCAGGACAGCCGTACAGGATTATTGCGTTTCTTCAGCAAGGCGACAGTGGTCCGGTGCTCGGCGCGACGGCTGCTCGTGTTCCGTGATTCGCTTATTCCGCTCTACCATGACCGTCCGGTTTACCTTCCATTCGCGGCTTGCGTTTCCGTTGGAACGAAGTATTCGCTGATGAGCGCCTCCACGCGCGACCAAACTTTAGGGTCACACTCAATTGATGTGTGTCCTTTCAAAAAATGGCGGGCAAACCACGGATATGCCGAGCATGGCGCAGGCTCAGCTTTGTAGTCGAAACGGAAGTCGCCGAGGATTTGAGTGCGCGCCGGATCAGCGGCCACGATCTGCGGATTTCCATGCAGCGCACCACCGGTCTGATAGAAATTGACTGCGCGAGCCACATTGGCGGGGACGAGGCGATCGTCTAGCCCAGGCTTGCCGATGCTATCCACCTGAATGGTCAGCAGAACCGGAATTCGGTCCTTTTCCAACTCGCGCGCCAAAGCCAGCACCGCCGCCGCGCCCCAACTATGGCCGTAAATCACGATGTGTGCGCCAGCCTTCTCGTGGTCAGAGAGTCCGTTGCGGTTCTCATCCAGCCAATTCAGGACCGCCGCGTGGGCATCTTCGCGATGCCGATTTTCAAAAATCCCAACACGAGCGCGATCGCCGTACTCCTCCCCCAGCTTTTTCGCTAGTTGTACTTCGGAGTGGCGAACGTCGTCGTGACGAACGAAACCACCAAGAAAGCCGATAACGATGACCGGACGCTTGCCCGCGCCCATGTGGGGCAGAGCAACATCGGCTGAATTGGCTGCTTGGCTGAATGTTGTGAGAATAACGACGGAAAGCAGTAGGAGCAGGGAATTGAGGCGCGCCGACAATCTGGACTGCACCTTCGACCTGAAGGAAAACGGCTTCATGCTCCCCTAAAGCAGTGATGCACACGGTGTGCCGTCGGGTGCTGACTTGACTTATTTATTGGAAAATATTGACTTTTCGGGAAATAGCCCGGGATGCTTGGCGACCGGTGGAACTCGGAAACCAAGCGACATGTGCGGAACTTTGCAACTTATGGACTTGATTCCGCCGCGTACGGGTCCTTGGCTCCTTCGCCGGCACGACGAACGTCCGAACCTGGCTTGCGCCCGAGGCGTCGAATCCCTATAATAAAACTGTACTGAATTAGTCCTATATAGGCTTGGGCAGCCACCAGTTCGGCTAACCATGATTAGACTCGGCAAATTGACGGATTACGGCCTCGTGCTGATGAGCTATGTGGCTAAGGGCGAGGAGCAAGGCCTTCATACCGCTCGGGGACTGGCCGTGCAGTCGAGCCTTCCGTTGCCAACCGTCAGCAAGCTATTAAAGGTCCTTTTGCAGAGCGGTTTTTTGATCTCACATCGCGGTATTAAAGGTGGGTACAGTCTGGCGCGGGACGCCCGCGAAATTTCAGTTGCAGAAATCATTGCTGCTTTGGAAGGGCCAATCGGCCTGACTGAGTGCACAACTGACGTTTCGGGATTGTGCGACTTGGAGCCATCTTGTCCCATCAAAAGAAACCAGCAAATGATAAGCCAGGTAGTGCGGGGCGCACTCGAAAAACTCAGCCTCGCCGATTTGATACATCCTTCTCTCCAGTTAATTGCGATCCGGGACGCCCGTGGAAGGTTAGTTCCCGGTATCAGCCGAATCCCAGGGAGCATGCAATGAGCACGAACGTTGACACAATCCGCGATCTGGCCCAACAGGAATACAAATGGGGCTTCGTCACGGACATTGAATCCGAGCGGATTCCGAAGGGCTTGAATGAAGACATTGTTCGCCTGATCTCAGCTAAGAAGCACGAGCCGGAGTTCATGCTGGAGTGGCGGCTGAAGGCGTACCGTCACTGGGCTTCGCTCGAAAAAGCTGAGGCGGAGCCGAAGTGGGCGAATGTTAAGTACCCGCCCATCAACTATCAAGATATTTATTACTATTCCGCACCCAAGCAGAAGGCCAAGATCGAGAGCCTGGACCAGCTCGACCCGGAGATTCTGCGGACGTACGAGAAGTTAGGGATTCCGCTGCAGGAGCAGAAAATGCTCGCCGGAGTGGCGGTCGATGCGGTATTCGACAGCGTTTCCGTTGCAACCACGTTCAAAGGGAAGCTGGCGGAACTCGGCATTATTTTCTGTTCGTTTTCTGAGGCGGTAAGGAATCATCCTGAGCTGGTTCAGAAATATCTCGGCTCGGTTGTTCCGTACACAGACAACTTTTTTGCTTCTTTGAATTCAGCGGTATTTAGCGACGGATCGTTTGTTTATGTGCCTAAGGGCGTGCGCTGTCCGCTGGAGCTTTCGACCTACTTCCGCATCAACGCGGCGGAGACGGGACAATTCGAGCGCACGCTGATCATTGCCGACGAAGGCGCGTACGTCAGCTATCTCGAAGGCTGCACCGCGCCGATTCGCGATGAGAATCAGTTGCACGCGGCTGTCGTTGAATTGATTGCACTCGACAATGCGCAGATCAAGTACTCGACCGTGCAGAACTGGTATCCGGGAGATAAGCAAGGTAAAGGTGGAATCTACAATTTCGTGACGAAGCGCGGAAGCTGCCGCGGCGTGAACTCGAAGATTTCGTGGACGCAAGTCGAGACCGGCTCCGCAATTACGTGGAAATATCCCAGCTGCATTCTGCAGGGCGACAATTCGGTGGGCGAATTCTATTCCGTTGCGCTGACCAACAACTATCAGCAGGCCGACACCGGCACGAAGATGATCCACATCGGCAAGAACACCAAGAGCACAATCGTCTCGAAAGGAATCTCCGCGGGTCACGGCCAGAACACCTATCGCGGCCAGGTGAAGATCATGAAAGGCGCCACTGGGTCGCGTAACTATACACAATGCGATTCTCTGCTGATCGGAGACAAGTGCGGAGCGCACACATTCCCGTACATCGACGTTCGAAATTCGAGCGCTCGCATGGAGCACGAAGCGTCGACTTCGAAGATCGGTGAAGACCAGATGTTTTATCTCCGTCAGCGCGGATTGAAAGCCGAAGATGCCGTTTCAATGATCGTGAACGGATTTTGCAAGCGCGTGTTCCGTGAGCTGCCGATGGAATTCGCCGTCGAAGCGCAGAAGCTGCTGAGTGTGAGCCTCGAAGGCAGCGTCGGATAAAAATGAAATTGAGGGTGCCCCATCCTTGTCGCGGTTTGTGCGACAGGGTGGGGATTTGATCTCGCAAGGGTAAACCGAATGAGCTTATTGGAAATCAAAAATCTGCACGTCAAAGTTGATAATCACGAAATTCTGAAGGGGATTAATCTCACGATCAACCCCGGCGAAGTGCACTCGATCATGGGCCCCAATGGCTCGGGCAAGAGCACGCTCGCTCAAGTGCTGGCGCGGCGTGAATCTTACGCCGTGACCGACGGCCAGATCATTTACAACGGCAAAGATCTGCTCGAAATGAAAGCCGAAGACGCGGCCTGCGAAGGCGTGTTTCTGGCTTTTCAATATCCCGTTGAGATTCCCGGAATTGGCAATGCGTATTTTCTGCGCTCTGCTCTAAATGCCATTCGTAAGTATCACGGCCAGGAGGAGATGGACGCAATGGACTTCCTGCCTCTCTTCCGCGAGAAGATGAAACTTCTCGAAATGGATGAGAAGCTGCTGAACCGCTCGGTGAATGAGGGTTTCTCCGGCGGCGAAAAGAAGCGCAATGAGATTTTGCAGATGGCCGTGCTCGAACCGAAGCTGGCGATTCTTGACGAAACTGACTCCGGCCTTGATATCGACGCGTTGCGAATCGTCGCCAAGGGCGTAAATACACTGCGCAGTCCCGATCGGTCGATGATTGTGGTAACGCACTATCAGCGGCTGCTCAACTACATCGTCCCTGATTTCGTGCATGTGCTTGTCAACGGCCGCATCGTGCGCTCCGGCGGCCCCGAGCTGGCGCTTGAACTTGAAGAAAAAGGCTATGCCGAAGTTGAAGGCGACACACGAGAAAAGGCACTGGCATAGGAAGAAGACCTTGATTACCGCGACCGAACAGTTACGAACTTATCTCGATAGTTTCACCGCTTTGCAGAAGCGCCTGGCGGGGCAGCCTGCGTGGCTTAAAGATCTGCACGAAGATGCCTTCGCGCGCTTCTGTGAGGTTGGATTTCCAACCACGCACGATGAAGACTGGCGCTTCACCAACGTCTCGGAAATCGCCCGGACCGAATTCAAGCTGCCACAGCAAACCAAGATTTCAAGCCGCGAGATCGAACAGTTCAAAGCTTCTGGTTTTGCTGCTCAGTTGGCTTTCGTGAATGGTTACTTCGCGTCCGAGCTTTCTTCGCTCGGCGGCTTGCCAACTGGAGTAAAGGTCAACGGTCTGGCGGAAGAGATCCGAAATAAGTCGGCCAATGTTGAGGCCCATTTCGGTCGCTACTTGAACACCAAGCGCGATGCGTTCTGCGCATTGAACACGGCGTTTGCAGACGACGGTGGCTATGTGCACGTCCGCAAGGGAACGGTGGCCAAGGGACCAATTTATTTTCTGTTCATTTCGACTGCAAGTGACCGGCCGTTGATGACGCACCCACGAAATCTCATCGTGATCGAGAACGAAGCGCAGGCCACGATTGTCGAAGACTACGTTTCACTCCGCGAGAGCACCGCATTCTGTAACACCGCCACGGAACTAGTGGTCGGTGAAAACGCGGTTGTCTCGCATTACATGATCGAGCGCGAGCACACGAAAGCCTTCAATATATCTACTCTGCGAATCCAGCAGGGAAGGAGCGCAAACGTTTCGTCGCACTCACTCTTGCTCGGTGGCGGCGTGGTGCGGAACAATGTACATCCCGTTCTCGCCGGTGAAGGCTCGGAATGCTTGATCAACGGACTTTTCATCGGCAACGGTCGGCAGCATCTCGACAACTACATGCTGGTCGAGCATGCCAGCCCGCACTGCGGGAGCCGCCAGTTCTACAACGGAATTCTCGACGATCACGCTCACGGAGTGTTTCACGGGCGCATCATCGTTCATAAAGACGCGCAGAAGACGGATGCCAAGCAGACCAACCGCAACCTGCTGCTCTCTGACGACGCCCGGATCGACACCAAGCCGCAGCTTGAAATCTATGCCGACGACGTGAAATGCACTCATGGGGCGACCATCGGTCAGATCGAAGAGAATGCGCTTTTCTATCTGCGGTCGCGCGGAGTCGATGAAGTCTCGGCACGGCGAATACTGCTCCTGGCTTTCGCAAACGAATGCCTCGACCGCATGGCCGCAAGCGCAGCTCGCGATCATGTTGAGCGGCTAATTCATGCTCACCTGCAACAGATCGCGAAGGCAAAGAGGTCTCTTGCTGGCTCTCAGTCGGAAGACACGCGCCGGAATTGGCAGGAGGTCGGATGACCACAGCAGCAAAACTCCCCCAGACTGAGCCGGCAACTTCCGCCCTGGACCTCGAAAAGATACGCCGGGATTTTCCAATCCTGGCTCGAGACGTTCGCGGGAAAAGGCTGATTTACCTCGATAACGCCGCCACGTCACAAAAACCTCGCGCGGTTATCGAACGCATCGTTAGATATTACGAGCAGGAAAACGCCAACATCCATCGCGGCGTGCATTTCCTTTCTGAACTTGCGACGAACGAGCATGATCATGCACGCGAAGCGGTAAAGAACTTCATCCACGCTCGCGATACGAAAGAAATAGTTTTCGTCCGCGGCACAACTGAAGCAATCAACCTCGTCGCGCAGACTTATGGACGCGCAAACGTTGCTGCCGGCGACGAAGTGGTCATCACCGCCATGGAGCACCACTCGAACATCGTTCCCTGGCAACTTTTATGCAACGAAAAAGGTGCGAAGCTGCGAGTCGCGCCAATCAACGATGACGGTGAGCTTCTGGTCGGCGAACTTCACAAAATGCTCACGCCACGCGTGAAGCTGCTCGCGCTGGCACATGTTTCGAACGCCCTCGGCACAATTAATCCGGTGAAGAAAATCATTAATTGTGCTCATTCAAAAAACATTCCTGTGCTGATTGATGGCGCTCAAGCTGTCCCGCACATGAAAATCGACGTTCAAGATCTCGACGCAGACTTCTACACGTTGTCGAGCCACAAGATGTTGGGGCCGATGGGAATTGGCGTGCTTTACGGAAAAGCCGAATTGCTCGAAGCCATGCCGCCGTATCAAGGTGGCGGAGACATGATTAGCTCGGTCACCTTCGAGAAGACCACTTACAACAAACTGCCTTTCAAATTTGAAGCCGGCACTCCCGACGTTGCCGGCGCCATCGGGTTGGGCGCAGCCATTGAATATTTGACCGCAATCGGGATGGACCATATTGAGCAGTACGAGCATGAGTTGCTCGGCTATGCGATAGAGAAGGTCTCCGAAATCCCCGGAGTTCGCCTGATCGGCACGGCAAAGGAGAAAGCGGGAGTGGTGTCGTTCGTCATCGAAGGCGTTCACCCGCATGACGTAGGTACGATCCTCGACCAGGAGGGAATTGCGATTCGCACCGGCCATCACTGCGCTCAGCCGATCATGGACCGCTTCGGTATTCCGGCAACCGCTCGCGCTTCGTTCGCTTTCTACAACACGAAGGAAGAAGTCGATGCGCTCGCCAACGCCATCCGAAGGGTTCAGGAGGTTTTCAGTTAATGCCTGAACTTCGCGATCTGTATCAGGAAGTGATTCTCGAACACAGCAAGGCCCCTCGCAACTATCGTCAACCCGCGGCCACCAACCAGAGAGCGGAAGGGTTCAATCCGCTCTGCGGTGATCGCTTCACCGTTTACTTGGACGTTGAAGGAGATTCGATTCGCGACATCGGTTTCCAAGGCTCAGGCTGCGCAATTTCGAAGGCCTCCGCTTCGATGATGACGCAGGCGGTAAAAGGGAAGAGTAAGGCCGACGTGAAAAAGCTGTTTGAGACATTTCACAAGCTGGTCACCACCGGCGAAGCGAACGGCAACAAAGAGGCGCTTGGCAAGCTGGCGGTGTTTTCTGGCGTTTGCGAATTTCCCGTCCGCGTGAAATGCGCGACGTTGGCCTGGCATACGCTGCAGGCTGCCCTTGAAGGAAAGCAAGACACAATCTCCACGGAATAAGCAATGAGTACCAGTCAAACCAGTCTGAGTCGCACGGTCGAGGTGATCGAGATCCCGAGCGGATACGTCAGCACTCTTCCCGAAGGAACTCCGGTCCGCATCATGCAGTCGCGCGGTGACAGTTACACAGTTTGGACCGACTACGGACAAATGTACCGGATCGATGGCAAAGATGCCGATGCGATAGGACTTCAAACAAGCACGGATACCGCTGAAGCGCAGGACAGCCGCCAGTTCACCGATCAAATGGTTTGGGACGTTTTGAAAACCGTCTATGATCCAGAAATTCCTGTGAATATCGTTGATCTCGGCTTGATTTACTCCTGCAAGATCAGCGCTCTCGAGCAAGACTCGCGCAAGATTGATATTCAGATGTCGATGACCGCACCCGGCTGCGGCATGGGAAACATACTCAAAGCAGATGTCGAAAGCAGACTCTCTCGCCTGCCTTCAGTGAAAGAAGTTCATGTCGAAGTCGTCTTCGATCCTCCCTGGGACATGAGTCGCATGTCCGAGGCCGCTCGCCTGCAACTGGGATTCTAATCTACTGGTCTCTCTGTGGTTTTCCTCTGTGTAACTCTGTGTCCTCTGTGGTTGCTTTAAAAACCCACCACAGAGTTACACAGAGGAACGCCACAGAGGTTCCGTAGAATAACAAACGATGAATACGCGCCCACTTCTTCTTGGCCATCGCGGTGTTCGTGGACTACGGTATGGCGTCCGCGAAAACACGATTGCGGCATTCGACCTGGCCCTTCAGTACGGCTGCGATGGTTTTGAATTCGATGTACGGCTCACCGCCGATGGTGCTGCGGTCATTTGCCATAACCCGAAGGCTTCAGGGACCATCATCGGGAAAGCTTCTATCGGACAAATTAGAGCGCTTCCGCTGCTCGACGATGTTCTGGCTCGTTACGCCGGCCGCGCATTCCTCGATATTGAGTTGAAGGTTGCGGGTCTCGAAGCTTGTTTGCTCTCTGCGCTCGCAAAACATCCACCTAAAAAGCGATATGTTGTTTCCTCCTTCGTTCCAGAGATTCTCTTCGAATTCAGCACACGGGAGAAGTCCATTCCCTTGGGCCTGATTTGCGAGGCGCGACGCGAATTACAGCGCTGGCCGGAGTTGCCGATTCAGTACGTGATCGTAAAACAATCTCTTATCAGTGCGAAGTTGATTGCCGACGTACACCGCGCGGACAAAAAGCTAATTGTCTGGACCGTGAACCGGCGCGACACGATGCTGAGGATGAGCACGTTGGGAATCGACGGCATCATCTCAGATAAAGCCGACCTCCTGGTTAGAACTTTGGGAAATCGAGATACGTGGTCAGGAGTTCGCTGATGAGGACTCTTGTCCTTGACCCTTGTTTCGTTCGAGAACGGCGGCGATACGCTTGCCGAGCACATCTGGCCCCTCGACTTTGCTTATGAAAGCATCAGCCGCGTTCGCGCCAGGAGGAATATCGTTTACACCGGAGATCAGAATGACGGGAAGGGCTGGGTTCTGTGCCTTGAGCTCTTGGGCGAGTTCAGCTCCATTCATACCAGGCATCAGGTGATCGGAAAGGACCAGGTCAAACGCTCGCGAACCGGTGAGCTGCAAAGCTTCTTTTCCCGATCGCGCGGTAATTACCTCGTAGCCGGCCTTTTCAAGGACGAGCTTTCTCAGCACGAGCGGGTTACTTTCATCATCCACGCACAAAATCACCGTTCGGCCGTTAGTCATAAGTGAGCAATGACCATCTCATTATGCCACCAGCGCTGCGCTCAACTCGGGAGCGACGGTGGTGGACAAAGCCGGAATGAACACGGAGAAGCAGGTAGCATGGGTTACGGTGTTCCGGACGCTTCGAAAACGTATGGTCCCCTCGTATTTCTGGACGATGCCTCTGCTGATCCACAAACCCAGGCCGGTCCCCTTCGTGTCTTTTGTGCTGAAAAATGGTTCGAAAATTCTGCGCGCATGCTCTGGAAGGATTCCTGTGCCTGTGTCGTAGATGGAAACGCGAACGCCTTCTCTTCCATTGCGCCGGTCATTGGATTTTGCCAGACGAATCCGCAAGCGGCCTCCCTGCGGCATTGCCTGTATGGCATTTGCAATCAGATTCAGAAAAACTTGCTTTAATTCGACGGGGTACCCTTGAACCATGCCCCGTGTGTGAATGCGTTTTTCAATCGTAATTCCGCTTACCTGCAACTTTCGCGATTGCAACTCGATTACGTTTTCAAGCACATCCGCGAGAGACACTGCAATGGCATGCTGAGACTCGCGGTAAAAGCTGAGGGTCTGCTTGGTAATGTGTGCCACTCGCGTTAGCTCCTCTTCTGCGAGCTTCGAATAGTATCGGGCCTCTTCATCCAACGACGGATGGTCGCGCAGCAAATAGAAAGCATTCGAAATTGCTTCCAGCGGGTTGTTAATCTCATGCGCGATGATCCCCGCAAGTCGACCCATGGCCGCCAGCCGTTCCGATTTCACCAAAGCCTCTTCCGCGAGTTTGCGGTCTGTGATATCGGTGTTAGTACCGAACCAGCGCACGACCTTTCCAGTCACATCGCGAATGGGAAGCGCGCGAGAAAGGAACCAGCGGTAGGTCGCGTCTTTGCCGCGGATCGGGAACGTGTCCTCCCATGGCTCGCCCGTTTCGATCGATCGTTTGAATTTTCTGACCACGCCCTCGGCGTAATCCGGGTGCGGCAACATCTTCCATCCCCAACCCTGCAAATCGTCGAAGGTTGCGCCGCTGTAATCATAGATTCGCTGGTTAAACCAGAACACTGAACCGTCAGCGTGTGCCATCCAGGCTAGTTGAGGAATGCAGTTGGCCAACGAGCGAAACTGGTTTTCGCTCTCCCGCAGCTCTTCCGTGCGTTCAGCCACTCGTTCTTCGAGTTCCCGGTTCAGTTTTTCGAGTTGATGAGTTTTGCGGTAAAGCTCGGCAAAAACGCTGACCTTGGCGCGGAGCAACTCGGGAATCACCGGAACCGATATGTAGTCCACGGCGCCGCGCTCATAGCCTTTAATGCGATCGCCATCAGTCAGGTGCACCGCGGAAATGAAGATGATCGCGGTTTTTTGAAACCGCGGATGCTCGCGGATCATGTCGGCCAGTTGAAAACCGTCGATATCGGGCATGCTGACGTCCATCAGCACGACCGCGATGTTGGTCTTGAGCAGATATTCCAGCGCTTCGCGGCCGGAATTTGCCTTGAGCAGGTTCTCTCCCAGCGGACCGAGGATGGCCTCGTAGCTCAGCAGCTTTCCGGGCTGATCATCAACCATCAGGATGTTGACGGGCATGTGAGGAGTCATAGGTCCTTTTACCTGTGCAGCCACATGCGAAGCGCCGAAAGCAGCTGTTCGGTATTTACCGGCTTCGCAAGGTATTCTGAAGCACCCGCTTCCAGACACTTTTCACGGTCGCCTTTCATAGCTTTGGCCGTGAGCGCGACGATTGGCAGCCTTCGGAATGACGGATTCTGCCGGATCACCTGCATCGTCTCATAACCATCCATCTCGGGCATCATGATGTCCATGAGTACGATGGCGACGTCCGGCGTAGATTCGATCGTCTCGATCGCCTCGCGCCCGGTGCCGGCAGTCAGCACCTTCATGCCTCGCCGCTCGAGAACGCTGCTGAGCGCAAAAATGTTTCGCACGTCATCATCGACGATCAACACTTTGCGCCCGACCAGGGCCTCGTCGGACCGGTGCAGGCGGTCGAGCATACGCTGCTTTTCTATCGGAAGATCGGCCACCACACGATGCAGGAACAGCGCAGTCTCATCAAGCAGGCGCTCGGGCGACTCCACGCCTTTCACGACCACGCTTCGCGCCAGCGTGTGCAGTTGTGCGTCCTCTTCCGGTGACAGCTCTTTGCCGGTGAAGACAACCACTGGCAGATCACTGAGCGCTGGAGTGTCTTTTAGCCTCTCGAGTACGTCGAAGCCGCTCATGTCCGGCAACCGAAGATCGAGCACGACGCAATCGTAGGAGTTGTTGTTGATCTTCTCCAGGGCCTCGGCGCCGGTGCCTATCGTGGTAACGTCGATATCGTCGTACCCGAGAAGCTCGCGAATACTGAGCTGCTCGGCAGGATTGTCTTCAACAACCAGCAGGCGCTTGCGGCGCGGGGAAGCGTACTCTTTGATCCGCGAAAGCGCCTGGTCGATTGCTTCAGGTGTGGTTGGTTTGGTGACGAAGGCGAAGGCGCCACGTGCAAGACCGTGATGCCGGTCTTCATCGAGCGTGAGCATTTGAACCGGGATATGGCGCGTAGCAGGGTCCTGCTTCAAATGGTTGAGGACCGTCCAGCCGAGCATGTCCGGCAGGAAGACGTCCAGCGACACGGCAGTCGGCTTGTATTCTCGTGCCAGCGCAAGCGCCTCTGCGCCACGCATGGCAACGAGCACCTTAAGTCCCTTGTCACGCGCAAGGTCGCATAGCACACGTGCGTAGTGTGGATCGTCTTCTACGATGAGCAACACCGCTTCGCCAGGCCGCAGACTTTCGCGGTCATCTGCAATGTGCTCAACCGGATGCTCAGTGACTTTGATTGCCGCAAGCTGCAAAGGCGCAACCGAGGACGGTGTGCCCTCATTTTGTGTACGCTGCGAAGCCGAAGGCCCAACGTAGGTTTGTGGCAAGTAGAGCGTGAACGTGCTGCCCTTGCCGGGCGTGCTGCGCAGTTGAATTTCTCCGCCGAGAAGGCTGGCCAACTCGCGGCTGATAGCTAAGCCAAGACCCGTGCCTCCGTACTTGCGGCTGGTCCCGGCATCTGCCTGCTGGAAGGCCTCGAAGATGATGCGTTGCTTGTCTGCCGGAATTCCGATTCCGGTGTCCGCCACTTCGAAAGCCACGACGGACGCCGCTTTCGAAAGAATAGGATGATCTTCGCTCCAGCCCGTGGGCGCCGCGCCAACCGAGAGCCGTACGCCCCCTTGTTCGGTGAACTTGAAGGCATTCGAGAGCAAGTTCTTCAGCACCTGTTGCAGACGCTTCGAGTCGGTCACGATCGTCCGGGCAAGGTGCGAGTCGGTATGAATCTCGAACGACAGCCGTTTGTTTTCCGCCTCGTGACGGAACGGACGGGCCACCGAGTCGAGCAGGTTTGAGAAAAAGACCTCTTCGGCTTCGACCGACACGGTTCCGGATTCGATCTTCGAAAGATCGAGAATGTCGCTGATGAGGTTGAGCAAGTCGGTGCCGGCCGCATGGATCGTACGGGCGAACTCGACTTGCTTCAGAGTGAGATTGCCATCCGGGTTATCAGTGAGCTGCTGCCCGAGAACCAGAATACTGTTCAGCGGCGTGCGCAACTCGTGAGACATGTTGGCCAGGAATTCGGATTTGTACTTCGAGGTGAGCGCCAGCTCTTTTGCTTTTTCCTCCAAGGCGCGGCGCGCTTGTTCGATTTCCTGGTTCTTTCTTTCGACTTCGACGTTCTGTTCCGCGAGCTGTTGAGCTTTCTGCGCCAATTGCTCGTTGGTCTGCTGCAACTCTTTCTGCTGCGCTTGCAGTTCGGCAGCCAACTGTTGCGACTGCTTTAGCAGGCCTTCGGTCTGCATCGTCGCTTCGATACTGTTCAGCACGATTCCGATGCTGGCGGTGAGCTGCTCGAGGAACGCCAGGTGTGAAGCGGTGAACAGGCTGAGCGATGCAAGTTCGATCACCGCCTTCACGCGATCTTCGAACAGAATCGGCAGCACGATCACGTTTCGCGGAACTGCTTCGATCAGGCCAGACCGCACCGAGAAAGTTCTGTCGTCGGGTAAGTCGCTGATCAGCATGCGGCGCTTCTCCAGCGCGCATTGGCCGATTAGCCCTTCGCCGAGTTTCAGTTGGCGCAGGTGGCCGTCTTGGCCGTCCCCCGCGAATGCGGAGAGCAGCACCATGGCGGCGGAGTCTTCCGACTCCATCTGATAGATGACCCCCTGCTGCGCATTCACCAGCGGCGCAAGTTCCGACAGAAGCATGCGACCGACCGTTCCCAGATCGCGCTGGCCTTGCAACATTCCGGTGAATCGCGCGAGGTTGGTCTTGAGCCAATCCTGCTCGGTATTTCGCTCCGTCGTGCCCCGGAGGTTGTTGATCATGGTGTTGATGTTGTCTTTGAGTTCGGCGACTTCTCCGCGTGCTTCTACCTGAATCGATCGTGTGAGATCGCCTTTCGTCACTGCGGTTGCGACTTCGGCAATCGCGCGGACCTGGTTCGTGAGGTTATCGGCGAGCAGGTTGACGTTTCCAGTCAAGTCTTTCCACGTTCCAGCGGCACCCGGCACGTTGGCCTGACCACCGAGGCGGCCTTCAACGCCGACCTCGCGGGCGACCGTAGTCACCTGATCGGCGAAGGTCGCGAGCGTATCGGTCATGTTGTTGATGGTCTCAGCGAGAGCGGCGACTTCGCCCTTCGCATTGACTGTCAGCTTCTGTTTGAGATCGCCGTTCGCGACCGCGGTGACGACCTTCACGATTCCGCGCACCTGCTCGGTGAGGTTCGCGGCCATGACGTTCACGTTATCTGTGAGGTCCTTCCAGGTTCCGGCGACACCGGGCACCTGCGCCTGGCCACCGAGTTTTCCTTCCGTACCGACTTCGCGCGCGACGCGCGTAACTTCGGCAGCGAAGGCATTGAGCTGGTCGACCATCGTATTGATGGTGTTCTTCAGCTCGAGAATTTCACCTTTCACATCGACCGTGATTTTGCGCGACAAGTCGCCGCGGGCCACCGCGGTCGTCACTTCGGCGATGTTTCGCACCTGACCAGTGAGGTTTCCGGCCATGGCATTCACCGAATCTGTCAAGTCTTTCCATGTTCCAGCGACGCCGGGCACGTTGGCCTGCCCGCCGAGTCGTCCTTCGGACCCGACTTCGCGGGCCACGCGGGTGACCTCGGCAGCGAATGAGCGCAACTGCTCGACCATCGTGTTCAGCGTTTCTTTCAGCTGCAGAATTTCGCCGCGCACGTCCACCGTGATCTTCTTTGACAAGTCACCGTTCGCGATAGCGGTTGCGACTTCGGCAATGTTTCGCACCTGGCCCGTGAGGTTCGAGGCCATGAAGTTGACGTTATCGGTAAGGTCCTTCCACGTTCCAGCGACACCGGGCACTTCGGCTTGGCCGCCGAGTTTGCCGTCGGTGCCGACTTCGCGTGCCACACGGGTGACTTCTCCGGCGAACGCGTTGAGCTGATCAACCATCGTGTTGATGGTGTTCTTCAGCTCAAGAATTTCGCCTTTCACATCGACCGTGATCTTGCGTGACAAATCACCGCTAGCCACCGCGGTCGTGACTTCGGCGATGTTTCGCACTTGAGCGGTCAGGTTGCCGGCCATGAAATTGACGTTGTCGGTAAGGTCTTTCCAGGTTCCGGCGACGCCCGGCACATTCGCCTGACCGCCAAGACGTCCTTCGGAACCGACTTCGCGGGCCACGCGGGTGACTTCGCCGGCGAACGCGTTCAACTGATCGACCATGGTGTTGATGGTTTCTTTCAGCAGCAGAATTTCGCCGCTGACGTTGACCGTGATCTTTTTGGACAAATCGCCGTTCGCGATAGCCGTCGACACTTCAGCGATGTTTCGCACCTGATTGGTCAGGTTCGAAGCCATCGAGTTAACCGAATCGGTCAAGTCTTTCCACGTACCACCGACACCGGGCACCACGGCCTGTCCGCCGAGCTTTCCATCAGTACCCACTTCGCGCGCCACGCGGGTAACTTCCGACGCGAATGAGCGAAGCTGGTCCACCATGGTGTTGAGCGTTTCTTTGAGCTGCAGAATTTCGCCCTTCACGTCCACCGTAATTTTGCGCGACAGGTCGCCTCGCGCCACAGCGGTTGCAACTTCAGCGATGTTTCGGACTTGGCCTGTTAAGTTCGAGGCCATGAAGTTGACGTTGTCGGTGAGATCTTTCCAGGTTCCGGCAACCCCGGGCACCTGCGCCTGACCGCCTAGTTTGCCTTCCGTGCCAACTTCGCGAGCAACACGCGTTACTTCTCCCGCGAATGCGTTGAGCTGATCGACCATCGTGTTGATGGTGTTCTTGAGCTCGAGAATTTCGCCTTTCACATCGACGGTGATCTTTCGCGAAAGATCGCCGCGCGCAACAGCCGTTGTAACTTCAGCGATGTTTCTGACTTGAGCGGTGAGGTTTCCAGCCATGGAATTGACCGAGTCGGTCAGGTCTTTCCAGGTGCCGGCGACGCCCGGCACGTTCGCCTGTCCACCGAGACGTCCTTCTGATCCGACTTCGCGGGCCACGCGGGTCACTTCTCCGGCGAAGCGGTTCAGCTGGTCAACCATGGTGTTCAAGGTCTCTTTGAGCTGCAAAATTTCGCCGCGCACATCGACCGTGATTTTTCGCGAAAGGTCGCCGCCCGCGATGGCCGTTGCGACTTCAGCAATGTTTCTGACTTGGGCCGTGAGGTTTCCGGCCATGAAGTTGACGTTATCGGTTAAGTCTTTCCATGTTCCCGCGACGCCTGGCACCTGCGCCTGGCCGCCGAGCTTTCCTTCGGTTCCAACTTCGCGAGCCACGCGGGTGACTTCGCCGGCGAATGCGTTGAGCTGATCGACCATCGTGTTGATGGTCTCTTTGAGTTCGAGAATTTCCCCCTTCACATCCACGGTGATCTTGCGCGAGAGGTCGCCACGAGCTACGGCCGTAGTAACTTCCGCGATATTTCTCACCTGAGCGGTGAGGTTTCCAGCCATGGCGTTTACTGAGTCTGTAAGGTCCTTCCACGTTCCGGCTACGCCAGGCACCACCGCCTGTCCGCCGAGTTTGCCGTCGGTTCCCACTTCGCGAGCCACGCGGGTCACTTCTGAAGCGAACGAGCGCAGTTGATCAACCATCGTGTTGATGGCTTCTTTGAGCTGCAGAATTTCACCGCGCACATCGACCGTGATTTTGCGCGATAAGTCGCCGCTCGCCACAGCGGTTGCGACTTCGGCAATGTTTCGCACCTGGCCCGTCAGGTTGCTGGCCATTGAGTTTACGGAATCGGTTAAGTCCTTCCAGGTTCCGGCCACGCCGGGCACGACCGCCTGGCCACCGAGTTTGCCGTCGGTTCCTACCTCGCGGGCCACGCGCGTTACTTCAGAGGTGAAGACGCTCAGCTGCTGAATCATTCGGTTGACGATGTCTGCCGAACGAAGGAACTCGCCTTCTAGCGGTCGGCCATCAACGTCGAGTCGCACGGTCTGCGTAAGATTTCCCTGCGCCACGGCGGCAATCGCGCGCGTGACTTCTGTCGTCGGCCGGAGAAGGTCCTCCACCAACGTGTTGACCGACACCTCCATCTGTCCCCAGGAGCCTCGCGACTCGTGAAACTTGGTGCGCTCGCGGGTCCGTCCTTCTTTTCCGACGACCTGGCCTACGCGCTGCAGCTCCTGCGCCATCTGCTGATTTGCGGCGACAATTTCATTGAACGTATCGGCAATTTTTCCGGCCAGACCAGTCCACGAGCCTGGAAGTCTTACCGAGAAGTCTCCGTCACGCATTGTTTGCAGTGCGCCAAGAACTACGCTGAGATCAGCGGATGGTGCTTCGGCCACCGCAACGGCAGTCCCATTCCCGCCATTCGAATGCGCGGCTTCACCATTCAGGGTTGCTACCGCAGCTTGTACGTTCTTCTTCATAGGCTGTACCTGTTTACCTGGGCGTTATCTGCCAGAGACACCACTACCGCTCTCTTGGCGATTCCACCAACTCCGGACTGTGCCTTCGACCGCACGAGATGTCGGGATATTCGCGAGTTCACCTGCCCCGTCCGCGAGGGAAACTCTTGGATATAGTTACCACGTAAGCTGGGGAAGTACTCTACAGTGTTTACTGTAGTCAGCCTTCAATAGACGTGCCGGATGTTGAAGGTATCCCACTGGAAATAGGAGTGTTCGGTACGGTATAGCGAATCCAGGTGGGGCACGTTCGTGGGGTGTTGTCTAGGTCGCTGCTCGCGCTTCTACGGCGCTGCAGCCATAGCGTAAGATTTAAGGTTTTATTTTCGCCCAAAGGACGAACAAAAATGCTTCCGAGACTTTCGCTCAAGAGAACGCATCCTGTTCAAAGGCCGTCTCTGGGAATCTGTCTGTGCCTGGTACTCCCGTTCTCATTCCAAGTTTTGATCGCCTCCGCTCAAACACATGCGTTGGGCGATCGTGACCTGCACGCCGTTCCACAAGCCGCCGCCTCAGGAACCTATCAGCCCTCACCTCAGAACTTAAACGCCCGCCAGGAATTCCAGGACGCCAAGTTCGGGATGTTCATTCATTGGGGTGTGTATAGCGTATTGGGTGACGGCGAATGGGTGTTCCACAATCGCAAGCTGACGTTGACCGACTACAACCGCCTGCCCACGTTCTTTAACCCTGAAAAATTTGACGCGAAAGCCTGGGTGGCGCTGGCAAAAGCCGCCGGAATGAAATACATCACGATCACTTCGCGCCATCACGACGGCTTCGCGATGTTCGACTCGAAAGTGTCCGACTGGAACATCGTCCAGCGTACCCCGTATGCCAAAGATCCATTGAAGATGCTGGCTGAAGAATGCCATCGCTAGGGAATAAAGCTCTTCTTCTACTATTCGCAGCTTGACTGGCACAATCCCGATTATTTCCCGCGCGGCGTGACGAACTGGGACAACGGCCGTCCCGACCACGGCGATTGGAACCGCTACCTCGACGAATACATGGACGGGCAGCTGACGGAGTTGCTCACTCACTACGGGGCGATCGGTGGAATCTGGTTTGATGGAATGTGGGACAAGCCTGACGCAGATTGGCACTTGCAGAAAACCTATGATCTTATTCATCATCTTCAGCCAGCGGCCTTGATCATTCCCAACCATCATCAAACGCCAAAATATGGCGAAGACGTGCAAACCTTCGAGAAAGACTTGCCTGGTCACAATACCGCTGGATTCAACACAACTTACATCAGCGACCAGATTCCGCTCGAGACCTCGAACACAATGAACGACTCATGGGGATTCAACATAGGCGATGATCACTATAAGAGCGTGCCTGAACTCGAAGAATTTCTGGTGCGGGCAGCTGGAAACAACGCGAATCTTCTGCTGAATATCGGCCCCATGCCGAACGGCGAAATCCAGGAAGAATTTCAAACCAGACTGCGTGCGATTGGCGAGTGGCTGTCACGCTATGGCGACTCGATCTATGGAACGCGCGGGGGCCCGCTTCCTCCAGCGGATTGGGGAGTGACCACGCACAAAGGGAACAAGATCTATGTACACGTTCTGCACTGGAGCGCGCCACTCCTTGCGATCGGGCCAATTACTTCTCGCGTAAAGAGCGCTCAAATGCTCACCGCGGATGCGCCAGTCGAAGTTACTCAGAACAAAGACGGCGTTGTTCTCAAGATTCCTGAAGCGAAACCGGACGAGCCTGACCGGGTGGTTGTATTGAACCTGGCAGAGTAATTGATTGAAATGTCGGAAGCGAACACACCCCCGGAAGAGGTAGAGCAGTTCATTCACGACCAGATCGACACGGTTCCGCACCTGGAAGCGCTGTTGTTGATCTGGAGAAGCCGGCCAAAAACCTGGCCGGTCGAGGAAATGTCCAAGGCGCTGTATGTTCCTGTCGAGCTTGCCGGAGATATCCTTCGCGATTTGGCGCAAAAACGCTTGGTTGAAGAAACTCTCGACTCTTCGCACGAATATCGCTATCTTTCGTCCCCGGAGCGGGACTCGCTATTCGAACATCTCGATGCGAGCTATCGTCGAGATCTCATCCGCATAACGCGAATGATTCACGCAAAAGCGCCCGCCGCCATCAGGGAGTTTGCGCGTGCTTTCAGGTTTACCAAAGAGAAAGAGAAGGACAAACCCTAAGGAGTAAGAATGGGGCCGGCAGTCTACATTCTGGGATCGATAACCACTCTGATGTGTGGCGTGCTTTTGCTCCGAGGCTATTTCTCCACTCGCAAGAAGCTGCTGCTTTGGAGTGCTTGCTGCTTCTTTGGCCTGGCAGTTTCAAACCTGCTGGTGTTCGTAGATTTGGTACTGCTGCCTCAGGTTGATCTCTATTTCTGGCGTTTGTTAGCTGCCGCATTGGCCATGCTGGTTCTGCTGTGGGGCCTGATTTGGGAGGGAGAAGCGTAATGGTGAACGGCTTTCTGCTGGGCGTGATATCGACGTCATCTCTTGTCGCGGCAGTGTTTTTTCTGAAATTCTGGAAGCGAACGCACGATTCTCTTTTTCTCTATTTTGGGATTGCATTCTTGATTGAGGGATTAAACCGATTAATGGTGCTGGGTCAGCCACACCCGAACGAAGGCAGCCCATGGCACTACCTGGTGAGACTGCTGGCGTTCTTGATCATTCTGGCCGCGATTTTACGCAAGAATTACGGCCTCAGCCGATGAACCCGGCATTCGATCAGACAATCAGTGTCCCGGCTGCTCTGCGATCCAGTCTTCCACTTGGGAATCCAGCACGCCCAGCGGCAGCGGACCGTTGTCGATTACCGCGTCGTGAAATGCTCGAATGTCGAACTTCGCGCCTAACTTTTGACGCGCTTCTTCCCGCAGCTTAAGAATTTCCAATTGCCCGAGTTTGTAGGCCAAAGCTTGCCCGGGCCAACAAATATAGCGGTCCACTTCTGTCTGAATGTTCGGCTCATCCATAGCCGTGTACTTATGGAAATATTCGACCATCTGATCGCGGGACCAATGCTCTGCGTGAACTCCTGTATCGACAACCAGCCGAATGTCGCGCCACATCTCGTTTTCCAGTCGGCCATATTCGCTGTACGGGTCCTGGTACCCTCCCACTTCCTTGCTCAAACGTTCAGCGTAGAAGGCCCATCCCTCAATGAAAGCCGTGTAATCGCCGAAGCGCCGGAACGCTGGCAGGTCAGTCAACTCCTGAGCAATCGAAATTTGCAAATGGTGCCCGGGAATGCCTTCGTGATATGCGATCGCTTCAACATTAAGCAGTAAACGGTGCTCCGGGTCCCATTCGTTTACGTTAATGTGGCCGGGCCGCGAACCGTCGGCTGTGCCTGGCATGTAGTCCGCGGGAACGCCATTTGGGGCGCGGGCTGCATCCATTGGGATCGCAACCAGCTTTGCTTTTGGAAGGCGTCCGAAGAGTTGCGGCAGCTTGGGCTGCATGTCACGTACGTACTTTGCATAAAGGTCAAGAAGCTGCTGGCCCGAACTCGCGTACAGCTTGCGATCGTTTTTGATGTGCTCGTTAAAACTTGGAAGGTCGTTGAAGCCGAACTTATGTGCTACCGCCAGCATTTCGGCTTCAGTTTTTTGCAACTCCTTCATTCCAATGTTGTGAATCGCGTCCGGACTCAGATCGGTTGTTGTCATTCGGCGGATCGCATATTGATACCGCGCGTCGCCGTCCGGTAACGACCAAACCCCAGGCTCGGTCCTGCCATGCGGCGCATAGTCATCGCGCACAAAAGTTGCAAAGCGCTTGTAAGCAGGGACGATCTCATCGTTAATGACGGATAGAACTGCCGCCCGCAGCCGCTTCTGGTCGGCCTCGGGCACGACTGCTGGAAATTCGGTTAGCGGTTTGTAGAATGGGCTGCTTTCACCAGGCTCATTTGCTACCTCTTCGGTCTCAGGAACAACTTTTTCCAGCAGATATCGCGGCTGCATCAGCCCATCCCGCATGCCTTGTTTCATGTTCGCCATTACTTGGTCGAATGAGTGCGGCATCTGCCGCAGGCGCGAGAGATAGTTGTCATAATCCTGCACCGTGTTGAAGGGCGTTATCGTGATCAGATCCGGAAAGTCGAGGTGCGGCCCCTCGCGCTGGTTAACAGGCATTTCCCAAGCTTTGAACCGTGCGCCTTCGAGATCGAGCTTCAATTCGCGAATCATCAACTCGCGGCTGAGCACGTCTTGCTTCGGAAGTCCGCTGGGATCGATGTCTTCGAAGCGGCTGAGGAACTTTTTCGTTTGCTCCATCTCGGCTTGAATCGCGGAAGCCGATTCATCGCTCAGTCGGTCGTTGTAGCGGTTATCGCCAATCGCGGTCGCGAACTCAGGATGCAACCGCAACTCGTATTGCCACTGCTCCTCAAACAACGAGTGAAGTTGCTGGCGTCGCGTTTCAGTGTTGGCGGGCGAGTTGGCCGAAGAAGCATTTGACTGCCCAAAAAGCGCCAACAGCGGCAGCGACACCACCGCCCAAAGCAGATAAAGTGACGGTGAACCAATGACGTTGCGAATCATGGATGTGGTCTTTCCTCGGGCATTGTTAGTCTGAAATGCTTACTTCAGGCACACGATTTATACACTACCTGGAGTGAGCCTGCGTCCTTGAACTTTGCCGTTTTGGTGCGCGCCGAATAGAGACGGTGAGTTAAAGCCCTCAACCACAGAGAACACTGAGTCACACAGAGAAAACAGCACAGAGGGTTCGTATTGCTTTTGCGCAATAGGAGTCTCCATCCAACAAGCTCCTCCGTGGCGTTCCTCTGTGAAACACAGTGTTCTCTGTGGTGGGATTTAAAAACACTGGCTTTTCACGGCAGACGCGTTTCTTCTGTTGCGGGCGCGTCCAATAGAGATGGAATCTAAAACCCTCAACCACAGAGAACACTGAGTCACACAGAGAAAACAGCACAGAGGGTTCGCATTGCTCGCGATAGACTGAAGCTGCCACGGAAGCGCAAGGGGTCCGGTGACTCTCGCGGTCTTCAAAACCGTTGATCGTTATCTCTGATGGCGATGGTGGGTTCGACTCCCACTCGCTTCCGCCACGTCCATGCTGCTTGTCTCAGTTCTGTTTTGTTCCAGCCGGCCAGTAGATCGTCCAAGTCTTTTCCCGCGCCAGCTTCGCCAAGTCAGGATTCGGGTTCACAGCCACAGCATTGCGCGCCAGAGTAAGCATCTCCTTGTCCCACCGGGAGTTTCCAAACGCGACATCTGGCAGGGTCCCGATCACTTCAAGTATCGCTTTAGCTTTTCCGGGTCCCGACGGCATTCGGGTGAGCTTGTTAGTTATGACACCGTCTTTGACTTCTGCGGACCCGGCGAGAATTTTCTGCGGCGAGATTCCTACGAAAGGCATAGCCTCGCGGATGACCCACTGGTTCGTCGAGGAGACCGCCCACAGGTCACATCCGTTGTTTTGCAATTGCGCAACCAGTTCCTTCATTTGACCGAAGATTTGGCTGACAAAGTACTGCTCAAAGAATTCGCGCGCCAGCTTCAGCACATCGGCTTCTTTCAATCCCGCGTGTAGCGTTACCATCTCGCCACACATGTCGTCTTCGCTGACTTTGCCTTCGCGATAGTCGGCATAGCGTTTTCGCGCCCAGCGTACGACGTCCTCCGGCACAACGCCACGCTTCAACTCCCAATCGAAGAAGCCCTCGCCCGAATCCCCCGACCAGAGCGTGCCGTCGCAATCGAAAACTGCGAGCTTGGGATTCAGCGCCAAAACCGATTGCACCAGATTAGAGTTTTCGCTCATGTTTCGTTAGGGTAGGTCGAAGGCAGCCGCGTAATCTTCCGGCGCGTTGAAGTTCAAAGTGACTCGCTGATCGTCAACAGTTACAAAAGCGATCTTTGATTCGTGCGCGTGCTCGATTTCCCGAGCGCTTGCGTTTTCAGGAGCCTTAAGGAAGGCGGCAATCATCTCGCGGCCGATCAAAATTGGGTGCCCGTGTTTTCCCTGAAATTCAGGCACCACGGCCCATATATTCCGACTTCGTCCTTCGAACTCGCTGATCAGTTTTGTAAGGGTTGGAGTCGATGGCGGCGGACGGTCAACGTGAGTGACCATGGCGGTATCGCGCCCTCGATTTAGGACCTCTTGCAAGCCAACCTGGAGCGAGCTGAATTGTCCACGTTCCGCGCCAGCATTCACAACCAGAAAACCTGCGCACCCGTCCACCACCGGGCGAAGTTTCGCTTCGTTCTTGCCAGCAACTACGAGAACCATGTCACAGAATGGCGAGAGCGCACCAATGGCCGCCGAGAGCAGTGTTTCTGAGGGATCCTCAGGCGGCCAGGGAAGCAAAGCCTTGTCGCGGCCCATGCGCGTCGATTCACCCGCCGCCAGAATGACTCCCGCAAGTCCCATTACTGGCCTGGCAGCTCACCGCTCAGAAGCTTGGCGAGATTGTTGGATAGACAGCGCGCTCCGACATAGAAATGTCCGAACAGCGCGTAAACAGCACTGACTTCATCAAATCGCATTTCGTAGATAAGTTTCTTGAAAACCAACGGATCATCGGCGAATAAGTCGACACCCCACTCCCAATCGTCGAAGCCGATAGAGCCAGTGATGATCTGCTTCACCTCGCCCGCATAACGCCGCCCGACTAGGCCATGCTCGTTCATCTGCCGGGCACGTTCTTCCATCGGCAACGTGTACCAATTCTTCTCCTCGCCACGACGTCGATCCATTGGATAAAACGAAATGTACTTGGCTGGAGGAATTTCCGGGAACAGCCGAGATCGCATCGCCTCGCGCTGGCGATCCAAAGTCTCATTGATCGCTCGCTTCCATTCTTCGGAGTGAGGTTCAACTCCGCGTTCAATCAGTTCGCGGTAGGTCTTCAGGCTCGACTCGTATAGTCCCAGCTCTATGACCGAAAGATAGGAGCTGGTTGGCTCAAGGAAATCACTCAGTCCGAGTTGTGCGAGCTGGACTTCCGCCCGGTTCAGTTCATCAAGAGACTGGCGAAAGTGGACCAGCATCAGATCGCCCTTGTGGCCGAGGAGCGAATAGAGGGCGGACTGCCCAGACTTGCTTCGTTCCCACCCCTCGAGCAGGCCCGTTAGTCCTTTGATAATTTCGACCTTCTTCTTCGAATCGAGCTGCCGCCAGGCGGACCAGCGAAAACGGAACATCTGGTGCAAAACGGCATAACCCTCAATGGTGAGCGGAACGGGTGGAGCTTCAGCTGAGGTTCCCGCCGGACGTACTGTGCGCGTAGCAGTCATTTATCTGCGACTGGCTATTCTATCGTTTACTTTGAATCTGCAAAAAGATTCAGACGGTTCTTTCTGAGGAATTCGAGCTTCTCCTGCAAATGGGTGAGAGCAGGGTCAGGGTAAATTGGGAAGCCGACCGCCGCATTGCAATGATTTACGTCCCCGGTAGACAGGTAGCACCGTTTCCATCGCCATTTGACGAACGGGAGCGAACTGATTTCGGTCCGGTCTACATGCCACGACGCGGCGGAAACCACCACGAGTACAGCAACAAGCAGCACCCTTCGTATGCCGGCACGCGCAATGTTCAGCAGCTGGAAATAGAGGCCCAAAAAGCCGAGTTCAAGGTAAATCATATAGCGCGAGGCGTGTGCCGTTTCTAATCCGCTGCAAAGCCTTCCGTACGCTGTGGCCAGGCAGAATAGAAGACAGAATGAGGTCAAACATGCGGCGATTAGCGATCTCGTATGCCTATCCGAAGAATTGCCATTCTGTTTTCGGAAGAGTTGCAGGCCACTGACGCATAGCGAACCGAGAAGCGCTGCTATTGCGGTAAATCCAATCAGGAACTCGCGGATGCCGGTACCATGTTGGAGGCCGAAAAAATTCGCAAACATCAGGGCCGAGTACTTCATGTGGTCCGTGGGCGATGCCGGTTGGGGGGAAAAGCAGTCGACAGCCGAATTGAATTTGTATCCAACGAAGAAAGACGCCATCGACGCGAGTGAAATAGCAACGGCAGCCGCTACGTATGCTCTTGGAGCCCGCGAACCAGGAATCGGTCCACGATAGTCCACAATCAGCAGAACAGGAGTGAGAAGGCCGAGAAGCAGACCGAATCCGGTGTAGATGGCGAAGAAATTGAGCATCAAGACCAGCGAATAACGAACCAGGGTCCTGGAGCAGGTCCAGGCAAGGCAATAAAGCACGATTAACAGGAGCGGTAACGGCCCATGAGCAAAGTTCGTGTATAGAAACAATGTCGCAAACTGGCCAGGAATGAAAAATAAGACCGCGATGAGTGCGTCGGATACTGACAAATGACCGTAGAGTCTCTTTTTCAGGTAAAGGGCACAAAGCGCCGCAATTGTGATGATCACACCGGCGACAAAAGACTCAGTTCGGCTACTCCATTGGAAGTACGGTTCGATCGCCTTCTCGAGAAGAGCGCCTAAGCCCTGCCGGTGCGGGCCGTGTTGCCAGGCAAACATCTGCCACACAGAATGCTTTTCGAACAAGGTCGCGTCTTTTAAATCCCACTGGTCCCAAAAGAAAATATTGACGGCAAAGTCGTAGATTAGCCGAAACAGACGTGCACCTAGAAAAACGAAAGCGCCGAAAACCAGCAAAGCCGGAAGCGAATCCGCTATCCAAGAGGGAAGCCACCCGGGCGCTTGATGAACAAAGCGAGCGAGTCCTGGAGGAGTTCGCTCAACGTCTTTTGGGAGGCGCTGTAATTGCATGGTCGATCGTATTGCGCACTTTGCCTCGTATGCGAGTTACAGGGGTAATGATTGCGCCATTCAGATTCAATTCAAAGTGCCAATGCGGTATCGCAGAGTCGAAATTGCAAAATTTTCGATGAAAACCGTTGACAATAATTCCTGTTTCGTCACATTCTCAAAATATGAGCACGATCGCGCTAACTGAACTGCTCGGCGCTGCAGTTACCGACGCGTCCGGCGGTCAAGGCGGGCGTGTTCGGGGGGTGGCACTTACGCCGGCGGAAGACCGGGTTCACATTTCGACGCTGATTGTGCGAACAAAGGCAGGCGACCGTCTGCTTCCGGTTTCAGAGGTTTCATCGCTGAACGGCGGCATTCGTGCAAATTCTCCGGTTTCCGAGTGGCACTCCATCAACGGCGAGGGTTTGTTCCTGCTGGAAAGGGACCTTCTCGACCAGCAGATCATTGACGTCCACGGACGCAAGGTTGTGCGAGTAAACGACGTCGATCTGCATACGGAAACTGAGAACGGGCATGTGACGCTGAAGGTTGGTTCGGTGGATGTCGGCGCGCGCGGGGCCGTCCGCCGGCTTCTCAAAGGCGTCGTTCCCATGAGCGCCCTTAGGCCGGTTCTCCAGAAAATTCCTCCGCGTGCCATCCCGTGGGATTTCGTTGATCTCATTGAGACGGACCCAGCCCGCCGCGTAAAGCTAAAAATTTCTCACGAGCGGCTGGCAAAGCTGCATCCGGCAGACATCGCCGACATTATTGAAGAGCTTGCCCCGAGCGAGCGGCAGGCCGTATTTCAGTCTCTGGATGAGGAAGTTGCTGCCGGCGCGCTCGAAGAAGTCCGGCCTAAGGTACAGAAATCGATCGTCGAGTCTCTGGACTCGGAACGGGCCGCCGAAATTGTCGAGGAGATGAACCCGGATGCGGCTGCCGATCTGCTGGCGGACCTGACCGACGAACGTACCTCGCAAATCCTCCAGGAGATGGAGCCCGAGGAGCGCGACGAGGTCGCCGAACTCCTCGAGTTCCGAGAAAACACAGCCGCCGGTCGAATGAACACGGAGTATCTGGCGCTCGATTCTGCTGCAACCGTGAATGATGCCATCGAGTCCTTGCGCAACTACGAAGGCGGCGTAGAAACCATCCATACGATTTATCTCGTGAATGGTCAGGGAAAGCTGGCCGGCGCGGTACCACTGGCGAAGCTAGTTCTCGCGAAGTCTGACGAGAAACTTTCATCCCTTTCGGTTGAGCTTTTAATTTCCTGCCATGCCGGCGCGCGCGAGAAGGAAGTGGCGGAAAGATTTGACAAGTACAACCTGGTCACGCTTCCGGTTGTGGATGATGCGGGTGTGTTGACAGGAGTTATCACCTCTGACGACGTGATCAGTCTGCTGCGCGCAAAACTCTAGCCGTAGTTCCCCGGCTAAAATCCTTTTCAGCAAAAATTAATGGTTGTGAAGAACTTTGGCCTGTTCAAATTCCCGCGTGTCCGTTTATTCTGTCTTCGCGTTGAAACAGGACTTATGTCTGCGCAGGCGGCAAATTTGGTTTGTGAAGATCCGGACCCCGACCCCGGTGCGGGGCCATTGAGAGCGGGAAATGGCAACTTGGGTAAATTCAACCCCGACGCAAAAACGTGCGCGACGGCCACGTCGGCGCATGCCTTTGCGCTCGATGCGATTTCGCTTGCTCGCGTTCCTGGCGATCTTTGGGCCAGGATTCATTACCGCCAACGTTGATAACGATCCTGGCGGAATCTTCACCTACTCTCAGGCGGGAGCAAAGTTTGGCTACGCCCTCCTCTGGACGCTGATTCCGACCACGATCGCGCTCATCATCGTTCAGGAAATGGCGGCCCGCATGGGCGCGGTCACGGAAAAAGGCCTTTCCGACCTGATACGTGAGGAGTTTGGGCTTCGCGCTACGTTTTTCACCATGCTGATCCTGGGCATGGCTGACTTCGGCAACATCATGTCGGAGTTTTCCGGCATCGCGGCGGGAATGGGCCTTTTCGGCGTCAGCAAGTACATTGTGGTGCCGATCGCAGCGGTCCTGGTTTGGATATTGGTGGTCGGCAACTCATACAGACCGGTTGAGCGCATTCTGATCGGCTTTTCCCTGATTTATTTCACTTACGTTATTTCTGCATTTTTGGCGCATCCGGATTGGAAAGCCGCGATTCAGCACACGGTTGTGCCCACCGTAACCAAGAGCTCCGAATATCTTGTGATGGTCATCGGCTTGATCGGCACCACGATTACGCCGTGGATGCAGTTTTATCTGCAGGCTTCAATCGTCGAGAAGGGAATTGGCAAAAAACAATATGCCCTCAGCCGTTGGGACGTAATTCTCGGTTGCATTATTACGGACGTGGTGGCTTTCTTCATCGTCATGGCCTGTGCAGCAACTCTTTATACTTCGGGGATTCACAACATCAACGATGCCGCCGACGCTGCCGCTGCTTTGAAACCATTGGCTGGACAATGGGCCTTCCTGCTATTTGCCATTGGACTGATTAACGCCGGGATGCTCTCGGCTGCCATCCTGCCTTTGGCCACTGCTTATAACATCTGCGAAGGCCTGGGGATCGAGTCCGGGATAAACAAGAAGTGGTCAGAAGCGCGCGGCTTCTATTGGCTTTATACATTGCTGATCGCCTTCGGCGCCGGCGTGGTTCTTATACCCAGAATTCCGCTGCTTAAAGTCATTCTCTATTCGCAGGTAGTGAATGGGGTTCTGCTGCCATTTCTGCTCATCTTCATGCTCATCCTGATCAACAAAAAAGATCTGATGGGCGAGTACAAAAATTCCAAACCGGTCAATGTGCTCGCGTGGTCAACCTGTGGAATTCTGATTGTGCTTTCGTTGGCCTGGTTCTGGACGACAATCACAGGGCAGTAGTCGGCAGACCGCTAGAACGCCATTAGCACCACGCCGGCCGCTACGAACAAAGCTGCGGCCCAGCGTCGGCTATCGACGCGCTCGTGAAGGAAAAACTTGGCCGCGATCGCATTGGCCACGAACGTGAGCGATGCTGCTGCCGGTCCAACCAGGCTCACGTCATTCCATGAAAGCCCAAAGAGCAGGCTGTAAAACGAAATGGCCATGCAACCAACGCCGAGCAGAAAATACCGGTTTCTAAAAACCAGCAGCATGACGAAAACAAATCCGCGTTTTTGCCTGAGCGGACCGAGGTCGCCGATCTGCTTCATGCCTCGCGACAATAAGACATCACCGGCGCTCGAAGAAAGAACGATGGCTAGAATGGCGAGCCAGCCATTGAGGTTGCTGACGGCGTGGCGTATCACGAGCGCTCCACGGCAACATCGCCGTCTTTCGATTTCTGGCGAGGCGGTCGCCTGGTCAGTTCAGGCCCGCTGGTGACGAAACCTACGCCTGTTGATACCAGTGCAATTCCCAACCAGCGCATCAGGCTTACGTTTTCATGAAGCGCAAAGCGCGCGATGATGGCGAGCAATACGTATCCGAGCGAGCTGGCGGGAAGAACGTAGGTCAAATCTGCAAAAGACAGCGCCGTCATGTAGGACGCAAAGAAACCCAGCAGCAGTACAATTCCCAGCCCCACCCAGGGATTCGTGATTGCAAGCAGGAGGTCAGAAAAATCGCTGAGAGAAATGTTCCCCACCTGCTTCATCCCATAAGAGAGCAGGGAATCGCCGATGGGAGCAAACAAAGTGACTCCGGCGAGTATCAGGTACTTGCGAAAAGTCACGAGGTTTTAAACCTGGACGGTTTCCTGTGGCTGTGGACTCGAGCTTGGCGCGTGCCCTTTGGCCTTGTTCTTCACCATCTTGTTTCGCATCGATCGCACCTTCAGGAACGTCTTTGCCTCTTTATAAAGCCGCTTTCGCTCGTCAGAGCGAAATGCAGCCTTCCTTAAGATGCGAAACACGGCTTTGGGACGGAAGTAATATTCGTCGTAGAAACGGTGTACAGAGTGCAGAATCTCGTCCGCGGGCAGGCCGGGGTACTCAATGTGGGCCAATTGGTGCCCGCCATCATCGACCATGCTGCCTGCGACCATGAAGTTGTTCTTGACCGCGAAATCGTAGAGCTCGGTCCCCGGATAGGCGTGCGCCACTGAAACCTGAATGGTTTCGACGTCGAGTTCCTTGGCAAATGCAATCGTGTTCTGGATGGTTTCGCGACTCTCTCCCGGCAAACCGAGAATGAAATCACCGTGGATCACGAGCCCGAGCTTGTGCGCATCCTTGGTGAATTGGCGAGCCCGTTCAAGCGTCGCGCCTTTCTTGATGTTTTTTAGAATCTGCTGATCACCGGATTCATAGCCGACAATCAATAGGCGGCAGCCGGCTTCGCGCATCGCCTTCAATGTTTCGTAGTCAGTGGTGACGCGAGAGGTGCAGGACCAGGTCAAGCCCAGCGGCTTAAGCTTTGCGCATAGCTCTATCGTTCGCGCTTTCTGAATGTTGAAGGTGTCATCGTCGAAAAAATACTCTTTCACATAAGGCCAATATTCCTTGGCTTTGGCCATTTCGCGCGCGACGTCATCACTGGAGCGTTTGCGCCATGCGTGTCCGCTCGTGGTTTGCGGCCACAAACAGAAAGTGCATTGGGCCGGGCATCCTCGTGTGGTGTAAAGCGAAACGTAGGGATGAAGAAGAAATGGAACGTTGTACCGGCGCACATCGAGGTCGCGGTGATAAATGTCGGTCACGTGCGGGAGGGAATCGAGGTCCTGGATTTGCGGCCGGTCAGGTGTGTGCGCAACCGATCCGTTCTTGCGGTAAGAAATTCCGGAGATTTCATCTAAAGCTTTGCCCTCGGCAAACTCCTTCACCGCGTAGTCGAATTCCTTCCGGACCACGAAATCGATGGCGTGTCCTTCTCGCAATGATCTATCTGGCAAAACTGTGACGTGCGGGCCCACAAAGGCGATTTTTATCTTAGAATTCGTTTCTTTGATCCGCTCCGCTAGCCGGATGTCGCCCGGAAATCCTGGCGTGCTTGTGTAAAGCACCAGGAACTCATATTCCTTGGCAATGTTGATGGTCTCTTCCGCTGAGACATAATGTGGTGGCGCATCAAGCAGACGGGCGCCTTCGAGCATACCCGTCGGATAGGCCAGCCACACCGGGTACCAGTACGATTCAATTTCGCGAGTAGCTGGCCAGCGAGAGCCAGCGCCTCCATCAAAATTTTCGAAAGAAGGGGGATTCAGGAACAGTGTTTTTAAGGGCATAAATATTAGCTTTTTATCTTAACATTCAAGCCTGTGCTGAGACGAACTTACGTATCCGATAGGTCACCCGTACGACACAACGTGCGGTTCAGAAACGAAGTGTATTGGTACTTTAAGGTTACTAGCCGAACTGAACAGCTTGTACCCCATTTGCTCCCAACGGTCGAAGGCAGCAGTGAATGGGCGGAATGAGGGCCTTACCGGTTGCCGAACTATTTACCTTGGTCCACCCACGACTGCAACTCACCCATGGCCCGCATGAGGCTCACGCGGGCGCGCAGCAGCTCGAAATTGGAATCCTGCAGGGCATTGTATTTCTCTGACAAATCGGCCCGCGCGAGCGCGCCTTCGTCGATGGTGGCGTTCCCGGAATTCATCTTGATTTGAACCGCGTCAACATTCGACTGGGCGATCTCGTATTCAAGCTCTGACACCTTTTGCGCCACCTTTAACTGCTCGACGGAATGCCGCAGCTTGAGGGTTTGTTGAGATACCTGGTTCCTGGTGGACTCAACTTCCTTCTTAGCGTGAATTGCTTCCGCGTCAGCTGCTTCTGCATGTGCGTGCTGTGTGGGATTTAAAAATGGAAAGCGGATCACGACCCCCACTGTGGCGTTGTTCCTTTGAAATGCGCCGGCTTGAGGGAAGAACTGAAGCCAGTTGTTGAATTTCGCCAACACTGCATATTGCGACGCAAAATCCGCTGAAGGCCACAAAGAGCGATGTTCGGCGCGCGCCCGGAAACTTTCCGCGATTGCATGCTGCTGCGCGAACAAAACCGCCGGGTTCGATTCCTCGGGTTTGGCGCTTTCGTCCGCATTCATCTGAAACTCGGGGAGTGGCGGAACCGAATCCGCCGCTGTTTCTAAAGACGTTTCCGGGATTCCTGTGAGCTGGGAAAGGTTTGTGCGCAGCACGTCGATTGCCCCTTGAGCTTGGCTTATTCGTAGTTGTGCGCGCGCAGCTACTAGTTGCGATTGCTTGCCGGCCAACTGCGTGTCGACGCCCGCCTGCACTCGCTGATCTACGACCTCTTGCATCTTGAGTGCGTCTTCGTAATGTTGGCGTAACTGGCCTAGCTCGTTTTCCCACTTCACGATTTCGAGGTAGGTCAGAACCGTGTCTTGTGTAATCTGATTGCGCCTATCTTTGGTTTCTTCCTCGATCGCTTTGTATTCCACGTGCGCAGCACGTACAAAATCACGCAAAGCAGGATTGAACAGCGCCGATTGTGCGGTGACGTTAAACAGCGACGGCGCCGAACCCTCTAATGACAGCGGATATCCCCAGGTGTCCCCAAGTCCGGAGCCGACCATAAACTGCGGAAGGTACTGATCTTTGGCTTCACGGTATGAAGCAAACGCCCGCTGCTCGTCGGCGCTCGCCTGTGCCGAAGCTGGACTGTGCGCCAACGCGAGTTGGACCGCGCGTTTGAAAGTGATCGTCTGCGCGGCCGCCGAGAGTGCGACATTTGCGATAGAGAAAAGGGCGAGCGCGCACAGGCTGCCCCGGACCAAACCCAACGCAGTTTTCATGGTCCCACCCTCGATGTGGAATAAAGGATAGATTTTAATGAGAGGCCGATTGCAACCAACTTCGGATCCTCAGGGAGTCGGTCGGGCGCCCGCAAGCTAGCGACTCACCCGCTCTAGCGCTTCTTGCGCTGGCTGGAACTCCTTCGCCAAAGTGAGAGCTAGTTTGTATTCTGATTCCGCCTGCTTGGTTTGACCAAGTTTTTCGGCGGCACTCCCTAACAGGAAATGGGCCTTGAATGCCGGCGCCTGCTCCACCTTTCTGCCGGAATCGAGGTAGATCCGGAGCAATTCCGCCGCCTCAGGTAGGTTTCGCTGCGTGTGGATCAATATTTCGGCAGCATCCACTAGCGCATCGGGCCGATCCAGGGGTGCTGAGCGTACGTGAAGCAGCGCCTCTTCCATTGTGTCAAAATGGCCCTGGTGTTTGTAGAAGAGGCCGAGATTGAGCCAAGTGCTGGCTCTGCCGCGGCTGTCGGCGATAGCGCGGTGGTATTCGCGATCGGCAGTTACGAAATCCCCCTGCTTTTCCGCGATGCGTGCGTTTACCCAATCTGCGGTTGCGGGATCGATCGCGGCCAAATAGTTAGCTTGCTGCTCAGCTTTGTCCCGCCCGCCGCCTACCAGGCCGGGCGCTTCTAAATAAAATTCAGCCAGATCGCTGCGAGCATCGATGCTGCGTGGATTCAACCGCACCGCTGCTTCAAACTGATGGACCACCTTTTTCGCGAGCGTAACTGCGATCCAGAAACGCGACTTGTCCGCCTTTTCGCCGTAGATCCTTCCTAGCCATAAATGGAACTGAGCATCGTTCGGGTCCAGAGCCACAGCCTTCTCGCACTCTGTAATCCCGTTGTCCCAGGCCCCTATGCTGAAATAGGCGCGGCAAAGAAGGTTGTGCGCAAGGGCATCGTTGGGCGAGGTGCGTATCTGGCCGTGGAGGTCAGCGATCGCCTGGTCCACATTTCCATCCGCGATCAGCGAAGGAGCAGCCTCGTCCGCACCCGCGGTTGCACTTGAAACCGTAACAATAGCCAAAACTATGATCGACAACAGACAACGCATTCTTATTGCACCACCTTAACTGAGAGATGATTACTCAAAGGCTTTGAATTGACCGCGCTCAGCGCAACCTTCGCACCCTCGTCTACGCCCGAGGCAATTTCAGCCTGCGTGAGATTTGAAATAGAAGTTTGCACGTTATGTCGCTGGAGTTCATTGTTGGCAACCACGAAAACGTACGGGCTCCCATCGTCCATGCGCAGCGCTTCACGCGGAACGGTAAGGACGCCGTTGTCCTCTTTGGTCACAATGGTCACGCCAACGTTGATGTTCGGCAGCAGTTTGTAATCTTCATTGGGAACAATGCACGTAGTCTCGCCGACGTTGCGGGTCCCGTGCAGCTTGACGGCCGCGGGAATCGTGCTGACGTCACCCTTCCAGATGCGCCCTGGCATAGCGTCCCAGGTGACTTCGATTTTTTGGCCCGGAACCAGGCGAGCAACGTCGGGCTCGTCAACGTAAGCACGGACCAGCACTTTCGAAAGGTCGGCTTCCTGCAAGACAAGATCGCCCGCATTGACGTATGTTCCCGGCCTTACTGGCACCGAATAGACAACCCCATCAAAAGGGGCGCGGATAACAAGTTGGCTGAGCACATCCTGAGCGGCCGAGTACGCGCTTTCGGCTTGCGACTGCTTTGCCTGTACGCTTGAGATCTCCGGTGGCGAATAGCGCCCGCTCTGCTTCGACTCAAGCAATTTGACCTGCGCTGTGGCAGTTGCAAGCTGTGACTCGGCTGCGCGTACTTCGCCGGGCGAAGCGGCGCCCGTCTGCTGCAGCTTTTTCAGAGCATCGAGATTTCTTTGGGCCGCATCGCGGTCTGTTTTTGCCTTTACCAATTCCGCTTCGAGCGTCAGCAACTCTTCATGTGTTCCGCCGTGCTCAATCGAGTTCACGTCAGCTTCCGAGCCACGAATCTGCGCCAATGCCTGGGCTGCCGCACTGCGCGCGGCCGCCGCATCCAGCTCGACCATCAGTTGTCCTCTCTTGACGTGGTCCCCTTCTTTCACCAGAACTCTTTTGACCGGCGTGCCGATCGGAGCATGTGCCTCAAAATTGTTGATGGGTTCAACTTTCCCATTGGTTGATATCACGCTGCGGATGTTGCCGCGCGTGACCGTGGCAGCAATAATGGGAATCGAATCGTCCCGCGAACCAAACGAGGCCAGCAGGACCACGGCGATCACCGCTCCCGCGGCCCACAGAATCCACTGCCGCCGGGCCAGAAAGCCACCATTTCGGCCATTTTGTGCCATTGAATTGATCTGAAATTACTCTATCGCATTAGCCCAACAAGATAGCAGTTAATCTTTTAGATGCATGGCTTTCCAGAAAGTTCGAAGAAATGCGAAGCTACAATGCTGTCCCGCGGCATAGGTACAATTAAGGTTTATGCCCAATCAGCCACGCTATACGCCAAAGCACGCAAAAGCCGGATTGGACGCGAGCTTTCCCGATATCGAGACCTGGCCGAACCAGTTCCCCGGGTATGAGATCACCATCGATGATCCGGAGTTCACTTCCGTGTGTCCCAAAACCGGATTGCCGGACTTCGGTGTGATCACGCTGAGGTACGTGCCGAATAAAAGCTGCCTCGAGCTGAAGTCATACAAGGAATATCTCCATACCTATCGCAACCTGGGCATCTTCCAGGAAAATATTGTCAATCGTGTGCTGGAAGATGTGGTCCGCTGTGCGCGTCCGATTTGGGCGGAGGTGAAAGGCCAATTCCGGCCTCGAGGCGGCATTTCCACCGTGGTGGTCGCGCGTTGGCCGCGGCCTAAAGCGAACGCGGCTGATTAATTATCCGTTCGCGCGTTGCGTGGTATATTCCTTTCTCCGTGGCTCAAAACAAGCTCTATCCCTGGACAGCGCTGACGCTGTTGACCGCGCTGAATCTGCTCAATTACATCGATCGCTCGGTGCTGTTCGCGGTACAGCCACTGGTTCAAGGTGAGTTCCACCTCAGCAACACGCAAGTTGGCTACCTGACCAGCGCGTTTCTTGGCTTTTATATGGTGGCCGCGCCATTCACCGGGCCACTTGCTGATCGATATTCCCGCAAGCTGATTATCTTTCTCGGAGCGGTCTTTTGGAGCGGGTTAACACTGCTGACCGCGGTCACTCATACCTACTCGGAGCTTCTAATTCGTCATACGCTGGTTGGAATAGGCGAAGCGACGTTTGTAACCATCGCGCCGACCTTTGTCGCCGATCTTTTTCCTGAGGACAAGCGCGGCCGAATCTTCGGAATTTTTTATCTCGCAATCCCAGTCGGAACCGCGGCGGGATACATTTTGGGCGGCAAGCTTGGTCCGGCCCACGGCTGGCGCTTTCCCTTTTACATTGCGGCAGCGCCCGGATTCCTGCTTGCGTTGTCTCTCCTCTTTATTCCCGAGCCGGAGCGCGGACAGTTCGATTCGGTCCAAGAAACACCAGAACGAGGTACGGTCCGAGGTCTCGCTCGGAATCCGGCATTTTGGACAGCGGTGCTAGGCATGGCCGCCATGACCTTTGCTTTAGGTGGCATTCAGGTATGGATGCCGACGTTCCTTTCTCGCGCCCGCGGCTACACGCTTGAGTCGGCAAATTACATGTTCGGTTTAATTGTCGTGGTGGATGGAATTCTCGCGTCGCTCGCCGGCGGCTGGCTGGGCGACTATCTTCTCCCTCGAATGAAGAGCTCGTACTACTTCGTTTCTGCGGCGAGCATGCTCCTGGGCGTGCCTTTTATGATTGTGGCGCTGTTCAATCCAGGTCGCCTGATGGTTCCGGCGATCGCTGTTGCCGCTTTCTTGTTGCTATTTAACACCTCGCCTCTAAATGCAGCGATTATCAATTCAGTAGGAGCTCATGTTCGCGCCACCGCTATCGCAATCAGTATTTTTGTCTTTCACCTTCTCGGCGATGTGCCGTCGCCCACAATGATGGGGTGGGTTGCCGATCGCCGTTCACTCCAGGCAGCTTTTATTCTGCCAGTCATTGCGATGGTCATTTCCGCTGTCATACTTTTCTATGGAATGCGTTTTGCTCCCGCCATCGCAGCTGAAGGCGGTCCCCAACCTGCCCGGGCCCACGCGGGATGATCTATTTCCATTGGATCGCAGGCACTCTGCTTGCGCTGATTTGGCTCTCGCGCGTGATCGATACCTCAGTTGGCGTGCGTTCTCTCGTCAACATTTCGCGTCCAGAATGGGACCGAAATCCCGTAACGCCAGCAGGCAATCCGCGCGTCACTATCATCGTTCCCGCGCGGAATGAAGAGGAGTCAATTGGTGAATCGCTCTCGCGACTGCTACATCTCGACTATCCGAACTATGAAGTCGTCGCGGTGAATGATCGATCGACAGATAAAACCGGCGAGATTATGGATGACATCGCCGCTTGTGGGGGCGAGCGTACTCGGCAGTCCAATCCAAGCTTCAAAATCATTCACATGGATCAGCTTCCCCCGGGCTGGATGGGTAAAGCTCACGCCATGTGGAGAGCTGCGAAAGAAGCATCGGGTGATTGGCTGCTTTTTACCGATGCGGATGTAATGTTTCGACCAGATGCTTTGCGCCGAGCTGTTGCTTATGCCGAAGCTGAGAATACCGATCACCTCGTGCTCTTTCCCCGAATGCTGATGAAAACAGCCGGCGAGAAGATGATGCTGGCCTTTTTTCAGCTCATGTTCGTCTTCGGACATCGTCCTTGGAAAGTGGCCGACCCGAAAGCAAAAGACCACATCGGGGTCGGCGCCTTCAACTTGGTTAGGCGCGGTGCATACGAAAGAATTGGCACGTACGAAGCGCTGCGTTTTGAAGTGGTCGATGACATGAAGCTCGGCAAGTTGATCAAGAATGCCGGCTTTCGCCAGCGCAATGTGCTCGGAGGAGATTTGCTCGAGATTCGATGGGCACGAGGAGCGGTCGGCGTAATTCGAAACTTGACTAAGAACTTCTTTGCGGTGCTTTCGTTTCAGGCTTGGCGCGCAATCGGCTTTTGCTTTGCGGCCGCATTTCTTAATTTGCTGCCCGTTGTCGGAATTTTCTGGGCGCACGGCTGGGCGCGATTACCTTATGCGGTCGCCGTGGCTTGCATTTTGTTCCTTTACATCGGCATGTCGCTGTTCTCAGATGTCCGCCCTTGGTATCTCGTGCTGCATCCCTTCGCCACGCTGATCTTCATCTACATCGTGCTGCGATCTATGCTCTTCGCTTTATGGAACGATGGCATCGAATGGCGCGGCACGCGCTATCCGCTGGAGGAGCTGAGGAAGGGTTTGGTGTAGATTTGCCGATACGAACGTCTCAACAGCTCAATCTGTCATTCCGAACCGCTTTAGCGGTGAGGAATCTGCTTTTTCCAAACGGCTAATCCGATTCCGGGTCATCAGCTTCCACCGGCAATGTCGGCGCGCCTTTCTTCTTATGCGTTTTGCGAGTGTGCGGCGCACGGGAGGAGCCAGCGCTGAAGTGCCCTCGCTCTTCGACATCGAAGTTTTTAGGAAGAGGAGAGAGGTGCATCACTGTGCCGCCGAGCTGTTTTGAGTTCTCGAGAACAATTTCAGCACGGTCCTCGTAGTCCTTGACTTCGCCGTGAATCTCAATCATTTTGCCGGCGAGCTCGCGCACATCGCCGATCCTCTTTAGGTCATAAGGAAAGACGACTACGGTAAAGGTGCAGAGCCTGTAGTCTTCGCAGAAATCAAGAAAACGCACACCGCGGTCGCCTTCTTTTACCCGTACCACTTTTCCCGTGACACATTGGGTTTCGCCCAGGTGATTGCGCGCCTGATCGAACGGAATGCAGGAAGCCAGAGCGCCTTCACAGAAGCTCATTGCAATGGCCAGCAATATAACGCACTTTTTCATGGGTGGAGCAGCGCTTCAGCGCTGCATTCTAAGCCCCGAACTGAAGTCGGCTTTAGCCGCTGAGGTGCGAGATCCAGCTTGAAGTTCCCTGAAGCTGAACTGTAACGGTATTCTTCAGGAGTAGTGGCCAAGCGGCGCTTTACTGGATTCCAATGAATATATTTCCTGAATCGCTCAAATTCTGCGGCATCTCTTATCCGGCGATCATAAAAGCTGGTCTGCCAAATTCCGTCGCGGATTTGAAAGAGTCTGCCTGCCCGAAATGAGAATCCACCTTTGATGAATTGAACCGCTCTTTCCAAAGTGACAATTGGAGTGATCAGAAGGTGAAAATGGTCTGGCATCACAACAAATTCATGCAGTTTATATTTCTCTTGATCTCGGTAATGGATCAGTATCTCGATGAACAGAGTTGCCATTCGTTCACTCTGCAGAAGAGCTTTCTTCTCGAATGTGGACGCTGTGACAAAATACACGCCATCTCCGGTTGTGCCGCGATACGGAATGGTCATAGATTTGTCGCGCTAAAGCGCGCGCAAATGAAACTTCTTGGCTGATGCAGCGCTAAAGCGCTGCTCCACCCATGAGCCTAAGCAGCCGAATTGTATGCGGAATTGGTTGGGTCAGAATGAAACTCAAAGAAAAAACTGCAAGGGCAGACCAAAAAGGGAATTCAAATTGGGAATTGCGAAGCAGAGAAGGTGACGTGCGAATGGCACGGGCGAGCGCCCGTGCCACCACAAATCGAAACTTACCGGAACGCCTTCACTGCCGCCGCTTCATCGTCCTTCACATCAAAGACCGTGTACAGTTTCGTGATCTGCAGCAGGTCGTGTACTTTCTTGGTGAGGTTTAGCAGCTTCAGTTCGCCGCCCTGGTTTTTCGCAGTCGTATATGCGCTGACCAGTTCGCCGATCCCTGAGCTGTCGATGTAATTTACATCGCCGAGATTCAACAGAATCTTTTTTTGCCCTTTTGCGAGCAGGTCCTTCACTGTGTCGCGGAGCACGACGCTACCCTCACCAAGGGTAATGCGTCCGTTGCAGTCGACAATGTTCACTCCATCAACCTGGCGCGTGCTGACTCTCAAATTCACTGGGAAGCCTCCTTGCCGCCCGCGGCCTCGCCGTGGACGTGTTTGATTAGTTTGATTTCTGTTCCCGTACTCGACGGGTGAATTTCTACATCATCCATAAAGGAACGAATTAAAAAGATGCCGCGCCCTGATGTTTTTAACAGATTCTCTGGCGCGAGCGGATCAGGGATGGTGGCCGGATCAAGCCCCTTGCCCTGATCGCGAATGGTAATTACCAGGTCACGGTTGGTACGCTCAAACTCCAGTGCCACCTTTTTGTCCGGGTCATATGCATTGCCGTGCAACACAGCATTGACCGCCGCCTCGCGCACGGCCATGGCGATCTGCATGACCTCGTCTTCAGCGAACCCGCTTTCAGTTGCAAATCGGCTGGCAGCTTGTTCGGCTTTGTCCACGGTCTCCAGCGTCGAGTCCAAGTTGTAGGAGAACCGGTTGCCGGCCATAAATGCGCGCTTCAATGAATTCGCGTGACCGCGGACATCAGAGATTTCCCTCCGGCGAAGCCCGTGCCAGACAGAGTGGGTAGTTTGAACCTTCCCCTGTGGAAATGTCAACGTGAGGCCGGAGCAGCGCAGCTGTAGCACGTCATGAACTTCTACGCGGATCGCGGGAGGAAATGTCGCTACTTCATCGTGCTCTTTACTTTGGCCCAACCCGCTTTGGTGATTTGCCGCGAGCGACCGATCGCCAGCGAGTCCTGCGGAACGTCATCTGTTATGCAAGAAGCGGCGCCCACGTAAGAGCCTTTGCCGAGTTTGACTGGCGCGACCAGTGTGGAATCGCTGCCGACAAAAACGCCGTCTTCAATAACGGTCTTATGCTTGTGCACGCCGTCGTAGTTGCAGGTGATAGTTCCAGCGCCAATGTTCACGCCATCGCCGATTTCGGCGTCGCCAAGGTAAGTAAGGTGGTTTGCCTTTGATTTTTTGCCCAGTCGAATTTTCTTGGTCTCGACGAAGTTCCCGACGTGCGCACCTTCCCCAATTTCGCTTCCCGGCCGCAGGTGCGAATAAGGCCCGAGACTCGCGCCATTCGCGATCACTGCTTCATCGAGCACGCAGCCTGGCCTGACTAAAACGTCGTCCCCGATATGAGAGTTCTGGATGATCGAATGTGAACGGACCCGGCAATCGCTTCCTACACGCGTGTTTCCCAACAACTGAACAAACGGTTCGATCGTCGTATCTGCTCCTACCACGACGTCCCAATCAATAACGCAAGTTTCGGGATAGAAAATCGTCACGCCCTCAGACATCAACTTCAAGCATTTCTGCATGCGCAGTTTTCGGTCAAGATCAACCAAATCGGCTCGTGTGTTGCTGCCGAGAATTTCTGACGGATTCTCAGTCTTGATGGCCACCACTCGCTGCTTTGCCTTTCGCAAGGCAGCGGCCATGTCAGTCAGGTAGTACTCGCCGTGCGGATTATCGGTCGTGAGGCGTTTTATGTATTCAAACAGCGGCTTGGTAGAGAAAACGTAAAATCCAGAGTTAATTTCTCGCAGTTTCTTTTGCTTCGGGGTGGCGGATTTTTCCTCGACAACTTCTTTTATTTCTTCGCGACGCTTTGGGTCGTGAATCAGTCTTCCGTAGCCTGTCGGATTTTCAAGTTCCGCGCTCAGGATGGTCATGGCAGCTTTTTTTTGCTGATGATAATCGCGCAAATTCGCGATCGTCGCCGCGGTGATCAGCGGCGCATCTCCGGAGAGCACAACGACCTGTTCATATTCGGCAAGCTGCGGGGCCGCGCACATCAGCGCGTGACCTGTGCCTCGCTGCGGCTCCTGAACCACGAACTTTACTCCGGTGGACGCGCTAGCGCTGCGGACCCGTTCTGCTTCGTGACCGACAATTACGTATACGTCTTCGGGAGCGACCACCTGCCGTGCGGCTGCGATCACGTGTGCTAGGAGAGGCTTGCCTCCAACCTCGTGCAAAACTTTGGGGTGCTTGGACTTGAGGCGCGTACCTTTGCCGGCCGCCATGATGGCGATTGCCGTCCGGCCCGGGCGATTTGCCTGTGAGCTCATCGAGTTCAATATAAACTGCGCCGAGGTTTGTTCCAGAATTGATTCTGCCGGGCTGTCTGCACGTAAACCATTAGTACCACTGTGTACTTTCACCTTCTTCTACGCTGCTAGAATTCTCAGTAATCATGCAGTTTCCCCCTAAGGCCCATCTGGCATCGATTTTTGCATTGCTCCTCTTATCTGTAACCTCCCTGGCGGCCCGCCAAACCGTGGTCCGGCGTATATCCATCAGCTCCGCTACAGGCCCGCTCCAAATCAACGTTCAGACCAGCGCTCCGGCCACGCCGCAGGCTGAGGTGATTAGCGGTCCGGACCGTCTGGTGATCGACGTTCCCGGCGCAATTCCGGCGATCAGCTTGCGCAATCAGGTGGTGAATCGTGGCCAGGTCACGCGTATTCGAGTCGGCCTGTTTTCTGCCATCCCGCCGGTTACAAGAATCGTTCTCGATCTCAACTCGCCCCAGTCCTATCGTATAAATCCCGCAGCCTCAGGTTTTGCGGTCACAGTTGGTGGGGAGAGTTCGAATAGCGAAACGACCGCACAGAACACATCCAGCGGTGACCAAAGCGCCAACCGTCATGCACCGTCCGATGCTAACGTCATCGGTTGGGTCTCAGCCGCGGCAATCTCTACCAACGTTGCTGCGAAGCCGCGGTCATTCATCGTTAAACAGAACCCGCCGGAGCCGGCGAAACCTGTTCTTGTTGAGTACGCGAATGGGCAGCTGGAGATCCACGCTCACGACGCGCTTCTGTTCGACGTACTGGCAATGATTCACCAGCAAACCGGCGCTGAGATCGCCATCCCTGCTTTTACGCGCGAGGAACGGGTTGTTGGAGATTTCGGACCGGGCGGTGCTAGCGAGGTCCTTGCGCAGTTGCTAAACGGCACGAACATGAACTTCGTCGTAGTCGCTTCGCCAACCGATCCGAGCGTGCTGCGGAATGTGATCCTCAGCCTGAAGCCGGAGGGTGGCGCCGAATACATCCCGCCTGACAACTCCGCTCAGGCGGTGAACACCGTTCCCTCGGACAACAACGAAGTGCCGCCTCCGGTGGTAGAGCCTCGCCCCGAGGACGTTCCACAATCTCAGCCTCCCGACGCTCCAGCTCCCATCCAGGACGCGCCCCAGAACTAGTCTAGGCTAAAACGCTATCCACTGCTGGCTGGAAACATAAATTAGCACCGCCACGGCAGCCGCGATTCCGAAGGGAACTTTCACCGACTCTGCATTGTCGATGTTGAGTTCCGATCCCAGGCTTCGGAAAGAAAAAAATGAAGCCAGCATGTGTCCGACATTGCGAGCTGTTTGGCCGAAGCGCTTTCTCCAGATCACGAGCACAAGAGCCATGAACGCATTGACGAGGAATGTCACAAGCAGGACGATAACAAGGCGCCGGGGACCGAAAAATGCGCCCAATGAGCCGACCAGTTTCCAGTCGCCGCCGCCGAGCAGCCGAAGGATTACGAACGGAAGCAGGACCGTGAGCCCGAGGCCCAGGCCGGCAAGCGACATCAGCGCTGCATGTCTGCCAGCGATGATTCCGTGCAAAATGATTGCGATTGGTGCAGCCGGATAAGTGAGCCAGTTTGGAATTCTGCGCCAGCGAAGGTCAGTGACTCCCGCGGCCAGCGCGAATGCTCCGGCCAGTATCCAGAGTGTAGTTGCCAAGCAGGTCAGAATTGTAATCGCGATCTGGAGGTTTTGATACTCGTGGGGAGCGTTTTACGAATTGGTGCCTCTAGTCTTTACGGGTGATCAGGCGATCATATTCCGCATGATTGCCGATCCAAAACCACAGAATGCCATCTGCAATATCAGTTCCAAGAGCTCGATAGTAGAGGCCAACTCGAACAGACCAGAAACGCTCAATTTTTTTCAACTGAAGCGACGGATGCTTTGCGTCAGCTTTGAGTAAAGCAAAGGCTTTATTCGCGGAATTATCACCTTCACAAACCAGCATCTTCAATCGGCCACGCGACGCTCAGAGGATCGCGGCCCTGAATCTTGGCTGACGCCAGCTCTTCGTCGCTAGATACGAATACGAGATTTCCACAAATTCTAATTACGCGCCTGACAAGCAGTTTGCCTTCACAGTCACGCACCGTTGTTAACTCACCTGTTTTCAATTTGTTGACCATAACGAAAGGAAGATTAACGCATTTGCAAAATAATCTCAAAAATTATCTTGTATTTACCGCATTAACGCATATACTTAGCGCATTGCCGCATAATGCGGTAAGGGGTAAATATGGCAAACGATCAAATTAGAGAAACCGCAGTCGCAGCGCCTTACCTGCCTTTCAAGACATTTTTAAGTTCGCTCGATCCGTTCTCGCAGGGTGTGCCGCCGAAGATCGACCGCTCACTCTGGAACCAGTCCGGCTTCATGCAGGGATTGATTATGAATGCGTACCGCTTCTTTCACCTGGTCGATGTAAACGACAAGCCGACAGCTACGTTACAGCAACTAGTGAAATCGAAAAATGATGCTCGTCAAGGTGAGATCGCAAAGCTGCTAGATGTTGGTTATCCCGAAGTTATGGCGCACGATCTATCGACTATGACACCGAAAATGCTCGATGAGCAATTAGACCGATACAACGTCACTGGAGATACAAAAAAGAAGGCCGCTACCTTCTTCTTGCAAGCCGCAAAATTCGCTGGCTTGCCGCTCAGTAATTTTTTGACAGACAAGATTCGGAGCACAGGTACAAAACGCAGACGGAGAACGGAGGCCGACACCGAGAATCGGAACGACAAGGGCAATAATCTTCCTCCAGTTCACACGTCTGGCTCTAGTCGGATTGTTAAGTTATCCGAGGGAGGAACAATCACGCTGACGATATCTGTTGATGTGTTCTCGCTTAACAAAGAAGATCGCGAATTTGTTTTCGGCTTAATCGACGAACTCCAGCAGTACGAAAACAATCATCCCGGTGATGAACTCGTCGATGATGAGCCGGAAGAAGTTTAGGAGTTAAATGCGAAAGCCCTGTGTTCAAGCACAGGGCTTCTCAGAAAGGTAGGTAAACAAGATGCGACCTCCATAACAATAGAAATCGCCGAGTAAACCCGATGCCTTAACCTTTAGCGCCCCGTCGCCAGCGTCAACTGTCGGCGGGGCTGATCGACAAGCGGGGTGAGCCGCAATGCCGACTTCAGCCGGATTATACAACGAAAAACAGCCTCTAAGACTCGCCAAATTTTCAGACCTCACTGAAAGTGACGCCCGTCAAATTCTGGAATCAATACGCTGGCCCGAAGGCCCGGTGTGCGTTCATTGTGGCGAGATCAACGATGCGAAACGCCTCAAACCGCGTCCCGATTCAAAGAAGCCCGTCCGCAATGGCGTATGGAAGTGCTCTGGTTGCCGTGAGCAATTTACCGTCACAGTAGGCACTGTATTTGAGGACTCGCACATCGATCTTCACCGCTGGCTTTTAGTCGCATATCTCATGTGCGCCAGCAAGAAAGGAATGAGCGCCCATCAAATTCATCGCATGCTTGGCATCAGTTACAAGACGGTTTGGTTTATGTGTCATCGGCTGCGCTTTGCGATGTCTCAACATGGAATGATCGAAAAGCTACGCGGCATAGTGGAAATTGATGAGGTCTGGATTGGCCCGAAAGAAAAGGGCACTGGCCTAGTCGGTACTGGTCGCATTGAAAGCAAAAAACGTCCGGTAGTGGCCCTGATGGAGCGCAGCCATAATGGAAGCCGCGTTCGTTCCTTTCCGATTGAGCGCGTCACGCTCGCCAACATCAAACCCATCATGAAAGAGCACGTCGAAGTGGGGACCAACATTCAGACCGATGAAGCTACGGTCTATCACTGGATGCATGAGGATTTTCCGGGCCACGATGTGGTGACTCATGCGAAAAAGCAATATTCATATCGCACCGAAGATGGTCGCCACGTCACAACGAATACGGTCGAAGGATATTTCGGACTCGTTCGGCGCAGCGTGTTTGGGACGTACCATCATTGGGGACGCGGCTATTTGCAGCAATACCTGAACGAACTGGATTTTAGATATAACAACCGCAAGGTGAATGATTCCGAGCGCACCATGCTGGCCCTGAGAGCGACGGAAGGAAAGAGGCTCACACTACGGGAACCAAGCAGCGCTTCGGCGTAGATTCGGGGAAATATCGCGTCCAAACTACTTTGTGGAGCTAGAATCCTGTTTGCTCGTTAGGAGGAGTGTGCCTAATAGAATGACGATTCCAGCACAAAATAAAACATAGATTTGTGTTTTAGACGGGACGGTTTCAACTAGCAGCTTATATGCTCCGAGACCCAGAGTAACAATCGCCGCCACGCTCCCGTAAACTCGCATCATTTTGGAATCGAAATATAGGCTAAATTGCTCACCAAATGCAGCTCTTACTTTACCCTCAACTTCGTCCACCAGTGAATTCAATTTCGTCGTCAGGTTTGTCATTCCGTTCGTTAATGTTGCGACATCTTCCGAGACAATCTTGAATTGACCCTGAATGCTTATTAGTTCCGTGCCGATGTGGTTGAATGGGTATCCAGCTTGCGTTAATTGCTTTATTGGATCCATTTTTCGTTGTGAACGTCGTACTACCAGTTTTTCTGGAATGTCCACTGGCAATAGCCGAGCTGAAGGCTTGATGCCACTAGTTCCTTGGTAGTGATCAATTGAGCTGTCGCCGTATAGTTTCTCGGGCTTCTCCTCGTCGCTCAGTTCCATTAGCGTCAGCTTAAACAGGCGTTCTCCTTGGCGTAGCTTGACGGTTTTTATCGAACTGTTGCGGATTCCCCAATTAAGTTTTCCGTGATATCCGGGGTCCACCTTGGTAGAAGCAAACAAAAACCCCTCGCGCATCATGGTTGTCGTTGGAGTGATCAGAGCAAACAATCCAGAAAGCACGCCTATTGATTGGAGCGTCTGTATTGAGAAATCAAATTTTTCTAAACTTTCAACAGTTACGAAATCTCCAGGTTCGATCTCCAAATAGTGACCGTCTGGTATTTCAAATTCCTCTCCCGTGGAATCGAACCGAGCGCAGTGTCCCAGACGAACTTCATAGCTGTTGATACGTATGCAGTCCTCGGAACCGCCAATAATGGCTTTGCCAAGCAATTTTTTGATCTCTCGATCTGGCAATACGTGGGCCATTGGAGCAGGACAATTTATCACATGGATATCCGCCTAAGCACAATTGCCTTGTTTTGTTACGTTTTCAGGAACTCTGGTTTGTGAAGGTGATAATTCCGTTTATTCGCCAGCGACTGGGTATCTGAAGGTAGGTTTTTATAATTCTTCCAAAACGCTGGCGCTGCTTTATGAGTCACAGAACAGTCGAGCGGCCATTCTTGTGGTCAGCGAGTGCTTCATCAGCAAAAGAATCAAGTTTGCCGCCTCTCACGTCGTCTCGAATTTGGCGGTCCCAAGCCTTTGCGTCAAATTCTGAAAACCACCTCCGAAGGCTGCTTAGCTCGTCCGCATTGAGGTCTCGAATTCGGCTCTCTATCTCTTCGACCTTTGTCATATTTCCGATAAATGCTGGTGATTTACCGCGTCACGCTGGCGCTATTCCGCTCTGCGATGATCTTTTTCGCATTCTCGGCCAGTGCCCGCGCTTGAGGCAGCAAGTCAAGACCTTTCAGCACTTCAGGGTCGGTTTCAGCCTTCACCTTCAGGCCTTCTTCCTGGCCGAACGTATCGACAAAAATCTCGCTCTTGATGTTGGATTTAATCCACTCATCGTTCTGCATCAGGTCTGACTCGGAATAGGGCACCTTGTCCGCATCGAGAGACTTGCGGAAATCCTGCATCACGCTCTCATCCACTTCGAAATTCTTCGTTATGTGGTGGTCCAGTGTGTAGTGCTTCGCGAAGTTAAAGAAAGCATAGTGCTGCAGAAGCGTGTCCTGGAAGTGATTGCTCTTGATGGGATCGACCTTCACATCGGGAGTGATTCCCCCGCCGCCATACACCGTGCGCCCGCTATCGGTCAGCTTTACTTCCTTGTTGCTTGTGTCACCAATGCCGTCTCGGTCAAAGTAATAGTCGTAAAGAGACACATTGCTGTAGTCACGCTGAATCAAGCGACCGCTCGGGGTGTAATACTTCGCGGTAGTGAGAGCCAGACCGGTATCATTCGAGAGCGGGTATACCGTCTGCACCAAACCTTTGCCGAACGTGGTCTCGCCCACAACCAGGCCACGATCATGGTCCTGAATCGCACCAGCAACGATCTCAGCCGCCGAAGCCGTCCCGCGATTTACCAACACAACCAGCGGATAGTCACGGCCGCCATTGCCGTGCATCGCCGTGTAGCGGCGCTCAGGTGAGGACCGCCCGTGATGCGAAACGATCAGTTGCCCTTTGTGCAAGAACTTATCAGCGACTCCAACACCTTCGTTCAGCAGCCCGCCCGGATTTTGGCGGAGATCGAGGATTAGGCCTTTCAGATCACCAGATTCGTTGAAGCTATCGAGCGCGTCCTGTACTTCCTTGTCGGTCGTCTCATTGAACTGAGCGATGTGCATATAGCCCACGCCCGGCCGGACCAGGAAATGCAGATCAACGCTGTAGCGTGGAATCTCGTCCCGCACCACCGTAAACTCAAGCGGCTTGTCTGAACCTTCGCGCAATATTGTGATGTGGACAGTTGTTCCTTTTGGCCCCTTGAGCAGATCGGCAACGTCACTGGTGTTCATGTTGTCGGTGGGTTTCCCATCGACTGCGACGATGATGTCGCCGGGATGAATGCCTGCGCGGTATGCCGGCGTACCCGCGAATGGCGCAATTACGATGACCTTGTTATTGCGCGGCCCAACCGTCATTCCTACGCCGTAGTACTTTCCACGTTGATCTTCGCGCAGCAGCGAATAGGACTTCGGGTCGAAGAAATTCGAGTGCGGATCGAGCACGTGCAGCATGCCCGGAATCGCCCCGTTGTAGATGGCTTTATCGGGGTTCACGGGCTCCGCGTAGTTCTGCTCGACGATGTCATAGACCTGCGTAAATTCCTTCAGGCTTTGGCTGACATCGGAGTCACTATCGTGAGCTGTTGCAGGATTTTTCTGAGCAAAAACCATTCCCAGGAATCCGCAAACCGCTAAGAAAAGAACGATGAGAAAGGAAGCTCGGTGAGAACTACGGGCCATCTTTGATTTTCCTCAGCCCAGGCATGGGGACGCCCAGGCAAGCTGATTTCGTGCAGTATAACACGCGAAGATACAAAAACTTAGACGCAAACAGGCGTCTCTGGTCACCAACTGGTCACCTTCGTCTTAGGATGCGGAAAAGACGAGAAATGATGCGTTTTACACCTACCCTCGACCGCTTCTCCCGTTTGTGACTTTGAACAGCCAGAGGAAGGCCCACAGGAGCGCCGCTCCAGCCCCGAGGGCCAAGAAGAATATCGCCACATCGCCCACTCTGAATTTGTGAACCCCTGAATCCCACCCAACTGAAATGATCATTCCCACTAGGACTGACAGCACCATTCCGACAAGAATTCCGAGGCCAAGCTTCTGAATAGGGGTTAGTGGCTCCTCACCATAAATGAGATTGCGCCAGAAGCGCGCTTCATTATTCGTTGTGTCGGGGAAAACGGTGTTTCTTTGGCGTTGATTGATGTCTCTAAGCCATTCCGGCCGTGTGAGTTTGGTTCTCATCAGCGAACCTTAGGGGCGGCGAGTCTTATCCTGCGAGCTTCTTTAAGAATTCGTGCTCGTCCAGGCGGTACTTGAACGCTTTACGGCCGTCGATGAAAACTACAGGTACTTCGTCCGTGAACTGGCGCCTGAGCTGATCGTCGGTTTCGACGTCCACTTCGCGCCAACGGAACCCACCCCGCCGCTCGAGCTTCGTGAGCTTTTCCTTTACGATCTCGCACAGGTGGCATCCTTTGCGAGAGTACACAATCACTTCGCGCAGGAGTGACATCGCGCCGAGTCTAGCAAACCCAGAACCGGATTTCCAGAGAAAGTACGAATTTCGAAGGCTAAGAAGTGCCACTTAAAGCCTCCGAGCCACTGCCAAACGGCGGCAGACGGTACAATCCTGCCATGCCTGCGACGAAGCCATTGGCGGGAAGAGTTGCCCTGGTGACCGGCGGAGCAAAACGCCTGGGCAGAGCTTCGGCTTTAGCGCTGGCCGAAGAAGGGTCAGATGTAGCGATCACGTATCTGACGTCCAAACGGGAAGCCCAGCAGACAACCAGAGAACTGCGAAACTATGGGGTTCGTGCAGCTTGCCTTCGGTGTGATGTCACCCATCCGGCCAGCGTCCGTTCGGCGGTAAAGCAAACCGTCAGCGAACTCGGCGGGATCGACATCCTCGTCAACAATGCAGGCGCTTACCAGACGGTCGAATTTGACGACCTCACCGTAAAACAATGGGACTCGATTTTTGCCGTCAACGTTCGTGGGCCTTTTCTTATCGCGCAAGAGACATTGAAGTATCTTCGCCGCCGAAATGGCCGCATTATCAATCTCGGCTCGCTCGGTGGTTTGCGCGCCTGGCCGACGCACGCGCACTACTGCTCGTCTAAAGCCGCGCTCCACATGCTTACCAAAGCCATGGCCAAGGCCCTGGCCCCAGGAATTTCTGTAAACTGCGTAGCTCCGGGGATGATCGACCTCAGTGAAAAGCCGCCGGCTCCGTTCATGAGGCGGATGGCGAAGCAGACGCCCATGCGAAGCAATGGAACCGGCGATGACGTTGCCGCAGCCATCGTATTTTTCGCCAAAGCACCGGCCTTCATCACCGGGCAGATTCTCTACGTAGACGGAGGACTAGGTCTCTGAACGTTCCGAAGATTACTCATTCACCTTTGCTCGGCCATTTCCGTAAAGCTGCCTGTCTGACGTGCTTCAGCGTTGTGCTGGTTGCGAGTAGTGTGGCACAGCAGTCGGAAACTCAAAGCGGCGCCCAGCCGGAAGCGGCGAAAGGCTCGCAGGAGAACGCCAATCCCGCCGCGCCGGCCAAGAATTTTTTCGCCGAGCCGCAGACGTTTCCCCTCTGGGAGCATGATGTACCCGGCGCACTCGGACACGCTGACGCGGACAATCCCACGCTGACCCTTTACCCTTCGGTCAACCCGCGCTCGTCCGGCACGGCAGTCATCGTTGCCCCCGGTGGAAGTTACGTGATGCTCGCTATCAATCACGAGGGCCGGCAGGTTGCAAACTGGCTCAATTCGCTTGGAGTCACGGCGTTTGTGCTCAAGTATCGTTTGGGTCCGAAATATCATCACCCCATCGAGCTCGGAGATGCGCAACGCGCCATGCGGCTGGTCCGTGCCCGCGCCAAGCAATTTGGGATTCGTCCCGACAGGATCGGATTTATGGGTTTTTCCGCCGGTGGACATCTCGCTTCAACCATCGGCACGCATTTTGACGCGGGGAATGCGAACGCTTCCGACGCGGTTGATCACATGAGTTGCCGCCCGGATTTCCTGATCCTCGCATATCCGGTGATTTCATTCGTTGCGCCGTATTCGCATCCGGCGTCTCTCCATAACTTGCTCGGCGAGAATCCTGATCCCAAGCTGCTCGACGAGCTTTCGAGTGATCTGCACGTCACGCCGGAAACTCCGCCAACTTTTCTTTTCACTACGAGCACCGACAAGATAGTTCCGCCGGAGAATTCGGTCTATTTCTATCTTGCGCTGCACAAAGCAGGCGTACCTGCTGAACTCCACGTTTTTCAGAAAGGCCCGCATGGCGTTGGTTTAGATCTGGCTGACCCAGTGCTGGGGCAATGGCCAACGCTGCTTGCAAATTGGATGCGGCAACGAGGGCTCCTACAGAAATGAGGTCCCGCTCGTTGAATCCGGCAAATTCTGCTTGTTGGACCACAATCGCCTTCATGGTTATTGCACTGTGCGCAGTAAGCCTTTCTGCACAAACTGGCCCTCAGGAGGGAGGCAGCGAAGTTCAGATTTGGACTGCGGGTGGGCATTCAGTTCCGGGAGGACGTAGCCGGACAGGAATCTGGGATGCCGGCCTTCGCTACGGTTGGGTCTTACTCGATTCTCATGGGCCGAGTTTCTTACGAGGAAGGTTCGAGTACGCGATCGATGCCGTGCCGGTTTACCTGATCTTCCAACCCATTAACACGGTCTATGGTGTTGGTGTGAATCCGCTGAACTTGAAATGGAACTTCGAAAGACATGGGCGCATTGTGCCCTATGCGGAATTGAGCGGCGGCCTGCTTTTCACGACACGCGACGTTCCGCCCAGGACTTCCACCGTGAACTTCACGCCTGCCGCTGCTTTTGGTGTTCACCTGCTGCGCGAGAGATTCGCGTGGACGCTCGAAGCACGCTACCTGCATATTTCCGATGCCGGCCTAAGCAGACTAAATCCGGGAATCAACACATTTGAAGTGCACATCGGTGTTGGGAAATTTAGAAAGCCTAAAATCCACATGGAATAGCTTCGTGTTTATGCAGTGTGCTGTACTTTCGGCTCTCAATCTAATCGTAGTATTCCAGCCCCAAATGCGTGATCAGCTCTTCGCCTTTCAAGTGCCGCAGAGTGTTCTTCAATTTCATCGATTGAATGAAGAGGTCGTGCTCTGGGTAAAGGCCGGGAACTGTCATCGGCGATTTGAAGTAGAAGCTTAGCCACTCCTGAATACCTATGTCCTTCAGTTCTGAACTTCGCTTAGCCAGGTCGAGGAAGAGCACGAGGTCGAGCACGATCGGCGCCGCCAGGATGGAATCCCGGCACAGGAAATTTACTTTAATCTGCATCGGATAACCGAGCCAGCCGAAGATGTCGATGTTGTCCCAGCCTTCTTTGTTGTCGCCGCGCGGCGGGTAGTAATTGATGCGTACGACGTGTTTGAACTTGCCGTACAAATCTGGATAAAGATCGGGTTGAAGAATGTGTTCCAGCACTGAGAGCTTAGACTCTTCTTTGGTCTTAAAAGACCCCGGATCGTCCAACACTTCACCATCGCGGTTGCCGAGAATGTTTGTCGAGAACCATCCTTGAAGGCCCAGCAATCGCGCCTTGAATCCCGGCGCGAGAATGGTCTTCATCAACGTTTGCCCGGTCTTGAAATCCTTGCCGCAGATGGGCGCCTCATTTTGCCGCGAAAGCTCGAGCATTACAGGAAGATCGACGGTCAAATTGGGCGCGCCGTTTGCAAACGGCACGCCTTCCATCAGCGACGCATACGCGTAAATCATCGACGGAGCGATCGTGTCGTCGTTGGTTTGCAAGGCCTTCTCGAATGCTTTCACGGACTGGTGCGCTGCCGACGGCTTTAAAAAGATTTCAGTCGATCCGCACCAAATCGTAATCAGCCGCGACGCTCCGGAAGTCTTCCGAAATTCTCGAATATCTGCCCTTACCTGCTCGGCAAGGTCCATCTTGTTCTTGCCTTTTTTCACATGATGGCCATCGAGCTTCTTCACGTAATTGCGGTCGAAAACTGCGGGCCGCGGTTTGACCGAGCCGAGAAAGGGCTTCATCTGATCGAGCAAATCGTGCTCCAGCACGCCAGCCTTTCGCGCTGCGGTGTACATGTCGTCTTCAAAGGGATCCCAGCCGGTGAAAACCAGATCATTCAGGGCTGCGAGGGGCACAAACTCCTTTACCAGAGGGGAACGGCCCTCCGTGCGCTTACCAATACGGATCGTGCCCATCTGGGTCATGGACCCGAATGGGTTCGCAAGCCCTTTGCGAACCGCCTCAACTCCTGCCACAAAGGTCGTTGCCACTGCTCCCATTCCCGGGATCATGACACCCAATTTTCCTTTTGCAGGCTGGATTTGAGAGTTGTTGGTGGTCTTCTGAGCAGTTTGTCGGCGCGCAGCCATTTTTGGCGTCATCCTTGCGAGTTTATGAACTTGTAGGCAAACGGGTATGTTCTCGTATTGGAGCCGCTTTTGCAACCGCGCGGGGCTGAAGTGCGAAAGCGCAGCGTTAAACCGCTCAGAATCAATTTGTAAAGAAATAATAATAGGTAACTTTGGGCGTCGAAGGAGCGTCCAACCTAGAGAGGAATTCCAGGGATTGCTATCTTTCCGCGAGCTATAATCGGCAAAGCGGTTCGGGTGGACGATCTGGAGGTAGTTATGAAAAATTTGCTGTCACTTATAGCGGCCCTCGCACTCATAGGGTGCACGGCTGCACCTTCGTTCGCCCGCAACAAGGACAAGGATAAAGACAAGACTTCCCAAACATCTGCCGCGACCACAAACAGCACACCAACGGCTTCCACAGTCGAGCCTTCGGCGACCAAGACCCCGCACGATGGCGGAATGGACGACATCAACGCCATCGGCAACCGCAATGTGGGCTGCAAGACTGGTATGGGAAATTGGTATGGCTTGGAAAAACAGATTGCATTGGGGAAGCAGGTTTCCCAACAAGTTGAAACCCAATCCAAAGTGATCAACGACCCGGTCATCTCGGAGTACATCAACCGTTTGGGGCAGAATATCGTCCGAAATTCCGATTCGCTGGTCCCATTCACGATCAAAGTTATTGACTCCGACGACGTGAACGCCTTCGCTTTGCCGGGTGGATTCTTTTATGTTAATTCCGGGTTGATTCTTGCCGCCGACGAAGAAGCAGAGCTGGCTGGCGTGATGGCCCACGAGATTGCCCACGTGGCTGCTTGCCACTATGCGCGCGAAAATACTCGGGCCAGCTTATTGCAATACATGACCATCCCACTCATCCTTATGGGAGGGCCGGTTGGCTATGCGGCATACGAGGGCGCCAGCTTGGCAGTTCCCCTTACCTTCCTGAAGTTTTCGCGGGGATTTGAAGCGCAAGCCGATTATCTTGGCGTCCAGTACATGTATAAATCCGGCTACGATCCTGCGGCCTTCATCTCTTTCTTCGAAAAGATCCAGGCTTTGGACAAGAGAAAGCCAGGCACAATTTCAAAGGCCTTTGAGACTCATCCACAGACGCCTGACCGGATCAAGGCTTCGCAGGAGGAAATTGCGACAATACTTCCTCCAAAATCTGAGTACGTTGTAACTACTTCGGAATTTGACACCGTCAAAGCCCGCCTCGCGCAAATAGAGAACCGGCACAAGCCAAACGATGAGAAGGACGGCAAGAAACCGACGCTGCGGCGCGCGTCTTCGACCGACAAGAACGGAACCGATGATAAGGGCGCTACTGGCGACGATGGACGGCCGACTCTGAAGCGTAGGCCTGACGACCAGGATCAGTAAAGTGGTCGCTCGTTAGTCGTCATGATGATCATTCCGAGTTGGCGGGATACTACGACTTACAGAGTACCCTCAGCTATTGTCATTCCGTCTCTAACGACGGGTGCCGGTGTCAAGGGATTTGCGCCGACACGATTCCGGTGGACGCTTCTCCGTTTTGAAAAAGCGCCATTTCGCTCTCGCAGAATGGTTTTGCGTTCGACCAAAGCTCGTGTGCTCTC
>DATEHT010000030.1:0-259171 GCA_035279425.1 Terriglobales bacterium | reverse complement strand
GGCGGGATAGAAAAATAGCGGAGCGCCGCAGCGCCCCGCTCCACGTTTCGTCAAGCAACTGCTTTGTTCGTTTTTGTCTCTTTCTTCTGTTTGACCGCGAACTTCTGTGCAAGTTCCTTTTCTATCTTCTCGGTTTCGATTCTATAGTGCTTCGCGGTGGTCAGCAGAACGTCATGCGAATCCTTGCTCGGCACTCGGTACGCCGAATCGAGCAGGCTGAGTTCGATGAGAAAACGGGATAGCTCTATCTCATCGAGTCGGCTGACGTGCTTGAGCAAGTCCCGTTCCGGTGCGCCGTTATTGGTATCAACTTCCAATCTGCGCCGTTTGGCAATCTGCAACACCTGTGCGAATTGCAAACGGGAAACCAGGTGACGCGCGACAAGCAAGAGGTCAGCTTTCTTGAGTGGCGGCGAAACCCGTTGCAAGATGGCGGCTAGTATCCGGTGCCGCACGGTGATCGCAAGCTTCACTTTCTCAATTCGCCTGCGTTCTTCCGCTCTCTGCCGTGCTAGTTCCTGCGGAGATGGGCCGTGGCTGTGGTGGATGCGGCAAGCCGGGTCGGCGCACACCTTCACCGTTTGCCCTCGCCTTCCGCCATCCATGACTATGGCATCGGTCATTTTTTCGCAGGTTCGTTGCGTCGGATTCTTCGCAGGGTTCGCCTGTTTCGCTCGTTTCAGATCGAGTTCCACGTAGCGATTGCGGCCTAGAGGTGCTCCATCGCGGCTGCCGTAACCCGACGAAATCTGCACAAGATCGGGTTTCTTCTCTAAGGTTCTCGTGATGTGCGCGTCCAGCTTTCGACGGTAGCATTGCGGGTCGGTACAGGAATCCTTGCGCACGTCTGCGAAAAGCAGCGCATTGAATCCTGTCCGCTTTGGGCAGTTCGCACAGCTTCCTGCCTCTGGTAGTAGGGTTTCGTCGCTCTTGCTGAAAGCAGCAGATGCCAATTCAAGCAAGATGTTCGACTCAATCCATGCCGCAAGCTCCCGCACCGAAATGAGCATTGGCGTATTGCCTTCGCCCGTCCACAACTGCCGGAAACAAGCATTGAAGGCTTGTTGTTGCTGTCCCGCCGGAAGTTTGGCAATCAGCAACGCATGACCGATGGTGATTTTGTCAGCGAGGAACGCATCAGCTATTGGAGAAATTAGCTCGGTCAGCTTAATGCGTCCTTGTATGTAGGCTTCGCTCTTTCCCGCTTTCGCGGCCAAAGTCGAAACCGTGTAGTCCGGGTCGTTGAGGTCGAGCAGTGACCGGAATCCAAATGCTTCTTCCAGCGGATGGATGTCCTCGCGCTGTAGGTTCTCGGTCACTTGTGCCAGTACTGCCGCCGAATCGCTGAGTTCAACGACTCGCACGGGCACAGTCTTGAGTTCGGCTAGTTGTGCCGCTCTCAAACGTCTACCTCCGGCTATGACTTCGTACTTCTTCTCATTGTCTTGCTTCACTCTGACAACCAAGGGTTGCAGGATGCCTTGCGTTTTGAAGCTTTCGGCAAGTTCTTTCAGGCTTGCTTCATTGAATCGCTTTCGTGGATTCGTCGGCGATTCTTCCAAAAGTTCAATTGCTACGTTGCGATATTCAGAGTTGTTTTGACTCTTCTGGTTTTGCATACACTTCTCCTGTTATCTCCTTTTTGGAAATTTCTTTGTGTCTGGTCTTGGGTTAATCGTTAGAAAGAAGCGCTGTCGGGGATCTCAGCCATAGCTGGCGGCTGAGGGACAAACGACGTGGTTTCGGGTTCCTGCGGAGTCGGCTCCGGTTTCTGAACCTCTACCGTTCTTGGGCTGATTGCTCCGAGAATGACAGCAGCCGTGCGCTGCACTACTTCCAAGCTCTCTTGCAACAGCTTCGCGCTGCCATTCCAAAGCCGGATGTAATCCTCAGCAGAAGTTCCGGTTTCGAGTCCGACAGATTTGCAAACCACAAAGGCTACGGCTTCGGCTTCCGTTTCCCGCACTTCTTTCGTGGTCAGCGTCCGGCGGTCGCTCTTGTGCAACATCTCGTGCGCCAGTTCATGGACTAGCGTCGAGAATTCCTCGGCTGGTTCCATTCCAGTAAGCAAGGTGATCTTTCCGCCATAGGACAAACCTTTCGCGGGTGCGATTCGCTCCGAGTAGTTCAAGCTGATGTTCTGTTCTTTGACGAACTCAATCAGGCGTTCCCGATACCCACTGACATCTCCTTGAACATCGGTCAAGGTCGGCAGTTCCTTGCCTTCGGTCTGACTGATGTCGAACACGTACACGGCACGAAAACCGTAGAGTTGTGCCTCGGGCTTGCGTTCCTCGGCTGTGTTGTTCGTGTCTAGCTCGGTCGCAATTTCATCCTCGCGCTGCATCTTCCGTCCAACCATCGGAGCCAGAATCAAAATGCCTTTCTCGCCGCGTTTGACGAAGCGGCCAAGCGAGTTCCATGTGCGAATCCCTGCTACATGGGTTGCCTCCGGCTTCTGCCTTGCAATGAGCATTATGTTTCCGAAGCTGTAGTTATGAAACCTCGCCATTGCACTCAAGTACTCGGTCAATACTTCGCTTTGTCCCGACTCCAGAGCCTTGACTAAATAACTCAATGCTTCGTTGGTTTTGGTCTTTACTTCTTCTGCTTTCATGATGATTTTCTCCAATTGAAATTCGGCTTGTGTGAATTCAACCGAAGGTTTTTGGCCTTCGATTGTGAGCCTTCGTTTCTTAATTGGCAGGGTGTAAAAGCAGGCGGAGCGAGGGTTCAGTCACAGGTCGAGCGCGAGCGAGCCGTCAGGGGAACCTTGACGGGTTCCTCGCCCGTCTGCAAAAGGTGTGCGGGAAAACGAAGGCGGCGCTGGGTGTGGCATTGTCGGACTCAATAGGAGGGAAGTGTTGCATTCTTGATGTAAAAGCGGGTCGTACAGTGGAAATCATGTACTTCTACAGGAAACACGGTATGTACATTCACAGGTATTCTCACGCACATTACAGCGCAAGGTAAGTAGCTGGATTTTTTAACTTGAGAGGACATCGAGGGCCACGCCATCCTCTCGGTGCGCGGTAGCTTTCCTCAAGCTAGCGCGTAAGGCCGGGGTAAGTCGAGTCCAGGGAAAACTCACGTTAGAACTTTTCGCTAGTTGCGATTTGAGAGGAGTCGTATGCCTTGTGCGCGAAATGTTGTTGTGGTAGTTGCTTCATTTTTCCTGCTTACGTCCATAGCTGCACTTGGGCAGTCGAGTGGCGCGAAGGTGCGGGATTCTTCGGCTTTAGAAATATTAAATCGTACGATAGCCGCCAACGGTGGTCTAAGTACTCTCTCTGGTGTGCAGGATTTGTCCGAAATGGGGCAACTTACGTTTCCTTCAGCAGATAACAGTCCCGCTCCAGTAACAATCCGGCTCGCAGGGACCAGTCGGTTTCGCATGGAAGCGGATCTTCCAGAGGGAAAGACAATTTGGGTTACTAACGACGCCGCTGGATCGAAGCAGAGCGGGGAGGACAAACGGCCAATGGTTGCCGACAATGCCGTGAATCTAGGCGGACTTACTTTCCCCCTATTTTATGTCCTGTCCGCATTTCAGAACGCGGCGACTCAAGTGAGGCTTGTAGGGATTGAGCAGAAGTCGGGCCGATCAGTTTATCGCATACGTATTGAAGGGCTCAGCTCGCGTCGGTTCAGAATTGCCAAAGATCTTGTTATTGACGCGTTGACGTTCGACATCCTGAGTATGAGCGATCAGCCTTTGCCTATGTACATGAGCAAAGCGAAATCAACTGCAATCGGGCCGCGCGAAATCGACTTCTCGGATTTTCGCTCGGTGCAAGGTGTTCGAGTTCCATTCTTAATTGTCACCAGAATTCACGGCCAGCCGATGGAAAACATATCGCTGACGCAGGTCGCCCTCAATACGAAAGTGCTGCCGCAAGACTTCGAACCTTAATTGGCACTCGGGCGAGCGCGCGTGAGCGGCATATTGCGTGTCGGAAATAACGTAATGAGCAAACAGTAGAGGACGAGAACGGTATGAATACCGAAGCAGCGGTGAGCACGGACAGGTTCTTGAAATATAGCAAGCGTGTTGGCTTCTATCTTGCGGCGATCGTCTGGTGCGCATGGGCGAGTGCCCCGGCACTAATGGCTCAAGGCTATCTATCGAGCACGGGTGAACCGAGCTTTGCGGTTCCGCAGCCCGCAGAGATGGGCACCGTAGACGGGTTGGCGGGCAATCTCCATTTGTCGATACCGATGGGTTCGTATCCGCAGCGTGGCGGTAACACCTTCGACTTAAAGATCGACTATGATAGTCATCTTTGGTCAACGCAACCGTCGGGACTCAGTACAGCATGGTATCCAGCATACTATCCAGGATACTTGGCGAGTGGTGGGTGGCGCGTCGTGGCCCCGAGCACATGGCTGTTTCCCAACATAAGGTTTCATTACATGGGCAACTGCGGGGCCGATGTTCTATTAGTTGAGCCGAACGGGACCCAGCACTGGTTCAACATCTACGACCCATTCATATCTGGTTGCAACTACTATCCGACTACTACCGCCTGGGCGATAGATTCTTCGGGCATTAAGCTGGTAGCGACGTTCCCGTCGAACCTTCAAACGTACGAGTTCACAGCGTATGCACCTGACGGCACAATGCTCATACAGCAGACGACCAATGTGTCGTCGGGATCGGGGACGCTGAACCCAAACGCACCAGAGGATTCGAATGGTAATTACTGGACGCTTGCTGGGTTCCAGGGGGTCGGACAGGACACCACCGGGCGTGTTCCCTTGCAAACGCCGAGCGGCACTGGTTGCAGCTTCGCCTCCTCGACAGGTGCTACGTATTACGGCTGCTTTGATGTGTCGACATCACAAGGCACATCGCGTTACACGATCACCTGGGCAGACATCTCGCTGAAGACTAATTTTCAGCAGTCTGGTACTAGCGAGTGCACGACGAACTGCATCACGACTGTGATTCGGAACATTGTGTTGCCTGATGGCACAAACTATAGCTTCCAATACGATTGTGATTCCAGTACTGGCAATGCGGCATGCAACTCGTCTGGTGGTCAGAGTGCGTATTACGGGACTTTAACAAAGATGACGTTGCCGACAGGCGACACGATCACCTACGGCTACACGAATTTTAAGGACTTCAACGGTGCTGTGAGCCGATGGCTTACTTCCAAGTCGTCCAGCAAGGGATACTGGTCGTACAATCCAACGGGGATCTACGGGTTAAGCACAAGCAACCCGTGTGCGCCTGGTTACAATGTCAGTTGCCTGCAAACAGCGGTCTATAGACCAGATGGTTCGTCGGAGATTATCGGCTGGCTGCTGGACGCGGCTGGCGGGGCCCAAGCCTATCAAATCCGGGATTTTGATCGAGATGGGGCGACGCTTCTTTCCACTGTAAACAATACCTGGGATTTGACACACATGTGCACTCTGGGAGACTGCAACGGAAAAGGTTTTCAAAACGTTCACCTTCTGAAAAAGACGACAACCGTGCCGATTCCGGGAGGCAATCTCACAAAACAGATAACATACGCTTACGACGCGCCGACTGACGCCAATATTACAGCACTCAAGGAGTGGAAGTATCAGAGCGGAACAGCGCCTGGATTCCCATCTGTTCCAGAGCGCGCAACGTACTATACCTATGCGGCTTTGGCAAACAATAATATCAACAAGCCGTTGACGATAACCGTGTGCAACAATTCCGGTTCGGACTCCAATTGTCCCGGAGGCGGCAGTACGGTTGCCAGGACAGTAATTACCTACGACGCCTATGGTGGCAATGGTTCTCTATCGCTGCAATCTGTGACAGGGGTCGTTAATCACGACGATGCTGCTTATGGCAGTTCATATGCAAGCCGCGGGAATGCGACCCAAGTGAGCCAGTGGGTAGCTGCTAGCACGTATCTTTCGACTGCGGTATCGTATGACACTACAGGGCAAATTGTACAAATAAATGACCCGGCCGGTATTGCTACTGCGTTTCAATATGCCGATAACTTCTACCAAGATAACGGGGCTGACCCTCCGGCGGTATATTCTCCCAATAAGCCTAGCCACGCATATGTCACTCAGGTCACGGACGCAATTGGTACATCCTCGATGGGGTACTACTTTGGAAGTGGTCACGGCGCGATCGCGACAGACTACAACGGTGTCAGCACATATGCTCATTTCCTCGATACATTAGACAGACCTACCCAAACGGATTATCCCATAGGCTGGGATTTAACTCGGTACACGTTGGCTAACCAGATCGACTCGTATTCGCCCGTTGCTGATGCTACCGCGTCCCCAAGCTGCACAAGCTGCGCCCATGTTCAGGCAATGATGGATACGGAGGGCCGGACAACTTCGGAGTATTTGGTCAACAACCCGACCGGCCAGGTGATTTCTAACCGAACCTACGATGGTGCTGATCGTTTGGTTTCGGCGAGTCACCCAAATTTTGGATCTAGCGATCCAAATGCGGTGAATGAATCCTTTACATATGATGGCATGGGACGTGTCTTGAGCATCCTCCACCCAGATGGTGGGTCTGCACATCTAGCGTACGGCGCAAATGTCGGGTCTCTGGGAGGTATCGCTTCTCAGCTGAGCTCGGCAGCGACATATGGGTATGGTGTTCCGGTCGTATCTATCGACGAAGCGGGTAAGCAGAGGCAAGAATGGCTGGATGGATTCGGGCATGTAATAGAAGTTGACGAACCGAGCTCGACTACTGCCACGCCCGGTAAGGGGTCCGTATCAATCAATTTTAATTCTGGGGAGGTGAGCTACACTTTCGATCCGTGTTCTTTATCTGGCCACGGTAGCTGTCCGCAGACCGTCTATAACAGTGGGTCAATTTCGTTGACAATAGCGGGATGCACTGTGAGCACTAGTTGGGGGCCTCCGCCTCCGACAGGGCCGTTCACGGTTCAATATGTTGCATCACAACTGGCGAGCTCAATAAGTTCTTCGTCTTGCCCCATTACTGCTTCAGCAAACGGCGGGAGCGTTAATTTGACGTCGACCGCGGTAGGAGCTAATTCCAATCTGTCATTTACGACATCGAGTACTTACAATAATGGGACATGTTATAACAGCCCTTGCTTTTCCGGCCCAGCTTTCTATGCAAGCCCGACCAGCGGAGGACTAACCGGAGGCAGTGGTGGGCTAACGTCGTCGACTGCGTGGGTTACCACGTACACGTATGATGCTCTTGGGAATTTGTTGACCGTCAATCAAGGTGTCCAAACAAGAACTTACCACTACGATGGTTTGAGTCGCCTTACGCAGGAGATAACGCCGGAAGCTGGAACGATGAGTCTGTCGTATGTAAATTCATCCGGCGGCCTATGCAGCGGCGATCCGACTAGGCCGTGTACGAAAACAGATGGGCGAGGTCTTGTGACTACATACAGTTATGATTCAGCGAATCGCTTGCTGAGTAAAACGCATACGGGTACAACCGGTCCCATAACATATAGCTATGGCACGAGTGCTGCCGCCTTCAATATTGGGCGCCTTGCGAAAATGAACGATTCTACGGGATGGGAGGCGTACACTTATGACAGAATGGGCAGAGTTACGAAGCTCGCAAAAATAATCGGAAGCACAACATTTAACATCTCTTATTCCTTCAATCCAGGCGGTGAACTTACATCTATTACATACCCGTCTGGACGTGTTGTGCAGTATAGCTACGATAATGTCGGGCACCTCTGTGTTGTCGCTCAGTCTGCAACAGGTTGTAGCAGTTATAGCAGCCCATATCTGACGGTTGCCAGCAGTGGCTACGATGCGGCTAGCAGGCCTTTGAGCGCTACGTATGGCAATGGCGTTGTTGCATCCATTTCATATTCGCCACAAACGACGGAACTCACTGGCCTCACGTACAGCAAAGGGAGCAGTACTCTCTTTGGTCTCCAATTTTACTACCAGCAAGATTCGTCCCATTGTCCAAATGGGTCCAATGGTAACAACGGACAGATTCAGTGCATTCTCGACGGTGTGCAGTCGGGAAGAAGCATTAGCTATGCATATGACTTGCTCGGCAGGTTAATCAACGCCAGTACCACTGGATCTTCGTCGTACCCCGCTTGGGGGGTGTCGGAAACCTATGACCGCTACAGCAATCGGACAAACCAAACCGTGATTGCTGGGAGCGGATATGGTCTTTCTCTCACTGTTGATCCAGCCACCAACCGCATAAGCGGGAATACATACGATGGAAGTGGAGATCTGTTGAACGAACCGGCACCTCTTTCTACCGGTTACGGCTACAGTGCGGAAGGATGTTTGACAAATTATACGGGAAACGGAAGCAGCGCGGTCTATCATTGCGATGGTAATCATTTTCGGACAACGAAGGTGGTCACCGGAAATAACGCGATAACCACCTGGTACATTCGATCGGCTGGAGAAGTCATAGCAGAGTACGACAATGGTGCCACCGTCAATTCGCCAACGAGGGAATATGTATTTGCTACCAATCGGATAGCGACGATCACGGGTAGCACGGCTGGTGCTGGTGGAACAATTACCTATGAACACCGGGATAACCTTGCGCCGCGACTCTTTACAGATGCAAATGGGAATGATATCGGCGAGCAAGGCACCTATCCGTTCGGAGAACCGTGGTACAACAACAGCAATGGTTCGAAATGGATATTCACAACTTATGAACGCGATCCGGAAAGTGGCAATGATTCTGCTTTGGTTCGTCTGTACGAGAGTAGTACAGGCCGATTTCTCTCGCCCGATCCTTTGGAAGGATCGGTCGGAGATCCTCAATCGTGGAACCGATACGCTTATGTTGAGAATGACCCCATTAATCTAACGGATGCAAGTGGAAAAGGATTCTGGAGCGACCTTCTCTTCGCTATAACGGATGTGTTCATCGCTATTTTCGATCCTCCTGCGCTAGGACCCGCCCTTAGTTTTGAGGCCGATGCGGCCGCGGCGCAAGAGATGGAGCAAAGGATTAAGGAAATAATAGCAGCGGGAAATGTAGTCATCCTTGCGAAACGAGGCGCCAATACGACAGTCATAGTGTCTGTACCCAGTGGAACGGGTACGGAGTGTACTGGCGAGGTTTGTAATGCTACTCCTTCCCAGAACGGATCAGATTCAACTACTTCCGATTCAAATGGAGGACCGGGAGCACAAGGACCTGGCCGAGTCGATGCACCTGAGCCAACGGCAGGTGGATCTGCTGGAGGCGCTGGTGGTGATTGGCCCTCCGCGGGTGGTAGTATCTGGGACGAGTGCGGCACGAAATGCACTGGTGCCTTGGCGTGGGCGTCGAATTTCACGGCCGGTGCCGGCGATGCACTCACGTTCGGCTTGACTAAAGTTGCGCGGAAAGGCGTGAGTTGGGTCGCGCACATGGGTTATGGAGACAACGTCAACTATAGTAGTGGTACCTATTGGGAAGGTTTCGGTACTGGTACAGTGCTGGGTGCAGTCTTGGGAAAAGCGAATCCCGTAATTGGTATTAAGGGCTTCCTGCCTCGGTGGTGGCCGTTAAGGGGTGGGCTGTACAATTCCAACAATTTTCTAAGGATTGGATTCGGACCTGTTCCCGCTGAACTGTCTCCTGTTACAGGACGGGCTTTGTACAGTGGAGGAAATTACGCCTTCCGAATCGCTGTAGGTGCGAAGTCTCTCGGATGGGTTAGGCACTTGGACTTGTTCGGATGGCCGTTCGCTTGGTAACCGTGAGTGATGATGTTTACATTCGGGCGCTCGAGCAACTCCTCCAGGCGTTTCCTGAGGGACGAGTGAGTCTATGGTTCGACAACCGCCCTGAACCATATACTTATTATTTTGAAGTCAAGCCTCGAAACGCGAGATCAGCATCGATTCGCGGAATGATAGAGCGAGACGGCGATATTGAAATCACCATCGGTTCTGTCACTACGGCGTTGGAATCAAATCGTAGTTACAATGATCCAAAGCAGGTAGAACAGTTTAAGCAAATTTGTGCAGCGGTTATCGCAGGAAAGTATGAAGAGCAAGTTTATTCTGTCGATAAGGTAAGGTTAGGGGTTGTAGGTATTGTTCATTTGCCGACTATGGATCGCAAATTCAAGACAATCGACAGATTGAGTCTCAAGTGGCTTAGTTCGAGGAAACGGGTCGAAAAGGTGACATTTGATCCGTACTGACTGGTTCCCGGAATTCGGTTATGACCAAGTTCTTTAGCTCCGTTTGTATTAGTGTAGGTTTCTCTGCCCTGGTGCTGGTCACTACTGTCGGCTACGCTCAGCAAAATCCGCAGACTCGTGCATCGGGGAGTACCTATAGAAACGGCTCGCTAGCTTTTCGTTACAGTATTCCGCATGGCATGCTTGATAAAACGGCTCGGTTTACATTGCAAATTGAGGATCAGCCCGGCTCTTGGAAGACCCTTGGCACGCTGCTCGCTTTATCATCTGGATCAGATAGCAGCGCGCCACGCTGGGGATCTGTGACCATAGTGACGTATCCTCGAAACGACGTTCCCGAGCCGGACGACAGTAAAGCTGAGGCTCAGATGAATGCGTGGGTTGCCCACAGCAGGGATGCGTCCGCACTTCCGCGTCCAGCAGTTATATCAGGTCAGAAATTTACGGTCTCCGTCTTTGGGCTGCGTGAGGGGACGGTTACTAAGGGAGCGGTCGTCTGGACCACCGTGCGCAAGGGGAAGCTTCTGTCATTCGCTTTCGCGGCGAACTCCCCAGAGGTTTTGAAAAACTTAACCGAAAGCATGAAAATCGTGCAGTTCTACTGAATAGTCTACAACCGGACGTTTTACTATTTCGCAATTTTTCCATTCCACGGCGCGCCCAGAAAGCGATTTGGTCAGGAAGCGCGGTATACCGCTGTCCATGCCCGCCTGATTCCAGTGAGGTCACGAACTTTAATTGGGCTGGAGGGGTGAGAAGTCCAGCTAACATTCGACAATCCAGTTGGCAAAAGGCGGGGCCGCTGCCTTGCGAAGGCGCTCATGACTGAGTTTTAGAGACCACATTTTGGTGAGCGATACGGTGAAATTGGAGGAAGGGTATATATGGCCCTCGCGCGCCCTCATAAGTGCGGGATGGACGGCTGAAACGACGCGCTATTTAGTTGCTAACAATGTCGTTGAGCTAGAGTTAAACTATGCGAAAGGTTGGAGAGGGAACGATCTTTCCTTCCTTGCAAGTTTGCCGCACTTACGCGGGTTTAAGATCATTGATTGGGCAATATCCTCTGTCGAGCCTGTTCACAACCTGCGTGAACTCCGTATTTTGGAGGTAATGACATACTGTAAGACAGCGATTCGGTTTTCGGAATTTCCATGGCTTGAAGATTGCGGATTAGAATGGTGCCCCAAATGCGAGTCAATCTTTGCATGTAGCACTCTGAAGAGGCTCTTCATAAATCGGTATGCACGGAGGAATTTAGAGTCATTCGCGAGCTTAATCAATTTGGAATCGGTGGGGCTGTTGAATGCGCCTGTAGAAAATCTCCGAGGACTTAGCGGCCTAAAGCGGCTCCGGTCATTGAGGCTCGGGAACTTAAGGCGCCTCACATCGCTCGATGGGATCGAGAATCTTTCCGAGCTCGAAGAGTTAGAAATAGACAGTTGTTCAGGAATTCGGTCACTTGAAGCGATCGGTCGTTTGCAGAAGCTGCGGAAGCTATATGTTAACAACAGCGGAAAAATCGAATCTTTGAAGCCATTGAACGGGCTTGAAGATTTGGAGTATGTCGGATTTTCCGAATCGACCAACATAATTGATGGTGACCTTTCTCCGCTTCTTCACCACAAGCGCCTCGCTCGTGTTTCGTTTCAGAACCGTCGCCACTACTCTCATCGTCGTGAAAGTTTCGGGGCGGCCTACTTTGGCCCAAAGCTGTGGGCCCAGTTAGAATCGAGGAGTGGCGCTCCGTTGTCTGATCGACAAAAGGCGAAAGCAGTGAAGCAGGCTTTAGTACATGCGATAGAGCGGGCCACGAATATTCACCGATAAGTCGCCAGCGGACTGGCAGGGCAAGTTTTCATCGCACAATTGAGGGAGGGAAGGTAAGATGTGGCGAGACAAAAGGCAATTATCTATCCCGGAGGCGGCTGAGAAAGACTCGCAAGCTATCGAAATATTGCGGGTGTGGCGCACACGTGAGCAGCAGTATGTGAGTCTTCGAGCGGGGGTCTGGGATGATCCGGCCGCTTGGGGTATTTTGTTGGTTGATATAGCTAGGCATGTGACGAATTCATATGAACAGACTAAAGGCCTGGATCCAATTGAAACCTTGGAGCGGATCAAAACCGTGTGGGGCGCTGAAATGGAAAGCCCAACGGATACTCCTTCGGGCCAGGTGCGCGACGACGGTTTATGAACAACATGCTGAGGACCCTTGTTATGCTGCTGTTGGCTGCAACATTTGCTTGGGCTGAACTCACGCGACAACCGTCTGGTCATTCACGCTACTCCAATTCTGTGCTTGGTTTTCGATATTCGCCACCTCCGGGCCTTATCGACGGCACAAAGCGCGCCAGGGCAGACGTGAAGCTTCGGACAGGTGCTAACGCAATACTCCAAGCACAGTTGCTGTTGAGCATGGCATCGGGATTCGACGATAGTACAGCGAATTGGCGTTCTTTAACTATCCTAACGCTGCCACGAACTGCGTTTCCAGATCGAGATGACACACAGGCCGAAGCAAAGACGAACGCGTTCATCGCCCACAGTCAGAAGACTGGAATTTATCCTCGTTCGGTGTCGGTTTCCGGTCAGGCTTTTGCGGTGTCAGTTTTTGGATTACACGAACGAGGGATTGTGAAGGGGGCAGTGGTATGGACGACTGTGCGTAAGGGGAAGCTTCTTTCATTTGCTTTCGCGGCAAATTCTCCCGAGGTCTTGAAGGCTCTGACGGAAAGCATGAAGACCGTGCAATTCTACTGAAGTTCCAACCCAAAACTTAACATTCGTCGTATCGTCGTTAGAGCGGGCGAGGCGGTCAAACTGATTGCGCGCTATTATTCCTCTCAATGAGCAACTCAATTCAAAGAAGCTGCTTCAGAGTAGCGCATTCTGAAGAACAAAAATAAATATACGTTTCACCAAGCATTGCGTTCTGGCTCCAAGCTGAGCAGCGAATTATTTGAAATAGAGGTTCCCGCCCGAAAGCAACTTGGTATGACATTTCGCAAGGGCTTCAGCTAGTTAGAGCTTGTTTCTGGAGCCACGTTTATCGTTTGCTAGGGACACCACATAGAACGCTAACTGCACCTGCTGCCTGCCTCACGCATGCAGCCAGAAAACGACCGAATTAGTCGGAATGACGCGCAACAGGCCGCGGCCTAAGGTGGTAACAAAACTGTTTCGCGACTCGCACTCTGACGGATCTCATCTGCTCCTAGATCATGCAAACCCAGAGCGAATCGGATTCTCGTGTCAGTGCGCGGGCTCTAGGTGTGAATGGATTGTTGTGGTTTCGGGGATGATCGACTATCGTGTTGCACTTTGCTCGTGACTAGCATTGAATGGTGAAGAGCGACTACCGCCGAATGGACTCGTGTGCTATGTCTGAGAAACTTAGCAAAGATGGCCGACAATGAGAGAATTATTGTACCTTCTTAGTGCAGTTGCAATCTTGGGTGCTGGCGACACAATCTACTATCATGAATGGCGGGCAAGGCTGCCAAGCATGGGAAAACGCGCGCAAAAGGAACTCGAACTTCATGCCTTCCGTGATTTCATTTATACGGTGTTGTTCTGTAGTGTTCCATGGTTTGCGTGGAGAGGGCTGTGGGCTGCTTTCCTTGGATTCTTGTTGTTGGCGGAAATAGCTCTGACGCTGTGGGACTTTGTTGTGGAGGACTGGATTCGCAAGCCTCTTGGAGGAGTCTACCCTGGCGAGCGAATCATGCATGCAATTATCGGGCTTGTTTATGGCGCAATGCTTGGGTATTTCATACCTATTCTTTGGGCTTGGAAGGACGCGACGAGTGAGATTAGGTTTTGGCCGGCTCCGATACCCGCAATCTTACGATGGTTCCTGCTAGGTATGGGAGCCGGTGTCCTCGTTTCGGGCATTCGAGATCTGCTAGCGGCATTTGAGGTGCCTGGATCCGCGTGGCCGTGGAATGCAGCAAAAGAATGACTTGGGGGTGCCGCTATGTTTCGAAATGCCCTTGTTCAGTTCATTGAGATCGTCTGAAGCTGAATTTCCCATACACGTTGATCCCCGACCCGCGCGGAAATTGTGAAAGGCAATAGGAGACCGTTTTCCAAACGATAATTCCAAAAATAGAGGGTCTCCGAGTATTGATCTTTAAGGTTGCCATTCGTGTGAGTCGTGCCTTGAATGGCGGACAGAAGCGAGGTGTCTGCATCGACAAAGGCATCTATGGCAGCAAGTTTACTCAGATCTCCGTTGGGGTTGACTCTGTCCTTTATCACCTTTTGCAAATGAACACGATAGAATTTTTTCCCTTCGATCTCAAACAGTCCAGCGTACAAGACTGACGTTGATTCATCGCTGACCGCTTTTGAGAGTTCGAGAAAAGGTATCACATACTTTTCGACGTTTAGGGCTGTTGGTTCTAAGGTGTGCGTCAGGCCATTGATGTCCTGAACGCGGCTGCCCGTCGGCGAAATCACGAGGATACGTTTACCCTGTTCTAGAGTTGATTCCAAGCGAATGCCTTCTCCGGGTTTGGATTCGAGAGTCAGCTCGCCGGCGTTACTCCGTCCGGCGGAGTAATATTCAACGTGCCCAGATCCTTTAATGCTACGCAAAGAATTAGCAGCATACGTGCCAAATGTTCGCTGCAGCGAATGCTCAAGAATGGAAACCGCCGTCGGGTTTTTGGAGACCTCTACTGTTGATGTGTGTTCCTCCGCGGATACCACCGCAGCAGACGTCAAAAGCACGAGGATCGTGACAAACAAACGCTCCATAACTTTCTCCTGATTTGGAAGTAGCAGCGCTGGACGCATGCGGGTTGCGTGCGGCTTCGTGCGGCAGGAATCCTAGATGGCATAGCTAAAGTGAGAGTTGGACGTGCTGCACAGAAGTACAGGAATTTTCCCCAGCCAATACAGAATCTACCTTATAGCGTTCTTCTCTGCTTTTGATCCAGAGTACGTAGCGATTCAGGTCTGTCGAAAGCAATTTGCCGTGATAGGAAGCGCGCCCAAATAACCGTGCGGATGCACGGTCCACCCATCTTGCTTCAATCGCGTGTTGACTTCGGCGATAGGATCAGGGCCCCAATTCCACAACGGAACCCTATTCTGGAGGCCACCATGCGCCGTAGTTCATTGCATCAATGTGATCTGGCTGGGTACAGCATTGCCATCTGCGCCCGTTCGAGGGCGCGTTATTCTCCGATACTGATTCTACTGTTGGCATTGTTTGCCAACGGTCAGGATTATGTTTACAAAACCGGAGCGCCGTCCTTCAATACGCCATTATCTGTAGAGTTAGGCTATGTGAACCTGGCAAATGGAAACCTGCATCTAGAAATTCCGCTTGTAACCGCGCCGCAACGTACGCGGATTCCATTTTCTGCAAAGTTGGTGTATGACAGCCGGATATGGCAAATCGCCAATAATGGAACGTCGGAAGTATGGCAGCCTACAAATATCCCAACTTCTCAAGGCGGCTGGCGCCTCGTGACGCCCGTCGATCCCGGTGTTGTTGGGTATGGATATACCAGCACAACGTGTGGGACCGGTGAAAAAGATCAGGTATGGCAGAACTTTACCTGGACGGAGTCCAATGGCACGTCCCACGTGTTCCCTATTAAAACAGAAGAGAATCAGTGCGGGACGAACACCCAATCGGGTAACGATTATGCCGAAGATTCTAGCGGCTTGCACATGTATGTCTCCGGATATACCAATGCAACCATTTTTGCGAAGGATGGAACACAATTGTATCCCAGCTATAAAGATACTAATGCAATTATTTCTCGGCAGATTCAAATGGCAACGTGATAGACACGCTTGGCCGCACGATCGTACAAAAGACAGTGAATGGAAGCCAGACGTATTACGACGTGCTGATCTCTCAGGGCAGTAGCTCCAATCCACAAGAACGTTCGCGTTATACGGTAACTACATCGAGCATTAACGTCGACACTGCATTTGGTCAGTCTGGAGTAACAGAGTTTTCTGGCACCATCACTGTCATCTCCAGTATCGGACTACCAGACGGCAGCAGCTACTCATTTACATATGACACGGGAACGACGCCAGGGTTCTATGGGCTGTTGAGCAGTCTAACATTGCCTGAAACGGGGCAGATTACTTATGCGTTTACGACTTTTCAGGATGCATACGGGACCCGTAACCGATGGCTAAGTAGCAGGACACTCGCGGGGGGAACATGGACAACAACGCCCTCAGTAATCAGTACGTGCTCACCTGGGACCAGCGGATGCCAACAACAGATGTTATTCACAAAACCGAGTAATGACCAGTTCGTTTATACGTTCACCATAAACAACGGTGCTTGGAATACGGGCACCTCGTTTTACAACGGCTCGGCGAGCGGGGGAACGTTGCTCCGAAGCGTCAGCACAGATTACGATTTCAGCAATGCCTGCCCACTTTCCTGTTCTGGAAACGCTGGGGACGCGTATATTCGGCCAATTCGTGTGACGACTAGCGAACCGGTGCCGAACCAGACAGTCTCCAAAAAAACAGAATTCAGCTACGACAGCATTTACAACGGCAGCATTACATCAGCCAAGGAATGGGCATATTACGTTGGTACACCGCCCTCAACTCCGGATCACGAGACAGATACCAATTACGTCACCTCTTCAAATTACACAACGAAGGACATTCGATCTGCCGTAAGCAGTTTGACGATCAAGAGCGGGAGTGGTACGCAGCTTTCCCAGACAAACTTTACATATGATTCTACCGCGCTGACGTCCGTTACCGGTGTGGTACAGCATGATGACACGAACTATGGAACAAGCAACACAGTCCGCGGCAACTCGACTGTGATCCAAAAATGGGTGAGTGGAAGTACCTATCTGTCTACGACGATGACCTACGATACAACGGGGCAAGTGCTTCAAATTCAGAACCCTAGGGGTTACTCACGACTGTACAGCTATGCGGACATCTATTTCCTAGACAACGGATCTAATCCGCCACTCTCCTACTCGGCGTCGCAACCTACAAATGCCTTCGTCACAGATGTGCAACTTGTAAATTCACAGAATTCTGCCCATATCGGATTTGGTTATTATTTCAACACTGGAAAAAGAGCCTTTGAGAGAGATGAAAATCTTGCACGGGTTTATCACCATTTCATCGATCCTCTTGACCGTCAGACACATGTCTACGATCGGCTGCTCCTGAACGGTACCCGTGGGTGGACCCTTACCAACTACGAGAGCCAGTTGCAGTGGGGTATTTACACGGCGATATCAGACACAACACCGTCAACGAGCTGCACTCACTGCCGCCACGATCAATTGGACTTTGATAATTGGGGTCGCGGCACCATAAGTAACAACATCATGAACGATCCGGACGGCACAACGTATGTACACACCGTGTACGGCCCGGTCGGTCGAGTGGCATCGGTCAGCAATCCGTACAGATCCACCAGCGACCCCACATACGGCCTCGATTCCTATACGTACGACGGACTTGATCGCCTGACAAAAACAACACATCAGGATAGCAACACTCAATTAACGGATTATGGTTCAGCTGTGATTTCCGGAGGCGGAATAGGAACTCAGCTTTGCTCTGCATCTACTTACGGCATAGGGTTCCCTACTCTCACTGTGGACGAAGCAGGAAAGCTGAGCCAAGCATGGACTGATGCGTTTGGCCGGACAATTGAGGCCGACGAACCAGATTCAAGTAGCCGTCTGACCCTGGGCACATGCTACTCGTATGACGGCCTCGGGAATCAGTTGATGGTTGTCCAAGGAAGCCAGACCCGCTCATACATCTACGATGGCCTGTCACGATTGATGAGCGCCACTGAACCTGAATCGGGGACAACAACACGCTCTTACACGAATTCGTCGGGCGGGCTCTGCAGTGGTAGCGAGAAAGATGTGTGCCGTTTAACCGATGCGAGAGGTGTCGTGACCACTTTTACATACGACTCGATTAACCGTTTGACCGGTCGTTCATACTCAGATGGTACGGCAAATGTGACATATCACTACGACCAGACTACCTTCAATGGATTGACGATTCAATACGGTGGTGGCCGAAGAACGGGTATGGTTGATGGATCCGGCCAAACTGCTTGGAGCTACGATCCCGCCGGCCACATAGTAGCCGAGCAACGGACGATTGCTGGTATAACGAAGACTATTTCTTACACATACAATCTTGATGGCTCGATCGCTTCAGTTACTTATCCGAGCGGAAGGATCGTGTCCTACACCTATGGCAACGCTCAACGTCCAACCTCTGCGGTGGATACCTCAAATGGGATAAATTATGCGACATCGGCGACGTACGCGCCGCAAGGGGCGCTCTCAAACGTGGTGTTTGGCAAATCGAGCGGCTTTAATGGATTAAGCGGCAGCTCGACATATAATAATCGGCTTCAACTCACGTCGGATGTGGCAAGTTCGACAAATGGCACGGTACGGAGTGTGGCTTATAACTATGACGTTGGCGGTGGATCGAACAACGGTAGTGTCGCCTCAGTAACGAATAACCTTGATACCGGTCGCACGGAAACGCTTAGCTACGATTCGATGAATCGGTTGAGCTCGGCAGAGAGCCAAGCAACCTCAGGTTCGGATTGTTGGGGGCAGAGCCTTGGCTATGATCGGTATGGCAATCTCACGAATGCGACCGTAACGCAGTGCTCGGCACCTGCCCTTAATTTAACGATCAACAATAACAATCAGATTGCTGATTCACCGGTTACCTACGATGCCGCCGGCAACATGACCAATGACGGCATATCTACCTACTCTTACGATGCGGAGCATCGTCCAACAGCGGCGAACGGCATTTCTTATGTTTATGATGGGGACAATTGGAGGGTCGAGAAGTCTGGCGGTCCTCTGTATTGGGATGGCGTGGCGTGCGGACAAGATCTCCTCGCTGAGAGTGACACGGCCGGAAATATCACCGAGGAGTTTGTGTACTTTTACAACTCAAGGATTGCACGACGGGATGTCTCTACTGGAAATGTCTACTACTATTTGTCAGATCAAATCGATTCGTCACGAGTAATGACGGATTCCAATGGCGTTACACAATGGGAATCGGACTATTACCCTTTTGGCGGCGAGCGTACGATCACGACTAACGTTGCCAATTCCTTCAAGTTTACCGGCAAAGAAAGAGATTCGGAGAGTTCTTTGGACTACAGCTTTCGGCGGATGTATTCTTCGCAGTATGGAAGATGGATGTCAACCGATCCGATCAGTGGGAAAGTCGGCGAGCCGCAGTCCAATAACCGCTACACATACGTCATAAATAATCCACCGAATCTAAAGGACCCGAACGGGTTGTTCGTCATTCCTATCTGTATCTCGTTTACGATACCGTGCTCGTACCCACCAAATAAATACCTGTGTACGTACTATCGAGATCTCACATTGTTCGGAGACGCTTGCGATAGGCTTTACGCCCCGATCGCATATGGAGTCTGCAGATTTGCTGGTACGAGTTGTTTTGAAAATTGCTATCGGGCATGCCTGATTCAGGGGGACAAAGCATGCCGACAGCGTTACCCAGCGCTGCGTCAATGCGTACAGCGAAGTTTCTGCCGCGAGGCCGCGAACCACGCGGCTTGCATTCCAAAGTGTGGGCCGTCAATACTTGGTGGAACCACTTTTCACGAGTGCTTCTTCATTCCCGAACCAGATTTTTGCGACAGCCCGGATGAATTTTTTGGTTGCTCAGATGATTTCATTGAGTGGCCATAGTCCTCGGCGCATTGTGAAGAGCATCCGACGCAGGGAGCGTGGGCGTTCTACTTAGGGAAAGTGGGCACACAGTTACGCTCAAAGGGGGACAGGAATTTGAGATTGTTGCTTGCAGCGGTGGTTGGGTCTTTGATTTTCTGGCTGCCAACACTCGTACTCCGAGCGGTGCTGGGCGAGAATTGGCAATTGATCGCTTTTATTCCGATTATGGTCGGTTTGCCGATTCTCGTAGGACTGGGTGTTCAGATTTTTTCTGACAAGTCGGGAATCGCGCGACCGCTTACTGGCATTTTATTCCTGTTAGGAATATGGGTATCCGGACCATTGTGGATCGCTCTAGGAAATAGTTTCAGTTCTGGTGAAGGCTTTCACCAAAGTGGGGCGCTGCGTGAGGTGCTGTTTCAAGTGCTCATATTTCCGGTCGGAACGCCTATGGCAGCCGGGTACCAAGGTACCGCGGTTGCGCTCGTTCTAGCTACCTTGATGGTTATCGTTATTGGTCTGACAAGAATTCGCTTCGTGCCTGTAGCTGCGGTGGCGACCGGTAGCAGCTACCCGACGCTAACAAAAATGGCACGTACGGTAATGTTAGGACTCGTAGGCCTATTCTTCATAACGGTTGTTCTCGTTGTCGTAATGTGGCGTGATATGGTCAAGCATGGGTACAAATGGCCAGGCTAAATGCATCTTCGAGTCTGACCGGAAAGACACATCTTTTGAAGGTCGTAGGGCAATTCTTCTTGCTAGCGGATGGCGAGGCGGTTCGCGAGGTGTTTTGCGCTATCCTGCGTCGTTGCGGATTCCTGTTACCAGACTTCTTCGTTGCTTTTCTCGCGGGAAAACTGGTTTCCCAGAAATGTGCGGAGCAATGGCAGTTTTCGAGTCGACGGATCAGGATAAGTCCGCCGAACGTTGATCCAGAAGTTGCGGATGTTCAGGCGGCCTTGTCTTCCCCATTGTTGAGAACCCACCCACGTAATAGTGCAGCGACGAACAGAGTCTAGTTATGCAGGTATTTATGTCTGCCTATTGTGGCGATTGCTACGGATCCGCACGTCCACGAAGCGTCCAGTTCGGTGTCCACAGGGTATCCACGAAGGCGGTACAGCGCTATCCATGCCGCCTGATTTCAGTTAGTTACAAAATTTCGTTGCACTTTCACGGCGGTAACACGGGTTCAAATCCCGTCGGGGACGCCACCTGAACGACTCAATAAATAAAGGCACTGCGTGATGTTTGACCTCGGCGGCCCATCTTCGATCTCATCCTTTCTCGGTCATTGGAACTACGGCTGACCTTTAATATTCAACGCATATTTATGCACATTGGAATAAACGTTGACAGCCGATTCGTTGCCGATTTATATTCGCGGCGTTTTCGGAATCAGGAGGAGCTTCGACAGCGGGGCGCAGTGACCTCCACTAAAGAAGGACCAATCATGCTACTTGAGACCATGAAGTCCAGGTTATTTCTTGCAGTCCGCGTGCTCGCGGCAATTTTCTTCGTCGAACTTTGTACCGTAACTTTGCCGGCGCAGGTGGAGTCGAAGGCCAATGACCTGCTTCGACAAATGACTCTCGAAGAGAAAGTCGGCCAGCTTTCGCAGATGCCGGGATTTCCTGTTCCTGAATTCATGCAACAGAACGGGATTAAGCCCGAAGATGCGGTGCGCAAGTACGGCGCGGGCTCCGTCCTGTGGGTCTCAGATCCCAAAGAGATCAACCGCTGGCAGCACATCGCCGTGGATGAATCGCGCATGCATATTCCCATCATTTTTGGGCTGGATGTGATCCATGGCTATCACACAATCTTTCCCGATCCACTGGCAATGGCTTCATCTTGGGATCCGAAGATGGTTGAGGCTGCGCAGACGGTAGCTGCGCGCGAGGCCCGTGCAGCCGGCATCACTTGGACCTTTGGCCCAATGGTCGATATTGCACGCGACGCTCGTTGGGGCCGCATGATGGAGGGTGCGGGAGAAGATCCTTATTTAGGCGCTGCGATGGCGCGCGCACAAGTGCTCGGCTTTCAAGGCGCACAACTGGGTGGACCCGATCACGTGCTGGCGAGTGTGAAGCATTTTGCAGGATATGGCGCTGCGGAGGGCGGTCGTGACTATGATGCGTCCTATGTTCCGGAGGAGTTGATGTGGAACGTGTATTTGCCGCCATTCAAAGCTGCGGTAGATGCGGGTGCCGAAACCATAATGAGCGCGTATATGGATTTAAATGATATTCCTGCGAGTGGAAATCGTTGGCTGTTGCATGACGTCCTGCGAGATGCGTGGAACTTCAAAGGTTTCGTAGTTAGCGACGCAAATGCGGTGCACAGCCTGATCACCCACGGATATGCGCGCGATGCAGCTGACGCAGCCTACAAGGCTTTCTCAGCCGGCGTGAACATGGATATGGCGAGCGGCACCTATTTAAAATTCCTCCCGGAAGAAGTAAAAGCCGGAAGAATTTCGATGCAGCAGATTGACGATGCCGTTCGGCCAATTCTCGAAGCCAAAATTCGCCTGGGATTGTTTGAACATTCTTACATCGACGAATCGAAGATAGCCCAGGTCCTAAATGATCCCCAAAGTCAACAAGCGGCACGTGCCGCGGTGCAACGCTCGGTGGTTCTGCTGCGCAATGAAGCGAACGCCCTCCCATTGAATAAGGACAACATTAAATCGATCGCGGTAATCGGCCCGCTGGCCGACGCGACAACCGATCTTCTTAGTATGTGGGGCGCGCTCACAAAACCGGGGCCCACAGTCAGCATCTTGCAGGGCATAAAAGAAAAAGTCGGGAGCGGTGTGCAAGTGGAATTTGCCCACGGCCCGAATTTGTGGCGTGAGATCCCGTCGTTCTTCGAAAATATTCCCGGCTTCGCGATAAAAGCTCAGCCAAAACAGACCCCTGAAGAAACTCGAAAAGCAACAGACGACGCTGTCGCACTGGCTAAGCGGAGCGACGTTGCGATTCTGGTGCTCGGCGAGATCGATATTATGAGTGGCGAAGCTGCCTCCCGTTCTTCTTTGAAACTGAGCGGTGGACAAGAGGAATTATTGGAAGCGGTGGTTGCGACCGGCAAGCCCGTCGTACTGATCTTAGTCAACGGTCGGCCGCTGAATATCTCATGGGCTGCCGGGCATGTGCCCGCAATATTGGAAGCGTGGTATCCCGGAAGTCAGGGAGGCAACGGCATCGCCGACATATTGTTCGGCGACGCAAATCCTGCAGGGCATTTGCCGGTGAGCTGGCCTCGGAGCGCTGGCACCGCTCCGGTTTATTACAATCACAACCTGACGCAAGCGCCCGAAGATGCACCAGGTTTCAAGTCGCGCTATTGGGACATTGTCAGCACTCCCCTTTTTCCCTTTGGATACGGTCTCAATTACACAACCTTTTCTTACGACAACTTAAAAGTGAATCGGTCCGAAGCAAAGATTGGAAGCAACATTGAGGTTTCGGTTGACGTGACCAATGCGGGGACTCGCGCCGGAGATGCGGTCGTGCAGCTTTACATTCACCAGCGGGCGGGAAGCGCGTCGCGACCGGTGAGGCAACTGGAAGGTTTCCAGCGAGTGAACCTGGGAGCCGGCGCGAAACAGACTTTGCATTTCACTCTCGGCAACAACGAACTTCAATTCTGGAGTCCGGCTAGCAGGCAGTGGGTTGTCGAACCCGAGCAGTTTGATGTTTGGGTTGGCGGAGATTCCGCGGCAAAGTTACACGGAGAGTTCCAGCTACTTAAGTGATTTGCTTTCAGTGACAACCCACAAATTGCGGCAATTAGTTATCGCACCGTAACGATGACCCTTTGATATCGGGTGAGCGGTGGCGTTCCGCTATCTGTCGCTTCCAGAATGACGTGAATTGTCTGCCCAGGTTTTGCATCATCGGGCACGCGGAACGTCGTCTTGAGTTCGGTCGGCGCAGAGATCGTGATGTCGCCGGGATAAGTTCCCGCATCGTTGTACTGCCACCACTTCACCGTTACTGTGTTCTGATCGGGATCTGAAACTTCTCCTTCCAACTGCACTGTGTCGCCCAACCGCGCAGAAATATCCAGACGCCCTTTAATGCTCACCTTCGGCGGATGATTCGCGTCGCTGAACTTCGGCGTTACCGCCCACTTCAGGCGATCTGCGAAATCATTTTGTGCCGCGGCAAAGAACGAGGCGGAAATCGCCGCCGCTCGCGGCGAGATCTTCGGCATCAATTTAGAAAAATCGATGGAAGCAAGAGGCGCAATCTTCTCGTTACCGGGAGTGTTCGCCTTGCTTCCGGCCGGCGCCACGCCTCTCGCAATCCCTGAGGTATTCGCAGGCAACTTGGGCACAGGATACCCGCCGCTGAAGAAATCAATTAGAGGCTCATTCGCCGGATGCAGGTGTCCGCCCCAGCCTCCCCAAGACGGATTCTCATATTCACGCAATCCTATATCGACGAGATTGATGAATGTTGGCGTGTCGCCCTCGCCCAGAAAGCTTCCTTTCTCTTGCGGCGGCATCCAGACCATGTACCCCATTTGTTTAAGCTGATCAGCCGTGTAACCCGACAACCCGAAATAATCTGTCTTATCTCCCTTCACCATCTGCTTGCCGTCACCCCAAACTCGGTACAGCGCGCCCAACGGTCCACGGCTCAGGACGTTCTCTTCGGTCCACGCGGCGCTGACATACACCTTATCTTCCGGTGCAATCCTGATCTGTGCTCCATATCCGAAATTTGGCCCGCCTTCAAATTGCCATTCCTTCACCTCCGGCCAGTTCGGTCGGATGTATCCGGCACCGGTGCCGTCTTGATCTCCTGAAGGAATAATGATGAGCTTGGTTGACACCTTCTCGCGAATCGCATTCCATTGCGGGGTCTTCGCATACTCGTCGTAGATCGATTTCAGCGCGCGTGCGATCGTGCTCTCCCCACCCTGTGCGGTTACGTACAACGGGCCGGGCTGATCATCGAGCAGAAGAGACTTGATGAGGTTCGAGCCGTCCGTGTCTTTCGAGAAATCGCCGTCCAACTCGATATTTCCCCACTTGATCTTCGACTTCAACGTCGCCGGCGGCGGGTAGTCCGGATCGTGGACCTTCAAATTCGGATAAGCCTTCGCGTAGGCGTCGACGATGTTGTCGATAAAGCGCTCGTCCGGCGCCCATCGCCAGGAAATGCAGGGGCATAGGCCCATTCGAGAGTATTCGCGGCCGGGAATGTATTGCGTGGTGCCCTTGCCATCGCCGGTCCAATGGAATTGACTGCTGACGTAGACGAGACCTTCGATCTTGAAGTCCGAGCTGTAAAGAATTGCGCGGATCAGCGTATTGTTGTCGTCGAGTTCGGGATCAGCGGTGATGACGACTCGGGGCTTCGGCGTTGACTCTTTTTGCTGTTGAGCAGAGACGGCGATAACGCCTGCTGTGAGCAGCGCCACCGCAATCATCCAATTACAAATTGTCCGCGTCATATTGTTCCTCGTCCCGTATTTTTTCTCCGTCTCACGCCTGATGCAGGTACACATCCCAGCCAAAGTACGATTCGAGCGCTTCGGCAACGCTCTCAGCACAATGCGAACCGTTCATCGCAACGTGATGCTCAAATCCCGACCGGCAAATGTGCTGCATTAACGATTGCAGCCGTGGAACGCGCACCACCGCCTTCGTTCCGAAAGTATTGAGCGGGTCATCGGTGAACATTCCTTCGCCAGCGTAAGCGTGGATCTTCCCTGACAGATCGTTGGTGCTGATTCGCGCATACGTCACCGGACCGGCCGGCGTGCGCCCCGAAAGCGCTCCAACTGTGTTTTCTTCCCCTAACACTGTCCCCAGAATCGGAGCGGTAGCAATGCGAATGTCCGGCAGAAAATCTTTCGCCCAGTTTCCGCAATGAAAGAACACGCACTTGTCGGCATCTTTTCCGTAATTGTTGTTCCAATCCACCAGCCCGCTCGGCTTGCCGGATGCGAGTTGCAGGGCATACATCGAGACCACGCCGGCGATATCCACTTCGCAGGCGCTCGGCATCATTTCCTGGCTCATCATGCTCATAATGGTGCAGACGTTTACGCCGAAGTTTTCCTGCATGGAACTCCAACACTGAATGGCCGTCGCACGAAGCCCGAGGTCGTTCATCCACTCATCAAGGACCACGGCAAATTTAGCCATGCGTACCAGCGATTCCTGCGGAGCTTGTGAACTGTCCGCGTAGCTCTTGATCTGCTCGATCCGTTGGCTCACCCGCGCGTCCGTCGGTTGAATACGCGCTGCGCGTCCAAACACTTCTGACAGGTCAATCGTGTTCACGCTGATCCCGGCATTCTCGAGAAGCTTTTCGCTGAATCGCGTGGTGTTGAAGGCATTTGGCCGCGCCCCGACCGCTCCGATGCGGACACCACGTAAGCCACGAACGACTCGGCACACCTGGAGAAAGCGGCGAAAGTCTTCGCGGAAGCCGTCCGACAGAAGGGAAACTGTGTGGTCCCGCGTCAGAGAAAATTCGAAGCCGTACTGCTTCAGGTTGTTGCAGACGGAAATTTTCCCGCAGAAAGCGTCGCGACGGCGTTCAACCCCAAACTGATCAAGATCGTCAGGATAAGCCTGCACAAGAATAGGAACGTTGAGTTGCGAAAGACGCACCGCATCGGCGATTGCCTTCTCATCGCCGAAATTAGGCAGAACGATGAGTATGCCGATGATGTCGTCGCCGTGCCTGCGCAAAAGTTCTCCGCACCTCACGGCATCTTGCCAGGTTTGCAGGGCGCCGATCCCAGGGCCTTCAGCCGGTAGCATCACCGGGTCCACCCCGAATTCTGGAAGAATCTTCGCGAGGTCCTGCCGAGCTTCGCCAACCAGCGACTTCGGAAAGAAGTCTCGATTTCCAATCAGAACTGCTAATGTGGTCTTCGACATTTAATGCTCCTGGACACTTAATACTCCTGCGGCTCAGAAAGTTTTCTTCTCGAAAACCCCAAACTGGTCCACGTTCTGGCGCGTCACCAGCTCACAAGGAATAAGCTGTCGTTCGGGCAATCCGGTTGAGCCTGTCTTCAGATAATGGTCCGCCTGTTCTATTGCCATGCGCGCGATCTTCACCGCCGGTTGCAGCACAGTCGCACCGAGTTCACCCTGCTTAATTGCCTCGAGCGCGTCGGGGCTTCCATCAAAACCGACCACCACAATGCCGTGCAGTCCCGATGCTTTGATTGCTGCGACTGCCCCGACCGCCATCGTGTCGTTTCCCGCGATGATTCCGCGGATGTTACTGTGGGCCTGCAGAATGGTTTCTGCTTTTTGAAAGCCTTCCGACTGGCTCCAGTTCGCACTCTGCCGCGAGACCATGACGAGGGCTGGGACTTTGTCGATTTCGGCGTGAAAGCCTGTGGTCCTCACCTGCGCGTTGGTGTCGGACTCGCGTCCAACCAGTTCCGCATAGGCGCCCTTTCTTCCCATTTCACGCACAAACTCAGCTCCGGCGAGTCGTGCACCCTGCGCGTTGTCGGCGATGATTTGTGCTTTGGCAATGCCACTGGCGCTGATCTCACGATCAATCAGAAAGCAGGCTATCCCCGCCCGAGTCGCGCGGCGCACGGCGGAAATGGAAGCGTCCGCTCCAGCATTGTCGAGAATCAAAACCGCGGCGTTGCTGGCGATCGCGACATCAACAAGATTGTCCTGCTTGAACGCATCGTCGTCGTGAGAGTCCACCCGAACTCGGTATCCCAGCTCGCGTGCTCTCGCCGCTGCAGCTTCGGCCTCCGCTTTGAAGAAAGGGTTGTCTTGCGAAGGCACGATGATGGCGATCAATTTCTTGCCGGATTCAGCGTTTCTGTGGCAGCCCGCGAGAGTTAGCGCGATCACCATTATCACAATCGAGAACACAACGCGATTGGCGCGGAAGGTCATCAGTCCCTGGAGTTTTTGCCGGGAACTTGCAGCTGATCGACAGCGACGGCAAGTATGATTACGATTCCTTTGACTACCATTTGCCAGAACTCGGACGTTCCCATCATCACCAGCCCGTCGGCGAGAACGCCGATTACGAATGCCCCGATCAGCGAACCGACAATTGATCCGCGTCCACCCATTAGCGAGGTTCCGCCGAGGACTGCAGCGGCGATTGCAGTCAGCTCGAACGATTCGCCAGTCGCCGGATGCGCAGCCTCAAGTTGCGCCGCGATGATCAGACCCACCAGCGCCGCGCAAAGGCCGGAGATTACGTAGGTCGCGACCTTCACCCGATTCACCTGGATTCCAGAGAGCATGGCCGCGCGCTCATTTCCGCCAACTGCATAAACGTGTCGCCCAAACGGAGTTTTCGCAGCGACTACAGCAGCGAGCACTCCGACCACCACCATCAGCCATACGGGAACAGGCAAACTCAACACAAATGCCTGTCCGATTGCAGGAAAACCGCTGTGTCGTCCGGAGACGTAGCCCGCAAGGTCGGGAAACGTTCTTCCCCCGGACATTAACAGTGCTACACCGCGCGCGACATACAACGTTCCAAGCGTGGCAATGAAGGGCGCGATGCGAAAACGCGTAACTAAAACGCCATTGAGCAAGCCAACCAGAGCCCCCGCGCCAAGAGCCAGGACGAGTACGATCGGCAGAGAAGGAAACCAAGGGTGCCCGGCGCCGGGAATCGAGAAACCGCGAGTTAATAGGGAACCCGCGACCATACCGGCCAGACCCACGACAGATCCCAGAGACAAATCAATGCCGCCGGTGAGAATGACAAAAGTAGTTCCTACCGCGAGCAGCGCTGTAATCGCAACATGTTTGGCGAGAATCGTGAGATTGTTGGCGCTTAGGAAGTTCGACGTAGTGATGGAAAACACTACGACAAGTATGGCCAGAGCCAGCACTGCTCTAAGTTGCAGGAGAAGCGCCAGGGCTGTGGCTCGCGCTCCGCGCCGCGGACGGAATTGCTCGACGGTGAACGTAGGAGAGTTCATCGCGGTTTCGCTCCGCCAGCAGGAGCAGAGGCCCTCGCGAACAGCAATTCCTCAGACGCCTTTTCAACATTGACTTCGGCACTGATGCGTCCGCGGCAGAGGACCAGAACACGATCAGCAAGCGCACGGACTTCCTCGATTTCGGACGAGGTAAAGATCACGCAAATTCCCGTCGCGGCAAGCTCGCGAAGAATCGTGTGCAGCTCGCGCTTTGCTCCCACATCCACGCCGCGAGTGGGTTCGTCCATCAGAAGAATGGAAAGTGAGCGCACCAAAGAACGGGCGAGCAGCGCTTTTTGTTGGTTCCCGCCGCTCAGAGACGTGATCGGAAGCTCAAGATCGCTCGCTTTGAGTTTCAGTTTGGCGGCGATCTGACCGATAGCCGCCACCTCGCGTCGTCGCGAAACGAACGGTCCGACTTTGAATTTTCCCAGTGCGGCAATGCTGATGTTTTCGCGAATCGAAAGCGTCTCGATGATTCCCGCAGCTTTGCGGTCCTCGGGAACAAGTGATACACCGAGGTTTGAAGCGTGGCGAGGGGAATCGAGGCGAACAGGTTTTCCTTTTACTGAAATCTCTCCGGAATAGCTTCCACGCAGCCCGGCGATTGTCTCCAGCAATTCGGTTCGCCCCGATCCCAACAACCCATAAATTCCCAGAATCTCCCCGGCAGAGGCCGAGAAGCAGACGTCTTCAAGCAGTGTCTTTTTGGTGCCATCTTGAGCGGGTTCAGAGAGACCCAGGCCCTTGATCGACAGGGTTTCCGCTCCGGTTGCAAGGTTGGCTGTCGCGGCTGGCTCGTGTCCGGAGCGCCCTGTCATTCGTTCAACGATCCAGCGCTGATCGACTTGCTCGCGGCCCGCTTCGCCAACGACCTCTCCGTCCCGAAGAACCGTGAAGAAATCCCCGAGCAGGAGTAATTCGCTTAGCCGATGTGAGACATAGACTAACGTGACGCCGTGCCGTTTCAGATCGGCAATCACGTCAAACAGAACTTCCGATTCGCTCCGGCTGAGTGCAGACGTTGGTTCGTCGAGAATCAAAACCGAAGTCTGATGCGCCAGCGAGCGTGCCAATTCCACGATTTGCTGGCGGCCGAGTGGCAGGCGCCCCACCAAAGTTCGCGGAGACATCGGTGTGCGCAGTCGATTCAAAGCGTTAGCGGTGGCTTCATCTTGTTGCGCGCTCTGTAGGATTCCGAATCGTCCAGAAACTTCTCGGCCTGCGAACACATTGTCGGAAATATCGAGATTCGGCAGAATGGCGAGTTCCTGGTGAACCATCGCTATCCCAAGACTTGCCGCATCGCGCGTATTACGGAGGGTGATGCGACGCCCGTCCAGAGCAATCTCTCCGCTCGTAGGTTGCTCGGCGCCGGCAAGAATCTTCATCAACGTCGACTTTCCCGCACCGTTCTCGCCGATCACGACATTGACGCAGTTTCTGTGCGCGCGAAATGTCACTCCCTTAAGCGCAACTGTCCCCGGGTATCTACGCACGATGTCGCGCGCTTCCAAAATAATTTCTCCCATTTGCGAGTGGGTAGATTCGCCGATTGTTTCTGCATTCAGCATGTCAGTCGCAGCGCGCCGGCGCCCCCAAAGCGTTAGCCGGGCAACACACCGTCTTTCATTTGGAAATCCCTGTTCATTGATCCGAGTTCGCCTACTCTTCCGCCAAGAATTCCGCAGTAGCCTTGTCGGTGATCAGCACGTTGATCCAGCGTCCACGAAGGGCCGCTAAAATAGCGCGGTGCTTCCTTGCGCCACCCGCTACTCCGACAACGCGCCGTGCCCGGCGAAGGTCCGCCAGCTCAACCGCAATCACGCAATTGTTCAGCGCGCTGCGCACCGGCACACCCTCTTGGTTAAAAAAACGAAGGCAAATATCGCCTACTGCGCCCTGTCGCTTCAGTACATTCAATTCTTTTGGCGGAAAACTGTTACCGCTGCTAGCCAGCAGTTTCGAAGGTTCCAGTGCGCCAATACCGACTAGAGCGACATCAATCCGGCTAAACAACGCCGTCGCCTCTTGCACAAATTTGTCTTTAAGCAATACTTTGCGATGCTCCGCGGAGCCGACGATTCCCGGGGCGGGCAGAAGCACCGGCGACGCCGACGTCAACTCCGCCAAGCGTCGCGTGAGGTGTGTGGCGTGTGACTGGCCTCCTGGGTTTCCGAGTCCTCCGAGTATTTGCACGACCTTGCCGTTCGCTGCAGATTGGCTGGGATGCAACGCATCAACCATCGCGAGAAGTGCCTCGCTCCATGATGAAATCCCAATCGTGTCTCCGGGATTGACCGTAGACTCGAGCAAGAAAGCCGCTGCTCCTCCCAGATCGCGCGCAATTGTCCGCTCATCAGTGCCCGAATCAACGACCACCGCTTCCGTCAACTCAAACTTTTTTTCGATCGTTTGTTCGAGTTCGGCAAATATCCCGGAGGGAAGCGTCACCGTAATGCGCACGATATTGGTGTCCTGTGCGCGCCTAAGCAGGCGTGACACGGTGGATTGATGAATGTGCAGCTTGGTCGTGATTTCCTTTTGCGTAAGCCCCTGGCTGTAATACATCGTGGCTACTTTCGTCATTTGCCTTAGTTCGTGAATTCGAGCCATCTTTTAGCCTTGTACCGACTAGCCTTGTTGTATTCGCCTTGTTTGGTTCTCAATCAGTGCAGGCCTTGGTCGCGTGCGGGAAACGTGCTTGTGCTACTGACCGCAGCCAGCCATCGTAGTGTCGTGCCCTTTCCTCATCGCTCATTCGTGGACAGAACTTCTCTCCAGAGGTAATCAAATCGCCGAATGAAGGGATGGAAGGCCAATATCCAATGGCCAGTCCCGCGAGCCCTGCCGCACCGAGCGCCGAAAGGTCCGCACATGTCGAGCGCACCACAGGCCGACCAAGAATGTCGGCCTGAAATTGCATTAGCCGATCATTTCGAGAGCCACCGCCATCAGCTTGAAGTATCGGCAACTCGCATTCGGCCTCTATTTGCATTGCCTCAAACACGTCTCGCACCTGATATGCGATGGCTTCCACTGCTGCGCGCGCCAGGTGAGCAGCCGAACTACTTCGCGTTAATCCGAGAATCGCTCCTCGTACGGATTGGTCCCAATAGGGTGCTCCGAGGCCGACCATTGCCGGCACGAGGTAGGTACCACCCGCATCCGCAACAGTCTCGCTCAGAGAAATCGCGTCTTGAATCGGATCTTTGAGACCGAGCAACTCTCCGACCCATTGCAACGCGGCGCCGGTCATCGTGATATTTCCTTCCAGCGCATACTGAGTGTGGCAGGGAAGCGCCCACGCAATTGTTGAAACGAGTTTATGGCTGGCTGGCTTTGGCTCGGGGACAAGGGTCATGAGGGAAGAGCCAGTCCCATACGTTGCTTTGATCGTTCCTGGCGAACATGAGCCATGGCCGACCATTGCTGCATGAGAGTCGCCAATCGCGCTGGCAATGGGAATGCCGGCAGTCAGAGAACTGACAGCGGCGGTCGTGCCGAAAATCGAACTCGAAGGCATGACCTCGGGCAGCACCTTCTTTGGTACGGAAAAAAGCGAAAGCAGCTCGTTGTCCCAAGCTTGGCGATAGATATCAAACAATTGTGTACGTGATGCGTTAGTTACATCGCATTGATGGGCTGCGCCGCCAGTCAAATTCCAGATGAGCCAACTATCGACGGTTCCTGCGCACACCTCCCCATTCTCGGCTCGCTTTCGCAATCCCGGCACACTGTCCATTAGCCAAGCAAGTTTGCTGGCGGAGAACAGTGGATCAATTCCGAGGCCCGTCCGCTCCCTCAGCATCGCTTCATGTCCTTCTCTTTTTAGCGAGGCGCAAATGTTCGCCGACCTCCTGCACTGCCACACAATCGCCGGAGCCAGAGCTTTCCCTGTTTCTCGTTCCCAGACAAGAACGGTTTCTCTCTGATTCGATATTCCAATTCCATCTATTTTTTTGTCGGGAATCTTAGCTACGCACTGATTGACTACAGACAGCACGCTACCCCAAATCTCCAACGGGTCTTGTTCGACCCAGTCCGGCTGCGGATTAGCAATGTGAACCGGCGCCGATGCACCGAACATCGGCTTGCCGGAGCGATTCACCAGGAGACCCTTTGTATTCGTCGTCCCTTGATCGATCGCCAATATGTATCTTTCAGGCATTGTTCTTGACCGACTCCAGGAGCTCGACCGCTGCAGCGGAAATTCCGTCCGCGTTCAGGCGGAAGTGGTCGAGCAGCCATTCAGCCGATCCGGTTGGCGCAAATGTACCCGGAAATCCGAGTATCCGCATTTTGATCGGGCGAGTCTGCGCTACTACTTCAGCCACAGCACTGCCCAGGCCCCCATAAATCGAGTGCTCTTCAACTGTGAGAATTGCTTTGGTGTCTCTGCTCGCTTCCCCCACAGCGTCACAATCCAGCGGCTTGGCGCTGGACATGTTCAGTACTCGTGCCGAGATCCCCTTTGACGCAAGCTGTTCCGCAGCATCGAGCGCTCGTGAGACCATCACACCACCCGCAATAAGAGTTATGTCTTTGCCGTCCCGCAACCGCACGGCTTTGCCTAGCTGAAACGTGTAGTTCTCCGAATGGATATTTCGGACCGGCAAGCGGCTTATGCGAATGAACATTGGGCCGACATGTTTCATGCTGTACTCGACGACTGCCCGGGTCTCGATTGGATCGGCCGGCACAATAACGGAAAGGTTCGGGATTACTCGCGTCCACGCAAGGTCTTCGATGGAGTGGTGCGTCGGCCCAAGCTCACCATAGGCGACGCCGCTCGACATGCCGCAAAGCCGCACATTATGGTTCGAGTATCCGAGGTCTACTTTGATCTGCTCCAGCGCTCTCGCCGTAAGGAAACAGGAAGCGCCGCAGACGAAAGGCAGCTTTCCCCCATTCGCCAGACCGGCGCCGATTCCTACCATGTTCTGTTCGGCAATCCCGACATTCACGAAACGATTGGGAAAACGCTTGCGAAAATTCACCAGTTTTGACGAGCCGACGGAATCATTGACCACCGCTACCACCCGCGGATCCCGATCTGCCTGCGCTTCAAGCGTGGTGGCGAAGGAATCTCTGCAATCGAAGCGCTCACTCACGAGTCAACTCCTGAATTGCCGCTTTCAACTCTTTGCTTGATGGGACCTTGTGATGCCATTCAGGCCGGTTCGTCATGAAAGAGACGCCATGCCCCTTTTCTGTATGCGCGATCACGCAACTTGGCTTCCCGGTTTGAAACGGAGTGGAGCTAAGAATGGAGATCAAGCCGTCATGATCGTGGCCGTCGCCCTCCCGCACTTCCCAACCGAATGCCTTCCAGCGGTCGGCGATCGGTTCCATGCCGATGGTGTTCTCGGTGAAATCACCCTGTTGAATACGATTTCGATCAACGATCAGAGTTAGATTGTCGAGCTTGTACTGTGCGGCTGCCATCGCGGCTTCCCAATTGCTGCCTTCCTGAAGCTCGCCGTCGCCTGTAAGGACGAGTGTGCGCCAGTTCGCGTCGTCCATCTTGGCTGCTAGTGCGCATCCCACCGCGATTGGCAGACCGTGACCGAGAGGCCCGGTATTCGCCTCCACGCCTGGAACCTTATTGCGGTCTGGATGCCCGTTCAAGGAAGACAACGGAGCCATATAGGTTTCGAGATCTTGTTCATTGAAGAAACCGGTAAGCGCCAAGGTTGCATACAGCGACGCCGAACAATGTCCTTTACTCATGATGAAGCGGTCTCGTTCTGGCGCGCCCGGGTTTTTTGGATCAATACGCAGTATCCCTCTGTACAGTGCTACGAGAATGTCCGCTGCGGAAAGATCTCCTCCCGGGTGTCCGAGTCTTGCGCGATGGACCATCTGCAGACTGCGAATCCGGACCTGGTCGGCAAGCCTCTTCAACTCGGCTGCGTTGTGAGGAGCTGCTGCCTTCACTGGTGACAAGTCCTTTCTGAATTCTTGAATCGACGTGAAATCTTACAGAATCGACGGATTCGTGTCCATATATTGTGGGTGCTGCATAATTATGCGTTCCGCAAAAAAAGGTCGGCCGGGAGTCGTCTCCCCCTCCCCTTGCAAAACCAGTGGTTTTCGCGCACGTGCGACGTTCTACTCAAGTGATCGGCTCCGTCTCGAATAAGACTCCAGCGCAACCGGACCACTGCTCGAGCGTGCTAATCTTTTTTGCAGTCACGGTCGCTGTGTCTGAGCTGCTTCTCTGCGTACTCGACCTGCAAGATGTGCTAACGCTCGAATGCGAATTCGATAAATTCCTGGTTACCTATGCGAATCTGGTGTCTTACTGTCCTGGCAATTCTGGCATCTTCGGTTAATGCACAAACAAAATCACAAATTAGCCTTGATGAGTTTTTTAATTCGGTTAGTTTCTCCGCGCTCGAGATGTCGCCCGACGGCAACTCAGTGGTGATTGGCACCGAGCGGGCGAACTGGGACAAGCAAATCTTCAGCAAAGATCTTTGGCTTTACCGGCACAATGGTTCGCAGGAGCACCTGATACAGCTGACCGAGTTCGGTCACGCCACCGAACCCAAATGGTCTCCGGATGGCAAGTGGATTGCGTTTCTGTCGAGCCGCGATACCGACGAGAATTCGCCGGAGGACGAGGACACTGACGAGAGTGGCGCCGCGAAGGACTCCTCCAAGAATGAAGATGTCGACCAGATTTATCTGATCTCACCCAACGGCGGCGAGGCCTTTGCAGTGACGGAAGGCTCGGAAGAAGTTCATGCATTCGCGTGGTCTGCCGACTCGAAGACTCTCTTCTATTCGACTCGCATCCCTTGGACTAAAGAAAAGAAAGACGCATATCGCAAAGAATGGAAGGACGTGGTCCAGTACCGGACCGCGGAACGCGGCGATTCCATTTTTGCGCTCGAACTTTCCACGATTCTCTCCAATCGTGTTGCTTCCCCTGCGACCGAGAGAAGCAAAGCCCAGAAACATTCCGATGTAACGCTCGGTGCGCGCCTGTTAGTTACTTCCCCATTCCGGGTCGAAGAAATCGTTGTTTCGCCAGATGGGAATAAATTGGCGTTCGTGACTAATCCAATCAATCGCCGTGAGGAGAAATACGGGGACTACGAAATTTACGTCGCAGCCCCCACATCGGCGAATGACATTCGTATACAGCGCCTAACCCGCAATCAGGCGGTCGAACATGATCTGCGGTGGGCGAATGACAGCCGGCATATTTTCTTCACCATCGATGTTGGCGACACAACCGGCCCGTACCGCGACCTGCAACCGCATCTTTATTGGGTCGATGCCGAAACCGGAGCGCTGGAGCAATGGAGCAAAGACTTCATTGGATCAGTGGAGCACTTTGCTGTCGGAGTCGATGGTCCGCTCGTATCCGGCCGGCTGGGCATAGAGGTCCAGGCATATTCGGCAGCACAACCGACGCAATCCTTCAAAAAGGTTGGTGGGTGGGCGGGAACGTACGAGGGCATTGCCACGGCAACTCATTCGCCCAACGTCGCCTTTGTGTATTCGTCGCTTGCAAAGCCTGCAGAAGTCTACTTGGGGGAGAGCTCATCCGACCTCGATCATGCAAGGCCGATTACGTCTTTCAACGCCCTTTTTACCCAGCGCGAACTGCCTCAGGGCAAGCCGTATCGCTGGAACGCCGACGACGGAACCACGGTCGAAGGAATGCTGATCTATCCTCCCGGCAAATTCGAAGAGAAACATTTGCCAATGTTCACGTTCATTCACGGCGGGCCAGCAGATGCGTGGGGCAACGCCTTCGAGGCCGATTGGTATCAGTGGGGCATTCTCGCCGCTGCGAACGGGTGGCTGGTGTTCGAGCCGAACTATCGCGGCTCATCTGGGTACGGAGACAAGTTTCTACAGCAGATTGTGCCAGTGATTGTCTCTCGTCCGGGAAAAGACATTTTGGAAGGCGTTGACGCGCTGATCAAAGACGGTATTGCCGATCCCGATCATCTGGTCATCGGAGGCTACAGCTACGGCGGTTACATGACCAACTGGCTGATCACCCAAAGCACACAGTGGAAGGCAGCGGTCACCGGAGCCGGTGCCGTCGAGCACATTGCGAACTGGGGCAACGACGACACAACTTTCGACGATGCATATTTTCTGGGCGGACGTCCCTGGGAAGCACCGCGGCAATATCACGATGAAGCGGCAATTTTCCAGATCAACAAAGTTCGCACGCCCACGCACATGGTCGCCGGCGCCGATGACATTCGAGTTGCCGTGCTCGAAGATTACTTGTTAGAGCACGCGCTGTACTCGCTCGGAATCCCGAACGCGCTCTTAATTTTCCCCGGCGAGGGCCACTCCCTTGACAAAAATCCCTGGCACGGCAAGATTAAGGTCCGAGAAGAGTTGAAGTGGCTGCAGAAGTATGGAGGTGTGGCGGCCAGCGAGTGAATCCGCAAAATAAAAAGGGACGGCGTTTGCCGCCCCTTTTCCAACAGTACGAGTGATCAGAAGTAGACCTTCAACGCAAACTGCATGATTCGAGGCCCGCGATAGTAGGCCGATGTCGCTCCCGTCGTATCGCTCGTGACCTGACCAAACAATGAACTCCCCCCTATTGTTCCGTCTTGCGACGTCGGACTGAAAGGCTGCAGGTGGTTAAATGCGTTGAAGAAATTGGCCTGAAATTCCAAACTCTTGCTTTCCGTCAACTTAAAGTCCTTCAGCAGCGAGAGGTCCCAGTTGTTGATGCCAGGGCCGCGCAGGAAGTTCCGCCGCATATTGCCGAAGGTGAACAACGGAACGCCGCCAGCTGTCATGCTCGTGCTACCGGCAGGAACTGGCTGGCCTGCGGGTGGCCCAAGGGCACACACGATGTTCGTTGGATCGATCAAGAAATGGCCGGTCACGGTCTGAGGCAAGCAACTGCCGTGGATTCCATCGCTTGGCCCAAACGTCTGCAAGTCTCGAACGTTGTGCGTCACCTTGATGGGACCGATCACATCGGGTCGGTCCAAGCCCAGGTTCAGCAAGCTGCTGTTATTGCTGGAAAACAGCGTGTATGGGTTCCCCGCTTGGAATGTCGCTATGGTTGAAAGCGTCCATCCACCAAGAATCTTGGATGTGAGCGAGTTGCTATTCCTGCCAAATGGAATCTGCCATATGGGGCTTATAACCAGACGCTGCGGTGTATCAAAGTCCGCTAGGCCGCGATCGAGAGCTGGGTCAAGCGGGTCAGTGTAAGTGGACGACCGCGCCCTGAATCCAGAGCTCTGATCGATAGTCTTTGAAAGCGTGTAGGCAATGCGGAAACCGAGGCCATGATTCATTTGCCGATCAACTTCGATCTGAAGCTCGTTGCTGGAGGAACTCCCGTCACTCAGGTTGGTCTCAATCTGAGTGGCGGCCGTCGGAATACCGAGAAAGGCTTGACCCGCAGGGCCATTGCAGGCAGCCAACGGCCGCGCGCAATCTGTGGAGATGAAGTTCACTGGATCTTCACCTTGTCCTGCGTAAAACTGATATTGAGTCATCAGCCCGTTCGGACCTCCCAGCACGGGATTGTTCAAATTGTTATTGCCTATCGCCTTTCGGCTTAAGCTCCCTACGTATGTTGCTTCGATCAGCGTATCTTGCGTGACTTGATACTGGAAGCCATAGTTAAAGTTTTCCGCATACGGCGTGCGAAAGTGCGGGCTTACTACAAACGCAAACGGAATGGCTGGGGTAAAGAACTGACCAAAGTGTCCGCCTGCAATGAATGGGAATGGATCCGAATAGCCCGTATTTGCCGTCTGGAATGGGTCTGCACTGTAAGAATTATTGACCGGCACCAGGCAGGGGCTTGGCGGGTTCGTTTGTTGTGCTGCGGTGATGAAACATGGAAAGTTGCTTGCTACGTAGCCGAACGGAGCTTGGCCGCCGAATTGCAAGTTCAAAGCTCCGTCTTCCATGTCGTAGAAGATCCCGAAACCGCCTCGCATCACGAGCTTGGCGTTGCCTAGCATGTCCCAAGCGAAACCTAACCGCGGCGCAAAATTGTTCCGGTCGGGATAGGTCAGTCCGCGATTTGGTGTTCCCGGATCGCCGGCATACAAAAAGCTGGGCGGGGAACCGGTAAATTTCGTCGACTGCGCGCCCGGAAACCAGCCAATGATTTCATTGTGCGGATCTATCTGCGGCGAGTTGTATTCGTAGCGCAGACCGTAATCGAGGCTCAGATTCTTTGTGATTTTCCAGGCGTCCTGCCCGAAGAAATCGAGCTGATGACTCCGGATTCCATAAACCGCGTTAGCAAACTGGAAATAGTTGTCCGTGTAGCCGCCGACGAAGTCCGCTAGTGCGTTTCCGGTATTAGTGTAGAAAGTACCGAAATCAAAGGACCCGTTGGTGAAGAAATCGAAGTTAAAGTTGTTGCGAATTTGGCGTAGATCTGCACCGAACTTTAACGCGTGTTTGCCATGTGTCCACGAGATCGTGTCCTGATACTGAAAGGTAGCGTCATGTAATTTGGTCGGCCCCTGCGGCGACGGACCAAGATTGAATGCACCTCCGACCGTTACCAAGGGAGGAGCGACGCCGTTTGGATCGTCCGGGAAAACCGTCAAGAACCCCAAAGCTGCTGGAGTGGTTCTGTCAGTAGGATCAGACTGAAGTACCGCGGAGCGGTTCGCCCCAATGCGGAATTCATTAACCATAGCCGGCGAAATGACACGCGTCCAACTGACCGATCCAGTCTGGAAGCGCTGTGCGTTGGAGAATCCCGATCCCAGGGGCACATCGCCGCCGGTAGACGCGCCGTTGATCACTTCGAACGGAAACACTTGAGGCTGATCGTCAAAGATATAGAACGCAGACAGCGTGTCCTTATTCGAGATGTTGTAGTCGTATCGGAAGATAAACTGATCCTGCCGGAGGCTGGCGACCGGATCCTCGACAAACCCGTTTGCTCCGTTATTCGGCAAGGGCAGATACTTGTTGATGTAGTTCTGCATCACTGAATCGACCGGTACTTGGTTACATGGCGAACCACCGCACATAAAAGGACTGCCGGTCGTCGGATCGGTTAATTGTCCGAAATCAAAGCCGGTATTTGGGTCAATCTGTCCGGTATAAAGATCGCTGAAGTCGCCGGTACGCTCGGCTGGCGTCAACACGGTGAGAGTGCCCGGATTTTGACCTTCCCGTCTGCGCGCGCCTTGATAAGAGGCGAAGAAGAACATCTTGTCCTTTTTTATGGGAAAACCAACAGTGCCGCCAAAGATGTTGTAGCGAAACACCGGCGCGATCTGCGAGAAGTAGTCTTTGGAATCTAATGCCGTATTTCTGAAGAAGTCGAATGCGCTGCCATGAATGACGTTAGTTCCAGGTTTAACAACCTGATTTACGATGCCGCCCGAAGTCCGTCCGTATTCGGCCTCGTAGTTATTGGTGAGGATCTTGAATTCCGCGACTGCATCGGGGTTGGGATTCACAATCATGTTGTTACTGAGGAAGTCGTTATTGTCTGCGCCATCGAGCAGAAAAGTCATCGACTCGGAACGCTGCCCGCTCACCGAGAATGGATTGTTGGAACCGTCGTCCTGGTCGGGAGCAAACACACCAGCCTGCAATAACCCAAGCTGCATGGTGTCACGCGCCGCGAGCGGCAGGGCCTGAATTCGTTGTGTGGTCTCAACTTTGCCCAGGGTCGCAGAGACAGTATCGACTTGCGTCGCATTCGCATTGACTTCCACAACCTGCGAGGGCGCTCCGGCATGCAGCGAGACGTCAATTTTCGCGTTTTGGTTAATTACAAGCGTGATGCCCTTTTGCTCGTACGTCTGGAAACTACTTTGTTTTACTGTGAGATCGTAGTTGCCAATCGGCAAGAGCGTGAAAAGGTACACTCCGGCATCATTGGTCGTGGCTTTTCGACTCACACCCGTCTGCGCGTTTTGCAGCGTGACATCAGCTCCGACAATGATCGCGCCGGTGCTGTCGGTAATCACGCCGGTCAGCTGCGCCGTCGCCTGCTGGGCAGCCGCATCGCTGGCGGAAAACGAAACTACGAAGAGGATCAAAAGCGAAAAACAAACGCTGTGGAAACGGGGGAGGCAGTTCATTTGGGCCCTCGATAAAGACTTTATCGGCCGCTAGACGACCTGCGACCGAAGAGTTGCAGCTGATACTGAGGCGCAGATGCGCCGAGTTGATCCTGCGTGTAGCAATGTTCGCCCTTGTATCACTGCTGCTTAATTACTGTCAACCAGTCTACGCGGACATCAAAAGCTGTTCCGGCCAATGACGGCACCCATGTTTCATACTTCGAGTAACTCACACCGCCGCGTGGTGCTTTCGTGGCGTTAACACCGGTTTACATCCCAATCGCGACGAGCGATGACCACGTCCCACCCCCATCCGGGAACTCCGATTCAGCTAATTGCTTTCTCCCGGCCACAGGACTAGCATGGAGCCGCAAATTCAGGCGTGCTCACCAACAGTCTTTATTTCAGCACTGAACAGGAGGGTTCTATGGCCACAATTTCCGCGACACAAGTTGATCCTCGCGTAGTCAGTTTCATTGAGAAACCGCGCAAGATGCTCATTAACAACAAATGGGTGGATGCCGTTTCGGGTAAGACTTTTCCCACTTATGATCCTTCGACTGGAGAAGTACTGGCGCAGATTGCAGAAGGCGATCGCGCCGATATCGACCTTGCCGTGAAGGCTGCGCGAAAAGCATTCAGTGAAGGGCCGTGGCGAAAAATGACGCCTTCAGAGCGCGGCCGTCTGATGTGGAAGTTGTCCGACTTGCTCGAGCAACACCTCGAAGAGTTCGCATATCTCGAATCGCTCGATAACGGAAAGCCGCTGACCGTCGCCCGCGTCGCTGACGTTCCGCTGGCAGTGGATCTCTTCCGCTACATGGCCGGATGGGCAACAAAAATCGAAGGCAACACGATTCCAATTTCCTCCGGCGGACAATTTCTCGCCTACACGCTTCGCGAACCCGTAGGCGTCGTCGGACAAATTATTCCTTGGAATTTTCCCTTGCTGATGGCCGCCTGGAAACTGGGTCCCGCGCTCGCCAGCGGATGCACCGTTATTCTTAAGCCGGCGGAGCAAACTCCGCTGTCGGCCCTAAGACTTGGCGAGTTGATAGTCGAAGCCGGATTCCCCGAAGGCGTTGTCAACATCGTCCCGGGTTATGGCGAAACTGCTGGGGCCGCGCTCGCCGCGCACATGGACGTCGACAAGGTCGCCTTCACCGGCTCGACCGAAGTAGGCAAGCTGATCGTTCATGCCGCGACCGGAAACTTGAAGCGGGTTTCGCTTGAGCTCGGCGGCAAGTCTCCGAATGTTGTGTTTAAAGATGCTGATATGGACACAGCCATCGGTGGCGCCGCCAGCGCAATCTTCTTTAACCACGGGCAGTGTTGCTGTGCAGGTTCGCGTCTTTACGTCGAAAAAGAGGTCTTCGACAAAGTGGTCGATGGGGTGTCGGAACGCGCGAAGAAAATCCGGGTTGGTCCGGGTCTCGATTCAAATACTCAGATGGGGCCATTGGTCTCCGAAGAACAAATGAACCGAGTCTGCGGATATCTGGAGTCCGGATTTTCTCAGGGCGCAAAGGCCGTCGCAGGCGGTCAGAAAAAGGGTGACAAGGGCTATTTTGTCGAACCGACTGTGCTCGTGAACACCAGAGAAGACATGAAAGTCGTACAAGAGGAAATTTTCGGACCGGTCGTTACGGCAATGCCGTTCAGCGATCCCGAAGAAATTCTCCCACGCGCCAATGACAATGTCTATGGCCTGGCAGCGGGCGTTTGGACGCGCGACATCAGCAAAGCCCATCGCGTGGCCGAACACCTTCAAGCAGGCACTGTGTGGGTGAACTGCTACAACGTGTTCGACGCTGCCCTACCTTTCGGAGGCTACAAGCAATCGGGTTGGGGCCGCGAAATGGGCCACGAGGTGTTAAACAACTACACGCAAACGAAGGCAGTTTGCGTGCGGCTGTAGGCCGACGCGGAACTCCTCTTCGTAACTAGGCAACAGGGCGAGAATTTCTCGCCCTTTTTTTGCCCATGAGGCAGCCCCGCATTCAGGGCTCTTCTTTTAAGTGAACGCGCCTTTGCGGACTGTGACACAATGAACCCTCTGGTTTCCCGGTGAGGTCTAGATCATGCTCCATAGGCCCGAGCGGTTCATGTTCTTGATGGTCGTATCCACTATCTTTGTGAGTCAAAGTCTGGCGCAGCAAGCCAGTCAACCCACCTCTTCCGCGCCCCTAACAATCACGCTTCAGGACGCACTTACGCGTGCGCAGCAGAATGAACCGACCTACCGCGCGGCACTCACTCGATATGGTGTCGCGAAAGAGACTCGCGTGCAGACGCGGGCCGGCCTGCTTCCCAATGTTAATTTCGCGAGCTCCTTTCTATATACGGAGGGGAACGGCACACCCTCAGGCCGCTTCATCGCCAATAACGGCGTACACGAATACCTGAACGAGGGCAACGCACACCAGGCACTGTCATGGCAGATGGTCGCCGAATATCGGCAGGCACAAGCGCAGGAAGCACTTGCCCAAGCGCAGGCGCAAATTGCGGTGCGGGGACTCGTCGTCACGGTAACGCAAGCCTATTATGGCGCCGTCGTCGCGCAGCGAAAATATTCGATCACGCAGCGGGCAGCATCGGAGGCCCAGAATTTCTTTGACATTACACAGAAGCTTGAACGCGGCGGAGAAGTCGCGCATTCGGACACGATCAAATCACAGCTGCAACTTCAGCAGGAACAGCGGGCCCTTCAAGATGCGCAGCTAGAAATGGAGCGCAGCCGGCTCGAACTAGCTGTAATCATTTTTCCAAATTTCAACGAGAACTTCACCGTCGTCGACGATCTGGAAAATCTCGGGGCTCTGCCATCGTATTCCGAGGTTGAAACAGTGGCCGGCAACCGTAACCCTCAGCTAGCTGCCGCTCTCGCGACGTTAAAAGCCGCGAACCAGGAAGTTGCCATCTCATGGAACAGTTTTTTGCCGTCGCTGAGCCTGGATTATTTTTATGGGATTGATGCAAACCAATTCGCGGTGAATGGCCGTGACACGACTGTATTTCCACCGCGCCCGGTGCGAAATTTGGGCTATTCGGCCGTTGCCACGCTAAACATTCCTGTTTGGAATTGGGGCGTATCGCGGAGCAAAGTCAAAGCTGCGGAACTAGAGCGTGACCAGGCAAAAGTAGAACTGAGTTTTGCTCAGCGCAAGATGGCGGCCGACCTGAAAGATTTTTACAACGAGGCCCAGACCTCGCGATCGGAACTGGAGTCGCTGCGGCAGTCGGCGGACTTGGCTACCGAAAGCCTGCGTCTGACTACGTTACGATATCAGGCAGGAGAGGCAACCGTGCTCGAAGTCGTAGACTCCCAGAATACGTTGACTCAGGCGCAAAATGCCCTGGGAGATGGCCAAGTGCGATACCGGGTTGCTGTCGCTAATTTGCAGACGCTGACGGGAAGGTTCTGAACGTCTGAATCTTGCGGAAATGACCAAACTTCATTTCAGCTTAGCTGCTGTGCTGTTCGCGATGGCTCTAGCTCTCGCGGCAACGATCGGCTGTTCTACGGACGCCAAGGAGAGCGAGCCGGCAGTCCCAGTGCAGATTGTTCACGTGGAACGAACAACTCTGCAGGAACACGTGACCGCCGAAGGCGTGCTCTTCCCAATTGCACAATCCGCGATCGTTCCGAAGATCAGCGCGCCGGTAGATAAATTTCTGGTCAATAAAGGCAGCCACGTTCACAAAGGACAGCTACTCGCGGTGCTGGAAAACCGCGATCTTGCCGCGGCTGCGCAAGAAAGTCAAGGCGCATACGACCAGGCGCAGGCGACCTACGAAATCACTACCAATGCCGACCTGCCGCAGGAAATGCAAAAGGCAGAACTCGACCTGCAAGCGGCCCAGCAAACGCTCGATACCCAACAAAAGATCTTCGAGAGCCGGCAGAAGCTCTTCCAGGAAGGCGCAATCCCCCGCAGGGAACTGGAACAGGCGAATATTGATCTGACTAATACCCGCAATCAATATGAAATCGCCAAACGCCACCTGGATTCATTGAACGCACTCGGGCAGCAGCAAACCATCAAGTCCGCAAAAGGCCAACTCGAATCTGCAAAAGGAAAGTACCAGGGTGCGGAAGCGCAGTTGAGCTACTCCGAAATCAAGAGCCCAATTGATGGTGTGGTTACCGAGCGACCCTTGTACCCAGGAGAAATGGCGTCAGCAGGGACGCCGTTGCTCACGATCATGGATCTCTCGCAGGTGATCGCTCGTGCGCACATTCCTCAACATGAGGCGGTACTGTTGAAGAGGGGTGACAGTGCCACTGTGTCGGACGGAGGAATCGATCAATCATTGCCAGCAAAAATCGTACTCGTGAGTCCTGCGCTTGATCCGAACAGCACGACGGTAGAAATTTGGGTTCAACTGAAGAATCCACATGAGCGGCTAAGACCGGGAACTAGCGTCGAACTCTCGATCGTCGCGCAGTCGGTGCCGGATGCGCTTGCGATTCCCGCCGCTGCGCTGCTGACAGCCCAGGATGGCACAACCTCAGTAATGGTCGCCGGCGGTGATGGCAAGGCCCATCAAACGCCGGTGAAGGCCGGCATTCGCGATGGCGATCGCGTGCAAGTTGTTGACGGTCTGCAAGCGGGCGAGAAAATCGTCGGAGCCGGCGCCTACGGACTGCCTGATAACAGCAAAATCACCGAAGCGAAGCCCGCGCCGAACGGTCAGAGCTAGGCAGGAGCGGAATACAAGTTGAATGGGTCCTACTGGTTCGCGCGTCACTCAAAGCCGCTGATCTTCCTGATCATTACCATCGCGGCGCTTGGCATTTATCTCGCCTTTACGATCCCGGTCGCGGTCTTTCCCACCACAAATTTTCCGCGAATTCTCATCGCCGTCGATAACGGCGTGATGCCCATCGACCAGATGATGGTCACCATCACGCGTCCGATTGAAGAAGCGGTCAACAGCGTGCCCGGGCTGCATGAAGTCCGCTCCAACACCAGCCGCGGCGAAGCGGAAATCGACCTTTTCTTCGACTGGAACATCGACATGTTCCAGACCTTGCAGTATGTCAATGCGGCAATTTCTCGTATTCAGCCGGAGCTTCCGCCAACAGCAAAAATCGTCGCGAACCGGATGACCTTCGCGAGTTTCCCGATCATCGGATATAGCCTCACTTCTGACACAGTGCCACAAACGCAATTGTGGGACCTGGCGACTTATGAACTGAAGCCGCGGCTAAACCGGCTCGATGGCGTATCCACGGTATTCATTCAGGGCGGTCAGGAACCGGAGTTTCATATCGAGCCTGATTCGGCAAAGTTGCTCAGCACCGGCGTCACTGTGACTGATCTGCTCGACGCGATGCGCCGCACAAACCTGATCGATTCGCCTGGACTTTTCGAGCGCAACCATCAGCTCGTGCTCGGGCTCGTCAGCGGGCAGGTACGGACTCCCGAGGAGATCGCCGGCGTTGTTGTGAAGACCACTGCGAGCGGAACTCCAGTGCGGATTGGTGACGTAGCGAAAGTCATTCCCGGAGTAAAACCGGTTTATACGATCATCACTGCAAACGGCAAACCGGCAGTACTGCTCAATATCAACCGTCAGCCCGAATCAAACACCATGCAGGTCGCCAACGAAGTTCATGACATGCTTGCGCAAATCCGCAAGACCCTGCCGCCCGGAATTTCGATTGAGCCGTTCTACGATCAGTCGCTCTTAGTGAGCCAGTCGATCAAAAGTGTGCGCGATGCCATCCTGCTCGGGTTGATCCTGGCCTCGATAATCCTGGTCGTGTTTTTGCACGATTGGGGCACTTCTCTCGTAGCTGGCCTCGTTATTCCAGTAACAATCCTCATCACATTCGTAATGATGAAGCTACTCGGGCAAACATTTAACTTGATGACTCTCGGCGGACTGGCTGCCGCAGTCGGGCTGGTGATCGACGACGCAATTGTGGTTGTTGAGAACATTGTGTTGCATCGCGACGCCGGGCAAGGAAGATTGCAGGCAATTCGTAGCGCTCTGGGTGAGATCACAGTGCCGCTCATCGGCTCGACCGTGACTCCCGTGGTGGTGCTGTTGCCATTGATCGTAATTACCGGAGTCTACGGAACATTCTTTCGGGCTCTGGCGTTAACGCTGGGAGTTTCGCTGTTCACTTCGTTGGCTCTAGCTCTGACCTGGACTCCGACGCTAAGCAGCATCTTTATTCGTCGCAAACATGCCGGGAACGAAGACGAGAACGGGCAAGAATCTTTCGACCGATTGCTCGCGGCCGAGGAGGCATCAACCGGCAGCTTCTTCCGGCGGATCATCGATTTTCACCAACACTGGTTGCGGCGGGCGCTCGAAAAGCCATGGTGGATGGTTGGGATAAGCGTAATTCTGATCGTTGTTTCCTATTTGTGCTTCCAGTTCACTGGCACCGACTTGCTGCCGGCCATGGATGAAGGCGGCTTCACGCTGGACTATTGGACGCCTTCGGGGAGCTCACTTTCGGAGACCAACCGAATGGTCCTCCACATTGAGCAGATCATTAAATCGATACCGGAGGTCGAGAGCACTTCACGCCGTACCGGAGCCGAACTGGGCCTCTCTTCGGTAACGGAGGCGAATCGAGGCGATATATTGGTCAAGCTGAAGCAGAAGCGCAGCCGTGGCATCGACGACATCATGGACGATGTTCGCCAGAAAGCGAATGCCCAGGAGCCGGGCGTTCGTACTGAATTTGTGCAGGTTTTGCAGGACATGATCGGGGACCTGACGGGAGAGCCGGAGCCGGTGACCATAAAGCTCTTTTCGCAAGATCCATCATTGCTTGAGACTTGGTCGCCCAAAGTTGCAGACGCGATTGATAGCGAAAATGGGCATCACGGCGCTCCGGGGGTGGTCGACGTTTTGAATGGGCTTGAGAACACGGTCACTGGCCCGGCGGTTGATTTTCAAATCGATCCCGCTGTCGCAGCGCGTGCCGGATTTACTCCTGAAGAAATTGCAACCGACGCGGCCGCCATTGTGGAAGGTGAGCCGGCGGCGACTCCGGTTGTACAGAATGATCGGGTGTATACCGTCCGCGTCCGCTTTCCGGTAAGCGACAGAGCTTCCCTCGAATCCATCAGCAATAAGTTGCTGGCCAGCACAAGCGGACACACCGCGACGCTCGGGTCACTCGCAACCATCACCGAACTTCCGCCTCAAAATGAAATCCACCGCGAAAACTTACAACGCGAAGTCTCGGTTACCGCGCGCACCGAAGGCACCGACCTGGGCAGTGCGATGACCGGCGTGCAGAAGGCGGTGGGTGCGCTGCATGTGCCTCCTTCGATTCGCGTTGAGTACGGTGGTACCTATCAGCAGGAGCAACAATCGTTCCATGATTTTCTTTTCGTGCTGGCGCTGGCAATTGTGCTGGTATTCATCGTGTTGCTATTTGAATTTCGCACCTTTGCCGCGCCCGTGGCAATTTTGGCTTCCGCTCTGCTTTCTACGTCGGGCGTATTCATTGCACTGCTGATCACGCGCACCTCATTTAATGTGTCGTCCTTTATGGGGCTGGTGATGGTGGTTGGAATTGTTGCAAAGAACGGAATTCTCCTGCTCGATGCCGATCAGAAAATTCGCGCGACCGGTGCTTCCGCAGAAACTGCGATGCTGCAAGCCAGCCGCCGCCGGTTGCGTCCGATTGCCATGACTGCGCTTGCGACCATCGCTGGAATGTTGCCGCTGGCATTCGCATTTGGCGCAGGATCACAGATGCTTCAGCCGCTGGCAATTGCAGTGATTGGTGGGATCGTCATCTCCATGGGCTTGTCGCTGATTATCACGCCGGCCGTACACTTCTATTTGAGCCACGAAAAGAGCAGCAGCCGGATGAAAGAACACGCGCCGGTGGCGTAAACGGTTGGATAGTTACGAGAGTGATCTGCCCTGCCGTGTGGCCGCTCAAACATAATGTGAGAATGACAAAGGATCACATGAATCGTGCCCTGACAATCTACGTGGCGCTCTTTCTCGTAATAACGAGTTCGATATTCCTGTGCCACGGCCAGACTAAGGTATTGCCGCAGGCGCAAGAGCATTTTTTACGGGGCAAGGACCTCATCGAGAACAACTGCATAGACTGTAATGGGGGAACCGAAGCTGGAATGATTGAGGGGATTAAGGAAATCGAAGCGGCGATTCAGGCTGGTTACAACGATCAGATCGCAGCTTATAAGTTACTCGCGGACGGCTACAACGCCATGTCCACTTATACCGAAAGGAATACCAGTCAGAGCCAAGCATACTCGACAAAACAAGCCGAAGTCGAACACAAGCTGTACGAATTGGATCCCAGCAATCCACAAATTGCGCTGGCATATGTCGACACTCTTCGCGCGGATGATAAAAAAGCGCCGGTATTACGTGAAATCGTCAACAGAGGTCCCGGGCAGGACTCGACTTATCAAGATGCCGCCTACGAACTCGGACTAATTCTTCTGCGGGGAAGTGATTACCACGAGGGCATGAGTCTCGTTCTTGACGCGATTGCGCGGGAGAAAGATCCTGAAGGAATCAACACCTTTGCCCAGGGGCTCATCGGAGCATTGGCCGAGAAGGGTTGCCCGTTAGTGGACGAACAGAAGTTGCAACAAAGGTTAAATGAGAGTTTTGGCAAAGCGATTTCTGGAACGGGTAATCCCGAGGACCTTTCGAAATTCAAGATCGACTTCACTAATGCCGTAAAAGAACATGCCTGCGCCGACAAGTAAGAAATAGAAAACGGACTGCGAATACCCAGAACGCCAGGTTCTTTGGCTTAATAGGGGATTCGCAGGTTTTAATGACGGCTCATCGGAGCAGCGCCGAAGTGCACCACAGCACCGGCGCCTGCCCGTGCATGTCGCCGGTGTGGCGCGGGCGAGTTAGATAGTAATCAAGATCATTCTTCTTGCCCGTTCCCACACACACGTTGGTGACATTGGCGTTCTGGTCGATGTAGCCGACGAGCGCCAACCATCCTTTGCGCGCCGCTGGGCCGTAGGTTTCTTCGTCGAGCCAGCCGTTCTTTACGCCGGTGATCAAAGCAAACGTAAACATTCCAGTAGACGAAGTTTCCGGGAAAGATTCTGGATGGTCGATCAATTGCCGCCACATGCCGTCCGCGCCTTGATACTTCACCAGAGTCGTCATCATTCTTCGATACGAATCGAGAATGCGCGCACGTTGCGGATGGTTCTGCGGAAGCGAACGGAGCATCTCGGCCATTCCCGCCGCGAACCAGCCATCGCCCCGCCCCCAGAAAAACGGCACATCAGGCGCGTGATAGAAAAGCCCATTCGGCTGTTGCAGCTTGTCGAGATACGCAACCATTTCCACGGCCGCGTGATCGAGATACTTCTGATCGCCGGTCGCGCGAAACGCCTGCACCTGCAGAATCGTTTCCATGTACATGTCGTCGACCCAGAAGCGGGTCTCGGGAGTCAGTCCCGGCGGGATGCTCTCAGGGGGCATACCCTCGCGAACGTGAACGTCTGGCGGAAGCGGCGCCCATTGCGTATCGGCGAAGGATTTCCCTAGCTCCAAATACTTCCGGTCTTTCGTCTGAATATAGATTTCGAGCGGCACCGCTCCGAAAATTTCGAAATCAACGTGGCGCTCGTGACAAATCAAGTTCGAACCGGGAGGCGATAGCAGCGGCTCGAAGCGCTGAATCAGTTTGTCCGTGAGCTCTTTGTCGCCAGAAAGATGAGCGAAGGTCAGCGCACCATACCAGGTGCCGACCTCGGGATAGACAATTTTCTCAGGGTCTTGGTGCGGGCTGGTGACAAAATGCTCGGCCACACGCTTGCCCACTTCGTGCGGATCAGCCCACGCCGGCCAATCGGAGAGATATTTCTGTTGCGCCACGGAAAGTGGGACGAAGAATAGCAAGAAGAAAGCTGCCAACACTCCATGAGCGGACCTCACAGCCCGCTCCCCCCGGGTCATGGGACCCGGGACTACACGAGATAAGCAAGCGTTTAGAATTTTTGCCAAAATGCGTTCTCCAATAGATTTTCAAAACGGCAATAACGTTCGATGTCGCGCTGCGGTCCGATTGGGACGAAGGGATCAACCGCCGGAGCAGGAGTAACCGAAACACCCGGTATCACCAGGTTCCGCGAGTTGGAATACAAATAGGTTGTGCTCGCGTCGATGTCGGCGACCGTGGCGGTCGTGGGTTCATTAAAGACGACATCATAGAACGAAAGATTCGCCATCGGTTGATTGCCACCAGCACCATTCAGTCGCACATGGTCCCAAGCGGTGCCGGAAATTGTAGCCGAGTCGGTGTCGGAGTACACGTCGTGGAAGTGGATGTCGTGGAAGTAAGGATACAGCGTGCCAGTTCCGCTCGAGTATTGAGTGTCGAGAACGATTGCGCCATTTTTCGAACTGAGCGAATGCGTATTGATGCCCCTCATGCAAATGGTGTCATAGTAAATGTTGTAGACAGGCCCGCCTTCGGTTTGGGCAGACTTGACGCGCAAACCATTGTCCGTTCCCTCAAACGACACATTGAACACATACACGTTGTACACACCGCTCTGGGTACCGCTGCCGATACTCATGCCGTGTCCCAACCCGAAATGATTGTTGGTCACGAAGATGTCATGGCTGGTGCCTTTTGTAGCAGCGGTGATTGCGACATTGTCATCCCCATCCGAAATGCGCGAGTGATCGATCCAAACATTAGTCGATGAAATCGGATCGACGCCGTCGGTGTTGTAGTCCGTGCCGGAACGTCCTGGGCTGGGAGTATCGACGGTCAGATCGAACACAGTAACGTTCGAACATTGGCTGAAGACAAGGTGGAAGTACGCTGCGTTTTCGAGAGTCACGTCGCGGACTTCGAGGTTTTCGCCTTTGTCGAATTCGATCAAGCGCGGGTTCACCTGGTTCTTCCCTGCCGATTTCGCCTGTCCTGCAATCTCCCACCATGTGAAACCGTTGGAAGTCACATCCCAACCGTGACCGTCAATGGTTCCTCCCATCAGGCCAGGTATTCTGCCGCCGATGATGCCGCTGTAGCTTGCCGCGGGTTGGGAATTCTGGCCGGCATAAATAAGCGGAGTACAACCGGTGCTCGATGAAGCAACCGTCCCGCAGGTGGTCTTGCCGGCGACTTGGTAGTCACTCGTGGTAGTCGAAGCATTCACGACTACGCCTCGCGGAACGAGTAGATAAACATAGGAGCGCATGACGATTGGCCGGATGTTGTAACTGCCGCGTTCAAGCCGAACAAAAACGGGAGCACCCGCCTGCGTGCCAACCGTCGTGCACGTATCCATTGCAGTTTGAATATTTGTGGTGTCGGTATCAATGTTGCCGGACGGGCTTACAACTTCCTCGGCGCCGTTGACCATGCATGGAACAGGCTCCGGGCCTGTCTTCTGACCGAAAGCAAAGGTGCTCGCAGCCAAAAGGATTGTCAGCAGAAAAAATTGAAATGCTAAGCGCGCATTCACAACTGCCTCCTGTTACCGCATGAAATACATTCATCCCCAATCGAACTCGTTTCTACCGGTCCATAAAAACTAAGTGCGGAGCGGTCAGCAAACCTGAGGGCAAGGGCTTCATCCCCTCAACATCCTGTGGCGTGAAACGCTCGCCATAACGGCTGTTCAGCAGGCGGTAATCTCGGAGCGCGCGTCCGGCAAGTTCATTAATCGCGGTGTTGTACACGACGATGCGCAGATGATTCTCGCCAGGACGCACGAATGTTGTGATATCGAGCCGGTATGGCGGTTTCCAGAGAAATCCAGCTGACTGGTGGTTCACGAAAATCTGCGCAGCTTCGCGGATCGGGGCATCCAGGCCGGCGAAGAATCGCTGATGTTTGTCGACCGAGTTCGTCGGGGTGCCGGGGCCGAAATCGAGATAGATTCGCTGCCCTGATTGCACAGCGATGCTGAAATTATTTTCGTAAGTCGCACTACCGGAATAAAAGCGCGTCTCGTAGTCATCGCTCCACGAGTGCAGCTTGGCGAACTGAAGGCTGCGATGCAACTCCGGGAAAGTGACCGTCCAACCAGTGTCAATAATTTTCGGAGTGCCCAGTTGATTTGCAGGGATAGAAGCTCTCTCAGAAGCGGGCGGGGTTTCGTCGCTGAAGACTAGGGTTCGAGACTCGTATGGTGCGAGATCAATCGCGACTGCGCTTCCCGTGCCTGCGATTGAAGCTACTCCCGAGAATGGGTCCCACCACTCTGGATTTTCTCTTTGGGTGCGGAAGGTCGCCCGTGTCAATAGCCGCCGGTTGCTTGTATTCACTAAAAAGTAAACGTCCGCAGAAGACAGCGAGCGGTGAACGAACCCCAAATCGTGGGTGTTCGGATTGAGAGACACATCCGGCGTAGCGTGTTTCGCCAGGACAGTAGCGAGCTGCTTTTCATCCGCAACGAAATCGCCCTTCGCCTCCGGCTGCTCGAAGAGCCATTGCGAAATTCTCTTTATTCCCGGAGTGTCTCTTTCTGATTCGATGAATCCCGGCGCTCGCGATGGCAGCGCTTTGGTCGCGATGACGACTCCGCCATGCTCGGCGAATGTTTGTATCTCCTGATAAGTCTTAAGCGAAAGCCTTCCGATATCGGGCAAAATAAGGATCTTGTAATTGATTGCTGGTTTGTCAATTGCTTCTGCATCGATGAAATCGAAATTGAATCCTGCATCGAGGATCTGCGGAATAAGGTTCTGGCCCAACAATCGGTCGACAGTTTCGCTCAATGAGTCATTGCCGGGAGTAAATTGCGACCAGGCGTCATCGGTAGGAACCAGCACAGCAACGTCGGTGATGGGCTTCCCTTGTCGCAGTAAGAAACTCACTCGTTGCAGGTATTGAGTCAATTCCGGCATCACCGGCCACCAGGGGTTGTGGTCGTCCCATACTCCGGCGGCGTAAAAGCTCCAGCCCGGCTCTGGAACTCCTGGCGGCGAGTAAGGCCAGCCATGGCCGACGAGTTGGTTGACTCCTTCCAGAAAAAAGCGATCGGCATCTGCCTTCATATCGAGCGGCGTCGCGCGAAACGCCGGCGAGTGCAACCAGGTCCATGTTTCCGAGGAAGTAATGTTGTGCCCGTAGATATGGCTTGCTGATGATGCCCACCGCGTCGGCGTAAAGCCTTGCCAGTCGTCGCCTTCGCCTTCGATCAAATCCACAAGGTTGTTGCTGGAAAGCGAAACCGGGGGGATCCCGTAGGTTTGCGATCGGAAGTGTGTTCCGTTTTTCGCTGCCCACTCGCGAAGCGGAACGAGGTAGCGTTCGTCAGCCAACTCAGTAAGTGTTCTTCCCCAATCGTGGCGGATGTCCGCCGTCTGGGGGCCAATGTCCTGTACAAGCGCGGGAAGATATGGAGTAAGGTCATAGCCGCGCCGCTTCTGAAATTGTCCAAGTAAATCGCCTGTCCAGTCCGAGGCATAGACTTCCAGGCTGTCGCTGAACACGGCATATGGCGGATGATCGCCGAACGCGCTGAGCAGCCGGTCACCTACCGTTCGCAGATGATTTTCAATTGCCGCTTGATCGAAGTGATCGAGAACAAAACCTTCAGCGCCGATCGCCGCGCGCTTCACCATCTGTCCGGTGCGACTGGCAATGAACCAGGTCAAGCTTCGCGAATTTGCTGAAGGCGAGAGCGGTATCCGGCCGCTGTGAATGCCTTCCAGATTCAGCATCTGCGGGCTCTTGCCGTTGACACTGACGAATGCTGCCAGCAATTTCTCTCCGGCAGAAATATCCGGAACCGCGATACTTTTGGCTCCAGGTTCCACTTGAACCGGAACCACGCGCAGTTTTCCGGCGGCTTGCGTCACCGGGATATGCGGCCCACCGAAAGGCCATCCGCTGCCAAGTGTCACATCGAAACGCAACCCAAGTTCTCGCGCTTTCTCCGCAGCAAAATGCAGATCGTCAATAAACTCGTCGGAAAGATAGGGGAAATTGTGGAAGCCGGTTTGCGGATCATCCAGTGCGAGCGGATAGACGGGCTGAATCTCTACTCCTCCGATCCCCGCATCCTTCATGGCGCGAAGCTCACGTTCGAGTTCGGATTTGATAACGGAAGGCCCGAACCACCACCACCGCATCATGATTCGACAATCTGGCGGCGGGGATTGAAAAGCAGATCGAAGTTCAGCAACCCCGGCGCCCTGCGGAGAGGCCGGAATCGTCGCCACAGAAATCACGAACACGATTGCGGCGAACTGTCGGAACATGACTGTGCGAGGAACTAGGGGGATCACCTCAAAAACGCCAGTCGCAGATCATACTCCAATTCAATTAAAAATTGTTGCCGTATTTTCATCGAAGTCGTGATATTTTACAACGAACAGCGACTGGCATCCCTGCCGGTACATCACCGGAATGCAAAAACGGCCCAAAAAAATAAAGCTCAGCGATGTCGCCCGTGCTGCCCAAGTGAGCACGGCGACCGTTTCCCGGTTCGTAACCGCTCGTGGCGGAATCAATCCGCAGACTCGGGACCGTATCATCCAAGCCGCCATTCGTTTGGGCTTCGATCTGGAACGTGGCAGAAAATCGCGCATCATTGTCTTCCTCTTGAGCAATCGAAGTGTTCTACACCCGTTCCATTCGGCGGTGCTGATGGGAGCGCAAGCCTATTGTGCGGAACACGATTATGCAATGCTGTTTCTTCCCTTCCACTATTCAACGAGCGCCCCGGTAAGCGAAGTAAGCATTCCTGAGATTTTGTACCGGCCAAAGATTGTTTCAGGCGTGATTGTGGCGGGGGCCAACTCGCAAAGTCTGCTCCAGCTGCTTAGCGAAAAATCCGTCCCGTGGGTGGCGCTGGGAAACAATGTGATAGCGAACCAGGACGAGGAGCTGACAGGCGGACAAGCTGTCTACTTTGACGACATCTCTGGAGCTTACGAATTAACCCAGTATTTGCAATCACTTGGACATCGCCGCATTGCATTCGTCGGCAACTTGAATCTGCCCTGGTATGCGCGCCGTTATCGAGGCTACGAGAGGGCAATGCGTGAGGCTGGGTTGAAGACTTTGGCGAACGAACGCAATTTCCGCGAGGGTGAAGAGATGGGCTACATCGCCGTCAAGGCCATCCTGCACCAGCCCGATCCCCCTACAGCAATCTTTGCCGGGGACGATACCGCGGCTCGCGGCGTTTACAAGGCAGCTCGAGATCGTGGTATGGAGATCCCCGACGACCTTAGCGTTGCCGGGTTCAACGACACGCCGGAAGCTTCAGCTTTACATCCGGCGCTGACCTCCGTCCGAGTGTTCACGGATGACTTGGGCAAACAACTGGCGGAGGCCCTGCTTGAGCAGATTGCCAGGCCTGACTTGCAGCCCCAACACATGAAGCTTCCGACGCAACTCATCCGTCGGGAATCATGCGCTCCATTAATTGCCACTGAAAATCGCGTGAGTCAGGCCATTCAGGCGGAAACTCGGTAACTCAGCGCGATCAGGATGTCGGCGTTGTGTTTTGCAAAATTTCTTCTTTATTATGAAATTTTTCTTGACAGCCTACAGTCGGCCATGTTCAAGTAAGCGGCTACTAGGCTTAAAGCCTCAAAAATATCGATTTAGTTGAGCAAATTTGGGCCGCGTGAGAGGAAGCAAGACCACGAAACGCGGCCACAACCAATGAGAATCAGCCGTCATTTCTTGCGAATGGTCCAGAAGACCGGTGCCGGCGCAAAGGCCCCGTAAACCTTTTCAAGGAGAAGCCAAGATGCTGCGGAAACATCTTTGCTGGGTAGCTCTGATCGTGGTTGCCGTTGTGTGCATGTCGCCTCGGCCGCTTGCAGCACAGCAAGTCGCGATCGCGCAGGTCTCTGGCCAGGTTGCCGACCCGAACGGCGCCGCTTTGCCCGGCGCTCGCGTGCAGATGACGGAAGTCGATCGGTCGATCGTCCACACCACGACCAGTGACGCGGACGGGAACTATTTGTTTCCCGGGCTTCCGGTGGGCCGCTATCGTCTGGAAGCGTCAAAAACCGGATTTAAGACATATGTGCTGAACAACATTGTGCTGCAAGTCAACGATCACGTAACTTTCAATGCCGCGTTGACAATCGGACAAGTGACAGAGACCGTGGAGGTTTCTACCGAAGCTCCGCTCCTGCAAACGGAGACGGCCGCAATTTCGACCGTAGTCGATGCCCGGCGTATGGTGGATCTCCCGTTAAACGGACGTTATGCCACGCAGCTGGTATTGTTGGCCGGCGCCTCATTGAATGCGCCAGGCGGGGATGAAACCGGCAGCAAGAGCTTCTATAGCTCGCAGACGATTTCCGTAGCCGGCGGTCAGGCTAATGGCACGAATTATCTGCTCGATGGGGGCGACAACAACGATACCTTCGCGAACGTGAACCTGCCATTCCCATTCCCCGACGCTCTTGAAGAGTTCAGCGTGGAAACCAGCGCGCTACCGGCAAGAAATGGGTTGCATCCCGGTGGCGTCGTCAATCTCGTGACTAAATCGGGTACCAATCAAATCCATGGCGATGCGTTCGAGTTCTATCGCGACGGCGTTTTCAATGCCGCAACCAAGCGATTTGTTCCTGCAACCAGTACTTCGGCGCCGAAACCCGACAACCTGCTGCGCAACCAATTCGGCGGCACGGTGGGCGGAGCGCTAATCAAGAACAAGCTGTTCTGGTTCGGCGGTTATCAAGCGACGCGATCCCGCCAGACTATCAATCAACAAACCCACACAGCCACGCAAGCCGCGTTGAACGGCGACTTTACTTCACTCGAGAGCGCTGGTTGCCAATCTTCAGGAAAAGCCAAGACATTGAAGGGCCCTTTCACCGGGAACATGCTGAAAGCCGGGACGACTTACGACGCAGCCGCACTCGCCCTGTTCAACAAAGGCTATGTTCCGATATCCACGGACCCGTGTGGCTTGTTGAATTATGTGCAACCTTCAATCAACAACGAAGATGAAATTATTGGAAGAGTGGATTTGAACATCAGTGACAAGCAATCGCTGTTTGGCCGTTACTTCATCGATGACTATCGCTCTCCCGCCCCATTCAACGCCAGCAATCTGATTCTGACTCAGTTCCAAGGCAACAAGGAACGTGCGCAGACACTCACAGTCGGGCATACTTACACCTTCACACCGACATTTATAAACTCATTTCATGGCACGTTGAGCCGACGCCGTGACAATCGTGCGGTCGATCCACGCGATATTAATCCCACCACCCTCGGCGTCGACATGTACGCGACGATTCCGGACTTTCTGTTGATCAGCAGCATTTCAGGTTACTTCGCTCTCGGCTGCGGAACCTGCGCGCCCGGGTTCTTCAACGTAAATACCGGCCAAGTGGCGGATGATATCGATTGGATTCGCGGCAAGCACCACATTGCCTTCGGGGTCGATTACATTCATACCCAAAACAACACCCTGACGGGTTACGACGAGAACGGTACGTTTGCATTCAGCGGAGCTGTGAGCGGCGATGGATTGGCAGACCTGCTCTTAGGTGACTACAGCGGGTTCAGCCAGAGCCACGCGCAGAAAGTCGCTTATCGCGAGAACATCCCAAGCTTGTACGCGCAGGACACTTTCAAGGCTACTCGAAGACTAACGATCACCGCAGGTGTCCGTTGGGAGCCAACCCTCTGGCCATCCGACCAGTTCCATCGCGGCAGCTTCTTCAATATGGCCGATTTCTTGAATAATGTGACTAGCTCGGTTTATCCCCGCACGGCCCCCGGTTTTGAACCGCCCGCTGGAGTGCTGTATTACGGCGACAAGGGTGTTCCCGCAGCATTCACAAACAATCATTGGCTCAATTTTGCGCCACGATTCGGCATCGCCTGGGACCCGACGGGCAAAGGCAACCAGAGCATCCGGGCAGGGTACGGGCTTTTCTACGACTCGGCGATGGCGTGGTTCACCCAACGTCTGACCTCGAATCCACCTTTCGTTGATCAGATCGACAACACCGCGGGGTGCGGCACTTTCAGCCATCCATGGTTGAATTATGCGCAGGGAGTTGGTTGCGGAGTAGCCAACGCGAATTCCAACCCATTTCCGGGCGGCGCCAGTGTTTTTCCGGCAGGCTCGTTCTGGGCCACCCTGCCGTCCACCATGCGTCCCCTGTATATGCAGCAATGGAACCTGAGCTACGAGCGGCAGTTCCTGAATGAATGGTCATTCTCCCTCGCTTACCTTGGCAGCCGGAGCCTGCACGTGCCTCTGGCCTACGACGCCAACTACGTTGAAACCAGTCCCGCCGTCTGCGCGGAGGCCACCCTGCCCGGTGGCGGATGCACAACTTCGAACGAGTCCCAGCGCCGGTTGCTGTATCAAATTGCGACCGGCGGAACCGTGCTCCCGACAGGAAGCTTTACTTCTCAGTACGCCGAGGGGCTTGGAATCGTTGATCACGCTGACGACACGGGCTACTCGAATTACAACGCCCTACTCACAACCCTTCAGCACCGTTTCCGCCACGGTTTCAGCGCCCAGGCGAATTACACGTTCTCGCATTGTCTGAGCAACGGAGACTTTAACGGAGATTTGCGCCAGAGCTATTACATGATCCAAACGAACCACCAACTGGACTATGGAAGCTGCAGTTTCGATATTCGCCACATCTTTAATGCTTCCGTGGTCGCCACCAGCCCGGTGCACGGAACAGGAGTCATGAAATGGTTGTTGGGAGGATGGCAAGTTGCACCCTCATTACGGTTACTCAGCGGCTATCCCGTGAATGTGGTCCTCGGCAAAGATTCATTACTTGATGGCAACGAAAGCTCGGGATCGAACGTCGGCGCCCGCCCCGAACTGGTTCCCGGACAGGCAGTGTACGAGAATAAGTGGGTGCGTTGCGGCTCCGGTGGCGCAAACATGTGCTATCAACTGTTCAACCCTGCAGCATTTGCCGACCCCACGTGCGGGACGGGATGCAGCGGTACTCAGGCCCCAGTGCTGATCAATCCGAAAACCGGAAACGTTTACGCCTATACTCCTATCCGACGCGATGCGTTCTATGGGCCATCATTGCTTCGTGTTGATGCAGCACTGAGCCGGCTCTTCCCGATCACCGAGAGGACGCAGCTCGAGTTGCGGTTCGAGGCCTTTAATGTGCTCAACAAGTACAATATCCGGCCGACGGGCAATATCGGATCGTCTATGTCGCTGAATAGCTCGGGCTTTGGTCAGATCGGCTCTGCGCCAAGTGCGGCTTTCTTCCCCAGTGATTATGACCCGCGAATCCTGCAATTCGCGGCTAAGATTCACTTCTAGTCTTCATAAAAAGGCGGGTGCCCCGCCCGCCTTTTACTTTCTCTTCTCAAACCAATCGTTCACCTGCGCGTCGAGCGCCATCGGATCATGCTTCTGGTGCGCGGACCTCGACCCCATCGCGCCACTCCTGAATTGAGTTCCGGTGTAAAGATTGTCCGCGCTACTGTCCCGAGAAGGTGACTTCCACCGGCGCCTTGGTTCGCGCCGCGTAATCGGAGACATATCTCTCCCAGTCTTCTGGCTTCGCAAATCCAGCATTGCTCCAGCCGAAGCCGGCGTAATAGGAAATTACGTGATCTGCCGGCGTTTTCACCGTAACCAAAAAATTCTTCTGATCTTCTGTGAAGCCGGTGATTGTTGACGGATCGAGAACCACGGCGCAGCCGAGCTGCCCGTGATCGCCCAACTTTTCCCACGTCCGCATGGTGCCCTTTTCACGCGAGTTGGAACTCTGCGCATCCGTGCCTTTGCGAATTCCGATTGCGCCTTGAAGATTTCCAGACTGTCCTTCGAATGTGTAGTGACTTTCAAAGCGGTCGAAATTCTGTCCGGCATCAAGAGAAATGCGCTTGGTTTCGCTGACTCGCGCGCCTGCAGCGTCCCAGGCGGGATACGTCAGTTCAAAAGCCACGCGAATTGGCCCATTCGCGAGCACACGCGAATCCACGAAATTCGCAGACGGATACAACCGATTGTTCGCCCAAATCCCATTTCCCCCACAGCCCCGTGAATTTCCCGCGGAATAGAAGTCCCCGCCTTCGCCGTGATCGCGATGGTAATCGTCCACCATATACCAGTCGTTAATCACTAACCGTGGCACTCGCTTTGTCCAAACGTCAATTGCGCTGCTGGTCAGTGGCTCCTGTGGCCAGGTCTCGAGAGCCTTGCCGTAAGTGCGGTGGGCGATGCGGTCGTTCTCCCACGCAAAATCATCTTCGCGCTCCCGGACAAAGCGTCCGTATGCTTTGAACTCCTGCACTGTCGGGATTCGCCGTTCGCCAACACTCACCTCGAATTTGCGCGTCTCGTTCGGAGCGAGATCAGTTTGAAAGATCAGTTCGTCGTACTTTCCGTCGCCGTCATCATCGACTGCCTGCGTCAGCAGCTCTTTGCCAGAGCCCGAATCGCGCACATGCACACGACGAATATCTTCAATCGACATTGCCTGTTTCAGTTTTGACGCCGGCACCGAGATGGTCTCACTCGGTCGCGCAATACCGCTGGGATTTCGCACCGTGACGATAAGCGACGAAGCAGCATTTGCGGCCTCCACAGTCAGCACAGCGAAAACGATTGCAAAACAACGAAGCTTTGCAGATCTCATCAGTTCCTTTCGATTTCTGTACGATTTTGCGGGCTCAGGATGAAGATGAAAAAGAGCTTTTAACGCAGAGTTCGCCGAGCAACCCTGAGTTCGCGCAGAAGAGCCTTGGAATTTAGAAAGCGCCCCTAGTGCTGCAAGCCCACGTAGTTCCCGTAACCAACGATCACGGTTGAGCCCACGAGTAGCAGCAACGCAGATGCGAGCAGCCAGCCGGCGCGGCGTCCCGCGCCTTTCCATTCTTTGAGCCCGATTCCCCACAGGCTGCTGAAGATGATGATGCTCGCCATGTGGAGCGTCCAGCTTGAAAATTTGTAACGCCCCATCTGGCTTTCGCCCATCGTATAGAAGAAGAATTGAAAGTACCAGGTGGTGCCGGCCAAAGCGCATAGAAGATAGTTCGCGAGCATCGGCACGCGCTCTCGCTCTACTTTGCCTGGCGAAGGCTTTGCAACCAACACCGCCGTGGCCCTGCCGCCGCTCGAGTATTCCGCGACTTCGCGGCTCGGTGCGTCCACTGCGGTCTCTATCGTGATTTCGTTCCGGTTAGCATCGTCGGACGAATACAGGCTGAAGTATTGATGTCCAGTCTTGTTCCTGACGTGAAGAATCACGCACCACACAAAGTTCGTCAAGAAACCGCCGATGAGGAGAATCGTCAGGACAGGCAATCCCTGCCATAACGGAGCGGTGCCGTGCTGCAATGTAAGGGCGCGGATCGGGTCCCCGGCAGCGAGAGCGTATGCGAAACACGCGCTCATCACGCCCGAGAGCGTCGCCACGGCAATGCCCTTTCCCAGGTCAAATTCTTTGATTACAGCTTTTCGCTGCTCGTCTGACATTACTCGCTCTTTTGAGATTCCTGCCAGCCCTGCCGCTGTAATCCCGCACAAGCAAACAAAAACCCCGAGCAGAATAATTCGCCCGGAAAGCGTACCGACAACTTCGGTCATGAATTCGCCGCGAAAGATTGGCGGCATCAGCGTTCCAAATGCAGCGCAGAGGCCAAGCACAATCGCCATTCCGAGCGATAGACCGAGATAACGCATGGTCAGGCCGAATGTCAGCCCGCCAATTCCCCAGAGCAGCCCGAAAAAGAAAACCCAGAACAATGTGTGCGCCGGCGTTGCGGAGAGCACAGCGAACAAATCGCGAGTGAGTAGTCGCGCCAGTATCCACGGCGCGATCAGCCAACTGAATATTCCGCCGGTAAGCCAGAAAGTTTCCCACGACCATAGCTTGACCCAGCGATAAGGCACGTAAAAGCTGCCCGAGGCCAGGCCGCCAAGCCAGTGAAAGACAACGCCGATTGCCGGATTTGGATTCATCGTCTTTTAGTCAGAACTCATCGCAGAAATGCCTCTGACAATCCTCCATCAACCGGAATGATATGGCCGGTAGTTTTCGCGCTCTCGTCGCTCAACAGCCAGGCAATCGCAAGCGCGCAATCTTGCGGCAGGATGGGGCGCTTGGTTAGAGTACGCTGAGCATAGAATTCAGCCAGCTTACTGCGCAACTCTTCCGTGCTCTCATTTTCCGAAAAATCAATCTTGTATTTTCCGAGGGACTGCATCACGCGATCGCGTGGAAACATTGTCGAACCTGCAACGACGGTGGCCGGAGCAATTCCGTTCACCCTTACCTGCGGGCCAAGTTTGATCGCCAGTTCGCGTACAAGATGATTCAGCGCCGCTTTGCTGGTGTCGTACGCTTCACTGCCCTTCTTGGGAACCGCAGCGTTGGCTGAACTCGTAAGCACCATTGATGACGGAAGGTTTTGATCTTTAAACACCCAATCAGTTTCACGCGCAAGAACGTAGTTTCCGGTTACGTTTACCTGAAACGTGCTGGCCCACTGGGCATCGCTGAGCTCGCCGTCAGCCGCGGGCACCGGATAAATAGCGGCCGTGTTCACAATGGCATCGATTCCGCCAAACTGAAGCACGGTGAATTTCACCGCTTCCGCCAAACTCTCAGAGGAACCGAGGTTCACCTTCGTGTGCGCGACCTGCTCGCGCGATGAAACCGACGCGGCCTCATCTGCCACCTTTTCTGCGCCGCCCTGATCGAAATCCGCGACTACGATATGTGCGCCCTTCCGCGCTAGAAGCAGCGCGACTTCCCTGCCGATACCACTTGCGCCGCCAACCACTACCACGATCTTGCGGCTGAACTCGGCCTCAGCAGGCATGCGTTGTAGTTTGGCTTCTTCTAGCGCCCAATACTCGATGCGAAAAGCCTCTGAACGAGGTAAGGCCACATAATTGTGGAATTGCGTGAACTCCTTCGACTGCTCCGGGGTTCGAGCCTGCGGCAACGGAGAGGGTGTTGGACCATCTTCCAGCGCATTCGCGCCTTGCATGACGTGAATCGCGTTGATAAAAAACTCCGTCGTGATTCGCGCCTCCTTCTTGTTCTTACCGAAACCGAATAAACCAACGCCTGGGACGATCACAACCGAGGGGTTCGAATCCCGCAGCTTGGGCGAGTCTGAAATTGCAAACGAGTCGTAATATTTTTTGTATTCCAAACGATACTGCCCAACGGTTTTCTGTATCAGCGGCTTCAACCCTGCACTGTCTTCTTTCGCAGGGTTCCAGGGAATAAACATTGGGCATACCCGCGTGCGCAGAAAATGGTCCGGACAACTGGTGCCGAGCGTGCCCAACTCGCGCGCCCACTTCGATCCCGCGAATGTGAGCGCATCCTGATCGTCGGCATAATGGGCGATCACACGCCGATTGGAAGAAACAGCTCCCCTAAGTGCAGGCAAAATTTTCGTCGCGATTTCGCGCCGGCTGACCGATGGCTCGACCTCGAGTCCCCCGAACACGGCTGCCTTCTTTTTCTTGTGCTCCGAGATGAACTCGCCCATCTCATCGATGGTGCGAACGCTGTTCAGGTAGCACTCCCGTTGCGTATTTCCCCAGGTGAAGAGCCCATGGCCGCCCAGAATGATTCCATCGGTTCCGGGATTTCCACGAACCGCTCTCTCGATCAGCAGCGCCAGTTCAAATCCCGGGCGTTGCCAGGGGACCCAAACGATCTTTCTTCCGAACTGCCGATTGAATTCTTCAAGTTTCTGTTTTCCGTTGGCGCTGGCAGCAAGCGCAATCGCCCAGTCCGGATGCAAGTGATCTACGTGGTCGAACGGCAAGAATGCGTGCAGAGGAGTGTCGATCGAAGCAGCAACTTTGTTCTCCCCGAAAGCCGAAAGCGGATAATAGCGGACCATCTCATCTTCGCGAGCTTCGCCGCGATAGAGAGTTTTCAACTGCTCAAGACGATGAAGATAAAGAATCGCGAAGCCGGATTCAGTGATCGAGCCAATGTCGCCGCCACTTCCCTTCACCGCGAGAACTCGCACGGGCTCGCCCGTAAATGGATCAGGCAATTCAAACTTCGAACTCGTGTTTCCGCCCCCGAAATTCGTGATGCGTAAATCGGCGCCCAGTAGGTTTGAACGATACCGAAGCAGCGCCAGCTGGTTGTTGCCGAAGCTGCGCGCCTGCTGCTCGTCCCATAAATCTTTGAGGTGTGCCATCTCCTGAATTTCAGGCATAAACCATCTCCGTGTAGTGCTGAAAACGAGCGACGTGCCGCTCCCACTTGTCGGTCTCTCGCGGTTCGAAGAGGTCGGTCGGGAATGAGCGATCGACGATCGCGCGCACTTCTTTAAGGGAACTCGCAACTCCGGTCGCGAGTATCTGCATGGCAATATTTCCGAGGGCCGTGGCCTCGGCAGGACCAGCTAGCACCCGCCGCCCGGTTGCATCGGCCGTGAACTGATTCAGTAACCGATTTTTCGACCCGCCGCCGATAATGCGAATCTGTTGAATCGGTTTTTTCGTCACGCGCTCCAGGTCTGCGATGACCTGGCGATACTTGAACGCGAGGCTTTCGAGCACCGTTCTTGCGTAAGCACCCGGACTCCGCGGCTTTGGTTGCTGAGTTCTCGCGCAAAATCGGTCAATTGCCTCTGGCATGCTTTCCGGATGCAGGAACGATTCATCATCGGGATCGACCAGGTGCGCAAACTCGGGTTGGTGCGCTGCCAACTCCATCAGTTCGCGATATTCGTACACCTGCGATTGCGACTTCCACGCGGACCGGCAGCATTGCAGCATCCACAGTCCCATAACGTTTTTCAGGAACCGCGTCGTTCCGCAGACGCCGCCTTCATTTGTGAAATTCAGTTTCAGACTTTCATCGGTAATGATCGGCTGATCGAGTTCAGTTCCCACTAAAGACCACGTCCCTGAACTCAAAAATGCGGTACCGTCGCGCGCCGTGATCGCCGCAACCGCCGAGCCAGTGTCGTGCGAAGCCGGAGCAATCACCGGAGTTCCGCTGATAGCGCCGCTCGGAGCTACCGTCTTTGACAAAGTTCCAACTGTTGTTCCCGGCTCAACAATTTCTGCGGGCAAGTCCATCCCTAGACCCAATCTCTCGATCAAGCTATTCGCCCATGTCCTTGAGAGCGGGTTCACCATTTGCGTTGTCGTCGCATTGGTGAATTCACACATCGCATTCCCGGTCAACCAGTAATGAAACAGGTCAGGGATGGTGAGCAATTTTCGCGCGGCCCGCAGCAGCTCAGGCGTGTCCCGCTTCGCAGCGAACAATTGGTAGAGCGTATTGATCTGCATGAACTGGATCCCGGTCTCACGGTAGATTTCTTCCTTTGAGACTTTCGCGAAAACTGAATCCATTACTCGATCTGTGCGCTTGTCTCGATAATGGTACGGGTTCTGCAACAGCTCGCCGCGTTCGCCAAGCAGCGCGTAGTCCACTCCCCAGGCATCGACACCGATTCCTCCCAGCTCAATCTCCTCGACTTGGGAAAGCGTTTTTCGCAGCTCCAGCCAAAGACGTGGCGCATCCCAATGCAGCGCGCCGCCGTATTCGACTGGCTCGTTCGTGAACCGGCGCACCTCTTTGGTAGTGATCACTCCAGAATGAACGCATGCCAGTACCCCCCGTCCGCTTTCCGCGCCCAGATCGAACGCTAAGAACGATTTTTTACCATCATCCATTAAAGTGCTGATTCTCCTGTTGCCTTCGCCTTGGCCAAGTTCTCGCGGGCCCGACGCATCAAGCGCACCGCGGAGATTACTGGGCCAAACTGCGCAGCCAGCAGCGAACGAGGTGATGCCATTTCTGCGCCGAGGCCGGTGGCAGGAAATTCTTCACGGACCGGACGTTCAAAAGTTCCGAAAACAATATCAAAAAGCGGTAACGCGTCCGCGAAATTCTTGTTGTGGTGTTCAACTTCAATGGAGTGATGAATACGATGGACTTTTGGAGTTACCAGGATGTAGTCCAGCCATGGCAATTCAACACGGATCGCCGAGTGATAGAACATCGATAGTGCCACCAAAAACATCGTTGAATAGAACGCGGCCTTTCCTGCCTCAGCTAGGCGCAGATCAACGAACAGACCCAGGGTAAAAACGGAGAAGAAAGCCCTCCAGCTCTCTTGCAGAAAATGGTCCCGCGCCCAGGTCGTGGTGTTCATCAGTTCGTCGCTGTGGTGGATTTTGTGGAATTCCCACAAAAAAGGTATGCGGTGCTCGATTCTGTGTGACCAATAGAACCAGAAATCGTGGATGAACAATGGAATGAAAATCATCGCCAATATTTCCAGCCCTGAACCGACCCCTGGAACCATTCCGATGCGGTGAAATGAGAACGAAATTGGCTTCCACGGAAATAGATGACGTAATTCTGCGCTCCACATTCCAGCTGCGATCCCAAGTGGTAAAGAAAGGTATGCGGTCGAGAGACTAATCAAGATATTCAGCCAATAGTCTCGAATTCGTGGTGCCCTGCCCACCGGTCGCAATTGTTCGACAATGATGAATGGAACCATCGGCAGAATCAGCCAGTACACGATGCCCGGGAAGCTACCCTTAAGTGAAGCGATCAATGTTTGCAGGAAACTCATAGATTACGTTCGAGGAAGCACTTCTCGCCTCAACAACCAGCTTGGACTGTTTCTCAAACGCAGGAAAGGCTTGCTTAAATTTCAGGCGTAGGAAGAAACAATTTGTGAATTTCGCGCGCTCCGTTCCTTGGTGATGCGCTGCATGTAGCCGCTCTCAAGAAACGCTTTCAGCGGATCGCGAGGCAGTCCTTTAGAGTCGCGCCACTCCTGGATCGCGGGACGCACGTCGGTGTTGAAAGCGTCTTGCAGCAGCGACTCGGCGCGAATCAGGTCGCATTTGTTCTGCGCGTGCGAAAGCGGTTCGTGGTCCACCAGCGCGGCCTTCGCAAACAACTGCTGCGCGATGGTCACCGTTTGGATCGTTTCTTCAATCTTGCCTTTCAGATTGTGGCTCTGGTCGATCATGTAGGCGATATCGGCTTCTTTGTCTGTCTCCCACTCGTAATACAAAATTTCGTGGAAGATTCGGAATACCTGATAAGGGTCGATTGAGCCGATGGTCAGGTCATCGTCAGCATACCGTCGATCGTTGAAATGGAAACCGCCGAGCATCTGCTCCGACAGAAGCCAGGCAACGATCTGCTCGATATTCTGCGCCTGATAGTGATGACCGGTGTCCACCAGAACTTTTGCTCGTGGGCCGGCAGACCGCGCCAGGTGCAACGCCATACCCCAGTCCGCTATGTCGGTATGATAGAAGGCCGGCTCGAACGGTTTGTACTCGACCAGCAATCTCTGCTTAGCAGAAAGCACGGCGTGGGCCTGCTTCAGTGAGTCTTCGAACCACACCTTGCGTTGGCGAATATTCGCGGTTCCGGGATAGCTTGATCCGTCGGCGAACCACATCGAGATATCGCGGCTGTGTAGCCGGTTCGCGATCTCGATGCTGTCCTTCACGTGCTGCAACGCATGGGCCCGCACTGAGGCGTCGGGACTTCCGAACGATCCATGCTTGTAAATCTGGTCCTGGAACACATTCGGATTGATCGATCCCGGCTGTACCCCATAACGCGTGGCCAATACGGCGACTTCAGCGGTGCTTGCAATACCCTCTGGAAAGTCCCAGAGCACGTGCAGCGCAATTGTCGGACAAACTCCGGTGACCCGATGTACCTCGCCCGCGTCGCTGAATTTTTCAGCCGTGGTCGAGGCTGCCGCAGGCTGCAAAAACTTGCCGAAACGCGTTCCAGTATTGGCAAAGCCCCACGAGGGCAGTTCGATGCGGAAGCCCTCCATGGCTTCGAAAATTCGATCAGTTTGGTCAGCACGCATGGCGGCCTCGAATTGCGAGAGTACACTTCCCAATTGCTTCCGTCACGGCCTTTTTCGACTGCAGTTTTCGTTTCGCAATGCGCAACAGAAGCCTCAATACGTCCACACGGGAAAGCCGTGAAATGAAAGAAGATCAATTTGAAAAGACGGCAATTCCCCTAACTAAAGAGAGATTTTAGCAAGTTTCGCTTGGCAAAATAGCAGAGCAGGAGTAATGTTCTCCTGTTTATGGACCAGGTTGTCCGCCCGCGTGACCCTTACCTCGTCAAGTCTGTCGTCCATTCGTCACGTCTGCTTGTAGCCTTTCGCACCCCCGGTGAGACCCTCGCTTTGCGTGAAATTTCCGCCCGCAGCGGCTTGCCAAAGACCATGGTTTTCCGCCTGCTTTACACGCTCGAAAAGTGCGGAATGGTCGAGAAGGTTGGCGAAAATCTTTACCAGTCGTGCATTCGTCCATGGAAACAAAAACTTTATCGTTTGGGTTATGCCGCACAAGGAACCGACTATCAATTTTGCAACGAAGTGACTGCGAGCTTGCAACGCGCCGCAGCCACCGAGGGCATTGAATTAATTTGCCTCGACAATCGTTACAGCGCGAAAGTCGCACAGCGCAACGCTGATTTCCTGGTGCGCGAAAAAGTTGACCTCGTCATTGAATTTCAAACCGACGAAGAGGTAGCGCCAATCGTGGCTGCCAAATATCGCGACGCCAATATCCCTCTGATCGCGATCGACATTCCGCATCCCGGCGCAACTTATTACGGCGCGAACAACTACGAAGCCGGACTCATTGCCGGGCGATATCTGGGAAGGTGGGTCAAGGAAAACTGGAACTCTGACGTTGAGGAGTTCATCCTTCTCGAGCTCGACCGGGCGGGACAATTGCCGCGTATGCGATTGACCGGCATGCTGGTCGGGCTCAACCTCGCGCTTCCTTCCGCGAAAAATTGCCGCATTACCCGTCTGGACGGTGATGGAGAACTTGGCCCCAGCTTCGAGGCAATCCGCAAACACCTTCGCACTATACAATCGCGGCGGGTTTTAGTGGGCGCCATCAACGATCCCAGTGCGCTGGGCGCTCTTCGGGCGTTCGAGGAAGCGGGGCGGGCCGATCTCTGCGCGATCATGGGACATAACGCATCGCCAGAGGGCCGCGCTGAACTGCGCCGGCCGCACACGCGATTGTTAGGATCGGTCGCATTCTTCCCCGAGCGCTATGGGGAGGATCTCATCCGGGTAAGCCTCGATATTTTGAATCATCGCCCAGTTCCGCCGGCAGTTTTCGTGGAGCATAAGTTAGTCACACCTGCAACCGTAGATCATTTTTATCCCAACGACAGCTTGATTCAGCTACCCGCGGGCGTGAAAAAAAGCGAGCAAGCGCGCGCCCGAGCTGCTTCGTAGTCGCCAGTTCCCGGTGATTTCCCCAGTCGCAACGAAACGAGGTTCACACAATGGGCCGATCAAGCTTTGATTCATTGACAAGTCGCCGGCAATTTTTGAAAACATCGTTCATTGGGGGGTCGGCGGCTCTGGCTCTGGGTTTTAGCGAAAACTTCGGGATGCAAGCATTCGGTTCGACCACTGAGAATTCGACCGACCCGTGGTCGCGGCTGCCCGCAATTCTCGCCCGCATCAAGCCACCGAGTTTTCCTGATCGGCACTTCGACATCACGAAGTATGGCGGAGTTGGAGACAATCACTTCGACTGCACTGCAGCTTTTGAGAAGGCGATCGCGGCATGTACTCAGGCCGGTGGTGGAATGGTACTAGTTCCGAAAGGCGAGTTTGCCACCGGGGCAATTCATTTAAAGAGCAACGTGAATTTCCATCTCGCCGATGAAGCGGCAATTCGCTTCATCCCCGATCCGGCCAAATATCCGCTCGTTTTTACACGCTGGGAAGGCGTCGAATTGATGAACTACTCGCCTTTCATCTACGCCTTCGAGCAAGAAAATATTGCCATCACCGGCAAAGGCACGCTCGACGGCAACTCAGACCGCGAACATTGGTGGCCATGGAAGGGCCGTCCAGATCACGGCTGGGAGGCGGGCCAGCCGAATCAGGAAAGCGACCGTAATCATTTATTCGAGATGTCAGAAAAGCGCGTGCCGGTGCAAGAACGGGTATTTGGGAACGGTCACTATCTTCGTCCGAACTTCATTCAACCTTACCGTTGTAAGAATGTTTTGATTGAGGGCGTCACTATCATCAATTCTCCAATGTGGGAAGTGCATCCGGTGCTGTCCAGCAATGTAACCGTACGAGCACTGACGATTACCAGCTCTGGACCAAATAATGATGGCTGCGATCCAGAGTCGTGCGCGGACGTGCTCATCGACAATGTCTCGTTCAATACCGGCGATGACTGCATCGCGATCAAATCCGGTAGAAATGAGGATGGGCGCCGCTTGAATGTACCTACTCAGAACGTCGTTGTTCGCAATTGTCACATGAAAGATGGGCACGGCGGAGTAACTATAGGAAGCGAGATCACAGGCGGCGTACACGATGTTTTTACCGAGGACTGCAAGATGGACAGCCCACACCTCGATAGCGCGCTGAAAATCAAAGACAACGCCATGCGCGGCGGATTGCTGCAGCGCATTTATGCTCGCAACATCCAAGTCGGCCAGGTATCGACCGCTGGCGTTTCCATCGATTTCAATTACGAAGAAGGCGCGGCAGGCGGGTTTACTCCGGTCGTTCGCGATGTGGAAGTCAAGAATCTAACTATGCAGAAAGCAAAATATGCAGTGTATTTGCGTGGTCTGCAGAACGCGCCAATCACGGGAGTTCACCTTTCCGATTGCGACTTTGAAGGGGTTGAGAAAAAGAGCGTTGTCGAAAACGTGAAGAATATCTCCCTTGATCACGTTCGCATAAACGGAACGCAAGTGAATTCGATTTCTTAGCAACAGGAGCACGTTGTGAGTACGCAAGCAAATTCCGTTACAGACAAGATGGTGTTCAGAAGGACCAATCAGCACGTTGGACGTCGCGTTCATGTCAGCCCATCCAACAGCACAAATCGTCATCTCTCTTATGGCCGCATCATTCTGAATGCCTCCACGCCATTCGTCAGCTTTAACAATGGCGCACAGGAAACCGGCCTGATCTGTCTCTCTGGAGCCGCGACCGTGAAGACCAAAGGCCAGCAGTTCAATCTCGAACAGTACGACTCAATCTATATTCCGCGCGCCAGCCAAATCGAGGTGAGCACAAAGTCCACAGTCGACTTCGCAGAATTTTCTGCTGACGTCGAGAAGACTTATCCGCTGCAGGTTGTGAAGTATGACGATCTCGCCAAAGATTCATCGCTGAAGTTCACAACCGGAAAACCCGGCCAGCAACGGCATTTAAATATTTGTCTGGGCAAGAATGTGCAGGCTGGACGGCTGCTTGTGGGCTTCACTTTCTCCGAGCCAGGAAATTGGACCAGTTGGCCTCCTCATGAACACGCCGAAATGCTGGAGGAGATGTATGTCTACTTCAACATGCCCGCGCCTGCCTATGGCTTGCAGTTGGTTTATAACGACACCGAATATCCCGAACTGGTCGTGCCTGTCCGCGACGGCGATGCGGTTTTAATGCCGAGCGGGTATCACCCGAACGTTTCCGTCCCCGGTCATTCGATTGGGTTCCTCTGGGCGATGGCGGCGCATCGAGAGGAGATCGACCGGCAATTTGGAGTCGTCAACGTGCAGCCCGGATTTAACCAGACTGGAACCGGCCTGGAGGCGAGCAGGAAATAAAGCTGCCATTTCCGATCGACTTTCAGCCGTCGGAATCTGCTTCTCTGTGTGCAAAAAGCAGGTGCCCTGCAATCGCTCGCAGGCGGTACTAAAGCCCCGCAGTCGAACTTCAAAAGCGCGGATTATTGTTCCCGACGCTATCGTTCGCGGGCTCGTACGCGCTGCTGTTCACGTATTCGTAATCATTCCATCCGGTGATCTCGTGAGCAGCTGATTTATTTGTGATCTCCATTCGCACCGCGTCATACATAACGCCTTGGGTCTTATCAACATTAAATGTCAGCACGTTATCCGATCCCGGAGAATTGAGCTGGTTCGTATTCCACTGAAATACGACCCACTGATATGTTCCTGATAGCCCGCTGCGAACGTCTGCGTCGGCGTTCTTCAATCCCACTCCATGCCAGGTGAGCGGATTGCCGTTCAGCGAGACTGTCAGGTCAGATTCCGTATCAGCCAATCCGACCGATAAGACCACGTACTGTCCTTGTGCCTGCTGCCTTGCGCTAGTCCCGAAGTGTACCTGCCAATCAGGAACCGCCGCGGTTGCGCAATTCCCGACATACGCCGGGCAAATGTATTTGTAACCATCCTTTGTATCGTCGGCGGGATTGTAAACTCCTGCAAATAGCCCTGGATTGAAGATGTGCCACTGGTTGTAATTCCATTTGCTCAGGTCGTTGGTGGCCGGAGTAGAAGCTACAGGAGTGGCGTAGTAAACAACTCCGCCATTGGTCGCCACAAAGTCCGCCCAGTAGTTCCAGTTTCCCCAGTACTCGCGATCATCTTGAACAGATTTGCCCACCAGCGCCGTGTACTTGTCGTGGTAGTTGGGATCGAGATCAATCGGATTGAAGACCTCACCATGCAGGAATTCGTGCGCAGATCGGTCCGCGGCGCCGATGGTCCAGATTGGCCGTGCAAAGCCAAAATTTTCCGGCTGTAGGTTCGCAAAGACAAACGCTGGACGATTCGCGGCGACAGTCACTCCATCGGCGCGGAGTTCACCCCACTCGCCAAGTCTGTAGACCGACAGACGGTAGGTTCCGGGAGCAACATGATGAAATGCTGCGATTCCCAGAGGGCCAATGTTCTCCCAGTATTCATTTCCGGCGTGACTGTATTGAAAGTTTGTGTTCGCATCACTTAACACCGCCCACGCCTGATTTAGCGCGGAAAATTGCGCCCCCGCAACAAGCACGTCGACATCACCGCGTGCAGTTGAAGGTGCGTAACCGCTGTTCAACAGGACCGTCTCGCTGTCATAGGACGGTTTCATCTGGTTCGTGGATGAGAGGGCCTCGCGGTAGAGCGATGCAGGCGAGTTATTTGTCGCGCTCAACGAATTGAAGTGCAAATAGAACGGTCCGTATAACCGGTGCGCGACGGCATCTTGCGGCACCGTAAAATTGATCTGATTGTCGAGGTGATTCGAGTACGCCTCCATGATCAGGAGGTTGCCGGTAAAGATTAGGTCCTGTTTGGTTGGGCCGCCAGTTAAGGACTCGCTGCTCGGCAGCGCCATCCACGCACCGATATTCGAACCGTAGACTCCTTCCGCTTTGTGCAGGTACTCGTAACTTGAATAGTCATATTTCGTGTAGAACTCACGGCGAAACCCTGCGGGCAGTGTCAAGCCATGCAGATCTACTGTCGCATCCTGAACGTTGCGTCCTGGGTCTGTGGTTCCGAACAGCACCGCATCCGGCATAGGGACGATGGTTGCTCCCAGGTTGTTCAAGCCGCTGTTCACAGAATACGTATTCGTAAACTGGCTGAGGTCTCCTCGAAATACGCATTGGATCTGTCCAACGCTTCCCTGCAGATCTCCTGGTCCGTGGTCCAGAACAAAGTAAACGTGAATGCCGGGATCATTCAGAAACATCACATCGTGCCACGACCATGTGAATGGACTGATGGCATCCGCCTGGTGGGCGACCCAAAAATCGATATAGCTTCCATTCGGGTCCAGATAATACCCAGGCGTAATCGCGCCACCGATGTTTCCGGCATTGTCCATGTAAAAGCCTTTGGGGCCGTGGCTATCGCGATTAGTTTGATCGATGAGTTCCTGTTGGGGAAATGCGTTCCAATGAATACTGAAAACGCGGCCACTGGTAGGCAGCCAATCAACCGTTAGAACACCGTTGCTGATCTTCCAATCTGAGGCGCTGACCTGATTGAGTGTGATCTGCGCGCTACTCGGTGCAGCGGTTGCGACGAGGGCGGGAAGAAGAAAAATAAACCACAGCTTTGGGCTGAACTTCATGGCAATACCTCCAGGAGGTAAGAAGTTCCAGCCCTTTCTTCGAACGAGAAACTGCCGGCAACTCCGTGCTTTAGCCCAAACGCTTCCTCGATTGTGCAAGAAAGATTCTGCTTCGACCAAATGTTTTTGTCAGTAAGTCAGGGTTTCGCGCTGTAGAAATCGAGCAGCCCGCGGATGACTTGTATCTTTTTGTTAGGTATTGACTTAACCCCGCCGTGTGCTGAGAGGGCGAATTTTACCGGCTTATGAATTGTGCACCGCGAAACGGTCATGCTCGACCGCGGACATCTGTTTTGTGGAGCCCGCCATCTCTCGCTGATGACACAAGGTGAAGGTATGTCACCCTTTACCCTGGCCTAAATCGAGAAAGAGTTTGCAAATCTTGAACGCTGGAGCTCCAAATCCTCGCCACACCAGAACCAAATCGCTGATCGCCCTGGCACTTTCATTTACCGCAGGTTTCGTCGACATTGTTGGCGCACTCACGGTTTATGACTTATTCACCGCCCACGTGACCGGCACGACGGTACGATTGGGGGAGCGCATAGTACAACGGGATTGGGGAGCCGTTCTAGCAGCAATCATTATTGTCGGATCGTTCTTTGCAGCGTCATTGGCTGGCAGGGTGCTCATCGAAGCGGCGCAACGGGCGAGATTCAAACGAATCGCTTCTATTACATTTGCGATCGAGGTCCTGCTGTTATTGGTCGTGATTGCGATCGGAGTGCGCCATGACTTTAACCATCCGCGGAAAGATGCAGCTCCGGTAGTTTGTCTGGTGCTGGCTTTGCTCGCCAGCGCCATGGGACTGCAAACGGCCAGCTTGACAAAAATTGGTCCGCTGACGGTTCACACGACATTTGTAACCGGCATGCTAAACAAGTTGGCCCAGGTTCTGTCGCTTTGGATGTTTGCTGTGTTCGACCTGTCCCGCAAGAGCGCTGATGAAAAGCGTCACGCCGCCCAAGCGCATAATAGTGCCCGAAAGGCCCGTCTGCTGGTTGCGATCTGGATTGCTTATCTGACCGGAGCGGGTTGTGGTACCTGGGCCACCGCGGACCTGCACTTGAAATCGCTTTACCTTCCTTGTTGCGTACTACTTGTGGTGATCATCGTCGATCGGGTGCGGCCTCTTTCGATCGAAGAGGAACAGGAGCAAGCAGAGTGAGCGCGACTAACGAAATCGCCGGATAAATAAGGAGTGCCGCTCCGCGCGGTAAAACCCGACCACGTACATGACCGGCTTGCCATTCGCCGAATAGATGACCTGGCGTATGCGCATGACCGGGGCGCCGCGCGGTAGTTCCAGAAATTGCGCTACCCGTCCATCCGCGGCGGTGGCATCAACTTCTTCGTCCGCGTATGTCAGTTGCACGCCATACTGTTGTTCGAGCCGCGCAAAAAGTGATCGTCCAAAAACATTGCGTACCAGACCGGGGAACATCTCGGCCGGCAAATAACACACTTCAAGCGCAAACGGTTCGTCAGCAGTATGCCGCAGCCGCTCTATCTTAACCATCTTGCTCGCGGCAGGAAGCATGAGCCGCGCAGCGATTTCATCTTCTTGTTCAATGATTTTCGCGGCGATCACCTTCGAGCAAGCCGCCAGGCCGCGACTCGCCATCTGCTCCGTGTAGCTCATCAACTTATTGAAGTGAATGCGTGGAGGCGCAACGAAGGTACCCGCGCCGCGGCGGCGTTCGACCAATCCTTCCTTCTCCAGGCTGGCCAGCGCGTGACGCGCAGTCATCAGGCTCACATGGTGGACGCGAGCCAGCTCACGCTCGGAATCCACTGAATCGCCTGCCCTTAGCTCGCCGGCTTCGATCCGTTCACGAATCGCCGCTTGAATTTTTTGATAGGCGGGAATCGCGCCGTGACCGTTACTTGCCATTCTGAGTCCTCGTACCGCGGTTCGAATGTGGTTTCTCTGCTATATAGCGAAAAGGAATGGAAAAGTAAAGGAAGAACGGCAGGATTATGTAGGAGCAACTCACAAATGTATATAGCGGTGAGCAACTCCGCTTACATTGTGCGCAAGTCGTGCTGCCCCAGCCTTTCTCTCAGGGTAAGTTCCTACGGGCTGTACAAGTCGATCTGTGGACGCCTGTGGATTTCTTCCCGAGTGGTGGGAATCTCCGGCGCAGAAAACTGATATAGAGCAGTTCTGGACGCTAGCTGTGTAAAAATCTTCGGCAGGATCTGCATTTTTTGCTTGACCACGGTCATTCACCTGCTATATAGCATTGCGCATACCTTTTTGTGGGCAACAAAGTCTCTCCCGGAGGTTCTAAGATGAGCACACGAAAATTGCTCTCACTGGCCGTTCTTTTTTCCTGCTGGCTGACGTTGGCTGCGACCCAAACCCTGTGGGGCCAGGAGGTCACGGCCTCAATCGTGGGAACTATCACCGACCCGAGTGGCGCGCCGATTAACGGCGCTTCGGTAATCGCGACCGATGCCGACCGCGGCACCGTCTGGAGCGCGAAGACAAACGATACAGGTGCATACAATATTACCCGCCTGCCGGTTGGCAATTATTCGGTCAAGGTATCGGCCACCGGATTCGACACCGCGGTTCACCCGCCGTTCACTCTCGTGTTGAACCAAACTGCGCGTATTAACGTGCAAATGAAAGTCGGCCAAGTCACCGAAAGTGTTGAGGTCACCGGCGCGCCTCCGGTCCTACAAACTGATACCACCCAGGTGAACACTGTCATCGACGCTGTGACCAATGATCAATTACCGCTGGCCACGCGAAACTATGTTGAACTCACTTTGCTCTCCCCCGGATCCGTTTCGCCTGACCCCGATAACTTCAACAACGGCGATAACACCGCCAATGGCGCCCGTCCGTATATCAACGGAAATCGCGAGCAGGCGAACAATTTCATCCTCGATGGAATGGACAATAACCAGGTTTCCGACAACCTGCTTGGGTACACGCCCGCGCCCGATGCCATCCAGGAATTCAACCTAATCACTCAGAACGCGTCCGCCGAATTCGGCAACTACATGGGTGGGATCGTCAACACGACGATTAAATCGGGCACGAACAGCTTCCACGGCGACCTTTGGGAATTTTTCCGGAACGACAAGCTGAATGCTAACAGCTGGCAAAACGGGTTCACTCCCAACTCCAGCGGCGGCTTTGGCGTCCCCAGGAACACGGTCCGTTGGAACATGTTTGGCGGCACGATCGGAGGACCGGTAATCAAGAACAAGCTGTTCTTCTTCTTTGATTATCAGAGCCAACGTTTTGATCACCCGGCCACGGCGCTAGGCCTTAACGTCCTCACCCCGGCTGAGCAAGCTGGTGACTTTTCGGGGTTATGCGGTACAGGCTTCACCGGAGGCATTTGTAACGACAGGGACAGCAAGGGAAACGTTATCAATCAGCTTTACAATCCGTGTGCTGCAGGTAGCGGCGGCACCGGCACCCCCTGTGCTCCCAACCCCACCGTCGGTCAGGCATTTCCTAACAATCAGATCCCAGTGAGCATGCTCGATCCGGTGGCGAAGGCGCTTTTCGCTTCTGCGCTCTATCCGAAGGCGATCAGCAGCAACGTGACCGGCAACAACGGTTATTACATTCAAACCCAACAGTTCAATACAAATCAGTTCGATGTGAAAGGTGATTTCAACGCTACCGATAAGGACCATATCTCTGGGCGCTACTCTCACGCTCATCAAAGCAATCCCACGATCAACTCTGATCAAATCTTTGGAACAGGGTTCTCGGAAGCGCCGATTAACAACGTAGTCGGTGATTGGACACACACCTTCAGTTCAACATTGCTGAATGATCTGCGCTTCGGCGTGAACCACATTCAGTTGCACAACGGTACGGATTTCCCGAATTCAGCCGGAAGTATCGGCTCACAACTAGGCATTGCGAATGCCAATGGCAATGCCGCTGGACTTCTGCTCTTAGGATTCGGCGGCGGAACTCCAAGCTCGCCGGGGAACGGTACTCTTACCAATCTCGGCACCCCTGGCGTTATTCAGTCATTCAAAGATGCCGTCATTCAGGCTTCGGACTCGATCGTGATTACTCGCAATCACCACGTATTTCACACTGGGTTTGAATTCTGGAGAGATCGCATTAACACCTTCTACACGGGAAATAGCGGTGAACTAGGAGCGATCATCTTCACCGGTCAATACACGTCGAGCAATCCAGCAAGCAATTCGGCCACCGGCGGTTTCCCCGGCGCTGATTTCTTCCTGGGCCTTCCCGGGAACTACGGCAGAGGCATCGCGGGTGGTGAATGGGGTCATCGTGCGAGCGTCATTGCCGGCTATCTCCAGGACGATTGGCGCGCCACCAGCACCTTGACCGTAAACATGGGCCTTCGCTACGAAGCGCACACGCCATGGGTGGAGAAAAATGACAGGCAGGACAATTTCGGTATGTTCTCCGGCGTCTTGTTAGCTCCGAATTGTTCAATCGTCGATGTAGGAACAGCTCCCATCACTTGCCAGAAGAGCAGCCGTGCCTTGTATAACGGCCAATACGGACTGCGAGACCTCCAGCCACGGCTGGGATTCGCCTGGTCGCCGCAAGCGCTTAGTGGAAAGACTGTTATCCGCGGGGCATTTGGTATCTCCTCCTACCTCGAAGGCACTGGCACAAACCTGCGCCTTCCCATCAATCCACCTTTCAGCGCTTCCGAACTTTTCCAACAGTACACCGGGACGCAGGTTCCGGCCACGAGCACAGATCAGGGGCTTGTCCCCGTCGGAAGCGCATCCGACCCATTTGCGGGAGCTTTAATCCGCGTATGGGACCCGAATGTTCAGCCCGCAATTACGTATCAGTGGAACGGCACCGTCCAGCAGCAGCTCTCAAATACCACAACTTTCCAACTTGGATATGTGGGACAGCACGGAACACACCTGATGGTGCCCATGCCCTACCTGCAAAAGCAACTGCTGGCAGACAGCGCCTGCGGCAAACCTCCCTGCACTGCACCGAGCGCCTTCCTGTCTGGAAATCCTGCGTTCCAGAGTGATATCTCGCAGATTTCCGGAACGGCATCTGTGGGCAGCATGCGCTATGACGGGTTGCAAGCCGTCTTGCAAAAGCGTGTGTCGCAGGGCCTCGAATATCAAATTTCCTACACGCTCTCGCGTTGTATGACCGACAACAGCGGATATTACGGCACATGGGGTGACACACAAGCTGCTCCCTCGAGTCCGTACTTCCAGAATCTCTATAATCCGCATGCAGACTGGGCGCCGTGCTACTTCGATGCAAAGCACGTGATCAGTGCATACGCGACTTACGAACTTCCGTTTGGACATGGGAAGAAGTTCGCAAATGGCGCGTCCGGAGTTGCCAATGCCGTCATAGGAGGATGGTCTGTCAACCCGCTCCTTTCATGGCACACCGGATTCCCGCTGGCTCTGTACTTCGGCGGAAGCGATGCTACGGGATCGCGCGGTCTCCGTCCCGACTGCAACGGGCCGTCGCATGTGTTTGGAAGGAAGGCGTCTTATTCCTCAGCCGGCGACTTCATCGGGTATCAGTGGTTTGATCCCGCACCCTACTCGGCACCGGCAAACAATTTCGGAACTTGCCCGGCTGAGGGTCCAATCCGTGGTCCGGGTTACGCCGACATTGATTTGAGTTTGCAAAAGAGCTTCGCACTGACTGAAAGAATGCGGCTGCGTTTCCAAGGCGACTTTATCAATGCCTTCAACCACACCAATCTGAACATCCCGAACACCAACCTGGGTGCGGGAATGGGTCTAATTAATTCGGCGGAAAATCCTCGTAACATTCAGTTCGCCCTGAAGTTGTATTTCTGATCGCGGTATCATGAGGCAGGCGTCGTTGACGCCTGCCTTTTTCTTTTATGCCCAGTCGCTTGGTTTCTAATCTCAGCTTGTTGCTGTTTGTACTCTTATCGTATTTGTCGTTTGCGCAAACCAATGGTGTGAAACCTCCTCCAAAAACCAATAGCGTTCAGTCTGGCCAGCATGCTCTCGACCTGGCCAAGTCCGGCCGGTGTGGCGAAGCGGTCCCCCTGCTTAAGAAAACCATCGCCCAAACCAGTGACAAAGATTTGCAACGCGACGCAGGCATGGCAGGATTGCGTTGCGCAATGGTCAACAACCAATTCGATTCCGCCGAAGAATTCCTCCGAAGGCTGTATCGCGAATTCCCCAATGATCCCGAGGTGCTTTATACCGCCGTCCACACCTACTCTGACTTGGCGACGCACGCTTCACAGGAGCTTGCCATGCGCGCGCCAAACTCCGCGCCGGCCCATGAACTGAATGCCGAGTCCCTTGAAATGCAAGGCAAATGGGACCAGGCGGCAAAGGAGTACGGAAAGGTCCTGCAACAGAATCCGCGAATGCCGGGAATTCATTTTCGAATCGGTAGGCTACTGCTTTCCGAACCAAGTCCGCCTGCCGACGCTGCCGACCAGGCAAAAAAAGAATTCCAGCAGGAGCTCAAAATTGATCCCAGCAATGCCGGTGCAGAATATGTGTTAGGTGAACTCGCCCGCCAATCGCAGCAATGGGATGATGCCGTACAGCATTTCACCCGCGCTGCGAAACTCGACTCCAGTTTTGGAGATGCTTACGTCGGCTGGGGTGCGGCGCTGATTTCAACGAAGAAGTTTTCAGATGCAATCGCTCCGCTGGAGATAGCAGTGAAGCTTGAGCCTGAGAATCCAGCTGTGCATTACAACCTGGCAATCGCCTACACGCGCACTGGACGCAAGCAGGAAGGAGAGCGGGAGTTTGCCCTCCATCGCCAGATGGTGGACAAGAATCCGCCGGCGCAGGGTGAGACCCAACCTCAGGCACAACCGGCCAGTACGCCGCAATAATGCTGTCGCCTAACTGCCATCGTGACTACGCGTAATTCGAACCCAAATCCTCTTGCTTTATCTCGACGGCGTTTCCTGTACTCCCTTTTAGGTGGAGCTTCCGTCGCGAGTTTTCCGCGGATTGTTCGGGCGGTGACTCACACGCCAGACACTTTCGAGGTGGTCCCTCCCGAACTCAGCGGAATTCACTGGACCCACACCAGCGGAAAATCACCTGAACACTATCTGCCAGAGACGACCGGGGCCGGCTGCGCCTTCTTCGACTACGACAACGATGGCTGGATGGACATTTATTTAGTGAACAGCGGACCTTGCGATTTCTACCAGCCGCCAACTCCCTTGCGCAACGCGCTATATCGCAATAATCGGGACGGGACCTTCACCGACGTTACGGAAAAAGCCGGTGTCACTGGTGGCGGGTACGGGCAGGGCGTTGCCGTCGGCGACTACGATGGCGATGGGTTTCCCGACCTCTACCTCACCCAATACGGAAAAAATATTCTTTACCACAACAACGGTGACGGAACATTCTCTGACGTTACTGAAAGGGCCGGCGTTGCGGCCCCCGGGTGGTCCTCGAGCGCGGTTTGGTTTGACTACGACAATGACGGCAAACTCGACCTGTTTGTCTGCCAATTTGTGGATTTCTCAAAAGAAAAAAACAAGGAGTGTCGCACGGGTGAAGACGCGAAACGCGGATATTGCATTCCTCATGTCTACAGTCCCACTGCAAGCTGGTTGTTTCACAACAATGGTAACGGCACTTTCACCGACGTGAGTAAGTCCAGCGGGATCGCGTCTCACTTGGGAAAGGCTTGGGGCGTGGTTGCCACCGACATCAACAACGACGGACGATTGGATCTATTTGTCGCCAACGACACTGTCGCAAATTTCCTATTCGCCAACCGTGGGAACGGCAAATTCGAAGAGATTGGCGAGCCCGCGGGCGTCGCTTACAGCGCAGAAGGCAGGCCGCGCTCCGGCATGGGGGTTGATTCGGCGGATTTCGACCAGGACGGCTGGATGGACTTATTTGTCGCCAATATCGACCGAGAGATCTACTCGCTTTATCGCAACAATCACGATGAGAGTTTCGATGATCAGTCTGGCGCAAACGATATCGCCAGCGCCACGCGCCTGATGAGCGGCTGGGGGCTCAAGTTCTTCGACTTCGACAACGACGGCGATCTCGACTTATTTCTGGCAAATGGAAATCCCGATGATTTGATCGAGCAGCTCCATCCTCAGGTCACATACCAGGAGCCGCCGCTCCTGTTTCGTAGAGTCGGGAAAACGTTTCGAGACATCAGCGCGGAAAGTGGCCCGATCTTTTCGCGCCATATGTCGGCGCGAGGCATGGCCATTGGAGACTTCAATAACGACGGAGCAGTCGACGTGCTGCTCAGTATCAACAACGCTGCTCCCGTTCTACTGAAAAATACTGCCGGTTCGCAAAACCACTGGCTCGGAATCAAACTAGCAGGGAAAAAGTCGAATCCTGATGCCGTGGGCGCGCGGATTACATATCGAGCGCAGGATTTAAAACGCACTCGAATGAAAGTTGGAGGCGGCAGTTATCTTTCGGACCACGATTCACGCGTGGTCCTCGGCATCGGCAAACGAACAAAAATCGACTCACTCGAGATCAAATGGCCGCTGCCGAGTGGAGCGACCGAGCGCTTCACGGACTTGCCCATTGACCGTTACATCACCATCGTTGAGGGTGAAGGCAAGTGGAAATAAGCGCGACGATGCGCTCTTGAAAAGCATCTACTCAGGAACAAGATGAAAATCCGTAACCGCCTAATTGCTGTTTTTCTTCCCACTCTCATTTCTTCCACTGGGTTCGCGCAAACGCCCAACGTCCAACCAACACCTCCCGCGTGGGCGGCGATACCTCAAGACAGCGAATCGGCTATACGGGCCTTCCCGCCAAAGCTGCGGGGCGAACTGGTGCAACTCCGCGACGCCGCACTCGCCGACAACTACGCTTATCAGCAGCTCGAATACATCACCGATAGTATTGGGCCCCGTCCTCAGGGCTCCCCACAGGCCGATGCAGCTGCCCACTACGTCGCCGATCAACTGCGAAAACTGGGGCTTGATGTCCATCTGGAACCAGTGCCAGTGCAGAGGTTCGAGCGCGGAACCGATGCTGCGGAGCTGGTCGAGTATCCGGGTCAGGTGGAAGGCACCAGACAGAAAATTTACGTCACCGCCCTTAGAGGCAATTCTCCTACGCCCGACACTGGAATCAGTGCTGACGTCGTCGTTGTGAACAATTTTGACGAATTAAAGCAACTCGGGCGCGATAAGGTCGCAGGAAAAATTGTTCTTTTCAACGAAATTTTTGATCACCAGAAGGCGATCTCCGGACAAGCTGGCGAGGCGTATCGCGAAGCCGTGCGATATCGCGCATCAGGCGCTGCTGCTGCTGCCGAGCTTGGTGCCGTGGGTTCGCTCGTGCGTTCAACCGGAGATGGAGCATACCGGTTGCCGCACACTGGTTCTGGCCTCGATTTCACAATTCCCGCCGGTGCGGTTACGGCGGAAGATGCCGGCCTGATTTCGCGGCTGGCGGCGCGGGGCCGAGTGCGAATCCATCTGACGCTCACCACGAAATTAGGGCCACAGGCCCAGGGCTACAACGTCGTTGCTGAGTTAAAGGGATCGGAGCATCCAGAGCAGGTCGTGATCGTCTCCGGGCACCTCGATTCATGGGACCTGGGCACCGGTGCGATCGATGATGGGGCAGGCGTTGTCGTCGCAATGGAAGCTGCCGAGCTGCTTCATAAGTTGAATCTGCATCCCCGCCGCACTCTGCGCGTAGTTGCCTGGATGAACGAAGAAATGGGTGCGACCGGTGCCGAAGCGTATGCCAAAGATTATGCCCCGGATATTGCGAATCACATTGCAGCAATCGAAAGCGATCTGGGTGCAGAGCATCCGTTGGGGTTTCACGCCAAAATCAGCGAACCTGCTTCGAAGCAACTTTCACCAGTACAGGAAGTGCTGAGAGCAATCGGTTCAAATCTAATTCAAATCGTTCCCGAATCTCCCGAGACAGATATTGAACCGCTCGCGAAGAATGGTGTACCTGCATTTGGAATTTGGCAGAACGGAATAACCTACTTTACCTATCACCATACCGCCGCCGACACGCTGGATAAAGTTGACCCGCAGCAATTGCGGGAAAATGCGGCCTGCATGGCCGTCATAGGATATGCGCTGGCCGACATGGCGGAACCGCTGCACAGGTAGGCAAAGAAGGAAGCCGGCGTGCGGCTTCCTTTTAGCTGAGATTACTGAATGTCCGCAACCGAGACACGGGTTGAATCTTCAACTTTGCTCGCGTCGAGCGGCTTCAGCTTCGAGGACTTCAGTTCGTAATTTCCTTGCTCTGATGAAACCAGAACAAGCCGGCCATGGCCTTTCATAAAGCCGGTCGCGATCTCCACCCGAAGAAAATACTCCTGTCCCGCCTTGACTTCGAGTTCGACGCCCGACTGCTTGTCGTTGGAATGAAATACGTGCTTTCCGGGCTCGATTTTTGCCGCGAAATAGCGGCCGTTTTCCATTCTTGCCAGTGCCGTGTCATCACAGTAGACGGACGGCGCGAGTGCCGATCCCTGGAACTGTTTATAGCGATAAACGTAAATCGTCGCCTTTGCGGGACTGTCTGGTCCTCCAGGCGCGACAGACTGCTGCTGTGCAGCGGCGAACATGCCCACCAGAATAACGGGCAATAACATGCTTACCTTGCGCATCTTCTCCCCTTTCAATTCGGCCCGGTAACCGCCAACAGGGGCCAGCATGACGATATTTTGGGGGCTTTGGCCATCACAAGTTACGCCAGTACGTTAAGGTAGCTTCCCTTGTGGAACAACCGGCGCCTGCGGATTAAAGATCCAGCTACAAACCTCTATACCTCCTTGAATTACTGTGGTTTAATGCCGTGCTAATGCACATTGCTGCGATTCTGGGGCCGGGAAGCGTGGGCAAAGCTCTCTCGCAATTCCAGCGTGAGGCGAGCGCGGAATGGACTTCCCTGATCGAGCAGGCCGACGCAATTATTATTTTCGGCGGCGACGGCACCCTCCATCGTCAGCTCAAAACATTAGTGGAATTGGATGTGCCTGTTCTCATCGTCCCCTGCGGAAGCGGGAACGATTTTGCCCGAGCTTTAGGGTTGCGCCGTGTGCGCGATTCGTTGAGGGCTTGGCAGAAGTTCAGTTCCGGCGCAGGCAATGTACGAACAATCGACCTTGGAGTAATTCAACATGCGGCCAAACTTGGGCCCGTGCCGGTTAACTCACCACCTGAATTTCGCGTCCCAAGCGAAGGCCTGCATTATTTTTGTTGCGTTGCGGGCGTCGGGCTTGACGCACAAATCAACCGCCAGGCAAATGCCCTTCCTCGTTGGATTCGAGCACACGGGGGTTATGGGCTAGCTGCGCCGAGGGAGTTTCTGCGCTTTACGCCGCAGCCGATGAGTATTTCGCAGAATGGCTTCGCGCCACCATTCCGTCCTACCCTGCTTGCCGCCGTTGCGAATGCTCCCTCGTATGGTGGCGGAATAAGAATCGCCCCGAATGCAAAACTGGATGACGCCCAGTTGGATGTGTGCGTCGTGCGCGCAATGAGTCGCTTCAATCTCTTCCGGCTATTTCCCACGGTTTATTTTGGCCGGCACTTGCGCTCAGATAAGGTCGAGTACGTTCAAACCTGCACTACGCGAATTGAAACCGAATCGCCGCTCGACGTCTACGCCGATGGCGAATACGTCTGTCAGACTCCCGTCGAGTTCACTGTTGCTCCCAAAGCATTGCAAGTCATTGTTCCTTGAAAAACTGCTCACGCGTGTGGGTGTTAAACTAACAAACATTTATGGCTGAAAACGAACGCTCGCGCATTTGGCTATGGGTCGTCATCGGTGGAGGAGCATTTTTCCTCTTTGTACTGGCCGCGTTCACATTTATTTACGTTGCCTTGCACGCGGGCGGACGTCAGGGAGCGATCTTCGGAGACAAGATTGGGGTCGTGGATCTCGATGGCGTCATTCTTGACCCGGGTCAAGTGGTGAACGATCTTCGCAAGTTTGCTGATGACGACTCCATCAAGGCAATCATTATTCACGTAAATTCACCTGGCGGAGGCGTCGCAGCTTCGGAGGAAATTTATCGCGAGGTGAAACGCATTCGCGATGTGCGACATAAGCGCATTGTGGCTTCCATAGAAACGGTCGGGGCGAGCGGCGCGTACTACGTTTCTTCAGCTACAAACAAAATATACGCCGACAATGGCAGCGTGGTCGGGTCGATCGGTGTCATTGCCGAATGGGTGAACTATGGCGACCTGATGCGCTGGGCCAAACTTAAGCCAGAGGTCTTGACAGTCGGCGAATTCAAAGATACCGGCGACCCTTCCCGCGAATTGACTCCTGCCGAACGACAATACATGCAAGGACTAATCGACAACATGTACACCCAATTCGTCCAGGCGGTAGCCGACGGCCGGCACGCCAAAGTTGCTGATATTAAATCAATTGCCGACGGGCGCGTATGGACCGGTGAGCAGGCGATGGGATTGCACCTGATCGACCAGATCGGGGATTTCCGCGCTGCGGTGATGGACACGGCGAAGTCAGTCAATATCAGCGGCGAGCCGGCGCTGGTGCATCCCGAAGTCCAGCGCCGGTCGTTGCTCGATGTGCTGTTTGGGGATATTTCGCCCTTTCTTCCGACCAAAGAAAAGCTGATGGACCAGCAGGTCGGGTTTTACTATCTGTGGAAATAGCCAAACGTACGAAATCTGCCTCTTGCCAACAACCCCTGAAATTTGAGAAGGTTATGACAATGAATTTGCCCGCGCCGCCACCCGCGAGCAGCCGCGTTGGAAGCTCTGGCCTCAGATAGTCTGGTAAAAAAGCTTGGGAGAAAAACCATGACAAAAGCGGATTTGATCGATGAAGTCTCGCGTTTAGTCGAATTGACGCGTAAGGACAGCGAAGTGGTCGTTGAGACCATATTCGACAGTGTCGTGCGCTCGCTTCGCGCCGGCGACAAGATCGAAATCCGTGGTTTTGGCAGCTTCCGCACACGCCAGCGCAAGCCCCGGGTTGGACGCAATCCCAAGACCGGCGACCGTGTCGATGTTCCGGCTAAGAAGATTCCGTTCTTCAAGCCCAGCAAAGAGTTAAAGGACCTGGTGAACGGCGAAAACGGGGCCCGGACGCCGGCAACTCCTTCGACGATGTAAGTCTCTTCCTTGCAATTACAATCCGAGAGCATGTTCTCGCGCAAGGTTCGCGTCCAGTATGAGCAAGATGGCACCCTCGTTCCCTGCCCATCAAAGTGGTTGGACAACTTCTCCATGCGCAACTTCACCAATGCCAGCATCTTCGACGACACGCTTCCGATAAGCGACGGATTAATGGAAATTGGTGAACGCGTCCCGCTGGACAAATTAAAAGAAGCGATGGAGGACTGGTTCCAGCGGAAGGGCTACTTAAAAAAAGGGGCCGGCCTCCATCTAGAGAAGATGTAGTTGCCCGACCCTGATCACATTGCGACGCTATGGTTCAGTCGGGAAGGCGCCCTGTCGCTCTTAAGCGCCTTCCAAACCTCTACGAATGTAAGGATCACGCAAACAATCGCGCCGATTCCGAACCCGATCGTCAGGCCAAAGGTAAACATCCACGGAAGACTTACCACTTTCCCCTGGAGGACAATCACAGGGCCGCTGGCGAACATGGGGGCGAAGTTTTTAACGATAAAAATCAAAACGATGGCACTCAGCAAGTTCGCAGCCGCTTTCAGGCCGTGGCGTTCGCGCGTCCAGTAGGGACGGATGAAGTTGAGCGCCGAAAGCGAAGTGTTGACCACTAACAGCAGTAGAAAGGCCCAAAAGAATTTGTGCCATATGGGTGGAAGCGTCAGTTTGATTCCGCCTGATTCGAAAACCGTCAATGTCCACAGAATTTTCAGCCACCAGATTCCGAAAATCGTATTGAGGATCAGTTCCGCCCCCGAATTCGCCCGCGGAATGCGCTTAGTATCACGGACGCGCGGCAGTTTTCGCGGACTCCAATCCTGGGTAAGCCAGCGCTTGTCCTTTACCTGCTCCAGGGTTGCGAAAACGATAGTTACGACCGCGAATACGAACGGAATATTAAAGAACAGGAACGAAATATCCTTGATCGCCCCTAATCCCAAATGATGCGCGCGATACTCCGGGCTGAACAGCACCAAACCCATCCAGACCGCGATCCACGGCAGGAAGTAGCACAACAGAGCGAGTCTCAGCACAAACCAGTACGCCGGAAACAAGACCGGACCGATGAGGGATCGTTGCGGCAGATACTTCTCTGCAACCAGCAGCGGCCGCCCGCGCTGCTTCAGCAGAAATTCCCATTCGTTTTCGTTCAAGCTGCGCCCAAGCGAGTTTTCCCGTTCTTCCACTTCAGAGCGAATATCATCGCGGAGCTCCGCGATGATATCGTTCTGCTGAGCACTCGGCAGCCAGAATTTAACTGCTTGCAGATACTTCTCTAAGAGTTCCATACTTTGACTCCTGCAGAATTAGTTCAATTGAGGCCGCGATCGTTTGCCACTCCACGAGAAGCTGCTTCAGCACCTGCTTCCCTTCGCGCGAAATGCGATAGAAGCGCTTGTTGCGCTTGTCTTCCTCCCGCCATTCACTAACTAGTAATCCCTGGCTTTCCAGACGCCGCAGCAATGGGTAGAGCGTGCCTTCATCGATCTCCATCCCCCTGTCGGTCAGCGCTTTGCGCAGTGTGTATCCGTATTGCTCGGTCCGAAGCTCCGCCAATACCGCCAGAACCAGGCAGCCGCGCCGCAGCTCCAGGCGAAGGTTGTCGACGACTGAATCATTTTGTGTACCATGCGTCATACACTGTGTTATATACACTGTATGTCACACAGTATTAGCCTGTCAAGTGTTTTCTCGAAAAATTTCAGCGCACAGAAAAAGGCCGGCTAAAACCGGCCTTTGGTGGGAATTCAGATATCTACTTTTTTGGGGCGATTGCGTCTTTTGCGGCTTTGGCCACGCGGAATTTCACCACGGTCTTTGCCTTTATCTGAATGGGTTCGCCCGTCTGCGGATTACGGCCCATGCGAGCTTTACGGTGCGCTTTCACCAGGCGTCCGAGTCCGGGGACAACGAAAACACCGCTCTTCTTGGTTTCTTTAATCGCGGTGTCGGCCAGGTTCTCGAGAAATGCCGCCGCTGTCTTATTGTTCGCGCCAACCTTTTCTGCCAGGTGACGAACCAGTTGGGTCTTGGTCATGCCAGCTGCCATGAATCCTCCTCTTGATCTGAAATAATTCCTGCGGATTGCGTTGCTATCTTAATATTTCAAGCTGTGGAAAAACAGCAAACTAACCGCATTTTATGCGGGTTTTCTCACTGCCGAACCAAAAAAGACCACAAGAATCGCGCCTGCCAGCGTTCCAGTTCCAGAAAGGACACGTAGAACGCGGGTGAGAGCCCTTGCTGCGGTACACGAAAGTAGCTAGGGCGCTGGGTGCCTCCTATAATTTCTGAATGCGATTGAGAGCCGAACAACTTCTGCACACGTGGCTCATACTGGCGGCACTTCCGATTTGTGCGCAGCAGTCTCGCCCTTCAGATTCGCTTTCCCTGCCGCCGAGCGACTTGCCGAAGCCGTTGTTGTGGGAGCCATATCATCTGCAGCTTCCAGCTTCCGGCGGAACAGAGCCCTATCATTGGCGCGTGATTGACAGCACGCTGCCGCGCGGAATTTCCCTCAGCGATCGTGGCGATCTCATGGGTGTCTTGACCGATCCCGGCCCGTTTCAGTTCAACCTTCTTGTCAGGGACAACAGTCGCCCTCCGAAAGAACAAAAGCACATGTATGTACTTCGCGCTGATGTCCCGCTGACGGTTGACTGGAAGGACCGCGCGCGCGTGAACGGCCGACGAATAGATGGCTCTATTACGGTTTCCAATCACACGGGACGCGATTTTGACCTGACGTTCATCGTTCTTGCCATCAACAATATCGGCCGCGCAACTGCAATCGGCTACCAGCATTTTCCTTTGCCAAAAGGCACGCGCGATATGGAATTGCCCTTCGGAGACACGCTCTCTTCTGGAAACTACGACGTGAATGTAGATGTCGTTGGAGAAGAACCGCTATCAAAACGGATTTTTCGCGCGCGCTTGGTTTCGGATAGAAAATCGATCGCTTCCGGGCCATGAGATTTGCGCCCAACGCAGCGCCTTCGCGTAAGAGCTCTTGTAGGCCGTTCCTGTCTGGGGGAGGAGCGTGGGAGAAGCGGCCGCTCCAAGGCGAATGACGCTGCAGTTTAGCGAGCGGCTGATGGCCGCAACGCTAAAAATAAGAGTCCCGAGGTTATGTTGATCTCATTCGTCTCGGCCAGTAGCTCGCTTTAGACCCTTGCCGACCTGCATTGGTCACTATCCTTGCGGACCGCGACCGGCGATCGTGCTCGGGCTCCGGGCTTACCGCCAACCGGATAAATCAGCTCAACGCCTTCGGGACTCTATCCTGCCTTTGACTTGGTTTCCTGTTCTCCTCGACCAGCGCTTTGCTATAGAGCCTCACTGGCCCTCCTGCAGTCACTCTGCATGAGCTGTACGTCAGTTCGCTGATCACTCAGCATACTTACGTTAGCTCTTGCTTCGTGCCGAAGGTGACCTCGCTTGACCCCCGGACGCCGCACCAACCGGAAAAACTTTAGAAACTGTCAAAGAACGATTATGGTTTTACACCTTCTAAATTTTGGGTCAATAAAAAAAACCAATTTGCATCTGCTTTGGTTTCAATCGAGTGCAGCTCGTTCACAGGTGTGTGCAGCGGGAATTGTGCAACTCAAGATCCAATGATTTTCGAAGACCACGCCGCACACAGATTTTCCAATAATTGTTAACGAATCAGTCGAGGACAACTCCGCAAGTTTTCGTAATCTGAATGTGAAAATCCGGCAAGATCCGCGCCCGTTGCGGGAAGCGGGAAATCGACATCGCACGTGCGATATAACTTAAGTGACTTCGAGGAATTCATGAGACGGTGCAGATATTTCGCCGCCTTTCTCGCATGCTGCGCCATTCTGCTGATTGCGATTTGCAGTGGTTGCGAGGTCGAGCGGCGAAAAAGTGACGCTGAACTTGGTCTCACCGCGCAGCAAGCCTCTGGACGCCACATCTACGACCAGTATTGCGACCGCTGCCACGCACCCTATTCATCGCGCAAGCGGCAAGGGCCAGGCCTGAAAGGCGTGTTCAAGCGGCAATATTTTTCCGCCAGCGGGATGCCGGCCAACGACGATCGTGCGAGGGATATCATCCGCTACGGACGCAACAAGATGAACGGCTTCGGGAACGTGCTGACGGACGAGCAGATCAACGATCTGCTGACGTATCTGCACACGTTGTGAGTTGAACTCTGTGCCTTTCCTCCGTGGCGTTCCTCTGTGTACCTCAGTGTCCTCTGTGGTGAAGTTTTGCCTGAGTTCCACACGTTGTGATCTGAACTTTGTGTCTTTCCTCCGTGGCGTTCCTCTGTCTACCTCAGTGTCCTCTGTGGTGAAGGTTTGCCTGAGTGCTGCGAAAGGTCTTCACCACAGAGAACACAGGCAGAGGTTTTCACCGAGCGATTGATCAACTCAATTGCGCGCATGACACCCGCCATTTAACATTCAATTTCTTCTCTTTCGAGGTCCTTCATGGCTGACCCTGCCCTTAAACCCTCAAACGGTACCGGTTCCTCAGCAAGCGCTCCGACTACTGAGGTCTACGCCATTTTCGGCGCTGAGCCGGAAGTTCAGGCTTATGCCATGGCCAAGTATTCGCGCTCGGCGCTCTCGATGAAGGAGTCGCTGAGGGAGATCAGCACGCAGAAGGCAGAGAAATTTCTAAACACCTTCTACTTTCAATACGGACATCGCTCCATCGCTGATCTCGCGCACATTGCGCTGGCGATTGAAAAGCTTTCCATCCTGGCCGCCATTGTCATCGCTGACGAGCAGCGCTGGGACGGCCAGGAAAGGTCAACCCGCTATCAGAACTTTCGCAAGAGTGGGTATTACACGCCGGATTTTGGCGACGATCATGCTTCCCACGAGCTTTACACGCGAACCATTGATGGGATCTTTTCGACGTACGAGTCTCTTTCCGAGCAGATTTTCCGCTACCTTGCCGAGACTACTCCCAAGCCCAGCGACATGAAGCAGGACGCGTACGAACGCACATTAAAAGCACGGGCCTTCGATGTCTCGCGATATCTCCTTCCGCTGGCGACCAATACTTCGCTCGGCGAGATCGTCAACGCACGTACTCTCGAGATGCAAGTCTCGCACCTGCTCTCGCATACCCACAAAGAAGTCCGGCAGCTCGGAGAATTATTAAAGCGTGCAGCCACTTCCGCGGCATACAACGTGAATCATGAATCCTTGCGAAAACTAGTTGCTGAAATTCGCGAGCTCTCGCCCGAACTCGCCGCACGAGCCGAACAAGAATTACTGAAGGAAGTCCGCGTTGCACCAACCCTGGTCAAGTATGCCGATCCGAACCCATATGAGATTGAGACCAGGCAAGAGTTGCGGCAGATAGCAGCGGAGCTGATGAACAATGCTCCGATCGAATCCGCACCACTAGTTGATTTACTCGATGAAGAACCGATTGAGATTGAACTCGCATCTACGCTCCTCTATGAGCACTCTCATTATCCGTATCGCCAGCTTCGGCGCGCAGTGGAAGGTATTCACGAGGCGCGGCGCCGGGAGATCGTCGACGCCGGCCTTCATCATCGCGGCAAACACGATGAAATGGAGCGGGCCTTCCGCGCCGGTCAACAATTTCGCTTCGACATACTGATGGACATTGGTGGTTTCCGCGATATGCACCGCCATCGGCGCTGCATTCAAATTGAACAGGGGTTCACGATCGCCCACGGCTACGAAGTCCCCGAGCAGCTCGGACCCGCAGGCGCTTTAGGTCAATACCAGGCCGCCATGGACGGCGCTGCAAAAGCCGTCGCGGCACTCGCCAAGAGCGTGTCCCCAGAAGCAGCCGAAAATGCGCAATATGCAATACCGCTCGGCTTCCGCAAGCGCACGCTTTTCAAAATGGATTTCGCGGAGGCTGTGTACATATCCGAGCTACGCAGTGGCCCAGCCGGGCATTTTTCTTATCGCAACGTTGCTTACGCGATGTTTGAAGAAGTGCAGAAAAAATATCCGGCACTCGCCAGATATTTCCGCGTTCACGATGTAAGGCGGCCGGTGGATTTGCTTCAAAGATGAATCCGGTAGCCGAATACGCCAGCCGACACCAGCCTCAGAACACCTTCAGATGAATGGTCAAATATTTCTTTGGGTTCTGTCGGATGGCTTTGATCAGCTCTTGCGTATCAGTGAGAAGCTTGTTCGTATTGTCGTACATTGATGGATCGTGCAAGAACCTTCCGGCACTTCCTTCCCCGTTGTCCAATCGGTCGGTAATATTTGACAGCCGGTTCATTGTGTTCTTCAACTTGTTCGCGAATTCCTGATCTTTGGTCAGAGTTCCAATCGCCCCTTTGCCAGCATTAATGTCATCAGTTATTTTCTTAAAACTGGCAACAGTTTGGTTTGCATTGTCATACAAAGTAGGATCCTTTAGCAGCTTCCCTGCAGTTCCCTTCCCGGTGTTCAGGTCGTCGATCATTAAATTGATCTTGTCGATGGTCGCGTTGGCCTTGTTGTAAAGATCATCGCTCATTATGAGTTTGCCGATGCTGCCCTGCCCCTGTGACACTTCGTTCACCAGCTTTTGAAAGTCATTCACCGTGGCATTCAGGCGGTTGTAGAGGGCAGCATCGTAAATTGCTTTTCCGATTGAACCTTGTCCGCTCTCGATGTACGCAATGATCCGATCTGTTCGTGCCAACAAAGCCTGCATGTTCTGGAGAGCATTTTGCGTCGAGCGCATGACGTCCTGATATCCAGGCTCTTCGCTGGTCGCGAGAACGTCGCCCTCGTCGACTTCTGCTCCGGTCGCCTTTGAGCTGTCAATGTTGATATAAGTTTCGCCCAGCACGCCCGCGGTCGAAAGCAGCGTCTTCGAATCTTTGCGAAGGTTGAACTGATACTTCGTGTTCACCTTCATGGTCACTTCTACTGGTGCATCAGGCTTTTTAGGCACGATCCGGATCTGACTCACGTTGCCGATATCAACCCCGCTAAGTCGAACCGGCGCTCCTTCGCGCAATCCTTGCGCGTCAAAAAAGTAAGATTTAAGAATGAGTTTGCTTGTGAAGATGCCGCCAGTGTTGCTCATCAACACAATGAGCACTGTCAGCACGATGCCGGCGACTACCACGGTAATCCCAACCTTCAGTTGGGACCATTTCAACTGCTTCTGGCTCGGCAACGCTCCTCCCAGGCAGCATGGCGGCGAATGATGCTGCGCCGCGCAGAACCGGCATTGCTGCCGGATTTTTTTGATGATAGCAGAGCGTGCGCGGTTTCAGGCCGTCGATGGCCTATGTAGTAGCTTTCCACGCAACAGCAAAGCGAAGAAATAAGCACCCGCTCCAAAGGCGAGGGTTACGTTCAAGCCCCACTGGACGGCAACTACGATTGCTAGGACTGAGCCTAGAACACTCGAAGCTGCGTTCATCGCCCATGCCCACTCTATGAAAGTACCTTCCCTCTCGCGCTCAGTGAGCGCTCTCAAGCCGGCCGGAAACGGCATCCCCATCATGAATCCCAACGGCGCCAGAAGGAAAGCGCTGATCGCCAGCTTCAGCATGAAAGGCACGCCAATGGCGTGGTCCAGAATTGGCGGCAGCACCGCGACATAGGCGACCGTCACAAAACAAATAGCGCTAATTGGCCACCACACTTGCCCGGGTCTGGTAATCCATTTTTTTGAGACCACACTTCCGGCCCCGCTTGAAAGCAATAATAGAAAGACAACCACCGTCAGGGCGTACGTCGGATGGCCCAGGAAAAGCACAAAACGCTGGATGAACGTGATTTCGACCACGATGTAGCCGAGCCCGATGGCGACAAAATATAGAAGCGCTGCCGTCACGCTCTGCCCGATGTAAGACCGCAACGCTAACGGCACAATCAGAAATGCCATCACTGCAATAACAGAAATCACCAGCAGCATGCCGAGGACCGCAACCCCGAGGTTCACCTTCCAGTCCATTGCGCCGCTTCCGCCCAGCGATCGCCAAAGCTCCTCCGGCTTCAAGGTGAAAAAGAAGAATGGCGCGTCGTCGGTGACTGGAGTCACGTTGTAAGCATAGTGTCGGGCAAAAGACCACGGATCGTTGCTCGTAATCAGCTGCGTGAACGCGTTCGACATAGGAGCGGAAGGGGCATACAACAACTTTAGTTTGCTGTATTTCTGCAGGTAATTTCGAATGGCGTCTTCTTCTTGAGAAGTAAACGGACTTTTCTTTGCCATTACCGCTACCGGAATTCCGTCCGCATTGAGATCGCCCTGCGAGATCACGACGAAATTAGACGCCACATTAGCCTCGCCCTTCTGGTGCAGAGCTTGCATAGCAACAGACACCACCCGCAAGGCTTCCCGCGGCTGCTGGAACTCCCAGCGCGTAACAGCGATTATCCCGTCCGGCTTCAGATGTTCAAAGTATTCACAGAACGCCTGGGTGGAGTAGAGGCTGTTTTCGCTGAGCGCGAACGCACCGGCAGCAGTCGATGCCCAAGTATCGACCAGCGTCATTTCTACGATATCGAAGTGAGTGTGTGAACTGCGAATAAACGATCGCCCATCCGCGACGTGAATGCTGACATCTGGACGGTCATACAAATGGTAAGCAAAATCCGCATAACGATTTCGCATGATGGTTTGCGCGATTAGGGGATTGATCTCTATTCCCGTAACACTGTGGCTGCCGTTCGCGACGGCGCGCAAAACATCAACTCCTCCGCCCGGACCGATAATCGCGTAATCGCCACGAGCTCGGAGCCTATTGACGACGGCGGCAGGGGCGGCCATCAGATTTTGCTCCCATTGGGAACCCGCCCAGCGCGCCGGGTCGGCATTCATGATGTAAGTGTTTGCGTCGGCATCGATCACAATCACTCGTGAACCGTCGCTGTTTCGGTCCACCTCAACCCGTGAAACCGCATTCCAGCGCGCAAACTCAACGTTCTTGCGGCGGACACCTTTCGCCCAGACCACATCAATCCAATGGGTCGATGAATTCACCAGGATCAGAATCGCCATGAGAGAAGCAAGCGAAACAGCTCTGCTCCGCCACGCTCGGGAGGTGCTCCAGATTGCGCCCGCAGACGCCGATACTAGCGCCGCGAAGATAATCGCGTTCGGAGCTCCAATCCAATTGAGCAAGGGCACAATGGCAAGACAGGCGATCGCTCCGCCGCAGAGATCAGCTCCGTAAATTGCATTGATTCGCGACGATTCCCTCGCGAAGATCACTGAGAACTCTAATCCAGTCAGAAAGAACGGTGCAGCCGAGCTCAGATAAATGATGCTCAGGCGGGCAAAGTTCCCCTTCGTGATCTCAAGGGAGACAGGCACGTGCAACACAATCTCGAGCACTGCCGGAAGAACGACTGCGTTTAACAAGCTGCATGTCGTGGCAATGCATCGAGTTTCGAAGCTGCCAAGCTCGCGCTTCCATAAGTAGGCAAATACGCCTCCGGCCCCTAATCCCAGCAGTGCAATCGAGATCGCAAGGAAAGCGAAGTGATAGAACAGAATTACCGAGAACAGGCGGGTAAGAGCGAGTTCGAGGAACAGCGCGCAAAAACTCCCGAGCGAGATTCCGAACAAGAGTTCACTTGACCGCAGCTCATTATTCGTCCGGATCTCAGGACGCTGAACAACTTCGCTCGTCGGCGGCATGAAAGGCGTCAGTGTAACAGAGACGACGCGAGCACCGATGCCGGCTAGGTTTCGAGAATTACGCTGGCAATGGCTTGGTCGCGGGTGTGCGAAATCGACAATGAAACATTTTTGGCATTCATCCTCGCGGCGAATTCAGCCGCTTTGCCGTGAAACTTGATGGTCGGCCGCCTTCCCGGCTCACGATGCACTTCCACATCGCGCCAGCGCACGCCATGGTTCCAACCCGTGCCGAGCGCCTTCATAGCGGCTTCTTTGGCGGCAAAACGCGCAGCGTAACGCTCCATGCGATTTGCCTTCGACTCGCAGTATGCGATCTCCCCTTCGGTGAAAACGCGTTGGATGAACCGGTCGCCGAACCGCTCGATGGATTCAGCAATACGCCGGACTTCAGCGATATCGATGCCAGTGCCAACGATCATTGCAGTACGTTAGCACGGCCTGTGTGGCTCCTACGAATCGCTACTTCTCACAGCAGACGATCGCCGCGATAAATCACTTGCCCTTCCATCACTCTGGCCTCAGCCATTAGCTTGTGAGGCTTAGCAGGTTTCTCGTCATCAATGTGGAGCACCTCATGACCATGTGCGACCAGCCAATCGGAGACCAACATGCGATGACAGCGAAAGTAAACTCGCTCAGCGCACATGTAAGCCGTGCGTGAACGCTCGGCAATGTTCAATAGTTCTCCGACGGCGGTTTCGAACTCCGGCGTGAGCATATAGTCGGCGTAATTTCTGAAGCTCTCGTTCCGCAAGGCAACGTTAGGTGACGCGACCGGTGATTTCCTACGACGTCCGCCGAGCTCTTTCATCCACACATACTCGATCCCTGCTTCCGGCAAGGCACGCTCCAAAGACTCGCGATTAAAATGCGGCAGGCGACGAGACATCGGGAACGCACGGATATCAGCCAGGGTCTGAATTGAATGTGACTGCAGTGCTGCTATCAGTTCCTGCAAGCTGCGCGTGGAGTGGCCGATAGTGAAGAGAGTGGCGATACCCAGTCAGATTAGCACTGCAACAGACTTGAACGCGGTTGCCGCCAGCATCTGTTATGGGGCGATTTGGGCAATTGCCTGCCTCAAGACCTCGTCCTGCTCCGGGAAAACAGTCCGCAGATCGAGCAGCACTCTTCCTTCATCAACCCGCGCGACAACAGGAGGATTCGCTGCTCGCAGGCGAGCGGCAAGATCATTGGCGCTGAGATTCTCTGACGTCAAAGCAATCAGCGTCGTGGGCAGAAAGGCAGAAGGCGCTGAGCCGCCGCCGATCAGCGATTCGCCATCGATCAATTCGAAGCGCACCTTGCCGGTGGGACGCTGGTCGAGATTTCCACTTACCCGATCTATGAGATTCTTCGCTCGCGCCGCAATTTCCGATTTTGATAGTCGCATCATCCTTAACACCGGCACTGAGTCGTAGTCCTGCTTCACATACGCAAGCAACGTGGCTTCGAGCGCTGCGTACGCAAGCTTGTCCACTCGCAAAGCGCGGAACAGTGAATTGCTGCGCATTTTTTTGATGAGGTCCTCACGGCCACTTACCAGGCCCGCTTGCGGGCCACCTAACAGCTTGTCGCCACTATAAGTAACGATGTGTACTCCGGCACGTAAGCTGTCGAACACCGTTGGCTCATTGTTGATCCCTAATCTATGCAGATCGAACAACGAGCCGCTCCCCAGGTCCTCCATCAAGGGCAACTTATGTTTGGCGGCTAGCGCAACAAGTTCGCTGACCCCTGGCTGCTCGATGAAACCGCTGATCTCGAAATTCGAACGATGGACCCGCAGCAGCAACTTCGTCCGCTCGTTGATGGCTCGTTCATAATCCGCTATTCGCGTGCGGTTCGTAGTGCCAACTTCACGCAGAATCGCTCCGGATTTCGCCATTACATCGGGAATGCGAAACGAACCGCCGATCTCAACCAACTCGCCGCGCGAAACAATTACTTCGCCGTCTTCACCCAGAGTGTTAAGCGCCAGGAGCACGGCGGCCGCGTTGTTGTTAACTACAATCGTCGAAATCGGAGAACCTGCACCCGCCGAGACCCGCGCTTCCCCGCTCTCATCACAAAGTAATTTGCGAAGCAGCCGGTCTACGTGCACGTCCCGCTTGCCGCGATCGCCAGATTCGAGATTGAACTCCAAATTCGAATAGACTGCCGCGGTTTCACGAATGTGCTCGATCGCTGACGCCGCGATTGGGGCACGCGCCAAATTGGTGTGCAGAACAACTCCGGTCGCATTAATGACCGGCTTCAATGAGTACGCAAGCCCCTGGCGAAGCTCATTGCTGACGGCGACACTCACCCCGGTAAGTGCCAGCCGGAGTTTCTCTGCATCCAGGTAGCCGGTTGTAATTTCGTTCCGCAATCTTGCAAGCACAGCCCGGCACGCGTCTCCTGCAGCCGCTGGACCATCCTCTTGGATAAGAGAAGCTATCTCCGGTAAACGCAGAAGCTCGTCAACGGAAGGAAGGTCGCGGTAGAGATTCACCTGAGCTTTCATGAAAGATGATTATCAGGCGATACGAAAGGCATAGCAAGAGAATGGGCGATTCCGTCTCCCAGGAAAGTCTCACCAGATCGCGCTGCTTCTTCGCACACCAAAATTGCGCACAAGTTGCAGAACACAAGTCCCGGAGCCACACCGACTAGCCTACTTCGACCAGGCCATAGGTCTTCTGCCACTTCGTGCGCATTTGCCATAACGCGCGATCAATTTCGGTTTGCGAAATTTCCGAACTTGGGCCGGCGAGCACGGCTCGGGCTTCCCTTTTCGCAATCTCCAGCAGGTCGCGGTCACGAATCAGATTGGCAACCTGGAAGCTCGGCAACCCGGCCTGACGAGTGCCGAAAAATTCTCCCGGACCTCGCATCTCGAGATCAAGTTCGGCGATCTCGAAACCATCCGTCGTGCGCACCATCGCATCGAGACGCCGTTCGGCTTCTTCTGAGACTTTGCCGCTTGTCATTAGGATGCAATACGACTTTGCCGCACCACGCCCAATTCGTCCACGTAACTGATGAAGCTGCGCCAAACCAAATCGCTCCGCGTGTTCAATCACCATCACTGCTGCGTTCGGCACATCCACTCCAACCTCGATCACTGTGGTCGAGACCAGGACTTGAATCTTGCCCTGCTGGAACAAACGCATGACTTGCTCTTTGAGATCGGCCTCCATACGTCCATGAAGCACGGCCACATTCAGGTCCGGAAATACCTTCTTGCTCAATTCGCCATACATTTTCATGGCGGCCTTGAGTTCACTCTCTTCGTTTTCCTCGATCACCGGATAGACCACATAAGCCTGATGTCCCGCCTTAACCTGCTTGCGCACGAATTCCCAAACTTCGTCGGCCCGCTCGTCGCCAACACGGCGGGTAACTATCGGAGTCCGGCCGGGCGGCATTTCGTCGAGAATGCTGATGTCGAGATCGCCATACAGCGTAAGCGCAAGAGTGCGCGGGATCGGGGTCGCGGTCATGACTAGAACGTCCGGTTCGCCGGCTGGTTCCTCACCCTTCTTCATCAACTTGAAGCGCTGCAGTACACCGAATCTGTGCTGCTCGTCCACAATCACGAGTCCCAGCTTCGCGAATTCGACCTTCTGTTCGATCAACGCGTGAGTGCCAATCACCAGCTGCGCATTGCCCTGCGCTATGTGACGGCGAGTCTCGCGCTTACGGTCATCCTCGAGTGAGCCCGTTAGCAAAACTATTCGATATCCGGATGGCTCGAGAATCCGTCGTGCGGAGAAGAAATGCTGCTGTGCCAGGATTTCCGTCGGCGCCATCAACCCAACCTGGTACCCATTCTCGATTGCGATGATTGCGGCCTCAAAAGCGACCAGCGTTTTGCCCGAACCCACATCGCCTTGCAACAGCCGCCGCATGGGATAAGGCTTCTCCATGTCTGTGGCAATTTCTTTCAGTGCCCGTTTCTGCGCTCCCGTGGGGTGAAATGGCAGAATTTTCTTGATCGCCTCGCGCACGTGGTCATTCAGCTCAAAGGCTATTCCGATTTGTGTTTTTTGTTCACGGCGCTTCAGCTCGAGGCCAAGTTCAATAAAAAATAGCTCTTCAAAGATGAGTCGGATATGAGCTGGCGTTCGTGATGCCTGCAGGTTTCGCATGCTCTCGCCGGCGTCCGGCCAGTGGACATTCCACAACGCCTGGCGCGGTGAGGGCAATTTCAAATGCTCACGAACCGTAGCCGGAATGCCTTCCGGCAACTCCGGAGTGAGGTCTTCAAGAGCTTTGTGGATTGCACGACGGAACCAGCGGGAGGTGAGCCTTCCCTGGCCGGCCGCTTCGTAGATCGGGACAATCCGGCCGATTTCGAGCGACTCCGCAGCTTTCTGTTCCGCCTCTGCTTCCGCTTCGCCGAGAATCTCGAATTGCGGCTGCAGCAGTTGCAGTTCGCCTCGATTCTCTTCCACGCGCCCGTACAAAGCCAGCAGTTGCCCCGGCTGGAATTTATCTTTTAAATAAGCGCCATTGAACCAAATGCATTTAAGCCGGCTTCGCCCCTGCCCCGCAGTCATCTGAAAGATTGGCATGCGACGCGTGCGAAACAGTCCGGAGGTGCGAACTTCCGCAATGACGGTTGCCATTTCCCCCCGCCGCAATTCGGCTATGCCACGTGGATTCAGGCGGTCTTCGTAGCGAAATGGCAGATAATGAAGAAGGTCGTCGACGGTGTGGACCCCCTTGGCGGCCAGAATCTCGGCTATTCGCGGCCCGATTCCTTTCACAAACTGAACGGGGGTGGAGGGTTCCAGCATCTCAAGGGATGGTAACAAATGAGCAGTCAGCACTCAGCAACCAGCATTCAGCATTTAGCCTTTAGGTGTGCTAAATCGTATGGAGAAGGCGTAGTGGCTGAGTGCTGATTGCTGAGTGCTGACTGCTGACTGCTGATTGCCTATTTTCAGGACTTCCGGTGTCTAAACCAGCTAAGTTGAATTTCGTCCAGTCACTGATCGCCGTCCTGGCGGGAAATCTGGTCTACTTCCTGCTCATGCCTCACCTGCCGGCGGCCGCACAGCATAACCCTATGAGGCTCGACCTCGGGGTTCTGGTTGACTTCTGGTTTTGTCTTGTTTTCCTGGGTGCGCTCAAGACTTTTTGGAAACCGCGTCAAAAATCTAATCCGCAAGAACGCCACTGACTCCCACCTGCCGTTTAGGTTTGACCTCTCGCTTTGGCAGCGATTAAATACAAGCAACCAGTTCTTCATTTCCAAAAAGGAGAATTGAATGCGGACAATCGCGATGATGCCGGCGGTCTTTTTGTTGACTGCGCTTTTGCACGGATGCGGAGGCAGCGGAGCGAATAGCGGAAACAACGCTCCCGTCCCCTCGACGAGTACCGCCGCACCCGTAATCTCAACCAAGCCTGCGCAGAACGGCGCCACGATCGTCAGCCTGTCGGCAACAACTGGAGCAGCGATCTACTACACGGTTGACGGAAGCGCTCCCAGCACATCTTCGACGAAGTACGAAGCTCCATTCCTAGTCGCGTCAGACCTCACGGTAAAGTCAATCGCTATCGCATCCGGCACTTCCAGTTCGATCACGAGCCAGGCATTCTCGCCGAATATTCCATCCGGAACGCTGGTTTGGAGCGATGAGTTCTCCAACACGACCGGCGTCAACGCACAACCTGACCCAACCACCTGGACTTACGATACCGGCAACAGCGGCTTTGGAAATAATGAGCTCGAGACCTACTGCGCGTGGGGCTCATTAACCGCTCCCTGCAGCACGACGACTCCCAGCGAGTACGTAGGCACAGATGGTTATCTGCACATTGTCGCGCAGCAGCTGTCGGCTGGCGTTTACACCTCCGCCCGTCTAAAAACGCAAGGGCTTTTCAGCTTTCAGTACGGCCGAATTGAATTTCGCGCCATGGTTCCCGAAGCTCAGGGATTCTGGCCGGCGGCCTGGCTGCTGGGTAATAGCATCACCACTGTGAACTGGCCGGCATGCGGCGAACAGGACGTGCTCGAGCGCGTGAATGCTGCTGCCAATCCTGACTGGAACGCCGGATCGATCCATGGGACAGGGTTCACAGGTGGGAAGTTGGGCGCGCAATACCTGTTCCCGAGTGGACAAACAGCGGGCACCGCGTTCCACGTCTATGACATGGTCTGGAAGCCGGGGAGCGTGCAATATTTCATTGACGATCCCACGTTTACTCACCCGTACGCTTCTTTTACCCCCGCGAGCCTCACCGGATTGAGCGGAGCAGTTTGGCCGTTCGACTCCGGGAATAATTTCATCATCTTAAATCTTGCGATTGGCGGGAGCTGGCCGGGGCCACCGGATTCAACTACTCCATTCCCCTCAGAGATGTTGGTCGATTACGTCCGGATTTTTACAAACTAGTTGCAAAAATAAAGGCCGGACGGGAACGTCCGGCCGTCGCTTGCAGATTTTCTATATCTCCGAATTCTTCATCCACTCTTTCACTTGCCGTTGCATCTCTTCGTTCTGATGGCCCAGTTCTTCTTGCATCTTCTCCAGATCTTTTTGCGCCTGCTCGCGACTCTTTGCCACGTCTTCCGCGAGCTGTTTTTTGAACCGCTCCATCTCGGGTTGCAGCCGTTTGAGATCGGCAGTCTTCAGTTCAGGTATGATCTGCGCAATTTTCGTGCCCTCGTCGATGATCTTGGCGCAGGTCACTGCTTCAACGTAGTCGCAATTCTCGAGAGATCCTGAGCGCCGCGGCTCCGGCAAGGCCAATGTAAGGGTCTGCTCCTTGTGGTCACGAATAACCGTCACCGCAGCTTTGCTCTCCTTACGTTCGCGCAACAGGCGGGTGAAATCACTGCAATCGTTCACCACCGCTCCATTCACTTTTACGATTACATCGCCTGCTCGGAACCCCCCCTGCTCGGCGCGGCTGCCTTTTTCAACCGAGCGGATCAGCACTCCGTTTGAACCCTTCACCCCGAAGAATTCGCCGAGCTGCGTCGTCAGGTTCTCGACCATGATGCCGCTGCTCCGCGGCGAATGGATCACTACCACGGAAGGAACATCAATCTCCGGCATATTAATTGGAGGAATATGAATTGCCGGGACGTTGACCGCCGGCATATTGAAATGGAAAGAGTTGTCCATGTTCTTTTCCCCCAACTGCGCCTTTAACGTCATCGGCTGGCCGTCACGGCTGATTCCAATGGTGACCGTGCGACCTGTCGGAATCTCATGGATCACGCGGCGCAATTGTTCTTCGCTCTCAATCTTCTGATCATTGATGCTCAGGATCACGTCGTGTTCCTTTAGACCTGCTTTGCCTGCAGGCGCATCCTGGTCGACCATGGTGATCTCAACACCGGTCTCCTCTTTCAGGTGAAGCTCACTCACCTGATCATGCGTGACATCGCGGGTGTCCACTCCAAGATAAGAAGTCCGTCCGCTTTCTTCGCCGAAATAAACGTAAGGCTGATTCTCCGGCTGCGCAGTCGAGCCAATGGGCAGCGCCATCGGACTCAGGACTGTCGCAAACACCGCTAACAGGTTTCTTGTTCTCATTGCCCCTCCGTTACTGCGCCCGCCGAATATAGATATTCCCCATGGTCGTCCGAATCTTCAGCACGGGGCCTCCGCCGTTCAAAGTACCTTCCGCGGAGACAAACTTCGGTCCCCACTGTCCGCCTTCCGAAGAAACTCGAATTTCAGGAAAGTCAGACGTAATACTGTGCCCACTCGCCGCTTCTATGCTGGCGCGCACAGTCATATGGACATTCGGCACCAGATACACAGTGATGTCTCCACTTGCAGTCTCAAGTTCTGAATCCGAAGCGGCGCTGGCGGAGTTAATGAATTTGGCAATGATCGCTCCCGCCCCGGTTTCCACATGCGCTGACGGCACACCCCAAAGCTCAATGCCGCCGCCCCCGGTCTCGACTCTGACCGGCCCAGAAGCGGAGGCAATCTTGATATTCCCCGCCCCGTTTTGGGTGGTTACTTCGCCTGCGATGTCACCCAGATCAATCGTCCCGCCACCGGTTGAAACCGTAAGCTTGCCGGTGCACTTATTAACGTGAATGCTTCCGGCGCCGGTTTCAAGAGACGCGCCTTGCCCGCTCGATACCAGCATCAGGTTCCCGCCACCACTCTCGGCCACCACCTTTCCTTTCACAGAACCAATGTGAATCGCTCCCCCGCCAGTGTGGAGCGTAAGATCGCTGCCGACATTCCCTACATCGATTGTGCCGCCGCCGGTCTCTACATTTATGGCTCCCCCGATATCATCCAGGTGGATCGTTCCCCCTCCGCTCTCAGCCTCGAAACGCCCAGCAATGCCGGTGGTCACAATGTCACCACCCTCGGTCTCGACTTTCACTAAATCGATGTCGCGCGGAACCGATATCGTTACATCCGATGAAAATTTGTGCGGTCGTCCGCCTTCCCACTCGCCGACGATCCAACCCGTGTCCCCGCGAACGTAGGAATTGATCTTGTAACTTTCAAATTGCTTTCGGGCGCGGTCTTCTCCGGACTCGTAAGATTTATCGCGAATAACATAGCTGATGCCTTGCGATGATCCGCCCTGCACCCGCACCGTCCCAACCCCTACCTTTATGTGCAGAATGCGGACGTTCGCTATCGAGCCGTTCACCACGTTCGTCCAGTAGCTGCCCTCTTTCTGGACCGAACCCTGCTGAGCGGCACATATCGTAGCCAGTAGCGCGGCCAGCAGTCCAAATTTGCTAAGAGTTATTTTCATTTTTCTGTTTGTAGTTTCTCCTCAATTCATTTCAGGCAATTGTGCCACCATCGCGCGCGCCTGGGCGCGGATGTACCGGTTGTCGTCTTTGGCTGCCAACCGCTGGAGCACAATGCGCACACTGCTGTCCGCGGCGCACGGCTGCAACAACCGCAATGATTCGATCCTTATTCCAGGATTTGAATCTGACATCAACGACTCGAGCACTGCGTCGCGCACCTGCACATCATTCTTCACATACGGTCCGAGACCATCGAGGGCCTTCAATCGAACGCCGGTATTCGAGTCATATCGCAGGGCATAGAGCAAGGCGTCGCGCACATGCTGGTTGTCGGGATGCTGTGTCAATAGATCGACCGAATCCATTCGTACCCCGGCATTGAAGTTATTTCGCGCAGCATACAAAAGAAGCTGCTGAACATTCGGATCGCTCATTGATCCGTGCATTTCTTGCGGGGACACGGTTTCGTACTTGATCGTGACTTGATTTGAGCCGGGTTGCTGAACAATCGAACTCACACCGCTTATCGAAGCGATATTCGTCGGAGGGGTAGGCGTATTCGGGAGAGGCTCTACTGGGCTCTTTACTAGTTTGTAAGTTGCACCGATTCCGCCTGCGAAGCCGACGATGAAAATCGCCGCCGCTAATGCCGGCGCAAATCGAATCTGATTCAGCCAATGGACCGGATCAAATATTAGCCGCGACCACCATCCGCCCTGCTCCGCCGTTTCCAGCGCATCCTGTAGCCGCATCCGCGAAGCCGCGAGAAAGTTGGGGCTTGGCTCCTGCGCCGATGTTTGCGAGAAATCTGCCCGGAACCTTCTTGTCGATTCCAGCTCGGCCGCGCAGTTCTGGCAGCGCGCTACATGTTGCTCCAGCTCATGGCGAGCATCGTCGGGCAGCTCATCGTAAACATAGAGCAGAACGTTTTGTTGTACCCATTCGCAGTTCATGATTCAACCCTCGATTTCGAGCCAGTCCAAACTCCAAGTTTCAAGGTTGCAAAGTTTCAAGGTTTAAAGAGCACGCTCGAAACTTTGAAACCTCTGAAACATTGAAACCTTCATCTCATCTCCGCCAAACTCGCTCGCAACTTCTGTGTAGCGCGGAAGAGCGTGTTCTTTGCTGTCTCTTCGGTCGTGTTCAGCATCTCTCCCACCGTCCTGAGCTTTAGTCCTTGGTAGTGCTTCAGTTCGAATACCATCCGTTCCCGCGGGGTCAATTTCTCGAGTGCACGGGCAATCTTGCCGCCCAGTTCCCGGCGCATCAAATCTCGCTCGGGATTCGCGCCGCTGCGTACGTCGGCAACTTGTGCGAGCACGTCGTAAACTTCGCCGTCGGCGTCGGTCGCAACCGGCGCCCCTTCTTTGCGCACCTGTTTTTTGCGAATACTATCCAGGCACAGATTCGTAACAATCCGGTAAATCCACGTGTAAAACGAGCACTCGAACCGGAATCGCCCGATGTTTTTGTAAGCCTTCAGGAACGCGTCCTGATAAATGTCCTGCGCCTCGTGCTCCGATCCAGTCAAGTGAAGCGCGAGCCGCAGCACTGCCTGGTCGTAGTGGCGCACCAATTCCTCGAACGCCGCACGGCTGCCGCGCTGCGCCTCACGCACCAGAAGCGTGTCATCGATACGGTTCTGACTCAACATGTGAGACCGGGTCCCAAGCTCCCGTGTTCCACTGTTTCGTTCCTCCCGTTGGGCAAGCTCACGGCATCCCCGTTGGGCAGGCTCTGCGCCTGCCCGACCGCTAGCTATGTGTCGGGCCGCTGTTCCGCCCGCTATTGATATAGACGGGCGATGTGCATACTTGCCAACCGGAAATTGTACTGCCCACGCATCGGCCGGCATCTCTTTTGTCCTCGGTTGCGCCGGAGCCTACTTCCTCCGGCTACAGCCAGATAGACGGGGTAGCACTGATTTGGTGAGCGAAAAGATGTCCAGTTCCGGACAAAAAGTGTAAAAAACACTCATCCGGCTGTCCCAGGGCTGATGACACAGGTCAAACTAATGAAATGGCTTATTCCGAGGTCGTCGAAGTAGGTACTACAGCCGTATTTACTGTCGCAGGGTCATCCCGCAGCTTGAAATAGAGCGTATTTCCCTTTGGGGCAGGAATGCTCAAGCCAGCCTGCACGAAACCATCGGGCACCGTAACGGAGCTGGCGAAGTCAGGGTCGGCGCTAACCGCGTCAAGAAGAAAGAGTTTGTCACCGCTCAACATACATTTTGCCTCTGCCGAGTCCTTGTCTGCTGCCAAATCTGGATCCAGACCCCCGCCGTCGCCTGATTCTTTTTCGGCGGTTCGCTTTTCCGAGATCACAGAACTGGTATCGGCCTCCGAGGTGCTGTTCTGACCGGATGCGGATCCTAACTCGGAGTCTTTTTCCGCCTTTCGTTTCTCTGAAGTCGCAGTCTTGCCCGATCTGTTGCTCTTAGCGGGTGTAACACATCGAACTTCCTTCAGCTCCGGAATTCGCACGAGGTTTGCGAGCGGCTGCCAATCGCCCTCGACATCGTCAGCGCTCACAGGACGAAACTTCAGCGGCCCAAAAGCCGACGGTCCCAGCAACTTCATCGGATCGAGCACCGCATAAACGGTCTTCGCGTCCTGCAACGTCAAGTTGCCATCCTTCTCGCTCAACAGGACGTGAAAGGATTCATCTGCGGTTGCGACTTCGACTTTTTCAGCTGGCTGAAAGGTCTCGGGCACCTGGGTTTTCAAGAAAAAATTCAAGCGGCCCTCTTGCGGCAGCTCATCAGGATTGCCCAGCTGAATTGAGAGTGTGGAGTCTATGTTGTGTGCCTCAACGCTCTTACTCAATAAACTCAACTTCGGCCGGGGAGCTTCGATCGCGGTGTTCAAATCGAGAGTTCGCCCATCCTTCAGTGCAACGTGAGCAGTAAATGCCGCACCTGCTTTGAGATTTGCACCCGCCGCCGGATCATGGTTCACCAGCTTTAGTTCGTCATGTTGATTGGCCCGGGAGAGATTCTCGGGCGTGAACGTCATGCCGTCCAGCTCCATCTTCGATACTTCGTCGAGCCGCGTGCCGCGCAAGGTTCCATCAAGATCGCCCGCGTGGAGCATGAATGAATCGAGCCGGGCGGCTTCGGCATACGTGTGCAACGGAACTTCATCCGCCTCTCGAAGTCCAAACTTTTTCACCAGCATAGTCAACGAACCGGTTTTCGCCTCCTTCAGCGGAACTTTTAGCTCCAGTTCATCAGGCTTGGCGGCTTTCCATTCCACCGGAACGTTCTTGCCTTCATCGCTCTTCATCAGCACTTCGCTGACACAGCAGACATCCGGTGACTCGATGTGCAGAGTATCTTCGCGGCCAACAATCAATGCGCTGGCATCTTTCGAGGCAATCGTCCACTGCGTTGGACGAGATGTACGCAAGCGAAACCGTGGGCCCTCAAACGAATCAAACCCCCAGGAACCTCGTAAAGTCCCCGTCACCTCTCCCTCGATGGATTTCGTGTCCATCGCGCCGGTCTCCACAACGTAACCGCCACGCCCGGCGTCGGGCTCTGCCGGCAGATCAATTCCTTTCCCCGATTTCGTTTGAACATGGAGCACCAGGTTGTGCGCAAGCTCAGTGGCGAATGCGAGCGGCGCTCCCTCCGCTGGCAAAATTAAATCTGGCTTGTTTGCGCAAAACAGTTGTGTGCCATCGACTGGTTTCAGCGGCGGTGGAATGGCTTCGCGCACCGGCGGCAGCGCAATCACCAACACGGATTTTGGATTTCGGAAAGACGGCGGGTTGTTTAAGCGCAGGTTGAGTTCGTCTTTTTTCGGCAATGCCAGCGCCGGAATGTATTGGTACTGTGCCGTATGCGTGGTACCCAGGATTCGCACAACGTCGACCACCGCGCCCACGTAGGGGCTGTAGTATCCAGCCTTGGCCGTGGGCGTTGCGCTGATCTGAGTCAAAAGGTCCGTGGATGTTGCTGACGTCAAAGTGGCAACCATATTCTGGCTGTGCTGGTCATCGAGCACTAGCTGCTCTGTATTCTGCGTAAGGCAGGGAGCCTGTTGGGCGGTTGGCTTGTCAAAGCATTGCTGGTCCAGCTTCATGTTCAGACTCCGAGCCAACAGCGTCGTTCGCGCTTTTAGTTTCTCGGGATCGGTAATCGACGTCTCGCGTACAGCCTCCAGATATGCTTCTAATCGCGAACGGTCCAGACTGAGTTGTTGTAGGTCCGGTGATGCACGCACGAATGCGCCCGGCTTGCCACGAACCGCCGCCCGGAGAGTTGAATATCCTCCGCCGGTTTCGGGCGCGAGCAACACAATGGCCTGCTCAGCCTCCTTCGGCACGGTGACAAAAATTCCCTCATCATGAATGGGCTTTGTCCAGGTTTCCGCGCGCGTAAACCATGACTCCGGCGGAGGATTGGTCGCGCCCCGCAGAAAAACCACAACCATCAAGTAATGGACGGATTGGCTGTCTGGAAGATCGGGATGAATCCACAGCCGATCCCCGGCCTGGAGGTTCGGCACCTCCGCAACCGGAAGCGTTACGCCGGCGCGTTGGACGTGAATCTGAAACTTCGGGCCTGTCAGATCGAAGGCCGCGCCCTCTGCGTGTGCTACGGGCACTGCACAACAGACTGCGATCGAAGTAAATAGCGCGGCGCTGAGGCGTCGCAATCGAGAGTCCCAAGTACCCAAAGACACCGCTCCCCGTTTCTAAGATGCTGGATTCTGCTTCCATGCTAATGATGTCGACGCTGCGCAGCAACCGCCGGGTGTACCGATGATTCGGGTACGTCATCCGCTCTGGGCAGGACTACCGTCAATCAGCTCGATCCGGTTGCCGAATGGATCACTGATGCAGCTGCGGCGAATTCCGGGAATATCATCGACTTCACTCACTTCAATTCCCGCTGATCGTAGTTTCGAAATGAGACCTTCGTAGTCGGAACATTTGAGCGCAGGGTGCGCTTTCTTGGCAGCCCGAAAATCCTTCTCTATTCCGAGGTGAACTTGAACCTTCCCGCTCACAAACCAACACCCACCGCGCTTCGCGAGTTCGGGCGGCTTGGCCACCTCGCGCATGCCTAACAAGCTGGAATAGAAAGCTCGTGCCACTTCCTCCTGGCCGACAGGCATGGCGAGCTGAACATGATCAATGGCGGTGAATGGCAGGTCCACGTGGGTTGGAGTCAAAGACAATTGTATCCAGACGATCGACATTTTCGAATTTGATCCGCGTCACTGCTAACATCTCTGTGTGCTGCTCGAGATCAAAAATCTAAACGTACAGTTCCCTGCGACGCCTCGCCCGCTTCTCGCAGTACGCGACATTTCGTTCCGCATTCCGCAGGGGGAAGTTCTCGGCCTGGTCGGCGAATCCGGATCAGGAAAGTCTGTCACTTCCCTGGCCATCCTCCGGCTGCTTCCAGCGCAAACCATGGTCAAAGGCGAAATCTGGTTCACGCAAACCGGCCAGAACCCGCGAGAGCTTCTGTCGACCGATGACGAGCACATGCGATCGCTTCGCGGCTCACAAATTTCCATGATCTTTCAGGAGCCGATGACGGCGCTCAATCCCGTTATGCGTGCGGGCGAGCAGGTGGCCGAAGCCGTTCGCGCTCATAACGACATCTCAAAAAAAGAGTCGTGGAACCGGGCCGTTGAAGCACTGCGCGAGGTCGCAATTTCCGACCCTGAACGTCGTGCCCGCGACTACCCACACCAATTGTCCGGAGGCATGCGCCAGCGCGTGATGATTGCCATGGCTATTGTGAACAGGCCCTCTCTGCTCATTGCGGACGAGCCGACCACCGCGCTTGATGTGACAATTCAGGCGCAGATTCTCGACCTTCTCGCCGACCTGCGGGAGAAGTTTGGCCTGACGATGCTCTTCATTTCCCATGATCTTGCGGTGGTATCAAAAGTCGCCGACCGAGTTGCGGTAATGTATTCCGGAAGAGTGGTCGAGCTCGGAACTCGCGAAGAACTATTCCGCGCACCCGCCCATCCCTATACACGCGGACTTCTGAGAGCTATTCCCACATTAAAGACCGAGCGCGCTCAACCGTTAAGAACGATCGAGGGCACAGTCCCTCCGATCGAAGCGATCGCTTCGGGATGCGCATTTGAGCCACGATGCGATGTGCGTAATCCGGAATGTGTAACCGCTCTTCCGCCATTGGTCGAGATCAGTCCAGGCCACTGGGCCAGGTGTCCGGTGGTAAATCCGGCTTGAGCTTATAATCCACCACTTGCGCATACTGCTCCTCAGCGACATTCACAGCAACCTCGAAGCCCTGCAGGCCTGTCTTGCGGCAGCGCCAGCACACGACGCAGTGGTGAATCTGGGCGACATCGTCGGTTACGGCGCCAACCCGAACGAAGTGACGCAAAAAGCGCGCGAACTGGGCGGGACCTTTGTACGCGGCAATCATGACAAAGTGGTTGCAGGAATCGATAGCGCAGAAACCTTTAATCCGATTGCAGCCATAGCCGCACTGTGGAATCGCGAACAACTTACCGATGAGAACCTCGATTGGGTTCGCGCTTTGCCTAAAGGCCCCGTGCCAGCGCAGCAGTTACCCGGTATCCAATTTGTACATGGCGCGCCTGATGATGAAGACCGCTATGTGGTCACAGTTGAGGATTCCGCAGCATCCTTCGCTGCATCCACCGAGCCGGTAACCTTCTTCGGCCACACTCACATTCAGTGCGCCTTCACCCTGCGCTCCGGACGGATAGACGACACAATTCCTGAGTACGCCACGATCGGCAAACCGGAGACCTGGGAGTTTCGCCTTGATTCCGGATCAAACTACTTAATCAATCCAGGATCTGTCGGCCAGCCGCGCGATGGCGATTGGCGTGCAGCTTTTGCGGTTTTCGATTCCGAAAGGCTCATCGTGACTTTTTGCCGTGTGCCTTACGAGTTACGGTCCGCGCAGGAGAAAATATTTGCCGCGAACCTCCCCGCCCGGCTGGCGACCAGGTTGGCGGCCGGACGATGATATCGGCGATTGAAGACTGCAGATTGCAACTCATTCGAGTTAATCTGAATTTCAATCCATAATTTGTAACCCTTTATATGAAATCAATTCCTGAGAGTTATCTCATCGCCCATACAGACGGTGGAGCGCGCGGCAACCCTGGCCCGGCGGGCTACGGGGTGGTAATTCATGATTCCCGCGGGAGCAAGGTAGCGGCCCTTAGCCAGTACCTGGGTACACAAACCAACAATTTTGCTGAGTATCAGGCGCTCATCGCGGCGTTGGAATATGTAACCCAGCAGGGATACAAGGCACTAAAAGTCGTCAGCGACTCAGAACTTCTTGTACGCCAGATCAAAGGCATTTACAGAGTAAAGGAACCCACTCTGCGCGATCTGCACGCTCGAGCCAAGAAACTCATTTCACAACTAGATTGGTTCGAGATCGAACATGTTCTGCGAGGCCACAATCGCGAAGCCGACGAACTGGCAAACGCCGCCATGGACAAAGGTTCCGGTCGAACCCCGTTCCGGGTTCCGCAGCCGCCGCCTCGGCAATCACCGATCGAGCTTAATGGAATTGTTCGCGACGGAAAAATCGAACTGCTGGATGGGAACCTTCCTGAGGGGACCGCTGTGCAAGTGCGCGTCAAACCGTAAGTCGGGTCTAAAACTATCGATCAACGGGATTCTGCAGGCTCCCAATTCCTTGCACCATAACTTCGACCACATCTCCTGTCGCTAAAGGCCCAACTCCACTCGGAGTGCCAGTGGCGATCAAATCCCCCGGAAGTAACGTCATCACCTGTGAGATGAAGCGAATCACAACATCGAGCGCGAAGATAAAGTCGCGCGTGTTCCCGTGCTGCTTCACCTTTCCATTCACTCGCGCTTCCACATCAACCCCTGCCCAGGGATCAATATCATCAACGATGACCGGTCCGACGGGGCAAAAGGTGTCGAAGCCTTTCCCGCGCGTCCATTGGCCATCCTCCTTCTGCAGATCACGTGCCGTCACATCATTCACGCACGTGTAGCCGAGAATGTATGGCCGAACATCTTCGTCATCTCTCAGACTCCTGCATTTTTTGCCAATCACAACTCCCAACTCAGCTTCATGATCGACGCGAGCCGAAATTTTTGGCAGGACGATCGGTTTACCAGGCGCCAGTAACGACGAGGGTGGCTTGAGAAAAATCAACGGCTCCGGCGGGACCTCGTTACCCAATTCCGCCGCATGCTCGCGATAGTTTCGCCCGATGCAAACAATCTTGCTTGCCTCTACTGCTGCCAGCAGCGTGGCCTCGGCCAGCGGCACGGCCGAAATTTTCGCCGATCCAAAATCAGGCGCTGATTTGGCCGGCAATGACGAAACAGTTCGCGTGATCTGTTCGCGCCCACCAATTGTCTCGATCAGACCAAATTGCGGAGTTCCATTATGTTCGAATCGGCAATATCGCATGGTTAGTAAGCTCAAGCGGCATTCAGTAGCAAGCAACCCATCATAACGGCACGTGAAAGCCTCTGGCGAGTACGGGACACTTAAATGTTGTTTGTAAGAGGCGGCGAAGGAGTAATGAGCTGGCCCAGAATTGTGCTCACTTCAGAAACGTAACCACCAGACCGATGGTCGCGGCAAACATTGCCAGCGTCGTAAGCCAGCCCAGGACGTTCATTGCTGGCCGGTTCGTCCATTGACGCATGATTCGTTTGTTGTTGGTGATCAGCATCACCATCAACATCAGGAATGGAGTCGAAAATCCCTGTGCGATTCCTGCGTAAACAAGAGCTTTCATTGGGTTGAGACCGAAGAAGTTAACGCAGGTTGCGATCGCCGTAAATACTGCGATCGCTCCGTAGAACTTCTTCGCTTCCGCTGCTTTGAAATGAAGCCCGTGTTTCCAGCCAAAGCTCTGGCAGACGTCATAGGCCGCGCCCGTCGTCATAATGGGAACTGCCAGGAAGCCGACCCCAATTACACCAACGGCAAAAAGAAGGGCAGCTGCATGGCCGGCGAGCGGTCGCAGCGCCTGTGCTGCCTGCGCGGCGCTCGTGATATCCGTCTTGCCGACTTTGAAGAGTGTCGCTGCCGTCGAGAGGACAATGAAGTACATGGCCACATTCGAGAAAAACATTCCGAATGCAACGTCCCGGGCGGAGTGACGAAGTTCAGCCTTAGTGGTGCCGATCCGGTCGATGAGGCGTCGGCGTCCCATCGAAATATCTTCCTCCACGTCCTGGTTCGATTGCCATGAATAAAGGTAAGCAGAGAGTGTGGTTCCGACGACCGCCACCAGCAAGGCAAGAAAATCTTTGTTGAATTGAATTCTCGGAATCAGCGTGCCTCTGATCACCTCTCGCAAATCAGGTTTGGCGAGAATCGCCGACCCTACGTATGCCAGTAGTGCAAGCGCAAGCCAGCGGAAAATGTTGCGGATCATCGTATAGGACGCCCAAATCTGAAGCGCGAGGACAACCGCTGCAACAATCACCACGATCCCGGCGAGTGGAATGGGGACAAGCAAATTGAGCGCCGCCGCCATCCCGCCGATATCAGCACCTGCCTCGATCACATTGCCAACGACCGCAGTTGCAAGAAAGAAATACAGGATCCATCGTGCATAGTGCTTCCGTATGACGGCGAACAAACCTTGCCCCGAGACCTGCCCTAATTTCGAACATAGATACACGACAGCAAACATCATTGGAAACGTAACGGGCGCTGTCCACAGGAAGGCAGGACCAATCGCAGCGCCGGCACTGGCATAGGTTCCGATTGCCGAAGGATCATCGTCCGCTGCGCCGGTTATGAGCCCCAGGCCCAGCGAGCGGAAGACACCATGAGGAACTGGCTTGGGATGGCCAGCTTTGAAGCGCTCTTCTTCTGTCGGATCATGCTTCCGCCGGTCAGGCCGGGGATGTCTATTCAGGTGGGCATTCTTCCGCCGATCTGGGCGCAAGTCGCCGTCGAATTGTTCGGATGGAAAAATCGGCTCAGAGGCCATAGCCCGTCCTGCTAAACGGGGCACCCTGCGACGAAGAAGCGAGCCCCTAGTCCCAGCACTTGGAGACAAACCCGCTGCTCTGGGTTGGCTACGGTTGTCGAGACATTTTGGATATTCAGTTTGAAATACGACGCGCTTAGTAGGCGAGGGCTGGCTTTGTTTCGTACAGCTTAGCGCCAGTGGTGGAACGTCATTCGCATGCGGTCACTGTCTCGCAGGAACAGTCTCGCGGGCCTCTTCTGATTTCGGACTTTCGTTCCCACGCACATCCAACGAAGACACTGAATAGAAATACTCGTGGCCAGGTACCACGTCGGGGTCGCGATACGCCGGAGTTTTGATTAGCTCCGAATTGACCTTCGTCGTTGGCTGACCGGCTTCATGCCGATAAATGTTGTAGCCCGCGAGATCGCTCTCGGAATTCGCCTTCCAGACAAGATCGATGAACCGCGTTTGCCCGGGACCGGAGAAAACGGCTTGCAAACCCTTCGGCGTTGCCGGAGGAAAGACATCGTGCGCCACAACCTTCACCGTAGATGTGTCGCCACCCTCCACCTGTTCGCTTCCGTTCGCTTGGTCGATGATCGTTACAACCGTCGCGCGATACTCGTATGTCCTTTCCCATTCGAAGCTCGTATCCAGAAAGCTTGGGCTAGGTTCTTCGGAAACAGGCAATTCGCCCGCGATTGAATCTCGATGCGAATCTACATCATGCCGATAAATACGATATTCATACCGCAACCCGGTGATCGCCTGGGGCAGAGGAAGTGGCGCCCAGGCGAGCATGACTCCTTCTGCCGTGAGATTCGCGCGAAAATTTTCAGGAGGAGAAAGAGTCGGTGCAGATGGAACCTGAACTTCATTCGAAAATCCGGCGCTCTTGCCGTATGAGTTCACGACATTAACTGCATAAACAAAGTTTGAAGTGGGTGCTTGCTCTTCGAGAGTTGGCGAAAGCTGATCAGTGTAGCTGGCCTGCGGGTTTGGCGCTTGTTGCCGCGGTGACCTGTTACCAGAGCGGAAACGTGCCCTGCCAGTTGTCTCTACTTGCGGAGTGGGCAATTCGCTGAGTCGCACGCATTCATGCATTGGCGCGCCCAAACTCCTGCAGATTTGCGTCGGCCCAACGTGGCGGAATGCGTGATGATCTGTCGTCTCAGTCGGCACCGACCACGTCAGATGAACTTCATTCCCCTTGCGAGTGGCCTTGAGGTCCCGCACCGGACGCGCCAATTCGAGCGATGGCGGCTCAGGCGCGCCGGGCGCGGCGCAGCCCGCCGTGAGCGCGAGCAAAATCGCACATCCATACAACTTCAATTTGCTGAAATTCGTCAATGAAAGGACAGGGTAACAGACGAGAAAGCTGACCGTGGGGGAGCGGGCGCCCTCCCCGTTCTACAGAATGTACCTGCTCAAATCCTGATCCTTCACAATATCGGAAAGCATCTTGCCGACATATTCGGCGTCGACTGTCACCTGCTCGCCCTTCTTCTCCGGAGCGGAAAAGCTGATCTCATCGAGCACGCGTTCCATGATCGTGTGCAGTCGCCGCGCGCCAATGTTTTCCGTACCTTCATTCACGCGGAAAGCAAAACGGGCCACTTCTTCGAGAGCATCTTTTGTGAACTCGAGCTTCACGCCTTCCGTCTCAAGCAAAGCGGTGTACTGCTTTACCAATGAAGACTTCGGTTCGGTGAGAATGCGAATGAAATCATCCATGGTGAGCGACTGCAGCTCAACCCGGATTGGGAACCGGCCTTGCAACTCGGGAATCAAATCGCTCGGCTTCGAAACGTGAAATGCGCCCGCCGCGATGAAAAGAATGTGGTCCGTGCGCACCATTCCGTATCGCGTATTAACGGTCGTTCCCTCAACTACGGGCAGAATGTCGCGCTGCACGCCCTCGCGTGAAACATCCGGACCGTGCCCGCCTTCGCGCCCAGCGATTTTGTCGATCTCATCGAGGAAGATAATGCCCGAGTCCTCGACGCGATCGATAGCCGTGCGCGTCACCTGGTCCATATCGATTAGGCGCTGTTCCTCTTCCTGAATCAGGTACTCGAACGCCTCATTGACCTTCATCTTCCGCTTCTTCGTGCGCTGGCCGAAGATGTTCGGCAGCATGTCCTTGATGTTCACATCCATCTCCTCCACACCCTGATTGGAGATGATTTCAAATGAAGGAAAATTCCGTTCGCGCACTTCAATTTCCACAATGCGGTCGTCGAGTTTGCCTTCGCGCAACTGCTGGCGCAGTTTTTCGCGCGTGCGCGAATACGAATCACCGGAGGAAGCTTCGAGCGTAAAACCTGCTGGTTCCGGATGCGAAGCCGGAGCCGCAGGCGGAAGCAGGATGTCGAGCAGGCGCTCTTCGGCGTTCAGTTCGGCTTTATCCGCAACGTCTTCGAGTTTTTCTTCGCGGACGTTGTCGATGGCGATCTCGACCAGATCGCGAATCATCGACTCCACATCTCGGCCAACGTAACCAACCTCAGTAAACTTTGACGCTTCGACTTTCAGAAAAGGCGAATTCGCTAGCTTCGCCAGCCGCCGAGCAATCTCGGTTTTGCCGACGCCCGTCGGCCCAATCATGATGATGTTCTTGGGGATCACTTCCTCCGCCATGTCGGGAGGAAGCTTCTGCCGGCGCATGCGATTGCGCAGAGCAATGGCCACAGCTCGCTTGGCGTCTTTCTGCCCGACAACGTACTTGTCGAGCTCGGCGACAATTTCGCGCGGCGTCAGCTCGTCGAGTGCAAGCTGTTCTTCATCGGCGGTAGCTGGCAAGTAAATGGCCATAAAATCGGCTTCAGGCTCCAGGCCTCAGGTTTTAGCACCGCCTCAGACTAGCTGAAGCCTAAAGCCCGCCGCCTAAAGCCGAATTAGAGTTCCTCTATCGTCACTTTCTCATTCGTATAGATACACATTTTACCGGCAATTTTCATCGCTTCTTCCGCGATCTGTCGTGCAGCCAGTTGTGTGTGCTCGGCGAGGGCCTGCGCCGCTGCCGAAGCATATGGACCACCGCTGCCGATTGCCGCAATTCCGCCATCCGGTTCAATCACATCACCTTGGCCACTCAATAAAAATGTCTGTTCTTTGTCCGAAACAAGAAGCAAAGCTTCCAGGTGCCGCAAGAATTTGTCCGTCCGCCAGTCTTTTGCCAGCTCGACGGCTGCGCGGCCTATATTTCCGTGGTATTGCTCCAGCTTCCCTTCAAAACGGCTGAAAAGCGAGAACGCATCTGCCGTTGACCCCGCAAATCCCGCCAGAATTTTATCCTGATAAAGGCGTCGAATCTTCCGCGCCGAGTGCTTAATCACCCCTTCTCCGAGCGTGACCTGCCCGTCGCCGGCCATGACCACATTGCCATTCCGGCGAACACATAGGACTGTAGTGGATCGAATCAGGCGCTTCTTAGACATGAGAACCAGACATGAGAACCAGAAACGAGAACTAAGCACGAAGGCAAGAATTGATTATAGCAGCGGGTAATCGAATCCCCTGGCACGCGTGCGCATCTCAGCTCCGAATATCTCGCCACGCTTCCCCTCCCGGCATTGAGTACGCCTGCGTGACACCGCTTCTTAGATTGCATTCCGGTTCAGTAACGCCACAGGCCGTAGCACAACCCAGGGAAGCATCATTCCAATGAACAGTCTTGGAACGCCTAACATGTAAACTGAAAATTCAGGGCTGGGGAATGCTGCAATGGTAGATCTGACGCTGGCTCCCACCACAATTGCCACCTCACGGCTTGGTTTTGGCTGCGTGAAATTGACTGCCCACCGGAATCGGCGCGAGGCCGTTAGCATGCTGGAGCATGTTTTCTCCCTCGGAATTAAGCATTTCGATGTTGCGCGGGCTTACGGCTTTGGGCGGGCGGAAGCTATCCTCGGTGAATTTTTAAAAGATAAGCGTCATCAAGTCACGGTAACGACCAAACTCGGCTTACAGCCACCTTCCGGTTTGGCAGCGAATCGCTGGCTGATCGAGGGCTTGAAGAAGGTTTTGAGCCCTTTTCCCGCTCTGCTGCAACGTGCAAAGAAACGGGGATCGGCCTTAACATCCTCCGGAGTGTTTGCCCCAGAGGCCGCGGTCCGCAGTATAGAGCTCAGCCTGCGTGAACTCGGTACAGATTATGTTGACATTCTTTTGCTGCATGAAGCGACGCTGTCCGACGCTGCTAATTCAGCGTTGCTTGAAACCCTCTGGCGACAGGTGGCTTTGGGGAAAGTCCGCGCTCTGGGCATCGGGTCCGACTTCGATAACCTACATCCCGGAATAAATTCCTTACCCGCGGAGTACCAGGTCTTGCAATTCGAGAATAATGCTTTTCGCCGAAACACCTTCAAGATCAGTGACACGAAGCCTCGCGCGTTTATCACTCATAGCATCTTTCAACCCGCTGACTCTCTAGGTGCCCTAATAAAATTACTGCCGGCTGTGACACGGCAATTCTCTTCTCGATTGGACGCCGACTTGAGCGATCCAGAAGTCCTTCGTTCTTGGCTCTTGAAGTGTGCGTTGTCCACTAACCCCCGTGGGATCGTGTTATTCGCCAGCACGAATCCCCAACACGCAGCAAACAACATACGCGCATGCAACGCTGGCTCGGCTGAAAGTGAAGGGTGCTCCATCTTTAGCAATTTCGTTGACGAGGTATTGCGCCTGGCCGGCGACCCGTTCACTGCCGGAGTTCAGAGAGGCTTGGCCTCATGATTCTCGACCTTCGAAGTGACGGCCTTCCCGCCGAACTGCAGTTCGATTTGTGCATTGTGGGGAGTGGCGCTGCTGGCCTGGCAATAGCCTCAGAGATGCCGGCCACGGTCAACGTCGTCGTCGTAGAGAGCGGAGGGCTTGAGCCTGAACCGCAAACCCAATCCCTGTATGAAAGAGAAATTACTGGATTGCCTCATCCTGGCTCAATCCAGGGCCGATTTCGAATCTTCGGTGGTTCCACTACCCAGTGGGGTGGACAGGCGCTGCCATTGATGGATCATGACCTAAACCAACGCGATTGGATCCCTTACACTGGCTGGCCGCTTTCAGCGGCCGATTTGAAACCGTACTACCATCGCGCGTGCCGTTTCCTCAGGTTGGATTCCAAAAATTTTGATACCGAATTGTTTCCGTATCTGAACGCGCGGCGTCCTGCCTTCGCGGAAGAAGACATCTGGTATCACTTCTCTAAGTGGAGTCCAACTCCGAACACACGAGAGGAATACCTTCCGTTTTTTCGACGTGCTGAGCGTATGACGCTGCTGTTGCACGCGAACGTCTGCCACATCGCCTTGGCTGATGGATTGAATCGAGTCGAGGCAGTGACAATACGTTCTCTCGACGGAAAATCTGCCAAAGTCCGGGCCCGCGCGTTTGCACTCTGCGTTGGCGGAATTGAAACCGCGCGTCTGCTCCTTGCCAACAACCGCCAGCAGGCAAACGGAATTGGTAACGCTCGTGATCTGGTAGGCCGTTTCTTCCAAGACCACCCGAGCGCAACCATCGGATACCTGACGCCCACCAACATGCGACGTGCTCAATACGCACTCAATGTTCTTCATAAACGCGGACTGAAGTATTCGGTCCGTTGCACGGCCACGGCAGGATGGCAACGACGTCATCGCACTTTGAACGTCTCGATGGGAACTATGTTCATCTCGGGCGACGACACGCTGCAGGCCATGAAAAATGTCTACGGAGCAATCAAGCGGCGGCAGGTCGGGCGTAGGGAACTAGTCAATTTCTTGCGGGCCACTCGTCGGCCCTCCCGCGTGCTGGTTCCATCCTGGTATTACGCAGTTCGTGGGCGTAGCTTCGCTCCCGCGGCCCGCATTCAGATTAATTTGACGTCGGAGCAAGAGCCGAATCCTGAGAGCCGCATCCAGCTTGCAAATCGTACAGACGCTTTAGGAATGCCGCTTGCCAGTGTGGGCTGGAAACTGACTAACCTTACTTGGCACACGATGAAAGAATATGCGGCCCTCTTGGTCGGCGAGTTCCGCCGCATCGGTTTGGGACAAATTGAATTGGAGCCTTGGCTGCGCGACGACTCAGTCGATTGGGCGCAATACATAACAGATCAAAATCATCATATGGGGACCACACGTATGCATGACTCGCCAAATGAAGGCGTGGTTGCATCCGACTGCCGGGTTCATGGCATATCCAATCTCTTCATTGGGAGCAGCGCAGTCTTTCCTACAAGCGGCCATTCCAATCCTACTTTGACGATCATCGCGTTGTGTATTCGCATTGCCGACCAACTGAAGGCCGAGGTTTCGCATGCTGCGGAGCCAGGAACGGCTGATGAAACCCGGGGCAGGATCAAATTAGGTCAGGTTGGTCTAGCAAATTAGTTTCGTCAAATGGCGGAAATCAGCAGCCGGCAAGAAAGATATCTGCTCCCAGGTTCTGCACTCTCGAAAACCCACAAAATTAAGCTGCATCCGGAGTTACAAACGAGTGACTCTTGTGGATAATCTGCAACGCCCATGTGTTATAGCTGTCGCAAGCCCGCATAGGAGGCCCTCATAGCTGCTGCCGCAACCACACTGGCCCCGCAACGGACTGCGATGGAAAATTTATGGGAACCGCGCTACGCCTTGGTCGATGCGTCGCGAGGCCTTGCCGCGCTCGGTGTGGTGCTCTACCACATAGGTGCCTTTGATTGGCGCGTTGACATCGGCCACGTATGCGTGATGGTTTTCTTCGTAATCTCCGGCTACTGTATCGCCGCGAGCGCAGACTCCTGCCAGCGCCATAGGATCGGCCCAGCAGGTTACATGTGGAGGAGAATACGACGCATCTACCCGCCGTATTTTTTTGCCATTTGTTTTTTCACTGCTACTCGCCTCGTAAAGCTGCAAGCAGGAATGGGCAACCAGTTGTCGCCCTCGGTAAAGCTTTGGATCCAGAATCTCACCATGACACAGTGGTTCAGTTTGCTGAATCATCCTCTGTCCTACGCATACAACAACCAAACACTTTTCGTTGCCGGATTCTGGTCATTGAATTACGAAGAGCAATTTTATTTAGTAGTGGGCCTGGTGCTTTTTTCAGCGATTTATTTCCGCAAGAGCCTGTTGGTCGGTATCGCCGGTTTGATGTTACCGGCATTTATTTGGAACCTGATTTACCCATCGCTCTCATTTGGGTTCTTTCTTGAATATTGGGTCGCCTTTGCGATGGGAGCCCTGGTGTTCTTTCGTTTGTGCAAAGTCGAAGATGTCCGCATGCGTATGGCGATCGATGCCGTCCTCTTGTTTTTCCTCTTCTTTTCTCTCTATCAAGGTGGTGCGTCACATACGCGCAGTCCGCGGTCGGTTTATTTCGAGTGGCTGGTTACTAGCGCCTTCGCGTTGATTCTGATTTACGGCCGCAGATTCGATCGTAGATTCAAGCAAAGCTGGCTGGGATGGGCACTCGGCGGGCTTGCCCTGATTTCCTACAGCATGTATTTAACCCATCAGTGCGAGATGCACGCAGCGTTTCTGGTCGCGAAGAGATTGACTGGATGGGGCATTCCCGGTTTTTTGAATTTGCCGTTACAGGTCGCCTTCATTGGCGCGCTTAGCGCGCTTTTTTGGTATTTTTGTGAGCGGCCCTTTCTCAATAAACCTCTTAATACCGCGGACGCCATCAGTGCGGCCCACCAGAACTGGATTGGTATTTCTCGCCCTGCTGACCTAAAGAGTCCTCCGTTGCCGGCCAGGGCTGACTAGCGTCATAGCATTTGGCGGATACGGAATGCGCGCGTCTCTTGCGAGGTAAGATGGTTTGTGCTCCTCGATCAGGCTTGTACCCGTTCTCTGCTTCCTGCCAGCAACTGCCTCAACACATATTGCAGAATCCCGCCGTTCGCGTAATAGAGCGCTTCTTGCGGTGTGTCGATGCGAACCAGTGCTTCGAATTCCTTCGTCTGCTTGCCCTCCTTCGCTCGTACCTGGAGCCGGCTTCCAGAAGAAAACTTCTCGACGGCCTCGCGAATGCCTTTTATCTCAAATACTTCTTCTCCGGTCAGCCCAAGCGATTGCGCATTCTCGCCCGCCAAAAACTGTAACGGCAAGATTCCCATCCCCACCAGATTCGAGCGATGAATGCGCTCATAGCTCTCAGCAACGACTGCTTGGACCCCAAGCAATCGCGGCCCTTTCGCCGCCCAATCGCGCGAAGACCCTGAGCCGTATTCCTTTCCCGCGATGATGACGAGCGGCACGCCTTCGGCGATATATTTCTCGGAAGCCTCGAAAATTGACATCTCGGCGCCGTCAGGTAAGTGCCTGGTATATCCGCCCTCGAGGTTCGGCACCATTTTGTTGCGCAAGCGCACGTTGGCGAACGTTCCCCGCACCATCACCTCGTGATTGCCTCGCCGCGATCCATAAGAATTGAAGTCGGCAGGCCCCACTCCATGCTCCTGCAAATACTTTCCAGCCGGACTGTCTTTCTTAATCGCCCCAGCCGGAGAAATGTGATCTGTCGTCACGCTGTCGCCCAGCACAGCCAGCACGCGTGCTTTCTTGATATCGCCTATCGGCGATGGCTTCACCAGCATCCCATCAAAATATGGGGCTTGCTGAATGTAGGTTGAATTCGATTCCCACGTATAGGTTTCGCCCTTCGGAACTTTCAGCGATTGCCAGTGCTCGTCTCCGGCGAAAACCTCGCCGTAGCTTTTCTGGAACATCGCAGACGAAATCGAATTCTGCACGACTTCATCCACTTCCCGCTGAGTCGGCCAGATATCGGCAAGATAAACCGGATTGCCCTCGCGGTCTTTGCCGAGCGCGTCCTTTCGCAGATCAACATCAATTCGCCCTGCCAGAGCAAACGCCACCACCAGCGGCGGAGACATTAGGTAGTTTGCGCGAACGTCCGGATTGATTCGTCCTTCGAAGTTGCGGTTCCCGGAGAGAACGGAAGCGACGACCAGATTCTTACGATCAATTTCTTCGGAAATTTCCTGCGGGAGTGGCCCCGAGTTCCCAATGCAAGTGGTGCAGCCATACCCGACCAGATGGAACTTCAATTTCTCGAGATAGGGCATCAGTCCGGCATTGTCGAGGTAATCGCGAACCACCTTTGATCCCGGCGCCAGCGAAGTCTTCACCCACTCCGGAACTTGCAACCCGCGCTCGACGGCCTTCTTCGCGAGCAGGCCGGCAGCGAGCATCACCGATGGATTCGAAGTATTCGTGCAGCTGGTAATCGCGGCGATGACAACCTTGCCGTTACTCAAATGACCATTGCCTGCCACTGTGTCCGGTTGCCCTTTGCCAGGCTTCACCAGCGATGGCAAGGCACTATCGAATGATTGCTTCGCAGCCGAAAGGGGAACTCGGTCCTGCGGACGCTTCGGTCCGGCAAGGCTTGGCTCGACGGTCGCCAAATCCAAACTCAACAGCTCTGAATATTCCGCTTCAGCCGTGTTCTCATCGTGGAACATTCCCTGCTCGCGGCAATATGCTTCAACCAGCGCGATCTGGTCTTCGGAGCGTCCCGTCAGCCGCAAATAATTCAGCGTTTCGCGATCAATTGGAAAAATTCCGCAGGTGGCGCCATACTCCGGCGACATATTGCCGATCGTCGCGCGGTCCGCCAAGGGCAAGTCTTTTAGCCCCGGCCCGAAGTACTCGACAAATTTTCCGACCACACCATGCTTACGCAGCATCTCCGTGATCGTCAGCACCAGGTCCGTAGCGGTCGCCCCCTCCCGTAATCGGCCGGTGAGCTTCACTCCGACCACTTGCGGAATGAGCATAGAGACCGGCTGCCCGAGCATCGCAGCTTCCGCTTCAATTCCTCCCACCCCCCACCCCAGCACCCCAAGCCCATTGATCATTGTCGTGTGGGAATCCGTTCCCACGAGCGTGTCCGGATAGGCCGTTCGCTTCCCGTTTGCCTCGTTCACAAACACCACGCGTGCAAGATATTCGAGATTCACCTGATGCACGATGCCGGTATCCGGCGGAACAATTGCCATATTGCGGAAGGCAATTTGTCCCCAGCGTAGGAATGCATACCGTTCCTTGTTGCGTTGAAATTCCAGCTCGGCATTCAGCGCGAGTGCTGTGGGTTTGCCGAACTCATCAACCTGAACCGAGTGGTCAATTACCAGTTCCGCCGGTTGCAGCGGATTGATTAGCCCCGGATCGCCACCAAGCGTTTTCATCGCATCGCGCATTGCCGCCAGATCAACCACCGCCGGAACCCCCGTGAAGTCCTGCATCAGCACACGGCTGGGGGTAAAAGCGATTTCCTTCTCCGATTTCGTCCTGCTGTTCCACGAAGCCAGCGCGCGAATGTCTTCCGGCTTTACGTTTCGCCCATCCTCAGTGCGCAAAAGATTTTCCAGCAAAATTCGCAGCGAAAACGGCAGGTGCGCAGTAGAAATGCCTTGCTTATCCAGAGCATCCAGGCGAAAAATTTCATAGTCCTTCTCGCCGATTTTCAACGTAGAACGGGAACGAAAGCTATCCATGGACCAGCCTTCCTATCAATTGCTTTATCGGGAAGAGCAACTGATTAGTTTAGCCGTTTGTGCGACAGTTTGCGCCGCCTGAACCATCACCACCGAAAGATCTTGTGCGGCAGCAGATAAGTGAATCCGGAGAAAACTTCCCAATGGGTTGAAGTGCGAGTAAAACCATGGTCAAACCCTGCGTCGAAAACCAGGAGCTTGCTCGCGGTATAACTCAGGGCCCATAAGTTCCCAATGGCATTGCCCCGCAGAAACGGCTGTGTGAAGTGCCAAATTTCACCCGAAACTCCAAACTTGCTCGTCAGCGGACGCGAAACTGAAAGCGACTGCCCAAGCTGACCGCGGCGAACTGGCAACGCTTCTTGTTCGTTGAAAAATAGATTGAAGTCGTAATGAAACTTGCTCACGTCGGCACTCGCCAGCAGCAGAGCGGAATTTTTGTAGCTGCCGATATCCAAATCTGCGGCGTTTCCGCCATAAATGCTTCGAAAATAGCTGAGTGCGATTGTTGGCTTTACACCTTCGCCCTGGTATACGGCCGCCTGCGCGCCGATTGTGACGCCCCCAGCAGCGTTGCTTCCATCGCCTGCGACCCGGCTGTGCGCGAACGGTTCGCTCCCTGCAAGCAATTCAAGCCGCCGCGAAACAGCAAACTTGATCACTTCATTAAGATTAGTTTGCGATGAGAACTCCGGCGACTGCCACGCGGTCAGAAAGCCCGTCTCAAACTGAAGATATCCCGCGGGTGTCAGCATAGCTGGTGTCGAGACCGTCGGTCGGCCGGGATTCGCAGGCGGTGTCCCGTCATTACCGGGAAGGCCTGCCTGCGCCGTGACCGCCAATGCAGTGCTGATGACCGCTAGCGCTGTCAGCCAGAAAAACCGCGCCATTATTTCGCCCTCAACAGCAGCACTGGCACGCTGATGTTGTGCTGTACTCGATTTGCCGTAGTACCGAGAAAAAGATCCGCAAAAAAGCGGTGCCCGTGGGTGCTCATCGCAACCAGATCACACCCTTTCTGCTTGACCCAGCGCACAATTTCCTTGGCAGGATCGCCATAAGCCAGTTCCGCGTCGGCAGCGATTCCAGAGGCCTCGAATTCTGCACGCACTTTCTTTAAGTAATCCGTATCTTCTGAAATCTCCCGGCTCACCGCATCTTTGCCATATGTACGCGCCGCCCAGCCATCCGCCACGTGCAACAAAACCACTCGACTCTCAGCCATTTTGGCGAGCTGCTTTACGTGATCGAGAATCGCCCGATCGGTCGGCGTGCCATCGACGGTGACAAGAATCGTTTTATACATTCTGCGACCTCTATCCGCCGACGATCGCGTGCCATGCCGAGCGCAGCGAGTCCGGCAATCCCCACAAGTCGAGCGCAGTGATTAATGTCGCGCTTCCCCACCCTGCAGCCAGCAGAAACCAGCCATTTTTCCAGACGCCCATTTTCTGCCGCGAGCTGGTGAAATGCAGCAGCGGAAACATTGCAAACGGCAACTGCAGCGCCAGCACCACCTGACTCAACGTAAGCAGATCGTTCACGCTGGCATCGCCACGGATGCCGATGATCAGCACCGCCGGAACGATTGCCAACGCTCGCGTAATCAGCCGCCGCAACCACGGCTGAATCCGCCAATGCATGAAGCCTTCCATCACGACCTGCCCGGCAAGCGTCCCTGTGATCGTGCTGCTCTGGCCGCTCGCCAACAATGCAACCACAAATAAGGTGCTTGCCAGGGCAGTGCCCATCAGCGGCGCTAGAGTCAGATACGCAATGCGAATCCAGTCGCTATCAGAGCTAAAACTGACAACGTGCCCGCCGGCCGCTACCACATTGGTTTTTCCATAGAACACTAGCGCCGCCAAAATAAGAATCGCCGCATTCACCAGGAACGCAACGCTCAATGCAGTACTCGAGTCGATCACATTGAACCGGATCGCTCTGCGGATCGACTCTTCATCCTTCTGCAATTTCCGGCTTTGCACCAATGCAGAGTGCAGATAGAGATTGTGCGGCATCACCGTCGCGCCAATAATTCCGATGGCAATGTAAATCATCCCGGCCCGGCGGAAATTCGGGCTTACTAAAGCGCGTCCCATCTCGAGGAAATCGGGGCGCGTCTGCGGCAGAACAAAAATTTCGATGAAGTAACACGCTGCGATGGTCGCGATCAGAATGACGACCACAGCTTCGATCGTTCGCATTCCGTATCGCTGCAGAGCCAGGAGCAGCAAGACGTCAATTCCGGTGATGATCACCGCCCACAGCAGCGGAATGTGAAACATCAAGTTAATGGCGACGGCACTCCCCAGCACTTCCGCCAAATCGCAAGCCCCAATCGCGATTTCACAAAACAGCCAGTTCGGCCAACGCGTCCAGCGCGGATACCAGTCTCGGCAGCACTGTGCCAGGTCTTTTCCCGTTACCACGCCAAGCTTTGCGGCGATCACCTGCATAAAAATCGCCATCACGCTCGCAAGGGCAACCACCCACAGCAATCCATACTTGAACTGCGCGCCGCCGGCCAGATCCGTGCCCCAGTTTCCCGGATCCATATACCCGACACTGACCAGAATCGCCGGCCCAATGAACGCACGCCACTGCTGCCAAAACCCCGCTTTGTAATCTGGGACCTCGACGCTGCTGTGAATGCCTTCGAGTGAGAGATGCCCCGAGTGAGTGGTAGCCGAGGCTATCTCTGATTCCGGCGGATTTCCCGCATTTTTCGAGGTTGGAATCGAAGGCTCCATCTGAATGAGTATCTTACTGAAAGATGGAACGCTACCAAAAAAGGAAAGCCGACGGCACGCAAACGGAGGAAGGCTGAGGCTACTTCTGTTTTCCTGAAGGCTGATAGCTGAAAGCTTTGAACGGCTAGCTATTCTTTCTCCGGCACGGCAAAATACCCGCTGCGCGCTTGAATTTTGTAGCCGTCTTTCGAGTGAATCTCCACGCGCCGAAAGCCGCCGTTCTTCACTGGATTGCTCGGAACGTAACCGATGTTGTATTGGCTGCGCAGCTCCTGCGAAATCTGATCAAAAGCCGCCTTCAGTTTGTCTGTCTTGTTGCCTACCTCGATGACACGGCCGCCAGTTTCATTCGTGAGCTTTCGCATTTCGCTGTCGCCACCGTATCCGCCGAACCCGTAAAATCCGCGGTCGGCACAAAGCAGCACATAAACAATGGTGTCAGACTTCTGCGCAGCTTCAATCGCATCCTGAATCCTGTACTGGCTGCCCTGGTCTTCACCGTCCGTGAGAAGAATCATCGCCTTGCGATCGACCTGCTGCGCCATCTCATCGTGGGACGCGAGATAAACCGCATCGTAAAGCAGCGTACCTTTCGGTTGCCCCACCGTCGGAACCGGTCCTCCGCCGGCGCCAGGTATGCCGGGCACAGCCGCCTGCCCACCGCTATTGATCTTCACGCTATACAGTGCGGTCTTTAACCGCCGAACATTGCTGGTGAAATCCTGAAGCAGACTGACGCCAATATTGAAATCAATCACGAACGCCATGTCTTTCTCTCGGATAATCTCGCCCAGAAAAGCGCCGCCAACTTGCTTTTCCATATCGAGCACCCGCTCCTGACTGGCGCTCGAGTCGATGAGGATCCCCAAAGTCAGAGGCAGCTGCGATTCGGCGGAGAAATACTTGATGGTTTGCGGCTTCCTATCTTCCAGGACCTCGAAGTTGTCCTTCGAGAGGTTGGGAATCAGTCCGCCCTTCTTGTCTTTCACATTGAAGAAGAGCTGAACGACATTGGTATTTGCTTTAAAAGTCGTAACCGGCTGCTCGTCATCATCATCTTTCTTTGACTGCGCTTTATCAGCGGCTGCTTTGTCCTGCTGATCGGGGACCATTTGTACGTCCTGAGCCAACAAGGCAATAGGCGCGATCAGCAGCATAAAAAGAGACAACTCGACGCAAATGAGCCGCAGGCGAAAGAAAAACCGCATAGAGGGAATTCCTGTAGTTTCTGGTAGTCTACTGCTTCTTTGCAGTTAGATGCACCAAACCTGCCCGCTCAGGCATCCCATAGAAAGAACTTCCGACGGGGGATTCGTTGCTGAAACCTTCTTTATTGCAGGCGCTGACACTCGGGTTAATTTTGGCCTGCCCAAGTTTTGCCAGGCAACAAACGAGCGGTACTGCCGGGAACACCACAACAAATCAGCAGCAGGACCAAACGATTCCCGATGCACCATCCGCTGTGCAGCCTCCCGCAGCTCCGGTTCCGAACTTGCCCCAGACTCCTGGCTCCGAACAGCAGCCGCCTCCAGCGGCGCCCCAGCAGCCCGCCGCCAATCAGCCCCCGCCGCGCGATGATCAGTCTTCTCCGGATCAGGAGCCTGCCGGCCCGCATCCGCCGCTAAATATAAAAACCGTGCCCCAGGGCGGAGCCACCGCTGCCAGCAACGATGATCAGGACCAATTTTTCAAGATTCGGAGCAATGTTAACCAAGTCATTGTTCCTGTGACTGTAAAAGACGAATCCGGTCACCTGGTGAATGACCTGATGCCCACAGACTTCGCTGTTCGCGAAAACGGCAAGAAACAACCTCTAAACTTTTTCACCAAAGATCCATTTGCCCTCTCTGCAGCGGTAATTTTCGACCTCGGCATGAAAGACGTCGATGTGCAAAAAGTGAATCACACCTTCTCCGCGCTCGAAGGAGTTTTCAGCCCCTTCGATGAGGTTTCGATTTACAGCTATAGCAACGCCGTGAGCCAGCTCTCGAGTTGGACAGCAGCCGGCCAGAGGCTTTCTGATGCATTGACTCAGCTCGCGAGCGCAACCGGCACCCACAACGGCCCGCCCGTGGTTGACGGCCCATTCGGTCCGCAGGGGCCGGTGATCAACAATGTGCCAGTGCAAGCCAATACTCCGGTGGTGAACACACCGGCGCAGGAATCGCATGTCTTGAATGACGCCGTGTTGCGGGCCGCGCTCGATTTATCCAAACGCGACCCTGCCCGCCGCAAAGTAATTTTCATCATCAGCGACGGCCGCGAATACCGCAGCAACGCCAGCTATCGTGACGTGCTCAAGGTGCTGCTCAGCAATAACATTATGGTTTATGCAATCGGCGTCGGCGGCAGTGCCATTCCGGGATACAACAAGATCGAACGGCTGCACCTTCCGCGCTTTGGCTATAGCGATATCTTGCCGAAATACGCCAGCGCTACTGGCGGAGAAGTGCTGAACGAACTGACCCGCACCGGGCTCGAAGACGCCTATTCGCAACTACTCGGCGACGCTCGCAACCAATACACGCTCGGTTACATTACCCACGAGCCGCTGGTTGGACAACATAACGATATTGAAGTGTTAGTCGATCGGCCCAGCTGCCGCCGCTCTTCTGTCCGGCCATGTGTGGATGTGACCGCTAAAGAGGGTTATTACGCCATGCCGCCAGCCCCGACGAGGTAAACTTCGTGGCTCGTGATTCGTGGCTCGTGGCTCGTGGTCATTTAATCATCGTGCCTGCTTTTCTCTTAGAGCAAACGAGCTCCATAGCCCATGCACCACATCCCTCACCCCTGTCGTTCCGAAGCGCCAGCGAAGCGTCAAGCGAGGAATCTGCTTTTCTCTTAGAGCAAACGAGCTCCAAAGCCCATGCACCACATCCGCTCACCCCTGTCATTCCGAAGCGCTAGCGGAGCGTCAAGCGAGGAATCTGCTTTTCTCTTAGAGCAAACGAGCTCCATAGCCCCTGCACCACATCCCCTTCACTCCTGTCATTCCGAAGCGCTAGCGGAGCGTCGAGCGAGGAATCTGCTTTTCTCTTTAGAGCAAACGAGCTCCATAGCCCATGCACCACATCCCCTCACCCCTTGTCATTCCGAAGCGCTAGCGAAGCGTCAAGCGAGGAATCTGCTTTTCTGTTGGGCCCAAACGCGTGGCCACCGCGGCTCGTGGTTGGTGGCTCGTAGCTCGTAGCTCGTAGCTCGTGGTCAGCTAATCATCGTCCATGGTGCCCCTGCATCAACGGACCATATAGACCGAGCAACAAGCAAACCATCACCCACTCTCAGCCGGAGCAAAAACTACCAACAGCACAAGTTCTTCGGCTATATCGAAGAACTTGTGCTCTAAAGCCTTCTCCACAAAAATCACACCGCCCGCGCGCACCTCGCGCTCTTCCCTGCCCAGCTTCATCTTCGCGCGACCGCGAATCACGTAATAAATTTCATCTTCGTCGTGCGGCTTTTGTCCGTCTATTTCGCCAACTTGCAAAACATAAACGCCAGCGCTCATGGCCGGAACGCGAAGAAACTCGAGATATCGCCGCGTGTCTGAGACACGCGCAAGCTGGTCGGAGATTCGGAAAACCTCGCTCACGCGAACGCACCTTGAAAGAAAATTTCTGTGTACTGCTGGGCGATGTCTTCCTCGTGCAGGCTCCCCTCTGGCCGATACCACTGGTAAATCCAATTAATCATTCCCAGCAGGGCAAATGCCGCTGCCCTGGGTGTGACTGCGCCCTTCGATCCCCGCGCCCGCTGCACCTCCGCCACCAGGTTTTCGATGAAGTGTACGTAGTCCTTTTTTCGTGCATTGATCCGCTTCCGCAACCCAGGCGGAAGCGGATGATTTTCATGAAGCATGACCGTAATTTCTCGCTCGCGCTCGCTGAGCACAACCGCAATATGCCGCTGAATTACCGTGCGCAGGCGCTCTTCAGGGTCGGGAATCTGCTTGGCGGGAGCGATCACACGTTCTTCCGTGATGTCCATGGCATGCGACATCAGATTGAAAAGAATTTCATCTTTACTTTGAAAGTGATGATAGAGGCCGCCCTTGCTGAGCTTCAGCGCGGCGGCAACATCGTTCATCGATGTGGCGTCATATCCCTGCTGCTGAAACAAGCGTGCAGCCGTACGCAAGATTTCCTGACGAGAATCGGTCGTGGCTTCACGAGGCACGGAGGTCAATATATCAACTTCGAAGCTGATCTGTGTGGCATGGGCGACCGCTTCGTCCGAATTCTAACTACCCGAAATTCTAGGGTGCCCCGTCCTTGTCTCGCCGCCCTTGCGAGACAGAGCCTGCCCTGAGCGAAGTCGAAGGGGCGGGCCTTTTGAAGTCGCGTCTCCGCGCTTTTGATGCAGCGTTAACGCTGATGTGCCCGAACGCCAGTCCCGAAGGGACGGCATGTAAATAGCCCACGACGTAAGTCGTGGGAAGACACAGAAATGAATGAACCGCGAGGCATCGCCGAGCGACAGGTTGGCTAATTTTCTGCTCCAGCAATCGCGGCGCGAGACAACTTGATCACAAGATCCACGATCGCCTGATCGCCATGCCCCGCCCTCGCCAGCGCATCGTAGGTTTCGAAACTTGTTAGCGTTGCCAAAACATCCGCCGCTAACTTCTGCTGTTCGATCTTCTCCGGCTCGAGCTGATGCAGGTGCAATCGCCTCAAAATTTCACCCGCTACGCGCCGTCGCCGCGAATCGCGAGCCTGCATACCCGCTGCGACCTCTGCGTCCAGAGCGGCCATTCCTCGGACACGACGAATTACAAGTGGATCGGAAGCCCAGAATTCCACGAACGTCTTCACCATTTTCTCCAGCGCCTTCTCCGGATCAGGCTCCTGAAATATGCCCGCCACCTGGCGCATATTTCCGCGGCTTGCCATGTAGTCGTAGATCGCTTCGAGCAAACCCGGCCTCGACTCGAATTGGTAATAGATTGTGAGCCGCGAAACATCTGCCGCACGTGCAACCGCTTCCATGCTCAGGTCGGCTGGGCTAGCTTCATCCGCTAGCAGCTTGCGAGCAGCTTCCAGAATTCGGGTCCTGGTTTCGTCAGTCGAAGCCTTACGCTTTTCTAAGTTGTAGGAACGAGGGGACATATTTAGCTTGCATATTTAATCATACAATATGTATAAATATATTGCTAAAGGAGGTTCACCGTGACCGCGTTCTCCGCAGTCCTCTTCATCCACGTAGTTTCAGCGATGGCTTTATTCGTTGCAATCACTCTCGAAGGAGCAATTCTCGCCCGCATACGATCCGCTCAAAACATCGAACAATTGCGGCAGTCAGTCCGCAGTTCGAGCCGGCTGGGTGCGATTTATGGCCCGGCATTTCTCGGCATTCTGCTGGGCGGAATTTATCTCGCCGACCAACTGCACATTCGCGCGGCATGGGTTCCGCTGGCGCTCGGAGCCACGTTGCTCATCGCCATCATCGGCGGAGTTATGACTGCAAGGAAAATGTCGCGACTGCGAAAAGCCGCACAAGAAAACAGCGCCTTCGAGCCTCTCGTCGGAATCGCGCGAGGAAATGCGCTGGCCGTCTCCTATGGATTTCGCGCAGGCCTCGCCGTCGGAATTGTCTTCCTGATGTCAACCACCCCGACGCTTGTACCTTCACTTGTGGCGCTCACGATTGCTTCGATCATTGGTATAGCTTTTGCCCTTCGCTTCAAACCAGCCGGCGGTCAGCGAGATATTGCGATTCGCGAACCACGAGTCACGGATCACGAATCACGAGCCACGAATCCCTTGTCTTCTCAAATGTGAGGCGCAAATCTGCTCGGACACTTCCAAGCAGTAAGGAGTTGAAAATGAAAACCGCCCTCGGAATTCTCATGCTGGCCAACGCGGCGCTGTTTTTCTTCGGCGCGATTCAGCACGTGGGAGTGAGACTCGGCCCTCTTCACGAGCCTCATATTCTTCCCGCCGCAATCGTCGAGATAATCTGCGGAATTTCGCTGACCTGGGGAGCCGCAATCGTCCTCGGACGTCCACTTCTCGGCTGGTCCGCGCCGCTTATTTCAAACCTGATCGCGGCCGCCGGCGTCTGTCTGGGAATGGTCGCTCTTGCCCATGGCCGCGGTCCACGCACCGCGAGCAATGACCTGTATCACCACGTAATGCTGAGCTTGATCGGGGTGAGCTTGCTTCTTCTCGTCATCGCCAAGACAGCGCTGCGGCAAACCTGACGTTTGCCGTCTGACTCAGACATTCCTGTCCGGCAAAGTGTGAATCACAAGATATCCCGGCTGCCCCGTCCTTGTCGCGTTCTTTGCGACAGGGCGGGGATTTTGACTTTGGGTGGAGCGGCGTTTTAGCGGTGCATCACGGATTGCCTCTTACCCTGTTCATCCTGAGCAAAGCGGACCTGAATCTCACGCCGTAGCTTGTCTCAATGACTGCCGTCCAAATGAGCCGATCGCGCTGGCCTCGTCTTCGTAGATGTCGAATACTGACGATAACTTTGTCATCTGAAGCAATTCCGCAACCCGTTTGCTCAGGTTCACAAGTTTCACTTCGCCCTCTATGTTGCGGATTGTGGTATGAGTCTTTACGAGTTCGCCCAGTCCGGAGCTGTCCATATAGGTGACCTCGCCGAGGTTGAGAACAATATTCTTCTTGCCGCTTTCCGCCACATTCTCGACCATCTCACGAAGTAAAAGATTCCCTTCACCCACGGTGATTCTGCCGCTCATGTCTATGACCACCGCTTCCCCAACCACTCGGCTTGTAATTCGCAACTCAGAGGAGGTCCTTTCCTCCAGTCCAAGACTTAATCGGTCCAATACGACGCAAGCCGACGCCACCAGTTCTCTTGACTCGGTGCGAACCACGACGAGCGACCGGCCCTCTTTCAAAACTAGGCGGAAGAAGGCGGCATATTTGGATTTTTCGTCAGAGGTCACTTCGGAGCCTACATCGGACGTTGCATCGGCGGTTACATCGGCGATCGCTCCCGGACTCTTCTCTTTGTTCATTGGATGCATGTCCATCACATGCAGGCCTACGGCCGAAGCCGCCCGCACCGCCGCCAGTCGCAAGAGTGTGACTTTGCCGAATCCCAGCGCGAAAACCGTTCCCATGCCCGGAAGCAGAAACTCGGCAATCGCGACGGACGCGTCAGCGGCTCCTCCGGCCAATCGCCTCGCGACGACTTTCGCTTCACTTTCCGACCAGGTTAAGAAGACGATCGCTTCTTCAGGAATTCCCTGTTGCCGCAACTGCTTTACGGCTTTCTCCGCGCCATGGCGCGAGGAAAATACTCCGATCGCAGTTTCCACAATTGCCTCCTGCCAGGCTCCAGATCTGGTGATGACAAGATATGGAAGGCTGGCGCACTCCTGCGCCTTCTTCGAACCCCGGAACTCACCAATCAGTTTCCAGACTAATACAAGACATATCTGTACCACCACAAACGAATTCGCGGACGACATCTACGTCGCACAGTTTCCCAACTCTGTCATCTTGAGCGGAGTGAATGGACGCGCTTGCGCGTTCAGTCACGGAGTCGAAAGACCTCGTGCCTGCTTGCCCTTGGCGCGTCGCATAGAGGAATCCTCACCGAGAATCCCGCGGGACGGTGTTCGTGCAGAGAATTCGCCATCGCATTTTTGTACGCTGAGGTTTAAGAAGCGGGCTGTCAATGGCGCAAACTCAGCTCAACAAGCAAGCAACGCTCATGACAAGGTTGACTGAACTTTTAAGGATCAAAGTCATCGTCACACTTAAAGAGCTTGGCGAGGTCCGCGGCGTCATCGAGGAGATTGTCGCACCCGCCATCGCTCAAGACCTTCAGCATTCGATTGATCTGACGCAATTCAAGGTGAGGCTCGAATCCGGCGAAACGGTCACAGTTCCCGGTTCCGCATTCTCCAAAATCGAGTATGCAATAACCAAGGCTAAGCCGAATTAGCCGACACACCTTCCGATTCCGACAAAAGCAACGGTGGTACTTTCACCGCACTCCCTTTAGTAACGTCGCCATACAGCATGTACCGTATCGAACTCTGGGATGGCAGCTCCTTACCATGACAGCACCTTACGTTCGCATTTAGGGCGTAGGCATTGGGTACTGAGGCACAATGAATCGAAAACGTCTTCTGTTTGTTGACGACGAACCCGCCATCCGGGAAACGCTCTCCTTAATTCTGCCTCGTTACGGGTTCAACGTAACCCTTGCCGCGACGCTCGAAGAAGCTTTGGAGAAAATTCGGCAACAGGAATTCGACATTCTGCTTTCCGATTTGAACATCGAAAGCAACAGCGATGGCTATCGTGTTGTTCGAGCCATGCAAGCCTCCAACCCCGCTTGCCTGACAGTAATCCTCACTGGATACGGCGATGTCGAAAGCGGCGCGGAAGGCAGCCAGCTCGGTATCGACGATTACATCTCCAAGCCTGTAGCACCAAACGAACTCGTAGCTTTACTGGCGGAAAAGTTAGCCGCGAAAAGTGCTCGCTTCCATCGCATTGCGGACGCCGGATAAAACACAAAGAAGACTGCCATCTAGGGCGGATGCCTTCAACGAGGAAGAGCGGCCCTTGAAGCCGCGTTGCGGGAGAAGAAGACACACGCGCTCTTAGCGCACGATACCTAGACCTTAAGCCTCGGTTGTGGGTGATGCAAGCGTGGGTCGGTCCGCCAACCCGCCCGCTCGGGCTTTATTGGTCTTTATTGGGCTGTCCATTCTGGCTGATCACGTCTGCAATCAATTGGATGAGACGCGCAGAACCGCCTTGCAAGGTCTGATCTGTTTTTTCAAGAAAAGCCGCGACGCCGTTTTTTCTGAGTCGTTCTGCATTCCCCTTAGAGAGACCTGTCAATGCAATTATTGGAACCGCGCTGGTGAGGTCATCATTTTTCAGGGCCCGCAGCACATCCAGGCCTGTGATCTTTGGAAGCAGCATGTCAAGCAATATCAGATCGGGGAGCTGCTGCTGAGCGCAGCGTAGGCCATGTTCGCCATCGGCGGCAGTCACCACACGATAGCCAGCTCTCGTCAAATCTCTTTCAATGACCGTTCTGTGCAAGCGACTGTCTTCCACCAGCAATATGGTCTTCATGTACTGTGCATTCCCGAGCGGCAAAAAACCTCGAAGCCTCCCAAATTAGTGTCGCTTTCAATCAGGGCTTTTCCTCGATATCTCCAGATCCCATTGGTCGAGAGAACTGATCGCGTCCTTGAGCTCTCTAATTTGGTCTTCGAAAAACATTCTGGTGACAATTGCGCCAAGGCCCATGCCAAATAAGCAAATTCCAAGGTCCGTCCACACTGTCATGAGGCAATGATCCTCTCAGCTCTTAAGTTTTTTTTTGCTTTCCTCACCGAATTGAGAGTCCAGCCAGGAATCGAGTCTGTGGCGCATTTCAGGGTGGTGGCAATTAAACTTGAGGCCACTCTTTCCGTGCTTATCGTCCCAGATGACGATCCCTGTGGCATGGATTTCAAATCCATCCGAAAGAACAAACGTGATTTCCAGCGATTGACCGAGGCGAAGCGGAACGGGACTGTTGATGCCCATACCGTCACTGCTCACATTGATGCTAGAGCACTGCGATTTGCCGCCGGCTTGAAACAACGTGACCGGCAATTCGGCGGCACAGCGAAAATAGCGGCGACGTTCCTTGAACATCAAGTCGTAAGCTGTGTTTAGGGTTTGCCGGATTTCAGATGCATGTATCGGACGGTTCAGGACAAAATGCGCTCCCTGCAGAAGCGCCTGATCGCGACGGGCGGCGTTGCTGGCGACAGCAAAAATTACAGCGTTAGGATTCGCGCGATTACTTCGGATACAAGCAGCGGCCGTGACCGCGCTGTCGATCGTGTCAAAATCCAAAACCACACCAGCATATTTAACATTGGCCAACAACTCTGAGAGGGCGCGCACATCGCTGCTTGGGTGCGATTCGATGCCTAATTCATGCGAAACAGCTTCGAAGGTGTTCAACAATTGGGTATCAGTTGTAACGACGAGTGCTCGCATTAGAGGAAAATGTCAGCTGGTTCGTGAATATCGTCACACGATATGTGTGAGTTCCGAACAAATAAAAAAAATTGTTACGAAATCGGAACATCTACTTACGTTTAGAGAAGGGTGCTTCGAAGTGATATGCGGGCCCGGTGCAGACGTTTAAAGGATGGGCCAACCCGCCTCGACCACACGCGGGGGAATTCTTGTCCAGGCCTGTGGGGTCGTTGGCAAACGCGAGGTCCCTCGACTGCGCTCGGGATGACAGAGCTGGGGGAAACGCGCATTCTGCATGGCTCAAGCCGTGCCGCGGGCTGGCCCACCCTTTTGCATCACCTCAACTGAGGCTGCCCCACCCTTCGCGCTTTTCGAAGGGTGGGAATCACAAAATGGGTTCTCCGACTATTACCACGAACGGGAAGGTCACGAGTTCACTCGTGCCGCACACGGCTTGAACACCCTGCAAGCGCGAACAAAGTGAGCAGCAGCGGGAACTGGCCCGTCTTCTGCGATTTTCAAAGGATGGGTTTCACCATGAACGGGAAGGGCACGAGTTCACTCGTGCCAAAAGGCGGCCACCAAAAATCGGCTTTAGCCGCTGAGGGAAGCGCGATCAGGGAACTGCTCCTTTCGTCGCGCTTCATTCTCTTGGGAGCTATTTCGGCACGGCTGAAGCCGTGCCTTTCCGTTCGTGCCGTTCACAAGGCCCCCTTTGCACTACCACCAACGGGAAGGGCACGAGTTCACTCGTGCCGAAGGACAGACATCAGAAATCGGCTTTAGCCGCTGAGGGAAGCGCGATTGGGGAACTGCTCCTTCATCGCGCTTCATTCTGTTGGAGGCTATTATCGGCACGGCTGAAGCCGTGCCCTTCCCATTCTTGTGGGTACCGAGTGTCGGAAAACACATTGAATCAGTTCCATTCAACGCCTATTGCACGTCAGCTGTGGAAAATTCTTGTCAATGCCCCCTTCGACCCGAATTTCTGCTAAGTACCTCATTCAACCCCAAATATAAATTTCCAAACCGTGTCACACTTCCTTGCTAAATCTGCTATTCTGAATATAGCAATCAGATAATCTAGAGAGCGCGGCCCAAAGCCGCGCTCTTCGTGTTTTGGGGTCCATTTTGCCCGAACCATTCTTTTTCAACGAAACCAGCGACCCAGCGAAACTCACTAACCGCCAACGAGGACAACTTGCCGAAGTCGCCTTTATGCGCAAAGCCGCAAGCCTCGGATTGCCGATCGCCAAGCCCTGCAGCGAGGGCGAAAGATATGACTTTATCGCGCGTGTTCACAACATCTGCTGGCGTATTCAGGTCAAGTCAGCCTGGAGGAAATCCGCGCGAAGGCATCACTATCGCGTCAAGACTTCAGGAGGTAACGGCCAAGGAACGCAGACACCATATTCCGCAGCCGAAATTGATTTTCTGGTGGCATACGTTCATCCAGACGACATCTGGTATGTCTTCCCTGCCAACTTTATCGCGGGCAGACAAGCCATCTGCATTCTGCCGGGATCCAAAAGGTCCCCATACGATCATTACCGCGAAGCATGGAAACTTATGAACCCGATGCCTAATGAAACAGCCTCGGCAACCGCCGTCGAGACAAAAAAGCAGGCAGCCGGAACGTGAATTGCGCCCCAACATGGGGCGCAATTCGGCCGCCCGTCACGTGAACACCCGATCCCTGCCCATTGGTGGGCTAATGGCGTTTGTTGGCGCATGGTTGCTGGAATTGAGACACATACAATTGCGGCTGAGTCGTAATGACCACCTGGAATAGCTCGTCAGACTCCCCGCTTTTTGTGCGTCGCATTAAAGAAGAAATCAAACGGCTTACTTGCGAACAGGATGACGCTCTAAAGGCGGCCGCATCTCAAGTGATGACGCAAGAGCAACAAGAACTCCTGCACTCTCGCCGTCGGCGTATCAAAGAATTACTCGAGCACCTGACCATCTTCGAAAACACGGAGTGAATTTTCGCCCGGGGACATTGGCCCGCCAATTCGTTCCTATACCACCAAAAATGAGGCTACCCCCAAGGGCTTCGACTGCCTCTTCGGCTTCGCTCGGGTTTCGGCGAAACAGGGGCTCTTCACGGCTGTCAAACGGCAGGAAACGCCCTCTAACCAATTTGCACCAGAATGGTGTAAAATGATGCTATGGCAACTAAACAGGTTCGTCGCAGTGTGACCTTGCCAGGACGGGTTGCAAGACAGGTGGATGCGATCGCTAACCGGCGACGCCTGAGCGACAATCGCGTTCTGGTCGAACTCATTGAGTTGGGAATAGAAGCCAACAAGCAAAAAGAGAAAGCTTTCTTCGAACTTGCTCGGAAGTTCCGCGCTCCAGAAAATCCAGCGGAAGCCAAGCGACTGGGAGACGAATTGGGGTTTCTTGTATTCGGCAATTTGATGTCGGCGTCATCGTTGACATCTGGGTCAGGAGACTACTCTGCCGAGAATCTGAAACGCAAAATATCGGAGTGCCTGGCGCTTTTGCCGAACGATCCCCAAGCAGATGCTGATCCGGATTTTGCGGCGGACATTGAGACTGCTGTCGGCACGCATCGCGAACCGCTGAAGCCTCCAGCATGGGATTAATTCTCGATTCCAGTGTTCTGGTCGCGACCGAGCGTCAGGGGCGCACTGTTTATGCGGCCCTCGCTGAGATAGCTCGCTCGCAGGGAGATATCGAGGTAGGAATTTCCGCCATCACAGTCGTGGAACTAGCGCATGGTACCGCACGCGCAGAGACATCGCAACGAAAAGAGAAACGATTGCGATTTATTCAGGAGATCGCATCTGCGGTGCCCATCTATCCGGTTACAGCGACGATTGCATTTCGGGCAGGGCTCATTGATGGAGAGGCTCACGCAAAAGGCGTTCGAGTTGCGCTGTCGGATCTATTGATCGGCGTGACCGCCCTCGAACTCGGATTCGGAGTGGGAACGGGGAATCTGCGTGACTTTGGCCGTATTCCAGGACTTTCGGTGGTTCAACTGTAACGAGTATTTCTCGAGAATGCCGATCCAAAGCAACATGCGGAATTGGCGGCGGTGAAGTTACACGCAAGATCACTCACTCGCCGGTAAAAACGCCGAGTTTCGGGATGACGCAGCAGAAGAAGGGACAGAGAGGAAGCCCTAACTTCCCTCTTGACTTTTGTCCGGGGAAAACCTAGCATTTTGAGTACCGACCGACCGGTCGGTATGCACATTACCCGGACTCATTAACCGGATCACTCTCAGGAGCAAACTGTGGCCACTATTTTCTACGAGCGCGACGCCAATCCCCAAGCCCTGAAGGGTAAGACTATCGCCGTTTTTGGCTATGGCAGTCAGGGACACGCGCAGGCGCAAAACCTTCGCGACAGCGGCTACAACGTAATTATCGGCCTTGACCCGAGCCGCGGCAGCGCCAAACAAGCCCAAGCCGATGGCTTTACCGTTCTTCCGCCAGCTGAGGCGGCGAAGAAGGCCGATTGGATCCAGATTCTGACTCCGGATGAGACGCAGGCGGACTTTTACGAGTCGGCGATCAAGCCCGGCCTGACCAAGGGCAAGGTGCTCGGTTTTTCGCACGGTTTTAGCATTCATTTCAAAACCATCGTGCCTCCTTCAGACGTTGACGTTGTCATGATTGCGCCGAAGAGTCCCGGCCACTTGCTGCGCCGAGTTTATGCCGAAGGGCGAGGTGTGCCGTCATTGATTGCGATTCAGCAGGATGCGAGCGGGCGGGCGCACGAACTGGCGCTGGCTTATGCGTATGGAATTGGCTCGACCCGCGCGGGGGTTTTGCAGACCACGTTCAAAGAAGAGACGGAAAGCGATCTGTTCGGAGAGCAGGCGGTGCTTTGCGGTGGGCTGACGTCGCTGATGAAGAAGGGATTTGAGACGCTGATTGAAGCGGGTTATCAACCGGAGATTGCGTATTTTGAGTGCATCCACGAAGTGAAGCTGATCGTGGACTTGATCTACGAAGGCGGGCTGGCGCGGATGCGCTATTCAATTTCGAACACCGCTGAATATGGCGATTTGACGCGGGGACCGAGAATTGTGGGCGATGAGACCCGAGCCACGATGAAGAAAATTCTTGCCGAGATCCAAAGCGGCGAGTTCGCGCGGGAGTGGATCAACGAAAACAAGACCGGCGTGAAGAAGTTCAACGCCCTGCGCGAGGCGGAGAAGAAGCTTCAGGTGGAAGAGGTCGGCGCGAACCTTCGCGGAATGATGTCATGGCTGCAAAAAGATTCCGGCAAGCAGGCGCAAAAAGCTGAACCAGCTCAGAAGAAGGTCGTCAATGCTTAAGGGCGCTGAAATTTTCTTGAAGTGTTTGCGCGCCGAAGGCGTCGAGTTGGTGTTCGGTTATCCTGGTGGCGCGATTATGCCGTTGTACGATGCCCTCGATGGAAGCGGCATTCGTCACATTCTTACGCGACATGAGCAGGGCGCGATTTTTGCCGCTGAAGGGCACGCGCGCGCGACGGGACAAGTTGGAGTTGCGATCGCAACCAGCGGTCCTGGGGCAACGAATCTTGTAACCGGAATCGCGGACGCGAAAATGGATTCGTGTCCGCTGGTCTGCATCACCGGCCAGGTCCGCAGTGCTTTGATTGGCACAGACGCTTTCCAAGAAACTGATGTCTTCGGTCTGACGCTTTCGCTCACGAAATGGAGCCGATTGGTCCGCTCGATCGACGAAATTCCTGCCGTGATCGCCGAAGGGTTTTACTGGGCACGTGAAGGGCGGCCTGGGCCGGTGGTGATCGACATCCCGACTGACTTTCTGAAGGCGAAGGTGGAGTTCTCCGGCCCGGTGAAGTTCACGCCGAAGCCGCGGCAATCGGATGAAAAAGCCGATGGAACTTTTGCCGATCGGCTCATCAAGTTGTTGCAGACTGCGCAGAAGCCGGTTGCTCTGGTCGGGGCAGGCGCGAAGCTGTCAGGCGCAATTAACGAACTTCGTGTGCTGCTTGATGAACTGAACGTTCCGACATTCGCGACGGTTCATGGGCTGGGCGCGGTTTCGCCGGAAGCTCCTTATTATCTCGGAATGGTTGGAATGCACGGTACGCGTGCGGCAAACATGGCCCTGCACGAAAACGACCTGCTGCTGGTTTTCGGCGCGCGGCTGGATGACCGCGTGACCGGCGATCCTTCAAGATTTGCGCCGAATTCGAAGATCGTTCATTTTGAAATTGACCCAGGGCAGCTTGATCGGGTGCGGCAGTGCGAATTGCCGATCATTGGCGATCTGGCGCAGACGATTCCGGCGTTCGCGAAGAAGGTTCGTGGAGCAAAGTTACCGGATTGGAGTGGATGGCGCTCAGTCGCTTGCGGTGAAGATCGTGCTGAGCTTGACCCGCGCGGTTTGTCGCAACCGACAATCCGTTTTCTCGACGAACTCTTCGGCCGCGCTCCTAAGAACAGCGTCATCCTTGCCGACGTGGGCCAGCACCAGATGTGGGCGGCGCAACGCTATTGTTCTGATTCACCGCGAGGATTTATCACTTCAGGCGGACTGGGATCGATGGGATTTGCTTTGCCGGCAGCGGTGGGGGTTCAGCTTTCGAAGCCTGATGCGACGGTGCTCTGCGTTTCCGGCGATGGCGGCTTCCAAATGAACATTCAGGAGCTCGCCACGGTTCGACGGCTGAACCTGCCGATCAAGATGGTGATCATCGACAACAAATATCTCGGCATGGTTCGCCAATGGCAGCAGCTTTTTTATCAGCGGAATTATGCTGAGACGGACTTGAGCGACAATCCCGATTTCGTGGAAATTTCGAAAGCATATCGGATTAATGCGGTCCGCATAAAAGAAGACGTGATGCGCGAGTATCCGGTGACTTCGGAAACGGCGGATGCACTGGAGAAATTTTTGCGATCTTCGGAGCCGGAGTTGTTAGTTTTCGATTGCGCGCCGGAGGCAAATGTTTATCCGATGGTGCCAGCGGGAGCGGCGCTTTCGGAGATGTTGTTCGAAGAAGAGTAGAGGAGATTTTGGGGGAACGGGCGTCATCGCCCGTTCAGTTGAGTTTTCGACGGGCGAGACGCCCGTCGCCCCACAAACCAAGCTGAATTGGAGCTAATTATGCACGCTTTTCACATTCGCTATCGCAATACGCAGGGCACGCTAATGCGCATTCTCACGGCAGTTTCGCGCCGCGGAATCGAGATGCCGTACGTGCTCGCCTCGGCTTGCGGCCAAGCACACCGCGCGGACCTTCTGCTCGACGTGAATGCGAAGCAGATTGGCCAGCTGTGCCGGGACTGGCATGCGATTGTGGACGTGATCGATGTGCGGGTTGGCGTGCCTACGCCTGAAATGCTCGAGAGTGCCGTAGGATTCTCCGCCCCCCATCCGCCTTCATCTGCCAGCGCAGGCGGCCGCTCGGCCGCGGCGATGGCGTAGGATTTTCTCCTCTAAGGTCGCTCAGGGCAGGCCCCGCAAACACCTCTCCGCACTCACTGCGTGTTCACTGCTGACTCTATCTATGGGCAACGAACCCTACGGGCAACGAACCGGAAGTCAACATCCCCGCCCCTTCGACTCTGCTCAGGGCAGGCTCTGTCTCGCAAAATCAGCGAGACAAGCACGGGACACCCTAGGAAGTATTTCGCCGCACGGGCGAGGACGCCCGTGCCCACCAACTCTGGAACTTCTACGGAGCGGCGCAGCTGGTAGTCAGCAGATCGCAAATATCTCCGCTCTGTGATTCACGGGCTGCCTGGCCTGAGTCTGAGAACTGGCCCAGAGCCCAATTCCACTGAATGAAGCGCAAAATGGAAACGAAGTCCATCTGCTGGTGAGAGATGTGGTTGGTCTTCGCGAACGGGGAAATCACCAGCATGGGAACGCGCGCGCCCAGACCGAGCGTCCCGCTCAGCTGTGCTGGAGCAACGTGGTCATACCACCCACCACTCTCGTCCCAAATCACCACAATCGCCGAACTCCCCCACGCACTCGACCCCTTCACAGCCTGAACCAGGTTGTCCAGCCATTCGATTCCGTTGGCGATGTCATCGGCACCGGGATGCATGCTGTGTTCCGGAGCAGCATTGATCCACGTCACGGAAGCGAGATCAGAAGAGGAGAGCACGGAGGTGAAATTTGAAAGCGCAAAGTCGGTGAGATGCGCAGAGTTCGCAGTCGACTGAAAATACTGGAACGGATTCTCCTGCGGAACGTAGTCTTTGCAGCTGCCATTTTGCTCATTGGTGAAGTCCTCATGAGCCCATCGCCACGAAATGTTGGCAGCAGAAAGCTGGTCACCGACGTTCTGAAATGCCAGAGGCGCCGTGAGGCTTGCGCCGGAGCCCTGGTTCTGTTGGTACAAGGCCGCACTGCAGCCATCGAGTTGCGGATACCCAAAGGCGTCCTTGCCGACGCCCACGTCGGCTGCGATCATGTAGAGCATGTTGCTCGGTTCGCTTGCCATGGCTGAGGCGAAAAAGTTGTCAGCCAATGCGTATTGCTTCGCGTAATTCCACAAGGTGCTGACCCCGAACTGCTTACCGTCGTCAGCCGTACTCGTCGTGGTGTTATCGAAATAGCCCATCGAAACGTCACTGTTCTCCCAGGCGTATTTGTCCATCCTTCCAGAATCGTAGGCTGCCTGGTAGGTGGTCTGCGTATGGTTCAGATCGGGGGGATTCAGATTGGCGAGCAATTGTGGTGTAACGGTGTTTCCGGCCTGATCGATCTGCACATAGCCAGGAACGCTTGAGGTCAACCCATTCGCTCCGGGATAGGTGCCGAACAGGTGATCGAATGAGTTGTTCTGCATGATCACAACAATGAGGTGTTGGACCTGGGAACGCGGCACCTGTGAATCCTGCACCGGATTGTGCTGGCTGCTCGAAACGCCACCGCAGTCACACAAGACTAATGAAAGGGCAAATAATCCGGTCCCGCACAGGAATTTTCTCATCGTTAGTGTCCGGCCAATGTTCCGTTAACTCAGGGGCGTGGCTTCGATGCCCCGATTTGAGCTGAGAGTTGCTCAGTCCGTCGTGCGGCGAACAAGCTTGAGAAACTCGGAAGTGCACCGGCCAGGTTCCCGGGTTCGCAGGTCTGATCCACTACTCGGACTTACAGTTAGCCACACTGCCCGACTTTCGCTTTCCGGGGCGCTGTCGTATCTTTTAAGCCTATGGATCTAAAACATCGCAGCCGTGCCATCACCGAGGGACGCGCCCGCGCGGGCGCTCGCTCCATGTTTAAAGCCATCGGTTTTACAAGCGAGGATCTCGCGAAGCCGTTGATTGCGGTCGCGAATACCTGGATTGAAACCATGCCGTGCAACTTTCACCTCCGCAGGCTGACAGCAAAGGTGAAAGAAGGCATTCGCAAGGCCGGCGGAACTCCGATGGAGTTCAACACTATCGCGATCAGCGACGGCGAAACGATGGGCACGGAGGGCATGCGGGCGTCGCTGATCAGCCGCGAACTGATCGCTGATTCGATCGAACTGGTATGCCGCGGTCAGTTGTTCGACGCAGTCGTTTGCGTGGTGGGCTGCGATAAGACCATTCCCGCAGCTGGCATGGCGCTCGCGAGGCTCGATATTCCAGGCCTGGTTCTCTACGGGGGTACGATTGCGGCCGGTACTTTTCGCGGGAAGGACGTCACTATTCAGGACGTCTACGAAGCGATTGGGGCGAACGCTGCGGGAAAGATGAGCGACAAGGATTTGTACGAACTGGAAGATGTCGCGTGTCCTGGAGCGGGGGCATGCGGCGGCCAGTACACCGCGAACACGATGTCCACGGTAATGGAAATGATTGGCCTGTCGCCTATCGGGTACAACAGCGTGCCGGCGATGGATCCCCGCAAGGACGACATTGCGTTTCGCTGCGGCGAACTAATTCTTGACTTGTTGCAGCGAGGCGTGAAAGGAAAAGACATTCTCACCCGCGAAGCGTTTGAGAATGCGATTGCCGGTGTGGCGGCTTCCGGCGGATCGACGAATTCTGTGTTGCACTTGCTCGCCATTTCGCGTGAAGCTGGGGTGCCATTGGTCATTGACGATTTCCAAAAGGTTAGCGAGCGCACTCCTTTGCTCTGCGACCTGAAGCCATTCGGGCGATTTGTTGCAGCCGACATGCACCGCGCGGGTGGAATCGGGCTGCTGGCGAACCGTCTGCTGCGCGCCAAGAAAATACACGCGCAGGCTATGACAGTCACCGGAAAGACGATTGGCGAAGAAGCGGCTAACGCTGTAGAAACCCCCGATCAAGAAGTGATTGCACCGTTAGACAAACCTCTGAAATCGACAGGCGGCTTAGTGATCCTGCGCGGCAACATTGCGCCCGAGGGCTGCGTCGCAAAGATCAGCGGACACGAACGGCTGAGCCATCGCGGCCCTGCCCGGGTATTCGAGTCCGAAGAAGACGCCATGAGCGCTGTGACCGGCAAGCGCATTAAATCGGGCGATGTCCTGGTCATTCGTAATGAAGGTCCGCGCGGCGGACCTGGAATGCGCGAAATGCTGGCAGTCACGGCGTCGATCGTCGGTGAGGGACTGGGCGAGTCCGTGGCGCTCGTTACCGACGGCCGATTCAGCGGCGCAACGCGCGGGTTGATGATTGGGCACGTTTCTCCAGAGGCGACGCTCGGCGGTCCGATTGCCGCGGTCCACGAGGGCGATACGATTCGTATTGATGTCAGCCAGCGGCTGCTCGAAATGGAGATCAGCGATTCTGAGATCCAGCGCCGGTTGGCAGCTTGGAAAACGCCGAAGCCACGGTATGCAAGCGGGGTATTTGCGAAGTACGCGGCGCTGGTAGCTTCGGCATCGGAAGGGGCAATTACCCGACCTACAAAGTGGTAAGCTGCGGGCCGCTAACGTTACCTCGGTCTGTAAATTCACGTAAGTCTTACCAAAACGGTTTGCAAGTCTCTGCGCATCCAAGTAATTTGGAGATAAGGCGGTGACGGGTGCGCGGCGGTAAGTGTTTGAAAAACAGCCTGCTTTGTCTGCTTCTGGTGACTCTCGGTGTGAGTACAGTTTTCGCCCAGAGTCGTGACCAGGTCGCGCCCACACTTTCCAGCGCCCATCACGGATTTACCGTCTTTGCACCTAGAGGTCACAATGGCGCAATCGCAACCAAGAGCGCCGCTTCTACGGGAATTGATTCAATCAAAACCTTTAACGGAGAATTCCGTGCAAACGGCGTCGGACCCGCGGGAAATCAGCAGCGTCGCTGGCTTTACACGATAGCCGGCGGCCGGCCAGAGCAGGGCGGCACGACAGAATTCAACGCTCCAATCATTCCGGTTTCACTCGATCTTCTCGACTACGATGGCTCAGTACGGGTGGTGAACGGACATAAGCTCCACTACTCGGTCGATCCATTCGTACAACCAACGCTGAATTCGCCGATCTTCCAAGCCGCGGACTACACCAGCAGCGAGGTGCCGACGCAGTTCTCTGATTCCGTACAGCGTGCCCAGTTCTACAATGTAATGCAGTCCGACTGGCACACCCTGCTCAAGCCGTCGCTGAAGACCAGCCGAACGATGTCGGTCCCGCGCGGGTCTTATTATTTCGCGCTCAATAGTGACGGCTCCTGCTGCGCCTTCGTGCTGGTCGATATTGATGTGTTCTCAACTCGTCTGTTTCCGCCGACGGTGGCAGATAGTTCGACTCCCGTGGGCGCGGCCGAGCATGCCGGCGATATCACCACGAAAGACGTTGCGACATTTTTATTTCCCAATACTTATCTTTATCTGAAGCACAATCCGAACAATTGCTGTGTTCTCGGTTTCCACACTTACGATTACGAGCCTGGGGACGCGAGCAATGGCTTTCGCGAAAAACGCTTTGTCATGAATTATTCGAGCTGGATCAGTCCAGGTCTATTCGCTCCGGGATTCGAAGACGTGACGGCACTCAGCCACGAGATTACAGAGAGCCTGAATGATCCATTCGTCGGCAGCGACGGCATTCACGGCATTACGCCCTGGTGGCTCTCACAAAATGGAAATTGCCAGGACGATTTCGAAGTTGGAGACGTAATCGAGGGCTTGCTGGATTCGACGATTGCGATCAAGACGAAAAGCGGGACTTACCATCCACAGAATGAAGCACTGTTGCAGTGGTTCGAATTTCAGTCGCCATCCACGGCCCTCGGCGGAGCGTACAGCTATCCCAACCAAAGCGTACTGACGTCGCTGTCGCAACCGCAAAACGCAAACTGCAAATAATTCCTGTTGCTCTGTCATCCTTCGACTTCGCAGAATGATTCGCAAAGCGAATCATTCTGCTTCGCTCAGGATGACAGGCTGGGTGTAATTAGAACGAGAACCTGACCTGCAAATCGATTCGGCGGTTGGACGAGGACGACCCGAATGGTCCGCCGCCGATCATGATCGATTGCCCGAACAGCGGCGAACTCAGATTTCCCACCGCCGGCCCGGGATTGAAAGTGTTGAACAGATTGCGGGCCGAAATGCTGAAGGTGAGATTGTATCGACGGTTGCTGCTGCTTCCGAAGGAGAACGGATTCCCGCCGCCTCCGCTCAGCCCACGACCACCCAGTCCACCTCCGTGACGGTGATAGCCGCCTCCCCCGCCAGAGCCGCCCTTGGTTTCACGCCCGAAGCCGATGGTTTTGCTCAAGCGTAGATTGAAGGTTGCGTTCGCCCGGGCGGTGCAGTCGTTGACCGGAACCAGTCCGAAACTCGTGGGTTGAAGCGAGAAATCAGCCCTTGAAGAACAGGCAACAGCGCCCGAATTGGCGAGCCACGGACGATCGTTGAAGATAGAGTCTCCATTGTTGTCCTGACCAGTCGTCAAGTTGTATGGCTCGCCGGAAGTGATAATGACGAATGGACTCAACGAAAAAGAATAGGGCAAAGAGACATTGCCGCCAATGAATGCGCGATGGCGCACGTCAAAGGCGGCGCGGCCATAATCCGCAAGGGGATCGAACTGGCTCGTCAGGAAGCTCGCCATCGTGGTGGTGCCGCTCGAGAAAAAGCCGCCCGCGCCGCCTCCCGAACTGGTGTCGCTTTTTGCATAGCTCAACGTGTAGAAGCCAAACAGGGAGAGCCGGCGGCCGGCGTTGAGGCGCATATTCGCAATGATTTGGTTTTCGCGGTAAATCCCGCCGGATTTGTATTGATAGACATTGTCTGATCCGTACAGGTCCGGGTGTGCTCTGGGCCCGTTGGGGGTATATGGCGCGTTCACGTTATCGATATAAAAAGAGTGTTCGCCGCGCGAGTTCAGGTAGGTTACAGAGACCGTCGCCGCTTTGGTGATCTGGCGCTCAATGCTGACGGCGCTCTGACTTGTGTATGGCGCGCGCAGGTTGGGTGCGATTTGGTAAATAGTGGGTGCGGCGGTCGCCATGGCTTGCAGGGCGCTGAACGAAGGCAGCGCCTGGCCGTTGGTGCTGAAGAAATCCGGCTTGGCGATGGTCACGCGCTGTTGAATAACTCCATTCAGCAAGTCTGCCTGCTGCACCAGGTTATAGCCGAAGCGGTCATAGAAAATTCCGAAACCAGCCCGCAGCACGGTTTTGGGTGCGGATTTGCCGTTGCTTCCCAGGCCCCAAGCCAAGCCGAGTCGCGGCGCAAAATCGGCGTGATCACCAATATTGTTCTGGGATTCGAACCGCAAACCATAAGTAAATGACAGGTTCGGTTTCGCGCGCCATTCATCTTCGGCGTAGAGGCCTGCATCCATCCAGCCCACGCTAACCTGCGGCGATCCCGCCGCCATGGAAAACTGTGTTGGACAAAATTGCGGATTGTAACCCGGTCCGGAAACGCAATTTCCCGCGGCTGCGCTTTGGTAAGCATCGAGGGCCGTCGCAGCGATGCTGCCGCCGCTTAACACCGGCGAAAAAACAAATGTGCCGTTGAAATTGGAATTGGTGGATTCAGCAGAAGTGATGCCGCGCAGGCGCGCGCCAAACTTGATGAGGTGGTTTCCGTGAGTGATTGAGGTGTAATTCTGCAGCTCGTAATTGTCCTGCGTAGTTCGAATCAGTCCTTGGGAGCTTTCACCAAAAGTGAATGCGCCCTGCACCTCAACTTCCGGGCCGAAACCCTGCGGCAACTGATGGTTGGTCTCACGCTGGAACTGAAACCGGGTCTCATTTACGATTTTGGGACCAAAAATCTGAGTATCACTGATCTGCAGCGTGTGCTCGGTTTCATTGGTGTTGTACGCCTGAGATGGCAGTGAAAAAGAACCCAGCCCCGAATTCTGCTCACTTTCGTGGGTAAGCTGATAGCGCGCGGTGAGGGTGTTGTTCGCGGTAAGTTGGTAATCGATTCGCGGGCTGATGCTGGTCCGGTGCCAGGGATTCGAAATCGAATTCTGCAAGCGTGGACCGGAAATATCGGCGGGATTGATGGCATAGATCGCCGAAAAATCATTGAAGCGTCGAAGGGAAGCATCCAGGAAGAATGAAGCTCGCTTGTTAATTGGCCCACCCAGATTTCCGTCGAACATTTCAGAGTTGTAATCCGGCTTGGTCAGGACGTACGGGTTCTTCGAGTTGAATATGGCGTTGGTGTCGTTGAAAAAGAACTGACCGTGAAGCTGGTCGCTGCCGGGCTTAGTGAGAATTTCAATGCGGCCATAACCGAGCTTGTCGTATTCGGCTGAGAATGGGTCCTGGTTGATGCGGATTTCGCGGATTGCCGATTTCGGCGGAAGCTGGCCTCCCGTGAAGCCGTCGATGTAAATTTGACCACCGTTGGGTCCGGCCGCAGGCCCAGCTAATGCTTGCAGTTCACTTTGCAGTTCGTCGGGGTCATCGGAAAGAGCTTCAAGGTCTTTGCCTTTGATTACCAGCGCGTTTGCGTTCGAGGCTGCCCCAACATCGAGCTGCGTGCCTTCCGCTTGAACATCGACCTTTTCCTGTTGCGCCTGAACTTCAAGCGAGAGAACCAGAGTCTGGTGCTCTCCGGCGGCAAGTTCTACACCTGGCTTTTGCAGGGTGGCGAACCCATTCGCTCCCGCCGAGACGTTATAGGTCCCTGGGGCAAGCGAGTTCACATGGAACGAACCTTCTTGATTTGTGGTAGCCGTGCTCTGTTTGCCGTCCGCGCCGGTGACAACAACGCTGGCTTGAGGGATCACGGCGCCGGTTTGGTCGGTGACCTTGCCGCTCAGGCTCGCCGTTTGACCTTGTGCGAGGAGCGGCAGGAAAGTCGACACGACTATTAAAAATAAAAAAATCCTTCTCAATGTTTTTCCCTTCGTTTGCTATTCAGACGCGGCATCCCCGCCGGGGGAAGCGCCCAGGTTCCAAGGTGAAAGCATCATCGCAGCCGCGGCCCCGCTAGGCGCGGCCGTCAGAATCGGTTCGACTCCAGAGAGCAGCGTAATCGTAGTAGGCGCCGAAGTTCCGCTGCCCGCGGTAGCTACCAGCATGATGGCGTCTCCTTTTTGAAGATCACTCAACGAGACGCTCGGCATGCGGCTCAAAATTTGCTGAAAATCCAGCGGGCCGCCACCAGAAAACCCCGTACCACCCGGCGGAGGTCCGGAACCGCCTGCCGCACGTGAACTTCCCTGACCCTGCCATTGCCGGCCCGCACCTGCTCCGCTCTGGGCAGCTCCAGATGGAACTCCATTTCCACCAGTTGTATTAGCTGGGGCGCCATTCGAAGGCGGAGTTCGACCTTTAACTCTCATCGCGAGGCGTTGCGCGACAAATTGCGGCAGCTTATGCATTTGTGAATCAGCCGTGACTCTGAGCGTCACCGGCTTTTTTGACACCAGATCCATGACTGTAAGATTCCCGCCAGCGGCGTCGGTCGAGATCACGGTTCCAGCTATTTCCTTGAACGTGCCAGAAACGATTGCTTGCGCCGTGAATTCTGTGCCGTCAGCATTCTTGTCGCCTCGCGCGCGAAGTTGGTCACCGGGTTTGATCTCGTCGAGCGTGCCAGGTTTCGCATCATCGAATTTCACGGAATCGGGCGAGTATCGCCGGATGAGGGTTGCAGAAGAGACGTGAATCAAAACCGGCTTCCCGCCAGAAGCAAGCGCGTTCGCAACCGTGATGGTTCCAGCCGTTGCGTTCACTTCTTTGACGATGCCGCCCACGCCGCGCCGCCAGGCCTCGCGCTCCTGCTGCTGCTTGTCGGCTATGTCAGTTTGCTTCATTACAACCACAGTGGTGGCGACCGTCGCGTTTGCGTCACCTGGCTGTCCGGCGGCGAGAACTCGATCACCGACCTTGATGTCCGACGGTTGAATGGGTGTTGCATTCTTTATTGCTTGTCCCGGCAGCACTTTAAGGATGCGCGTGGAAGCGGTGAGAGCTATCGTCGCTTCAGAGCCGCCGTCCGTAGTGATAACCAACGATGTGCCATTGATTGCCTTCACCGTGCCCAACACCTTGCTTGAGGCAGCATGGGCGATAGCTGTGGCAAACAAGAGGAGAACTGCAGCCCGCAGCCAGACATGAGACGGGGATTGGCAAAATGTGCTCAGAGGCTTCATTTAGCTCTGATGATTATTCAAACATGCGGCGGAATCAAGCGGGGTAAAGAATTGTCAAATGCTGATGAACGATGCGAGCAGGACTTCTGGAAAAATGCAGATTCCTCACGGCTTAAGCCGCCCGGAATGACAATATAACCGGACGTTTTCGAAATTTACGCGGTTCAACCGCCTGCCGCTTCCATGGCCAGCAGCTTCTTCTTGCGCTCCAGGCCCCAGCGGTATCCACCCATGTCGCCGTTAGAGCGCACTACGCGATGGCAGGGAATAGCGATCGCCACCGGATTCGTCGCACACGCGCGAGCGACGGCACGAACCGCAGAAGGACGCCGAATTGCCTTCGCCACCGCAGAGTACGACCGGGTTTGCCCAGTTCCGATCGATTGCAGATATGACCACACTCGGCGCTGAAACGCCGTCGCCTGAATATCGAGGGGGAGAGACGAAGATGGTTGTACGCCAGAGATGCGTTCTATGACCTGCCTGGCCAGCTCAGCAAGTCCGTGGTCGTCACGCCGGCGGACAGCAAACGGAAACTCGCGCTTTAGTCCCTGTTCGAGTTCCTCGTCGGAGTCGGCAAATTGAATGCTGCAAATTCCTTTATCAGTGGCGGCGAGTAACATCCGCCCGAGCGGAGAATCGCTGAAAGCGTAGCGGATGAGCGCCGCAATTGCTCCCCGTCTGTAATTCGCGGGCTCCATGCCCAACTCCGATGAAGTTCGCGAATACAGGCGGCTGGTGGAACTGTACCCGGCGTCGTACATGGCGCGTGTGACGGAGTGCCCTGCTTTCAGATTCTGGCGAAAACCACGCATTCGGCAGGAGTTCGCGTATTCCTTGGGAGTGATGCCCAAGACCGCTTTGAAGGTCCTTTGAAGATGGAATGGGCTTTGCTTGAATTCCGCGCCTAGTCGCGAAAGCGTGATGGGCTCGTCGAGGTGCTGCTCGATGTAACGGCACACCGACTTGATTAATTCCTGGCGCGGATTTCCCGCAATCGCCTTAGGGCGGCAACGAAGACATTCGCGAAATCCCGCAGATTCGGCTTCCTGCGGACGTTTGAAGAAAGTCACATTTTCGCGACGAGGACGCTTCGACGGGCATGATGGTCTGCAGTAAACGCCGGTGGACGAGACCGCGAAAACAAATTTCCCGTCACTTGCGCCCTCACGCGCCAGCACCGCCTGCCAGCGAGGATCGTCGATTGCGTTTTTCATTTCCAATTGGCCGCGTTCTGGTTGAGGAACCGTTGGTTCCAAACTCATTATTGCGCTGTTCATGATGGAAGACTACGACTTGATGCAAACACCGGATATCCGCATCTTGCGGTCAAACCAATCATTCCTGTAGAGACGCTTGCTTGCAACGTCTCACCGCTTCGTAGGTTTTCGTGCGCAAAAGTCTAAGACGTAGCAAGCTACGTCTCTACACGAGAATAGGCTGTGTTTCGTAGCTGCAGATAGTCCCGCAGGGTTTCCTGCCACGCACGCATTCTGATTCCGTACTTGTGAAGACTGGCGTCGGACAATACCGAATGGCTAGGCCTGGGCGCAGGCCGCACGAACTTGTCACTTGTTGTGGGGCGAACAACGGTTTTTGCGCCACTCTGGCGTACCACTTCCGATGCGAATTCGTACCACGAGCACACTCCCGAATTCGTGCAGTGAACGGTGCCTTTCGCGCCCGCGTGGCAAAGTTTGATGATCGCCTCAGCCAGATCGAACGTGTAAGTCGGGCAACCGCGCTGGTCATCCACGACGTCCAGCTCAGCACGGTTAGCCGCCAATTTGAGGATTGTATCGGGAAAGCACTTCCCCCAGGGCCCGAAGACCCAGGATGTGCGGACGATGCAAGCATCGGGCAGCACTTTGAGAATGCCGCTTTCGGCATCGGCTTTCGTCTTTCCGTAAACATTGATCGGATCGCGGGAGTCGTCTGCCTCATAAGGCGCCGCTTTCTTGCCGTTGAAAACATAATCGGTGCTGATGAAAAGAAGCTTTGCTCCAACTTGCCGCGCCGCTTCGGCCACGTTTACCGCTCCTCGCGTATTCACAGCTGTCGCTAGCTCGCGATTGGTTTCGCAACCGTCGACGTCGGTGTAAGCAGCGGAGAGCACGATCCAGTCAGGATGAGTCTCATCCAGCGCTCGATTGATCTGCTCTGGCGAGCGGATGTCGGCGTCGGCGCTGCCGAGGCCTGTCAGTTGGTCGCCGGTGCTTTGGCGCATGAGCGCCTTCCCCAACATTCCGGTCGCGCCAAAAATTGTGATGCGCATGGTGGTTTTTCGAACGTTCTCCGCTTAGTTTGATTCTGCGGGCGGTTAGACGAATATAGCTCAAATGATGCGACCACCTGGGAGCAGCACTCAACCCTGCCACCGCGAGATAAAATAGGAGTTGGTACTCGTCCTATTCTGAGGTGCAATCATGGCAACCGTAGAAGCTCCAGTCCGCCCGCATCACCGTACTCACTCTAAGACTTTTAAGAACGAGCCCCCAGTCGACTTTACGAAGTGGGGCGTCGCGCGCGAAATGCGTGAGGCCCTGGACCGCGTTCGTGGTCAACTCGGCCGTGAGTATGACCTGATCATTGGCGGACATCGGGTGAAGACAGCGGAGAAGATTCGTTCACTGAACCCGTCGCGGCCTTCGGAAGTCGTCGGCATCCATCAGAAAGCGGGGAAAGAACACGTGGAACCCGCAATGCGAGCGGCATTAAAAGCCTTCGAGCGCTGGAGCCGGACTTCGTGGGATGAACGAATTGCACTGCTCTCCCGCACCGCTGAACTGCTGCGCGCGCGCAAGTTAGAACTGATGGCATGGCTGGTGTTCGAAGTTAGTAAAAATTGGGCCGAAGCCGATGCCGACATAGCCGAAACCATCGACTTCTGCGAGTTTTATGCGAATGAGGCGCGGCGGCTCACATCCGCCAAAGCGCCCGTCCAACTCCCGGGCGAGCACGATCAGCTTTCCTACATCCCGCTCGGTGTCGGCGCGGTTATTCCGCCGTGGAATTTTCCCTGCGCGATTATGGCGGGCATGACGCTGGCTTCGATGGTTTCTGGAAATACGGTCATTCTGAAACCGTCAAGCGACTCGCCGACAATTGCGGCTAAGTTCGTCGAAATCCTTGAAGAAGCGGGAATGCCAGAGGGCGTGGTGAACTTCTGTCCGGGTGCTGGCGCAAGTTTCGGCGATGCGGTTGTCGCGCATCCGAAAACCAGGTTCATCGCGTTCACCGGATCGAGGGAAGTTGGGCTGAGGATCAATCGCGTGGCCGCTGAAGTGCCGGCTGGTCAAGTTTGGATTAAGCGCACGATTCTTGAGATGGGCGGGAAAGACGCGATCATCGTCGAACCCGATGCCGATCTCGACTCCGCCGTCGAAGGTGTCGCGGCAGCAGCATTCGGATTCCAGGGGCAGAAGTGCTCGGCATGCTCGCGTGCGATTGTCGATGAGCGCATTTATGACAAATTTCTGGAGCGGCTGAAAGATCGTGTGGAGCGGCTCTCAATCGGCGACCCCGCGGCGAACACGAACCTGGGCGCGGTGATCAACGAAGGCTCGATGAAGTCGATCATGAACTACATCGAGATCGGGAAGCGCGAGGGCAGGCTAATCACCGGTGGCGAACGCGCGAAAGAGGCAGGCGACGGCTACTACATTCAGCCCACCGTGATTGCCGACATTCAGCCGAAATCAAAGCTCGAGCAGGAAGAAATTTTTGGGCCGGTGCTCGCGGTCATTAAGTCGCGCAGCTTCGAGCATGCGCTGCAAATTGCAAATGACACGGAATTTGGGTTAACAGGGGCGATTTACACCGGCTCGCAGGAAAAGATTGACATAGCAAAACGTGAGTTTCACGTCGGGAATTTGTATATCAATCGCAAATGCACGGGCGCGATTGTGGGGGCGCATCCCTTTGGCGGGTTCAACATGTCGGGGACGGATTCGAAGGCGGGAGGACCGGATTACTTGCTGCTGTTTACGCAGGCGAAGTCGATAGGGGAGAAGATCACGTAGAAAACTTTAATGCGAGATTAGGGGCATTTCGCGTCCGACAAGGCATTTCCATGTTCGTCTATAGCTTCCCAATCTGACCTCTCTAACACGCACGCACGTCCATTTCGGAATGGCTCCGCGCTTCGAAACCGGACGGGAATTACGCTTCGACCACTTTTTTCGATGTAGCCCCACTTTCCACCCATCCCGCATTTAGCGCCGATATTAACGGCGGCAAGTCCTTCGGAGAAGTCCCTCAAATCATCGAACTGCGGCTTGATTGCCCAACTCCCGTCGGCGCTCAGGTAACCGCCCTTTGCGCAGCCACCCCTCATTCGCATAACCGAATCCGGCACAACTAGCGCGCGGCCATCTGAAAAACTCGCGGCGCGTCGAACTGAAATCGGCGAGTGAATCTCACGTCCAGATGTGTCTATGTAAGTGACCTGAGCAAGTCGGAATTCGCCGTACTCGTTTCCGAAGGGCTGCCAAGGTTTTGAGGTCACAACCAGGGCTAGTCCTTCCTTGAACGGCTGGACTGCGTAATATTTAGGCGGAATTACAAATACTCCCTTAGCACTTACAAATCCCCATTTACCATTCTTACGTGCTGGCTGAAGCGCCTTGTCGGGACTCGTCTGAGCCGCTGATGGCGCGACGAACAGAAAAACCGCGAGTAGCATGAATGCGAGCGGCGTTCGCTCCAGAATGATCCTAATCACTTCCCCAGTACCAATTTCGCAATCGTCGACAACTGCATGTTCGACGTGCCTTCGTAGATCTTGCCGATCTTCGCGTCGCGCCAGTACTTCTCGACGGGATAATCTTTCGTGTAGCCGACACCGCCGTAAATTTCGATTGCCAACGAGGTCACGCGGTCGGCAACTTGCGAGCAAAACAATTTCGTCATCGCGGCTTCCTTCACGAACGGAGCACCGGCGTCTTTCATTCGCGCAGCGTTATAGACCATGAGCCGAGCGGCTTCGATCTCGGTCGCCATTTGCGCGATTTGGAATTGAATTCCCTGAAATTCTGCGAGGCTCTTGCCGAATTGCTTGCGTTCTTGCGCGTATTTCGCGGCATACTCCCACGCACCGCGAGCGACGCCAAGCATCTGGGCGCCAATGCCGATGCGGCCTTCATTGAGTGTCTCAATCGCGATCTTGTATCCCTTGCCAACTTCGCCTAGCACGTTGTCCTTCGGCACGCGGCAATCTTCGAGGATCAGCTCGCAGGTCGACGAGGCGCGGATGCCCAGCTTGTCTTCTTTCTTGCCGACGGTGAATCCCGGAAATTGTTTTTCAATAATGAATGCGGTGATGCCTTTGTATCCCGCTGAAGGGTCGATAGTCGCAAACAGAACGAAAATTCCGGCTTCCTTGCCGTTGGTGATCCACAGCTTGCGGCCATTAAGGACGTAGTCGCTGCCCTTCAACTCAGCCCGGGTTTGCATTGCGAACGCATCCGATCCGGATCCCGCTTCACTCAACGCATAGGCACCGACCGTATCCGCCACCATGCGGGGCAAGTAGCGCTTCTTCTGATCCGAGTTGCCCCAGCGTAGCAACGCATTGTTCACCAGCGTGTTCTGCACGTCGACCACGACCCCGGCCGAGGCGTCGGCGCGCGAAAGCTCTTCGACCGCAAGTATCGCCTCGAAAAATTTTCCGCCGGCGCCGCCATATTGCTCAGGAATTTCGATTCCCATCAGGCCGAGCTGGAAGAATTGCTCGACCAGCGACTTGTCGAACACGCCCTTCTCATCCATTTCTTTCGCCAGCGGACGGACTTTGTCTTCCGCGAATTGGCGCACGTTTTCGCGAAAGAGCATTTCGTCCTCGGAAAGAGAAGTGATTGGCGGGTTTACGCTCTGCAATGTGGCTTCTGGCATAGACGGTCCTGCGCCCACAAAAATTCTTTCACCACGAAGGACACGAAGGAACACGAAGGAAACCGTACGATTCCAGCCTTCGTGAACCTCGCGCCCTTTGTGGTTAATGAATTTAGGGCACCAGCAAAATTCTACACTGCGCAGGATAAGGTGAATAAGGAAGGATTAAACGGATTGTGCTGCATTCCCGCCGCACACCAACTTCAGCGGATCGCTCTTCAGAATGCGCTTAATCTGTGTCCGCGCGTGTGTCGACCATGGCCCGGTCGCATCGAGCTTGACGTAAGCCTGCCAATGCTTCAGCGCCTTGCGCGGCTCGCGGGTTTTATCGTAGGCGAGCGCAATATTGTAGTGAGCGTCGGCATAGGTTGGGGCCAACTGCAGCGCTGTCAGGTAACTCTGCACCGCGTCGGCAACCCGTCCGGTTTCATCGAGTACGTTGCCGAGATCGAAGTGCGCGAGGGCATATCGCGGATCGATGCGCAGCGCCTGGCGATAGTGCTCTTCGGCGGCGTTGTAGTCCTGCCGATTGTAATAAAGCGTGCCAAGGTTGATGTGCGCGGCCGCGTGCTCAGGATCGAGCACAAGCACCTGTTCGTAGGTAGCGATCGCGTGCAGCTGATTTCGCGGATCCTCTTCGAGGGCGACTCCGCGGGAAAAAAGCTCGGCAACGTCAGCCGCGGCGGTTTCATCCCGCGCCGGCGAAGTTCTGGTAACGGGAACGCTGGCGACTACTTTTTCTTCCGGCGAAAAGTCGAACATGAATTGGCCGGCAATGGGCTCGAGCAGCCTGCCCTCATGTCGAAAAGCGACGCGGTGTCGGCCGAAGCTGAACGCGCTGGCCTCGAGCAGCGGATTTTCCATTCCGGCAGCCTGCTTCTGCATCGCGGTCAGCGACGCACGAATTTCAATCGGTCGCACGTTGCGCGCGCACAAATCGCGGACCTTTTTCACCTGTAGGAGATCAAAAAATGTATAGCTGTCGTTGGCGGCGAGCAGTCCAGCCTTTTCCCACGCGACCAACTGCCGCGCGCTCACTCGCAAAATGCGGATCAGGTCTTCTCGGCTGTATCGGTACACGTTGTGAGTAAAACTACGCGTATTATCGAAAGCCGAGGTTGCCTTCGCAATAGGAAATTAGCCTCAAGAGGAACCTTTTGTAGCAATGTTTGCAGCCCTTCTGGTGCAATCGGTGTGAAACGGCTGTGGAAGACTGGGAAGAAACTCCCGGTTGCAGGACTCAGCGCTGCGGCTTTGCGAAGACGATCGGCTTATGGGAAATGATTCCCTTGCCTTCTTGAACTGTGATCGACTCGTTCGGGAGAACGGCGATGATCGAATCCTTTCGTCCGCTGGGCCACAGAACTTCTATGTTCATCGATTTCACCGTTCCTGGTTTTCCGAGTCCGAACGTCAGCGGCAACTCACTTTGCGATAAGTAGCTTGAACCACTCTTCACCATCGCGAACATCCGCTGGCCGGTGTTGGTTTTGACTGTGACTTTGGCGCCAATTCCATCGCGGTTGGATTTCGTGCCGATGGTCTTCACGCGCAGAACATCGTTCTGATTTCCATTGTCGTTCCGCAGCAAGCGGGCGACGCCGCGGTTATTCATGAGCACAAGGTCTAAGTCGCCGTCGTTGTCGTAGTCGAGATAGGCCGCGCCGCGCCCGACGATTGGCTGTTGAATCGCGCTGCCGAGTGTCGCGCTTACGTCTTCGAACTTGCTATTTCCTTCATTGCGAAAAATCTGTGGAGACTGCGCATACTTGATCGTGGGCTGCAACTGGTTGATATCGTCGGCCACGTGGCCATTCACGGCAAGAATGTCCGGCTTGCCGTCGAGATCGTAATCAAAGAACAGCGCGCCGAAAGTAAGCGACTGCATTGTCCATCGCGAGATTCCGATGCGGGGGGCTTCGTCGGTGAACAATCCAGAGCCGTCGTTGTGGTAAAGCGCCATGCCTTCATTGGCAAAATTCCCGATCACTAGACTTTGCTGCCCCGAGTTGTCGTAGTCAGCGGTATCGGTACCCATACCGGCGCGAGTTGTGCCGGCATCGCTGAACGCAATTCCGGCTGCGACGCCGACGTCGGTAAAGGTCCCGTTATGGTTGTTGTGATACAGCTTGTTCGGCTGTGTGTCGTTGGTGACCAAGAGGTCCATCCAGCCGTCGTTGTCGTAGTCGATGAGTGCGATGCCGAGAGCTTTACTGGTGTTGTCGAGCAGGCCGGCGCGCTTGGTTACATTCTCAAATGTGCCATTTCCGCGATTGTGAAACAGCTCTGAACTTTCGCCTTTGTACGCTTCAGGCGTGCAATACGACTTCCCCTTTCCAGTGAGCGAACAATATTTATCGGTCTGCTCCGACCATTTCACGTAGTGGCCGACAAAAAGGTCGAGCTTGCCGTCGTTGTCGTAATCGACCCACGCCGCGCTGACTCCAAATCCAGGGCTCGCGACCCCGGCCTTGGCAGTTACATCGGCAAATTTCCCGTTGTGCAGGTTGCGAAAAAGATGGCCGCTGCCGACGGCGGTGATGTAGATGTCGTCATAGCCGTCGTTGTCGTAGTCACCAACTGTGCAGCCAAGGCCGTACATCCCGACGGCCAGCCCGGCTTGGCGCGTGACGTCGGTGAACGTGCCGTCCTTATTATTGTGGTAGAGCGCCGGATAAGACTTGGCAGCTTTGTGGTCCGGCCAATCCATCGAATTCACCAGCAAGATGTCCTGCCAGCCGTCGTTGTCATAGTCGATTGCGCAAACGCCGGGGCCCATGGTTTCGGGCAAGTACTTTTTACCGAATGCCCCACTGTTGTAGTTGAAATGAATTCCGGCTTGCGCGGTAACATCGGTGAATTGGATCGACCCTGAAGGGCGAGTGGCCTGCCGCTCCGGCCCAGCCGCGAGAACAACGTCAGGGAACATCAACTTTGTTGTATGACGACTGGGCTCGAAAGTTCCCGTCGCCGACTTCTTACTGGAACCCGCGAGTAGGAATAGCGCGACGAGAGCCGCAGACGTCAAAATGTTGGTTCGCAAATTAGACATTGTGAGCTTTTGAGATCAGGCGAATTCACGCGGCCAACGCCGCCTTCTGAATTTTTCGCGAGTTGAGCCACATTTCGGTGGTCAGCGCGATGGGTCCAACGATAAACAATGCATAGAATGGCGCGTAGACAACCTGATCGAGCCGCAGAACGGTCTCAACCACCGCAATCAGAAATGCAACCAGAATTTGTCCGCGCTTCGAGTGCACCGTCGTCTTCGGATCGGTGATCATAAAAAAGATGAAGAGCTGATACATCGGCCCGGTGATCGGCGCAATTTCCGACTGCCACGGGTCGTGCATGATCCAACTGCGCAGAAACGCGAAGGCAAAAAATGAGAGCACGTAGGTCGCGGTTATGTGCAACCGCTTAACGCGCCAGACGATTACAAAACCCAATACCCAGATCACGACCATGGGCAAAAGATAATTGCCCCATTGAATGCTGAGGCTGGCGACGGTTTCCGGCGCCAGAAATAACATGGCTGAAACCCCGAAGTTGGATGGGTTCCAGAGGTGCCGGTCTTTCCACCGCAGCACGTACTTGGTGGTGATCGAAATAGCACTGCACAGTGCGTAGGGCCAATATGCTGGCGAACGTAGAAGAATTCCCACGCTGATGCCGGTAATGTAAGAACTTGCCGGATGCAGCCACTTACCGAGAAAGATTCTGCCCAGCACGAGCTCGGTGGCGATCGCAGTGCCAATTGCCAGCAATGTTCGGGGATAGCTTTCCAGAATCCCGAACGTCAGCTGGCCGACGAGCAGAATGCAGGTAATGAAAAGCGGCGCGACGTAACGGCTGTCAATCAGCGCCCTTTTGTGCGCGGCCGATGGCGGCGGAATCAGTGGTGCGGCGGCTTGACTCATGCTGGCTCTTTGATTTTGTACAACTGATCGACGGAAAGCTGGTTGAGAGTTTGCACCTTGCCCGAAGGCCAGCGAATCACAGCCTTCTCAATCTGCGGGTTCTTTCCCAATCCAAAATGCAACCGGCGCTGGTTCTCTGCGCAGAATCCGCTTCCGCCCGAGACTTCCTGCACTTGCTTCTCGCCATTCCAGAACAGTGTTACTTCGGCGCCGATCGCGCTGCGATTTGACGCGCCGCCTTCCAGTTCAAACTCAATCCATTTGTTCTCTGGCGCGACGGTATTTTTGTAAACCAGCAGCGGACCGCGCTGATTCGCGACAACCACATCGAGCACGCCACGGTTCCACAAATCTGCCATCGCAACCGAACGCCCGTCGTGCCGGTCGGTAACGCCGACCGACTGTGCAACATCTACGAAATGACCGGTGCCATCGTTCAGCCACACGTCTTTGTGCTGATATCCCGATAGGCTGCGTCCATCCATGGCGGGCCAGTTTTTGGCGTCTTCAATGATCAGGCTGTGCCCGCCTGCAACTTTCGAAAAGTCATACCAATAGTCACGGTTGCGGTCCAGCGAGACGTAACCGTTGGTGAGGAAGAGGTCGAGCGTGCCATTGTTATTGAGATCGCCGAACTGCGCGCCGAAACTCCATCCGCCGAGTTCCACGCCCATGTCGCGCGCCAGATTGTCGTATTTGAGTCCATCGCCTGAAGTCCCCTCGCGCGGCACCCACAGATTGTTACCCTGGATGAGCACACCATCTTCGGAAATATTGCTCACGTACACCGCGTACTCGCCACGATTCAAAATGTCGCCGAATGCCGCATTCATTCCGCTCTTGGGGGCGAAACCCACGCCGGCTTGCTCTCCAACCTGGCGAAAATGCTTCCCGTCATTGAAGTACAACTCGGAAACGCCGTAGTCATTCGCGATAAACAAATCCGGATGGCCGGTGTGGCGTAAGTCTGCTGCAGCCGCCGCCAGCGCCCATCGTCGGCTGTTGATACCAGCTTCTTCCGTTACATCTTTGAAATGGCCGTTGCCCAAATTTCGAAGAAGATACTTGCGTCCGCCATTTTTCGCATATTCAAAGCTTTCCGGCATCATGCGCGTATTTGCCAGATGCCAAAGATCGACCTTCTCCGAGTAGTAACCTCCAATGAAAAGATCGAGCAGGCCATCGCCGTCGTAGTCGAACCAGATCGCCGTATTAGCGTTCACCCACGAGGGCAAGCCGGCCTGTTCGGTCACGCGGGTGAAGCCCTTTCCGTGGTCGTTGTGAAATAGCTCGGGCTTGCCCCACTTATATAAGAAGAGGTCTTCGTAACCGTCGTTGTCGTAGTCGCCCCAAACTGCTCCCATGGAGACGCCGGTGCCGACCTGGTTCACATCCGCAACGCCCATTGGTTCGGCTACATCCGTGAAAGTACCGTCATGGTTATTGCGATAGAGCGCGTTCTTGCTGCCCTCGCCGCTGTTGGTCACGTAGATATCCGGCCAGCCATCGCGGTCGAAGTCAACGATTGAAACTGCCGCGCCCATTGAGGCCACTTCGGGCATGATGGGGTCGAGTTTGTGATCAAGCGTCGGACCTTGGTGAACAAAATCGATTCCGACTTGATGCGAAACCTCCTGCAGCCGGAAACCATAACGCTGGAGCGCATCCGTTTGGGCAGCAGCCGCGCGCCCGGCGGCGATTCGCCGCATGACGAAGGGAACGGCAAGCATGCCAATCAGCAACAACGTGACTACAATTCGTGCAATGCCCCGACCGGTCACGGTCTTACTCCTGTGCGCAGAGCATTTTCGAAAACTTCTGGCGTGACGTACCGCGTCTGATAATTTTCCCAATCTTCAGGATGGTGCTTGTACACCCACTCGTCTTTCAGCCGGCCCGGAGGATCGATATACAAATTTTTCGCGTGGTAGGGCAATGGCAAGACTGTTTTCGAAAAAGTTGAGTTATAGTCGCCATCTTTTATCCAGCCGTCGCCAGCAATAATGTAGTCGCGTACCCGGCCCTGCTCGGGCTCGGGCTGCTCGGCAAAGCGAAGCGTCATCTCATCCCCGGAATTCATGATCACGTAACGGTCATCGATCTTATCCAACAGCTCGCGAACATCGCCATAGCGCGTGTAATAGCCGACCAAATCGCGATAGCGCTGCTTGCTTCCTTCCAGGTGGTTATAGTCTGGCAACTCTGGCGAGGAGGGATTGACCTGATTGATTACAGAATAACCGCGATAGTGCAAATCCGCGAACTGCGGGGCGATCCGCGTGATCTTCAACTGCGCATTCGGAATGACTTTCGCCCACTCGATCTTGTCCCAATAAATTTCAAGGTTCGTGCGCAGACGCAATTTGTGGGGCCTGCCCGGCCGGAAGATATTGGTAAGCTCGAACAAGCAAATCTTTTTTCGTCCCGCAGGGAAGCCGAGGTTCTTTCGCGCAACAGTCCAGCCGCCGCGTCCATCTGGAACTTCGAGGCTCAACCCTTTTGCCGGCTCGTGATTCCCCTGAGCGATAGCAACGTTGATCGAGGAATCGGTTGGGTGCATCCAGCCCTGGGCGATGAGAACCAGCGGCCCATTAGCGGGAACGTCATCGCCGAGATCAATTTCTACATAGTGGTCGCGTGTCACGCCTTGATACTGTCCGCGCCCGAAGGTGTCGAGATATTTTCCGTCGAGCGTACGCAGGGTGTCGGTTACATCTTGCCCGTTGTCATCGACTGCGCGAGCAATCGGGTGAGGCGTTTCAACGGTCGTGATGGCGAGCTCCGCCGGCGGAATCACAAATCGTTCGTCAACGAAAATGTCGGTGCCCGCAGGATGGTCCACCGTCATCAGATTTAAGTAGTCGTAGTAATACGTTTCCCACAGCTCGGCGGTGAAGCGTAGGTCGTAGTAGCCGTTGCGAGGGACGAGTTGGTCGGCGCGAATTTTGTACCACTCTTCCGTGGCTTCGACGCGCGCCGTGCCGATGGTGTTAATCCGCAGCCCGATCGCTGAACTCCACGGCACAGCATCTTTCACGAATTCAACGCGCTTGCCGTTGTAGGCAAAAAGGAACGGGCAGGAGCCTTTCAGCCGCTGCTCGGTCACGACCGGCTGGTCTGCCTTGGCATCAAACTCGGCACGCACGCTGCCGTTCGGCCAAACTACGCGAATTACATCGGCGGTGGTCTGCTCGCCTAGACCGAAGTGGAGATCGGGACCGGTGATTGGTTGCTTCTGGACTTGTAGTCCCGAGCTAACCTCGACCTCTCCGCCAATCCCGAATGGATTGATGCGCTGATCGCCAGCCGCCTGCGCCGCATGAGGTCGCACGATCTGCCAGTGGTAATTTTTTGTTCCGTGATTGATTGCCTCAACGGGATACGCATTCGCCGACAGCCCAATTAGATCAAGCCGACCATCGGAGTTTACGTCAGCGACGCCCAGAACGGCCGGAGGTCCGACTGGATGGTCGAGGAGGGTGAAGGTGTGTTGGTCGCTGCCAAGCCAAACGTATGCACCGCCACCGATGCTCGGAACAACGCGCGCCAAAATAAGATCGAGCGCGCCGTTGTTGTCCAAATCAGCTATGTAAAGCCTGACTTCGGCGTTCAGAAATTCTGCCGCGTTGGGAACAGTCGCGATTTGCGCAACGTCCCAGTTCTGGCTGTCACCCTTTGCGGAGATCCGAACGATGGAGCCATCAGATTCGACCGCGATCAGATCGAGAACGCCGTCGCCATCGGCATCCGCCACTGCCATCGCTTTGAGCACAGGCAAACTCGCCAGAGCACGCTCGGCAAATTGACCCTGCCGTTGGTTCATGAACACATGCAGATGCCCCGCGCCGTCGACAATCGCGGCATCAGGATTGCCGTCGCCCTCGAGATCAACCCAGCACATTTCACGCACGCCCGAGATTCCTGCGAAGGGATGAATGGGCGTGAAGGTACTGTCGCCGTTGTTCCGCAAGACCGTGGGTAGTCCCTCAGCGGTCCCGAGCACAATGTCGAGATCACCGTCCGCTTCAATGTCTACCGCCCATGCGCCGGAATATTTTCCATTCAGCACCGCTTTGGGCAGCTTTGTCGCTGCCGTGACATCGGTGAACGCACTCGGCGTGTCCTGACGCAGAAAACGAATGCCGCCTGCGCCGGTGAGCACCAAGTCCTGCTTAAAGTCGTAATTGAAATCGATGGGAAGAATTCCCTCTGGCGATGGCGGAGTGTGAGCGGCGCCTCCTGGAAAAGGAAATGTCGCGCCAGTTGCGAGATGCACTCTGCCGCCTTCTTCGTTCGCGAGAGTCGGAGGGGCGCTGCCGCCCAGGGAAATCGCGCCAACCCAATCCCAATGTCCTCCTTTGTCTACGACCGGCTCAGCGGCGAAAGAGATTGACGTATCAGGTTCCGCGGTGGTGAATGTCGGCGACTCCATTCTTACGAAATGAGTGAAAGGTTGTGCCTCGTCTCCCGGCGGTGCTTTGATTTGAAATAGCGCCTGGCGATATTCAGGCACACGCATCAGCGTGTTCTTCAGAAAAACCGTTCGTGTGGCGGCGGCGCGCGTGTCAGAGCCAGCAGCTGCGGTTTGGAGCGCTGAAAGTTGCTGCTTCACCTCCGGCGGCCAATTGCCCGATTGCTGGGCAATCTGGGTCACGGTCGATCGCAACGCGTTCTGGTCACTTCGTTTCGCCTGGATTCGGGCAAGCTCAGCCAGAGCTGCCAAATTGTTGGGCTGCACTTTCAGGATGTTCTCGATGATTTGCTGAAACTGCGCGTCACTATTCGCGCCGCCCTGCCGCTCCACTTCTTCCGCCAGCTGGTAAGCAGCGCGCAGATTTTGTGGATCGAGTTCGACTGCACTTCGCAAGTCGTCTATAGCCGCTGTCGAATTTCCGCGACCGCTCTCGAGCAATCCCTGGAGGTACTTGATGTGACCATCTTTGGGAGCAAGATCTTGCGCGCGCTTCAGTCTGTCGGCTGCCGCGTCGTAGTTTCTCTGACGCAGCGCCAGCATGCCCCAATTGCCCCAGCCGGCGGGTTCTCCCGGCGCAAGCTGGACGAATTTCGCCAGTTCGGAGTCGGCGCGCGCATCATTGCCGACTTGCAATGCAGCCAATCCGACGTAAAAAGTCCTCGCTGCATTCTGGTATTGAGGCGAGTCTTTCGCCGGAACTTTTGAACGTGAGCATCCGGTCAACAGCAACGCTATTGCTCCGAGTGCAATCGCGCCTGTCTGGGTTTTGAGCGCTGCAACCTTTGCGGTATGTTTCTTAATGAGCTTTCGCCGCCGCGCCATCCCCCGATTCCACATGAATGCAACGAATAGGAAAGGCAGGGCATAGAGCACCAGGTCCCATTTCCCGAGCCCGGTCGGTGTCGGCACAACGCGCGAAAGCACTTCTTCCGTTCCGGCCGAACTCTCGAGTATCAGCCGCACGCGCCAGTACTCCTGGTGATCAAACTCAATGCGGTTTTGATCGAACTGCACTTGGTCGCGGACTGGGTCGCGCCACATGTCGTAGACTTTTTCTGGAAGCCTGCGGTTTTCCGGCTGCACCGCGACTTGTGCTTTTAAATCATTCGGAATTTTCGTGCCCGGCGCGGGATCGATAATCACGAAAAATGTTCCATATCCGAGATCAGGATGCGTCCAAAGGTCGATCACATACTGACCGACATGCTTTTTTTCAACAATCGGAAAAGGCGGGCCGTTGTGGGCGTACGCGGGAATGACGGGTGCCAGCGACGAGAATACCCACAGCAGCGCCGATCTAAAAATTGCGGATTTTGGCAGCTTCGACATCGATCAGCAACACTCGCGGGCGAGGGCGCCCGCGCCACACGATCGTCAGCTCATCATAAAAGTTGCGCGCATTTCCATCGGCTGGAACATCAGCCAAACCGAAGCCGCGCAAATCAACAGACAAACCACAGCCCAGGGTACGAAGGCACGCATCGGATGATCCATGCAGTCGTCTTCCGCCAGTCTTCGCGTCACAAGGAGTGATCCGACTAGACCCAAGCCAATAAAACACAACTCAATCGGCTGTACGAACCGCACCGGGATGCCCGTCCACATCCAACGCGGATCACCCAAAAAATTCCAGCCGAGGTCCGTCACTGCGCTCTGTGTGACCGGAATAACTGTCAACAATCCCGTAAGGAAATGAAAAGCGTAATGAGCCAGCCAGATTCCGAAGCCGAGCGGCACCAGCGCATAACTATATCGCACAGCAATCGGGAGCAATGGCCGGTTAGACCCACCCGTCCTGAGCATCAGCCAGGCAGCGAGGCCCAACAACACACACGGCTCGACAACCAGGAAGAACGCGAAGATCACGCCCAGTAAAGGGGCCCTGTAGCTAATGTGCATTAGGCCGGAAAGCCAGCGCTCGACCACGTAGACTGGGCTCACCATTCCGAATGCGTTGACCAGAGCACCGAACGTGAAGACGATTCCTAGAGCAGCCAAATCTTTACGACGCGAGAAGAAACCAATTCCTGATCGCGGTGGATCGCTCATCAACTCACTTGCCGGCAATCGGCTCATGATTCCGACATTGTCATGTGGGCACGCGTGAACGCAATCCAGGCAGAATGTGCAATCCATATTCCCGGCTTTTAGCGGCTGAAAGAGCGCCAACTCGCAGCCACGCTGAATCGTAATTAACTCTGAGCCGCTAGAGCGCTGCCCGCGAATGCAATCCTTGGTTCCACAACCTGCACAGACTTGATGATCGCGAACCTTCACCTCGAGCGGCGAAACCAGTGACGCAACAAAGTTGAACTGCCCCAGTGGGCAGACGAACTTGCAGAACGTTGCATGCTTGAAAAAGCCATCGACAATTAAGATTGTCAGAAAATATCCAGCGATCAGCCATGCCGTCCACCACGGCGACGACCACAGGTGAAATAACTCGTACACGAAAAGAATCCCGATAAACAGCGCAACCGATAGCCATTTATTCCGTAGCCATCGTGGCCAATTGAACCGAGGTCGAAAAAATTTGCGCGCGATGTTGCGCACCAGCATAAAGGGACACGCAAAACAGAAAAAATTCCCCGCCGCCAGGATCACCAGAACCAGAACTCCACGAAAGTGTAACCAAGTCAGCGTAGTCGCCAAATTTTTTGGGGCGAGCGTCGGCCCGAACAGGCCGTGCCAAATCATGACCAGGCTTAACGCAAATAGCGGAATCTGCAATAGGGTTCGCGAGTGCCTCCAGCGAAGCAACGCTCCGATTCCTAATACGCGTAAGAGGTCGAATTGCGGTATCTCTTCGATCTCGAGCGCCGGATTGTAAGCCTCGGCGGTCACTATTTCGCCTCAACTCCGTTCAGCGGAATCTGACGTTCAAATTTCTGTCCATTGGCCAACTTGCCGTGAACCAGGACAACCCAGTCGCCGGGCATGTTGATATCGAGTGCACCTTCGTATTGTCCCGGAGCAATCTCCTTTGCATCTGCGAAGACCGGCGCCATCCCCGGATGAACCATGTCTGCCTCCAGTCGGAAATGGCCGCCAGTGGCGGGCGAGCCAGCATCGCTGAGGCTGAACGCAATCTCGTTGATTCCCACTCTCGCCGGCTTAGGTGAAATGTCAGAAGTCAAAGACACAGTGGAGGAGTTTGACGCGCGATCCTTACAGCCAGCGAGGAAAAAAGTCACGATCAGTACGAAGCCCGCAGATAAAAATAAATTCGAGAGAGACAGTCTTGAAGACCGCCGAAAGTTCGACGGTCCTCGTTTATCAGCAAACATGTTTCAAGGTGGCCGAATTACGCCGCTGCGGCGCTCTCCAGTTCAGGAACGCGCCATGCGCAGTTGCAGTTCGCATGTTGCACTTCACCCTCCGGCGGGAACATGTGGTAGTACATGCCGATCACCATCGGGATGAACACGATCGTGTTATAGAAAAGATGAAGTTCGACGCGCGGGATTCCCGCAGCTTGCAGAAAGCTCGCAGGCACCGGCGAGTGGAACCAGTAGTGGTGCGTCAAGGCTTGATATTGCAGAATGGCGTGCTCAATATGGTGCCAGAACTGGATGTAAAGCGAGATCGTCCACCACATTAGGGATTTGCCGGTGAAGCCTTTGCGCAACAACCATATTCCAATCAGCATGATTAGCGCATAGCCGTAGTGCAACACCTCGGTCTGCACCAGCCAGGGATAAAACAGGCCCAGCATGCCGAGAGCTTTCGGCCGCGGCCAGTGCATCACATAAATCTGATAAGCCTGGAAAAGGTGCTCGCCCCAGTGAGCGATCACGATCACCATGAATATTTGAAGGGCTGGTTTGTGCCACTTGCTGTTAAGCTTCTCGTAAATGCTAGGTTTCACGACAAGTTCGTCTATCGCGCACAGATTCGGGGTTGCAAGCGCCACGAATTCCTCCTCTTCGTTAAGGACTTCATAAACTTACATCTGAGTTGATACTGGTCAATAGTATGTTCGTACTAACAGCCAGTCTTCGGGTTAGAAGCCGTAAGTAAGTTGCAGATATGGGTATGTATAGCCATGCCCTGGCGTTGTGTTGTTGAGAAAAGTTCCAGTGAAGAAATGACCCAGCCCAGCCGAAACCACGGTGTGTTTGTTGTAGGTATACGCTGCGATGAAGGCCAGTTCGTCCCCGACATACCGCCCGGCGGTGCCTGCGGCGGATTTTGCAACCGCTACACCCGGACCGCTATAGAAAGCGTCGTGAGTGTTGGCGAGCCAATACGCTCCGTATTTTGTGGTTAGCTTCCATTTTGTCGCAGGCTTGAATTCGAACCCGCCGCGTACCAGTTCGATGTTCTTGTATCCGACCTGATCGGTGAGGGCGTAGAGATCGTGTCCGGAGGGATAGATTTGATCGAATGTCCCGCGAGTGCCGTCGCTGCTATTGGCATCGCCACTTGCGTAGTCAAACTCTACAAAGGGCCGGGGCTTATATTTCGATTGACTGACCGTGTACCCGGCGAGCCAGTGTCCAGCCCACGCGCTGATGGAATCGCTTCCCAGCGATCCTGCCTGGCGGTCCATTTCGATGTCGTAGTCAAACCCGGCGGCCGGCTTCACGTCCCAACGGAAACCAATGGTGGCCTCATTCATGATGCCGAGAGGCCCTGCCTCACTTCGAAGACCTGACTGCCTCCGCCAGAAGAAATAGGGTTCAATACTAGTCTTTGGAATCAGCTTGCTGAAGGCGCTGTAGCCGCCGTAGATGTTGCTTCCCGACAGGCACTCATTGAACTGACCATTGATAATTCTGTCCATGCAGGCGGCGAAGCCATCAATGCGATATCCGTTCCCCCGATAAGTAGCGCGGAAGCCGTCAAAGCTGCGCGGCGTATTCAGCCAGTTGGCATTCCCGAGCAGGCGTTCCGATCCAAACGCCAACTCCTGCCTTCCAAGGCGGAACCCGAAGGCCTTGGATTCGATGTCACCGAATTCTACGTACGCCTGCCGCAGATCAAAGTCGTCGTGATAGGGCGGGAGGGGAGCAAGTTTGGTTTCATCTTCCCCAACAATGTGCGCGTCCTGACCTTGGAAATACAGGCGCATCCAACTGGTCGGCTGCAAGCGCATGTTCACACGGATACGACTCAAGAGATATCCGGTGCTATGGTCCGGCTTAAAACCTCCGCCGCTGAAACCCTCAGCGCGCAGCCGAATCTCACCACTGAAGCCTACCCAGCGTGGAAGATTCTCATTCAGATCATCCGAAAGTGTCCGGTCAACGGGTTTGGCCGACGCGCCCCCTGGGGCCTGTTGGGCAGATAGTTGCGCCGTCGGTTGTGGCTGAGATTTTGACGAATCCTGCCCAAAGAGTTGCGCTGTTGAGAGCAGCAAAACCACGGCCGCGATAAAAGTGATCGGTTGATTTTTCATTTAATCCCCAAAAAGGCGTGTAAGCCCGCGATTCGCTCTCTGAAGCTCAAGCGCCCCACGATTGACTGGAGGGAATCTAGCAATGACAAAGGATGCTGAACAATAGTTGAAAGATATTACGTCGCTGGCGGCGCCCTACAAAAACTTGGTCCGCGCGGCAGCGGCGGATGTCCCATGTACAATCAGACGGGAAATGAACGAGGCTCCCCCGCGCAAACTCATCATTGCTATCGACGGCCCGGCTGGCGCCGGGAAAAGCACCATCGCCTCACGACTCGCCCGCAAACTTGGATACGTCAACCTCGAAAGCGGAGCAATGTACCGCGCGCTGGCGCTTAAGGCGATCGAGCGAGATATCTCGTTCGATGATGAAGCGGCGCTCGATCAACTGGCGCACAATTCAAGAATAAAAATTGAGCCAACGCTGGGCGGCAACCGGGTGATGCTGGATAACCGTGATGTGACGCAACGCGTTCGCGAGGAAGATGTATCCCAGGCGGCGTCTCGGGTTTCGGTTCATCCGAAGGTGCGCGAGTGGATGGTGGCGCGGCAACAGGAACTCGGCGCAAATGGCGGAGTAGTAATGGAAGGTCGCGACATCGGAACGAGAGTTTTTCCCGACGCGGACGTCAAAATTTTTCTCGATGCGGATCCGGTGATCCGCGAGCAGCGGCGGATTCAGCAGCAGCACTCGCGCGGCGCTTCGGCGGAAGCAATGGCGGCGGAGTTGAGGGAACGCGATCGGCGGGATCGGACGCGGGCGAATTCGCCGCTAGTGGCGGCGCCGGATGCGACGGTGATCGATTCGACGTCGATGAGTGAGGATGAAGTGCTGCAGAGGGTGGAGGCGCTGGTGCAGCGGAAGATGGCGGGATAGCATTCCGCATTCAGCAAGCAGCAGTCAGCACTCAGCAGTCAGCGGTCAGCCATTTAGTCCCGTAATTCTGTCATTCCGAGGATCTTCAGATCCGAGGAATCTGCGGTTCGTATGGGAAGAGCAGATTCCTCACCGCTAAAGCGGTTCGGAATGACATGTGGTTTGAGACCTGGCTGACTGCTGAGTTCTGAATGCCAAATGCTCCCATGCTATACTTTCCTATCCCCACGCCGTAGAAAAGCGCACGGAGGTTTTGCATCGACAAGAGATTTATCCGCACAAATGAGCGTATCCGCGCACGTGAAATTCGCGTGATTGACGATGAAGGCAACCAGATTGGCATCCTGCCACCGTTTGAAGCGCTCAAGATGGCCCGCGAACGTAACCTTGACCTAGTAGAAATTTCCCCGACAGCGCAGCCTCCGGTTTGCCGCATCATGGATTACGGGAAATTCCTGTACCAGCAGGAGAAAAAAGAGCGCGAGGCCAAGAAGCACCAGAAGACGATCACGGTCAAGGAAGTGAAGTTCCGCATCAACGTGGACGATCACGATTACGAGACCAAGAAGAACCACGTGCTGCGTTTTCTGGGCGAAGGCGACAAGGTCAAGGCGACGATCTTTTTCCGCGGACGCGAGATGACGCGCACTGGCTTGGGACGAGAGATTCTGGATCGATTGATTAAGGATATCGGCGATCAGGGGATCGTCGAGTTCCGCCCGCGACAGGAAGGCAATACGCTGCACGCGATCCTGGCGCCGAATGCGAAGAAGCCTGGCGAGAAAGCTCCTCCGCAGCAGCGGGCACAAGCGTAGTTAGCATTCAGCATTCAGTATTCAGTTGCCGAGCTTTTCTCTGCGAGCCCGATTCTTCTCTGCGAGCTCCGCGGTTAAAATCTTTAAAGCCGTTAACCGCAGAGATCACAGAGGTTTCGCCGAGGTTGCAGAGGAACCCGGAGTTGGCTGAGTGCTGAATGCCGAGTGCTGACTGCTAAACAACTGCCGAATGCTAAACTGGATATCACTATGCCGAAATTGAAAACACATCAAGGTGCGGCCAAGCGCTTCAAGAAAACCGGGACAGGAAAGGTAAAACGCTCGAAGGCGTTTTTGCGCCACATCCTGACTTCGAAGAAGAAGAAGCGCAAGAAGCACCTGGGGACCGCGACGCTAGTAAGCGATGCCGACACGCCGAAAGTAAAGAGAATGATTCCGTATTAGGGATCACCTCTGTGAGATTTTCTCTGTGAAACTCGGTGTCCTCTGTGGTGAGGGTCTTAAAAATGCAACCACAGAGAACACTGAGTTTCACAGAGGAACGCCACAGAGCGAAGCGAGTGAAGAGGCACTTCCTGCCTCCAGCCGCTAAATAGAAACAAAAAGGAGCACAACATGCCTCGTGTAAAACGCGGGACCAAACGCCGCGCTAAACGCAAAAAGATATTAGACCGCGCCAGCGGTTATTACCTGACAAAATCGAAGTTGTATCGGTCGGCGAAAGAGGCCGTCGAGCGCGGCCTGAAGTTCGCCTACGCCGGACGCCGGCAGAAAAAGCGTCACTTCCGTTCGCTGTGGATTGTGCGCATCGGCGCTGCCGCCAAGCTGAACGGCATGAGCTACAACCAGTTCATCCATGGATTGAAGACGGCGGGCGTGGAGCTCGACCGCAAGATTCTTGCTGACCTGGCGGTAAACGATGCAGCCGCATTTAAGAGCCTCGCCGAGCAGGCGAAGGGCGCGCTTAGCGGGGCAGCTTAAACAGCCTTCGGCTATCAGCCCTCAGCTTTCAGCTCGGAATTCTCTATAATCTGTCATTCCGAACACTCGCGCTTGCGCGAGGGTGAGGAACCTGCTTTTCCCGTCCGAAGGCACGGAAGCGGATAGGACAAGCGGATCTCTCATGGCTAAAGCCGGTGGGAGACAGCATGATCGAGCCAACTGCAGATCCCTCGACTTGATGAGCTTCGCAAAGCGAAGCTCATGCGGCGCTCGGGATGACAAGCGGGGCGGGTGCCGGACGATTCGGCCCCGCTGTTCAGCCGCGAAGCGGCGGAACTTAGATAGCCCCGGACGTAAGTCCGGGGTAGGAGCTCGAAAGAGATCAGAGTCCCGCAGGGACGACACCTTTTCACCAGTGCCGTCCCTTCGGGACTCGGCTCCTGCTTTACAAGGTTTCCCAGCACTCATGTGCTGGGCTAATTAAATGACGCCGCTGAAGCGCGGCTGGCCAGCACTGCGTTTTCGTGTCTAAGCTCTGTATCAGGGTACGGCTTTAGCCGTGCCGAATGCGATCCCTTATACTCTGTAATTCCGAGCGGAGCGCGATCTATCGGGAGCGAAAGATCGGGCGGAGTCGAGGAACCTGCTGTTCGCTTGAGACAAGCAGATTCCTCGTGGCTAAAACCACTCGGAATGACATTGTGGTTGGAAACATAACTTGGCCTACGCTGTTCCCAAATTAAAGGATTTCTCGGATGACACGTTGATTTCAGCGATCAACGAATGCATCCGTGCCTGCCAGGAAGAATCCGATGCGGTGCAGACGACGGCAGGGTCTAAGGCTTTGCGCGACCGATGGCTCGGACGAAAGTCAGGGATTTTAACTCAGATTAACGAGCAGTGGCTCAAAGCGGCCCCGAAAGATGCAAAGAGGAGTGTCGGGGCACACGTTAATGAACTCCGATTTCAGATCGATGCTCGGATCATTGGTGCCGAAGAGTCACTTAAGGATCATGGGAAAACCTCATCTGCCACTGCAGGAGCTATCGACATCTCCCTCCCCGGCATTCATCGTTCGATTGGCGCCGAGCACCCGATCATTCGCACGCAAAACGAAATCGTTGCGGTGTTCAAGAACCTCGGCTACTCGGTTGCGGAAGGGCCGGTGATCGAGACGGATTACTACAATTTCGAGGCGCTGAATTTTCCGCCGAACCATCCCGCACGCGATACGCAAGACACGCTGTTCCTCGCGAAGCAGGAATCGAAGCCACGCCGCGAGCAGTTGCTTTTGCGAACGCATACTTCTCCTGTGCAGATCCGCACCATGGAGAAGATGAAACCGCCGCTGCGAATCGTGATTCCCGGAAAAGTTCATCGCAATGATCCGCCGGATGCAAGCCACTCGCCGATGTTTCACCAGATCGAGGGCCTCGCTGTCGATACGAACAACACTTTCGGCGATCTCAAGGGCACGCTCGATCACGCAATGAAAGCGCTATTTGGCTCGGACGTGAAAACCAGTTTCCGGCCGTCGTTCTTCCCGTTCACGGAGCCGAGCGCGGAGATGTTCGTCTCGTGCTTCATATGCGGCGGAAGCGGGAAACGGGAAGGCGGCCCCTGTCGTCCTTGCAAGCAGACCGGATGGATCGAGATTCTCGGTTGCGGCATGGTCGATCCGAATGTGTTCGAGTTCGTCAAGCACAATGGCTACGATCCGGAGAAAATTTCCGGGTTCGCGTTTGGCATGGGAGTGGACCGGATTGCGATGCTGAAGTATGGCTTGGATGATTTGCAGTTGTTCTTTCATGGCGATGTGAGATTTTTGGAGCAGTTTGGGTGAACTCGTGGTGCGTCCCTCGACTTCGCTCGGGGCAGGCTAAGAACGGTCGTGCGTCGTGCGCAGCCCCAAAACAGCTGTCATTCCGAACCGCCTTTAGCGGTGAGGAATCTGCAATTCTGATTTAAAAGTGAAACTATCTTCCCAATGGATTCGCGAGTTCGTTGACATTCCAGCTGACGATCGCCGCTTTGCCGAAGACCTGACTTCCATCGGTATCGCGGTCGAAGGCATCGCCGGCAAAGGACCAGATACGGTTTTCGAGATGGAGATCGGGACGAATCGCCCGGACGCCATGAATCACTATGGTGTGGCGCGTGAGGCGGCGGCGCTGTACAAATTTTCTTTAAAACCGCTTCAGGCCTCAGCGGCTAAAGCCGCTCACCTAAGCACAGCTAACGGCACGGCTGAAGCCGTGCCCTTCCCGTCCGTGGCGAATCAAGGCCCTTCCGCGGCTAAAGCCGCGAATAAGAGCGCAAAAGGAAATGCTACGCTAACGCGCGGCTTCGCCCAGAAGCACAACTCAGCAGATTTCGAAATCACGATCGACGACGCCTCTGGTTGCGCTCGTTACACCGCACAAATCGTCCGCGGAGTAAAGATCAAACCTTCGCTCGATAAGATCTCCAGCCGCCTTGCGCTCGTCGATCAGCGCGCCATCAACAACGCTGCCGACGCCTCGAATTACACGTTGTGGGAGATGGGCCATCCGACGCACGCTTTCGATCTCGATCTGCTCAAAGGCGGAAAGATCGTCGTGCGCAAAGCGAGCGCGGGCGAGATGCTAAAAACTCTCGATGGCATCGACCGCAAGCTTTCTTCCGAAGACCTGATCATCGCCGATGCGAACAAACCTGTCGCCCTCGCCGGAGTTATGGGCGGCTTCGAGACGATGATCACCGATAGAACAAAGAACATTCTGATCGAGTCGGCATGGTTTGATCCCGTTGCAGTCCGGAAAACTGCAAGACGCCACGCCCTCCACACAGATGCATCGCATCGTTTTGAACGTGGCGCAGATTACGGCGCGACTTCTCTCGCCTGTTCCTTAGTCGCACAACGAATCATGGACTCGGGCGGCGGTAAACTCCAAGGCAGCCAGATCGACGCGATCGCGCGTGAACTTGCGCAAGCGCCGGTTGTCCTACGGATCTCGCAAGTTCGGCGGGTCCTTGGCACGAAGCTTGAAACTCAGGAAATCGTTGCCCTTCTCAAGCGCCTCGGATTCGAACTGGTGCCCGAGCCTGGTTCGGAACCGCAGTTTTCTGTTCTTATTCCAACGTGGCGTCTTGACGTGGAGCGGGAGATCGACATCATTGAGGAAGTCGCGCGGCTTCATGGCTACGATAAATTTCCGAACACGCTGCCCGCCTTCTCCGGCGCGGTTGTCGAAGCTCCGCACAGAATAAAAGAAGGAAAGCTGCGCTCTTCCCTGCTCTCGCTCGGCTATAGCGAGGCTGTCTCTCTGACGTTCATTTCGCACGCAGACGCCGAGGCATTTTCGTCGACTCCGGTCATCGAACTCGCCAATCCGCTGAATGAAGAAGCTTCGCTGATGCGCAGTTCGCTCGTACCGGGGATGCTGAACATGCTCGCCTACAACTTGAACCGCGGAACCGAGAATCTTCGCCTGTTCGAAATTGGCGATGTTTACGCAGCTTCAGGTGCAGCAACGGCGGAGCAGCGCCGCATCTGCATCGGCGCAACGCTTGCCGTACTTCATCATGATCTGCCGCAAGGGGAAATATTGGATAAGAGTAAAGACGGTTCCGATGTCGACGCATTTCGTGCGCTGAAAGGCGATGTCGAGAGATTGCTGTCGTCGTTTGCGCACAACTCGATCGCGTTCGACGCGCAAACCGCCGAATACTATCAACCCGGCCGTTCTGCGCGGGCCCTGATCGATGGTGAACCAATCGCGCAGTTCGGTGTACTCCAGTTCGAAGTTGCAGCCGTCCGCAAGCTGCGGCAGGAAGTTTTCATTGCGGAGATTCTTGCCGACTGGCTGTACTCACGACCGCTGCGCGAAATTCGCTATCAACCGCTTGCGAAATTCCCTGCTGTCGAACGAGACTGGTCATTTCTCTTCGCAGACGAAATTACTTTCGGCGATATCGACGCTGCCGTTCACGCATTGCGGATCGAAAGCTTGCGGAGCTTCGAACCGATCGAGATTTTCCGCGGTGGCTCCGTCCCGTCCGAAAAGTACTCGATTCTTTTGCGCGCAAAATTTCAGTCCCTCGAACGTACGCTGCGGGAAGACGAAGTGAATGATTGGTCGGCCCAGATTGTGGGCGCACTGACTAAACTTGGCGGCACGCAGCGCGCCTGATCTTGTATCAGGACCTTCAGGCGTGCCGTCTTCACGTCGCACACAAACAGCGGCACGGCTGAAGGCCATGCCCTGATACAACCCACATCCGCGCGTAACCCGACTCGAATTTCATGCGATGCGGCGCTAATATCGATAGAACGTGCCCAACTCCGTCAAGCTTATCGAATGCCCGCGAGATGCCTGGCAAGGACTGCAGGGCCAGATCCCCATTGATCTGAAAGTTAATTATCTGAGCGCGCTAATCAGCGCTGGATTCAAGCAAATTGACGCGGTCTCATTCGTTTCACCGAATGCAGTTCCTCAAATGGCCGACTCCGAAGCGGTGCTGAAAGAGCTTGATCCGCCGGACGATGTCGAAATCATCGGCATCGTAGTGAACGAAAAAGGCGCTCAACGGGCGATCAACACGAATGCCGTAACTACTCTTGGGTTTCCCTATTCAGTCTCCCCAACTTTCCTGCGGAACAATCAGCGGCAGACGCCAGAAGAATCGCTCGACGAGCTGGAGAAAATCCAAACCAAAGCAAACGACACCGGGCTGAATGTAGTCGTCTACATTTCCATGGCATTCGGCAATCCGTATGGTGACCCGTGGAATGCCGAGGAAGTAGTCGCCGCAGTGGACATGCTTGAATCGAGCGGGATCAAGATGATTTCGCTAGCGGATACGGTGGGCCTGGCGTCAGCCCCGCAGATTCAAACGCTAGTAAGTGCAGTCGTGGAGAATTACGACTACCTCGAAATCGGCGTCCACCTGCACAGCCGTCCGGAACTGGCGGAAGGAAAGATTCTTGCGGCATACGATGCAGGCTGCCGCCGGTTTGATTCGGCGATTGGCGGACTTGGCGGATGTCCGTTTGCACAAGATGCGCTGGTGGGAAATATTCCGACTGAACGGGTGATCGAAGCGCTGAAACAGCGCGACGCGGAACTTCCCAAGCTGAAATCGCTCGATACTCTTTTGCGGGCTTCAGCAGAGATCGGCGCGAGATACACGCAATCGCACGCCGCGGATTGACCTGACGTTCCTCTGTGCGAATTTTGTGAAACTCTGTGTGCTCTGTGGTCAGGCTGTTAAAAAACATAACCACAGAGAACACTGAGTTTCACAAAGAACACCTCACAGAGGAATTCTCACAGAGGCTTGAACCCGGCCTTCTTCATTCCTTGCTGCGCTTCGGGATTTTCCATAAACACTTTCCAGATGTAACCGGTGCGCGCATTTTCTGCCATCACCATGGTTATTCCGACGTCGATTCCGACAATGTCTGTGTCATACCAGCTCTTCAGCGGATTCAGGGCATCGACAAACCCGTAGCAGCACCATGCCTGAGGATATCGCTGACGAATCGTGCGGAGCACCTGCATCGTTTCCACCGGCAAAAACGGCAGTGAGCCACCCGCAGCATGCGGCGCGACGGTACCGTCTATGGGTCCTACCGAAGGCGGCCCACCCCACACCACATATCCACGGTCGGAATCAGAAGCGGTGATGCCCCAGAGATCGGCACTATAGTCTGGGAACTGGCGGCGAAGTTCGATACAAAAGCGACGATGCACCCGCGTTGCAATTACCGAGTTTTGAAAGTAGTCCGTATACTTGTCGCGCTTGCCGCGAAAGTCAAACCACGCCTGCGAATACTGATGCACGAATAGCGGCGCGAAAGAGCCGATGTAACGCATGCCCTCATAGTCGAACGGAATCCGCTTCCATGCGTCCCAAACTTCTGGCCGCAGCGGATAAGTCGGCGATCCCATGCCCAACAAATACATCATCATCATTTCGTTGTAGTAGTCCCAGCGGTAAGGCAGGAAGCCGACTTCCGGCATCCAGCCATGCGAAAGCAGCGAGGTATCTTCCGAAAGCCAAGTCCACTCGATCCGGTTGCTGATTGCGTGGGCGAGCAGGGTGATGTCGGTATCGCGGAAATGCGTACGGCAGGTCAGAATGCCGCACAGAAGGATTGCGGTATCGATTGATGAAACTTCCGAATCCCAAACTCGCTCGCCGGTATTGATGTTGGCGTAATGAAAGAAGAACCCGCGGTGGTTCGGCAGCTTGTCGTGAAGGAATCGCAAGGTGGTAAGAACACGCGCCTTCGCATCAGAACGCGAAATGAATCCCCGCTTCTCGCCAATACAGAGTGCTGTCAGGCCGAAACCTGTGGCGGCGATGCTGGCGACGATGGAATTGTCGGTGCTGGCTTTGCGAGCGTTACAACGATCTTTCACCAAGCCGGTGTCGGCACTCGCCTGCTCCCAAAAGAAGCAGCAGGCCAGCCGCTCCACCTCATCGAGCAGTTGATCATCCTCAGCTGAAAAAGGTGATGATCGCGGCGAGAATGGGGACTTAGCCGGACTCGGTCCCTGAGCAACTGCGGGCTTACCCATACCAATTGGCGTCAGCAGGGCAGCACCGCCGATTCTAAGAAGCTCGCGTCGTGAAAACGAACTCCGATCTCGCACCGAACGATGTTAAATGATCTTTGCCAGAAGCAAATCCACAATCGCTTCAAATGGTCTACACTTCGAGGCAGGATTCGGTGAGAGATTCTCCGGGCGCGCTTGAGATCACGAATGCCTCGTAGAAGAAAGCCCATCATATTGATTTTGCTGCTGCTGGTAGCAGCGGGTGTAGCCGCATGGTGGGTGCGCTATGCGAGGAACCGCATGGTCACGGTTCGCGGCGCGGTGATTACCTCGAGTACGGACCCGCGCAAACGCCTTCCGATTGCCGATGTAGAAGTTACTGCTACCGACGGCATCTCGGCCATTCGAACTAATTCAGACGCATCGGGTTCGTTTGCCATTTCTCTGCCGCGGCGGACTTTTCGAAGACGAACTGTCACGCTTCGGTTCCGAAATATGGACTATGAGCCACTCGATCTCGATATCCAGATTCCAAACGAAATTTATATAGCGGAAATGGTCCCCATACATCCTGAGCGGCTGCTGGAAAGAAGCCTGGCAACCCAAACCATCTCAAACAATGTGATGGTCCGGTATTCGATGAAAACAGCGACGGTGGTGAATGTTGGCCCGCTCGTGCGCACGTTTGAGGTGAAAAACAAAGGCGATGAGCCGTGCAGTGAGCGACCTCCATGTTCACCCAACGGAAAATGGAAGGCGTCGCTGCAGTCGCTCACGATCGATGCCGGTGCAGGAAATGAGCTCCGCAATTTTCGCGCGTCGTGCATCGCCGGCCCGTGCCCATTCACGCGCATCGAGCCGTCGGACCTGGCGCAGGCAGGGCAGATTGTCACGGTGACGGCCACTGTCTGGTCTGATACTGCTACGTTCCTGATCGAGGCGGAAGTAGCACATCCCATGATCAGCGACTTGGTGCGCAATTCCTATCCTGTGGTTTTCGGCGATGCGCTGAATTTCACTCTGCCACCCGCCGCCGAAGGTGTGAGCTTGCAGGCGGAGTTAAACGGAGAAAGCATTGTCTTTCCATTAGGTCCGGCGCTCATTTTGAGTTGGGCGGACTGCGAAGCTCGCGCCAACCCTGACCAGACCCGAGTCTATCGCTGCACATTGAAGCCAGGTTATCGATGGCTTCATGCGACAAGCTAAGTCTCGCCCGCGAAACAACCAGCAGAGTAGAACCAGCATCTCTGGTGTGGTTTTCAGACGAACTTAAATCACGAAGTCAGCTACGTATGGTTGACTGTCGTTGTTAACTGCCTATAAGCTCGTTTGCTGTAGCCGTTTTACTTTACCTTCCGCTAGCTCAGCCTCAATGCTGAGTAGCAACGCACCTTCCGTCGCGGGCCAGTTCGCATAGTAAGGAGCCGCCATGTTGCGACGGAATCTCGCCATAGTTACGTTTGCGCTGTTGTCTTTCTGCTTTCTCTTGCTGAATTCCGCTCAGGCGCAGTACCGCGCCTCCCTGCGGGGGACAGTGACTGATCCCTCGGGAGCAGTAGTTTCCGGGGCAACAGTTACGTTAGTGGACCCCAACACGGGCCATACCCTGACCTCGACTTCGGATGCCAACGGCATTTATCAGTTCAATGCCTTGCCGCCTGCGCCGTATCGATTGACGGCAGAAGCGTCGGGTTTCAAGCAAAAAGTACTAGAAAACGTGCAAATCATCCCCGAGCAGCCCAACTCGCTCGATCTGCAACTCGAGGTCGGTCAAACTCAGGAGACCGTAACCGTGTCCGGCACAACGCAAGCGCTCGACACAGAAACCGCCAACTGGAGCGGCACGATCAGCAGCAACCAAATTCAGCACATGCCATCCTTCGGGCGAGACGTACTGAAAGTGGCTGCCTTAGTCCCAGGCGCAATTTCCGATAACTCGCAGGCTGCCGGCAACGACAATTACAACCTGCCTGGTACCCAGACAGGCGGAGGCCAATCCGGTGGTGCGGACGGAATTTTCAAGACCGAGAACGGTGTGCAGGTTATCTCCAACGGCAATCAAACGGAGAACAATGGCATTTGGATTGACGGCATCAGCACCACCAGTGCCGTGTGGGGTGGTTCGACCATCATCACACCCTCAGAGGACTCAGTTGACAATGTAAAAGTTCTCTCGAACAGCTATGACGCCGAATACGGACGTTTTACCGGCTCACAAATTCAGATCACTTCCAAGAGCGGCAGCAACGATTTTCACGGCAGCCTGTTCCTCACAACTCACCAACCCAACCTAAACGCATTTCAACCCTATAACGGCACTAGCAAGCCCTTGCGTGATGAAAATCATTTTGAGCAATTCGGTGGCAGCGTGGGCGGGCCAATTTGGAGAAATAAAATCTTCTTCTTCTTCAACTACGAAACAGTCCGCGAACCGAACTCGAAAATCACCGGCAGCGGATGGTACGACACACAGGCCTTCGACTCACTGGCTCCATCCGGAAGCATCGCAGCCAAATACTTGGGCTTTGCCGGTAATGGCGTTGTCGCTACTGGCCTTGACCCTCATAACTCATGTACCGACTTCGGCCTAACCGAAGGTATCAACTGCCGGACGATTCCGGTCCAGGGCATCAATGTCGGCACGCCACTAGCAACCCCGCTGGGCACACAGGACACGACATGGCAGAGCAACAGCAACCCGGGAATCGGGAGTGGACTGGGAACCGTGGCCGACTTGGCGAATTACGATACCGTCAATCCAACGACCTTCAACGCGTCTCAATACAACGGCCGTCTCGATGCAGACGTGACCGACAAAGACCGCATCGGCTTTGCGATCTACTTCGTCCCGCTCTCGAAGACGAGCTACAACAACAATCGTGGTTACGATCTTTTCCACCACAATCAGACCAACGATGCCTTCTCTGTGATTTGGAACCATACCTTCTCTTCCACGTTCTTGAATGAAGCCCGCGCCAACGCCGCAGGCTGGCGTTGGAACGAAGTAACCTCAAATCCTCAATCGCCGGTCGGATTTCCTGTCGATCTATTCGAAAAAACCGGCAGTGTGACGCTTAACCAATTCGGGCCAAGTGTGGGCAGCATCCTCAACCAGTGGACATACAGCTTCAAGGACGTAGCTACGAAAATCATCGGCCGCCACACGGTCAAATTCGGCGGCGATGTCACACGCCTGTTCTATTTAAATGAATGTGCGGGCTGCGGCGTCCCCAGCTATCACTTTTTCAACATCTGGGATTTTTTGAATGATGCCCCGCACCAGGAAAGCGGCGGCTTCGACCCGACGACTGGCTTTCCCACGACACAACGCCAGGACGATCGTGAAGACGTCTGGGGATTTTTTGTTCAGGACGACTTTAAGCTCCGAAGAAATCTCACGGTTAACTTGGGACTGCGCTGGTCCTACTTTGGCCCGCTCTCTTCCAAAGAGGACAACATGTTTGTCGCGATCCCAGGAGCCGGAAGCAGCTTCTTGACCAGCCTGAACGTTCGTCGAGGAAGCGCTTGGAATGCGCAAAAGGACAATATTGGGCCACAGATCGGCTTCGCTTGGAGTCCAAGTCTGTTCAACGACAAGCTCGTTCTTCGCGGCGGCTACGGACTGAATTTCAACCAAAACCAAATCGCGATTTCCGCCAACGTCAATGCAAACCCAGGCCTGACTATCTTCCCCACGTTAACGATGGCGACGCCGACCTCACCGAACCCCGGCATTATCTACGCGACAGCAGGTAGTCCGAATTCGCTCACTACCTATCCACGAAACGCGAATACGATCGTGAGCTTCGGGCCGAACGGACTTCCTACGACGGGGCAAGTCGGCGTTACTTTCCTGCCCCACGATTTTCCCACCGAGCGTGTCCATCACTATTCGCTGGATACTCAGTACGATCTGGGTCACAACCTCATAGCAACTCTGGGATATCAGGGCAGCCTATCGCGCCACCTGTACTTCCACGAGAACCCCAATGCCCTTGCTGCGGCTTCGGGATTTACCTTGAACCCACAAATCGGCGGCGGTGATTTTTGGGATGTCAATGGCTGGGGTAACTACAACGCGATGCTGGCTGAATTGAAGCACCAGTTCTCAAACCAATTCATGGCCGACGCGCAATTCACCTGGGCCAAGAGCATGGACACCAGCTCCGGACCATATTTTGAGCAAGACTATCCTTATGATCCCGGTCTGAGCTATGGCCGCTCCGACTACAACGTTGGAAAGTCGCTGCGGCTGTTTGGTGTCTGGCAGCCGGTGCTCTTCCACAGTACTCATACCTGGATGGAGAAGATCATCGGTGGCTGGTCCTTCAGTCCGATCTTTAACATTCACTCAGGGTTCCCTTGGAGCCCGTACGAAAGTGTGGCGGGCGGCAGCTTGTATTGCGGAACCTGCGGGTACGGACAACTTCTACCTGGCGCTTACCTCGGAGGCGCTGGCTCGAGCACCAGCAACGACGCGTTTAAAACTGTTGCAAACTCAAACTTCCCGAAAGGGGGATCGGCGTATTTCGCCGCGCCTGCTTACACCGCCTTCGGTGGCACAACCTACGGTCCCGCTCTTCCCCAGTCTCCAGGTGTCAAACGGAACTCCCTCAACATGCCTGGGTATAGGGACCTCGATCTGACCATAGCCAAAGGGTTTGGTCTCCCCAATATGCGTGGCATTGGCGAGAACGCGAAGATTGAAGTGCGAATGGATGTTTGGAATGTTTTCAACAATCTGAACTTTAATCCAAATCAGATCTCGAACGTCGTTGGCAGCTCCAACTTCGGCACCATAACGGGTGCGCTCAGTGGACGCGTAGTTGTAATTGGAGGCAGGTTCAGCTTCTAGTTGCGTTCAGCAAATCTCGTCGGCGTGCTTTGATCAAGCACGCCGATTTTGTTTGAATCGGGCTAGTGCGGTTTCTGAGCAGCGGAGTCCGGCTTGAACCCAATTTTCTCCAGCATGGGCTTGATCTCGGGATTTGACATGAACAACTTCCAGATCAGACCCGTGCGAAAGTTTTCAATCATCACCGTGATCGGTGCCTGGTTCAGTCCCATGTAAATTGGTGAGACCCAATCCTGAGTCAAATTGATCGCGTCGCGAGGTCCATACACTCCCCAGACTCTGTCTCCAAGATCGCGGTAGATATGCTTGAACATGCGCATCGAGGCTTCCGGGGTGTAAGGAAATGACGAGAGCGCGCCGGTGAAGGTCATAGTGCCATCATCCATTTCGCGAGTGGGCTCGTGCGGCAAGTAACCATCAGCGCCATCGCTGGCGGTTAAACCCCAGAAGTCTTCGCCATAACCTTCATAGTGGCCGGGATTCTGAAGGCAATACGCAAGATTGATTTCTGCGATATGACGGTTGTTCTCGAAATAGTCGGTAAAGCGGTCGCGAATGCCGCGCGGGTCGAAGCCCATGTACGAATAGTGAGTGAAAAACAGCGGCCCACCTGAGCCGGGCGCCACGTCTAACTTGATACCGTAATAACTGTGGCCATTGACGTAGTCTCTTCCTTCTTGATCTCCATTCGCCCAGCCAGAGTAGTAGAGCTGCGCCGGAATTGAATGTGTAGGTGAAGCAATGGCCAACAAATAGACGATCATGCATTCGTTGAACCCAGTGATCTGGTGATTGATGTACCACGACCAGTCCGGCGACCAGTGCCAATAAAGCGCGCGGCCCTGCGGAGAACGGCGATACCAATCCCACTCGACCGTCTCCCATAAGTGAGTGATGCGGGAGTACAACTCCCGTTCGGGTTCGCTCCCTCCACTGAAATATTGCCGGGCTACGAGTAATCCTTCCATGAGGAAAGCCGTCTCAACAAGATCGCCGCCGTCGTCGAACATGTCGAAAACTGGCAGCGTCTTCGAGGTTGAGCCATCCATAAAATGCGACCACGCGCCATGATAGCGAGGCGCACGTTCGAGAAAACCTACGATTTTGTTCAGCCGCTTCAGCCCCTGCTCGCGAGTGATAAAGCCGCGATTGACGCCGACGACCAGCGCCATGATCCCAAAGCCACTCGCGCCGGTGGCAACGATGCGATCGTCGCCCGGAATGTTCTCGAGCGTGGTGCCAGAAACCGGGTGCGCTCCCTCCCAGTAGTAACGGAAGCACGCTTCTTGAAGCATCGTGAGCAGTTCGTCGTCGGTCATGGGTTTGGTGCTCGTGCTAACCACATTTGAAAAAGGAGAGATCCGATACTTCCGGTCCACCCAGGCAACTTTGTAGTACAGCGTGCGTCCCGGCTGACCAAGGTAGTCGCTGAAACGATTGATGCCGGGCTCCTGAATTCCGATAGGCTGGAAATTCTGCCCGTTGAACGAACGGTACACGATATAGTGTTGAAGCTCTGGCGAAGTAACCGGAGTCCATGAGATGTCCACGTGTCGTTCGTATGCGTGCGCCGAAATATCTTGCGGTGCTGGAATTTCCGCAGATTCCGCTACGCCGCCCGAACCTGCACCGGCCTCGTCAATTTCGATGTCATCAATAATTAGCGTGTGCGGCTGACCATCGGCCGCGTTCTGTGAGAAAAGAAGTCTTACGGCTCGGTTGGATTGAAAGGAATGAATAGATCCAGTCTCAAACGCCGAAAGCGGAATTGCAATCTGCGTCCATTTCCCTGCTGGGATGTATGGACGGAGTTTTTTAAAATCAAGAGGCGCAGAAAAATTGTGGCTCACGTCTTCGAGTCGAACGAGCGGCAGGTTTTCGCCAGAAATCCCTTGTGACGAGTAACACCAGAAATACAGCGTGTCACCGTCGAACTTCATCTCGCGATTCCTGAAGTTCATCGCACGAACGCCGGCCTCCCATCCCCCGCCCACGACAGAACGCCACTTCAGCCGCAGAGCATTAGGAGGAGTAAAAAAGATCTCGCGACTGACCGGGAACCGTCCGTGGTCAAGCTCCAAGCTGGACGGTGACGACACTCGACCGTCGCTATAGTAGTAAGCATCAGGTTCGAGGCTGTTGTCGAAAATTACGTGCCGGTAATACTCGGTATCGCCTGCCGCAAACGAGCAGAGAAAAGCTACACAAAGCAAATGCGGAACGATACGCGAGAGCTTAGGTCGCATGGATGCCAATGACGCAAGCTGACGAGCCGACGCGTCGCCAGCTCCGGGAACCGACTATAGATTTGACTACTCCCCGAACGCGACGTTCAACCCTGTCGTGAAGATCACGTCATTCTGTCTCTTTCCCACCGGCGGATTGGTCACGTAAACATCTGAGAATGAGTTTTGCCATCCTAGCCGTTTGGTGAGTTTCGTGACCGAGCCGAAATCAAACGTTCCGCGGAAATCACCGGCGCTATTCAGGTCCGGGAAAAAATATAGCTTTTCATTCAGAACTGTGGTCTTGCCGAGCTTGTGCATCAGTTCTTCACCCAGGGTGAGCGCGACCAGATTGCGGCTCAACGTCACATAAGATTCGTGTGTGTAGTTCAGGCCGCCGAGAAGATCAAGCGTCGTGTTGTCGTTCTTGATCACGTGGTATCCAAGACCGCCGCTGAACACCGATCGCAGGTTCAACGACTGCAGCGCATCAGCAAAGAAATCGGCGGAGCCAAATGCAAACACCTTCGCGCTCAAGTCGCGGTCATAGCGTGCGCCGCCCGCGGCTGTGTTCGCCGTCGTAGTCGTAGTCGTCGTGGGAGGGGCCAGTGGAGCGGTCACTGTAATTTTGCTGCTAGCGTAAACCGAGGTGGCGTAGGCGCTCAACTTGTCACGCAAGGTTTGGCGAGCAGCGAGAAATCCCAATGCGAGATTCGTAGTCTGGCTGTTGCCCCCGGTGAGAGAGAACCCGGCGTTCACGCCGCCTTTCCAATCCTGCCATAAAGAAGCATGCGAGAGCTTGTCGTAATCAGATTGCTGCTGCAATCCCTTGACGTCGGTAAGCGGCGCAGAAACTTCGCCTGAGCTCGTCGAGACCTCGATTTTTTCGTCCCTGGTCGTGACCGGCCCGACCGCATTCTTCGCGTTTGGAAGATCTACATGCAGCGCCTTATCGCTCTTTACCCCTTCGATCGCGGTCCACTTGATCGTGAGGTCTCCGGCATCTGCGGTGTGGAGCTCGAGCGTCTTGCCGTCGAATTTCGTGATTGTGCCGGTGAACCGGTCGCCGTTCCTCAACGAAACCTGATCGGCCATCGCGCTGTAAGTGCCAAATAGAAGAGTAAGCGCAATGAGTGTTCTAAGTGCGTTCACAGAAGCCTCCTTAATCCATAAGAATGCAGTTAGTAGCTACTTACGTGTGGCGGGTTGCACTGTGAACACGGGCGCGGCGAAAACCTGGCGATCAGCGGACGCGGCAGTGGATGGGTCATAATCGGAGGGTTTCGAAACCAGCCGAGGAGAGCGAAGCCATGCAATTCCGCAGGCCAGTGCCGTGTGCTTATCGAAGGTCGCCGTAAGTAGCTGAAAACAAGCCCGATTAAAGTCTTGACGTACATTACATATTGCAATATATGTATTGCATATTGCAAATGACTCTGGCAGAAAAAATCCGGTATCTGCGCGAAGTCGAGGGCTCGCTTCGCGGACTCAATCGGCCTATGACCCAGGTGGAGCTGACAAGCGGGATTCGCAAAGAACTGGGCAAGAGCATCAGCCAGTCTTACATCTCGCAAATCGAAAACGGATCGCGGCCCCACATGACGCAGGCGACTCGCTCCTTGCTGGCGAAATTCTTCAAAGTGCATCCCGGGTTCCTGGTCGACGATCCGGAGGGTTATCACACGGAACTGACCTCCGATCTGCGAACTACGGAAGGCCGGATTGATGTGTGGTTGCTGCACGCGTCGGAACGCTTTGCGGGTGATACCGAACTGAGCAATGTGTTGATCAAACTGGCCCGCGAGAAAGACACACGCAAATGTTTTGTGCTGCTCGGCGCAATTTTGGACACGCCGGGACTTGCCGACCGATTGCTTGAGGCGCTGCATCCCGGCGCGGCTGCGAATTCCAGTGGAAAGAGAGGGGCGCGGCTATGACCTGGGCGGATTTCTACCTCGTCTGCTTTGTGGTCGGGTTCTTTTTGAGCCTTGTGATTTTCTTGACCGGAAAAACGAATTTCCATGTGCCACAGGCTCACATACATCTCCCTGGGCTGCACGTGCATGCGAGCGCACATGCTCCGGTACACGTTGCAGCAGGGCGTGCCGGTGCGCATTCAATTTCGCCGTTCAACCTGATAACGCTGACTGCGTTCCTTGCCTGGTTCGGTGGCACGGGTTATCTGCTGGCCCGGCATTCGACCATCTGGTTCTTCGCGTCGCTTGGGATTTCCCTGCTGAGCGGCATGGGAGGGGCGGCCATCATTTACTTATTTCTGGCTCGCGTGCTCACTTCGCCTAACGAAGCTCTCGACCCTGCCGACTTCGACATGGTCGGCGTGCTGGGCAAACTTTGTGTGCCGATTCGCGAGGGTGGAACCGGCGAGTTGGTTTATTCGCAGATGGGAACGCGGCGGGTGTGCGGCGCGCGATCAGAAACCGGCGCCGCAATTCCCAAGACGACTGAAGTTGTAGTCACTCGCTATGAGCGAGGCCTTGCGTACGTACGCCCGTGGGCGGAGATGTCAGGTGAGGAAGCAGAACTTCCAATAACAGACACGACCAGCGCCGAAGAGCAAGGGAGAAGACAATGAACGGCAGTGTGATCGACTCCGACTCTCGCAGAGGCTATAGGCTTTGTGCAGCGCTTTTGTGGCTTGCTTTGCCCGCGAGTGCCCTTCTGTATGCCTCGTCATGGCACCGTTTGCCGGCGCGCGTTGCCACTCACTTTGATTTCCAGGGGCTGCCGAATGGATGGGCTTCCCGCGACGCGCTCATGATTTTCTTTTTGGTTCTGATGTTCGGAATCGTCGCGACTGCAACCTGGGTACTCTCGCGTGTGCGCAAACCGGATCCCACCGCATGGGCCCTGCTGGCTTTGTTTTATGTAGTCGCCGGCACGCTGCTTTGGTCGGAAAATTCCGTCATTCGCTTTAACGCAGCAGGTGTTCCGGTGAATGTAACACCTGTGCTTTCGACGATAATCGGCACAGCGATTGCGGTTGCAATTATCGCGCTCATTACCAGGCGCGGCGCTGAACTCACGCCCCTCGCGCCCGTAAGCGAAGAGCGACATGCGTCAGCGGGTTGGACCGGACTCTTTGTTCTGACTGCGCTTGCAATGTGCCTGTTGGCCGGCATCATTCCTGTGGCGGGCGCTCGCTTCGCGGTCGGGTTCGGCGCCATCCTCATGATCGGCGCTGCCGCAATGGCCTGGGCGGGGTTCCAGTATTTGTTCACCCCTGAAGGAATTGAAATCCGCACACTCGGCTTCCGTCTGCGTTCGATTCCAGCTGCGGAAATTCAGAGCTATTCGGTCGACCACTGGAGCGTTGCCCGCGGTTACGGAATTCGCGGCGTGGGCGACAGCCGGGCATACGTGTGGAGCAATACCGGCGTGCGGATTAAGACTACTGCGGGAGAGGTTTTTCTCGGGCACGAAGCACCGGGAAAGATCATTCATGATTTGGACGTGATTACGAAGAACGCTGTGGCAAACCACAAAGGACACGAAGGAACACAATCGGTTGTGTAACTTAGTGCCCTTCGTGGGCGAAGGATTGAGGAGGCGTTATGTTCCTGAATTTAGCAACTGAAACATGGGTTTTCATCGGGCTTGGTGTTCTGGTCTTCATGTTTCTTATGAGTTGGCTGGCCAGTCTTTACCGCAAGGCCGGACCCCATGAAGCACTGGTTGTATACGGCTTTCGCGGCAAACGCGTGATCACCGGTCACGGAACAATCGTGATGCCGATGATCGAGAACTGTCATGGCCTGTCACTCGAGTTGATGTCATTCGACGTGGCGCCCCAACAGGACCTTTACACGAAGCAAGGCGTTGCGGTGACGGTAGAAGCAGTCGCGCAGATCAAGGTCAAGTCCGATACGGAGTCGATTTGGACAGCTGCCGAGCAATTTCTCACCAAGACGGCTGAGGAGCGCGAGGGACTGATCAAGCTGGTGATGGAAGGCCATCTGCGCGGCATCATTGGGCAGCTCACGGTCGAAGAGATCGTCAAGCAGCCGGAAATGGTATCGGACCGCATGCGTTCAACCTGCGCTGACGACATGAACAAGATGGGGCTCGAAGTGATTTCGTTCACCATCAAGGAAGTTCGCGACAAGAACGAATACATCATCAACATGGGGCGGCCAGATGTTGCGCGGATCAAGCGCGATGCCGACGTAGCTGCCGCGGAAGCCGACCGGGATACGGCGATCAAGCGTGCGCTGGCGACGCGAGAGTCCGCGGTCGCCAAAGCCCAAGCTGACCAGGAGCGCGTGCTTGCGGAAACATTGTCGTTGGCCAAGCAAGCCGAAGCTCAGCGCGACCTCGAAGTCAAGCGTGCTCAGTATCAGGAAGTGACAAAGCGCCAGCAGGCGCAGGCCGACAAGGCTTACGACATACAGACCAACATCATGCAGCAGCAGGTTGTCGCTGAGCAGGTAAAGGTACAGCAGGTCGAAAAAGAGCAGCAGGTCAAAGTTCAGGAAGCGGAAATTGCACGCCGTCAGAACGAATTGATCGCAACCGTGCTCAAGCAGGCCGAAATAGAGCGGCAACGGATCGAAACACTTGCCGCCGCCGAAAAGCAGCGCCTGATGGCAGAAGCAGAGGGCCGCGCTTCGTCGATTCGCCAGCAGGGCGAGGCCGAAGCGGAAATCATCTTCAAGAAAGGTGAGGCCGAAGCCAAGGCGATGAACGTTAAAGCCGAAGCTTATCAGGAGTACAACCAGGCAGCGGTGGTTGACAAGCTGCTCACAAGCTTGCCGGAGGTGGTGAAAGCGATGTCGGCGCCGCTGGCGAATGTCGACAAGATCACGGTGGTCTCGACCGGCAACGGCGACGCCACCGGGATGAACAAAATCACCGGCGACTTCGCAAAGATGGCGGCGCAAGTGCCGGCTTTGTTCGAGTCGCTTTCCGGCATGAGCATGGCCGAATTGCTCGGCAAAGTGCGGGCGATCGGCGATAAAACACCGAGACCGGACGTGCTTCCGCCGGCGAATGGGAACGCAGCAAAGTAAGTCAAAAACCACCCTGTCGCCGAAAACGCGACAAGGACGCTCCCCAGAGCACCAAAAAGCAGGTGTTCTGGGGGCCCCGAAGGTGGGGCACCCGCTGAGGATTCTGGGAATGTGGAGCTTGAGATGAAACGACCATCGATGCAAATCGGTTTAGGAATCGCGTTGGGAGCGGGAATCGGCATCGCGGTGGACGTCATGCTGGGCCACAGCGGCGCATGGTTGGCCATCGGAATCGCTATTGGGGTTGCGATCGGTTCCGCGATGTCGAAGAGGAAGCAGCAATGGACAACCGCCACTTCTCACAAAACCGGAGAGAAGTGGGGCACCCAGTTTTGATTTGAGCAAGAGCTACTAGCAAGAAGCTGGCAGCTGATTTTCGAAAGGAGTTTCCCATGGCACTACTTGAACGGGTTGCAACTTTAATTCGTGCAAATCTGAATGACCTTGTCGACAAGGCCGAGGAGCCGGAGAAGATGATCAAGCAGGTCATCCTCGACATGCAGAACCAACTGTTGCAGGTCAAGACGCAGGTCGCGATCGCGATCGCTGACCAGCACCTGCTCGAAAAGAAACAAAAGGAAAATGAAGACAAAGTTAGCGAATGGACGCGCAAGGCCGAGCTCGCCGTCAGCAAACAGGAAGACGATCTCGCCCGTGCAGCGCTGCATCGCGTGGAAAGCTATCGCGAACTGACGGCCAATTTCACACAGCAGGTCGAAGATCAGAAGGCGCAGGTCGAGAACCTCAAGAGCGCGCTTCGCAAGCTGGAGCAGAAACTCGACGAAGCGCAAGCCAAGGCCGATCTGCTGATCGCGCAACATCGCCGCGCGCGTGCCGTTGGCAAAGCGCATGATGCGCGCACAGCAATTGGCGACGGCTCAAAAAGCGCGGCCTTCGACCGCATGAAACGAAAAGTCGCGCACAATGAGGCCGTGAGCCAGGCAAAATCCGAAGTCGGAGCGGACAACATCGAGGACCGCTTGACCGCGATTGAGAAAGAAGATCGCATCGAGCATTTGTTGGCCGAGATGAAGGCGAAGCACGCGTAACGAACTAAGGTGCTCTTCGCGAAGGCCCTGTACTGTACGGGGGTGCAGCGAGTCGTTGACACCGGGTGCGTTCTGAGAATTCCCGGAATTGTCAGTGCGTGCCGCAGGCAACGCGAGGTCCTTCGACTTGGCATGAAGTTCGCTCGGCGAACTTCACGCTCCGGTCAGGATGACAAGTAAAGGAAGGAGAAACGTGATTCAACGTAAGGTTGGCGCTTTTATCCCAGCAGGTTTGCTTGCTATCTCAGCGGGCATTATCTTACGGCTTTTCGTGGTTCGTTCTGATTTCTTCAGCGGGCTGTTACTTGGCGCAGGTGTCGCTCTGATAGTTCTCGGATTCGTGCGACAGCGACGTTGTTCTTCGTAATATTGACACATTGGCCGTGAGCATCCGTCACCGCGCGAGCGACTTGGGCTCTACATCGGATGTTTTGTTAGGATGGAGCGGTCCCGTGTGAACCATGCGCAAAGTCTTCCATTTCGATGCCGCGCCCGATCCCTACGTCGCCGATGCCGCCGTGCTCTGCTGCTTTGACGAGCGCATCCGGCACACGGTGCAGAAGTTCCTGAAGCGCGAAGACGTGTTGCGCCCGGACATGATCATCGTCGCGGGAGGTGCCAAGACGCTTGCGTCTCCGCGCAACGACTTCGAACGCGACTTCATTCTTGAGCAGGTGCGCATGTCCATCCTGCTGCACAAAAGTCCCCGTGTGTTCCTGATGAGCCACTCCGATTGCGCAACTTACGGCGGCCTCGCCGCATTTGAGGGAAATCGCGACCGCGAGTCGGCCCATCACAAAGGCGAATTGCAACGCGCTGCCGAACTCATCAAGGAAAGGTTCCCGGATATTGCCGTCGAATGCTACTTCGTCAATTTCGAGGGCGTATTTGCGATGTGTGGACAGAAAGCCGAAAACGCCGCCTGAGTTAGCCCCGATACTCCTCCGGCAACCCGCTCTCGATTGCGGCCCGCACCTTTTCCATCAATTCCTCGCGTGTACCGAAGGTCTCTGGCTCGATCGCCTGATGAAACGTTATGGTCACTGGCCCAGCCTTCATCGAGAACCTGCCTTTTGGCATCACGTAATGACTCCCGGAAATCGTCACTGGAACTACTGGCATTTTGCACTCTTCGGCGAGATAGAAGGGTCCTTTTTTGAACGGCAGCAGCTTGCCGTCATATGACCGATGGCCTTCGACGTAAATTGTCATGTGAATTCCTGAATGCACCACCTCTGCCGCCGCTCGCACCGCCGCAATTCCCGCGTCGCGATTGCCGCGATCGACCGGTACGAGTGATCCCATTCGCATTGCTTTCCCCAAAATCAGAATTTTGAACAATTCTTGCTTCACCATCACCGACGTGCGCCCAGGAATGCGCGGGATCAGCAATGGCGGATCGATATTCGAGGCGTGGTTCGACATAAAAACGTACGTCCGCGCGGGATCCAATTGTTCCAGCCCGATCATTTGCACTCGTACACCCGCCAGGCGAACTCCGGTGCGCGCAATCCAGGTGCCCACACGATAAAGTGGCAGTACATCTCCCGTAATGAAGGTCCATGGGAAAAAGATCAGCGCACAGAATGGCGCAGTGATCGCCCAGAAGGTGAGCATAGAAATAGTGCGGATCATTGAGCTGTAGAACTTCGAGTCGCAGAACTTCCGACATCCACTCCAGACAGCCACACAGCTCGCTTTGTCTTTTGCAGGGCAGTGACGTTATCCACGTTTTGCAAACGAAACACCGCTTGCTTGCGGCTCCCGAGCGTCCACTGAAGATCATGCTGCACGCCTTTACGAGAGATGCGCAGGCGCAGCGTCGTTCCTGGCGCGACTTCGCTTAAAGCTCGCTGAAAATCTCGACCCGCCTGCTGTCCATTGATTTGCTCAATCACATCTCCGGATTCGAGACCAGCCTTCTCGGCTTCAGATCCCGACCGGACGCGGACTACGGTCGGCGGTTGATCGAAAATTCTTGCGGCTTCGAATCCCGGATCGGCAAGATCCACTTCCGTCGTCGTAACCCTCAGGCCCACACGGCTAAAAAATCCATTCCACGGAATCTCCTCGACCCCGCTGACGTACTTGCGAAAGAAGTCACCAAAATCGGCGTTAGTCAGCGCCTCGGCAGTTTCGCGAACGCCCTTGGAATCGGGGAAGAATTTCCCCTGCTTCGCATACTGCGTATTCATCCAGCGAAACAAATCCTGCAGCGAAGCTTTATCGTCACTCGCCTGGCGCATTTTCAAGTCGAGCACCACTCCCAGCAACTCACCCTTGTTGTAATAAGAAATACTGCGTACGGGCAGGTTGTAATAAGGATATTTTTCCAACCACGCATCTGTGCTTGACTGTTCGGCCGATTGCGTCAAATGTGCTGGGCGCTCTTCGAGTTCAGTGATTTCTTCCCCGAGATGGGCAAAATAGTGTCGTTCGTCAGTCAATCCGGCGCGAAGCAGGCTGTATTCGGCAACCGTGCTGTCCACGCCTTCGCTGAACCACAGCGCCGGCGTGTAATTTTCTTTGGTGTAGTCGACCGGTTCGAGCGATTGTGGACGAATTCGCTTCACATTCCAAAGGTGAAAAAATTCATGCGCGGTGACGCTCGTAAAAACGCCGAAATTTTCGTTCAGATCGTGTTGCCTGAGAGTGATGGCAGTCCCATACGCGTGTTCCATCCCCCCGCCTCCCGCGGACTCGGGGAAATGATAGATGAAGAGGTAGTTATGAAATGGACAATCATCCATCCAACTCGTCTCCGCATCGACGATGCGCTGAATCGGGGGCAGAATCTTCTTGAGAATATCCGAACCGTGCTCCGAATCAACGATTACCCGATACTTTCCACATTTTCCGCTGAAATCAGATTCGCCAAACGCGCCGATCTCTGTAGGCGAATCAACGAGTCGATCATAGTTGCCGGCTGAGAAGACCTCGCCCTGCTGATCGAGAGGCGTTGCGATCTTCCAACCGGCAGGAATGTCATGGAACTCTACTTGAGCCGGACTATCGCGCTCCCCCTCGATGTAACAGAGAACCTCGGCAAGGTTGAAGAAGGCATGGTGCGTATTTAGTTCCGCGCCATATGGCCCGCTGTCGTTGCTGAACATTTCGTAATGAACGCGCGCGCCATTCTCTGTGCCCACCAGTTTCCATCTACTCTTGTCGAGTTGAATGACCGGCAACGCGCCGCTCCGGCCTTCCGCCCGGATCCAAGTCATGTACTGTGAAAAGTCACGTACCTGATAAAGCGCATTCCAAACCGGAAGCTGCAACTCACGTTCGTGAGGCCCCGGGGGGATTTCAATCGTGATATCGACTAAATGCCCTTCCGGGTTTGTAAGTGAGATCGCATAACGAACGCCGTGGGTGGCGAATGCTGTGCAAGACCAACTGATGACAAGGAGGAGGAGTTGGACGAGTCTGACCGCGCCGGAACTCATTTGCGGCCACTATTCCCCGAGACACTTGCGGACTGAAGTGCCTTCAGCCTCTCCGGCAACTTCTCATAGATGCCCCCAAAGCCGCCGTTGGAGAGAATTGCAACCACGTCACCTGCGCGCATCTCCGGCGCGGCAATACGCACTATGCTGTCTACGTCTGCAATCACGCGTGCCCGGCTACCGGCCTTTCCGATTTTCGCGGCCACAGCAGCGATGTCCAGACGCTCGCCTTCCGGAATAGTTTCCGACTTGAACACGTTCGCGATCACGATTTCATCTGCTCTCGCTAGGCTTTTCGCCAGATCTCTCTGAAAGACATTCCGTCGCAATGTATTCGAGCGTGGCTCGAGGATCGCCCACAGACGTCTTCCGGAAAAACGTGCCCGCAGCGCGTCGAGGGTGGCCGCAATGGCAGTTGGGTGATGAGCAAAATCGTCAATGATCGTAATCCCGTTGATCTCCGCCTTCACTTCCAGACGGCGCTTCACGCTCTTAAATGCCTTTAACGCGTCCGCAATCGCTTCCGGTGAAATTCCATAATTGGCTGACATCGCAGCAGCGGCCGTCGCATTCCACACGTTGTATTCGCCCGCCAGAGCAAATTCAAACTCCGCCCAGGGGTTTCCGTTTCGCAACACAGACCAGACAGTGCGGTCTGGGTCGAACTCCATATTCGTGATCCGCCAATTGGCTTGGCTCGATCCCCCGTAGCGCTCAACCGGACAAAACGCACGAGCGATGCAGCGCTCAATGCTCTCGCCTTGATCGAAGGCAACGATGCGGCCTCGCTTGGGGACGAGATTCACTAATCGTTTGAAGGACGTTTCGACCGCGTCCAGGTCCTTATATATATCGGCATGGTCGAATTCGACCGAAGTTAAAATGACCGAGTCGGGAAAATAGTGCAAGAACTTCGGCCCTTTGTCGAAGAAAGCTGTATCGTACTCGTCGCCTTCGAGAATGAAATATTTTCCATCTCCCAACTGAAAACTGCGCCCAAAATTCTCGGCGATACCGCCGATTAAAAACGACGGACGCTTTCCGGCGCACTCAAAGATCCAGGAGAGCATGGAAGTTGTGGTTGTCTTGCCATGCGTGCCCGCGACAACCAGCACTTCCTTCCCACGCAGAAATTCATCGTGCAAAAGCTGCGGCAGCGAACAAAACGGAATGCGCTGGTCGAGCACATGCTCGAGTTCCACGTTCCCGCGCGAAATTGCGTTGCCTATTACCACCAGGTCCGGAGTCGGATTCAGATTTCCCACCCGGAAGGGCTGTTCGACCGCAATACCGAGGGACTGCAGGAAATCCGACATCGGCGGGTAAGCCGCTGCATCTGACCCACTCACCCGAAACCCGCGCTCGGCGAGCATTCCGGCGAGCGATGCCATCGCGGTGCCGCAAATGCCAATCAGGTGAATGTGCTTCTCGGAAGTTTTCAATCGGTCTTCCTTCGTGTTCCTTCGTGCACTTAGTGGTTGAAAAATTCCGAAAACAATCGAGCCGCGGGCGAGGTCAACCCGTCGTTGCCGGCTCGAGAATTTCCAGACTCACGCCCGTTCCGCCGGCGTTCAACATCGCAGCGACGCCCAGCGGCAGAGTAATGTTCTGCCGCGTGACGTGGCCGGAGCGCAAGCCATACGCGACCGGAACATTTAAGTCTCGAACCACTCGCTCGACAACTTCCTCCAAAGTGTAGGCTTGATTCCCCGGCTGAACACAATCGAGCATCTCGCCAAAAATAATGCCGCGAACTTCGGCCAGCTTTCCCGCGAGCTTCAAGTGCATCAGCATACGGTCGATCTGATACGGCTTTGCTCCAATATCTTCGATGAACAGTATGGTGTCGCGGGTGCGAATCTCGTACGGCGTGCCGAGCGACTCAACCAACATAGATAAACAACCACCGTAAAGAACGCCTTCAGCCGATCCCTGAACGAGCGACTTCACCCCCGAATCGGAGTCGAAATCAAATCGCCAGTTTTCGTGACCACTCAGAGCAGACTGCCATGAGTTAAGGTCCACTCCACCGGTAGTCGCGAAATCCTTCGCCACCATTGGTCCGTGAAAGGTCACAAGATTCGCGGCGTCGCAAAAGTAGGTGAGCAGCGAGGTATTGTCGCTGTATCCGACGAACGCCTTGGGGTGGGCAGCTATCTTGCGGATATCCACGCCAGACAGAAGATAGTTCGATCCATAACCGCCGCGCGCGCAGATAATCGCAGCTATATCATCGCGCAGGAACATGCTTTCCAATTCCCGTACGCGCCGATCGAGCGCACCAGCAAAATACAAATCGCGCTCGAAAATAGATTGGTCGTATACAGGGTCATAACCCATCTGGCGCAATCCCGCGCAGCCCGCTTCGAAGTCCTCCCGCTTGAAATTACTTGCGGGCGCAACGATTCCAATCCTGTCCCCGGCGCGCAGCGCCGGGGGTTTGACGCGTTCAACTTGGGAGTACGCTGGCATTCAAGGCTGAAGCAGGAATTCTCCGCGGCAGATGAGTTGCGCCGGCCCACGCAAAAAGACCTGACCCTCCCAGCGGACGGTTTGCACCCCACCGGGGGCATGCACGCGAACAGGCGATTTCGCCTTCCTGGCGAATATTGCAGCAACAGCCGAGGCGCAGGAGCCGGTCCCGGAGGACTGTGTTTCGCCGACGCCGCGCTCGTAGAAGCGCACCTCTATGTTCTCCTGATCGCGAATGTGAACGAATTCAACGTTGATTCCATACTTGAAATCATGATGCTTGCCGATCTCGGCCGCATCGCCTTGCCAGCCAGGCGCGAATTCTTCAACGAAAACAACGAAGTGCGGATTTCCCATCGAAACCGGTATTCCGCGGGCTTCTCCAAACGCAACTCTAATTGGAAATTCGTCGCCAACTTCAGGCTCGCCCATCGCGGTCTCAAATTCAAATGAGGCGTCGTTCCGCGAAATCAAACAACAGAGCTTGACCCCCGCACCCGTTCGAATATTCACCTCCTTTCTGGGATTTTGCGAACACAGGTACGCCGCTACACAACGGGTTCCGTTGCCGGAAATTTCAGCGTCCGATCCATCGGCGTTTATGAGCCTCGCGCGAATGTCGGCATCCTGCGCTGGAAATAACCATTCAACGCCGTCTGCGCCAATTCCATTATGACGATCACACAGGCCGCGGCTGAATGCTGGCAGATCGGCCGGAGCATAGAGACCGTCGATGATTATGAAGTCGTTTCCACAGGCGCTTGCTTTTACGAACGGAACCACGCTTCCATTGTTTTCTGCGACGCCGTTCATTCCGACTGCACCGGACCCAATGCGATAACTCGTTCGAACTTTCCCGATTGCTCCAGGTTCCGCAGTACCGCCTGTTGCTGCTTTCTCGTACCCTCGCATTCGAACCTCACGCGGACGTGCCGCGATGTAGGGGCGAGTTGCAGATTCGATGGAAGGAAATGTAGCGGTTCAAGAGCTGCGTTGATTTCAGAAGTCACCGCATCGGCAGTCGATCCGGCAACTTCGTAAGCGTGGAGCATTAGCTTGAGGTTCATAAGACGCTCAAGACCGCCGAGCAGCAGCAAAACACCTAAGACGAGAAGTGTAGCGAGAATGCCAACCTGATACTGCCCGCCACCAACGGCCATACCGATTGAAGCCACAACAAAAATCGTGGAGGCCGTAGTGACACCGCTGACCAAATCTCCACGAGCGTGCAGGATTGATCCTGCGCCGATGAAACCGATGCCGGGGATAATCTGCGCGGCAATGCGCGTGTGATCTCCGGTGTGCATGAGCGCAAGTTGGTCGGAGAGCAAAGTGAACATGGCTGCGCCCATGCAGATAAACAGGTTAGTGCGCAGGCCGGCCGGGCGGTGCTTGAACTCGCGTTCGAGCCCGATCAGGCCGCCAAGGACCGCAGCCAGCGCCAGCTTTTCGAAATCAGGAGCAATTGGGAACATTTATTTTGTAATACGTCCCGGGTTCGCACCATCAGCCACACGGGCACGGTGATGTTGCAATTTTCTCGGATTCTAACATCGCTCACCTGCCCATCTTATGTGCCAATTTCGCAGCAGGTTAACGGGCTGGATGCTGCTTCGGCCGCTCATGCCTCGGCCTGGTGGATGTTAGAATTTTGAGAGTGACTCTTCCTGTCCGTCTGCTCGCCATTGACATCGATGGCACCCTGCTGAACTCTCAATTTCGCATCTCGGAACGAGATCTTCAGGCATTGCGCCATGCCCACGCGAGCGGGATTGAAGTGATCCTGGTTACCGGCCGCCGGCACACATTCGCTTTGCCGATGGCCCAGCAACTCGGCTTCGATCTGTGGGTGATCAGTTCGAACGGCGCCGTCACCAGGTCGCTTTCCGGCGAGACTTTCCATCGAGATTTGCTTCCCGCCGAAACCTGCCGCGAGCTTTGTGGCGCGATGCAGGAATTTCGCGGCAATACAGTCGTCACCTTCGACCAGGAATCAAAAGGCGCATTGGTGCTTGAGCGGATGGATGACTTGAACCGCAGCATTCAACAGTGGCTCTCAAAGAACATGCAGTTTATCGACTTTGTAGTTCCTCTCGAAAAGGCGCTGGTGGCCGATCCAGTGCAAGCCATGTTCTGCGGGACGATCGCGCGCATGCAGGCGGCATTAGCCCGCCTTCAGTCGAGCGCTCTGAGAGAACGAACGACTGTGGTCCGCACCGAATACCCGCTCCGCGACCTCACGATCATAGATGTGCTAAATCGTGACTGTTCGAAGGGCCACGCGCTGAAACGCTGGGCTGCCTACCGAGACATTCCACGCGACCAGGTCATGGCGATTGGCGATAATTTTAATGACCTGGAGATGCTTGCCTTTGCCGGACACCCGTTTATCATGGGAAATGCCTGTGCCGAATTGAAGGCGCGAGGCTGGCCGATTACGGCATCTAACGATGAATGTGGTGTAGCTGCCGCCATCGAGCAGGTGCTCGAAGGGAAGCAGACGGCCGTAAACACTCTTTAAGACGATTTCATTCCGAAGGGCTTTAGCCATCAGGACTCTGCCTCTTGATACTGAACAAGAAACTTAGACTCGCGATTTCCGCTTTGCTCGTATTCTTTGCCTCGTGTTCTTTCGGCGCGGAGCTGGCCATCTTGCGCAATGGCAATTCCATCAAGCATGAAAGGCGTGAGGTCATCGGTACGGTTACCAGGCTGTACCTGAGCAATTCATCGGACGGATATATCGAAATTCCGACGGAGCAGATCGATCACTTTGAAATGGAAGATCCGATTCCTGGGCCCTCGCAGCCTCAAAGCACTGAGCCCATGAAAACTGCGCAGCCAGATCCACCGATCGCCGCTACTCAGCCCGCGATTCAATTGACACCGTCGGCGGTAGACCGTACAAGTTTAAACTCGCTCGTAAGTGGCGCCGGCCAACGTCACCAGCTCGATCCCGATTTCATCAACAGCGTGATTCGTGCCGAGAGCGGGTTCAACAGCCGTGCGGTTTCAAGAAAAGGCGCGCAGGGACTGATGCAGCTTATGCCACAAACCGCGTCTCAGTTAGGCGTCGCGAACGCATTCGATCCCAAGGCCAATGTCGACGGCGGGACCAAGTACTTGCGCGAACTGCTCGAAAAATACAATTACGACGTTCCTAAGGCTCTCGCTGCCTACAACGCTGGTTCCCGGCGTGTCGACCGATATCACGGCGTGCCTCCATACTTCGAGACGCAAACTTACGTGGCCAAAATCATCCGGGACTATAACCGCAAGAAGCTGGCCGAGAACCCGTCGCTGGCACACAAGTCGAAAAGTCCATCCGGGGCTTCAAAGTCAGCAAAGAACACGCAGAAACTTCGGCCGAAAACTGCCGCCGTGAACTCTTCTCTACGAGGGACAGAAACGGCTTCCCGCTGACGTAGACAGTCCGGTCAATTGACCGAATCCCCACTCCCGTATAACTTGGCAATGGAGTCGTCATGAGCACAGCCAGCCGCCGATGAGCCAGAAACGCATTCTCACCACTGCCATCGTCTTAGCCATCCTCGGAGTGCTCGTCTATTTTCAGGTACAACACTGGCGCAGCTTCGACTGGGCGCGGTTTCGCACCGCAAGCCGCGTCAATCCGCTGCACATAGCAGCGGCCATCGCCCTAATCTACTTAACGTATGTTTTACGCGCTCTCCGCTGGAAGGTTTTCCTGGAGCCGGTCTGCGAGGCTTCAACCTGGAACATCGTGCCTCCGACTTTTATAGGATTTACCGGGCTGGCGCTTTTGGGACGTCCCGGCGAATTTATCAGGCCATATCTGATTTCTCGTAAGGAGAATCTGTCGTTCGCATCACAGGTTGGCGTCTGGACCGTTGAACGGATTTTTGACGTCGGCGCATTCACCGTCCTGATGACGGTTGATGTGTTCTTTTCATCCGCGATCCGGGTAAATCCATATCTGCACAAGTTCAAAATTGCGTCGGTATTGCTATGTTTTGTTGTCGCTCTGGGCAGCCTGATCGCGTTCCTGGTGCGTATTCGCGGGAACCAAGTCGCACAGCTTGTACACAAGCTGACGGCGAAGTTTTCGAAACGCCTGGCGCACGCCGCTGACCAGCGGGTACGCGCCTTCGGAGAAGGACTGAACACAATTTCAGGCGCGAAATCTCTACTGAAACTGATCGCGATTTCTCTGCTGACGTGGTTTTTGATCGCAGTGGCCTATCGCGAAGTGGCGCACTCATATCCGCATGAAACTCTGGAACAGGGACCGCCTGCTGTCGACGTAGAGACGGCCGACTTGGCGAACCTTCCGGAAGCCGCCGGTCAACCGCTCACCGATGACATCGTAGGGTCGCTCAATGATGGCCTACAGAGCAGGGGCTATGTGTTGCGAATCGTCAATGGAGATGTGTGGTTATTCCGCCAGCACAAGCGCATAAAGAAAGTTGGCGATCGTCCACACCTCGCGAATATGGACGTTCCACACGTACTGCTGCTCATGGGTTTCAGCATGATCGGTTCGGTCGTGCAATTGCCGGCGGTTGGTGGCGGAAGTCAGCTGGCAGTTATCAGCGCCCTGCAGGTGATCTACGGAATTCCGCCGGAACTGGCCCTCAGTTGCGGTATCTTGCTTTGGCTAGTGACCTTCATGTCCTGTATTCCAGTCGGTCTTGCCTTTGCGCACCAGGGACACCTGTCGTTGCGCAAGCTCTCAAAAGCCAGCCACGAGAACGGCGCCAAGCGCTCGGCGCTCGGCAAGCCGCCAACTGCCACCAGCCGGCAAGACAAATCTCAGCTCCAGTAAAGAATCGTGCGCGGCTGAGTGCCGATGGCTATTCACCTACTGCTACAATTCCATCAGTTCCCGCTACAATTCCATGAGTTCCCAAAGATCATGAAGTGTCCCTTTTGCGGATTCGCCAATGACAAAGTCGTTGACTCGCGCGAGAGCAAGGAAGCCGATTCCATCCGCCGCCGGCGCGAGTGTCTGAAGTGCCAAAAACGCTTCACCACATACGAGCGCATTGATGAAATTCCGTACATGGTGGTGAAAAAAGACGGACGCCGCGAAAAGTTCGACCGGCAGAAGGTTCTGAATGGCCTGCTGCGCGCCTGCGAAAAGCGTCCTGTCCCAATTGGCAAACTCGAGCAAATTGTGAATGAAGCTGAGGCGTTTGTGATCGAGTCGCCCGAGCGCGAGCGCAAGACCAGCGAAGTGGGCGAACTGATTATGAGCCGTCTGCGCCGTTATGACAAAGTTGCCTATGTAAGATTTGCTTCGGTCTATCTGGATTTCAAAGATGTACAAGAGTTCATGGCGGAACTGAAGGATCTGCTTAAAACCAAAGATTCGGGGGAAGCGCAGATCAAATCTGCTACGAAGCCGATGTAATGATCAATCCTCCGATGATTCAATGATTCAATTCCCATGACTCACAAAATCACTCTCATTCCTGGCGACGGCATCGGCACCGAAGTCACTCAGGCCGTCGTCCGCATTCTCGAAGCAACGGGGGGAAAATTCGAATGGGAGACCGTGCAAGCCGGCGCCGAAGCCTACGAAAAGTATCACGAGTACATTCCCAAGGAACTGACGACTTCGATCGAGCGCACCCACGTTGCGCTGAAGGGGCCAATCACCACTCCTGTTGGAGGAGGCTTCGCCAGCATAAACGTTCAGTTGCGGAAGCAGTTCGAACTTTACGCAAATTTTCGTCCGGTGCGCAATCTGCCGCATATCCCTACCCGCTATCCCGACATCGATCTTGTAATCGTCCGGGAGAACACCGAAAGCCTTTACTCGGGACTCGAACACGAGGTTGTTCCGGGCGTGGTAGAAAGCCTTAAGATCATCACCGAAAAAGCTTCTACGCGCATTGCCCGCTTCGCCTTTGAGTATGCGCGCAAGAATCAGCGCAAGAAGGTCCACGCCGTTCACAAAGCCAACATCATGAAGCTCTCAGATGGCCTATTCCTTCGCTGCTCGCGTAACGTGGCCAAAGAATTTCCTGAGATCACCTATGGTGAGCACATCGTCGATAACGCATGCATGCAGCTGGTCATGAATCCTTATCAATACGATGTTCTCGTGATGGAAAACCTCTATGGCGACATCATCTCCGATCTCTGCGCCGGACTGGTCGGTGGGCTCGGTCTGGTTCCCAGCGCCAATCTCGGCGATAATTGCGCGATCTTCGAAGCCGTCCATGGCTCCGCGCCCGACATTGCGGGAAAAAATCTCGCCAACCCCACTGCCCTGCTGCGATCTGCATTATTGATGCTGCGGCACATCGGCGAGCACGAAGCCGCGCTCAAAATCCGAAATGCTTTAGAGAAGGTTTATCGCGATCGCGACAAACTCACGAAAGACGTCGGCGGTAAAGCCGGAACCTCAGAGTTCGCCGATTCGATCGTCCGGGCAATGGAAGGCGTTGTTGTAGAAAAAAATTAGGCCAGAACCGGAACCGCGAAAAAGGGCACGACTATTCGTGCCCTGGGCCTGGGTTTACGACTGACTTAGAACTTATACCCAAATCCAACCGAAATAATCGGATAAGCCTTGAACGGCGACATGCTCTTGTTGATCTTAGTCTGCTCCGAAAGCACATTACTCTGTACGGTTGAGCTCGACGTGCTGGTGCAAGTAGTTCCCAGCGAGCCAGCAGGTCCCGGAGTACAAACATTCCCAGCTAAGCTCAACGTCGACTTGGGAGATCCCTGGAACGCCACTCCTAACTCGACCGGAATACTGAAATGCTTGCTATCACGGCGGACCAGATTCCCCCAACCAACGGTGATCATAGGTGCAACCTGATTGAAATTCACTTTGCCACTCGCGGTCATGGGAGCAGAAGGATCGCTGTAGTAAGTGTGGCCGCCCAGAGTAAAGCTCTGGTTACCAGGCACCAGCGCATTTGCAGTAATTGGATTTCCTATATACGCCAGAACGCCGGGGCCGACGTGAAAACTTCTTGCCCAGGGAAAAATATCATAGTGCGCTTCGACGCTCCTGAAACTCAGATGACCGTTGTAATTGATTCCATCCTTACTGAAATCACGGCTGTAACCCAATACATTAAAGCCGACCCGCGCATTCGTGCGGTGAGTTACTCGCGTCGCCACTTCAGCGCCAACGCCGAGCAGCGATGCTTTGACGCCGAACCCAAACATGCCTGCATCTCCCGCCGAGGACATCGTCGAACTCGGCCCAAGAGCGGCTGGAGGAGTTGAATCAGCAGATCCGGCATAAGCGCTTCCCAGCGTAAGTCCAATAGAAATCACGATCGCGCAGAAGTGACACATACTTTCCTTCATGTGTTATCTCCTATAAGTTGCAAGCCAACGCAGTCAACAATGACCTTGAAGCAAGAATGAAGCAGTTCGCAGAGTAGAGTCAACCATCCCGACATTAAATTGACCAATGCCCGATTACTTTGGGAATCTGCCCGAAATAGGACGACCCTGGATAGGACCGACGATCTAGAATCTGTAAACAACTCCAACTGCAATGTAATAGTTGTGCTGCCTGCTCTTCCCAGTGTCAACGTTCAACGCCGGTACTCCACTCCAGTCATCGCGGACCTCGAGCCGTATTTTGAGGTGTTCGAAGCGCTCGCAAGGGATGCGCACATCGAGACCTACTCCGCCCTCCAGAACTCCACCCGTAACGCTACGATTTCCGGTAGTGTTGCCACCGAAGACGAGATTTGCGCTGGAACCCAAGTGACCAAACCCGCCCCCAAAACTGAACCACGGCGAAAATGCCAGATTGGAAATGAATCGCAAACGCACGGCAGGAGTGATGAAGATCGAACTATATTGCTGAGGGACCTGATTCGCGGCGTAATGCAAATCTTCGTCGGGATTGAGAATCGCTGGTACTTCAGCCGCAACATCGAACCATTCACGATCAAGCAGAATTCGGGCGTAGTTAACCTCAAACGTATATCCCGCCCCGAAGGTAATAATTGAGTTTGAAAAGCCGGAGTTAAGCACGCCTTGATTGCTGACGAACGTGTGCCCGAAGGTTCCCGCAATCTCGTTCTTACCAGGGTCGCTCTGATCCTGCGCCGGGCCTAGCGAGACGAAACCAATCACTACCGCGGCTACACAGCAAACTCTTCGCAAAGCCCCTCCTGAGCGAAGCATTCACTACGAAGGAGCCTAGCATGGTGAATCTTGCCCGGAGATAGCTTGATTGGTGCCCTGTTCGCCGATCGATGACGCGGCGATCAGTGCAACGCGACAGGAGTTACTTCCGTCGAACTGCGGCCAAATTTGTACTCGAGCAGCCACTGTCGATTCGAGGATGTGCCAGATTGGCCGGCAGGAGTAAACTTCCATTTTTGCGACGCTTCCAGTGCCAGACGTGCAAAATATTTGCTCGGACCCGGCGAAACAAAGCTGGCGGTCTTAACATTGCCATTGGCATCAACTGAAACTCGAACTCTTACGCGCACCTTGCCTGTGATCGTCTCCCTGGCGCTAAGCGGAACCTGCGGTACAACTCGATCGACTACGGCACCTGCCTGCGCAGCGGGAGTGCGGCTCGGATTCGGCCTTTTGGCAGTAGACGCCGTCTTGGTGCCCGTATTCGTCTGCTCGACTTTCTGAGCTGGCGGCGGCGCGACGGGGTTTTTCGAATGCCTTGATGCAAGCCCTAAAATGATCGCTCCTGCGATTACCACCGCTGCCAGCCCGGGTACAACGAATTTGCGTCGAGAAGCGGTCTTTTTTGCTGGTTGTGGCAGTACGGTCAAGTTCGCGGGTGGAACACTGCGGGCGATAATTTCTTTCACTCGCCCGAGCGACGCCCTTTGCTGGGGGTCGATTCGCAGGCATTCAGCTGCAATCTGCGAATACGGGGCGGGCACAGATTTTGGCACCGCCGGATCCTGACGGCTTGACCGGCTCCACGTCACCGGTCGCTGATTGAACGCCGTCAATAGGAGCATGCCCAACGACCATACATCGGAAGCATCCGAGAGCACGCCTGCTTCCGCTTCTGGAGCGTCATAGGCCGTAAGCAGGCGGTCATTCGACTTCTGATTCGCAGGCCGCAAACCGTCGACGGAAAGTTTCAACTGATTATTTACTGCCAGGACGTTCGACGGCTTTATGCGTCCATGTACAAGCTGCTTGGCGTGAAGGAACCGCAGCGCATCGAGAATCGGTGGAAGCAACTCAGAAACTTCCGGTATCGAGAGCGGACGCACCGGCAAAACCTGGTCCAGGTTTTCTTCTGCGAGTTCAGTCACTACATAGAGCCAATGCGCTCCGGTGATCTGGCAGTACCCGGCGTCAAATATCCGCAGCAGATTGGAGTGCGAAAGGGCGGCAGACTCCTTCCAGCGCGCAATTTGCTGCGGTGCATTCACGTTTTCGGCACGAATGAGCTTGATCGCAGCCATTTGCGGCGTGGGTGCCGTCAGTTGCGTGCTAAAGACAGCGGTATTCGCCGACCCGCCGAGCCACTCCAGCAGGGGGAATTTTCCACCGATGATTTGACCTTGCCAGCGTTCCTGGGCCACTGCAGCATTCATAGGTTAACTCGTTAGGCGCATTGTAAGTCGAAAATCCTGCAAACGCGAACACCGCAGGCCAGTCACGAGAGAAAACCCAAGTATTGGCCGAGGGGACTGACGCCGTTCGGAAATTGGACCAGTTAAACACTGAACTGAAGTTGCTTGCGGCGGCTGGAAAATGCCGTGAATCGGAAAGGGCTAAGCCATCATTGGTACTTCGAAGCCGTCGGGCAGGAAACCGGCAAGTTCCATGGCATTTGCGGCCTCAGAATTTCGCATGAACGTGTTCCACACGAATTGGGTGCGTGCGTTTTCCGCCATCAGCATGGTGATGCCCACGTCGATCCCAATGACGTCGCGGCTCACCCATCCGGTTAGGGGATTAAATGCGTCGACGAAGCCGTACTCCTTCCAAATCTGCTTGCCGTAGTAGCGGCGCAGGTTCAGCAGGACGGTCATGGATTCGCGAAACAAGAACGCCAGCGAACCGGCGGATGCAGCCGGCACGATGCTTCCGTCGATCGGCCCCAGGATTGGCGGGCCGCCCCACGCCACATAACCTTCGCTCGACTCGGAAGCGCTGATTCCCCAAACGTCTTTGGAGTAGCACGGGAAGCGATGACTCAGCTCTTCGCAAAATTCGCGGTGCGCGAGCGAAGCAATCACAGAATTCTCAAAGTAGTTCGCATAGTCGTCATGCCGCGATCGAAAATCGAACCATGCGTGTGAGAACTGATGAACAAACAGTGGCGCAGGGCTCGAAATATATTGATGGCCGCGATAGACCATTTTCGGACGATGAATGGCGTGCCAGCACTCCGCCGGAATCGGGTGCGTGGGCGAGCCCATCGCCAACAGGTACAGCATCATCGACTCGCAGTACGAGTCCCAACGCAACCTGCTGAATCCATCCTCCGGAGTCCAATCGAGTGCGAAGGTCTTGCCGCCATTCAGCGCCCATGGCCATTCAACACGGTTGTAGATTGTGGTTGCGTCGCTGCGAATCTGCTCATTCCCGAAGTACTCGCGGCACGTCAAAACGCCGCAGAGCAGGATTGCCGTATCAATGGGTGAAACTTCGCAAAATTTCGCGCGCTTGCCGGTTGCAGAATTCAGAAAGTGATATAGAAAGCCGTGCTCGTTGGGAAGATCGTGCGCGATGAAGTCCAGTGTGCGGGCGACTCTTTGCTCGATCTGCGCGCGCGAGCGGTATTCGCGTTCACAGCCGATGCAAAGTGCCGTCAGTCCAAATCCTGTCGCCGCAATGCTGGAAATTTCGCGTCTGGCGCCACCATTGGCATTCGAGCGATCGAAAACCAACCCGGTAGTTGGATCAGCTTCGTTCCAGAAAAACTCGAAGGCCGTCCGCTCGATTTCGTTCAATAGAGCTGCATCTTTGGCAGCGATGTCGGCAGGATCGCTCAGCAGATCGGTGGCTGCTATTCTCCCGGCGAACGGAAGGGTTGCGGCCCCAGTCAGCGCCACGCGAAGGAATTGACGGCGGGTCGAAAACATCGACTATTTGGGTCCCAACAGCGAACAGAGTTGCTGACATTATGAACCAGAGTTGCTGGTTCGCAAGCTGAAAAATCAGAACATGTGAAACTTCTTCCCACTCGCGCGGAAATTTTTCATGAAATGCAGGTGGCGCTCGTGAGTTACTCGAGTTTGCAGCGAAAAGGGTCCAATCGAAAGGAACTTCGTTCGCGTTCTCTGACGAATGTAATAGGGTAAAAGGCTTAGCCGGAACTGAGGCCCGACCTTATAATGCGGCTGGGGCAGTCACGCGTGTAGCGGGTCTTGAAAGAGTTCCTTCGCGAACCAAAAGGTTCGTGAAATCAAACCTTTGCGCCGGATTTCGGCATCTCTGGTGGGTACCGCTGCACGAATTTGTGCGTAAGTAAGAGAAGACGGCCTCGGACTCGTCCAAATGTCAGGAAAAGAGAGTTTCTGGAGCAGTTGGCAGGAGCGCCTCTCGGCACTCCGCAACGTCCCTCCTGTCTTAAAAATCGTTTGGCAGTCAGGGCCAGGGGTAGTTACGTTCGGCACCACCGCACGGATTGTCGCCGCGCTCCTGCCAGTCGCACTCACCTACGTCGCGAAACTCATTTTTGACATCGTTGGTAATTATCTGAAAACACACGAGCCGGTCACACAGCGGCTTTGGTGGCTGGTGCTCATTGAGTTTGGTCTGGCTCTAGCGAGCAGCATAGTATCGCGCACCATAGATTATTCCGACGCACTCCTGGCGAACAAATATACGCGGCACGTCAGCATTGAAGTTATGAAGCACGCTTCTGAGCTCGACGTTATCGCCTATGAAGATCCGGTCTTCTACGACCGGCTGGAGCGAGCACGCGTCCAAGCTACCGACCGTTTAGTGATGATTCAATCCATCGGTCGCCTGGAGCTGCAGGCAATTACTGCGATCGGCTACTCCGCAGTCGTGTTGTTTTACTCGCCGTGGCTGATGCTGCTGCTGATTGCAGCTGTCGTTCCAGCCTTCCTCGGCGAGACGCATTTCGCTTTTCTCGGGTATGCGAAAAACTTCCGCCAAACCCCGATAAAGCGGCAGCTCGACTACTTACGCCAAGCCGGCGCCACTAAGGAAGCAGCCAAGGAACTTAAGCTATTCAACCTGGCGGGATTTTTTACCGGAAGATTTGCAAAGCTGTCTGAGATCATTTATCAGCAGGACGTCGATCTCGCGAAGAAGCGGCTGACTATTGGTTCCTTTCTCTCCTTGATCAGCACAGGTGGCTATTACGGCGCTTACGCGTACGTAATCTGGCGAACAGTTGCCGGCAGATTGACGATCGGAACTTTTTACTTCCTCATTACTGCGATCATGCAGGCGAGCAGCAATATTCAGCAGGTCTTTTCAACCCTTTCGGGAATCGCCGATCAGGCTTTATTCCTGACTGATCTGCTTGCGTTCTTTGAAATGAAGCCGACAATCCGTTCGAAGCCAAATGCCCTGCCTGCCCCGCGTCCCATTCGGCGGGGTTTTGAGTTCCGCGACGTCTCCTTTCAGTATCCAGGTAACAGTCGCAGAGTTATCGATAGGCTGAATTTCCAGCTGCATCCAGGCGAGCGGGTCGCATTAATCGGCGAAAATGGCCAGGGCAAGACCACGCTCGTGAAGCTGATCACTCGCCTTTACGACCCTACCGAGGGCCAGATACTTCTCGACGGAGTCGATCTTCGCGAGTATGACCTCGAAGACCTCTATCGCGAAATTGGTGTCATCTTTCAGGACTTCATGCGCTATGAAATGACGGCGCGAGAGAACATCGCTGTGGGAAAGATCGATGAGGTAGGAAATCTGCCGATGCTCACCGATGCTGCTCACAAGAGTCTTGCCGACGAGGTCATCGCGCGGCTTCCGGCTAATTACGAACAGATGCTCGGCCGGCGGTTCGAGAGCGGAGTGGATCTTTCCGGAGGCGAGTGGCAAAAACTGGCGCTCGCCCGCGCATACTTGCGCGATTCACAACTGTTGATTCTTGACGAACCGACAGCAGCTCTCGACGCGCGGAGTGAGTACCAGGTTTTCCAACGGTTCGCGGAACTCACCGCGGGAAAGATGGCCTTGTTCATTTCGCACCGCTTCTCGACCGTTCGCATGGCCGACCGCATCGTAGTACTTGAAAGCGGAAGAATCGTAGAAGAAGGTACGCACGAAAAACTTACCCATATGGGCGGCCGCTACGCGGAGATGTTTGAACTCCAGGCCGCGAGCTATCGTTGATTCGAATGCCCCAGAACACACACATCGACTTGATCGAAGCTGAATCTGAAAGAGTGCCGCAAGGCGCGAAGATAGCTGCTCCGGATTTGCAAACCCTGCGAAAGAATGCGGAAGAGCTTTCGCGACTCCTGGCCTGGAACCCGAGCGTTCAAACCTCACCTTTTTATGAGGTTCGCTGGAAGGCAATGGCTTCCGTGCTCAAGGGAGTACTCGAAACCGTGGCCAAAGAAGGCCGCTCAGAATCGGAGTCTGACGATCATCGCTGGCTGCGTGAAAACAACTCCTTCCTCTCTTCGCTTCTTTGGAATACCCGCAACGCTCTCAAATTGCTGGACCGTTTACCTCATGCCCGGACACCGCGCGGAATAACCATTCCGCGCGCAGCAGGAATTGTGGAAGCTTTCCTGCACACGGTCGAGTTTGAGTTTAGCGAACGCAGCTTCGTCGCCTATCTTGATGCATATCAGACGTGCGTTCCACTGAAGTTTGGCGAGCTCTGGGGGTTGATTCCATCTCTTGAGCTTGTGCTGCTAGAACAGGTCGCAGTCCGCGGGCGCAAATGTCTTGACAATCCGGAAACTCCGCAGAAGGTCGGCGTGTGTGTGCGCAGCCTGCGGGAGATGGGTCAGCTGCATTGGAAGGATGCCCTCGACTCGCAAATCGTGTTCGACAAAGTACTGCGCGATGATCCGGCCGACGCCTACTCGCAGATGGACTTTGACAGCCGCGCGCTTTACCGGGAACGTGTGGTCAAAATCGCTGAGCGGTCTGATTCGACCGAAATCGAAGTAGCTCAGGCAGCGCTGGCCTTGGCACGAAATGCTCAGAAGGGGGGCTTCGACGATCCGCGTGAGCAAAGGCGCCGGTCACATGTTGGCTTCTATCTCATCGGGCCAGGGTCGGGCGAGTTGTTGGCGCGCGTCGGTTTCCGGCCGTCGCTTGGCTGGCGCATCCGACACTTTCTTCGCACACATCCTGACGAGTTTTATTTGCCCGGAATCGAGATTCTCACCTTCGGAATCATGTCGGCGATTGTGTTGTTGCTCACCAGCACCAATACCCCGCCGGGACTGATCTTGTTCTCGATGTTGCTGCTTCTGTTGCCCTCGTCGCAGAGCGCGGTACAGGTAATGAACTATTTAACGACAGCCCTGTTACGGCCGGAAATCTTGCCTAAGCTCGACTTCTCAGAAGAAATTCCGGAGGACTGCACAACTCTAGTTGCCGTCCCTGCGTTGCTTTTGAGCGAGAAACAGGTGCACCGCTTGGTCCAGGACCTTGAAGTCCGATACTTGGGAAATCATGATGCGAATTTGCACTTCGCTTTGCTGACCGATTTGCCGGACTCTTCCGTTCCATCGAATGAAGATGATCCTCTGGTCGATCTTTGCGCCAGGCTGATCAAGGAACTAAACGAAAAATATTCAAACCGCGGACAAGGTTCGTTTTTATTGCTGCACCGTCACCGCGTTTACAATCCACACGAAAAAGTCTGGATGGGTTGGGAACGAAAACGAGGAAAACTACTCGATCTGAACCGGCTTCTCGGCGGGCACTATGACAGCTTCCCGGTAAAAGCAGGCGACCTTTCGGTTCTGCAACAAGTACGTTTCGTGATCACCCTCGACGCTGATACCGAAGTCCCGCGTGGCGCGGCACAGCGGCTGATCGGAACCCTGGCACACCCCCTGAACCAGGCCATTGTCGATCCCGAGAAAAATGTCGTGGTTGCCGGATACGGGATCCTGCAACCACGCGTGCGGGTAAGCGTACAGAGCGCGTCGCGTTCACGACTGGCAAACATCTATTCCGGACAGACTGGAATGGATATCTACACACACGCGGTTTCCGACGTTTACCAGGACCTATATTGCGAAGGAATTTTTGCCGGCAAAGGCATCTACGAAGTTTCGATCGTGCAGCGCGTACTGGAGCATCGTTTTCCGCAAAACGCTTTACTTAGCCACGATTTGATCGAGGGCGCTTACGCGCGCGCCGGACTGGTCACTGATGTCGAGGTCGTCGAAGATTATCCATCGCACTACAGTGCTTACAATCGCCGCAAGCATCGCTGGCTTCGCGGTGACTGGCAAATCACCAGCTGGCTGTTCTCACGCGTTCCCGATGAGACCGGCCGCAGGGTGGCGAACCCGATTTCACTGGTCTCGCAATGGAAGATCCTCGACAACCTTCGCCGCAGCCTGGTTGAACCCACCACATTTCTTCTCTTCATTTTGAGCTGGCTGGTATTGCCGGGCTCTTCACGGGCGTGGACGATTGCCGCCATCTGCATTCTGTTCGTGCCGGTGTGGTTCGAATTCGTGTTTACGCTTGTCCGCGCATTTTTTGAAAAGAAATTGTCAGTCGTGCGCGATGCTCTGCACACATTGTTTAGCGCTAACTTCACGGTATTTCTGAGCCTGGTATTTCTTGCGCACCAGATGCTGGTTTCGATGGATGCCGTGGTGCGCACCATTGTGCGCAGAATGTTTACTCGCCAGCGTCTGCTCGAATGGGAAACCGCTGCCGAGGCCGAACTGGGTGCTCAGAAGCGCACCCCCGTCGATATCTATCTTGACTGGATGCCCGTCCTGGCGCTCGTGCTTGCAGGTGTTGTGTACCTAATCCGGCGGCCTGCGATATTTGCCGCGTTACCAATACTCGTGTTGTGGGGCAGCAGCAAGTTAGTTTCGGCGTGGTTAAATCGGCCGCCGCAACTCTCTCGCAGTGAAGCCTCTGAAAAGGACCGCCTGTTCCTGCGTCGCGCCGCCATTCGCACGTGGCGGTACTTCCTGGAGTTCAGCACCGAGGAACACAACTGGCTTATCCCCGACAACGTCCAGGAACAGCCATTCCAGGTCGCGGCCCGGATTTCACCGACTAATGTCGGGCTCCTGCTGAATGCGCGTCAGGTCGCCTGCGACTTCGGATATTTGACAGCCACCGAACTAATCGACCTTAGTGCAAGAACTCTGAACGTGCTGCACAGTATGCCGCGGTACCGCGGCCACCTTTATAACTGGTACGACACTCGTACTCTTCAGCCTTTGCCGCCCCTGTTCGTTTCGACCGTTGATAGTGGAAATCTCGTAGCTTCCCTGTGGACTCTCGAACGCGGCTGTCTAAATCTGCTCGAACAGCCGCTTCTTCGCCCGCAATTGGCGGAGGGCTTTCTCGATCACCTTCGAATTTTGACCGACCTGCGCGCGTTCCCGCGATCGCTCTTTCAAAAAGTCGAGCGTAAAACGCAGACCGGCAGTTGGATCAAGTCACTTCTGCGCTTTCCGCAGGGATCTTTAGAGCGAATTTCCAGCGCGGAAGACGCTGAAAAACATTCGCAAGATTTGCAGTGGTTTGGTTCGCAAGCTATCACCCGTCTGCACGAGTTCCGGCAGTTCGTGGCTCGCTACGCGCCGTGGATGCTCTTGGATTTCGACGAACTGAGGCGGGACGAGACTCTCGGTTTCCCGCAAGAGACGGTCACGCTAGGAGAACTCCCCGAAACTTTGACAAAATTCGAGGTCCGTTTGCAGCGAGCGGTTAACGGTCTGGCGCCGGCCGATTCCCGTCGTCTAGCTGTGCAGCGGCTGCTTTCGATGGTTTCTGGCGCACGCATGGATGCGGCCCGCCTGGTGCAGGAAATCGAAATTGTTTCCGGAAGCGCAGGTAAGCTCGCCGATGAAATGGAATTTGGCTTCTTACGGAGCGCACGCCGCAAACTGCTTTCCATTGGATTCGACGCTGGACAAGAAATCCTTCACGACGCATGCTACGACCTGCTCGCTTCCGAGTCGAGAACGGCATCTTTCGTCGCCATTGCCAAAGACGAGATCCCGCAGGAGACGTGGTTTCTTCTTTCGCGCTCGCATATCGTAGATCACGGACGCGCCATTCTTCTCTCATGGACCGGCACTATGTTCGAGTACATGATGCCCGCCATCTGGATGAAGACATATCCCCGCACCCTGCTCGACCGTTCCCAAACCGGAGCAGTGCTTTCACAGCAGGAGTTCACCGCTGCGAAGCGTATTGCATGGGGCATTTCAGAATCTTCATTTGCCACTCGCGACGCGGCTGGAAACTACGGCTACCACGCTTTTGGCATTCCTCAACTGGCAATTTTCCACGGCGATGTGGACGCCTTGGTGATCTCTCCGTATTCAACGTTTCTCGCGCTGAACACATTCGCTAAAACTGCACTGCGGAATTTGCGCCGAATGGCGCACGATGGTTGGTTCGCCCAGTACGGGTTCTACGAATCGGCCGATTTCTCCGCCTCAAAAGATCATCACTGGAAACATGAGTACGAACTAATTCGCCTCTGGATGGCGCACCATCAAGGAATGAGCCTTCTTGCGGTTGCTAACTTCCTCAACGACGGGGTCGTTCAAAGCTGGTTCCATTCTCACCCGCGAGTGCAAGCGACCGAACTCTTGCTCGACGAAAAACCCGCCAACATGCTCGCGGCCTAGGTTCTTTACCCTACCCGCCATGCACTAGTGATTCTTTCCGGCCATTGATCCTGAGTTGTTGACTGATTAAATTTCTAATAAATCCTGCTCGGCTTGCATTTCCACGGGGCCTTCCAGCACGCCATTTAGAGCCCACGCATCCGCCGGGCAAATACAAATAGCTGGAGTATCAATGAAAACCTTATTTTGCTTGCTCACACTGTCCGTGTGCGCATTTGCCGGAGTATCCGTTTCTGGACCGACTACCGGCAGCACCAGTTCTTCCCCCGTCCACTTTGTCGCAAGCGCAACAACCACTTGCGCGAAGGGCGTTTCGTCTATGGGTATTTACACCGCTCCATACGTCCTCTCCTACAAAGTTTCGGGCGCAAAGCTCAATACATATCTTCCGCTGAACGCAGGAACTTATCACACGGAAGTTCAAGAGTGGGACAAGTGCGGCGGGGCCTCGAAAACTCCGATCACGATTACCGTGCCTGTCGGGGGAACCGCTTCCACTCTGCCCACAAGCGAGCACGTGTTTCTGCTGGTTGAAGAAAATCACGGCTATTCCAGCGTGATCGGCAATTCCGCCATGCCTTATCTCAACAGCCTCGCCTCGAAATACGCGTTGGCAACTCAGTATTACGCCAACACCCATCCTTCGATTGGCAATTACTTCGTGCTGACTACCGGACAAATCATCACGAACAACGACAGCTTCTGCAGTACGATCTCGAACGACAACATCGTGCGGCATCTATTGACGGCCGGAAAAACGTGGAAGTCGTACGCGGACAGCTTGCCCTATGCAGGCTATACAGGTTGTGGTTCCGGCGAATACGCAAAGAAGCACAACCCACTGGCATTCTTCTCCGATGTGGCGAACAGCAGCGAGAAATCTAATCTAGTGCCGTTCACGCAGCTCGCCCGAGATATCGCCAATGATTCCCTGCCGAACTTCGGGTTTATTGTCCCGAATCTTCTGCACGATGCGCATGACGGTTCGCTCCAACAGGCTGATGCCTGGCTAAAGGCGAACATCGCCCCGCTTATCGCTAGTCCGGCATTCCAGAAGGACGGACTGCTCATTATCGCCTTCGACGAAGCCGCGGACTCTGATACGGCCCATGGCGGAGGTCACATTGCTGTAGTCACGATCGGTCCGAGAGTGAAACACGGATTCAAGACCAGCGCTCTTTATCAGCACCAGAACACGCTGAGGACCGTTTTGCAATCCTTAGGCGTGAAGACCGCTCCTGGGGCGGCCAGTACGGCCAGTTCCTTGAACGTTTTTTGACGTTATAAGAGACGTTGTTATAGATAAGAGAAAAGCTGCTGGCAGCCGTCCTTGGCCGACGGCTCCAGCAGCTACTCTTTTTCATGATTCAGGCAGCGCGTTGGGATTTCTTCTCGTAAGTTCCCATCAACTCGGATTGGGCGAGAATGTGTCCTTTCGTGGCTGCTGCAATTTCTTTGTGCGTTGCACCTGGTCCAACATCAATCATTTTATCGAGCGCATACAATCGGAAAAAATAGCGATGGGTCCCTGACGGCGGTGCCGGCCCCGTATAGCCGATTTTGCCGCTATCGTTCTTGCCCTGCATTCCGAGAGCGGCCACCTGCTCCTCTGCGGGCACATTCTCTTGAACATGCTGGGTATCGGACGGAATGTTGTACACAATCCAATGCGTGAATCCTCCAGGCATTGGCGCATCCGGATCGTGAACGATGAGCGCGAAAGATCTCGTTTGCGCGGGCGCATCCTGCCAGCTGAGTTCTGGAGAGACATTTTCCCCATCGCTTGTGTGATAGCTCGGAATCTCGCCTCCTTGCTGAAAGGCGGAGCTTGTAAGCAACACGGCGTCACCTCCTGGGACCGAGCACGACGGTTTACTGAAGACATTTTGAGAGGCGAGGAAGCGGGGAACCGTTGCCTGTGTAGTCAGGGACCAAAGAGAAGCTGACCGGGCTTACTCGGTGAACACTACCGATTGCAGGCCGGAGATTTCAAAGCGTTTGCGGCAACGCACGTTCTTGCAGCCCATCACGTCGTCCCGGCGCAACATGTAGGACTTCGCCTTCGCGAAACGCGCACGGTCCCGTTCATCCGCCTGCCGCGGCAGTTGCCTTTTTTTTGTGCGCACGAGCCAAGTGACTTCGTAGTCGGCAGACTGATGGCAATGCGGGCAATTCAGTGTCGCCGGCTTTTTCTCCGGCCTTTCATCAAAGAATTCGCGTTCTTCCATTTGTGCTCCGAGGTTATCTCGATTATTCCACATCAGGTGGGATGCGATACAAGGAGAAGGAGATCGAAGTGGGTTAAACTCTGGGCAAACGGGAACATGGCAAAAGCGAAAAAGAAGAAAACGTTCCGCGCTGTTGCTGCGGTGAAAGAACTGGCGCGTGAGCGCATTGGAACGCCGCCGCCGGGGCAGATTGTTGCCGATCGCAAAAAGAAAAACAAAGCCACAGAAAAGCACAAAGCCACCCTCGGCCAGTTACTCCAGGAAAATGAATGACTGGCGACTCTGTAGCCCAGTCCGGTTGCGTATGCGGCCTCAGAATAGTGGGCTGCGTCCCTGCCCTCGGCCAAACTTCCTCTGACCTTCCGAATCCAAAATCAACCACGATTGCAATGCGGAACTCAGGAGCGAGCAATAATGCCGAGAATTCATGTGATGCCGGCCCCACAAACGGCGCGCAAACAGCAATACTTCGCAACGCCTATCGAGCGTATCTATTACGAATGGGATAAAGCTCTCTCAGAGAACAATGCCACCGCGTTGCTGGAGCTTTATGCACCTGACGCCGTGATCGAGAGTCCGTTGATTCCTCACCTCCTCGGGAAGAAGGAAGGAGCCTGCCACGGACGAGAAGAGATGCGGCCGTTCTTCGAGGCCGTTGCCGCTCACAAGCCGCCGGTTCGTCAGTATCATCGCACCGGCTATCTCACCGACGGGAAGCGACTAATCTTCGAGTACCCCAGGGAAGGGCCCAAGGGTGAGCAGATGGATTTTGTCGAGTCCATGGAAATCAACGATCAGGGCCTGATTCAGCGTCACTGCGTCTATTGGGGCTGGTACGGGCTCGGCGTCATGCAGCGAGACGAATATCATCGGTGAGCCCGATGCAGAGAATGCAGCATGCGTGGGTCAAGGTTCTCTGCCCTCCGGATTGCGCTTCCTAGCCATGAATTAACAGTCGATTCGCGCGCCACACGAATCGCGAGCGCTTAACGCTGGAGAGGCTCACGAAGCTTTTTTTCTGTCGAAGTTCCTCGCCGGCGGCAAATCGTCTGGCCGGCCGTATTCATTATGCGTGTGTACTGGGCGCTCGGGATGGTCGGCAGCATCTTCGAGTCCGTCGACTCGCGCCGCCTCGATGGCCTGGTCGGTATCGTCCAATTCTTCTACGCTCTCATTGTCCATGTCTGCGGTGGTTGAGAGCCGCTGTGGATCGCCTGACTGCCCTGCGCTCTCCGCCCCAACTTGCCGCGGGTCATTTCCCAGCTCATCCGGCGCAGCTTCGTTTCCCTGCGGACGGCCTTCTTCGTCATGATTCTTGCGCATCGTTCCTCCTTGACAAGTTTGGATGCGAATCGAAGCTAGACCGGTGACTTCGAAGCAGAGTAGCGCAGAGGAAATGAGCTTGGAAACCGCTCAGGAAGCCTCTTGCAGTTCGTCCAGCAAGTCAGCCCTGAGTTCTTCCTGCCGTTCTGAGGTGAGTTTCTTGCCCTTCGAGGTGAGATAGAAGACGTCAATCGCCATCTGACCTTCGGTATCGATAAGCGCGATTTCTATATTGCAACCCTGATGTGAGAAGCGCGAAGAGACTCGATGCAACAAACCAAGCCGATCTTGAGCTATCACTTGCAGGAGAGTGCTGGTCGCCGACGATTCACTGTCAAACTCGACGCGCGTCTCCACTCTCACCTTGCTTCCGTTCTTAGACTCGGAACGCATGCGGTCCTGCAGCATTCTTTCGAGATCAGCATCCCCGGTCAATACATCGGAAACGCTACGCTGAAAGCGCACCCACTCACTCTGATTCAGTTCCAATGTCCTGAAGCGATCGGTAAAGTAAAAAGTGTCGACCACCACTCCAGCCGCATTTGAAAACGCGTCCGCTTTTACGATATTCATTCCCCAGGCCGCAAGCGCACCCGCGATGTTGGTGAACAAGAATGGACGGTCTACTGTTATCACCGACAGCTCGTACCAATGCCGCCCGTGCGTCAGGTGTAATTGGACCGGCCCTTCCGAAAGCGATTCTGCCGATTCCAGATGTTTCAAAATTTCTTCCGGGCGATAGGTGCGCAAGTATCGCTTTGGCAGCCCTTCGAGAAAAGCGGCGATCTCATGCGATCTCGCAGGCGCCAACGATTGCAAACTTGCTACCGTCTCATCGTGGTCCGCCTGGGGATGCACGCGAGCATCTGCCGTACGGCTCAAACAATTCGTCGCCGCAATATAAAGCTGCCAGACATTTTCTGCTTTCCAGGGCGTCAGCGCCTCGGGATTGACAGCTTTTATATCGGCATAAGTGAGTAGCGACAACATCTTTAGGCGCTCGGGCGTTCCGACCTTATCGCAGAACGCCTGGACGGTTGAAGGATCATAAATATCCCGCCGCAGAGTTGCTGAAATTTCCAGGTGGCTCGCGATCAAAAACGAGATCGTATCCCGATCAGCTTGTTCCAGACCCAGCCGCTCCATGCACTTCTGGGCAACCTCCAGGCTGGTGACCAGATGATTCTCGCCGGGTAGACCCTTACCGACATCGTGGAGAAGTAGCGCCAGATACAGAAGCTCAGGACGCTCCAACTCCAGGAGCAGCCGTCCGTAACGTTGGTCCCACTCGGAACTCGCTTGAATTGCGCGGTGTAAGCACTCGATTGCCAGAAACGAGTGCTCATCCACGGTAAAGCGATGATAGAAGTCGCGTACCACTAACGAATCAATCAACTTCAGTTCGGGCAGCAAGATGGTGAGCAGGCCCAGCGAGTGCGTTGCACGCAGCGCCTCAGCTGCATGCGGCTCAACCAGTATCGATTGCAAATAGCGCCAACTTTCCGCGCCTGAGGGCGGCGCATCAGCCAGCGCCGGTAAAATCTGCTGAATTCGAGTTTCAGTTGAAAGCGCCGGCTTTAGACCGTGGTGTGCGGCGAAAGTAAAAATTCGGAACAACAAATCTCGATCGCCGACGGCCGAGGGCTGTTGCAAATAGACCAGACCATCGACAACTGAGAAATCTGCGTTCGAAAGCCGGGACCGCCAGTTCTGGAACTGCCGGTAAAGCGAAGATCGCGATGCGGGCACCGATTCCAGCAGCCGCAAAGATTCGTGGTGTACGGCACGGGCGTGGCGAAAGTAAGTTCGCATCCATGCGGCCGCGTCGAGCTGTTGAGAATCTTTTAAGCCGATCCGGCGTGCCGCCGCTTCGTCCTGTGATTCCCAGGAAAGCATGTTGTCGTCACGGCCTTGGCGGTAATGAAGAAACACGCGCACGGATGTCAGAAACTCCAACGCCGGCGGAAGTCTGTGCGCCACGTCCGGTAAGAGCGTTTCCGGCGCGGGCCAGCGGCGTTCTTTGTCGAGCGCTGAAAGCAAAGCCATCCAGCACGCCACGTTGTAGTCGCGCAAGCCACCAGGAGCTTCCTTTACGTTTGGCTCCAGGTGAAAAACCGTGTTGCCGTACTTCGCGTGGCGCGAGCGGGTCACCTCCGCCAGTTGCTGAATTATGTAATTTCCTTCACGGACAAAAAACTTGGGCAGGACCTGCTGGTATAACTGTTCAAACAGCTCGCGATTTCCCACTACATACCGGCAATCAAGCAGTGAGATGGTGAACTCCACGTTCTGCGGGTCAAAGTGATCGCATTCCGCAAGGGCCCTCGTGGTCGGCCCTAGCTTCATGCGCAGGTCCCAGAGTTCCTGACAGAAGCTGCGGACCGGGTCGCGCAATGTGTCTTCCGTACCGCGCTCGGCGTGCAAGAACAAAATGTCGATATCGGAATGCGGGAAAAGAGCGCGCCTCCCGAAACCACCGAGAGCAACCAGGACAAAGTTTTTGGGCCCATTTTCGGTGGAACAGATCAGTTCCCCCCAAAGCCGGCGAAGCACTTTCTCCACCAGTTCCGTGCGGGCGCCAATCGCTGCCGGACCGTTACCGGAGCTCGCGAACTCCTGCTGAATACGGGCGGATTCGCTGAGATACAGTTCGCGAAGTTCGGTGCGCAACGTAGCGGCTGTGCTCATTTGGAGGATGGAATTCCGGCCCCCGCCGACGCAGGTGCAATTTCAATTTAAATCCGGGAGGTTGGGGGTGGAAATTGAAACTATTTATGGGAGGAATTAGGAATGGTTATGAAAAGCAGGTGGGAGCACCGAGCAGCGAGCTATGAGCAGCCTACATGGGATAGTCCCCATCTAGCTTGCTCATTGCTCATAGCTCAACGCCCATCGGCTCATAATGCATTCTCCCCGCGCTCTTCGTTGCGGATGCGAATTGCCTCATCGATGCGTGAAAGAAAGATCTTGCCGTCCCCGATCTTTCCCGTCTGGGCCGCAGTGACGAGTGTCTGCGTGACCTTCTCGACCATCGCGTCGGCAATCACCATCTCAATCTTGATTTTGGGAATTAAATCGACCGTGTACTCGCGCCCTCGGTAAACTTCGGTGTGACCTTTTTGGCGGCCGTGCCCACGTACTTCAATCACGGTCATGCCTTCGATGCCAATCTCGTGCAGTGCATTCTTTACCGCTTCGAGTTTCGAAGTCTGAATGATGGCTTCTATCTTCGTCATGGCGTTCCGGTCCCCAACTTGATGTGCAGAAAATAAACCAAAACTACTTCTACGCGGAAACTTCCCAGAAGTAGCCTTCTTCTCCGTGCTGCGAGAGATCGAGCCCCTGGACCTCGTGCTCCGGTTTGACCCTCAACCCAACGAGGACATCCACGATCTTCAAAATTACCAGTGTTCCGATCGCCGCCAGTACCCACGCAATCACGATACCTACAAGTTGATTCAGTAGTTGATGAAAATTCCCCTGTATCGCACCCGATGCGAGCGTATTCCCCTGAGCATCTTTGAAAATAGGATTGATGGCGCTGGAGGCGAAAATACCGGTAAGAATTGCGCCCAGCGTTCCACCTGCCCCATGAACTCCGAATGCGTCAAGGGAGTCATCATAACCAAATCGCGCCTTCACCGCCGCGACCATGAAATAGCAGAATGCGCCTGCAATGAAGCCAATGGCGAGGGCTGACATTGGCCCAACAAATCCCGCCGCGGGAGTAATCGCAACCAGCCCCGCGACGGCTCCTGAGATGGCACCGAGTGCGCTTACTTTTCTGTTTCGTAACCACTCCGCTCCACACCATCCGATCACCGCCGCGGCAGCGCCAAAATGCGTTGCAACAAACGCGCTGGTTGCGAGCGAGCCAGAAGCGAGCGCACTTCCGGCATTGAAACCGAACCATCCTACCCACAGCATGCAAGCACCCACAAAGCTCAGAACCACGCTATGCGGCGGCATGGCTTCGTGCGGATATCCCAATCGGCGTCCAAGGTAGAGAGCGCATACCAGCGCCGAGACTCCCGAAGTCACGTGTACGACCGTCCCACCCGCAAAATCGAGGGTTGGGAACCTCCCGCCCAGAGCGGCATTCAGCAGGCCGCCTTTCCCCCAAACCATGTGCGCCATCGGATCATAAACGATGATTGACCACAAAATCATGAACAACAGCATCGCACTAAACTTCATGCGCTCGGCGAAGGCTCCGGTGATCAGCGCCGGAGTTATGATCGCGAACATCAACTGGTAAATCATGTAGGTCTGCAAAGGAATCGTCGCAGAATAGTCCGCGTCTGGCTGCAGGCCTACGCCACGCAGAAAGGCGTTATGAAAGCTGCCGATAAAACTGCTTCCCGAGCCAAACGCCAGACTGTAACCACAGGTCGCCCATAGCACCGAGATCACAGCCATCATCGCGAAACTTTGCAGCATGGTGGAGAGTACGTTCTTCTTGCGGACCAAACCACCATAGAAGAGAGCCAGACCGGGACCGGTCATCATGAGCACGAGAGCGGCGCTGGTCAGCATCCAGGCGTTGTCAGCAGAGCTTTTCGCGTCGGCAGTTTGCCGCTCAAGCGCGGCAATTCGCTGGGCCTGCGGATCAGGTGGGGATGACGAATAAAGCGCGGGCGCGACTGCTGCCCAGGACTGCGACGCTAGAGTCAGAAACAAAAGGAACATCCAGGAGCGAAGATACGAAGTGAGCCTCAACGCTGAGCCTCCAGATCACGGCAACGGATGTTGAATTTTTAGTATCAGGTGGATCGTGAAACTTGCGCGCCATTTTACAACAGAGGAGCCCTTGCGTGACTACGAACCCTTGTGTTGCGCGACTTCAATGCGCGCCTGTGCACGCCGGACTTTCCCCAAGTGCTTCGCGACCTCTTCTTCGCTCTGCGCCGACTTCAATGCGTTCTCGGCTTCGCTCAGAGCTTGCTGCGCCCTCGATACATTAATGTCAGCCACCGGCTCGACGGTTTCAGCAAGCACAGTGACCTTGTCCGGCAGCACTTCGGCGAATCCCCAGGCGGTAGCGAAACGATGCACCTGGCCGCCTTTCCGGTAGCTGATTTCACCCGCGCCAAGTTCGGTTATCAGCGGCGCGTGACCCGGCAGGATGCCAATGTATCCGTTTGCCCCCGGAATCTGCGCTTCTTGCGCGGTGTCACGGACCACCAGCTTTTCCGGCGTGACGATTTCGAGTTGGAAAGAGTCGGGCATTTCGTCGTGAGTCCTGCGTCGTGCGTCGTGCGCAAAAACAACCCAGCGGGCGACGTGCGACGCACGACGGCTTTTATGCTGCTGCTTTCAACTTCTCTGCCGCTTGCACAACCTCATCGATCGTGCCTTTCATATAAAACGCCTGCTCTGGGATGTCGTCGTGCTTGCCTTCGACGATTTCCTTGAAGCCCTTCACCGTATCGGCGATCTTAACGTAACGGCCTTGCGCGCCCGTAAACTGCTCAGCAACGTGAAACGGCTGCGAGAGGAAGCGTTGAATCTTTCTGGCGCGCGCCACGGTGAGCTTCTGGTCTTCGCTGAGTTCATCAATTCCCAAAATCGCGATGATGTCCTGCAAGTCTTTGTAAGTCTGCAGGGTTTTCTTTACCGCCTGAGCGACGTCGTAGTGTTCCTGGCCGACGATACGCGGATCGAGAATGCGGGAGGTCGAGGCCAGCGGATCGACGGCTGGATAGATTCCGATTTCCGTCAGCGCGCGTGAAAGCACTGTGGTTGCGTCGAGGTGAGCGAACGTCGTAGCCGGGGCTGGATCCGTAAGGTCGTCGGCAGGAACGTAAATCGCCTGAACTGAGGTGACGGAACCTTTCTTGGTTGAAGTGATTCGTTCCTGCAACTCACCCATTTCGGTCGCTAAGTTTGGCTGATAACCCACAGCGCTCGGCATTCGGCCAAGCAGGGCGGACACTTCGGAGCCAGCTTGGGTGAAGCGGAAGATGTTGTCGATGAACAAGAGCGTGTCGGCGCCTTCCTGGTCGCGGAAGTATTCCGCGACGGTCAACCCGGTGAGCGCAACACGAAGACGCGCCCCGGGCGGCTCGGTCATCTGGCCATAGATCAGAGCGGCTTTCGAGTGCTCGGGATCGCCGGGCTTGATGACGCCCGACTCGCTCATTTCCAGCCAAAGGTCATTGCCTTCGCGCGTGCGCTCGCCGACCCCGGCAAACACTGAGTATCCGCCGTGTTGCTTGGCGACGTTGTTGATCAGCTCCATGATGACGACGGTCTTGCCGACTCCCGCGCCGCCGAACAATCCGATCTTTCCGCCCTTTAAGAATGGCTGGATCAGATCGACAACTTTTACCCCGGTCTCAAACATTTCCGCCGTGGTCGCTTGCTCATCGAAAGCAGGCGCCTGGCGATGTATCGGGTTGCGCTCTTTGGCCGCGATTGGGCCGAGGTTATCGACTGGTTCTCCGATTACGTTCATCACCCGGCCGAGCGTGCCATGGCCAACGGGAACGGAGATCGGACCACCGAGATCGATGGCCTTCATGCCGCGCACCATGCCATCGGTAGGCTCCATGGCGATTGCGCGCACCCGGCCTTCGCCCAAATGCTGCTGCACTTCCAGGATGACCTTGATGGGGATGGGAACGTCGTAGCCGTCGCTAACAACGCGAATAGCCTGGTAGATCGGCGGCATTGCCGATTCGGTGAATTGCACGTCCACTGCGGGACCGGTGATTTGAATTACGTGTCCGATGTTTTCCATAAAAGAAGCTTTTAGCCTTTAGCTCTTAGCTTGTGAGCGACGAGCGATGAGCTGTGAGGTATGAGCCACGAGCAAACAGTTGGTTGCTCATGGCTCGATGCTCGCCGCTCGCTACAATGCTGCCGCTCCGCTTACAATTTCAATAATCTCTCTCGTGATCTTCGCCTGGCGCACGCGGTTCATTGACAGCGTGAGTGAATCGATCATTTCTCCGGCGTTATTCGTCGCCGATTCCATTGCCGTCATGCGCGCGGCGTGCTCGGCCGCAACTGATTCGAGCAGAGCGTGAAAAATCTGGATGCCGACGTATTTGGGCAAAAGCGCACGGAACAATTCGCGCGGCGGCTGCTCGTAAATGTAGTCCACGGGTGCGGTAGCGAACTGCGCCGCTGCTTTATCGGCTTCACTCGTGTCAGCGGGTCGCAGTGAAATCCCCGTCCCCTTTGCTGCTTCAATCGCCCGCTGCTTATCGTCAAGCTCCATTTCAGTAGTTTGAGAAATTTCCGGAGTGCCGATGTGCTCAACCGGCAGCACTTGTTCCACGATCAACCGTTGCGCGATCACCGATTTGAATTCGTTGTAGACGAGGTAGACGGAATCGATCTCCGCGTGAGTGTAGCGTTCGATGATCTGCTCGGAAATTTCGGAAGCCAGCTCATAATCGACCTTATTCAGAACTCCGACGTACTCGCCGACCAAAGTCGTCTGCGGTGCACTTGTCGAATCTGCTGGCTTCGGCTCTTTTGTCGGCTCTGCGACTTTGAATCTGCGACGCATGAAATCGCGGCCTTTGCGGCCGACCGGCAGAATCTCAATGTTCTTGCCGGCCTTCGACTCAAGAAAACGCGTGGCACTCTTCAGAATGTTGGAATTGAACGCCCCGGCCAATCCCTTGTCGCCGGTGATTAAGATGAGCAGAATATTCTGCTCAGGCCGCCGCACGAGTAGAGGGTGCAAGAGTTCTCCGGTCGCAGGGTCGTAAATGTCCGCGCGGGAGACAAGCGATTTCAGAACATTCGTCAACATCTGCGCGTAGGGACGCGCTGCGAGGGCACGGTCCTGTGCGCGGCGAAGGCGGGCCGCTGACACCATCTTCATGGCGCGCGTGATCTGACGAGTGTTGGTCACGCTGCGAATGCGCCGCCGAATGTCGAGAATGTTGGGCATAAATAGCTATGAGCAACGAGCTTCGAGCTGTGGGCAATCCACTGCTTTGAGCAGCGGCTGATTGCGTCTGAGCTCTACAGGGAAACCCAACCGGTTTGCTCGCTGCTCATCGCTCACAGCTCGCATTATCTTGCTCCTACTGCCTGATGCTCCTGAATGAACGCTTCCTTGCATTCCTTGATCAGCTTGGTCATCTCAGACTTGATCGAGTCATCGAGAACTTTCTTTTCCATAATCGAGCGAAGCACACCTGGATTTGTGGCCTCAACGTAGCGATAGAGTTCAGCTTCAAACTCGCGCACCTGCTCGACTGGCATATCGTCGAGCACGCCGCTGGTTCCGGCGAAGATGATCAGAATTTGTTTTGAAAACGGCAGCGGCGAAAATTGCCGCTGCTTCAGAACTTCAACCAGGCGTTGCCCGCGATTAAGCTGCGCTTGCGTAGCTTTATCGAGATCGCTGCCGAACTGCGCAAATGCGGCCAGCTCGCGGTATTGCGCCAGTTCAAGCTTCAAGCTGCCAGCAACCTGACGCATGGCTTTGATCTGCGCCGAACCGCCGACGCGGCTAACTGAAAGTCCCACGTTAACCGCAGGGCGCACGCCTTGATTGAACAAATCGGTCTCAAGATAGATCTGGCCGTCGGTGATCGAAATGACATTCGTTGGAATATATGCCGATACGTCCCCGGCCTGTGTTTCGATGATCGGCAGAGCCGTGAGCGATCCACCACCCTTTTCGTTGCTTAACTTTGCCGCTCGCTCCAGCAAACGCGAGTGGAGATAGAAAACATCTCCGGGGTAGGCTTCGCGACCCGGCGGACGGCGGAGCAGCAGCGAAATCTCGCGATATGAGGCTGCGTGCTTCGAGAGGTCATCGTAAATTACCAGCGCGTGACGTTTCGTATCCCGGAAGTACTCGCCCATTGCGCATGCCGCGTAGGGAGCGATGTACTGCATCGGCGCCGGTTCGGACGCAGAGGCAGCTACGACGACGGTGTAATCCATCGCGCCGTAGTCGCTCAGAATTTTTACGACCTGCGCGATCGAAGAACGCTTCTGACCGATGGCGCAATAGATACAAATGAGGTCGCCGCCTTTGTTGTTGATGATGGTGTCGATCGCGATGGCGGTCTTCCCGGTCTGACGGTCGCCGATGATCAGTTCGCGCTGGCCACGACCGATAGGAATCATGCTGTCGATGGCTTTGAGACCGGTCGCCATCGGTTCGCGCACAGGCTGACGATCGATAACCCCAGGCGCAAGGCGCTCGAGCGCAATAAATTGAGAAGTCGAGATCGGGCCTTTGTCGTCGATCGGCTGGCCTAGTGAGTTTATGACCCGGCCAATCATGGCGTCGCCAACAGGCACACTCATGATGCGGCCGGTACGCTTGACCTGGTCGCCTTCTTTGATTTCCGTGTAGTCGCCGAGCAGCACCACGCCGACCTGGTCTTCTTCCAGGTTCATGGCAATGCCGGAGATGTCGTGCGGAAACGAAAGAAGTTCGCCGGCCATGACCTTCTCAAGACCATGCACGCGCGCGATGCCATCGCCAAGCGTGATGACGGTGCCGACTTCATCGACAGCAACTTTCGCATCATAGTTCTCGATCTGCTGCCGGATTAATTGTGTAATTTCGTCTGCTTTGATTTGGGGCATATGAAATCAGCTTCTAGCTGTTAGCTCCTGGCTGCTAGCACTCAGCACTCAGCATTCAGCCAAACTCATTCTCGGTACATTCCAAAATCTATTGACTGAATGCTGAGTGCTGATTGCTAAGTGCTACGTACTCACCAACTGCCTTCTTATCCGGTCTAACTGTCCTTTAACTGAACCATCAAAGACCGTGCTACCGACGCGCGCGATGACACCGCCTAAGATCGCACGGTTTTCGTCATATCGTGCTTTGATTTTCTTTCCAGTCACTCGGCCCAAGTTGCCTTCGAGTTCGCCCCGCTCTTCGGCGCTCAAGTGGCGGGCGGTGGTGATCTCGGCATCGGCAATTCCCAATTGCTGGTTCAAGTTTTGCCGAAACTGCTCGACAATCTCCCCGAAAAACTTCATCCGTCCTTTATCCATAACGACAGCGACGAAGTTCCTTACGGGCTGCGAAATCCCTGCACGCTTCACGACAGTATCCAGCACCGCGCGTTTCTGATCGGCGGGGATAGAAGGGCTCTCCCAGACTTCGCGAAGATCTTTGTTTTCGCGCACCAGAGCAGCAATCTGCTGAGTTTCAGAGAGGGTCTTCCCGGCATCCAGGCGGTTCGCTATGACTACGTCTGCGAAAGCGCGCGCATATGTGCTGGCAACACTTGCCATATCAGGCTTTCTTCCCGCTCGTTCCGTTCGAAATTTGCTGCGCAAAGCGACGAACCAGCGCCTGGTCCGCCGGAGTATCTACCCGAATCTGTTTGGCCGCCAAATTTACGGCGAGATCGGCGGCAAAAGCCGTAAGTTCGCGTCGCGCGGATTTGGTTGCAGCGGCAATCTCCTGCTCGGCGGATTCGATGATTCGCTTGCCATCTTCTATCGCCGCGGCTTTGATTCTTTCTTCTTCAGCCGCAGCTTCTTTTTCGGAGGTTGTGCGCATCTGGGTTATCTCGTCACCCAGGCGGCCTAACCGCGATTCGATCTCACCTAACCGTCGGTTCGCATCTTCACTTGCTCTCCGCGCTTCCTCGAGCGCTTTCTGGATCGAAGCCGTACGGTTACGGAACATAGTGGGCAAGGTTTTCTTCGAAGCCCACGCGATCAGAGCCACGACGATCGCAAAATTCAGGACGACGGCGAGCCAGTAGGCACCCTCAAGACTCAATCCGGTGATACGCGAAAGGAGTTGCACCGAAGCTGAATGCTTGAATTCGGCCGTTTCGTCTCCCTCGCCCTTGTTGCCGTGCTCGGGCGCGGCATTCGCAGGAGTATTTTCCGGAGAAGGATTCGCCGGTTCTGGTGACGTCTGCGCGAAGACAAGAGACGAAAACAGGAACGAAAACGCGATCAGCAAGGCAAGTCTTTTGGCTTTCGCGCGAGCAACATTCATCGTCCACCTGCCGGGGCAACGCTCAACGCAGGTTCGAGAACGGTGCGAATGATTTCGGATGCCAACTCTTGAGCTTCGCCTTCGAGCGAACTCATGGCCGCCTTCTTGTCGCTTTCTATTGAGACGCGGGCTTGCTCGATTTGGGCTTGAGCCTTCTTGCGAGCCTCAGCCAATGCATCAGCACGGGCCTGGGCAGCGCGCGCGCGACGGGCTTCCTGAGCCTTGAACAAAGCTAACCGGGCATCACGCAGTTTCTGTTCGTACTCAGCGGTGCGGACCTCGGCGGTGGCAACATCGGCGCGGGCCTTTTCGATTGCACCTTGGGTACGTGCATGACGCTCAGCAAGAACACGAACCAGTGGCTTATGAACCAAAACTGTGTAAAGCCCATAAAGCAGGAGAAAGAAGATGATCGTAGGGATGGAACCGAGCAGTAATTCGCCTATTTGTCTGAGCGTCTCATCCATGTTTTCTGCTTAGTGATTACCGCCGAAAGGATATTTAGAACCAATGATTTTATCGTTCGCGTGAGATGGGTGTCAACGAAGGTATCAAGCAAAGGAACATTCATTCCGAAAGTAAATAGTTTCGAGCCGTCATTCGAAATTCAGCGATTCTTTTGGCCTTCTTCTCCGCATTCCACCCGAGTTCCGATGCCATTAAATGCGAGACGGCAGGGGCCATTTCCAACCCCGCCTTCGCGTTCAGAAACAGCGCACGCGTGCGCCGCGCGAGGACGTCTTCGATCGTGCGCGCCATTTCGTAACGAACGGCCCACACGACTTCAGCTTTGATGTACGGCAGCGCGGGATGCAACTTCTCACCGAGTTTAGAGTCGGCTTTCACCAGCTTTCGAATTTCGGGAGCGTCGGTCCCGTACACGGCCAAGTCGCCCAACTGCTTCGGATCAGTGTGATAGCCGTGAATTCGCAAATGCTGAGTCCTGCAGAGGCTCTCGGAGAGTTGGCCTAAGGTCGTTGCCTGATCGACGCAGTCTTCCGCCATGTGGCGATAGGTCGTCCACTTGCCTCCGGTGATTGTCATCAGTCCGGATTTGTCGATGTGGATGACATGATCGCGCGAGAGCGCCGCCGTGCTGACTGCGCCGGGAGCGCGGACAAGAGGGCGAATTCCGGCAAAGACGCTGAGTACGTCCTTGCGTTTCGGCGGCTTTTCGAGATACTGCGTTGCCGTGGCGAGAACGAACTCGATCTCCTGCTCCATTGCGACCGGCTCGAGTTCTGGTGCTGTGATCGGCGTATCCGTTGTTCCCACCAGCGTGTGTCCATGCCAGGGAATTGCAAACAGAACGCGACCGTCGGTGGTTCGGGGAACCAGGACGGCGCTGTCAGCTTGCAGGAACTCCGGACCGAAGACCAGATGAATGCCCTGGCTGGGCTCGATCATCGGCGTGACTGAGGGCAGAGCTTTCTGCCGCAGACGGTCACTGAAAGCTCCGGTAGCGTTGACGACGACTTTCGCAGACGCGTGAAATTCCTCGCCGGTCTCAAAATCGCGCGCCAAAACTCCGTTCACGAAATCCTGACTGTCCTTAGTGAATCCGGTGACCTCGGCATAGTTCAGCAGGGTTGCACCCTGTTCGTAGGCCGTCAAAACCATGTGGATGAGCAGGCGCGCGTCGTCGAACTGGCCGTCGTAGTAGATGGCTCCGCCGCGAAGTCCTTCAGTCTTCAGAGTTGGCAGACGTTCGAGAGTTTCTTCCCGCGAAAGCAGGCGCGATTTGCCGAAGCCATATTTCCCTGCGAGTAATTGATAGAGCTTGAGACCGAGTCCGTAGAATGGCGCTTCCCACCAGTCGTAATTTGGGACAACAAATGCCAAATCGTGAACTATGTGCGGCGCGTTTTGCAGCAGCAGCCCGCGCTCTTTAAGCGCTTCCATCACCAGCCCGATATTTCCTTGCTCGAGGTAACGCACGCCGCCGTGCGCGAGCTTGGTGCTTCGGCTGGAGGTACCTTTGCCAAAATCGCTTTGCTCGAACAAGAGAACGTCGGAGCCGCGATTCGCGGCATCGATGGCGACGCCGACTCCGGTCGCGCCGCCGCCGACAATAATCATGTCCCAGGGCTTCGGATGAGCGCGAATGCGGTCCAACATTTCAGCGCGAGTCATGTTTCGAGAGTTCAGGCAAGCTCGATCAGCTTATCCCTACGAGTTTGATAATGAGTGCAGAAAGCGCCGCGCCGACAAGCGGACCGACGATTGGGACCAGAGAATATCCCCAGTCCGATCCGCCTTTTCCCTTGACCGGCAACAGAGCGTGCGCGACGCGGGGACCAAGATCGCGCGCTGGATTAATGGCATAGCCGGTTGGCCCGCCCAAACTCAAACCAATGACCCATACCAGAACTCCCCAAAACCAGGGATTAAAGCCGGGAGCAAGAGCTTGCGTCCATGACTTGCTGCCAAAGCTGAAGCCGACGACAATCAGACAGATGGTGCCGATAATTTCGCAAAGGATGTTTGCGGGCAATTTCCGAATTGCAGGAATAGTGCAGAAGATGCCAAGTTTTTTGCCTTGATCTTCCGTTTCCGGCCAGTGCGGCAAGTAGGCGAGCCACACCAAAATTGCTCCCACAAATGCGCCGAGCAACTGCGCACCCCAGAAGGGAAGAACATTGGACCAATTCTTCGAAAGCAAGGCGGCAGCCAAGGTGACCGCCGGGTTGATGTGCGCTGCCGGACTGCCGCACGCAACCGCGGTGCAGATTCCGGCGACGACCGCCATTCCCCATGCGGTTGCGATCACGATCCAGCCGGAGTTTTCGCCTTTGGATCTTTTCAGCAGAACATTCGCCACAACTCCATCACCGAGAAGAACCAAGACCAACGTGCCCATGAACTCACCCATGAATGGTCCATGCATTGTGATCTCCTGTTTTGTTTTGAGTGGAGGAGAGCTTTAGCTCTGCATTCAGCACTTGCATTTCCTAAGCCGGCCGGCGAGATACTTCAGCGGATGTATCTCGCCGGCCCTTGAATACTAGCCAGCTGCATGCAGGCCTAAAGGCCTGCTCCACGCTTTATTCCACCCAGTCAAACGACCGGGTCACGGCTTTTTTCCAGAAGTGATAAAGCCTTTCGCGAGCCTGCTCGCCCATTTGCGGCCGCCAGCGTTTTTCTTCTGCCCAATTTGCGCAGAGCTCATCAGTATCTCTAAAGAAGCCGACTGCAAGCCCAGCGGCGTAGGCGGCTCCGAGCGCAGTGGTTTCGCTGACCCGAGGGCATACGACAGGCATACCCAAAATGTCCGATTGAAATTGCATCAGCAAATTGTTCTTCACCATGCCGCCATCGACCCGAAGAAATCTTAGCTTCATTGCGGAGTCGTTTGCCATGGCTTCAACGACCTCACGCACCTGAAACGCAGTCGCTTCGAGCGCCGCCCGCGCAATGTGTCCTTTATTTATGAAACGAGTGAGGCCGGCGATCACGCCACGCGCAGAGTCCTTCCAATACGGCGCGTATAGCCCTGAGAATGCAGGAACAAAATAGGCCCCGCCGTTGTCTTCCACGCTCTTGGCCAGAGATTCGATCTCCGCACTGTTTGCAATCAGGCCCAAATTGTCGCGCATCCATTGAACCAGAGCACCAGTTATCGCAATACTGCCTTCGAGGGCGTAATGCGCGGGTTTCGTGCCGAGTTTGTAGGCAACGGTGGTGATAAGGCCAAATTTCGAGGGTACGATTTTCTCGCCCGTGTTCAAGAGCATGAAGCAACCGGTGCCATATGTGTTCTTCGCTTCGCCAGGTTTGAAACATACCTGGCCGACGAGCGCGGCCTGCTGATCTCCGAGCACACCCGCGATCGGGACTTCGCGAATGGGAGGAATGTTTGCCTGTCCATAAAGTTCGCTGCTAGACACAATTTTCGGCAACATGTGTATGGGAACTCCGAAATCCTGGAGAATGCTCGTGTCCCATTGCAGCCCGGTCAGATCCATAAGCTGGGTGCGGCTGGCATTTGTAACGTCGGTGACGTGAACACCGCCTTCCGGTCCGCCGGTCAGCTTCCAAATTAAGTAACTGTCGATGGTGCCGCAAAGCAATTCGCCGGACTGAGCTTGGGCCCGGACGCCCACAACGTTTTCGAGTATCCAGCGAATTTTTAAACCACTGAAATAGGTCGCGAGTGGAAGACCAGTTCTCGCGCGATAGCGGTCTTGGCCTCCGTGCGCCGAGAATTCTGCAACTGCCGGAGCAACGCGCGTGTCTTGCCAGACGATCGCGTTATAGATCGCTCTTCCGGTCTTCTTACTCCATACAACCGAAGTTTCGCGCTGGTTCGTAATTCCAATTGCGGCAAGGTCGGCAGATTTCAGGCCAGCAGACTGCATCGCATCCGTAATCACCGATTGTGTTCGGCGCCAAATTTCTTCGGGATCATGTTCGACCCACCCTGCTTTGGGATAGATCTGCTGGTGCTCCTCCTGCGCCGTGCCGGTGATCTTGCCTGCGCGATCAAAGATGATGAACCGCGTGCTGGTTGTGCCCTGATCGATCGCGCCGATGTAATCCGCCAATCTTCCCCCCGCAAATTTCGGACAGGAATCATCTCATAGAAAGTGAGCTCTGAACGGAATTTCTGCCACCTTGCTGAGACTGTTGTGCTAGCGTATTTCAACGAAAGTTGGATACTTACGACAAATTGCCTGCTGCGCCCTTCGCAGGAGTGTTCATGTTTAAAGATTTCGCGTTGCGATCACTCGCCCTCCTCTCGGTCATCGGATTTGCAGCTTGCTCAAGTTCCCCGCGTGCGCCCGCAATCGAGAGTCAGCCTGCTGACCAGACGGCGGTGGTCGGTCAGACCGCGACCTTCAACGTAGTGGCCTCGGGAACGGCCCCTCTCAGCTACCAGTGGCAAAAAGGCAGCGCCAAAATATCCGGTGCAACATCCTCCAGTTACACCACTCCGGCCGTCGCAGCCGGCGATAATGGATCACAGTTCAAGGTAGTGATTACGAATGCGTCTGGAAGCACAACCAGCGGCGCGGCAACATTACACGTATTGGCAAGCGGAAAAGACGTCGCCACCTACCACAATGACAACTCCCGCACCGGCTTGAATCCCAGCGAGACCACCTTGACGACTGCGAACGTGAACTCCGCCAACTTTGGGAAGGTCGGGTTCTATTCAACTGACGGACAGGTAAACGCGCAGCCGCTATACCTCTCGCAAGTCAATGTTCCAAACCAGGGCAGCAAGAACGTGATTTATGTCGTGACCGAGCACGACAGTGTGTATGCGTTCGATGCGGGAACGGGGAGCGTGCTATGGAAGGTGTCCGCACTTGGGGCAGGCGAAATCCCCAGCGATGATTTCGGATGCGGGCAAGTCACTCCAGAGATCGGCATCACAGCCACACCTGTCATCGACCGTACACGCGGGCCGAACGGTGCGATCTACGTTGTCGCGATGTCCAAGGATTCTTCAAGTCAGTATCATCAGCGCATTCACGCCCTTGATCTCACGACCGGCGGCGAACTGTTCGGCGGACCGAAAAACATCACCGCCAGCTATCCAGGCACTGGCGATAACAGCTCAAATGGCAACGTCATTTTTGATCCCAAACAATACAACGAGCGTGCCGGACTGCTCCTCGTGAATGGAACCATCTATACCACTTGGGGATCACATTGTGATTTCCGCCCCTACACAGCCTGGGTGATGGGTTTTGACGCGAACACGCTGGCTCAGACCCAGGTACTGGACCTTGTCCCCAACGGTAATGAAGGCGCAATGTGGATGAGTGGTGGCGCCCCAGCAGCCGACAGTTCCGGCAACATTTTCTTGCTGGACGGCAACGGTACTTTCGACACGACTCTCGACCCGAGCGGCTTCCCGAGCCAGGGCGACTGCGGGAACTGCTTCGTAAAGCTGGCGACGAGTGGCACTCTGAAACTGGCGGACTACTTCACCATGTTCAACACCGTGCAGGAATCCGATGCGGATGAGGACCTCGGCTCAGGAGGCGCAATCGTGCTTCCTGATTTGACTGACACTGGCGGCCAGGTCCACCATCTTGCGGCCGGCGCCGGCAAGGATGCACACATCTACGTCGTCGATCGCGACGCGATGGGAAAATTCAATGCGAATGCGAACAACATTTACCAGGACATCACCGGCGCATTATCAAGCGGCGTATTCTCCATGCCCGCGTACTTCAACAATACGGTTTATTTCGGTGCAGTAGGAGACTCAATCAAGGCATTTCCAATCTCGAATGCCAAGCTTGCAACAACCGCGGCGACGAGAACTTCCAATACCTTCGGCTATCCCGGAGCAACGCCGAGTATTTCATCAAACGGCACGGGCAGTGCGATTTTGTGGGCCGTCGAGAACAGCAGCCCGGCAATGCTGCACGCTTATGACGCCGGAAATTTATCGCATGAGCTTTACAACAGCAATCAATCCGCAACGCGCGACAACTTTGGACCGGGAAACAAATTTATTACTCCCACAATCGTGAATGGCCGGGTTTACGTGGGGACCGGGACCGGTGTTGCTGTTTTTGGCCTGCTGCCTTAACCAGGGCGGTTAAGCTGCAACGCCCTTTACTTCGACGCCGGCCCACTTTTCCAAAAGCATAAGCGTAGCTGCGAAGTCGAGATCGGCATGCCCATCCTCTACCGCCATATCGTAGACCTCTTCGACCGTCTCAAGGCCTGGAAGTTTGACACGAGATTCTTTCGCAGCATCGAGCGCCAGGCGGATATCTTTCCTCATTAATTTCAATGGGAAGTTAGCGACGAAATCACGACGCAACACAAAAGGCGCCTTATATTCCACAACCCCCGATTTCACCATTGACATATTGATGAGCGGCATCAAGGTCTCGGCATCAACGCCCAGCTTCGCCGCCAAAGTAAGCGCCTCGGCGAAGCCTTCATAGATCAAAGCGATTTGCAAATTCATCACCACTTTGGCGGATTGTCCTTTGCTGGTTTCGCCCATGCGGAAAATTTTCTTCCCCATCGCCGCGTACAGCGGCTTCAGCTTTTCGATCGTCTGCTCATCGCCGCCAACAATGAATAGCAGCGTGCCGTTTTCCGCGCCAATTTTCGAGCCAGTCACTGGCGAATCGACAAATTGCACTCCTTTTTTTTGTACTCGCTCGGCGAATTTTCGCGTGGCAGCAGGAGAGATCGTGCTCGAATCGGCGATAATCATGCCTTCTGCGAGTGACTGCTCCACACCATTGGGCCCAAACAAAACGCTTTCGACAGCCGCCGTGTCGGAGACGCAAAGCCACACCACTTCAACGCCTTGCGCCGCCTCAGCCGGAGACGCTGCCGAACGCGCACCCTCGACCTGCTTCCCCGGGGTCCGGTTCCAAACCATAACTTCGTGACCAGCTTTAACAAGGTTTGCGGCCATCGCATGGCCCATAATTCCTAATCCAAGAAATGCAACACGCATGAGAGCTCCTGAGTGTAAAGAAGGACAGAAGAATTAGAAATGACGAGGGTAATGAGGTCAAGCGAATCTGAGAGATTGTAGAATGCAGCAATTGGTTGGGTGGTTGGCGGTTCCGCTTTGTGATTGCGTAGCCGAGTCGCGGCTTCCGATCATCCAAAGGCGGTTCGGGTTTGAGCTGATGAGCTGAAGTCTGAGAGCTGCAAGCTTCTTCATTTATGTTGCGACAAGCGCTGAAGAGCCCCGCTATGCGCAAGCGAGCCCGGCAGTTTGGGCGGCTGGTGCGCCACTCCGCTATTACCCGGCGCGAAGGTGAGTCACACAAGCCCGTGCTGGTCACTAACGGGCATATGGGCGTGACTTTTATTGGGCATGCGAGCTTTTTTTTGCAGATCGGCGGCGAAAGCATTGTTATCGATCCCAACTTCGCCCGCTGGCTCTTTGTTCTGAAGCGGCTACGCCGACCGGGCGTGATGATTCGCGATTTGCCGGCAATTGACCTTGTCCTGATCACGCACGCTCACTTCGATCACTTGCATCGGCCTTCACTGCGTGCCCTGGTGCAGCACACAAAAAAGTGGCGCGGGTCTGCCCCAACCATCGTGGTGCCTGAGCATGTCTTTGACCTTGTTTCCGACCTCGGCTTTCGCGACGTCGTCGAACTGAACTGGTGGAACAGCTTCCGTCACCGCGGGGTGACCATTACGCATGTTCCCTCGCGCCATTGGGGAGCGCGAATCCTTCGGGACGCTCATCGCGGTTACGGTGGCTATGTCCTTCGTGATGGAAAACATTCCGCATACCATGCCGGCGATACCGCCTATTTCTCCGGTTTCCGCGAAATTGGCATGCGGCTGTGTCCCGAGGTGGCGTTGTTGCCTATCGGCGCCTACAATCCACCCCAGTTTCGCAATGTTCATACCAGCCCTGCTGACGCCACCCGCGCCTTTCTCGACCTCAATTCCCGGTGGATGGTCCCCATGCACTACGGAACATTTCGCCTGTCACACGAACCCATGGACGAACCACTACAGTTGCTGGGGCAGGAAGCCCGCCGCGCGGGAATTCAGGACCGCGTTCTGGTCCTGCCGGAAGGCATCACGAAAATTTTTTGACGTTTTTTAGTACGAATGGGACTAGAATCTCCGCTCCAGGAGGTTCTATGTCTGCCAAAGCTCAAGCTGTTCCCCCAGGATTTCATACGCTGACTCCCCATCTCGTCGTGCGCAATGCCGATGCAGCCTTGGAGTTCTACAAGAAAGCGCTGGGCGCCGAAGTTCTGAATGTCGCCCGCATGGATGACGGCAAGATCATGAATGCCGCCGTCCGCATCGGCGATTCAATGCTCATGCTTAACGATGAAATGCCCGAGTTCGGCGCGCTTTCACCGCTCTCGACCGGCGGGTCGGGAGTGACCATTCACATTTATACGGAGGATGTCGACACTGCCTACAATCGCGCGATTTCTGCGGGCGCAAAAGTAACAATGCCTTTGATGGACCAGTTCTGGGGTGATCGTTATGGTGTTGTGACTGATCCCTTCGGCCATTCGTGGTCGCTGGCAACGCACGTCAAAGATATGTCGCCCGAAGATATGCAGCGCGCGCAGGATGAGGCGTTCGCGAAGATGCCGCCGCCGGAAGCCAGGAAAACCGCTTAGTTCTCGATGCTGGAGTGGGGCTGCGAAGCCGTTGAAAACCAAATACCCTCGAAGGACACGAAGGGGGGAAGTCTCTTGAATATTTTCGTTACTGCCGTGTCAGGCTCGAGCTTGCATCCCACACCAGCTTTCCGCCCACAAAGGTTTTCAGAACTTTGGTGTCACGAATCCTTTCCGGCGGAATGCGGAAGATATCCTGGCTGAGCAAAACCATGTCGGCCAGCTTGCCCGGCGTGATGGAACCCTTTTCGTTTTCCTGAAATTCTGCGTAGGCAGAGCCCATTGTGTAAGCCTCGACCGCTTCGGCAACGGTTAATTTTTGCTCCGGAAACCAACCATTCGGATTCTTACCATCGAGGGTTGCGCGAGTCACCGCGGCATAGACCGTCTGTATGGGATCGAGCGGCACCACGTCCCAGTCGGTGCCGAATGCGAGTTTCACGCCGTGATCGAGAAATGTGCGGAATGCGTAAGTGCGACGGGCGCGGTCGTGACCGATTCGTGCTTCGGCCCAGCGGCCATCATCGATTGCTTGATACGGCTGTACTGACGCGATTACGTGAAGGTTCGCAAATCGCTCGAAGTCCTTAGCGGCCATGTGCTGCGCGTGCTCAATTCGAAACCGGCGGTCGGCTTCTCCGTGCGCTTGCACGATCTCGGAATAAAGATCGAGAACCGTGGAGATCGCCTCGTCGCCGATTGCGTGCGTGCAAATCTGCAGTCCGGCCGAATCAGCCCGCATCATGCGATCTCTCATCAACGAGATCGGGTGCATTTCGTCCGAGAGCAGGCCGCGATTGTTGGTCTCGTCGAGATAAGGGTCGAAAAAATATGCAGTGTGCGATCCCAGCGAACCATCCGCAAACGCCTTGACCGCGCCAATTCTCAGGAACGGTCCGCCGAACGCGTGGCGGATACCGATTTTGGCTTGATCGTCAACCCCCGTGATCAGGGGCGCGGCATATATGCGAATCTTCAATTCACCTCGCTGCAGAAGTTCGTTGTAGGCGGCGATGTCAGCATATTCAGGATTCATGTGCTGCACACTCGTCAGGCCCAACGACAAGGCGTGTTGCATTGCCCTGCGCACCGCGCGAACGCGTTGATCATGTGACAGGGGAGGAATGGCTTTGGCGGCCATGTCCATGGCGGCATCTTTAAGTGCGCCGGTCGGGTTCCCTTGTGCATCACGAACGATTACGCCGCCCGGCGGGTCTGGCGTCTGCGCGGTAATTCCCGCAAGCCGCAAGGCGACGGAATTCGCCAGCACCATGTGGCCGTCATGCCGGCTGACGAACACCGGCGTGTCGGGAGTCAATGGATCAATCAATTCTTTGGTTGGGAGTACGGGAGGGTCCCACTGAGTTTCATCCCAGTCGCCCTCAAGAATCCATTCGCCTTTCGGCGTGATCTTTGCGCGTTCTCCGATGCGGCGCGCGAACTCCTCTTTGCTCGTGGCGTCGGTGAGTTGAACGCTATCGAGCTGCAGTCCGCCGTTTACAAAGTGAACGTGAGCGTCGTTGAAGCCAGGGAGGAGCAGTTTGCCTCCCGCGTCGATGACCTGAGTTTTCGGTCCACGCCATCCCTCAACCTCGGCCTTCGACCCCACCCCGACAATTCGCTCGCCGAGGATTGCCACCGCCTGGGCAGTGGGGTGAGTGTTATCGACAGTCCACACCTTCGCATTCGTGATGATTAGATCAGCAGCAGGTCTTGATTCGCCGATGGAGATGGGCGGGAGAAGAAATGACAAGAGAAAAATGACTGTCGTAAACTGCCGAGCAATTCTCTGCATACACCTGCTTTCTGTTCTAAGGTGGAAACAAATGTTACACTTTCTCCCCACTCCAGCCCAACAGATTGACGCGATTCTCACCTCAGCAGGGCTGAAAGCCGGGATTCCAGGCGCGGCGATCCTCGTGATCAAAGATGACAAACCTGTCTTCGAGCGCGGCTATGGCGTGAAAGATCTAAATACGCCCGAGAAGATTGACCGGCGCACGAATTTCCGGCTTGCGTCAATAACGAAGCAATTCACCGCAATGGCGGTGATGCTGCTCGCGCATGAGCACAAATTGCAGTACGACCAGCGCCCGACGGACATCTTTAGCGACTTTCCGGAGTATGGAAGCGCTATTACGATTCGCATGCTGCTCAATCACACATCAGGGTTGCACGATTACGAAAACCTGATGCCGCAGCCAGCCCCGAACACTCCGGTAGAGAAAACTCAAATACAAGACGCGGACGTGCTCGATTTACTCACGAACCAGGGCTCAACAAAGTTCCGGCCTGGCACGAAATGGGAATACAGCAATTCGGGATATGTGCTGCTCGGATTGATCGTAGAAAAAGCTTCGGGTGAGTCGTTCCCGGATTTTCTCTACCGCCGAATATTCCTGCCGTTACAGTTGAAAAACACGGTTGCCTACGTTCGTGGCAAAAATGAAGTTCCGGACCGCGCTTTCGGACACTGTTTCGAGAATGGGGGCTGGAAACAGACCGACCAGAGCCCTACGTCAGCGACGCTCGGCGACGGCGGAGTCTATTCGTCGCTCGAGGACCTGGCGAAGTGGGACAGCGCGCTACGCAACCACACACTGCTAAGGCGCAATGAAATGCAGGCTGCGTTGACGCCCGTAGAGGTGTCCGAGATAGGGCCCGACGGTGCCCGTGTGCAATACGGCTTTGGTTGGTTTCTGAATTCGTATAATTGCCATTCGCGAATGTGGCACTACGGAGAAACCGTTGGTTTTCGCACCACGATTCAGCGCTTCACAGATGGCGGCCTTACCGTGATCATCCTCTGCAATCGGGCCGATCTGAATCCGTCTAAGTTGGCGTTGCAGATTGCCGATATCTACCTGGAGCCAACCGCAAAACCATGACTCACACAGGTACTCTCATTTCGTCGGTTCGCTTTGCGCTCGTGATCGTCTATTTGTGCTGCACCTCAGTTCCCGGACGGGCGCAGACGAATGAACTCAAACCCGATCACAAGCAGCAAGTGCTCTGGGACAAATTAGGCGCTGAGATCGAAGAAGTGGACCGGGGCCTTGATGGCGTAATGGGGGTCGCCATCGAGGACCTCACCAGCGGGCAAAAATTCTTTCTACATGAAGATGAGGTATTTCCGCAGGCAAGTTCAATCAAAATCACTGTGCTTGCTGAACTCTACCGCCAGGCCCAACTCGCTGCCGGAGGGGCTTCGGGAAAAGCGAAGCTCACCGATCTATACACGGTCGACCAGAAAGACTTAGTCCAGGACAGCGACATCATGCTGGGGCTTACTCCTGGAGTAACACGAGTCACGAATCGCGACCTCGCGACCATGATGATAGCGCTGAGCGACAATTCAGCAGCCAACGTTCTCATCGATCGCGTAGGAATGCAAAATGTGAATTCTCTTCTCGACAGCCTCGGCCTGACGCATACGCGTCTCCGCCGCAAGATGATGGATTTGAAAGCGGCAAGCGAAGGCCGCGAAAATATTTCAACGCCCCGCGAAATGATGGCGCTGCTCGAAGAAATCTATCGCGGCAAAGTTCTGAATAAAGAAATGACGGATGAGTTCTTCAAAATGCTCAGCACGCATAAGTCCAGCGCGATTTCGCGCGATTTGCCGGAAGGCGTGCCAAGCGCCGATAAGCCCGGAGAACTGGAAGGCGTTCGTACGGATTCGGGCGTGGTTTTTGCCGAGAACCGGCCATATGTGATTTCCGTGATGACCACGTACCTGCGAAATGAAAACGACGGAGTAGAAGCGATCGCCCGAATTTCTCTTGCCGCTTTCCGCATGTTCGACCGGCTCGGCCGTTCTTCCGCCTACGGTCGCGTGGTTTCTAAAAGCAACGGCAGTAACGCACACTGAAAAGCTATGTCTGCTCTCGTCCCGCATATGCAAGGGTCTAACGTGCAGGAAATGACAATTCGCGCGCTCAGGAGCCCTGATGAGGTGCGAGTCTGCGTTGACCTTCAGAAGGCAGTCTGGGGCTTCTCCGACGTGGAAATTGTTCCGCACCGTATGTTTGTAGTTGCTCAGCGTACTGGCGGACAGGTGCTCGGCGCTTTTGATGGCCAGCGCCCGATTGGATTTCTCTTGGGATTCATGGCGCACCGTGATGGCGAAACCTATATTCACTCCCATATGGCGGCGGTTCTCCCCGAATATCAAAATCAGGGCGTGGGTCGCAGATTGAAGCTGTCGCAAAGAGACGACGCCCTGGCGCGCGGAATCAACCTTATCGAATGGACGTTCGATCCCCTGCAGATTCGAAATGCGCATTTTAATATCGCGAAGCTGGGTGCAACCGTAAGAGAATATTTACCGAATGTCTATGGCTGCACCAGCAGCCCGCTGCATCATGGTTTGCCGACCGACCGGCTCGTAGCACAGTGGTGGATTCGCGAACCGCGTGTGAAGCAAATACTGTCCGGCGAGACTCCGGAAAAAAGAGCAGAGAAGCAAGCGTCGGTTCCGCGAAATATTTTCACAATTTGCGAACAAGATGCAGAACAAGCCAAGAAATTGCAGTCGCAAATTCGCGAGCAGTTTCAGCAATTATTCAGTGAAGGATTTGTGGTCACCGCGTTCGAAATAGACGATCGCAACGGCAATTACTTGCTGCACCGTATATGAAAATTGAATCGCTCACATTACGCGAACTCGAAATGCGGCTGAAATCGCCGTTTGAAACCAGCTTTGGCGTGACTCAGAAGCGGCGAATTCTCCTCGTCGAAATTGCGGCCGACGGCCTAACCGGCTGGGGCGAAGTTACCACGGGCGAAGCGCCGTACTATAACTCAGAGACCACCGATACCGCGTGGACGATTATTTCGGAATTCATTGCGCCGTTGGTGATCGGAAAAAAGTTGAGCGCGGCCTGCGAGTCTGCAATGCTGATGGGCCGGATTCGCGGACATCAGATGGCAAAAGCCGGCGTCGAAAACGCCTTATGGGAAATTGAGGCGCACCGGAAAAAGTTGCCTCTTTGGAAACTTCTCGGCGGCACGCGTGAAGAGATTGCGTGCGGCGTGTCGCTCGGAATTCGTGAAAGCCAGCAGTCGTTGGTCGAAAAGGTAGAAGAGGAGCTGAGCAGGGGATACCGCCGGATCAAGATGAAGATCAAGCCGGGGAAAGATCTGGAGTTTGTCGCAGCCGTGCGAAAACAATTTCCTCGTGCGGTGCTCTCGGTCGACGCCAATTCAGCCTATTCCCTCGAAGATGCGGAACATCTACGGAAATTCGATCAATACGATCTCCTGATGATCGAACAGCCCTTGCAATGGGACGACATTTACTCTCACGCGAAATTGCAAAAGCACATGAAGACTGCGATTTGTTTGGATGAATGCATCAACCACGCCTGGCATGCCGAAGCTGCAATCGAAGTAGGCGCCTGCCGGATCATCAACATCAAGCTTGGCCGCGTGGGCGGGCACACGGAAGCGCGCCGAGTGCACGATGTCTGTCTTCGGCATTCAATTCCTGTGTGGTGCGGCGGGATGTTGGAATCGGGCATCGGGCGCGCGCACAACGTGGCCATGTCCACGCTACAAAATTTCACACTGCCGGGCGATGTTTCCGCCAGCAAACGATATTGGGATGAAGACATCATCGATCCCGAAGTCGAAGTCTCGCCGCGAGGCACAATTCGCGTTCCCGAAACACCGGGCCTCGGTTATACAGTTAAGCGGGATTTCGTAGAGCACCTGACGGTGAGAAAGAAGACCTGGAAGGCTGAAGTGGTGGTGAGTGTATAGAGAGACGTCTATGCCGAATATCAGGATCCTTCACAAATTCATGCTTGCCACCGCTGTCACTTGCTGCTGCATAGTTCCTGCGACCGCGCAATCGCCGTTCACGTTGGAACAAGTGATGAGCTTCAGCTTTCCAACTGAGCTTATAACTGCCGAACGGGGCAATCGCGTGGCGTGGGTCTTCGATATCAAAGGCGTGCGCAACGTCTGGGTGGCTGATGGTCCGGACTTCAATCGCACAGCGCGGCAAGTTACTCACTACAAAGATGACGACGGGCAGCCGATCGCCAGCCTTCGTCTCACGCCGGACGGCAAAACGGCTGTCTATGCATTAGGCAGCGAACTGAATGACGCACAAGAGAGCGCGAATCCTGAGAGTTGGACGAAAGGGGCGACGCAGCAAGTTTTCGCAATTGATGTCGATGTCAGGAATACCTCGCCTAGACTTCTGGGCGACATGGGCTGCCCTGACGAAGGTTGTGAAGACATTCAAATTTCGCCCGACGGTAAGTGGGCTGTGTGGTCGGCGAAGAAGAAATTATGGATCGCCAGCGTCGATGGCAAGCAGCAAGCCAAGGAACTTGCCACAGTTCGCGGGGCTTCGGTTGATCCGCACTGGTCTCCGGATGGCAAACATATCGCCTTCGTGAGCGACCGCGAAAGCCACAGCTTCATTGCAGTGTATGACTTTGGAGCTTACTCCATTCGCTACATTGCGCCGAGCGTTGATAAAGATTCCATGCCGCGCTGGTCGCCGGATGGAAAGTGGATTCTCTTCGTGCGAACCGCTGGCGAAGAGCACAAGCTCCCGCTGATCCCGGTTCGTCCCAGACCTTGGTCCTTGTGGATTGCCGATGCCACCACGGGCGATGGTCACCTGTTATGGCGAAGCGGGGAGAAAGCTGACGATTCGTTGCCTGATCTTACTGAAGATCGTTCGCTGAATTTTGCCGCCGATGGCCGGACCGTCTTCGCTTCCGAGCAGGACGGGCGCAACCATCTATACTCAATCCCCGCGACTGGCGGCACAGCAACGCTGCTAACTCCAGGCGACTTCGACGTTGAAGACGTCACGCTAAGTGCGGACAAGCGCTCCATCATTTATTCCTCAAATCAGGATGACGTTGATCGTCGGCATTTGTGGCAGGTTTCAGTAGCGGCTGGCGCCGCGCCACAAGCGCTGACCAAAGGCGAGACGATCGAGTGGTCTCCGGTGCAGACGGGCGATGGCAAAAGCATTCTCTGTCTCGGATCGACGGCGACTTCGCCGGCGATGCCTTATGAAGTATCTGCGCGCGGCCGCGAGATGATCGTTAAACAGGCGCTGGCGGCTGATTTTCCCAGCGCCTCGCTCGTAACTCCGAAACAAGTGATTTTTCAGAGTGAAGACGGACTCACGCTTCATGGACAACTTTTTCTCCCGCGGGACACGAGCAAGAAAGTCCCCGGATTGGTATTCATGCATGGCGGGCCGATCCGGCAAATGCTCCTCGGCTTTCATTACATGGACTACTACCACAACGCGTATGCCGAGAACCAATATCTGGCCAACCGCGGTTACGCCGTGCTTTCGGTAAATTACCGGCTTGGCGTGATGTATGGCCGCGCCTTTCGCGAGGCGCCGAACACCATCTGGCGAGGCGCCGCTGAATATAAAGATATCGTCGCGGCGGGGCGATACCTGCAATCGCTTTCCGAAGTTGATGCTACAAACATCGGATTGTGGGGTGGCTCGTACGGCGGATTTCTGACTGCAATGGGTCTTGCTCGCAATTCTGACATCTTCAAAGCTGGCGTTGATTTTCATGGAGTACACGACTGGAGTGTGTTTCTGACGGAACGGCCTTTCTTCGGCAATCTGGCCTTGAAGCCTCCGGACGCCGACGCCGCGATCAAACTCGCATGGGAATCGTCGCCGGACGCCTACGTGGATACCTGGAAGTCTCCCGTGTTGCTGATTCATGGCGACGATGATCGCAACGTCCCTTTTGGCCAGACAGTGGATTTGGTGCAACGGTTACGCAAGCAACACGTTCAATTCGAAGAGATGATTCTGCCGGATGAAATCCACGGTTTTCTCATGTGGAAGAGTTGGGTGAAGGGATATGCCGCAACGGCAGACTTCTTTGATCGTAAGCTGAAACGCGGAGAGCAGACGGAAATGTCTGACTCCCACTGATTCCGAAAACACGCACTCTCAAAACTCAAGAATCTCAGCCCATCTGACGAATCAAATCTCTAGCCTGTGATTTGCGGAGGAAGATTCCGCTGCAGAACACAACGATTGCCCCGCCCGCCGCGATCCAGAGTGGAGCGCCGAGGCCGTAGTTGTCGGCGACGTGCCCGGCGATGGCGGGCGCCAGCGTGCCACCTACAATTTCTCCCACCAGTGTGGTCAGGCCGATTGCAGTCGCAGTCAAGTTTTGCGGAACGCTTTCAGTCGGAATCACCACCAGCACCAGGGCGGCGATTCCCTGCCCGCCGTTCGCAATAAATCCCGCAGCGGCAAGCAACCAGGGATGCGACAACAGATTAGCTTGGGCGGGTCGCTTTCAAAATGCTCGTCTCCGCAGCGCGCACACCACAGCTGCGAAACAAGGACTATCATTGGTTTTTGACGAAGCGTTTCCGTCACTTGGCGAGAACTCAATAATCGACCGACATGAAGATCGTTCCTTACCGCAGACCTGCCCCTGAAACCCAACCTGCTTTGTATTACCCACCCTATCGCGCTACGATTTGCCGCTCACCCAAGAAGCCGTTAATTGTGCTGCCGCATACTCTGTCAGAGATTACGGGGCCGGTGTATGGGCACGAAGACATCGGGGAAACTGACAATGATCTCACACGGCAACATGAGGGGGAGCCGCTGGGTGAACGAATTATCGTCAGCGGCCGAGTATTAGATGACAATGGCAAGCCCCTGCGACATACGCTCATCGAGGTTTGGCAAGCGAATGCCGCAGGACGCTACTTCCACGATGTGGACGGCCATTCTGCGCCACTCGACCCTAACTTCACCGGCGCAGGGCGAATGCTGACAGACGAAAACGGGGGCTACAAATTTGTCACCATCAAGCCTGGAGCTTATCCCTGGCGCAATCACGAGAACGCCTGGCGTCCGGCGCACATTCATTTTTCACTTTTTGGGATGGCGTTCGCAACGCGTATGGTCACGCAAATGTATTTTCCCGGCGATCCCTTGTTCGCCCATGACCCTATTTTCCAATCTATACCCGATGAAAAATCCAGGCTGCGTCTGATTTCAAAGTTCGACCTGGCGACCACAGTGCCGGAATGGGCCCTCGGCTACCATTTCGACATCGTCCTGCGCGGACGCGAAGCAACACCCTTTGAGAGTTAGCGTGCTCACACCAACATCGTCACAAACCGTCGGGCCATTTTTTCATCTGGGATGCACAGGCACGCACTCGGTGAGCTGCCTCGCCAAATCTCAGGCGAAGGGCGAGCGCGTGTGGTTACATTGTCGTGTGATTGATGGCGAAGGCTCGCCTGTGCCGGACGCAATGCTGGAATTATGGCAGGCTAATGCCGAAGGCAAGTACCAGCATCCGGAAGACACGCAGGAAAAGTCGAATGATCCTCATTGCAGTGGGTTCGGCCGCATGGCAACGGAAGCGGACGGTACATGTGTATTTGAAACCATAAAGCCGGGTTGCGTGCCGGGCCCCGGTGAGTCGGTGCAAGCGCCGCACATTAATGTCTCAGTTTTTGCCCGTGGCCTTCTTACGCGCCTGGTGACGCGTATTTATTTTTCAGGAGAGCCAGCGAACGTAAGAGATCCAGTCCTTGCCATCGTACCGGAAGAGCGGCGAGGTACCCTCATGGCTCAGGCTGATTCGCGGAAACCGGGACACTGGGACTTCGAAATCCGGCTTTGCGGCGACAAAGAGACCGTATTTTTCGATGTTTGAGCGTTGCGTCCCAGGCTCGCATCCTGATCCCACCCTGTGCCAAATCGGAGATAGTTTCGAGCGTCGAACGGATAAAGGGCAACCAGCAGCAGCTCTGAATCATCTCATCGCGGCATCATTTTCCAATTGCGCTGCGCCATGTTCCATCTAAAGCTCCTTTTGGGCCTTCTTTTTGGCTCAACCTTACTGTTTCTTGCGGGTTGCGCTGGCGGTAAGTCTAATTCACCGCCTCCGCCGCCTCCGCCGCCTCCTCCGCCACCCCAATATCAATTGGCAATCGCTTCTCCCGATTCCGGCGCTGGAACGGTAACCAGCAGTCCTTCCGGAATCAATTGTCCGGACACGTGCTCCGCCAGCTTTACGGCCGGGACCCAAGTGACGCTCACAGCGACGGCTGGCACTGGTTATTTCTTTACCGGCTGGCAGGGCAGTTGTTCCGGAACCAACACTTGTAGTCTGACTATCAACGCGGCGACGAACGTCAATGCGGTGTTTACCATCGGAAACGGCTTGACCGTGGCCTTTGCAGGCGTTGGATCAGGAAAGGTGAAGAGCACGCCAGACGGAATTGATTGCCCCACAACTTGCTCGGCGAGTTTTCCTGAAAATACGGAAGTCACACTCAATGCCACTCCGTCCGCCACCGATGCAGTTGCGGGCTGGTCTGGCGCGTGTACTTCAACGAGCGCGAGTTGCAGCGTAACGCTCAATTCCTCAACCAACACCTCGACGACGGCGACGGTAACTATTGCCGCCACCCTGAAGAGCATTAATCACATCATTATCTTTGCGCAGGAAAATCGCTCCCTTGACAGCTACTTCGGTGCAATGCGCGCCTACTGGGCGCAAGCAGGATTCCCCGATCAGTCCTTCGATGGCTTGCCGCAATTCAATCCCACGACCGGCGATGCGCCGCTACAAGCGCCAGCTCCGGCAATTCCCGGGTGCGATGCGACACAACCATTTCCAGCCTCCACGGTGTGTCATGCTGACCCAACGAATCTCATCAGCTCGTTTCACTCCCCGTCTGTCTGCCAAGAGTCGCAAAGCTCGTACTGGAGCGAAGCCCATCGCGATTGGGATTTGGACGATCCCTTGGGTAATAGCGCAGCGTTGAATAATGGATTTGTAGTGGCTGCCGCCGATGATGCCCGCCAGCAGTCGCCCACTTTGATGGATACCAACGGAATTCGGGCGATGAGCTATTTCGACTGGACCGACCTGAATTACTACTACTTCATGGCATCGAACTTTGCCACCTCCGATCAGTGGTTTTCGCCGGTCATGGACCGTACGCAGATCAACCGCATGTACATGTTTGCGGCGACTTCACAGGGACATGTACATCCGTTGTCATCGAGTTCCCCGCTGATCACCGCGACTACTATTTTCGAGGAACTACAAAATGCGGGAATCACATGGAAGATTTACGTCAACCCGCAAGGCCTAAATTCTTCAAGCGGCCCTTGTTCACCTGACCCGAATCCGTCGTGCCTGATGAACGGCACCTACATGAATCAGTTCCAATATAAGAAAACAATACTCGCGGATCCGAACCTGGCGCAGAACATCGCTCCGATCTCTCAGTTCACAACTGATGTGCAAAACGGAACCTTGCCCCAAGTCGCGCTGATCGAGCCGGCGGGCGCAGCGAACCTTGACGAGCACCCAACCGATACCGACACACAGCCGCCGGTAAATGTGCAGTCCGGCGCGAATTACGTGTCAGGCTTGATGAACACCTTCATGAAAAGCCCGAGTTGGGGCGATTCAATCATGCTGTTTAGCTACGATGAGTTTGGTGGATACTACGACCACGTTTCGCCGCAGCCCATGCCAAGCCCGGACGGCATCGCTCCCATGGACTTGATCGCGACCGACGAATGCGACCAGCCGGGCCAAACCGGAGGCCCGACCTGCGACTTCACCTGGACCGGATACCGGGTCCCACTGATTGTGATCTCGCCTTATACGAAGAAAAATTTCGTCTCGCACCAGGTGCGCGATTACACGGCGATGCTCAAGCTAATCGAGACACGCTTCGGTGTGCCTGCGCTTACTCAACGGGATGCGGCGCAGATCGGTATGAGCGAGTTCTTCGATTTCATAAATGAACCGTGGGCTACCCCGCCGACGCCTCCCGCGCAGGTGAGGACCGGGCAATGCACTCTCAATCCTCCGCCGCAGCCGCCGCCTCCAACGCCGTAATCCTGTCCAAAGAAATTGTGGATCGAGTCTCGTCTCGCCGTCCGCTGTTCGCTCACCGGCGTCGCTTTCCCGGCTTCGATGCAGTGATTAGACCCTCAGTCATGGGCGGGACTTTCCCCTGTTCTCCGATCTGGGTGACATGAAAGTGCTCGGCGAGGTCGGCTGGCATGAGTTGCCAGGGCTCGTTCTCAGTGAAAATTGTTCCAATCCGTTCAAGACAGCGAGCTACCAGCGCCGAGCAAATCTGTTGGCCATCAACACCGAAATTCAATTTCGCCCCAAACAGCAACGTGAGCGCGATGCTCACGATGGTTAACCATCCGTACGGTTCTGCCAAACAATATTCCGCAAATGCAATGGCCTGATCTCTGTCTGCCTGGGCAGTAATTCGAGGAAGATGAACCACAACGTACTCGGTATTGTGATAGACGGAGATGTTTCGTTTCTGTACCCCGCCGCCAAGCGCTTCAATGATGTCGCCATTGTCGTTGACGAAAATTGCAGCGTGGCTCCAGTGAGCAAATATTTTTTCAGCGCCTCGATACCGAATCCGCTCTCCGAAGCGAATCAACTGCCCATAGACACCGGACGAGTGCGTCAGCAGGAAATCCCCTGCCCTCGCCATGGGCCGTTGGGCAACTTCAGCCGTCGCGGTTGAAAGGGCTGTGACCGATTCGCCGGGCCCGTATCGCTCACGAGGAAAGTCTCGGAACTGAAAGACTGTAGCTGGCGCGACCATAAGGCACCTCCTCTGGAGTGGGGAAGGATTTTAGTACAAAGGCGGCGAAGTACAGCAAAAATTCGCGCCTTGTTTCAAATTCGAAACACCACAACCAGCCCTGAGCCACTGGGCACGGTACCCACATCAGGACTGGCTGCAGGTCTGATTAGAAAGTGGGGGAAGCCCACTCTGCGCGCGCTGCACAAACCGATCTAATTACTTCCCCATGAAGCCGCTCTGGCCATCTTGCGGCTGTTAACGAATGCGAGAGCTGCTCCGCACAGCATCACGATGCCGAAGACAGCCAGGAAAGCCTTCATAAATGGGGCTCTCGAATACATCCCAAATCCGATGAACACGATCGCCATCAGCGCGAGCATCACCGCGCTTCGGGAATGGGTCGCCGGCACAAACGTGCTTAGCTTTTTATTTCTTTCGAGCAGAGCATGCACCGACTTGACTTCGCTCTCGCATTTCTCGCTGCACGCCAGACCGACTCCGCTGTCTCTAGCGCACTGAGCGCATACCCCGCGAAAACAATATTTGCAACTTCCGACGGCCTCATTCTGAGGGTGACTGAAGCACTTCATTTCTCCTCCCCCTTTTTCTCGCAGCAACGCGCGACACACTCTAACGCGCGAGACGCTTTAACGCAATTCGCAGATTTTGGGGAACAGGAATCAAGGGTAGTGCAAAAAGCACGCGAGCCTGGCTCAAAGCGAGGCGAAATCCCGAGCAAAGTCGAGGGACCTCCAAATCCCCAAGCACAGCTTGAGCGGGGCACCCTCGAGATTGCGAGTGGTGTTGTAGGCTAGGCCGCCCTTCCTCACAAGAACAGAAGGCGCAACCTTAGGCCGCGCCTTCTAAAACTCACGAGAATCTCGACCTCTATTGAGTCAAGCTATTTCGAGCACGTATCGCTCACATGTTTCAGTTGAGTCACCTTCAGATGTCCGTGCTCGGTGTTGTCTTTCGTCACCCCAGTGTCATGGGCCATATCTTTGGTGTCTTCCTTCATGTTGTGGGCCATGGCGTTCTGGACGACGCCAGTCACACGAACCGTATGACCAACGTGGTCCGCTAGCGCCACAGTGCTACTACGTACTTCCCAGGTGCTGCCGTCTTCCGCCTTCAGGTTGAATTCTTTCGCGTTATCGCCTTGGCTTAAGCAGCCGGTAATCGTGCGTGTGTCGGACTTTCCTTTGGTGTCGGACGAATCATCCGCCATCACCCACACCGATGCCGTCAATGCCAAAAGCAAACACAAGAACAGGTTTCTCATATTTTTCCTCCTCTGAGACTCTCCTGTGATTAGCCGGGATTTCGATTCGCGAGACTCAGAACGGGTTGTAGAAGAAAGGGATGTTCGTGTCAGGGCACGCCGGGGGGTCCCCAGTGCGCCGCGTACTGGGTGGAAGGCCGGGGTCCCCAGTGCGCCCGGTTTTGGCGTACTGGGGTGGAGGGCCGGGATCCCCAGTGCGCCCGGTTTTGGCGTACTGGGGTGGACCGCCGGGGTCCCCAGTGCGCCCGGTTTTGGCGTACTGGGGTGGAGGGCCCGGGGTCCCCAGTGCGCCCGGTTTTGGCGTACTGGGGTGGAGGGCCGGGATCCCCAGTGCGCCCGGTCTTGGCGTACTGGGGTGGAAGGCTTCAGAGCTCGTCCTGATTCAGCCGGAGCCCCGACCGCAGCCGAGGCCGCAGTCGAAGGGTGCCACGCCCAAATTTCCATACCCATGTCATTCCGAGCGCAGCATTTCGCGAATGCGAAATGCGAAGCGAGGAATCTGCATCTGCGTCATGACGCACGGGAAGGGCACGACTTTAGAGCCTGCCCTGAGCGCAGTCGAAGGGCACCGATCGCGGACACTCCCCCACTCTGTCATTCCGCGCGGAGCATTTCGCGAATGCGAAAGTGCGAAGTCGAGGAACCTTGTGTTTTTATGCCCGACCCGCACGGGAAGGGCACGCCTTTAGAGCCTGCCCTGAGCGCAGTTTAAGGGTACCGACCGCGGACACTCCCCCACTCTGTCATTCCGCGCGAAGCATTTCGCGAATGGGAAATGCGAAGCGAGGAATCTGCATCTGCGTCATGACGAACGGGAAGGGCGCGCGCGGGTCCCCGGCGCGCGCGGTTTTCGCGTGCTGGGGTGGAGGGCTTCAGCCGTGCCGATCAGAGGCGATTACGTGACCACGCGCGAGCGTAAGCGAGCGCCCGCTTTCCCTCACTTGAAAATCGAATCCGAGTGGACGGCGCGCAAGAGGCGAATATGCCGAGGGAAACTCGGCGGCACACCCACCCTTGTATCTTGGTTGCCGATCGTGACCTAGGATTAGGTTGCGTTTCGGCGGAGAGGTCGTCCCACCCTTAGGCCGAGGATGAGCCTGATCGAAGAGCGGCCCCCGCCCCTCTCTTCTGACGCCGTGGAGAATC